>JHWS01000026.1 GCA_000687675.1 Lachnospiraceae bacterium NC2008 | reverse complement strand
GAAGCTACAGACCAGGCAGGACATACGGTTACTTATACCATAACAGTTGCTTCACCATGGGTAGAAAAAGGAGTTATTCCTTTTGGCATGCCAGTGAGACTTACACCTGGAAAAGGATATAGTATACCGGCGGGAAAAGAATTTACGATAGATGGTGACGATACTGTCTATGTTGGTGGAAATAAGGTATATGTAGACAAAGAAGTAAATATAACATTTACTGAAAAATAGTCGTTTGAGGAGTTGATATGGTTAAAAAAAATAATATCGGCAAATTATTGAATAGATTTATTGCAGGAATACTTGTATTTGCAATTGCCTTCTTTTCATACCCGGAAATGAAAGAAATTAAGGCGGATGGGGAGTCTAGTATACGTATAGAACCTGTAGCTAGTAGTGGCGGAACTTTTGATGTGTATGCTGATTCAACTGATACTGCTGTTGTTGAATTTTATAAAACAGGTTTGGAACTCGATACAGATAATTCTTCAACTGGATCATCTGAAAAGAGTGCTGAAGGCAGTTTTGATAGATTTACTTTTTCAGGCATTGCAAGAGGGACTAGTAATTCATATACATTTACATATAGGGGTACCGCTATGAATGTTGGACCGTATACAGTAACTGTAGTTGTTCATGGAAGAAAGTTAGAAAACGATTGTACTGTTTCGGCTAGAAGTTACACTATAGATGAAACTGGAGCTAACGATTATGCTGCTAGTAGCGTGATTACTGCTAAAAATAATAGCCGCAGCTTTAGCTTTGAGGTCACAAGTCTTGAAAAAGATAACTCGAGTATAGACGCGTCATCAAGACCTTTGCATCCAGGAAGTTATTCTGCAACGGTTGCTGTAAATGGTGGCGATGAATATGAAAACTGCAATAAGACAGTGACATTTACTGTTGAAAAATATACACCGACCTTGTCTATCTCTGATGTAACAACTGGTGGTGAACCACATCCAAGTTTTACTATTTTTACTAATGATTTCGCAACATATTCTTATAATGATTCTGTTAATTCTGATGGACCGAATGGTCCGTCATTAGCAACGGTTTATTATAAAGGTGAGAATGATTCTTCTTATACAGCCGTTAAGCCAACTGCACCAGGAACATATTCTGCTAAGCTTATGTTTACTGATATGCAAGAGTCAAACGAATTTAATAAAGCTGCTTCAACAACCTTCAAGATTTCCCTTAAAGAAGGCAAGGGTACCGTTACAGTTAAAGATACAGTATACGGAGAATCTTCTGTTAAGCCTGAGGCTAAGTCAGATACAAACGACGCGGACAAAGCTGAGTTCTT
>JHWS01000024.1 GCA_000687675.1 Lachnospiraceae bacterium NC2008 | reverse complement strand
ATTTGTTAAAGGGCTAAGTCAGCCCACCGAATTATTTAGCGCTTACTGTTTTTGATGTATATTATGGCAAAGTTCAGGTTCAAAAAAATCTATTAAAAATGTCATTATATGTAGTTTTGTTCCCACAGTTAGTTGCTGGACCTATTGTTAGGTACAAAACTATTGAAGAGGAACTTACAACTAGAACTATAGATTTTGAATTATTCTCACAGGGCGTTAGAAGATTTATTTATGGTTTAGCAAAGAAAATTTTACTAGCCAATTTTATGGCTCAAATTGCAGATAATATATTCGATTATACAATTGGTAGATCGATGGGGTTAGCATGGATAGGTGCTATTGCATACACATTACAAATTTATTATGACTTTTCGGGATATTCAGATATGGCAATAGGACTTGGCGCTATGTTTGGATTTCATTTTCCTGAGAACTTTAATTACCCATATATATCAAAAAATGTTACAGAATTTTGGAGAAGATGGCATATTACCTTGAGTACATGGTTTAGAGACTATGTATATATTCCTATGGGGGGAAACAGATGTGTAAAGGTTAAAGCATTTAGAAATTTATTTCTAGTATGGCTTCTAACAGGGATATGGCATGGTGCTAATTGGACATTTATTGTATGGGGATTGTTCTATTTTGTTGTACTTACTGTTGAAAAATTAACCGGGTTAAATGATAAAAAGTCTTTTATAACTCGAATATATACATTAATTATCATAATAATAGCTTGGGTAATATTTAGAGCAAATAGTATAGGTGAAGCGGCACATTATATAGGGCAATTAGTAGGAATTGGAGCCAATGGGGTAACATTTGGCTGTTATGTTACAATTAAAAGAACTTACTTAATTTTTATTTTATCGCTTACGGGAGTGACCCCACTATTTAAGAGAATAACTGAACATAAGATAAATAAAAATGGTGTTATGGAAAATATATGGTTAATGATTGTTTTTATTTTTTCTTTATTGGTTACTATAAAAGGAAGCTATAATCCTTTTATATACTTTAATTTTTGATATAACAGGTGATTATATATGAATAAAAAATATAATTTTATATCATTTTTCTTTGTATCAGTTATATTTTTTGTATTTATATTTACGATACTACGAGAGATTACACGTGAAGTATTAATTGAAAAATATAATATGGATAATTATTTTGTTAGACTAGTAATGTTTGATCACCAAGAACTAATTGGGGAAGGAAACGAATCTAAAGATAGTATAGATACAGCAGATAGTTATGAAGCTATTAATTCAGAAAGTGAAAACGTATTATACGATGATTCAAAAAGAAAAACAGGGCTATATGATGTAGCAATTACTAATATAACAAAATATAAAAATAAAATTAACGGAGTAAAAGAAAAGATAACTGAACATACTACAGAAAGATTGCCAGGGTATCATTATCTTGCCTCAATGGGAAACTATTATTGTAGTGCTATGCAATGGGATTATACAGTATTAAGTGAGTATAATCCGGTTGTTGAATTAGAGGAGGGATATTACGCTTCGTTAACATCACCTGCAGTTGTTACAGAAGGTCTAAATGTTAAAAAGGCTGATGAATTAGAGGAACTTTCATCATATTGTAAAGACAATAACATTGACTTCACATACGTAATTTATCCTAGACAGGTTAGCAGAGACGATGATGTAAGTGGTATTTTAGATTATTCTAATTATGATAATGACAATTTAATAGAGGAACTAGAAAAAAGAAATGTTGATTATCTAGATATAAGACCTAAATTTGAAGCATTTGGTAGAGATAAATACCATGATTTGTTTTTTAATACTGATCACCATTGGACACCAGAAGCAGGTATGATAGTGGCAAAAATCATGTTGGATTATATTAACTCAAAAGGGGGAAAAACAGATAGTTCATTATTATCAGAAGACTTATTTGAAAAGAAAATATATCATAATTATTATATGGGCTCAACAGGAGAAAAGCTAATAGGTTCAGGAATAGTTCCAGATGATTTTAGTATATATTATCCTATATATGATACTAGTATTCATTACTCAAGACCAAGTGCAAATATAGATACTATAGGAGATTTTACTGTAATGTATGATTACACTCAGTTAAATAAAAATATGTATGGTTATTCTGATGATGCATATGGGTTATATGATTATGGTGAATGTGATTTAATTCACATAGATAACATGAATATTAACAATGGATATAAAATATTAATTATTCATGATTCATTTTGTGATGTAGTAATTCCATTTATGGCTATTGGGGTTGATAAAATTGACGAAATTGATCTTAGATATTACAAAGATGGATTATATGATTATATAGAGAAGTCAAAGCCTAATGTGGTAATCGTTGCTTACGGTTCGATTTCAGGAAATAGTTTTTTTGATTTTAATTAATTGATTATTCGTAAGCGCTAAATAATTCGGTGGGCTGACTTAGCCCTTTAACAAAT
>JHWS01000023.1 GCA_000687675.1 Lachnospiraceae bacterium NC2008 | reverse complement strand
GCTTTCGAAGGCATAGAAATAGCTTTTGGACTTCCAGAAGGCAAAATAGTGGAGACAATGAAGAAATCCATTGAGGACACTATGAGCCTTTGTAGGAGCCATAAACGGCTTGGAATAGACCTTGATTTCAACGACGAGTTAGCTAGAATAACTAGGCAAAATTTTAGTAAGCTCAATAAGCAGAAAACAAGAACAAGAGAACAAGGATTGTTTCAAAGAGATGAAATGGAACTCTAAGAGCGCAACTTATACCCCACTTAATGTGGGGAGTTGCGTCCAAGGGCGCACTTATACATCACGCTAAGCATGATGAAGTGCGTCCATTTTTTGTTATAGTAAAAAGGTAAAATAACTGTATTGTTAATATAACGCCCCATATACTCCGGAAGGACACTTCCGGAGTATTCACTTAATAAGCGATATACTGACTTTGCAATTTATCAATCTGTTCGCCTAACTCGGTGAGCAGATCCATGTCATCATCTGCGATGGCTGAGAGCATACGCTCCTCTAAAACGGTCACTTGACGCATTATTTCATGATTATGGCTCTGTTTATCCTTAAAAACCTTTAAGCGGGCTTCCTGAGCCTCAGAGAGCCCTTCTGAGTTAATTATCATTGTCCTATTCTCCTTAAGTATATGCCTTTGTGTTGCTCAATCAATACAAACGTATTTAAAAATCAATACATCTGTCACCATCTGAAATTTTGGCGAATTCCCTTGTGATTGAGATAGTCCTGGCGGGCTTCCTCACGCTTTTGAGGACTTGGAGCTGTTTTATACTCGGAATAATATTCCCTGGCAATTATGGCATCGATTTTCGCGTTTAAGCCGTCCTTGATGAATTTGGCAGTATTTTCATCATTACCACCGTTGAAGTACCTTAAAAGGGCAGCAAAAAGCTCTTCCGGTATTTGTATCTGCTTAGACTTGTTCAATTTTCCAAAGCCTCCGATGGTTCAAAAACTCTCTCTGCATTGATAATATTAGATTTCTTTGAAGTAAGCTTATCAAGTTCTCTTTGGAGCAAAGCAATTGATTTTTGTATTTGGTCAATTTTCTGCTCATCAGTCAGCTGTGGCTTAGTTTCACCCAGTTCATGATACTGGCTGAGAATATTTAAACGAGCATTTCTCGTCCCCTTAAAGTAAATGTCGGGATTAATCGTATAAACTCCATTACTAACTTTTCGAAGAAAATCCGAGTCTTGTAAAATCTTCATCGTTTCACGAACAGTAAATAAACTAATACCTGTTTCGTCAGCCATACTTCTAAAAGTTGCAATAAGCTGATTTTCCTTATTAAGATGATCGATGATCCAAAATGCAAGGCGGGTTTTTTGATTACCTACTAAATCAAGCGTAGAAATAAAATTTCTCATCCAAACTTTGCTGAAATTGAAATCTCGTTCTTCAATATCTGTAACTTGAAATTCTTCAACAACTCCAGTTTCTGCATTAATGAATTGTTCTGTACCTATGTACCTTACCTTTTTTGAAGTATGCTGTTCTTTTATTTTCCCCATTAAAATAACCTCCTTGATTATTTTTAATTTTAATATGGTAAGATTACCCCGAAATTTCAAAATACATTTGTGTTGATTATAACAACATAAATGTATTGATGTCAACGTATTCATTTGTGTTGAAAAATCTACACAAGCGTATTTAAAAATCAACACAAGCAAAAGTGCTAAAAACCCAGTATTTATAAGGGTTTCCAGACCTTTGGATAAAAATTTACTCTTATCTATACTGTAGCCATTATCCCTACGGTCGCTGATACCACCAAGGAAAGTTGAGTAAATTAACATACATGTTAAAGGAAATCAACACTCATGTTATCGGTATGTTAATGCATGCATTAACATTCAATGTTAACCTATGCATTAACATTCAAAAATCCGGAAACCCGCATAAATGCTGAATTTCTTGATTTTTCCCTTCTGTTATCTGTTTACGAGGAAAAAACTGAGTGAAACGAAGGTTTTTCCAACAGAGCGTGTCACGCTCTGTAAGCTCCCTTCCGGTCGCTAAAACCACCAGAGGAAAGTTGTAGAGTTGAAAAGCCAAGGACTTTGCCCAACCGGCACATTAACGCTTGCCGTTAATGTGCAGGGCGGGAGCCAGAGTTGTAGGGGCGGAGCTCCTGCCATGTTATCTTCGCGGATTAGCGAAGTATAACATGCTACACGGATAAGCCTCCGGCTAAGGCAGAGCCTTATTGAGGACGACCGGAGTAGTTTGTGCAAAGCACGAACTACATAGGGAGTTATATTAAAACTTCACTTTGCCATTAAATTAAATCTTGTTGCCATATTAAAATAAAAATTAAAGGCAAAGGAGGCTTTGAAGTGAGCCAAGTAAGTATAAGTTATAGCTTGCATTTATCTTCCAAAAAACATGCAATTAGTTCAGCTCAAACACTTGGAAGGGTTAGTAAGCACAATTTAAGAGACTATGAGAAACTGAAAGAAGGATACGATAGAGATCAGATCAGCATATTGATTGGATCCGGATCAATTCTTGAAGATGTCAAATCAGTATATCACGAAGAATTTGACAAGGTTCTTGAGGAATATAATGAGAACCAGAAGCCATATAGACAGATTGAAGACTATTTTCAGCATGTCTCAGATAGCAGAAGTGATGTTGCTGCAGAAATGATAATTCAAGTGGGAGCCCATAAATTCTGGAAAGAACATGAGGTAGACCAAGTTAAGATGGATGAGGTCATGAAAGCACAGATTAAATTACTGCAGGAGCAAATGCCAGGCTTTAAGATTGCTTCTGCGGTGGTTCATTATGATGAATCAAGCCCACACATGCACATTGTAGGGGTGCCGGTAGCAGAAGGATATACGCATGGATTGCAGAAACAAGTGGCTAAAACCAAGGTGTTTACAAGGGATTCCTTAAAAAATCTTCAAGAAATAATGCATGATGCCATTCAAAAGCAGCTTGATGAGCTATATCCTGAGATAGAAGCTGAAATCAAGCGGTCAGAAAAGGGACTCAATCATGATATGGACAAGAAACAGTATATCGAGTACAGCAACGCTAAAGCAGCCGTTGAAGCAGAAATGGACAAAGCAGAAGCTCAAAAGGCGGAAAATGATAGATTAGAGGCGCTAGGAAAGGAAAAGCGGGAATACATAAACTCTTTAGATGAGCAGAGTAGAATCAAGAACAAGAATTTAGGGCATCTAAAAAAACAAGAAGCAGAAATAAAAGAGCGAGTAGAAAAGCTTGAAGAAAAAGAAAACAACCTCGAAGAGGATATTGAAACTGGTCTTGAACCGCTTAGAGATAAAGTTTACGAAGGGCTTGCCGAAAGCTATGAGAATGTTGATAGATATGCTTTCGAAGGCATAGAAATAGCTTTTGGACTTCCAGAAGGCAAAATAGTGGAGACAATGAAGAAATCCATTGAGGACACTATGAGCCTTTGTAG
>JHWS01000022.1 GCA_000687675.1 Lachnospiraceae bacterium NC2008 | reverse complement strand
GCATCTTGAGTATCACGGAGTTCACGCTTGAGACGAGCGATTTCTTTCGCCTCCTCTGAAGCATAACTACCGGAGCCAATAACCGGAATATCGCCGTCGTTATCCCTAAACTGTGATTCCCAACGGCCTAGGGTACTAACACCGATACCTAGATTCTTGGCGCATTCAACTTGTGTAAGATCAGGATGCTCCTTACGATAGTTGATAGCATCCAACTTGAACTGCTTGGTGTGATGAATTTTTTGACGAGACATAATGAGTTCCTCCTCTTCTAGATTATACAATAGCTTAAGGGGATATCTCATTTCGTTTTGTACTATTTAGATGCTAACACTAAATTGCAATAATTGAAAAATGTGATGTGTGCAGACTTGCTTTGAATGATGAGGATTATCCATATATACTGCCACTTAACTTTGGAATCAATATTACAGAGGATAATAATTTAGAACTATATTTCCATGGAGCATCAGAGGGAACAAAACTCAAACTAATTGCAAAAGATAATCGGGCAAGTTTTGAAATGGATTGTGAACATAATTTGGTATCGGAAATTGAACGTGGAAGCTGCACAATGGAATATCAAAGTGTGATTGGGCATGGACATATCGAGATGATACCTGATGAAGAAAAGTATAATGCCTTGTGTATTTTAATGAAGCATTATCACATGGAGCATTTTCCATTCAATAAGGCTGTCATGCCTCGAACAACAGTTTACAAACTTGTTGTAGAACATATGACTGGGAAAATAAGGCTAAAAAGAAACGATAAGCATTAAATTCGAATTTATCGGGATAACGTAATATGAGCAATGTGAAAAAAGGAAAATTCGTTTATAAAAATGAAAACAGCGTGAAAAAGATGCATGAGTTTTATGATAAGACTCTTGCATCGCTTGACGTTCCTTACTCGGAAGCCTGTTTTGATACTTCTTTCGGTCAAACCCATTGCCTTCTCGTTGGAAATCCGGAAAAGCCAAGGATATGTACAATACATGGAGGAAATGGGATTACAACATTGAATTTGAAACTGTTTCTTCCGTTGCTAGAGGAATACAGTATTATTGCTCCCGATGTGATCGGGATGCCCGGTAAAAGTGATCCATATAGGAATATAAGCAGTAAGAAGGATGAATACGGACTGTGGATCAAGGAAGTACTGGATTATTACAATGAAGAACGAATATCCTTTGCAGTATCTTCATACAGTTCTGCCATGTTTCTTTCATTTGCCAAGAGGTACCCGAAGATGGTTAGGAGCGCCTTGCTTCTGGTCCCGTCAGGAATAGCGCATGGACCAATCCTGCCTATGCTGGGCAAGATGGTCGTTCCGTTTATGAAATACTATTTTAGTCCTTCTGTGAAAACACTTGACGCAGTGATTAAATCTATGGGCGGAAAAGGTAATCCGGTATGGAGAGAATTCTTCGATATTATGATGTCATCTTATAAGATGGAGATGAGGCCGCCCAGGGAATATAAAAAGAATGAACTGATATCGTTTACATCTCCGCTTCTCATAATTGCATCGGAAAATGACATATTCTTTCCAGCAAGCAGAGTATTCCGTAAAGCAAGAGAAATCTTTGCCGGATCTGTAACTACGGTAGAAATAGACAGCAAACATTTACCATCAGATGAAACGATGATCGATGTATGTAAACGGACGAAAGAGTTCTTTAAGAACGTGTAACTGGAATACAGAGGGGGATTTTGGATATGAGTAACATGACAAAGAACAATAAGATTATCGCCTGTATCAAGATGGTCATTGGTATATCAATGCTAATTGCCGTATTGATAGGATACTTGCCGATTCCTGAATATCTTGTTGAATTCACCTGCATTTCTAACACTCTTGGAGGTATACTGCTGGTGGCTGACGGTGTTTTGAATCTTAGTGAAAAAAGTGTTCCCGGTGTGTTCTACAGAAATATCTCAGTAGGGATATTCTTTGTATTTGCTATCTGCATGGGCAGCTTGTCGGGCGCATATCATATGAATTTCAAGGGAGCATTTTTCTATCTTCATGTGCTGTCGCCGGTGCTGTTTATTTTGTGTTATATCCTCTTCTTCAATGACCGCGAAGGTAAGGCCACAAAGAAACTATTGATAACACCTGTGCTTATGCTCTTATACCTCTTGTTTGATTTTGTTCTCGGAAAATTCAGAGGCAGTTTTGTTTACGGATTTTTCAAGCCGGATGAAGTCAGCATCTCGGATGCGCTAATTATTGGCGCTGTGTTTTATCTTATGATGTTTGCTGTTGGTACGATCTTCCTGTCCCTGAACAAATTGGCACACAAGAATAAATAACATGCGATTGAAACAATAAACTCTAACACTGATTATTTGCAAGATTAGGGGAGGTTCTATGATGAAAGATAATACATCTTCGTATAATTCAAGTATTTATGATGCAAATATTACAAATGTACTACCGTATTATTCAGAATTCCACGGTCAGGTTATTGATGTGGCTAAAATGATAATCCTGGAAAGTAAAGAAAAGGTAAAATGGCTCGACACTGGCTGCGGTACAGGTACTTTGGCTTTAAGAGCACTAAGTGAGATTTCTGATATCGAATTTACACTATGCGATCCGTCTGAAGGTATGCTGGAGATAGCAAAGGAAAAGCTAAGCGGAAAGGATATCCGTTTTAACACTGTCGCATCTGATGCACTTTCATATACAAATGAATTCGATATTGTGACCGCTATTCAGAGCCATCATTATTATGACATAGAGTCTCGCAATATAGCTGTAAAAAAATGTTATGAGGCTCTGAAAGAAGATGGAATCTTTATGACTTTCGAAAACATTATGATGTCATCCGAAGAAAGCGAAGCCATAGCATTAAAGCGTTGGGGACAATTTCTCTTAGATCATGGATGGACACCAGAAGGAGTTAAAGCTCATCAGGCAAGAAGAGGAACTGAAATGTTTCCTATAACTATTGAACAGCATCTTGAGATTTTAAAGAATGCCGGTTTTAAATCAGTAAACATTTTATGGGTATCCTACATGCAGGCTGGATTCTGGGCAATAAAATAGGTTTATTTCAGTTTTATTGACAAAAAAATAAAGCTGATATAGAATATATCAAAATGATATATCGAAACGATATATTTAAAAGAGAAGGAGCGTGGAGTTTATGAGGCAAAAAGTGAGAAAGTGTATACTGCTGATTTCGTTTCTGGCTTTCCCTATTACTATATGGTATTTCTCTCCATACCTTATAATCAATGCGGCTATGGAGCATATAGTTAACGGAAGTTTTATTGTATTCTGTTTGATGCTTATACTATCGATGTTTCTGGGAAGAGCGTGGTGCGGTTATCTTTGTCCAGCTGGTGGTCTTCAGGAATGTGCCATGAGGGTTAAGGATGATCCAGCAAAACAGGGTAAGAGAGATAAAATCAAATATGTGATATGGACATTGTGGATAATAGCTGTGGTTGTAACATATACATGCGGGAAAAATGACGTGACAATTAATCCTTTTTATATGACTGACCATGGCATTTCAGTTTCGTGCATTTATAACTATGTGATATATTATGGAGTAGTTATGCTGTTAGTTTTTCCGGCGTTAATTCATGGTAGGAGAGCTGCCTGTCATTATATCTGTTGGATGGCACCATTCATGGTAATCGGTAGTACGATTGGAAGACTTCTGCATCTGCCTCAACTTCATATCGAGGTTGAAAAGGATAAATGTGTTGGCTGCGGAATGTGTAATAAGGCTTGTTCAATGGGACTAGATGTAAGGCAGATGGTAGTTGATAGCAACATTTTAAAAAGTACAGAATGTATACAGTGTGGAGCCTGTGTGGATGGCTGTCCGAAGAAGGCTCTATCATATAAATGGACTTGGAGAAGATGAAAAATGGCTAAAGACAGAAAGATAGATGTTGTGATACTTGGACTTCTCGCACATGAGGATCTTACAGGATACGATATAAAGAAACAGATAGATGGTGCAATCAGCTTTTTCTGGAAAGGAAGCTTTGGAAGTATTTATCCTGCACTAAGTGATATGGAAAAGCAGGGACTTGTAAAGCGTAAGAAAGCGGATGTTAGCAGTGGTCGTGAGAAGATTTTTTACCAGATAACCAAGAAGGGCAAGGATACTCTTAAGACATGGTTAAATGATGAGAAGGCAACAAATGATCTCAAGTATGAGACGCTTCTTAAAATGTACTTTGGTGGTTCAGAAGATAGAAGTGTGACGATCCGAAATATCGAAATCTTTGAGGAACAGGTTAAGGGTAATCTTGAGTTACTTAAGATCTATAAGGAGAATCTGGAAAAGGTTCTGGATCAGGAGGACCATCTCCATTTTTATCTGACAGTTATGTTTGGAATTGAGACTTATGAAGCGTATCTGAGATGGTGCAATAAGGCTAAGAAGATTTTGAAGGAGAAATAAGATGAATACAGCTATAGTATATTATTCTATGCTTGGAAATAGTGAGATGATTGCAGAGAAGATGGCTGCAAAGCTTGGTGCGGATGTGATCAGGATTGAACCTGATAAGGCATATCCGGACAAGGGTGCTAAGAAGTTTCTGTGGGGTGGAAAGAGTGCTGTGATGGGTGAAAGGCCAGTATTAAAGCCATATGAATTTGATCCCGATAAATATGATAATATCATCATTGGATTCCCTGTATGGGCGAGCCGTCCGGCTCCTCCGATTTGTACTTTCCTTAGTGATCAGAAGGATAAAATGAGTGGAAAGAAGATATTCGTATTTGCCTGCCAGAGTGGTAATGGTGCAGAGAAGGCATTTGATAGGATTAAGAAGATGATAGGGATAGAGAAATTTGCGGGAGAAATGATTTTCATTGATCCAAAGACGAGAGTGAATGCTGATAATGATAGAAAGATTGATTCTTTTTGTGAGAATATAGGTAATGGTCCTGCGTCAAGATTTAGCACAAAATAAAATGAGCAGTTATGCCAGCTAAGCTGCTGGCAAAGACATAACCCTCTCATACAATTTTTCAAAGTCGTTAGGTGACATGTAATCACAATGGCTATGAATCCTAACGGTATTATAAAAGGTTTCAATATACTCAAAAACAAGTCTATATGCATGCTTGAAATTGATGATGTTGAATCTGTTAAGCCATTCTCTTTTTATCAATGAATGAAAAGATTCGATACAGGCATTATCGTAAGGATAACCGCTATGAGAATAGCTTCTCTGCATCTTTTCAGTGGCTTCTCGCCAGGCGTTTGAAACATACTGGCTGCCACGATCAGAATGAATTATAAGAGGTTGACTGATATTGCGGCAAGCTTTAGCTTTATTGATTGTTTCAATAACTGTAGATACTTCCATGGTATCAGCAAGCGTCCAGGCAATGATTTTCCTGGCATATAAGTCCATAACGCAGTTAAGATATACAAATCCATCATGAGTCCAGATATAAGTTATATCTGTGCACCAGACAGCGTTAGGACGTTCGGGATTAAACTGTTCATTAAGAACGTTGTGGAGTTCTTTGCTAAAATCAGAATCTCTGGTAGTAGTTGTCCAAGGTTTAGTCCACTGTGCTCGAATGCCCATTTCACGCATGTACTTACCTACAGTGCGCTGACTTATGGTTTCACCAGATTTACGTAGTGCTTTAGCTATTTTAGGAGCGCCGTAATTCTGCTTTGAATCATCATAGATTTTCTGGATTTTCCTTTTGACAGCTTCTTTTCGCTGATGAGAAGGAGAGA
>JHWS01000021.1 GCA_000687675.1 Lachnospiraceae bacterium NC2008 | reverse complement strand
TCTTCTCTCTTCTTTCTTTCCTCTTCTTCTTTTCTGAGGCGTTCTTCTTCCTCTTTACGTCTTCTTTCTTCTTCTTCCTGACGCTTTCTAGCTTCTTCTTTTTCTATCTCATCCTGTTTTTTAAGCTCTTCAACCTTAGCAGCCTTCTCTTCCTGCTGTTTTACAAGAAGTTCGATTTCTGCCTTTCTAGCCTCAAGTTCCTTACGGATGTTCTCAAGACTTGCTGTTTCAAAATCAAGTTTTTCCTGAGTATTGAGAGAATCCTCATCATAAGACTCCATAACAGAGAACTGAGTACCATTCCCAGCTGCCGCCTGCTCTGCTGCAAGCTGTTCAGGAGTTTTTAAGAAATCCAAATCCGCATTGACTGGCGCGCCTGGTTTTTCATCGAGAAATGCCAGTGATATACCATTTTCTACTGGTTTACCACATTTAGCGCAGAACTTTGCCTTTCCTTCTATAACGGAACCACAATTATGGCAAAACTTTGCTTTATTTGATACTTCTGCAAATGTTGAACTACCACATTTGTCACAGAATTTGTCCTTTTTACCTAATTTGCTTCCACAATTAGTACAGATTTTCACTTGAAAAATCCCCCTCATCTCATAGTTAGTAATAATGCCGACCTATATTAGCCTTAACTCTCCCAATAACTCGCTAAAAACGAGCAAATTTATAAGCAGATAAACTTTAAGCCAAGCAAGAATATTATATATTATTCCCTACCTGGCTTTCAACAATTTAATCTATTTTTACTAACTTAGCACAATATGATTAACAGAAATTTTGTTATTTTTAACAAAGATCACCGCAAAAGTGCCTTCTCTTCCACCTCTTGGAAGGGTTAAACTACCTGGATTAAGTATATGAACACCTTCGTGTTCCATATAATAAGCCTTGTGAGTGTGACCAAAAACTACCATATCAACATTCTTTTCCTTTGCAGTATAGAAAAGATTAGATACTCCCATATAGACACCATACTTATGACCATGAGTTAGAAGGAACCTCTTTCCTCCTATAGTAAACTCTCTGTCGTATGGATTGTCATTGTAGTCATTATTCCCTCTTACAACAATAAAAGGGCACTTACATATATCTTCGTAGTACTTATTACCATGATATTCTACATCTCCAGCATGTAGAACATAATCAATATGACCATATAGCTTCACAGCCTTATCATAAGCCTCTTTAAAACCCTCTAAGCCGTGATCATCGCTAACAGCCATTATCACTATATCATCCGCCACTTATGTGCACCTGTTCCTTTACTCTGCTATGCTTACATATAGACGCTTTACGCCAAATGCTACAGCATCCTCATGATTTTCAAAGTAAATATCAATATGTTCACCATCTACGCTGCTACCGCAGTCTTCAGCTGTAAATGTTCCTAAACCTTCTATAGTAACCCTTGTTCCATATGGAATTACACTTGGGTCAACTGCAATTGTACGTCCCTGACAAGGAACTGTTCCAGTGGCAGTATGAGGTTCACCGCCTCTAACCTCTGGGCTGTATGATCCGCAGCATTTGGCACATGGACAATAGGCTGTAATAGTAAATAGTACTGCATTGTCTGCAGTAAGTTCTACGTTAACTCCCTCTGTAACAAGTTCTTCCAGAACATATCCTTCCATACCATTGTACTGAACAAGAGTATAGCCGTCTTTAGACTTACCAAGAGCAACAACTTCAGCCCCTGTAGGAATAGTAGTTAATTTACCACTTTCCTTACTTGGAAGGCTTCTCATGTTTGCTCTTTTTGATATTTCATATGAAAAATTCTTAGTTAATGAAGATGTAGTCTCAGCTTCTGGTTTAGATGAAAGATTAGAATTATTAACTGAATTAATATTTTCAGCAGGCTCAGCTTTAACACTGCTTCTTCTGGTCCCTGCAAGTAGTAACCCACCTTCTCCTGAAGAGGCTGTTTGTACACTTGAAGAACTGCTTTCTTCCTTAGAAGCCACCTGTCCACTTACCTTAACACAGTTAGAATAAGCATATCCTTCCTGACCGTTATATTTAACATGATAGAAGCCGTCTTGTCCTTCATCTATAACAGTTATGGTAGCCCCACTAGGAATAGATGATATCTGAGAATATGATGTACCTGGTCCGCTACGAAGCTTAAGAGCTGTAATAACGCTTCCCTGACACATAGCAGATGTAGAGCTTGGTACGCTAGGGCTACTGCCTGATACCATACTTCCACCTGTAGTATTTCCTATAAATACCCCTGCTGATACCTGCTTTTTCTCAGGTTCAGTTTTATTATCTGCATGTATGCTAGCCTTGTTATCCTCTATTTTTTCTTTATTATCTGCCTTTTCTTCTATAGTATTAGCAGTATCTTTACGAATAATATATGTTCCAGTTTCTAGCGTTTTAGCTCTTTCTGTATCTGCAGTAGAGACAACTGGGTTCTCCGCTACAGGCGAAGTAGGAGAAGCAGGTGCTTTGGCAGTATTGTTATCACGTTTCCCAAGTGAGCTGGCCTGACCAAACTGCTTATTATATTCATCTACTGTATGCGGTTTCTTAACTGATACGCAGCCTCTAAATATATATCCAACGCTGTCACCATATTTAATCTCCATAAAGTCGCTATTATCATCATTTAACACTATGGCAATAGCCCCCTCAGGAACCTTGGTAACCACCCCACCATCTTTAGACGGGGTACTTCTCATATTAGATTTAACAAGAATCTCACATAAATCATCTGCAGTATAATTGTCCGCTGATGATACTATAGGCATAGAAGTCCACACAAAAAAGAATAAAGATAGCAAAACAAAGCCTGAGATCTTTATTCTCATTTTTATACTTCCTATTAACTTTTTATACCCTCTAAATGTTAATATCATAACCTATACTCTAATCGCGCAATAAGCACAAATATACATTATAATATTAAATTTAGCTAGTATTTATGTCAACCGCTAGATATTGTGGAATTTCGCCAATTGAACGAGCGTTATCAACATTTTATGATATTGAAACTTGAAGCAAAGCTTAGAATGATGCTATGTCTACGTCTTTGTCACTTTTGCATATCTTTTTTATAGTAACGAAGAATTCTGACTTATTATCAAGCACTACCTTAACCTTATCTCCTACTTTAGCTCCCTTAATTGCTCTTCCAATGGGAGACTCTATACTAATGTAGTTTTTAAGAGAATCAGCCCTCATAGTTGTTACTAATATATATGTATCCTCAAATCCATCTTCTTCGAATACAACAGTAACCTCATCACCTATTCCTGCCTGACCTTCTTCATGGCTGTCATCTATAACCTCGCTAAGTCTTATCATACGGTCTAAGTACCTGATACGGGCTTCATTCTTATTCTTTTCTTTCTTAGCAGCATAATATTCAAAATTCTCACTAAGATCCCCCTGAGCTCTAGCCTCTTTAACAGCTTCAAGTAATCTTGGTCTATCAATATGCTTTCTTCTATCTATTTCTTCTTCCATCTTCTGGATATCACTTTTTGTTACTTTATGAGCCATAATTATCTCCTCTTGATGTCATATCTTTTCCTAATCATAAACCTTATTATAAGAAAAAAGAACACTTAAGTTTTATCTTAAGTGTTCTTATAAGTTCTTATTAAAACAATTCTTACTGGAAGCAAACAGCTATATCGTTAACTGCCTTTTCCTCATCCTGGCCTTCACCAACTATGCTAAGGCTCTTACCTGGTCTAAGATCAAGTATTGTCATTCCCATAATACTCTTCATATTAATATTCTTATCTCCGTCAATAAGATGAAGTGAAGAGTCATAGTGGCAAGCAGACTGAACAAGGTAAGGAATAATATCTGCTCCGTATTCTTTTGTAATACTAACTTCTTTCTTTATCATGTCTAAACCTTTCATAAAAAGATGTTATCCGAAATTCATCATTATGAATGTTATCATCACAATACACAAAAAACAATTTGCATTTTTGAGTATTTTTTTAGGAAAGGTGGATTTATATTATGCAATATAGACAAATGTTACTTATTCATATTGGTTGCTCTTTCAAGAGCAGCGTCAATATTAACACAGAAGTTCTCTTTACCAATCTTTTCTACATATCCACTCTTTTCCATAGCCTTCATAGGCTGCTCGTTAACATGTGAGAAGATAAGCTTTACATTGTCCTTCTTGCATTTCTCATATATCTTTTCAAGAGTAAGTATACCTGTAGCATCTACTGCAGGAACATTTCTCATACGGATAATAAGTATATCCTCTTCTGTAGAATCAATTACAGCCAGGAACTTTTCAGATGCAGCAAAGAACATAGGTCCATTGATTTCAAATACTCTTGTGTTCTTTGGAACTGTCTTAAGGTTGATATTATCAACATCTGATTCCTCATCAAGCTGATCTTTATATATCCAGCCATGTACATCTGTAACATCTGCCATTCTCTTCATAAAGAGAAGTGATGCAATAACAAGACCAATACCTATAGCAACTACAAGGTCAAAGAATACTGTAAGAATAAGGGTAAGCCAAAGTACAAATATGTCTGACTTAGGTGATGCCTTACAGTGGTGAGCTACTGTTCTCCAACCACTCATGTTATAAGCAACCTGGAAAAGAATTGCAGCTATAGTAGGCATAGGAATAAGTGAAGCATATGGCATAAGGAATACCATGATACAAAGAAGTACTACTGAATGTACCATACCTGCTATCGGTGTACGACCGCCATTCTTAACATTGGCAGCTGTACGGGCTATAGCACCAGTTGCTGGAATACCACCAAATAAAGCTGATGCAGCATTACCACAGCCCTGTGCCACAAGTTCCATATTAGAACGATGCTTTGAACCTATCATAGCGTCAGATACAACGCATGAAAGTAATGATTCGATAGCTGCAAGCACTGCAATTGTAAATGCATCTGGAAGCATCTTTCTAATCATCGCAGGTGAGAAATCTGGCGCCACAAAATGAGGAAGTGAAGCTGATATTGTATAGTTAACACTACCATCTGCCTTCACACCAATTGTACTTACTGGAAGCTTATAATAAGCAACTGCAACAGAAGCCAAGATAACAGCTACAAGTGAAGCCGGAATCATATTAAGCTTCTTAGGCCAAGCAAAAAGAATAATTAGTGAAGCAATACCTACTATAAGAGCCCACTTATTTGTTGTTCCTATACAGCTGGCAACTTCTTTAAGCTTATCTATTGTTTCTATAGGAGTGTTCTTGAATGTAAGTCCAAGAAAGTCCTTAATCTGTCCTACTACTATAGTTACTGCAATACCAAATGTAAAACCTGTTGTAATGGTAGTTGGAATGTACTGAATGAGGCTACCAAATTTAAATATTCCCATTAGTACAAGAAAGATACCAGCAAGAATAGTTGCTGTAGCCAGACCTGACATACCGTTAACTGCAACTATACCTGCAACCATAGTTGCAAATGCTGCCGTTGGACCTGCAATCTGTACTCTAGATCCACCAAGGAAAGAGATTATAAATCCAGCAATAATAGCTGTGTATAAACCTTCCTGTGGGCCTACACCTGATGCAAGAGCAAGAGCTATTGATAATGGTAAGGCTATAATAGCAACTATAATACCTGATACCACATCTGTAGCAAACTGTTTCTTAGTATATGTTTTCATTACCGAAAACAACTTTGGTTTTAATTTGTCCATGATACTTTACTCCTTGTCATAAAAAAAAGTATCTGATTTACTCAGATACTTGAGAGCGACAGACGGGACTCGAACCCGCGAGCTCAACCTTGGCAAGGTCGCGTGCTACCAACTGCACCACTGTCGCATTTTGTCCGTATCTCGCGGACAAGTAATAATATAGCATAGGCTTATAACCATGTCAACAAAAAATTTAAGTTTTTTTATAATTTAATTTTCTTACACGCCTCTGCGCATAAAAAAGCCACAACCCCAGTGTTTCTATAGGTTTGTGGCTATATATTATCTTATATTATTATTGAAATTTCTTACTGTATATTCTCATAAGAGCTTCATCGAGTCTTTCTGCAGAAATTGTTCCATCATTAACTGCTGCAAGAACTCCTTCGTAAGCTTCCTTATAGTTAGCCGGTCTAAATATCATATCACAGCCTGCATTAATAGCATTAACAGCTGCATCTCCCTGGCTAAACTGTCCTGTAATAGCCTTGTCATCAAGAGGACCTGAAACAACGATACCTTCAAATCCTAAGTCAGTTCTGAGAGATTCAATAACCTTCTTAGACATTGAACATGGTACTGATTCATCTGATGCCATAGCATCGATAACGTTAGACATCATAACCATAGAGGCGCCTTCATCTATACCTGCCTGGAATGGAAGGTATTCTGTTGTCTTTAAGTCATCTATGCTTCTATCTATAGTAGAAACTCCATTAGCAGGATTTGTATTTGCTTCTCCCTGGCCTGGGAAAGAAGAAAGACATGCCATAACTTCTTTATCATTAAGACCGCTTACAGCGCTCTTAACCATAGATGAAGCTATATCTGCATCAGAAGAAAATGATCTGTTTCCTATGAAGCCCTGTGGATTAGAACTTACATCACAAACAGGAGCCATATCTACATCTATACCATAGTCTGATAATGTTGTTGCTATATCAACATATGCTGTGTAAGCATTATTATTATCACCGCTAGAGCCAAGTTCTGAAGCAGCCTGTTGTGCTGTTACGCCACTTGCATAACCAGCAATAGTATTAACTGCACCTTCCTCATTAACTACAGCCCAAAGGTCACATCCATATAATTCAGAGTACATACTCTTTGTAGTTGAAACCATAGCCTTAAAATCAGGAGAATTGCTTACATTCTTAGATGCATAAACAATACCACCAACCATATTCTCTGTCAGTGCCTGTCTTGTTCCTTCTCCTGCCTGTGTTGCAGTATTAACACCAGTAATACTTTCAGGTGTAACAATAAACAAACTTGCAACCTTCTGCTCTGTTGTAAGGCCATCAATATATGCTCTTGCTGCAGTATCCTCAACCTTATTTTCTGATACCCCAGCATCATTAGAAGACACATCTGGGAGGTCTTCATATTCTGGTGTTGATATAACCGGAACTTGATCCTCTGAAACAGAAGAATCAGCTACAGTTGCAACTTCCACCGGAACTTCAGCATTGTTTTTAATTTTACTTACAAGTAGCTTTATACCCTTATATCCTAAAAATCCAATTAAGCAAATAAGAAGAAGCAATATGATATAAGAAATAATCTGATTTCTTACCCTTCTTTTATGCCTGTTCTTTCTCTTTATATCTTCATTATCACCCATTATCATTCCTCCGGAGCCTGCTTTTAAAGGCAAGCCTTATATCTATATTTAATACTTTGTTTACATAACAATACTACGGACAAAATGATATCATTATATGCCAAATAAAGCAAGGATATACGCAAAAAGAAAGCCCCTGCAAACCGATTCATTTACAAAGGCTTTCCTACTTCTTGTTGGTGTTCAACGCACCGTACCTCCTATAGTTACGTACCCGTTACTCCATTTAGTTTCACGGCTCAATATTTACTTGTAATCAAAAGCATTTACTGTAGTCTTCCCTTATTTCCTGGTATAAATACCTGTGTAATAAAATTTTGTTACACATTATTCGGAACTCGAATACATCTTCTGCTTCCAAACTTCCTGTACTAAAAGCAAGATTTTCATCTACCTAGCACCTTACATCTCATTCTGGTGGACCATACCTCTCTTTCCATATCTGGTCATAATCAATAGCTATGTAACCATCTATATTAATCAGCAGGTTTGCTGTTTTTTTATCACCTCATCTCTTTGTTATGAGTTAATTATAGCACCATAACATGAATTGTCAACACAATTTAAATATTTTCCCTTAATTTTCTATTTTTAGTCGTTTTGCACCACTTTTTGTATCAACATTGTACCATTTGCTAATTGACTCTCCCCTGCCTCCCGCTTCAATACCTTATTCCGCCCTCTCTGCAGCCTATAGCTGGCTCATATAAGCCATTGACAAGCCCCTATATTTTTCTTTGGCCATAACAAATTTTCCTTAAACTTTCCGCAGTTACTGTCTGAGCAAAGCTGCTTACTAAGGCAAGCACCTGTCCAGCGGGCGCTGGTTGGACTTCACCTTGTAAAACCAGTGCTTAGTCTTTCTGGAAAATGTATTCCGCGCTAGGTGACTCATCCACTTCTTGGTAGGGATTTACCCTATAAAGCGCGGAATTAACATTTTCCTACGAAAGACACGCGGGTTTTACAGCGGTTTGCCCAAATGCGCCCTAAAACAGGTGCCAGCCTTAGTTTGCAGCTGTAGCGAGTTTAACGCGGAAAGTTTAGCTTAGGAAAATT
>JHWS01000020.1 GCA_000687675.1 Lachnospiraceae bacterium NC2008 | reverse complement strand
CCCGTCCTGCCCCCGTCAGGGGGCAGGACATAAAGGAAATAATCATGGAAGAATTTTTAAAGAAACTTAATGAATTAAAAGATGCGGCCTTCTATAATGGGGGCTATGTTACAAAAGAACAAATAGGCGAAATCTTTGATAACCTAGATGATAACCAGCGTGGCATGATCGAGGAGTACCTGGTAAATAACCACATCGGTATCGATAAACCACTGGAAGACGAAGAGTACCTTAGCCGTGAGGACATCGACTACCTCCAGTTATACTTAGATGAGCTTAAAGATATCGAACCTGTAGACGACGGTGCTAAGCGTGCCTTCCTTATGGGGGCAATCAATAAAGAAGTCGACGCTAAAACCAAGCTTATGAACGCATATCTTAGTCCTATAGTTGATATGGCTAAGCTTTATGCAGGTGGCAAGGTTTCTATATCTGACCTAATCGGTGAGGGTAACGTAGCACTTGCTATAGCTATCGATATGCTTGAGTGCGTAGACACACCTGAAGATGCTGACGCTCTTATAGTTAAGAATATTATGAATGCCATGGAAGAGTACGCAGCTACAGAACTTGAAGAATCTGACAAGGCTTCCAAGGCCCTTTCACTTGTAGTTAAAGTTACTGACAAAGCCAAGGCATTTAAAGAGACATATACAAGAAAGCCGACTATCCAGGAACTTCACGATGAAAGCGGTATCTCTATTAATAAGATTAAGGAAGCTATTGATATATCCAAAGGATGCCTTGAATATATTGATGCAGCTGAAGAAGTATAATAATTGTATATATATTACGCAGCTGATTACGCTTAGTAGTGAATAAATATTAGGATATATTATATGAATGATATGAATAAAGATGATTTTAAATATGTAATTGCAGACTTCTCATCTACTCAGATAGGTGCCAGATATTCTTACGAGGAACTACTTATGCATGAAAGGGTTCCTTTTAAGTTTCAGTCGATACTTAGAATCTATATTTTAAGAGAAATGAAGACACTTGATCCATCATTGGAATTTCCAGAGAAGGTAGTGCTTCAGGATCATCTGCTTCAGATAAAGCCTGACAATCTCGTATATGAAACATATAAAAGATTAAAGCTTAAGGTTAGATTTGCAGCACCTTACAAGGATGCATACAAGCTCTACAATTACAAATTTGATAAGTTTATAGATTACGTAGAAGAACATGGGGCAGAGGATTTAACAATCCAGGAGATTAACATCTCCAACTTGGCGCTTATGTCTTTTTCAATTTAACTGTCGGTTTGTCCCGCTGCACGGGACAAAATTATAACGTACCGCTACGCGGTACTGCGTTAGTCAGAGGGGGTGTACCGCTGCGCGGTACGACCAGCTAAATAATTTTACGATTTACGAGGCTGCTGGCATACGCCGCTTTGGCGGCAAACGGTCTCATACGATTTACTCAATTGTTAGCATATGGGCCGCTGCGGCGGCCAACAGCTAACGGCGAACCTGCCCGCCTAGCGGCAGGCCACTGCCCAGAGCAGTCAATTTACCAATACGAAAGGATTACATATGAATAAAAATCTAGTTACAGCCTACGACATAATAGAAGAACGCAGAAGTGATGACCTTAACTCTAACGTTGTTGTTTTAAAACACAAAAAAACAGGAGCACGTGTCCTTGTCCTTGAAAATGACGACGACAACAAAACATTCTATATAGGTTTTAGAACTCCACCAGTAGACTCAACTGGCGTAGCCCATATCATCGAGCACACTGTGCTTTGCGGCTCAGAGGAGTTCCCACTTAAAGACCCATTTATCGAACTTGCTAAGGGTTCTCTTAACACATTTCTTAATGCTATGACATACCCAGATAAGACTGTATATCCAGTTTGCTCATGCAACGACAAGGATTTCCAGAACCTTATGCATGTATATCTTGACGCAGTTTTCCGACCAAACATTTACAAAGAAGAGAAAATCTTCAAGCAGGAAGGCTGGCATTATGAGATGGAAGAGGAAGATGGTCCTCTTACAATTAATGGTGTAGTTTATAACGAGATGAAGGGTGCATTCTCTTCACCTGATGATGTACTTGATAGAAAGATCCAGAACTCTCTTTATCCAGATTCTACATATGGGGTAGAGTCAGGCGGTGACCCAGAGAACATCCCTGATCTTACATACGAAGGCTTCCTTGATTTCCATAAGAGATACTATCATCCATCAAATTCATATATCTATCTCTATGGGGATGGAGATATGGGCGAGAGACTTAAGTGGATCGACGAGCATTATCTCTCTAATTATGATTGTGCTCCAGTAGAGTCTTATCCTACATTCCAGCAGCCATTCGACAGCTTAAAACTCATAAAGGATTACTATCCAATTACTGACGACGAAAAAGAAGAGGATAATACTTATCTTTCATATAACTACGTTGTAGATAAAACAACTAATATCGAGCTTGGTTATGCCTTCCAGGTGCTTGACTATGCACTTTGTCAGGGCCAGGGTACACCACTTAAGCAGGCACTCTTAGACGCTGAAATCGGTACAGAAGTTTACTCTTCATATATCAACGGTATCCTCCAGCCTTACTACTCAATAGTAGCGAAAAATGCCAATGAGGCCGACGCTGAGAAGTTCGAAAAGATAATCAATGATACACTTAAAGACATAGTAAAGAAGGGCTTTGATAAGAATGCCCTCTACGCTGGTCTTAACATCTTAGAATTTAAGTATAAAGAAGCAGATTTTGGTAACTATCCAAAGGGACTTGTATTTGGGCTCAATGCATTTGACTCATGGCTTTATGATGACAATATGCCACTTGATATGATCGAGTGCGGCGAAGTCTTCAAGAAGCTCAAGAGTCTCATCGAAACTGACTACTATGAGAAGTTAATTGAAACTTACTTATTAAATAATAACCATAAGTCATTCTTGCAGCTCCTTCCAAAGAAGGGACTTCAGGAAGAGAATGAGAAGGCACTTGCTGACAAGCTTGAAGCCTACAAGCAGACTCTTTCAAAAGAAGAGATTAAGAAGATTATTGAAGATAACAAGGCTCTTAAAGAGTACCAGTCAGAAGGTGAGAAGCCAGAAGATCTTGCTAAGATTCCTAAGCTTAAGAGAGAAGACCTTGGTAAGAAGGCTCGTAAGATTGTTAACGAAGAGAAGAAGATTGGCGATGTTGATGCTTTATACCACGACATCTTTACAAGCAAGATTCTCTACCTCAATCTTATGTTTGACCTTGGTAAGCTTCCAGCAGATGTACTTCCTTATCTTTCAATACTTGCACTTGTTGTAGGAAGTGTTGACACAGAAAAGCGTCCATACAGCCTCTTAGGATATGAGATTAATAAGATAACAGGTGGCTTATCTGTATATGCTAATCAATATGCTAAGGCAGATGATTGCAATGATTACAGCGTAACATTTGGCCTTAAGTTCAAATGCCTCTACGACAATATAGAGCAGTCATTTGACCTTGCAAAGGAAATTCTCTTTAATTCTAAGCTTGATGATAAGAAGAGACTTAAAGAGATTATTAGTGAGAATAAGTCAGTTTATCTTTCTATGTATTCAAGCGCAGGACATGTTCTTGCTTCATCAAGAGCTCAGTCATATATATCAGAATCTAGTCTTGTATCTGACTACCTTGATGGCATCAACTTCTACAATGTTCTTTGCGACCTTGAAGAGAACTTTGATGAGAAGGCAGACGAACTAATTAGTTCACTTAAGTTACTATTAGACTTTGTACTTGATAAGAAGAAGCTTTTTGTAGATATTACAGCAGATCAGGAAGGATATAACCTTGCTACAAATGAAATTAGTTCATTCTATGAATTATTATCAGACTCTGCCATAACATTAAACGGTGATTTACCTAAGCCAGAAATTAAGAACGAGGCATTTACTTCTTCAGCTATGATTCAGTATGTATGCCGTGCTGGTAACTTTAAGAATAAGGGACTTGAGTACACAGGTGCCCTTAGAGTTCTTAAGACTCTTATGGGATATGAATATCTCTGGAATGAGGTTAGAGTTAAGGGCGGCGCTTACGGCTGTATGAGTTTATATAACAGAAATGGTAACTGCTACTTCGTATCTTACAGAGATCCTAACCTTGAAAATACAATTAAGATCTACGAGCAGGCTGCAGATTATATAGAAAGCTTTGACTGTGATGATGATACACTTACTAAGTACATAATCGGAACTATATCATCTATGGATACACCACTTTCTCCATATAAAGAAGGTGCAAGATCCGCAGCTCTTTACCTTGCAGGTATGACATACGACCAGCTTCAGAAGGAAAGAGACCAGGTGCTTAACTGCAAGCCAGAAGATATAAGAAAGCTTGCTGGCCACATCAGGGCATTTATGGATGATAAGGTGCTTTGCGTAGTGGGCAATGCTGGAAAGATTAAAGAAAATGAAGGCTTATTCAAAGACATTAAGCCACTTGCATAATTAAGAGGAAAGTATATTGAGCGAAGAAATGAAAAAATCAGGCTTTGTTGCAATAGTTGGTAGGCCAAATGTTGGTAAGTCAACACTTATGAACAGAATCATAGGCCAAAAGATAGCTATAACATCTAAGAAGCCACAGACTACAAGAAATCAGATTAGAACTGTTTACACATCAGATGAAGGACAGATAGTTTTCGTTGATACTCCTGGTGTTATCAAGTCTAAGAATAAGCTTGGTGACTATATGGTTGGAGCAACATCATCTGCTGTTAAAGATGTAGACCTTATCTTATGGCTTGTTGAGCCTTCTGATTATATAGGTGAAGGTGACAAGGCTATAGCTGAAAAGCTTAAGAATTCCAAGGTTCCTGTAGTTCTTGTAATTAACAAACTTGATACTATAAAGAAGAGCGACGTTATCATCTTTATGGATGCTTACAGAAAGATTATGGACTTTGCTGAGATAGTTCCTATAAGTGCATTTAAGGGTGAGAATGTTGATGAACTTATAAAAGTAATCTTTTCTTATCTTAAGGAAGGACCTTACTTCTTCGATGAAGATACTATTACAGACCAGCCATCAAGACAGATAGCTGCAGAGCTTATTAGAGAGAAGGCACTTCGTCTTCTTGATAAGGAGATACCTCACGGTATAGCAGTTGTTATCGATGTGATGCAGTATAGAAAGACTTCATCAGGTCAGGGCATCTACGATATAGACGCAACTATCATCTGCGAAAGAGATTCTCATAAGGGAATCATCATAGGTAAGGGCGGTCAGATGCTTAAGAAGATAGGTCAGGATGCCCGTATTGATATTGAGAAGATGATGGAAACCAAGGTTAATCTTCACCTCTTTGTTAAGGTTAAGAATAACTGGAGAGACAGTGACTACCTTGTAAAGAACTTCGGATATAAGAACGACGATAAATAATGCAGGATTTTCAGCTTGTTACCGGTATGGTGATTCACCAGGACCCGGTAGGAGATTATGACAGACGTATAGTACTTCTAACCAAGGATAGTGGTAAGATAAGTGCATTTGCCAAGGGGGCCAGGAGGCCAAACAGCAAGTATGTATCTACTACTGATTTATTCTGCTTTGGTGACTTTAAGCTATATGCTGGCAGGGATTCATTTACTGTAACTGATGTCAGTATAAAGAATTACTTTTCTGAAATTAGAGCCGACCTTGATGCCTCTTTATACGGTATGTATTTTTTAGAGGTTGTGGAATATAACACAAGGCAGTTTAATGATGAACTTAATATCTTAAGACTTCTTTATTCTTCTGTGAAAGCTCTTGGTAGAGAAGATATTCCTAATTCGCTTGTTAAGTTAATATTTGAGTTTAAGCTCTATTTTCTTCAGGGGGAATTCGCCATAAAGGAAGAGTGGAGAAGACGCTATAAGCCTTCTACCATATATACTTTGGAATTTATAGGTAATACAAAACCTGAGAAATTATATACATTTAACGTATCAGATGAAGTAATGAAGGAACTTATTACCATATCTAAAGAGGCAAAACGTCAACTTATGCCTGCATCTTTCAAAAGCGAAGAAATGCTTAAGATAGTTGAAATCTAACATTTAATTGTTTATAATATACGCTGCGCGGTATTGTAGCCGCTGAATCGAGGATTATTATGAAAAAAAGAATTGCTTTAATAGCAGCCGCTCTTTGCTTATTATTAAGCCTTACAGGATGCGGTAAACTCAAGGAATTAAACGAAAGCATCATCACTCTTAAGGACAATGGTTCCATTGAAGTTGTTATGTATGAAAGCTTTGACAAGTCATACTACAGCGAAGATGAACTTATGAATGCGGTAAATGCTGAAGTTACAGCCTACAACGGCCAGTATGGTGATGGTAAAATTAAAGTTGGAGATCATAAGCTTGAAAACGGTGTTATGATGCTTGAGATGACATTCAAGGATGTTGAAACATACAACAACTATATGCCAGAGAAGATTTACGTAGGCACACTTGGAAGCTGCGTTTCTGCTGGATATGACCTTAACAGGTCACTTGTTGTAGTTGGAAAGGATGGAAAGACAGTAGGCAAGGAGAAGCTTGCAGATATGTCTTCTAAGAAGGTTATTATAGTTAGTGAAGGTGTGAATGTTCGCTGCCCATCTAAGGTTACATACTACTCACAGGGTATGGAATATGTAGACAAGCAGACAGTTAAGGCCAGCACACCTGGTTGCTATTTCGTAGTATATAAGTAATTTTTGATACCACAGGTATCATTTGCTGGGTAGCTAATATTTGGAATCTTCGATACCAGATACTAGGATTCAGTATATAAAGAAAGGTTGGTTATAATATGGAGAAGACACTTGATAAGATAGTTGCTCTTTCTAAAACAAGAGGATTCGTATATCCAGGTTCTGAGATCTATGGTGGTCTTGCAAACACTTGGGATTACGGCAATCTTGGTGTAGAACTTAAGAACAATGTTAAGAAAGCTTGGTGGCAGAAGTTCGTACAGGAAAGCCCACACAATGTCGGCGTAGACTGTGCTATTCTTATGAACCCTCAGACATGGGTTGCATCAGGACATCTCGGTGGATTCTCTGATCCACTTATGGACTGTAAGGAAT
Source organism: Lachnospiraceae bacterium NC2008 (assembly GCA_000687675.1). Lineage (GTDB taxonomy): Bacteria > Bacillota > Clostridia > Lachnospirales > Lachnospiraceae > NK4A136. The sequence goes on along the minus strand of JHWS01000020.1, from coordinate 1,496 downwards.
GTCACGAAAGATTCCGTGCAGACAATGTAATCGAAGACTTTGCTAAGGAACATGGACTTACACTTAAGTCAGCTCCAGACTCATGGTCTAACGAAGAGATGATGGATTACATCAAGGAAAATGCTATCCCATGTCCATCTTGTGGTAAGCATAACTTTACAGATATTAGACAGTTTAACCTTATGTTCAAGACATTCCAGGGTGTAACTGAAGATGCTAAGAACACAGTATACCTTCGTCCTGAAACAGCACAGGGTATCTTTGTTAACTTTAAAAATGTTCAGAGAACATCTAGAAAGAAGCTTCCATTTGGTATTGGTCAGATTGGTAAGTCTTTCCGTAACGAAGTTACACCAGGTAACTTCACATTCAGAACTCGTGAGTTCGAGCAGATGGAACTTGAATTCTTCTGTAAGCCAGGTACAGACCTTGAGTGGTTTGAGTACTGGAGAGGATTCTGCCGTGACTGGCTCCTTTCACTTGGTATGAAGGAAGAGAATATCAAACTTCGTGACCACAAGCCAGAAGAACTTTGCTTCTACTCAAAGGGTACAACTGATATTGAATACTTATTCCCATTTGGTTGGGGTGAGCTTTGGGGTATCGCTGACAGAACTGATTATGACCTTACTCAGCATCAGGATGTTTCAAAGCAGGATATGACATACTTCGATGATGAAACAAATGAAAAGTACATTCCATACGTAGTTGAGCCATCACTTGGTGCAGACCGTGTTGTACTTGCATTCCTCTGCGAAGCATACGATGAGGAAGAACTTGAGGGCGGTGATATGAGAACAGTTCTCAGATTCCATCCAGCACTTGCGCCAGTTAAGATTGGTGTGCTTCCACTTTCTAAGAAGCTTAATGAAGGTGCAGAGAAGATTTACGCTCATCTTTCTAAGTATTACAACTGTGAGTTTGATGACAGAGGTAATATTGGTAAGAGATATCGTCGTCAGGATGAGATCGGAACTCCATTCTGTATTACATATGACTTTGAGTCTGAGACAGATAACTGTGTAACAGTTCGTTACCGTGACTCTATGGAACAGGAGCGTGTAGCCATCGACAAGCTTGATGAGTTCTTCCGCGACAAGTTCACATTCTAAACTAAAGTTAAACTTTTAAGGCAAGGTTTTATACCTTGCCTTTTTTATTTACTTTATCTCAGCCCCAGGCGGGCTACCTTCATACTTATTATTCGGCTGTGACATGCGCTCCCTTGTTTTTCTAAGGCCATCAAATTTTCCTGAGCTAAACTTTCCGCGTTAAACTCGCTGCAGCTGCAAACTAGGGCTGGCACCTGTTTTAGGGCGCATTTGGGCAAGCCGCTGTAAAACCCGCGTGTCTTTCGTAGGAAAATGTTAATTCCGCGCTTTACGGGGTATACCCCCATCTCAGCGTGGATGAGTCACCTAGCGCGGAATACATTTTCCAGAAAGACTAAGCGCTGGTTTTACAAGGTGAAGTCCAACCAGCGCCCGCTGGACAGG
>JHWS01000019.1 GCA_000687675.1 Lachnospiraceae bacterium NC2008 | reverse complement strand
TCTCTCCTTCTCATCAGCGAAAAGAAGCTGTCAAAAGGAAAATCCAGAAAATCTATGATGATTCAAAGCAGAATTACGGCGCTCCTAAAATAGCTAAAGCACTACGTAAATCTGGTGAAACCATAAGTCAGCGCACTGTAGGTAAGTACATGCGTGAAATGGGCATTCGAGCACAGTGGACTAAACCTTGGACAACTACTACCAGAGATTCTGATTTTAGCAAAGAACTCCACAACGTTCTTAATGAACAGTTTAATCCCGAACGTCCTAACGCTGTCTGGTGCACAGATATAACTTATATCTGGACTCATGATGGATTTGTATATCTTAACTGCGTTATGGACTTATATGCCAGGAAAATCATTGCCTGGACGCTTGCTGATACCATGGAAGTATCTACAGTTATTGAAACAATCAATAAAGCTAAAGCTTGCCGCAATATCAGTCAACCTCTTATAATTCATTCTGATCGTGGCAGCCAGTATGTTTCAAACGCCTGGCGAGAAGCCACTGAAAAGATGCAGAGAAGCTATTCTCATAGCGGTTATCCTTACGATAATGCCTGTATCGAATCTTTTCATTCATTGATAAAAAGAGAATGGCTTAACAGATTCAACATCATCAATTTCAAGCATGCATATAGACTTGTTTTTGAGTATATTGAAACCTTTTATAATACCGTTAGGATTCATAGCCATTGTGATTACATGTCACCTAACGACTTTGAAAAATTGTATGAGAGGGTTATGTCTTTGCCAGCAGCTTAGCTGGCATAACTGCTCATTTTATTTTGTGCTAAATCTTGACGCAGGACCAATTATGTCTGAGAACTTTGTAACCTCTCTATCACTGCGTCGCATTGTTTTTCCTCCATAAACTCCGATTTTGTCATACTCATTTATATTAAAAGATAAATGATTCTACTTCATAGCCAGAGATACCAACTTCTTTAAGTGTATATCCCCTGCATCAAAACACCTTACTGGACAATTGCCTGAATTAAGGATTAACGGCAGTTCCGTACATCCCAATATGATGCCTTCTATCCCATCGCTCTCTTTCATTCTGTTGATTATAGTAACAAGCTCATCTAAAGTAGATTCTTTTATAACCCCTTTTTCTAACTCTTCAAATATCCTTTTTCCGATCAGTTCGCGCTCTTTCTCATTCGGAACAAAAACTTGAACACCTTCCAAGATCAGATCTTTTTTCATGAAATCCTGTTCCATCGTAAAAACAGTTCCCAAAAGTCCAGCCCTGGATATTCCGGCTGACACCACAGCTTCACTAAGCGCTTTAGGAATGCTGACAAGTGGATAACTGATCCTTTTCGACAGCTCATCATAAACCATATGCATAGTAACGGCGGTTAGTGAAATAACCTCCGCTCCTCCGGAAATCAGATAATTGATTTTTTCTTCCAGATAATCCGTCAGTAGATCATACCTGTTATTTGAAACATAATCCCATGCTTTCCTGAAATTGACGCTTTCTATAGCAATATCCGGCATTGCCTTCCCATCCGTAAGCTTATCGATTTCTGAATTCAGTTTTTTATAATACATTACGGTTGATTCAGGACCTGTCCCCCCAACCAATCCTATTTTTCTCATACAGTCACCTTTCATTAGCATTTTATATGAAAAGATAATTAAAATCACTTTGCACTGCAATAATAATATCTTTTCTCATAAATCCACTATAACATATAAAAAAACAGACTTAATGACTTCACGCATTTAGCCTGTTTATACACCGATTAGGCAAAAACAAATATATAAAAGTTCCTTAACTGAATATTCTTAAATTCGGTCTTTCCATAGGCTGTTATTTCTTTTCCTTATGTGCGGTTATTATCGTATAGCTGCTTGCATTTACTGTGATAACACTATCATCAATCATCACATACCAGTTTTTTCCATTTCTTTCAATTATGGCATTCACATCAAGAATTCTTTCGCGGCACCATTCAACAGCATCAATATCGCCAAGACCAAGGTTCTTCTTAATACGTCCAACTCCCATCTCCGTGGTATGAACCTTAGCGATATTCTCAATTAAAGCATTTTTCATACTTGTCTTCCTCATTTTTAATCAAAGATAAAGATCTCTACAAATTTGAAGTTTTGAGTGTCTCAAAATTTTATACCCATTTCATACGCCCTGGAAAGATATCGAGGAATACTCTCACTTCGTGCTTCTTCATTCCAATGAGTTACACCGTCAAAAATAACCATTTCCTTCTCTTTTGCTCTATCACGAATTCTATCTCCCAACATTACTGTTTCCATTGCACTCTTTTCCCCAGTTTCAATGAGAGAGTTCATTGATTTTCCTGCACAGACAATAAATAATGCTTTTTCAAGAACCTTCATCTTAGGATCCGGTTTATAAGCAAATCCTGTTGTCCAAATCCGATCAAACCAACCCACAAGCTTTGCGGGTGCTTCTGTCCAAAATACAGGATATATAAACACAATCGCATCACTGTTCTGTATTTTTTCCTGTTCAATCAAGACATCTTTTGATTTTATTCCATCAGTTCTGTAATAAGTTTCTCGTAAATATTCTTCTTCACTCATATCCGTTTGAAAATTCATATCATATAAATCAGATATAAAAATCTCATGACCAGCATCTCTTAAACCTCGTTCAAAAGATTTATATACATCATTCGTAAAACTATCTTTTGAAGGATGGCAATATACAATAAATACTTTCATACCAATACCTCTATCAAACTTGAAGTTATCTTTCAATAATAAATCGAGCAAGTTCTACATTGCCGTCCATCTCAGTAGATACTATTTGAAATCCGCATTTCTCAGTGTAAAACTTTACGTTTTCTGTTTTGTTAATGGGTGTTACTAAAGTGAGTCGCTTCCAATTCACAAGAATTGTCTTTAAAAATTTAATTGCAGATGTTCCTATTCCTTTGCCTTGAAACTCAGGAACGACACACAGGCAGGCAACCTCATATACTTCCGAGTCCAGCTTTGTATATGAAACGCAGCCGACAGGCTCATTATCACAAAGTATGATATGTTTCGGATGCCGTCTTATTGACTCTTCCATCAATCCCTTCGTCAGTCCATATCCTGGACACGTACCATATCTTAAATAATCTTCATAAAATGCTGCATTGTAAATACTGACCAGAAGGTCAGCATCTTCTAAAGTTGCTTGTCTATATTTTATCACCATGGTTTGTCATCTCCACAAACTGGAATTTGTTATTTTCTCCTAAGTTCTTTAATAAAGCTCGCACTGACAATTATCATCATTACAGCTAATATATCTGAAGCAATCAATTGCCCAATCGCAGCCGCTGGAATTGGCTGCAACGGCCATGGCTCAATAAAACTGGCAAGACATGCCCTAAATATCCAAACCACCGTAAGAAAGAAATAAAAATAAATAATTTCTCGATTTATTGCCAATGCTCTTTTTCCTAACACAATTAGCATCGTGCTTAAACCAAACAGTAGCAACGAAAAGCAATAGTTCGTATAATCAATCCCCACTATAAGATTTTCATATTGCATTGGAAGATAGTCATACCACTGAAACATCCATGGGACAAAGAAATGCCACACTCCCACTAAAGCACTTATTACAACTGAAATATAATACAAAATCTTTATTCCTTTTTTCAAAATGAGTCTCCTCTTTAAACTTGAATTTAACGTTCAAAATCAAGCATCACAAGCTTCTTTCCATTTGGCAATGGCATTGCATCCTTTTTTAGCAGATCAAATCCGATTTCATTCATAGCCATTACCAAAGATTGTTCCTCCATCTGATGATGTACAGCATCAAGACCGTCAAAAGAATGAAGATATGGAGAATCAGAAACCCAAGATTCTTCATCCGTATTTATTTGAATGATACAGGATACATATCTGGCTCCAGTTTTAAGAATTCCTTTTTTTAAACGGCTCAAGTCCTACATATTCTATTACTAAATTTGCTATCACCAGTTCTGCCTCCGGCAACATATCCGGTTCACAAGTCAAGTCAATCCTTTTACATTCAAGAATGTCCTCCATGAATGAATATCGTTTTTTTACATTATTCAAATATACATTGTTAATATCAATCCCGTATATTTTGCTGTACTTTTTCATATTTACATGTTCAAGACCATTTCCACCGGCAACTCCGAATACAATAGCCGATGTTACCGGATATGCTTCAAACTGAAACTTCATCATTTTGTTCATAGCCTGAAGTTGATTTACGGAAGAAAGACTCATATGATTTTCATAATCAGATAAACTGATTTCTTCCCATGGATTCATAATTCTATCACTCATACAAACGCCGATTTTATCAATCTAAAATGCTTCATCCTTTCTATCTTATCATCTCTAAAATAAAAAAGGCTCAAATACACTTATTTTAGGCTGATATTCACTGATTATTTTATAAAAGTCATCAAGGGTCACTTGTGGTCACAGTGACCACAAGTGGATATAAAAAAGACATTGTATTTCTACAATGTCTTGGTTATATAGATATAAACTTGAACGTATGCGATTAGCTTCCAATATAATGCACTATTACTTTTTATTCTTGTTCATATGAGATAACCAGATTGAAACCGGAACTCATGCTCGTAGATACCAATTCAATAGATTGTCCACAGTCAAGTTCAAGCTTTTCTATAGGCTCGGCATCCAGATTAATCGTACCATCATCATTCGGTTCAACCATATGCCCTTCTATTTCAAGAACGATTCTGCTTTCATTGACTGATTTAACTTTAATCTTTATGAAATGATCATCATATACCACATCTCCCTTTTGAAGAGGATTTAATATGATAGGATCATATGTTGAAGAGCCCTGCTCACTCCATTCCGTCTCCTGAATGGAAAGCAAGTTCTGTACCGGTTCAGTATTTCCACATGCGGATAGAAAAGACATAATATGTAGGATTATTACGACACATAAAATGTTCCTTACTTTTTTCATTTCGTTAATACTCCCTTCTTGTTAGCAGGTTATGCTGAAATATAACAAATAAACCTCATATTATTTGCTTTTTTATTATACCATATGAGCTTTTATCTAATTTAATCCTCTTTCTCTTCTTCATAGTCAATTCCAGTGGTCACTTGTGGTCACAGTGACCACAAGTGAATATAAAAAAGACATTGTATTTCTACAATGTCTTGGATATATAGAGCTTATGCGATTAACTTCCGGTTTTATTTACCATACGATTTTTTATAGAATCCCACTAGTCGTTTATCATATATACATTCTTCATCCATTCAATACGCCTCTTCATACACTCATTAAGAATCGAACTTCTTGTTGCCGCTTCAAATCCGTGACAAGTGCCATGAACACTGTAATACTCAGCTTCTACCCCTTCAGAAATGAGAGTCTTAGCAAATGCAATCCCTTCATCGTGAAGGCAATCAAATTCAGCCACTTCCACATATGTTTTCGGGAAGAAATCTAGATGGTCAATCTCGGACATCGATGAATACCTTGTATGAAATGAATCACAGCCTTTCAAGTACATATCCCAAAACCGTTTATTGCACTTCGAATCCCATATCGGAGTATCTGTATACTTCATCATTGATTCAGTGATCATTCTTTTATCCAAGACAGGATAAATAAGCATATTTCCTTGAGGAATTGGCTGATTTCTGTCCTTCAGCATCACTGTCACAGCTGCAGCAATGTTTCCACCTGCACTATCCCCTATAAATATAGTTCTATCTTTGTTTATCCCAAGGCTTTCTGAATTCTCTAAAACCCAAAGATACGTGTTATAGCAATCCTCTATGGCAACCGGATAGCGATACTTGGGCAATAATCTATAATCCGGCATGATCACCTTACAGTTTATTTCTTTGCAATAACGTTTTGCCAACTTATAATGAGCATCAGATGCGCTCATCAGAAATCCACCACCATGAAAGAACACAATACAAGGTAAATCCTTACCACATTCCTTCGGTTCAATTATCAACGTATTAATTTTCTTGCCGTAATATCCCGGAGTAGCTACTTTTCTCACAGATATACATTTGTCTGATCTGCATTTTCTCAGCCTATACCCAATATTAATCATTGGGTACATCCAGCCTACCACTGACCCGCTATATATTGATAAACTCTTCAGTTCTTTGTCTATTGGATATTTCATTCCATAATTCTCCGTGTCTCATTTCAAATAACAGTATTTCAAAATCTTATGGTCTACTCAAAGTCTACTTTCAAAGTGTACTTGCTGTGATATTCATAGCAAGTTATCCTGTAAGTTATTTTTATATGTCATAATCAGATTGACTCAATCTTTAATTCCTTGCCCATTCTTGCTGCCATTTTTAAGGCATTTTCAAATATGCCAATAAAATCTTCTCCATCGCTAGTCACAAAATAATTCGACAAATCAGTAATATCAGAACTTATTTTATTACCCCAAGGTGGCTGTTTTGATAAATCTTCTATATCCCAAACCACCTGTTCTAGTGAAACCTCCTTGAGTTTATCCTTAATTTGTACTAGTTCTTGCATTGCATTATCGACTTTATCCGTAGATAGCTTGCCTTGATGCAGTTCATTCATTATAACCGGAAACTTACTGCCCCATGATCCGTCCTCAAGACGTAAAGCAACTGTCGAGAAAAAAGAATTAAGAAAATCTCCTGAACCTATCTGATACCAATAGAAACCAACTGTAAATCCTGTCATTAATCATTAACCCTTAAGATAAAAAACTGGAATATAATCCCTCTACAAATTTGAATTTGTATAATTCTTTGAATATATCACTACAAAACTTTTTCCTATTGCAATATCCTTAACCTGAATATTATCAAAACCAGCTTGTTTCCCAATGGCTCCGTATTACGCTTCCAGATACTCTATGAACTTTGTAGCATATTCCGCGCTGTACTCATGTAGGTATTGACCATGCCCCATATTATCAAATTCAACCACTTCCAGCTTTGGAAGATATTCCCTTAACAGTTCGGCGCTTTTCCTTGGATAAGGTTCATTTGTACCGTGCCAGAATACAACCTGACCGGTGTATTGTCTGATACCTTCTGGAATATCATATCGGTACACATATTCGCACGCATTTGTAATCGTCTTTGAAGTCACTCCCGGATAAAGCATCTCGACCACGCTGTTATTATCTTTCCCCATGATAAGATCCATCAAGAACTTGGGAATCTTCTTCCCCTGTTGCATCCGTGAGATTCCTTTGCAGAATAATTTCTCATACAGTTTTGTAAGAGATCCCATCTTTGTAAGAAATGCAGCATCCAGCAGCACCTTGGAAATCCTGACATTGCCCCGTCCGACTATCTCCACAGCCATAGTGCCGCCCATCGAAAATCCACACAGGCAATATAGTTCTCCTCTAAGCTTCTCAAGAATGAATGCTTCTATTTCAGTACAGTTATCAGCTAAACTATCTAACTCCCCCAAATTATCACTATGCCCATCTACCTCAGCAAGAATAACATAATAATCTTTTAGATACCCTAATAAAGGCTCATAACACAGCAATGCAGTTGATGCCATTCCATGTATAAGTAGTATCGACTGCTTTTTTTTATCACCATACGTCAAAAAATTCACTTTTTTTCACCAAATCCCGATTTTATCTACTAACGGTGTCATTCATATGGCTTTATTTTACTTCACGTAAAATAACCAGTATATTTTTAATATCTTCTTCAAATTTCTCATCGGATATAGGGAAGCCCCCCGGTTCTCTGTAATGAATATCAAATGCAAGCTTATAGAAATGCTGCCATGCTATTGCAGCCTTCTTTTTAGGGAATTCCTTTATAAACCGTTCTATCCCTGCATCCATCTCGTCAAATGAATCTACAAGGTTACAGTATAATTCAGGAGCTCTATGTTCATTTACTTTTTCAATAAGCATTTTTGCTTTATCCGGTTCGCCTTGTTCTCGATATACCCTTGCCATAAGGCACATACATATATCCGGACAATGCCATAGAAAATAGTCATTTGCAAATTTATAATCCTTTACGAGATCACATACTGCAAACATCTCATCATAACATTCATAAATATACAGCCACACCGCAAGATTCGAGATGTTATCCAGATCTGTTTCACTTTTAAAACTGCATTTTTTCAGTATCTTATTGCACAGACTTTGAACATTCTTATTGTCAATCTTTGCTTTTATGCTTTCCATCAAAGCATTTCGGGCCTGTTCCCCATCTTCCCCAAGTTTAACATTATCAGCCATTACGGATTTTACTTCTTGGTCTGTCATAAACATCCACTCCTATAAACTGGAATTTGTCACTCTGACAAGCTTAAAGTGATTCTGTAAACTATCTTTCAATTATTCGCAATACATACATATAGTTCCATTAGATAGCTTAAATCCATTCTTTTCATAAAATTTTGCTGCTGGCGCATACTCGCTTGTATAAAGAACTATTCCAGCAAGTCCGTTATCTTTACTGTAATCTTTAACAGCATCTAATAATTGCTCGCCTATTCCATGGCCTTGCCGTTCAGGAAGTACCGCCATCTCATTAATATAAATCTCTTTCTTACTTCCCGAAATCTTACAAAGTGCGAATATGCAACCTAACACTTCACCATTTTCCACATATACATATCCAACAAATTTTTTATGTTCAAAAAAATCTTGAAGATAGGCTGTTGCATTTTCTGCTGTCCAATCTATGCCCCAATGTTCTATCGGAAATGCTTTTGCATAAATCACACCACATTGTGCTAAATCACTGTATTTCATAATTCTGATCATATTACTACCTTGCTAACAAACTTCGATTTTATCAATCTAAAATGCTTCATCCTTTCTATCTTATCATCGCTAAAATAAAAAAGGTTCAAATACACTTATTTAAGGCTAATATTCACTGATTATTTTATGAAAGTCATTATGGATCACTTGTGGTTTCTGTGACCACAAGCAGCTAAAAAGGAGTAGCAATCTGCTACTCCCTATTATGTGGCTCTACATATGTTATATGTGTAATGTATTCTAATTCTTTCTTATCTTTCCAGAAGCGATACTCAATATTTGAATGAGGAATTCTAAATACTAAAGTCCCTTCAGAGTATTTTATTACTATATCTTTGCTATACGCTTCATTATCTTCAAGGATTACCACTTCTTCATATTGGTCTAAAGAATCCATAGATGGATTTATAGCCTGAAGAAGCTTTCTTCCAAAATTAGTATTAACATCTATTTCATGAAGATAATGCTCATTCCCATCAAAGAGCTTACTGTACTCTTCTATTGAAGCCTCGTCCCAAAGATTAGAATCTTCCATTTCTGACATTGCTGTATCAAAATATCTTTCAAGTTTATATAGCTTATCATTATTACTACTATAGTTTGTATTAATTATAAATCTTGTTAATTCCCCTAAAAGAACTATAAATATTACAACTAGTATTATTAATACAGCTAATATAATACTGATAACTTTTTGCTTTTTCTCACTCATAAATATTCCCCGTAACCACAAATGTCAAATTCTTTAAACTTGATTATCATGTCATGAATATCTAATCTACTCCAAGTTGATAACCTGCCAATATCCACTTTTTCTTGAGCCTACACGCTCAAGCTCCCCCTCACTAACTAATATATCGATATGCCTTTTAATTGTTGGTGTAGACTTTCCTATGCTCTCAGCTAGTTTTGGAATTGTTGTATATGGATTTTTCGCTAATAATTTCAAAATCATTTCATCAATATCTGTTTTTTTTGCAACCACTTGATTTTTTATCTTATCATTTTTCTTATCACTTATCTTATCATTTAGCTTTCTGTTAAAGATAAATGTAAATCCATATTCATCATTTTGATATGAATATTCAATACTACGATTTGCACACAAACGAAAGGCTCTGTCAAATCCAGTACCAAATGCATCTATCATTCCATTTTTAAATAAAACTGTAGCTATAAGAGGATTTCGAATTTTACTACCAACTTTACCTGAAGCAAAATCTGTTGGCTTTGTATTATTTAGAATTCCTCCAGGATTATATATTCTCACTTTCGATCTTGTAATAGTAATCTCATTGTAGTCACCTTCTTGATAGTGACAATGAGCAAATGAATTTATTAATATTTCGCGCAATGCTTCTACGGGTATTTCTGGTGTTTCCTCTCTTCTGGAACCAACAATCTCAGATTCATAGTGAATATTATTTTGAATATATTTCATACCTTCATTGATACATTCCAATATGTTACCTTTAAACTGCTTTAAATCCGTAAAGCTACTTCTCTCATCCGTTGGATAAATTACTTCTTTTAACAACACCGGACCATCATTTCCAAAAAGAAAATATCCCGCGTTATTTAAAAAGCCTTCATTATTTACTAAACCCAATTTGCTTAATGCTTCTCTAGAGTTTCTATAAACATAATTTAAGCGACCTGTTTCATTAGCATCTCGAATGTACTGAATTAATAAATCTTCATTAACATCATAAATATTATGATTGGTTATTTCCTCTTCCCATTTTGAATAGGTTTTACTCTTAGATTCAAAAAATTTCCATAGTTGCTTAGAATCCATAAAAATATCAGCATCATCTACCCTAATATAATATCTCCCGTAAGCTGAATACGGAGTATCATCACCATCTGCTTCTACTTTTATTACTGTCTTCCCATCCATTTCTTCAGTCATAATAGTGATATTAGGAATTGGTTTCAAATTATTTCTCAATTCATGGGATATATCTGATGTTGTTTTCTTGCCTATTTCCTGCCCGCAAACAGAACCATCATCTTTTATGCCAAAATATACAATACCTTCTTCATGCTTATTCAACATTGCACAAACAGAAATAACAGCCTCTTTTAACTGTGTTGTTGTCTTTTTAAATTCTAAAGTTTCAGTCTCTCTTCTCATATTGATATCTCCAAGCATAACTTTTTCTTATCATTTATCTTATCATTTATCTTATCATTTGTATATATAGTGATAAGATATTTTTGAAACTAAAACACCTTTCCGCATCGACTTTACTTATAATTAGCTTTCTCTACTAGACTTAAATCTTCGTAGTCTTCCGGATATCCACAACGTCGCAGATAGTCTTTACCGCCGTCAACACATACTGCTCCACAAGAACAAGATTTAAAATCATGTCTAGATACGGACTCTATAATGTCTCTACATTTAAGACATTTTATACAGTTTTTAATAATCTTCATTTCTTTTATCTCCCAAAAACATCTCTTCTGCAGTTTTACCTGGGTAAAACTCTCGCTCCTCTTCACGATCTGAATCTCGCAATTTTAATAAAATGTTCATTCATCGATTTAAAAACTTTTTCAAGCAAATCCATACGCCCCTGTCGATATAACCCATCAACTAACGGCTGATAATCTGCATAAACTCGAATCATTTCACCATCATCATAAAATAATTCTATATGAGTGTCCTTAAATAGATGATTTTCAACGACGTATTTATATACAATATCTTTTACATTTACCGTATCAATCCAATGATTAACTCCACACCAATTGGTCCTTGAAAAAACTTCTTCAGGAGGCTGATTTTTGAATGAATCATATTCATATGACACTCGATACCCAGCTTCGTCATAATCGTTTTCTTCCTCATAGTAATAAAGATTTCCTTCATAATTGGGAGCTCCTACCATAGCATGTATTCCTTTTTTTCCTTCCCATATAAGTCCAAAGAAATCAGTCCATTCTACATAACTTAACTCAAATTGTGCAGCATCCCTCTCTATTGAATAAAAATCAGGCAACAAATCATTATTTGTGCCATAAAAATTTTTACTTTTCCTTGCTCTAGTTTCCATATATCTTTCACTCTGTTCAATGGAATTCTTTAATGACCATCTCCATTTTTCTGGATAATATTTTATATAATCATCAACGTATTCCCTTATTGTTTTTTCACCCATCAAACATCCTCCGCTTTATCGTCTAATATACTTTTAGAATATATCTAATACTAATCAAATACTTTAGTTCAGTCAATACTAATAGTATAATTATCTATATTATTAATAAATGAGGATGATTACATGAACGAAAACTACGGCGAACAAATTAAAAACTATCGCATAAATCTAGGAATGACACAAAATCAGGTCGCAAAAGAGCTAGATGTAACACCAGGCTATATCAGTAATGTTGAAAACGGGCGTACTGCCATGTCCCTTAGACTTCTTATTTATTATTCAAAACTTATGGGAATTACTCTGGATGAACTTGTTGGTAATATTGAGCCAGACTACAAAAAGTCATCAATCGATAACGCACTGTGGGCAGTGATTCAAACTCTAGATGATGAGCAAAAGGAAAAACTTATAAAAACTATCAAACTATGGCAAGCTTAATACAAAAAAACCAGCTATCTCTTCTGAGATAACTGGTCGATGTAAAGTTTTATTTATTTTTGTCCGACAAACTGGAATTTGTATCACAGAACCATCAGCAATGTTCCGGCTCCAATCAGGATACACCCTATCACTGACTTAAAAGTAAATTCTTCATGCAGAAAAACAAACGCCAGTATCAGCGTAATGACAACGGACAACTTATCAATCGGGACGACTTTTGAAGCGTCTCCCATCTGCAAGGCCTTGTAATAGCAAAGCCATGAGGCACCAGTAGCAAGGCCGGACAGAATCAGGAAAATCCAGCATTTTGGGCTAATGTCTTTTATTCCGGCTTGCTGATGAGTAATAAATACCATTCCCCATGCCATGATAACAACAACCATCGTACGGATTGCAGTAGCCAGATTCGATCCGACACCTTCAATTCCTATCTTTGCCAATATTGATGTCAGTGCGGCAAAGATTGCCGAACCAAGCGCTAATAAAAACCACATAGTGATACTCCTTCAAACTTCGATTTGTCATAGTATGTTAAACTGAAAGATAAAGTTCCCTACCAATGAACAAATTCACCGGCTATAACATCCCGAACGTCAGGATTTGATAATATACCATATTTTTCGGGATGTCTGTACTTATCTCCCATAATATCATTACTTCGATGAGTCCTAAGTCTATCAAGATCAAGTTCAGCTACATATACTCCCGGCTCTCCCGGTGCTTCAAAAACGCACATATCTCTCGAACCAGGTTCATCACGAAGCCAAGGAACCCCGTCGAAAAGAGTTGAGTGCCCATTACAATCCGGATGTCCTTCAGGATAATTACATGTAGCCACCGCAACCATATTTTCATAGGCTCTCGTTCTAAGTGCCGATAATCTGTTGATTTCCATCGGGCAGGCATTTGGAGCCAGAATCAGTTCTGCACCTTTAAGCATCAGGATTCTTGCACTCTCAGGAAATTCTCTGTCAAAACAGATCATTGATCCGATTTTTACAGTTCCTTCATTCAAATCCAGATCAGCCACGTAAAAATCTGTTCCTTCTGACAATATCTTCTCGTCGTCAAAAGCACATGTATGAAGCTTTGAATAGTGCAGGATTTCATTACCATTTCTGTCAAAGAAAACTACCGAATTAAGCGGACGCGGGTTATTCTTTTCAAGAAATGTTATACCGATAGCCATTTGCAATTCTCTCGCAAGTTCACGAAATTCATTTATAAAATCACTGTCCTTGCTGATTGCCAGACTGTTCACTTCTTTTTCGTCTTGTGGCAGATAATACCCATCGCTCCACATCTCAGGAAATAATGCTATATCTGCCCCTTTTTCTTTAGCTTTGATACATGCATTTTTCCCTATCTCAAGATTCGTTTCAAGATTATTTCCCGGAAGCAACTGAATAAATGCTATCTTTAATTTCATTGCTGCATTATACCTTTCTTAGTCGATTATCCAATATACTGCTCTATAAATATGAATTTTTAGAGGCAAATTATATTACAGTATAAACGGTTAAGCAAATCGCAATTTGTTAATTTCACTGTCTTCAATTATACAGAATCCTCATCTATCAAGGAATACACAATTCAAAAGTGCTAATAAATCATGACCACCCGTCAAACGGGTGGTCATGATTAAAGATGCTACACAAAAAGAACAGTTACCTCTTCCGAGATAACTGCTCTATGTAAAAACCTTGGTGAAACTATCTTTCACTATATAATTACTCACATTGTTGATTTTCAGCCTGTAATTGCATCCATATCATGTTATAGGCTGAGAATCAACAATAATTATAATCAAAAAACTTCGGCTGAACTTCGTAGCCATCCATAAAGTCAGCGCTACCCCTTCCATTCCGCTTCGCTTCATGTCAGGGATGTTGCGCTACATTTTTAATATACGGCTGAGTCAGCGCATCCCCTTCCATTCCGCTTCGCTT
>JHWS01000018.1 GCA_000687675.1 Lachnospiraceae bacterium NC2008 | reverse complement strand
AAAAGGAAAATCCAGAAAATCTATGATGATTCAAAGCAGAATTACGGCGCTCCTAAAATAGCTAAAGCACTACGTAAATCTGGTGAAACCATAAGTCAGCGCACTGTAGGTAAGTACATGCGTGAAATGGGCATTCGAGCACAATGGACTAAACCTTGGACAACTACTACCAGAGATTCTGATTTTAGCAAAGAACTCCACAACGTTCTTAATGAACAGTTTAATCCGGAACGTCCTAACGCTGTCTGGTGCACAGATATAACTTATATCTGGACTCATGATGGATTTGTATATCTTAACTGCGTTATGGACTTATATGCCAGAAAAATCATTGCCTGGACGCTTGCCGATACCATGGAAGTATCTACAGTTATTGAAACAATCAACAAAGCTAAGGCATGCCGCAACATCAGTCAACCTCTTATAATTCATTCTGATCGTGGCAGCCAGTACGTTTCAAATGCCTGGCGAGAAGCCACCGAAAAGATGCAGAGAAGTTATTCTCATAGCGGTTATCCTTACGATAATGCCTGCATCGAATCTTTCCATTCCTTGATAAAAAGAGAATGGCTTAACAGATTCAACATCATCAATTTCAAGCATGCATATAGGCTTGTTTTTGAGTATATTGAAACCTTTTATAATACCGTTAGAATTCACAGTCATTGTGATTACATGTCACCTAACGACTTCGAAAAACTGTATGAGAGGGTTATGTCTTTGCCAGCAGCTTAGCTGGCATGACTGCTCATTTTATTTTGTGCTAAATCTTGACGCAGGACCAAGAATTCCTTCCTTTCCTTCTATATTTTCTCCTAATACAATTGGATTCTCAATATCACATGATATAACTTCTTCTGTATCAATTCCCATAAGTGTTACTACAAGATGAGACAAAGCCTCCTTATCACTCTGCATTACAGCTCGGAACATATAATCATTGTTCAAGCCATAAAATTTTTTCTCTTTGTTTTCTGTTTCTTTTGCCATATAAATCCTCCTTTAATGACAATAAGTGAGAATATTACATGACAAACAAATAATAGAAAAAGCAATCTTTGCAAAAAGTCATCATAATATTCTCTGATTAATAATTACAAAAATTGAAATATTGCGGGATATCCGCATGAATTCATCTCGAACGAGATGTTGAATCATATTTCGAAATGGATTATAGCATAAAAAAATCGCTAAATCTACATATTGCAGATTTTAGCGATTAGTATTTTACAACACTCACCTCACCTGAGGACAATGCCTGACGGTTACCATTATCATTTTCTATAATAAGTCTGTATTCATTGTCAATTCCAACTACTTTACCGTAATTCTTATGATGATTTTCTTTAAAGTCATTAATCTGAACGTAATTACCTATAAGGTTAGACTTGTTTCGATATATTTCTAAACACTCAATCTGATTTTCTTTGTAATAGAAAATGTTATTAATTATCCTGCTGGATAATCTTCCTCTGATATTCTCAAGGTTTGTGTCTTTAGAGGTTTTAGTATCGGATATTATTGCCCCAGCAATTTTCTTTAGTTCCTTAGGAAAACCGTTATCAGGCACAAATATGTTAATTCCAATACCGATTATTATATAACTAGAATCTTCATCTTCCATATAGGAGAATGCCTCTGTTAAGATACCAGAGATTTTATATTTATTTATATATATATCATTAACCCATTTTATCTTTGAGATATCTTTGTCATGAAAAATAACATGGTCTATTGCTTTAGCTACGGCAGAGGCGGTAGTTGCAGTAATGTGGGGAATATTATTAGTGTCACTATTTGTGTGAAGAAGAAGACTCATATATAGTCCTGTGTTTTTTGGAGAAAAGAAATCTCTTCCTCTACGTCCACGGCCTTTAGTCTGACAACCCGCGATAAGAAGAATATCCTCATGACTTTCTCCTTCAAGACGTCTTACATGATCATTGGTAGAGTCTACTTCATCTAGATATATAACCTTAATTTGTCTGTCTGAGGTATTAATCTTTTGGCTTATATCTTCTATATTTATAGGATCAAATGTTGGACTTAATCTGTAACCCTTGTTGGTAACAGCGTCAATCTGATAGCCATCTGCCTGAAGAGATTTGATTGCCTTCCATACACTGGCTCTTGTAACATAAAGCATATTAGCAAGTTCCTGCCCAGAAATGAAGTTTGAAGTATTTGATTGTAATATTGATAAAACCTCTTCTTTTGTAGACATTATAATATTAAGCACTCCTTATGTTACGACACTATAATTGTAAACCCAAATGCAGAATTGTAAACTTATAAATCAATCAGATTGTAAACCAAAAGATAAAAATAAAAAATATTAAAATAACACTTGCATTTGTTATGACCCTATTATATAATATCCCTTGCGAGTGCAAGAGCACTACATAATATAGCGCCATGGCCAAGCGGTAAGGCAACGGATTCTGATTCCGTCATTCCAAGGTTCGAATCCTTGTGGCGCTGCGAAACTCAGTCAGAGATGGCTGAGTTTTTTTGTTGCCTTGCCATAAAAGAAGATATATAGTTATAAGTGACTTTTCTGAATTAGAAAAGGGAAAGAAATTAATAAAAGGGAGACTAGAAATATGAATGCCTACACTCATAAGGTGCAGTACTACGAAACAGATAAGATGGGAGTAACACATCACTCTAACTATATAAGATGGATGGAAGAAGCGAGAACTGATTATATGGAGCAGATGGGTTACAGCTACCAGAAACTTGAAACCTTAGGTGTTATTTCTCCAGTAGTTGGAATAGAGTGTAGTTATAAAGCTTCAACAACTTATGCAGATATTATAACTATCAAAGTTGAAATAGAAGAATTAACTGGTGTAAAGCTTAAAGTAAAGTACACTATGACTAAAGAAGATGGAACTCTGGCATTTGAAGGCATATCTACCCACTGCTTTTTAGGCGAAGGCGGAAAGATAGTAAGACTTAAAAATGAAGTTCCAGAGCTATATGAAGCATTTTTAAATAGTATGAATATGTAATCATTTGAAAAATGAATAAAAACACGTGCTATCCTAGCACGTGTTTTTTTAGCTTCAACTATCGCAAAGCAAATCTTAAACCTCAAATAACAAATCTTCGTATGTAGGGAATGGCCACATATCCTTATCTGTTATCTTCTCAAGTTCATCAGCTGGCTTTCTAAGAGCTCCCATAGCTACCTTAACCTTATCACGATATGCGATAGCCTTCTCTTTGTTAGTCTTAATAACTTTAGCCTTATCTACTTCATCCTGAAGCTTAGCAAGAGCATCGCTTGTTTCTCTAAGATATCCATTAACCTTATCAAGAAGCTTCATAGTAACATCTGCTGCTGCCCCGATTTCCTTAGATACCTTAACCGTTTCTGCAAGACTCTTAGAGAACTTAATAACTGCAGGTATAATCTGCTTGCTAGCCATATCTATCATACAGTTTGCTTCGATGTTAATTGTCTTAGAATACATCTCATAGAGAACTTCTTTTCTTGATTCAAGCTCAGCCTTAGTAAAGATACCAAACTTCTCAAAGAGCTTAACTGCCTTCTCTGTTGTAAGTGCTTCAACAGCATCAACCATAGTTGGTATATTAGGAAGTCCTCTTCTTGCAGCTTCCTTAACCCAGCTATCAGAGTAACCGTTACCATTGAAGATAACTCTCTGATGCTCTGTCATATACTTCTTAATTAAATCATGTATAGCCTTGTCCTTGTCATCAGCTGCTTCAATAATATCTGCTGCTTCACAGAAGCTTTCTGCAACAATAGTATCAAGAACAACGTTAGGATCACCAATTGAATCAGCTGAACCGACCATACGGAATTCAAACTTATTACCTGTAAATGCAAATGGCGAAGTTCTGTTTCTATCTGTTGGATCAATAAGTAAATCTGGAAGTGTATCAACACCAGTCTCAAGAACAGGTCTGTCAATTACATGTGTAGCCTCACCTGTTTCTACAAGCTGCTTAACAACATCATCAAGCTGCTCCCCAAGGAATACTGATACGATTGCTGGTGGTGCTTCATCAGCTCCAAGTCTAAGGTCATTACCAACATCAGATGCAGACTGACGAAGAAGATCAGCATGTATATCAACAGCCTTTAAGATACAAGCAAGTACGAGTAAGAACTGAATATTCTCATTTGGTGTATCACCTGGATCAAGAAGGTTGTGACCATCATCTGTACAAAGTGACCAGTTGTCATGCTTACCAGAACCATTAATACCTGCAAATGGCTTCTCATGAAGAAGACAAGTAAGTCCATGTCTTTCAGCTACCTTACGCATAACTTCCATAACAAGCTGGTTATGGTCTACTGCTATATTAGCTGTTTCATATATAGGAGCAAGTTCGTGCTGAGCTGGAGCAACCTCGTTGTGCTGTGTCTTAGCTGTTACGCCAAGTTTCCAGAGCTCAAGGTTAATGTCCTTCATATATGCTCCGATACGTTCTCTAATTGTTCCGTAGTAATGATCATCCATCTCCTGTCCCTTAGGTGCGCTTGCGCCAAAGAGAGTTCTTCCAGAATATATAAGATCATATCTCTTTAAATACTGCTGCCTATCAACAAGGAAATATTCCTGCTCTGGTCCTACAGATGGAATAACCTTTGTAGCCTTAGTATTACCAAATATTCTTACAATACGAAGTGCCTGCTCGCTAATGGCCTGCATAGAACGAAGAAGCGGTGTTTTCTTATCAAGAGCTTCTCCCTTATATGAGCAGAATGCTGTAGGAATACAAAGAATCTTACCTGTAGCATCTTCCTTGATAAATGCTGGCGAAGTAATATCCCATGCTGTATAACCTCTTGCTTCAAATGTTGCTCTAAGTCCACCTGATGGAAATGATGATGCATCAGACTCACCCTTTATAAGTTCCTTACCTGAGAACTCAAGAAGCATCTTACCATTCTTATCTGGATGAGTAATAAACGAATCATGCTTTTCAGCTGTTACACCAGTAAGTGGCTGGAACCAGTGAGTATAATGTGTTGCTCCTTTTTCAACAGCCCAGTCCTTCATGCATTTTGCTACTATATTAGCTGTATCTGAAGAAAGTTCTCCACCGAATGCTGCAACCTTCTCCACTTCTTCATAAGCCTCTCTTGGAAGCCACTTTTGCATAGTAGAAAAGTTGAATACATTCTCCCCGAATATTTCTTCAATATTAATCTTTTCTTCGATTTCCTTCTTCATTTCTCATCCTTTCAACGTAAAAAAGCTATAATGACCTAACTCTGAGTATATCACATATTTCAGGTTTAACGCTTAAATCCAGCCAAATCATCTCTTTAGAATGTGGACAGGATTCTACTGCCTCACCTCTTTCATTCTTCATACCTATTACTTTAGTGATTATATCACGTCCGTCAGGTTTCATGATTTCTATTTCATCACCTACGCAGAATTTATTCTTTTGCTGAATAAGTACCTGACCATCAGAATCCTTATCAAGGATAGTTCCAAGATAGATATATTCATTAATGTAGGTGTTGCTGTCATATATCTGGTTCTCATGTGTAGGCTTTCCAAAATAGAAACCGGTTGAGAACTGTCTGTAAGTGCATTTGCCTATTTCATCTTTGTACCAGTCCATGTTCTTCTTATAGAGTTCTGGTGATTCAAGATAATCATCAATAGCCTTGCGATATGTTCTGGCTACTGTTGCTACGTATAGGGCAGTTTTCATTCTACCTTCTATCTTAAATGAATCAATACCAGCATCAATCATCTCTGGTATGTACTCTATCATGCAAAGGTCCTTAGAGTTAAAGATGTAAGTACCTCTTTCATTCTCGTATACTGGAAGATACTCTCCTGGGCGCTGTTCCTCCATAACTGAATATTTCCATCTGCATGGATGGGTGCAGGCTCCTTGGTTGGCGTCTCTTCCTGTAAAGTAGTTAGATAAGAGACATCTACCTGAATATGATATGCACATAGCCCCGTGGATAAAACTTTCTATCTCCATATCTTCAGGGATATTATTTCTAATGTCCTTAATTTCTTTAAGAGAAAGTTCTCTTGCAGACACTACCCTGGTAGCTCCCTGGTCCCACCAGAACTTATATGTCATATAGTTAGTATTGTTAGCCTGTGTGGAGATATGAATCTCAATATCAGGACAAACCTCTTTAGCTATAGTAAAGATACCTGGGTCTGAGATGATAAATGCGTCCGGCTTTATCTCATTCATCTCTTCAAAGTACTTTCTTGCCTCTTCAATATCTTCATTATGTGCAAGTATATTAGCTGTTACATATACTTTTACTCCTCTTTGATGGGCATACTCTACAGCTTCTTTCATTTCCTCATTAGTAAAGTTTTTAGCCTTGGCACGAAGTGAAAAAACTTCACCTCCAATATATACAGCATCTGCGCCGTATGTAATGGCAGTTTTAAATACTTCTATATTGTTAGCCGGTATAAGAAGTTCCGGTTTATTACTTCTACTCATATAATTCCTAAATCAACTTTCTTATGATTCTTAGTAGTTCATAATGTGAACTACTTCTTTACACTTAATGTAACTCCATCCGCTATATTAAGAATAACCGTTTCATATACATCACTATGAGTTAACTCATATAAATACTCGCGAACTCTTGAATGTATGGTTCTATCTCTTCTTGTAACAGCATATCGGGATTCACATACATCGCCATCCTGAAGAATATTATCTGTTACAAGTATTCCTCCTTTTGAAAGAAGTCTTGTCACATCTGGAAGCAGGTTAGGATACTGTCCCTTAGCTGCATCCATAAAAATAAACGGGTAAGCACCTTCCATCTCATGAAGAATAAGAGTAGCATCTCCTTCTAATAAGGTGATATCCTCTTCCGCCCCCGCTCTTTTAAAATTGTTCTTTGCTATTGGAATACGTTTTTCGTAGTTCTCTATTGTTGTAATCTTAGCCTGCTTTCCGGAAGCTTCCCACATAAGTAAAGATGAGAAACCTACAGCACAGCCCACCTCTAATATCTTTTCTGGCTTATATGATGCTACCAAGAATCTAAGAAGACTCTGCATCTCTTTTCTAACTATAGGCACAAAGTCAGCTTTAGCTTCCTTCTCTATCTCAGATAGTATCTGGCTTTTTCCACTATCAAGTGAGTTAATGAATGATACAATCCTTTCTTCATCTATCACTGATCTATTACCTCATTTCCACTAACCTGAGAATCATCTATTCCTGAATTTATACCTGAATCACCATCACTGAGACCTTCATCATAATCAGCTTCCATAGCTGGGTCTCCGTAGAAATCAGCCTCATTAGAAGAAACAGAATCAACTACTTCCTCTTCCTGTGGCTCCGCTGCCATAACAGCCATCATCTGCTCTGCAGTCATAGCTGTACTAAGTTCATATACACCTGGCTTTAATTTTCCATGATAGCTTGATACAGTTTCCTGAAGATAGAAAAGATAAGCAGATCTGATAAGTCCCTTCTCCTCAAGTATCTTTCCAATCTCCATAGCCGACTTACCCTCAACTATAGCCACTGATACAGTTATACCAGGTGCTGGACTAAGTGGTTCCTCAGCAAATATTCTGTAGCCAAATTTATAAGACTTTTCGCAGAGCTTATATGCAAGACCTGCAATAATTATAAATATGACAAATGCTATACAAGTTTTAAAAATTGTGTATATTATCTTTCTTGACTTCATAATTCTCCTGACAGCTTATTCAAAATTCACGCTGTCAATCACCTTATCTGTTATTGCCTGAAGCATACGGCAGAGATCGTTCTCCGCATCCAGAAAATCTCCTACTATAGGTTGCTCGATAAAATCTGCATACTTTTCAGTAAAGTTATCTGCTGCTTGTTCGTCATAATAGTCTGAATTCTGAATATCATAACGTTCTTTTCGATATTCGTCTACCTTACGCTTAAGCTCTGGATCTTTTTTAAGAGCTGTTAATGTTTTGTTGAAGTTCTTATAGGTTTTAGTATTCTTAATTGCCTCAACAAAACTATCTACTTCGTTTTCCAGTTCTTTCATTTGTACCCTCCAAGTTTTCCCTTCTCTTATATCCTATACTTCCATAATTATCGGAAGTATCATAGGTCTTCTCTTTGTCTTCTTCCACACATATTCGCTAAGGCAATCCTTAATAATATTCTTTATCTTGCCCCAATCTGTAACACCCCTGTTTTGTGCATCGAAGACTGCCTGATCAACTATGCTCTTAGCCTCTTCAAGTATCTCCTCAGATTCCTTAACATATACAAATCCTCTGGATACTACTTCTGGTCCTGATACCACCTGATTATTATAACCATCAAGAGCAAGTGTAACAACGATGATTCCATCGTCAGCCAGTTTCTGTCTGTCTCTAAGAACTACATTACCTACATCGCCAACGCCAAGGCCATCAACAAGTATAGTACCTGCCTGAACCTTTTCTCCTACTTTAGCTCCGTCCTCACAGAATGTAAGCACATCACCTGAGCGAAGAATAAATATATGCTCTTTATCTATACCAAGTTCCTTAGCTATCTTGGCCTGAGCCATAAGATGCTTGTATTCACCATGGACTGGAATAGCGTATCTTGGCTGAGTTAATGAGTATATAAGCTTAATCTCTTCCTGACATGCATGTCCAGATACATGTGTATCCTGGAATATAACATCTGCTCCTCGTCTAAGAAGTTCGTTAATAATCTTTGTTACTGGTTTCTCATTACCAGGAATAGGATGTGAAGAGAATACTATAGTATCTCCAGGTCCTATATTAACCTTCTTATGATTACCACATGCCATACGACTAAGTGCTGCAAGTCGCTCGCCCTGGCTACCAGTAGTGATAATAACAGTTTTATTATCAGGATAATTCTTAAGTTCTTCTATCTCTATAAGAGTATCCTTTGGAACATTAAGCCTCTCAAGTTCGATAGCTGTCTGTATGATATTAACCATACTTCTTCCGTCGATAGCTACCTTACGTCCAAACTTATAAGCTATATTAATTATCTGCTGAACTCTGTCAACATTAGAGGCAAATGTTGCAACTATAATTCTTGTAGTTTCATTCTCCTCAAAGATGTCATTTAAAGTCTTACCAACTGTTCTTTCAGATGGAGTAAAACCTGGTCTTTCAGCATTGGTACTATCGCACATAAGTGCAAGTACACCTTTCTTACCAAGTTCACCAAATCTCTGTAGGTCGATGGCATCTCCATATATAGGTGTGTAATCTACCTTAAAGTCACCTGTATGAACTATAATTCCCTGAGGAGTATATATTGCAAGTGCTGCCGCATCTACTATCGAGTGGTTTGTTCTTATAAATTCCACATGAAAGTCACCAAGTGTTATAGTCTGTCCAAACTTGATAACCTTCTTTGTAACCTGATCATTAATACCATGTTCTTCAAGCTTACGCTCTATGATTCCCATAGTTAACATGGTTGCATAGATTGGAACATTAATTCTTTTTAAAACGTATGGTAATGCTCCTATGTGGTCTTCATGGCCATGTGTAATAACAAAGCCCTTAATCTTACTGCTGTTTTCCTGAAGATAAGTAACATCAGGAATAACAAGATCTACGCCAAGCATATCATCTTCAGGGAAGCCAAGACCGCAATCTAGGATGAATATGCTGTCATCAGTCTCAAATGCAGTTATATTCATGCCTATCTGTTCAAGGCCGCCAAGAGGGATGATACGAAGGGGCGAAGCTCCTGTCGGATCAATCTTCTTCATCTTTATTTCATTCTCCTTCTATATAGATAGAGCGATATTAAGTTTAGCGTGGGGTACAAATATACTTCCAGCTAAGCTAGGAATCACTCTTTTGTAAAATCGATATCGTCCAATATACTTTCAAATATCTTAGCTACGCTTTCAAGTTCTTCATCATCTGATACTACTTCAAAGATAGCTTCTTCATCATCTTTCTTTGAAAGATCTTTCAGTATAAGAGCATCACTGTCGCCTTCAGCCTCTTCAGTAACAAGGAAGTAATCTGTTCCGCCAACAGTTGTCTGCTCAAGAACATAGAATTCTATCTGATTATTATCTTCTGTTGTTATAACTAACTTATCCATATCGTAACCTCCTTCTTAAGGCTCCACTACCAACCAGTAATGTCATCTACATTTACGCTTTCTTGCTGTCTAAATATCCCTGAAGAATAAACACAGCTGCTATCTCATCTACGTAATCTTTACGATTCTCTCTTCTGATTCCTGCATCCATCATATACTTGTCTGCAGCCACAGTTGTAAGTCTTTCATCCCAAAAAGTAACAGGAAGTCCTGTTCTTCTTTCAAGCATATCCTTGAATTCTTTGGTTGCTTCTACTCTGTCACCTTCTGTATTATTCATGTTCTTAGGATACCCAAGAACTATCTCGCTTACTTCTTCACTTTGAACAAGTTCTTCTATTCTTGCCAGTGTCTGTCTAAGCTTAGAAGGCTTGTCTCTTCTTATAATTTCTTTTCCCTGAGCTGTGATAAGAAGTGGATCACTTATGGCAACTCCTACTGTCTTTGTACCAAAGTCCAGTCCCATAATTCTCATATAATACTATTCCTGACCTTTCTTATCCCATCCATTGCATCTTATATATTCTGTAAGCATCTCTTCAACGAGTTCATCTCTTTCAGCCTTCATAATTATGCTTCTGGCATTCTTATGGCTTGTAATATATGTTGGATCACCAGACATAATATATCCTACTATCTGGTTTACTGGATTATATCCTTTTTCACTAAGAGCATCATATACTTCTTCAAGTATGTTCTTTACGCTGTCCTCTTGTTCAATATCAACTTTAAAAAATTGAGTCTGATTAATATCTGCCATGATACTCCCTCCTTAATGTATAGTTATAAAACCGGTATATATTTTACCATAAACGGGCGTTTTCTTCAATTTTTCACTCAGCTAAAAGATACTCGTCTGTAAGGAAATCTCCTACTTTTACAGTTTTGATTAAACCTTCCAGATTTTCCTTACTATCCTTATTATCGTAGGCAAGTTTAATATACTCTCTTGTATGTCCTACCCAGTAATCTTTGCCGTCAATATTCTTAACTTCTTCGAATAAAACTTCCTGACTGCTGCCAATTACATCCTGGCGAAATGCCTTGCTATCGCTTCTTTCAACCTCTTCCAGTATATGACTGCGAGCCGTCTTAACTGCATCAGTCAGCTGACCAGGCATAGTATCTGCCGGTGTACCTTTTCTTCTTGAGTACTTAAATATATGCATCTCAAAGAAATGTATATCCTGAAGAAATTCTTTAGTAGTCTTAAATTCTTCTTCAGTTTCTCCTGGAAATCCTACTATAACATCTGTAGTAATTGCTGGATGTTCAAAATATTTTCTAATTAACTCTGTCTTTTCCTTAAATTCAGTGGCGCTATAGTGTCTGTTCATGCGTTTAAGAGTCTCATCGCATCCACTTTGAAGTGATAAATGAAAATGTGGACATATAGAGTCAAGTCCACCTATAGCATCAAGAAAGCTTTCTGTTATTATTCTTGGCTCAAGTGAGCCAAGTCTTATTCTCTCAACTCCATCTATAGCATCTACTTTAGTTAATAGTTCTATAAGATGTCCCTCACCAAATCTGTCTGCTTTAATATCATCGTAGTCCCAATCTGTTCCATATGAACTAAGATGGATACCTGTAATAACGAATTCCTTAAAGCCCTTTGACGACAAGGTAGTTATTTCATTTACTACATCTTCAATAGCCCTACTTCTTACTCTTCCTCTGGCAGTAGGAATGATGCAATATGAGCAAAACTGGTTACATCCATCCTGAACCTTAATAAATGCCCTTGTATGTTCTGAAGTGCTATTAACATTCATGTTGTCATAGTCGCAAGGTTTAGATAAGTCTGAGACTATAGTCATCTTCTGTCCCAGATACTCTTTAAGAATCTTTGCAATTTCACCTTTATGATTGTTACCTATGCAAAGGTCAATATCTTCAAGGCCTTCTCCTCCTGCTCTTGTTTGTACATAGCAGCCAACAGCTACTATAACTGCATCAGGATTATTCTTTCTTGCCTTATGAATCATCTGTCTGCTTTTTCTATCAGCAATATTAGTAACCGTACAGGTATTAATAATATATATATCCGCGGTTTCCTCAAAAGGGACCTGCTGATAACCCTCATCTATAAGCATCTGCATCATAGCATCAAGCTCGTAAGTATTAACTTTACATCCAAGATTGTGAAAAGCTATTTTTTTCATAATTGACTTATGCGGCTCCTTGCATTAAAGTAAAAAGTAAATAAAACAGGAGGTACAAATATGATATCAGTTCAGATTTCATTAAATTCTATCGACAAAGTTAAGTCTTTCGTAAAAGAAATAACTAAATATGATTTCGATTTCGACTTAATCTCAGGAAGATACGTTATCGATGCAAAGTCTATCATGGGTATCTTCAGCCTTGATTTGTCTAAACCTATAGATCTCAACATACATGCTGAGTCAGATGATGATGCTAGCGAAGTACTTGAGGTATTAAAGCCATACATCATCGAAGCTTAAGAATTTAATTATTATTGTTATAAAAAGCAGGGATTTGATGCCCTGCTTTTTTATGCCTTTATTTCTTAACTAATCAATACTTATAATCTCTCTTGATGAAACTGCCTTCTCAAACATCTCATCTATATGTTCACTAAGATTCTGTTCATGCTTCTTGATAATATTAACATTAGGCTTTGTAACTGGGTGCTTGGCTACCCATATAGTACAACAGTCTTCAAATGGAAGAATTGAAGTTTCATAACTGCCAATCTTCTCTGATATCTCAATAATATCCTGCTTATCAAAACCGATAAGTGGTCTGTATACTGGAATTGTACATACTTCATTAGTACAAAGAAGACTCTGCATAGTCTGTGAAGCAACCTGGCCTATTGACTCACCTGTAATAAGTCCAAGACTCTTATTCTCTTTAGCAATAGTCTCTGCTATTCGCATCATGTATCTTCTCATGATGATTGTTAGTTCATCTTCAGGACATGCGTCATATATGTACTTTTGAATCTCTGTAAAGTTTATTATGTGAAGCTTCATAGGTCCGCTGTACTTAGCAACTATCTTTGCAAGATCAACAACCTTCTGCTTAGCTCTTTCACTTGTATATGGTGGTGCATGGAAATATACTGCATCAATTACCACACCACGCTTAGCTATCATATAGCCTGCAACTGGTGAATCGATACCACCTGAAAGAAGAAGAGTAGCCTTGCCACCTGTTCCTACTGGCATACCGCAGGCACCCTTAACTGCCTGGCTATATACATATATTCTTTCTCTTATTTCTATATTTACCCATATTTCAGGCTTCTTAATATCAACCTTCATGTTAGGGAATGCATCAAGAATCTTCTCTCCAACCTTGGCATTAATCTCCATAGATACAAGAGGATAATTCTTTCTTGCCCTTCTGGCATTGACCTTGAAAGTAGCAGTTTTATCACCATATACTTCCTTCATGTAGTCATTAACAGACTGACAAAGCTTATCAAAACCTTCATCCTCTAAAACAATTGTTGGACAGATTTCTGTAATACCAAAAACTTTTGTTAATGCATCCATAACCTCATCGTAGTCCACGCTATCTTCTGTCTCTACATGAACTCTACCCTGTGTTTTGAACACATTAAAAGAACCGTCAACCTTTACAAGAGCTCTCTTAACCTGTCTAACGAGAGCATCTTCAAACATAAAACGATTCTTTCCTTTAACTGCTATCTCAGCGTATTTAATTAAAAATGCCTTGTATTCCATCTTACCTACTAAAATCCTTTTCTTTATCTATGATTAGAAAAGCGGCTTTTAGTGTCAGAGTATAACTGCTGGCTTACCGATAGAATATCTCCATTCTTCATTGTTATCTGATATCTTTCTATGGCTTCCATATAAGTAAAGTTAACAATGTAAGACCTGTGACACCTGAAGAAGTCCTTCTCTGGAAGAAGTCTCTCTATATCAGATATCTTCATATGTGTAGTGATAATCTTATCAGTTAAATGTATATCTATATCTCTTCTACAGCTTTCAATATATAAAACATCCTTAAAATCAATGGTAAATGTCTGTCCCTTTGAAGAAACTGTAAGTCCACCAATAAATGAATGCTTACTAACTGATATCAAAAGCGCTTCTCTAAGCGTATCTATATCTACAGGCTTCTTAATGTATCTAAGTGCCTGTACTCTGTAACCGTCAAGTGCATATTCTGCTGTTGATGAGATAAATATAATATCTACATTATCTCCAAGTTCTCTTAGTCTTTCAGCAGCTTCTATGCCGTTCATATCTGTTGTGAGGATATCACAAAGTAGCACATCCACTTCTATTCTGTGCTTAGCAAGCGCATCTGTCATCTCGCGCATATCCTCAAATTTATATATTTCGTATTCTACATTAGCTTCTGTTAAAATCTTTTCAGTTAAAGCAGTATTAAGTTGTACAGATGTTTTTTCATCATCACAAATTGCTACTCTTAACATAACTAACCCCCTACAATCACACTTTTATTAGTATATCATAAATACCATTAGGTGTTAAAGAATATCTTACGAAGTTTTTTAAGAAGTGCAGTATAATCTTCTATAAGTTCATCATGATTATCCCAGATATAATGTATATCTCCTCTTTCTCCTGCCCTTTCAAGAGAATAAGCCTTATCGGCAATATCATGAGCACCTATATTCTTACTTGCCCCTTTTATTGAATGTGCTGTAACTGCATAATTAGCAAGATCTTCTGCCTCAAAATACCTTGTAAGTGTTGTAGCAAGATTAGATGTGGCATATGTTTGCAACAGATCATAATATACATCCTTACTACCGGCACAGTTCTTAATACCAGTAATAATATCTATACCTTCAAGAGATTCTAATATCTCTTCTTTTGTCATAAGAGAGTAATCTGGCTCTTCCTTAGCTATATCTGCAAGTGTAGTACCTGGAGCAAATAATTTCTTGGCTGGTATCCACTTTCTAAGCATGTCATTTAACTGCTGTATCTTAATTGGCTTAGCAAGATAATCATTCATACCAGAGTTCAAAAACTGCTTATGGGCACCATTAACCGCGTTAGCAGTAAGAGCTATGATAGGAAGTTTCTTAGGATAATCTCCCTCTAAGTTACGGATAATCTTTGTTGCTTCAACACCATCCATAAATGGCATCATATGGTCCATAAAGATAAGGTCATAGTTCTTAAGATGTCTTTCAACTTTGTCGATTGCATCCTGACCTGATTCAGCCATATCTGCTTCAATACCAAAGAGCTTACAAAGTTCACCTGCAACCTGTCTGTTAACCTTATTGTCATCAACAATAAGAACGTTAGCTGATGGAGCTGAGAAATCGATTCTAAATGTATCAAGGTTATTAAGGACTTCTCCACAGTTCTCTTTATATTTAGAAGGCGAAGCATCGTATACACTTTGAGGAATAGTTACTGTGAATGTAGATCCTTCCTTAAGCTTAGACTTAACTGAAATAGAACCGCCCATAAGATTAAGGAACTTCTTACAAATTGCAAGTCCAAGACCTGTACCTTCTACGTTACGATTCTTCTTAGTGTTAAGCTGACCGAATGCTGTAAAGAGCTTTGTTATATTTTCCTGAGAAATACCAATACCAGTATCAATTACATCAATATGGAATATACCCTTATTGTCACTTTCGAATTCCCAGTTAATCTGAAGAGTAATAGTACCACGGTTGGTAAACTTGCAGGCATTGTTAAGAAGGTTGATAAGAATCTGTCTTATCTTGTTCTCATCACCTATAAGTTCCTTTGGTACATTATCATCTATATTAGTAACAAGTTTTATATTCTTATCTCTAAGTCTAAATTCAATAATAGAAACAACGTCCTGAACCAGTGAGTTGAAATCGTATGGTTCGTGATCAAGATTCATCTTTCCTGAATCAACTTTTGAAAAATCAAGAATCTCATTAATAATAGAAAGGAGGTTTTCAGATGATCTCTTTATAGTTGAGATATACTCCTTTTCCTTAGGTTTGAAATCTCCTTCTGCAAGAAGCTCAGCCATACCGTAGATGGCATTCATAGGAGTACGAATCTCATGAGACATGTTCGCAAGGAAGTTTGATTTTGCTTCAAGAGCTTCTCTAGCTATTTCATTCTTCTCTTCCATCTTCTTTCGGTATTTCTCAACACCTACAACGATAAAGAGAAGAGCTACGCATGAGAATGCGTACATCATCACATATGTTGTGTAAAGCTGGAAGTTAGATTCTTCCGAACTCATCTTAACCATAATTGCTCCAATAACAACAAGGACAATCATAGAAAGAATCATATATTCAAGAAGTCTTTTAGGTTTAATAAATAGACCAAGTGTGACAGCTACAACCAGTAGCATGAATGGAAGTGAAATCTGGGTATGAACAATAATAGCCAGATAGATAAATGATATAAGAGCCGAAAGATGAAGACATCTAATAATAATATCTTCATTTTTTAAGTTATAAGCAAAAAGAAACATCAAAAGAGCTGGAAGAAGACCAATTGCAACAAGTCCTAAGACTTCAATACCATTAATTGATACTGCATATACTCCTTCAAGAATAACTGCACAAATAAATTCAATAATAAAGATTCTTACATTGGTTTTAAAATCCAGCATCTTTTTCTACCTTCTTGTGTATTTTCTAAGTTCAGGTATTATTTCTTCAATACAATCTGCTGCGTATTTTACTTCATCCATAGTTGTAAATATAGAGAAGCTAAGTCTTATAGTAGAATCTAACAAGTCTCTTTCAATATTAATTGAAGCTAATGTTTCTGAAACAGTATTTCTATTAGAGGCACATGCACTTCCTGAAGATACATATACACCTTTTTCTTCAAGAGCATGTAATAAAACTTCTGCTCTTACTCCTCTTACAGAAACACTAACTATATGAGGTGCACTGTCTCTTCCTGTATGTCCATTAATAACAGTTCCCTCAATATTTGATAATCTTTTTACAAGATAATCCTTAAGTTCGTATAACTTATTAATCTCATTGTCAAAGTCATCATAAAGAGTCTTTGCTGCAAATGCCATACCTGCAATGCCAGGAACATTCTCAGTACCAGATCTTCTTCCTGACTGCTGACCGCCTCCGTATACGAAAGGATTCATCTTAACTTTTTCGTTAACGTATAAGAAACCAACGCCCTTAGGGCCGTGAATCTTATGACCACTTACCGAAAGTAAATCTATACCTAATCTCTTAGGAATAATTATACTCTTAGTATATCCCTGAACAGCGTCTGTGTGGAAGTATATTTCTGGATTTGCATCTTTTACGACCTTTGACAGTTCTTCAAGATTATTAACTGAGCCTATCTCATTGTTAGTATGCATAACAGAAACCAAGACTGTATCTGGTCTTATTGCTTCTTTAAGAGATTCAGGAGAAACCTGACCATACTTATCAACAGGTAGGTATGTTACTTCATAACCTTCCTTTTCAAGCTGATGTGCAGTAGCAAGAATAGCATGGTGCTCAATCATAGTGGTAATCATATGCTTACCTCTTCTTGTATTGGCACGCATCACACCGAAAAGTGCTGTGTTATCACTTTCTGTTCCACCTGATGTAAATAATATTTCCTCTGGTTTTGCCTTAAGAGTCTTAGCTATGATTTCTTTGGCATCTAGTATATATCTTTCTGATTCAATACCCTTGAGATGTTTACTAGAAGGGTTACCATAATCTTCAAGATATATCTTATTCATAAGTTCTACCACTTCTGGGAGTACTCTTGTGGTAGCTGAATTATCCAAATATGCTTCCATGTTTTTCCTTTAAACCTCTAGAAAATACATCAGGATTGATAATACTGTCATACCTGCTGTCTCTGTTCTAAGAATTCTTTTTCCAAGTGATACAGTAGTAACATTATTATTAACTGCCATATCAACTTCTTCCTCTGTAAAACCACCTTCAGGGCCAATGAATATACCTATGGATTTCTTTGACTTTACATCAGAAAGAAATTCCTTCATAGATTCCATTCCTTCTGCAAGCTCATAAGGAATAATGTTTGAATCCAAGCTCTTGGCATATTCCATAGCAGCCTTGAATGACATAGGTTCCTTAACTACTGGAATAATCTGTCTTTTACTTTGTTTAGCAGCTGCTTCGCTTATGGCCTGCCATCTGGCAGTTTTGCTTTTTGCTTTCTTTTCATCAAGCTTAACTACTGCTCTTGCAGTCTGAACTGGAATAACCTCATATACACCAAGTTCAACTGCCTTCTGGATAATAAGCTCCATCTTATCTGCTTTTGGTAGTCCCTGAAAGAGATATATTTTTGATGGAAGCTCAATACCATCTTCTTTTATAAACATAAGATTACAGCAGATTCTGTCCTCTTCTATCTTGGCAATTTCACATCTGTATTCATTGCTGTCTATACCATTACTAACAGATATCTCCTCACCAATCTTCATTCTAAGAACATTCTTGATGTGGTTAACATCCGAACCAGTTATAAACACTTCTTTGCCTACAATATCAGATGGATTTACAAAAAAATGCTGCATACCTTTTTCCTTTTAATATAACCTTTTAGGCTGGTTTTCTTGCAGTTACGCTAACCCATTCACCCTGTCTTGTAACTTCAATAAGTTCAAGACCAGCTGCCTTAACTGCACTAACAACCTCTTCTTCTTTTTCCTTAATTATACCAGAAGTAATATATATAGCGCCCTTCTTCATATGGCATATTACCTCAGGTGTAAGCATAACTAATACACCAGCAAGAATATTAGCAACTACGATATCGTACTTCTCATAGCCTACTTCATCCTGAACTTCTTTATCATCAATAATATTTCCAATAATAAGTTTAAACTTATCCTTAGGAATATTATTAGAATTCATATTATCTTCAACTGCAGCAATTGCACATGGGTCAAGATCAGTACCTATAGCATCTTTTGCACCAAACATAATTGCAAGGATTCCAAGAATACCACTACCTGTACCAACATCAAGAATATGTGTCTCGCTGTTAACATACTTCTTAATCTGACGAATACAAAGCTGAGTTGTCTCGTGCATACCAGTTCCAAATGCTGTTCCAGGATCAATATGAAGAATCATCTTATCCTTGTCTTCTTCCTTAACTTCTTCCCATGAAGGAATAACAAGTAAGTCATCAACATAGAACTGATGAAAGTACTTCTTCCAGTTATTAATCCAGTCAAGATCCTCTGTTTCAAGAACCTGAACAGTTGCGTCACCTACATTACAGAAAATCTTACATTCTTCAAGACACTCTTCTATCTTAGAAAGAGTTACGTTAGCCTCAGCTTCTATATCAGCTTTTGACTTCCCCTCTTCCTGTTCAATAAAGAAATTAAGATAAGCAATACCATCGTCCTCTGGACCATCTGGCATAATATCAACAAACATCTGCTCTTTTTCTCTGGCAGTAAGAGGTACCTTATCTTCTATCTGAGCACCTTCAAGCCCTATATCATAAAGAGCTGATATTATAATATCTTCTGCTTCTGTAGTTGTCTTTATTCTAAACTGTGTCCACTTCATAATCAGCCTGCTCCAAGTGTCTTAGATACTGAACCCTGATAGTTATATGTTCCATCACCTAAATCAACAAATGAAAGTGAAAGACTGTACATACCATCATCTGATGTAAGATATGCATCATAAGTTGTATCGTTAGTGTATGAATCCTCATAGTAATCAAAGCTACCTGTGAAATTCATAGTCTGTCCTTCAACAGTTGCTGTACAAGAAGCATTACCAGCCCCATCAACGCTAAGGCTTATATTTCCAAGATCACCAACCATCTTATATGTGCCTGCATAGTTTTCATATCTTGTTTCAGCATAGCTCTTATAAGTAAATGAGTCATTGTCAAAGTAAATATATAAATCAACTGATTCTACAAGATCATAATCAAGAACATCGTCCTTATCGTTATCACCTACAAAATCCCATTCACCGTCAAAGATGTAGATAACACCATAATATGTTATATCTTCTGTTTCAAGAACAGCGCCGCCTTCATTATCTACTGTAAGTGTCATATCACCATAATTGTCATCATCTTTTCTTGTATATGTACCAGCAATCTTTGATGTATCTGAATCATCATCATAGTTTTCAATAACCTTAGTAATAGCGCCGTTATCATCAAGATATACTTTAAAGTTTATAAATGAACCATCATCATATCTAAATGGAATCTTTATATATTCATCTTCTTTTTCATAGCTGTCTGCAAAATATGTATATGTAGAATAGCAATTTTTATTAGACTGATACATCTCTAGAATCTTAACAGAACCATCATCAAGAATTTCAACTGTATAATCAGATTTTACGCCTTCGTCTACAACTGTTCCTTCATACTTTTCAACCACAGCATCATCAAGATTAAATTTCTCATCAGCTATACTGTCGTCTGTTTCCTTTATATCTGCTTCTACTTTCTTAGCAGCATCTTTTCTTTCTCTCTGAGCTGAATCACCAAGTCCTTTGTCCTTGCCACATCCAACTAAAGACAAACACATAAATGTTCCCATTAGTAGAGTAAGTAATTTCTTTTTCATAATATTTGTCCTCCCATATAACAAAAAAAGCAAAGCCCGATGCTTTGCCCTAAAGAGGTGCGAGCCGGATTTGAACCGGCGATGACGGTGTTGCAGACCGGGGCCTTACCACTTGGCTATCGCACCATAAATTTGCGAAGGAGCCATGCTCCGTTCAACAATATAGCGACCCACAACGGACTTGAACCGATGACCTCCGCCGTGACAGGGCGGCGCTCTAACCAACTGAGCCAGTGGGCCTTAACATTTGTTATTATACATATTGGCCTGCAACAATGCAAGCCTATAAAGTGTTTGCACACTGAAAACCGAACACACACTATATTTAATCTCTTCCAATTTTTACCCTTATCAGGATAAGCCCTCGACCTATTAGTAACCATCCGCTTAATACATTACTGCACTTACACTCTGGCCCTATCTACCTTGTAGTCTTCAAGGGGTCTTACTAATTGGGATATCTCATCTTGAGGGGGGCTTCACGCTTAGATGCCTTCAGCGTTTATCCCTGCCGGACTTGGCTACTCTGCCATGGATTTGGTATCCAACAGATACACCAGCGGTCCGTCCACCCCGGTCCTCTCGTACTAAGGGCAGCTCCTCTCAAATATCCTACGCCCACGCCGGATAGGGACCGAACTGTCTCACGACGTTCTGAACCCAG
>JHWS01000017.1 GCA_000687675.1 Lachnospiraceae bacterium NC2008 | reverse complement strand
CCTGCTGGCTGAGCTGGACGCTGTCCCTGTGGTCTAGCTGCTGGTCTTGCACCTGCTGGCTGAGCTGGACGCTGTCCCTGCGGTCTTGCCGCTGGTCTTGCAGCTGGCTGTGCTGGTGCTCTTCTTACAGGTCTTGCTGGTCTGTAATCTTCTTCCTCATCTTCGTCATCTTCTTCGTCATCATATTCATCATCATCTTCATCGTCATCATCATATGAACGGCTTAATTTTTTGAAGAATGTACGCTTTCTAGGCTGTTCATCCTCTTCTTCATCGTCATCTTCTTCATCATCATCGTCATCATATCCATAATCATCGTCATCATCTGCATTTCTATTGAAATACTTAAATCCAAAGAAAAGTGAAAGGATAATAAATACTACACAAACACCGATTAAGATATATACAACACTCTTGGAAACTCCACCCTTAGCACCACTTGATGCTGTACCTTTTCCAAAGATATCTGGATCATATGTAATATAATTTATACTTCCTGATTCTGATTGTTCACAAAGATAAAAGTTTGTTGAACCTGTTACTGGATCCTGAGCAAATACTATAAAATAATGTTCATCAAGTGAGTTTCTCCAAGCTGTAGCATCAGAGCCTGAAATTGGTGCACTTTCATATACAGATGGAAGTCCTTCTGGTTCATCATCTGTCTGAAGAGGTACAAGTCCATTAATAGCACTTGTTGGCTGTGCAGGTTCTGTAACTTCAGGTTCGCCTTCTTCTGGAGCAACTACTTCATCAGGATTAACATCTCCTTCTTCAGGAGTGCCTTCTTCTGGAGCCTGTTCTACATCAGCCTGAGCAACAAAGTCACTTCTGATAAATCCTACAGAGCCATCTGAGAATTCAACCTTATACCATTCCTTACCATCAGTACCTGTTTCTGAACCTCTATAAGTTACAACTTCACCATTGCTGGCTTTCTTAACTACATTGTCAGCACTTGAGTCAGAAGATGAACGAACATTGATGCTGTCACCTGTAACCTTAAGCTGATCTCCGTCATTATATGCAAGAGCTACTATGCTCATTGCAAGTGATAATACTATGGCGCTAGCAAGTACTAATACGCTCTTTAATCCAAATCTTTTTGCCATTTCTAATTCCTCTCTTAAAACATTTTGCAAGATGTAGCTTAAGCTTCATCAATTGCTTTTCCGATATCATGTCTCATGTACTTATTGTCGAATGATACCCACTCTGTTGCATCGTAAGCTTTCTTACGTGCCTCTTTGAGGTTGTCTCCCTTAGCTGTTACGCCAAGAACTCTACCTCCATTAGTAACAATCTTGTCACCATCGAATTTTGAACCCGAATGGAAACAGAAGTAATCATCTTTTCCTTCAAAATTCTCAAGGCCTTTAATCTCAAACCCTTTTTCATATTTTACAGGGTAACCTTCTGAAGCAAGCATAACGCATACTGCTGCATTATCTTCAAATTCAAGGTTAATCTTTTCAAGGTCACCATCTACGCAAGCTTCCATAACGTCGATTATATCATTTTTCATTCTTGGAAGCACTACCTGAGCTTCTGGGTCGCCAAATCTAGCATTGAACTCAAGTACCTTAGGCCCATTTGGTGTAAGCATAAGACCAAAGAAGATGATTCCTTTAAATTCTCTACCTTCAGCAGCCATAGCATCTACAGTCTTCTGATAGATATTTTCCTTACAGAATTTGTCAACTTCTTCTGTGTAGAATGGACTTGGAGAGAATGTTCCCATACCACCTGTGTTAAGACCTGTATCACCATCTCCGGCTCTCTTATGATCCTGAGCACTTGTCATAATCTTAATAGTCTTACCATCTGTATATGAAAGAACTGAAACTTCACGACCTGTCATAAACTCTTCTATAACAAGTCTGTTACCAGCACTACCAAACTGCTTATCAAGCATAATAGACTTAACACCGTCTATAGCCTCTTCCTTAGTATTGCAGATAAGAACGCCCTTACCAAGTGCAAGACCATCTGCCTTAAGTACTATTGGGAATGATGCAGTTTCAAGATATTTAAGAGCATCATCAGCATTGTCAAAGTTCTCATATGCAGCAGTTGGAATACCATACTTCTTCATAAGATCCTTGCTAAATGCTTTACTTCCTTCAAGAATAGCTGCATTCTTTCTTGGGCCAAATGTCTTAAATCCAGCCTTCTCAAACTCATCAACTATACCTGCTGCAAGTGGATCGTCAGGACCAATAATTACAAAGTCAGGATTTTTTTCCTTTGCATATGCAACCTGAGCTTCAAAATCCATGACAGAAATATTCTCGCACTCAGCGATTTTAGCTATTCCTGCGTTGCCTGGGCAGCAATATATCTTATCTACTCTGCTACTCTTCTTTACGGCCATGGCTATAGCATGTTCTCTACCACCGCCGCCTACAATCATAACTTTCATAGCCTGTCTCCTTGTTTAGTTTTATAATTCGCCATTTGCAATCATATCGATTGCCTTTGGAAGAATTTGCCATTCAGCCTCTTCCATAACTCTTTGCTGTAATACCTTAGGTGTATCACCTTTTTCAATATATACAGCCTTCTGCAGGATAATAGGACCTGTATCTGTTCCTTCATCTACGAAGTGAACTGTAGCACCTGTAACTTTAACTCCTCTTTCAAGAGCAGCTTCATGAACCTTAAGTCCGTAATATCCAGTACCACAAAATGATGGAATAAGTGATGGATGAATATTGATTATCTTACCTGCATATTCATCAATCATAATCTTAGGAATAACAACTAAGAATCCTGCAAGTACTATTAAATCAGGCTTAGCCTCTTTAACCTTAGCTAAAAATGCTTCGTTAAACTTATCCCTATTTTCATAATCCTTGGGAGATACGCATATACCATCTATACCTGCATTCTTAGCACGCTCTAAGGCATAAGCATCCTTATTATTACTGATTACTCTAACAATTTTGGCATTTCTAATTGTGCCATCATTAATTCTATCAATAATTGCCTGAAGGTTTGTTCCACCACCAGAAACACATACTAATATGTTTAGCATAAGATAACTCCCTCTGAACCCTTAACTGTCTCTCCAAGAACGTAAGGAACTTCTCCTGCCTTCTTAATTGCTTCCATAGTCTTATCTACATCAGCCTTGTCTACAGCAAGAACCATACCGATACCCATATTAAATGTGTTATACATCATGTGCTCTTCGATATTACCATTCTTAGCAAGCATATTAAAGAGAGCTGGAACTTCGTAGCTATTCTTATTAACCTTAGCTGTTATATCATTTGGAAGCATTCTAGGAATATTCTCATAGAAACCACCACCTGTAATATGGCTGCATCCCTTAACTACAACACCTGCATCCTTAACACTCTTCATAGCCTTAACATAGATAATTGTAGGCTCGATAAGTGCCTCACCAAGAGTCTTACCAAGTTCATCGCAGTATCTTGAAAGGTTCTGTTCAGACATAGTGAATACTTTTCTTACAAGAGAAAAGCCATTGCTGTGAACACCAGAAGAAGCAATACCAATAAGTACATCTCCTTCTTTAATTGTCTGACCTGTAATTATTTCTTTCTTGTCAGCTACACCAACTGCAAATCCAGCAAGGTCGTACTCATCTTCTGGCATAAGTCCTGGGTGCTCTGCTGTTTCACCACCTATAAGTGCTGCACCTGCAAGTTCGCATCCCTTTGCAACACCACTTACGATAGAAGCTATCTTTTCTGGATAGTTCTTACCACAAGCAATATAATCAAGGAAGAAAAGTGGCTCACCACCTGCACATGCTACGTCGTTGACACACATAGCAACTGCATCTATACCGATAGTATCATGCTTATCCATAATGAATGCTAACTTAACCTTAGTTCCGCATCCGTCTGTACCAGAAAGAAGAACTGGCTCTTCCATTTCTTTAATCTTTGCAAGTGAAAATGCTCCGGAAAATCCGCCAAGACCACCAAGTACTTCAGGTCTCATAGTCTTTTTAACGAATTCCTTCATAAGTTCCACTGACTTGTATCCAGCTTCAATGTCTACTCCGGCTTTCTTGTAATCCATTTAATAATCCTCCAAGTAATTTAACTTAATACAATAGACTTTTATTGCATAATTTTAATAATTTTTGTAACCAACTTCGTTTAATCTCTTATCTTTTTCTATAACAGCATTCTTCATATCCTCGCTATAATCCTTAAGCTTAGCAAGAAGACTGCTATCACTTGTAGCAAGAATCTTTGCTGCAAGGAGTCCTGCATTGGCACCGCCATTAATTGCAACAGTTGCAACTGGGATACCAGATGGCATCTGAACTATAGAATATAAAGAATCTCTACCACCTAGGCTTGTTGTATGCATAGGAATACCTATAACTGGCATAGGGAATATTGCTGCGCACATTCCTGGCAGATGAGCTGCCATACCAGCGCCTGCTATTATAACCTTAACTCCTCTTTCCTCAGCTGTCTTTGCATACTCAAAGAACTCATCTGGTTCGCGGTGAGCTGAGATAATTCTCATCTCAAAACTAATACCAAGCTGATCAAGGATATCTGCTGCCTTCTTCATAACTGGCATATCAGAATCACTACCCATTACTATACTTACCTGTGCCATACGACGCCTCCAAATCTACATTATATTTTAACATTAAACATTATACAAATTATTATAGTAAACGCAACGAATTATTGCTTTTACTATAACGCTCCGCGTGGATTATTTATTCTTCAAATGCTTTATTTAATTCCTCTGTTCCCTCAAGAACAAATCTGCCCTTATCAATAACCTTAAGGCTAGTTCCATCTTCCATATAAAGCTCTATATATTCAAGTTCATCATATGGAATGGTTATATCAGTATGGCAGTTAAAATATGCCTTACTCATATCTTCTTTCCTTAGGTCTGATATTTCATTGCTTCTGGCAACTATCTTCTTACCATCAGGATTAAAGGTTTCAAGGTCTTCTTCATGTGAATAGCAGGTATCTCCCACTGCAAAATGCGGTCCGGTTTTCTCTGCTATTAAGATAGGAAGAATCCTCTCTATATCATACTTTCTGGCAATAACATATGCCAGCGTATTAGTTCCTATAGCAAATTCTCCAATAGGAAGCGTTTCATGATGGAATAAGATATTATCGCTAATATATTTCTTATTCTTTTCATCATCTTCATAGTTACTGCATGAATATGATGTAACTCTTCCATCTTTGAATTCTAGTGTAAGGTCTTTATATTCCAGTTCATTTAAGAATACCTTACTAACATTAAGTATTCCTTCAGTTCCTTTAAGAACTGGTGAAGTAAATACCTCTCCAACAGGAATATTAACATCTGCTACGCAGTTTTCAAACTTAGTTTCCTTGGCAGGATCCTGTAGTTTAACAAGCTGTACCTTAATATCAGTCTTGTTATTTCCTGAGCCCTTAACTCTAACATACTCAGCCTTATCAAGAGCATCTATAATCTTCTGCTGAATATTGCTATATAATTCGTATTCAAGAGTATTGATCCTTAGAATATCATTGAATATATCGCAGAATTTTTCTCCAATTGCAGGAACTGGGAAAGCTATAATAGTAAAGCTTCTTTCCTCCCCAATAATATATTTATTGGTAGTAATGCCAGCACCGTTCATATATCTAACAGTAAGTTTTTGCTGTTTTTCTGATAATGTAAGCGCCTCGTCTTTTACAATATTCTGATATGGAGCTTCGCCAAATGACTCTATAACTGCTGGGCCTGCATGCTCATTTGCAAGTGTCTTATATTCTTCAAATGCTTTTTCAAGGCACTCAAGCTTTCTGGTAACAAAGTTGCCATCAAAGAAAAGTGCTTCATCTTCTTTATGATCAAAATCGTACTGCTTATTTGGATTAGCACCAAAGTAG
Organism: Lachnospiraceae bacterium NC2008; assembly: GCA_000687675.1. Lineage (GTDB taxonomy): Bacteria > Bacillota > Clostridia > Lachnospirales > Lachnospiraceae > NK4A136. The sequence continues at coordinate 18,972 of JHWS01000017.1, read as the reverse complement.
CCGATCTTATTAGTTCCCTGTCTTCTAAAAAGAGAATTGTAAGCCCTGTATATTACAGGTGAAAGTCCCATATTTCTAAACAGCTCTATAGATCTTCTTACCACTCTTTCCATACCAAGAGGGTATCTTATATTAACAGTTTTCTTCTTATATAGATTCTTTCCTGTATTAATAAAACCTATACGATAACCTTCAGTATATGTAGAGGCTATCTTTTCTATATCTTCATCTGAGAGCGATGCAAGATGCTTAGACATCTTTATCTCATTATCAGTAATATATTCACCGAATTTATAGAGATAGTCAGTAGTAGTAAGGTCATCATTCATAATGATTTTTGTAGCAAAATCCAGTGAAGGGTCAACCATCTCTCTTACTCTTCTAAGAGAGCATTCCTCACTATAATCAAAAGCATAGTGATAGATAATTTCCTTTACCAGCGCAATATCTGCACCATCTGAAAATGAACCATACAGTTCAAGAAGAAGTTCTGCTCTTATTAAGATTTCAAAAAGTTCTCCTTCATAGGCAAAGCCTATTACTGTTCTGATTTCAGCAGCTACTAATGAAAGAACCTGTCCTATCTCTTTACCAAACAGGCTTACAGCCTTCTTTGGATTAGTGAAGCTGTCTTCATACTCATCCTTTAAAATGTCTGCATATAAGTCATTATTCCACTTTTTTAGGCTGTTTATGTCAATATTATCTAAGCCATTTTCTTTAACTTCTTCATATATATCAAATACATATAATAAGAAAGATGCCTGCTTAGTAAAATACTGCTGCAATTTTTCTTCAAGGCTGCTGCCTTCAAGAATCTGCTTTAGCCCATCTTTTGAAAGTTCAAATCTTTCTTCTAAAACATCACACATAAAAGTTACAATCCTAAAACAATAAGAAATATTCCAAATGCAATAGATATGCCGTTGGCAATAATACCAACTAATGGGAATAAATCATATGTATCTTTACGTTTCTTAGTAATAATTCCAAAAACTTCTCCAACTATAGCCATAACAAATGCCAGGGCACATGTTAATCCATAGCCAGCACTAATAGCCTTCTCGCTAAAGAATGGCACTATTACAGTAAGAAACATAAATATGCCTGAGATACATCCCAGAACGCAGGACATAATACCAAGTTCCGGATGCTTTTTATTAGTAAATTTATAATTATCAAGTAATTTCATTATTTAAACCAGGCCTCTAAATAAAGAAGTTTTAAAAGGTAATATCCTTCTTACCACTTAATAATTTTGCTCCAGATACTATAAGAAGAATTCCAATAGCAACACCTGTTGCAATTGTAACTATTCCTGAAACAATATTTACTATTCCTGAATTTTTCATTGCAAGATATGTTTTTTCTTCCATACTAAATCCTCCCTACCTGAGCTTAATGTCCAGTATCCTATTTAGCTCCGTATACAGCATAATAATCATCGATTGCTTTCTTCATAGCATCATCAATAATTACTGTTCCATTAACTTCTTTATTGTAAAGATATTCTTCAACTTCTTTCATAGTAACGATAGCTGTTGTTGGAATACCATATGTAGCATTGATTTCATCAAGTGCTGATATTTCTCCCTTACCTTTTTCCATACGGTTAAGAGATACTACAAGACCTTTGATTTCAACATCTGCCTGAGCCTTGATAATTGGGTGTGTCTCTTCAATTGATTTACCTGAAGTTGTAACATCCTCAATCATAACTACTCTGTCGCCATCCTTAAGCTTGCTGCCAAGGAGGATACCTGTATCACCATGATCCTTAACTTCTTTTCTGTTAGAGCAGTATCTAACATCCTTACCATAGAGTTTGCTTATAGCCATAGCTGTACAAACACTAAGTGGAATACCCTTGTATGCAGGTCCAAAGAGAACATCAAAATCAAGGCCGAATGCATCATGAATAGCCTTAGCATAATATTCTCCAAGCTTAATAAGCTGAGTTCCTGTAACATAAGCTCCAGCATTCATAAAAAATGGAGATTTTCTACCACTCTTTAATGTAAAATCACCAAATTTAAGTACCTGGCTATCAACCATAAAGTCTATAAATTCCTGTTTATACTGTTCCATAATCTATATCTCCTTTAATTATCTAATCGATGTCCCAAATTAAAGCACACCTTAAAATATAACAAATAAAGCTATATAGCGCAATATGCCCCGGTTGTATAACCCCGGGGCATAATCATTAAACTATTATTTATTTAAGAGCTGATGCGATGTCGTCTCTCATGTCAATTACTGCTGCTCTTGCTGCATCGCCGTAGTTTGCAGCACCATACTGTGCATACTTCTCCTGAGCGTAAGCTCCTATGATACCTCTTGAAGAGTTAACTATTGCTCCAAGACCATCCTTATTGAAGAAGTGTACAAGGTCCTTACCTTTACCACCCTGAGCACCATAGCCTGGTACTAAGATATATGAGTTAGGCATAATATCACGAAGAATCTTGCCCATCTCTGGATATGTAGCACCTACTACTGCACCAACCTGGCTGTAGTCGCCCTCTCTACATTCCTGAGCCCATTCATTAACCTTTTCGCCAACAAGCTCATAAAGTGGCTTGCCATCAACCTTCTGATCTTGGAATTCACCACTTGAAGGATTAGATGTTTTTACAAGTACAAAGATACCTTTCTTCTCTTCCTTACATACATCGATAAATGGCTTAACACCATCTGAACCAAGATAAGGATTAACCGTTGCAAAGTCTTCTTCGAAACCTCTAAAGTCTTTTCCTTCTATAGTAACCTTACCAAGGTGACCAAGGGCATATGCTGTACTTGTTGAACCTATATCGCCTCTTTTAATATCACCGATAACAACAAGTCCTTTTGACTTACAGTATTTAACTGTCTTATCAAATGCTACAAGGCCTGGAATACCAAAAGTCTCATACATAGCTATCTGAGGTTTAACAGCTGGAATTAAGTCGTATACGCTGTCTACGATTGTCTTATTGTATTCAAATATTGCATTAGACACACCTTCAAGATTAGCTCCATACTCCTTATAGTTCTTTTCAAGAACATGGTCAGGAATAAGCTTAAGAGTTGGGTCAAGACCTACAACTATAGGAGCACCTGTTTTCTTAATATTTTCAATAAGTTTGTTAATCATATTATTTCTCCCTACTTATCTTTTATCTCTGCATGAAGATCCTGGAGTGATTCAATCTCACCAGTCTCATGAGTAATAACATAGTGGATACCATCAGCTGCTGCCTTAGCACCTGCAACTGTTGTGATATAAGGAACTCTTGCCTTGATAACTGCCTTTCTAAGATAGCTGTCATCATTAACTGAATCCTTTCCAATTGGTGAGTTAATAAGAAGGTCTACATCACCGTTAAGGATAAGATCCTGTACATTAGGACGTCCTTCGAGAAGTTTCTTAACCTTTTCAGCCTTAACTCCAGCATCTGTAAGGTAGTTATATGTTCCTTCTGTAGCAAGAATCTTGAAGCCATCTCCTTCAAGTGACTTAGCAACTTCTATAACTTCCTTCTTATCCTTATCCTTTACAGAGATAAGAACTGTTCCTTCTGTTGGAAGCTTACTCTGGATACCTTCCTGAGCCTTGAAGTATGCTTCACCATATGAATGTGAAAGACCAAGAACTTCACCTGTAGATCTCATTTCAGGTCCAAGGATAGGGTCTACTTCCTGGAACATATTGAATGGGAATGCAGCTTCCTTAACGCCAAAGTATGGAATATGCTGTGATTTAAGTTCTGGAACTGGTGAAGCCTCACCTGTAAGTTCAGAAGTAATAATCTTTGTAGCAAGAGGAACCATTCTTATGTTACATACCTTAGATACAAGAGGTACTGTACGTGATGCACGAGGGTTAGCCTCAAGTACGAATACCTTGCCATTCTCGATAGCATACTGCATGTTCATAAGTCCTCTTACATGCATCTCTTCTGCAATCTTCTTTGTATATTCTTTAATTGTTTCAACGTTTTCTTCTGAGATATGAAGTGATGGAATGATACAAGCTGAGTCACCTGAGTGAACACCTGCAAGTTCAATATGTTCCATAACAGCTGGCACATATGCATGAGAACCATCTGCGATAGCATCTGCTTCACACTCAAGAGCGTGGTTAAGGAATCTATCGATAAGGATTGGTCTGTCTGGTGTTACACCAACTGCAGCATTCATATATTCAACCATCTGGTTGTCATCATAAACAACTTCCATACCACGTCCACCAAGTACGTATGAAGGACGAACCATTACAGGATAACCAATCTTGTTTGCAATAGCCTTAGCTTCATCTGCATCAACAGCCATACCAGACTCTGGCATAGGGATACCAAGTTTATCCATCATAGCTCTGAACTGGTCTCTGTCTTCAGCAAGGTCGATAACTGCTGGAGATGTACCAAGAATCTTAACTCCGTACTTCTCAAGGTCTGCAGCAAGGTTAAGTGGTGTCTGACCACCGAACTGGGCAATAACACCAAGAGGCTTTTCTTTATTGTAGATGCTAAGTACATCTTCAAGTGTAAGTGGCTCAAAGTAGAGCTTATCAGATGTATCATAGTCTGTTGAAACTGTTTCTGGGTTACAGTTAACGATGATTGTTTCGAATCCAAGCTTCTTAAGAGCCTTAGCAGCATGTACACAGCAGTAGTCGAATTCGATACCCTGACCGATACGGTTAGGACCACCACCAAGAATCATAATCTTCTTATTATCTGATGATGGGCTTGAATCCTTAGCATTGTATGTTGAGTAGTAGTAAGCGCTGTCTTTTGTACCACTTACATGTACACCTTCCCAGCCTTCTACGCAGCCAAGTTCTGTTCTCTTATTTCTAATACTTTCTTCTGTAATTCCAATAATCTGGCTAAGGTATTTATCAGAGAAACCATTCTTCTTAGCAGCAACAAGGTCAGCATCTGAAGGCATCTGACCCTTATTAGCAGCAAGTTTTTCTTCCTCTTCAACAAGTTCTTTAAGCTGGGTAAGGAAGTAATGCTTAACCTTTGTAATGTCAAAGATTTCATCAACTGTAGCACCTTTTCTAAGCGCTTCATATATTAAGAAATATCTTTCTGATGAAGCTACTGCAAGCTTCTTTAATAATTCTTCCTTTGAAAGGCTGTCAAAGTTCTTAGCATGACCAAGACCATATCTTCCTGTTTCAAGAGATCTGATAGCCTTCTGGAATGCTTCCTTGAATGTCTTACCGATACTCATAACTTCACCTACGGCTCTCATCTGAGTACCAAGCTTATCTTCTGCACCCTTGAACTTTTCAAATGCCCATCTAGCAAACTTAATTACTACGAAGTCTCCACCTGGAACATACTTATCAAGAGTTCCATACTTACCACATGGAATCTCCTTAAGTGTAAGACCTGTTGCAAGCATAGCTGATACAAGAGCAATAGGGAAACCTGTTGCCTTAGAAGCAAGCGCTGAAGATCTTGATGTTCTAGGGTTGATTTCAATAACGATTATTCTGTCAGATACTGGATCATGTGCGAACTGTACATTAGTACCACCGATAACCTGTACCTTATCTACTATCTTATATGCCTGTTCCTGTAACTTCTTCTGGCATTCTTCAGAAATTGTAAGCATAGGAGCACTACAAGCAGAATCACCTGTATGAACTCCAAGAGGATCGATGTTCTCGATAAAGCAAACTGTAATCATGTTACCTTCTTTATCACGAACAACTTCAAGTTCAAGTTCTTCCCATCCAAGGATAGATTCTTCAACAAGAACCTGACCTACAAGTGAAGCCTGAAGACCTCTTTCACATACAACCTTTAATTCTTCTTTATTGTATACAAGGCCGCCGCCTGCGCCGCCCATTGTGTAAGCTGGTCTAAGAACAACTGGGTAACCAAGCTTGTCTGCAATTGAAAGTGCCTCTTCTACAGAGTATGCAACTTCTGAACGAGCCATCTCAATACCAAGTTCATTCATAGTCTTCTTGAACTCGATTCTGTCCTCTCCTCTTTCAATAGCGTCAACCTGTACACCGATAACCTTTACATTATATTTATCAAGTATGCCTGCCTGATTAAGTTCTGAACAAAGATTAAGTCCTGACTGTCCACCAAGGTTTGGAAGGAGTGCGTCTGGTCTTTCCTTTGCGATAATCTGCTCAAGTCTGTGCACGTTAAGTGGCTCGATATAAGTAATATCAGCTGTCTCAGGGTCTGTCATGATAGTTGCTGGGTTTGAGTTAACAAGAACTATCTCGTATCCAAGACTCTTAAGTGCTTTACAAGCCTGTGTTCCTGAATAATCGAACTCACATGCCTGTCCAATGATGATTGGTCCTGATCCTATTATCAGAACTTTGTGAATGTCGTCTCTCTTTGGCATTAGTGTCTTCCTCCTAAATAAATATGCTGTTTAATAATCTTTTTGCGCCTTCAAAATTAAGACAAAAAAATATTCATTCTAATGAATGAATATTTAATAAAATGAACTATTTGAAATATTAATCTGAGAAAAAATAGAAAAACTAGAAGAAAGCCCCATGTGGGCATTAGTCATATTTTCTGTTTTGATGCAGCAAACATTGCCTGACATAACTTTCCTCTTTCACATATTAATCTCAACTTTATATATAATACTTTATCAGCAGTAAAAATGCAAGATTAAATACTAGATATTGTGCCCGGCAGGCATTTTTCTACTCCGAGTTAACATAATCTAGTGATTATGTATATAGGACTGCTTAATTAGCAGCCCCATATATCTTTTTAAATAAATCATTGCACTTTGCATAAAGCTCTTCCTGGTCAATTCCAATATTAAACTGTCCATCCTCATAAAGTACCTTACCATTAATCATAGTAAGAGCAACATTGAGTTTGCTTCCTGCATATACTATATTCTTAGGAATATTGTGAAGTGGCTGCATATTAGGCTTGCTTAAATCAATCATAATAAGGTCAGCCTTGCTTCCCTTTGTAAGATACTTGCAATCCTCAAGGCCCATAGCCTCAGCACCGTTAACTGTGGCCATCTTAAGTACATCTATAGCATCGCAGCAGGCAGCATCTTCTTCTCTAACCTTGCTAAGGCCTGTAACAAGAAACATCTCTCTAAACATATCAAGGCAGTTATTACTTGCTGGTCCATCTGTACCGATTGCAACAGGTATCTTCTCATCAAGATATCTCTTAATAGGAGCTATACCAGATGCAAGCTTAAGATTAGAAGCAGGGTTAGTAACTACATACATCTTTCTCTTCTTTATAATCTCAATATCCTCATCAGATACGTGAACAAGATGGTATCCGCCACCACCATAGTTGAACATACCCATCTGATCAAGAAGCTCTATAGGAGATACTCCGTATCTTCCCTTGCACTCTTCAACTTCTTTCTTAGTTTCACTTATGTGAGCAAATACTGGAGCCTTGTACTTATTAGCCATAGCTGCAATATCCTCAAGAAGTCCCTTTTCGCAGGTGTATTCTGCGTGGAAACCAAGCATATAAGATGAGAGGTCATCTTTCTTATTAAGTTCTATATATCTCTTCTCCATCTCTTCAAGAGAAGGTCCAAACTTGTTAATACCACTTACCTGGACATTTCTAAATCCACATTCGGAAAATGCCAGTTGGATAGCGTATGGATCAAGATACATCTCCATAGCCGCTGTAATACCACTTGTAAGATATTCCATAACTGCAAGCTTTGTGAAATAGATGTTTTCCTCTGCCCCCATCTTAGCTTCAACAGGGAATATCATCTGATTAAGCCAGTCCTGAAGTGGCATATCATCAGCATATGACCTCATAAGTGTCATAGCAGAATGTGTATGAGCATCCTTAAAACCTGGCATAAGAAGATTCCACTTACAGTCTATCTCTCTGTCAAATTTGTCATCTTTAGGCGCCTGAGCGCTTGTACCAACATAGGAAATAGTATTGCCACTAACGTGAAGTTCGCCATTAATAATACTTAATGGCTCTTCCATAGTAAGAATTCTTGCATTGTAAAATCTAATATTCATATTACCTCCCCTTAATCAATAATATTTGCTTCGTTATCTACTTTCTTTGCTTTAAAGAAAAACTTATATGTCAAAAATACAATTATTACAGCAATAGCTACTGCAGTAAATTCTACTGCTACGGCATGGAGCTCTAAGCCCATATTAAATGCCGATGGAATAAAGTAAGATGCAAAATGAAGTCCCATAGCTATGAACAATAACTTTATTTTCTTCTCTCTAACACTTACCCATACCCATACAGATAAACACATCTGAACTGCAAATGCAGCAACTCTTTCAATTGGAATAAGAAGATACATCCAAGGACTTGTAGTTGTAAGATCCTTAGCAGACACATAAATAGCTGTAAGTTCATCCTTATCCTCTATCTTTGATAAGAAATCACCTATTGTTCCATCGTTAATAGTTGCAGCAAGTGCAATAGTACTTAAAGCAGCTGCAACAACTATATATACAAGCTGCAGACCGCCGTGACCTACGCCATACATAAAAGCATTACCCTTATTTTTTACATCTTTTAATATAAGGAATTTAAAAGCAACGAATCTTGCTAACTCTTCAAATAAAGCAGCTCCAATTGCCCCCTGAAAAGCATATAAATATGGATTTTTATCAATAACAGGGCCAGCCGGTGTAATTAAGACAATTGCATGGAAAGCCGATTCTAGTACTATTGCAAAAAGCACATAACAAACAATTCCCCAAATAAAGTTTGAAAGTCTTGCCTTGTACTTTTTCTTATAATATATAAGCAAAGCTATAGGAAGTACTACAGCTATAAATAAAGCTATATACATAAAAATAATTGTTAAATTAGGAACCTTTCCAAATTCATAAGTTGGTTTAAATTCTACCATGCTAGTACCATCCCTTTCAAAGAAGTCAACCGTTATTATATCAAAAAAGGCAGAGAAACAACACCCGTTATCTCTCCACCTTATTATTAATTCTTATTGCAGCACCCTCTTACACCTGAGCAAATGCTACTTCCTCTGCATACTTCTTAATATTAGATGCATTTACAATCTTTCTGCTTTCAGAACCATTAACTACAACTAATGTTGGAGCCTGGCGAACCTTATACTTAAGTGCAAGCTCCGCATTCTCTTCAGCATCGATTGGGATATAACTTACATTAGCAAGATATCCTTTAGCAAGCTTACAGTTTGGACAAGTCTTTGTTGTAAAGAGATATCTTATCTCATTTGGTGTTTCAACTGTAATCTGGCTATCTTCATCATCAAGATTAGAAAGTGTAACTACCTGAGATGAAGGACGCTTAAGAACTGACTTATCAATATCGTACTCAACTCTGTTCTTGTATTCCTGAAGCTTACCATCGTTCCAGTTCTGAACTGGTCTGTAGTATCCTGTTATACGGCTATAGATTTCTGTCTTAGCACCGCAGTGTGGACACTCTTTAACTTCACCTGCAATGTAACCATGATCCTTACATATAGAATATGTTGGAGATAATGTATAGTATGGAAGCTTATAATTCTCAGCAATCTTTCTAATTAAGCTGGCTGCTGCCTTCCAATCTGGAAGCTTCTCACCAAGGAATGCATGGAATACAGTTCCTGATGTATAAAGTGTCTGAAGATCATCCTGAATATCAAGTGCATCAAAGATATCTGATGTAAAGTCAACTGGAAGATGTGATGAGTTTGTATAATATGGAACATCTCCCTGGTTACCTGCTGTCTTAATATTAGGCCACTTCTTACGGTCATGCTTAGCAAGTCTGTATGATGTAGACTCAGCTGGTGTAGCTTCAAGGTTATAAAGATCACCATACTGTTCCTGATAATCCGAAAGTCTTTCTCTGATATGCTTAAGAACTTCCTTTGTAAATTCCTGAGTCCTCTTATCTGTCATATCAGCTCTAAGCCAGTTAGCATTGAGACCAACCTCGTTCATACCAACAACACCAATTGTTGAGAAATGGTTGTTGAATGTTCCAAGGTATCTCTTTGTATATGGATATAATCCCTCATCAAGAAGCTTTGTAATAACTCCTCTCTTAATCTTAAGAGATCTAGCAGCTATATCAAGCATCTTGTCAAGTCTCTTGTAGAAGTCTGACTTATTAGATGAAAGATATGCGATTCTTGGCATGTTGATTGTAACAACACCTACAGAACCTGTTGACTCACCAGAACCGAAGAAACCACCTGATTTCTTACGAAGTTCACGAAGATCAAGTCTAAGTCTGCAGCACATAGATCTAACATCTGATGGCTCCATATCTGAGTTAATGTAGTTAGAGAAGTATGGAGTACCATACTTACTTGTCATCTCAAAGAGGAGTCTGTTATTCTCTGTATCTGACCAGTCAAAGTTCTTTGTAATTGAATATGTAGGAATTGGATACTGGAAGCCTCTGCCATTAGCATCACCTTCAATCATGGTCTCAATAAATGCCTTATTGACCATATCCATCTCTTTCTTACAATCCTTATACTTGAAGTCCATCTCCTTGCCACCTACTATAGCAGGAAGTTCTGCAAGGTCAGCTGGAACTGTCCAGTCAAGAGTAATATTAGAGAATGGAGCCTGTGTACCCCATCTTGATGGTGTATTAACACCGTAGATAAATGCTTCTATACATTTCTTAACCTCGCCATATGAAAGGTTATCAACCTTTACGAATGGAGCAAGGTATGTATCAAATGAAGAAAATGCCTGAGCTCCAGCCCATTCATTCTGCATAATACCAAGGAAGTTAACCATCTGGTTGCAGAGAACTGAAAGATGTGCAGCTGGTGCTGAAGTTATCTTTCCTGGTATACCACCAAGACCTTCTTTTATAAGCTGCTTAAGAGACCATCCTGCACAGTAACCTGTAAGCATTGATAAGTCGTGGATATGAATATCTGCATTTCTATGTGCATGTGAGATTTCTTCATCATATATTTCTGAGAGCCAGTAATTTGCTGTAACAGCACCTGAGTTACTAAGAATAAGACCACCTACTGAATATGTAACAGTTGAGTTTTCTTTAACTCTCCAGTCTTCTACCTTAACGTAACCATTAACAACGTCTTTGTAATCGAGGATTGTTGACTTCATAGAACGCATCTTTTCTCTCTGCTTTCTATAAAGGATATATGCCTTTGCTACTTCTGTGTAGCCTGCCTGTTCAAGAACTTTCTCTACGCTATCCTGAATCTGTTCTACAGATATTGATCCATCAAAAACCTTGTCCTGGAAATCTGCAGTTACTCTAAGTGCCAATAAATCAATGATATCGTTGTTGTACTGGATATCCACTGCATTAAAGGCTTTCATTATAGCGTCGTTGATTTTGTTTAATGTAAAATCTGCTCTTTCTCCGTCCCTCTTAATTACACAAAACATGTTACTAACTCCTTATTACCCTGATTAATCCCTTTTATTATGGTTTTATTATGTAAACCATTTCGCTTAACAAACAAGCAAATTCATTGTAACAAAGCGTATAGTAAAAGTCAACGGACTAAACACAATATATTATGTTTACCATAGATACCCATCACTATATATAGTATAATTGACAACTTTGTCATAAACAGCCTTCAGCCTTAATTTTTAGGCTTTTTGTCCTTTTCTGTATACAAAAAAAGAAGAAATGTTCTAACATTTCTTCTTTCTTTTTTCTATTTTTTACATAAATTTTACACTATCTAGTTGTTAAAAATGCATACTCTTTTTCAAGTTCCTCATCAGATGAGTAAATACTTACGTACTGCTCTAGTTTACTTGCTGCACTTTCGTAATCCTGAAGGTACTCATAGCAGGCAATTTCATTCTTTAACAAAGTCTGCATACAGGTATTGTTCTCTTTAATAGCTATACCATTCTGGAAAGCTGTAAGAGCCATATCATAGTTACCCTGTTCTACATAACAAAGACCAAGCTGGTTATATATAACTGGGTCATTATATGTTTCTACATATGAACTATATACTACAGCTGCATATTCAAACTTGCCTTCTTTCTTATAGCATTCGCCTAGAAGTGATATAAGCTTTGCTGTAACCTTGCCTTCTGATCTGGCATTCTCAAGGTAGTTCTGTCCCTGAGCGTAGTTACCCTGGAAGTAGCAGAGTCTTCCCTTGTCATAAGCTGATACATCATCGTTATCAGCACTGCCTACTACATCAAGATACTTAAGTGCCTCTTCTTCATAGCCATGTTCAAGCATAACCTGATAAATGTCTATGTATAAACCATAATCTTTCTTAGATATCTTTGTAGCATGGTCAAAGTCTGAAACAGCTCCTTCAACATCATCAAGGTAAAGCTTCATAGACCCTCTTAAGAAGTATGCCTGCTTATCCTTAGGAGTAAGATCTATTATGGCATCATATATTGATATAGCCTCATCATACTCGCCTAATTTATAATAGCAGATCGCCATGTAGTAGTTAATGTCATACTCTTCCTTACCTGGTGTCATATCTGCATTAGATAGGGCATCTTTAAAAGCTGTTATAGCTCTTGTATATACGCCCTGCCCCATATAGGCAAGACCTATTCCTCTATATACCTCTTCTGCTGGCTCACCGTTAAGCAGAGCTTCATCAAAATGCTCTAAGGCCTCACTGTAGTTCTGACTTGTAACTGCATCATATCCAGCCTTAGTTAGTTTTCCTATTTCTTTGTTGCCACATCCTGTAAGTACTAAACCACAAATTGCAGCTACTAATATTAACTTATATTTCTTCATTTAATTACCCCAGTTTAGCAATTAGCTTAATAGACTTCTCATATTCTGCCTGAAACTGCTTGTACAGTCCTTCAAGCTTTTCTTCAAAATCTACTACTGATTCTTTATTTCTCATTGTGGAAAGCATCTCTTCAAGTAACCTGTATACCGGATTAAGTCCAAGATTACCAGTTATGCCCTTCAGTGCATGGGCAGCCTTGTAAGCAGTTTCATAATTCTTATCTATTAGATTCTTTTCTATCTTATCGTAATGTTCATTTGATGGAAATCTTTTTAAAAATGTTAGATAAAGGACTTCATTACCAGAAAATCTGTGAATTGCACCATCAACATCATAGCCATTAGCTTCCATCTCTGATTTTATTACACTATCCAATATCTTTCCCTCAAAATGCTATATTATTTGTTAACATAACATGATATACCTTATTTTTCAAATCTTTTATGGATTTTAACAAGTATATCAACTATATCCGGATCAAATAAGGTATTCTTTCCGTCAACCATAAACTTAATAGCTTCCTCTACTGGTAAAGCCTTCCTATAGACCCTGTCATTAACAAGAGCTTCGTAAACATCAACAACAGCCATAATCCTTGCTGCAAGAGGTATCTCTTTTCCCTTAAGCCCGTTTGGATATCCTGACCCATCGTATCTTTCATGGTGGTATTTTACTACCTGAGAAAGAATATCATAATAATCATCATTGAATTCATTATTATGTAATTTAACTATATCCAGATACTCTTCAACCCAGAACACATGTCTTTCAATAAGCTTTCTTTCTTCAGCAGTTAATTCTTTCGAAGTCATGATACTTTCCGGTATCATAAATAGTCCTGCATCGTGCATGGTTGCTGCAGCTTCCATATCCTGAATAAAAGATTCAGTTATATCCTCTTCAAACACGTCAGAAAACTGCATAGCCTGAGTGATTATTCTAGCAATCCCTGATTCACTTCCAAGGATATGCTTTGATACCACATCCTTTTTCATAACCATGTTCTCAAATCCTATAGCAAAGATTCTGTCTCTATTTCTAGAAACTTCCATCTGTTTCTTAATGACCTGATTAAGCTTTTTATTTACATCCTCAACCTCTTTCTGCATATTACGCATCTTAATATGAATTGTAATACGCATCTTAACATTCTCAGGAGTAAATGGCTTTCTTATATAATCAACACCACCAGCTTCTAAGGCTGCTGCCATCTGGTCATAAGAATCTATAGCTGATATAAAGATAACTGGAATATCTCTTGTGAAAACATCTTTTTTTAATAACTTACATAATTCTACACCTGACATATCTGGCATAGAAATATCAAGTAGTATAAGCTGTGGCAAGTCATTTCTAAGTACTTCCAAAGCCTCTGTTGCACTAGATGCACAAAGCGGAACAAAGTTCATCTCCTCAACAATCTGTGAGAGGATAACAAGATTCATATCCACATCGTCAACTAGAAGAATCTTATTTACTGCTTCCATATCTTTACACTCCAAGTATGCTGATATTAAATATTATGCCCCATTAAGAAGTTCAGATAATTTCTCAAGATATGTTTTGGCACTGTCGCCATCTTCTTTTCTAATCATCATCTGGATTCTAAAAGTAGTTTTTTTCACATCTTCTGGTCCATCTACCACAAGATTTTTAAGTGATGCTGCAAGCCCTTCGGCCTTCTCATAGTTCTCCATGTCTATGCAAAGAGATAGTTTTTCACATATTCTTTCAATCTCAATATTATTCTCTCTGCTTCCATAAGCACTAAGAAGGGTATTCTCCTCCATAAGCTTTCTCATTCTGTCTTCATGGTCTATATGAGGAACAGATTTAACTTCTGCATTCTGGTTAATTTTTACGTCAGAAGGAATCTTCATTCTTACAGAAAAAGAGAAGGAACTTCCCTTTCCATATTCGCTTTCAACTCTGATACTTCCGTCCATAAGCTCTACAAGCTGCTTTGAAATAGAAAGTCCAAGACCAGTTCCACCATAAGCTCTTGATATTCCTGAATCAGCCTGTTTAAAACTGTTAAAGAGAACTTCTTTCTTATCTTCTTTTATACCGATACCTGTATCCATAATCATAAAGAAAAGCTCTATGTCATGGTCTCTCTGCATGGTTTTTGAGATATCCAGTGCTATATACCCTTTACTTGTGAATTTAAGAGCATTGGACAAAAGATTATTTAAGACCTGAGTTAATCTGAAGTCATCACCGTATATCTTCTCAGGAATAGAACTGTCTATATTAAGAATAAATCTAAGACCCTTGTCTTCTATAAGCTTACCTGTTGTTTCAGCTATATGTTCAATACATTCGTTAAATGAAAACTCTTTCTCATTAAGTTCAAATTTACCAGCTTCCAGTTTTGAAAAGTCAAGAATATTATTAATTAGCTTCTCCATATTAGAGCAGCAGTCATTGATAATACCAACTTCCTTCTTCTGGTCTTTATTAAGATCAGTCATAAGAAGATACTGGGCATGCCCTTTGATACCATTAACAGGTGTTCTAAGTTCATGAGTTACACTGGCAGTAAATTCGTCTTTAATCTTAAGAGCTTCGTTTATCTTCTCGTTGATGTAATCAGCTTCTTTTCTAACATTGACCATCTTAGAATCATCAAGAGAAATAATAATTACATGGTCTTTATCCTTGTCATATACAAACCTTGATATTACTGGAAAACAAGTCTTGTTATTCCTGTAAATATTATGATTAACCTCCAGAATAGACTCTTTACACTTAGAAATCTTTTCCGCAAGATTTACGCTTTTATCAAGAAATAGTTCTTCGATATTCTTTCCTTTTAGTTCATCCATAGAGTATCCAAGATTAGAACATGCCTGGCGGTTATAACGACATATCGTCCCCTCCATATCACATTCAACAACTATTTCAAAGATATTATCAATTATAAAATCATTAATTAGGTCCATATTACTCTTTAATTAATTCAAGCTTAAGAAGCGCTTTTTTTAATAGCTCTAAGTCTATTGGTTTTGCAAGATATGTTGTACAGCCAAGTTCATATGCCTTTTGAACATTCTTCTCTTCATTAAGAGCTGTAGACATAATAATCTTTGTTGCATCTTTTCCTGATATACCATGACTTTTTTCGATATTCCTTATACTTTCAAGAGCCTGATAACCGTCCATAACCGGCATCATAACATCCAGGCAAACAAGGTCATAAGGATTACCATCCTCAAGTGCCATAAGATATGCATCTGACGCTTCCATACCATCAATTGTAATATCGCAGTCTCCGAATTGTTTTAGGAAATTCCTTATAGAATTTCTACTTGCATAGTCATCTTCTGCAATTAAAATTTTCACTTGTTATTCTCCCCACATTCTATATTTATCGGATTTCTTCACCCGGTTTCTTTTTTCTTTTTTTATCCTCATACATAAGCTCATCAGCTCTATGCATAAGTTCTTCGTAGTTGTATGGTTTCTTTCCTTCTACAGCACCTACAGCCACAACACACTGGAATCTAGCCTTCTCGTCCTCAAGAAGCTGTGCTTCTTTGTTAAGCTCTTCGAGACCTTTCTCCCAGTCTTTAACAACCTTATCAAGTTCTCCATCTTTTGGATTAGCTATAACAAGAAGGTACTCATCTCCACCCATTCTATATCCATGAATATGATTTAAGGTACATACCTTAGCTATAGAATCTGCTGCTCGTTTAAGAAGCAGATCTCCATATTCATGACCAAGATTATCATTAATCTTCTTAAGATTATTAACATCAAAGTTCATTATGGCTATGCTATCAAGATATGGATACTCTTCTTCGCATCTTTGGATGTACTTACCCTTGTTATAAAGGCCAGTCATCTTATCATGCTCACTTTCATATACAATCTCTTCTCGCATGAAGCCATTTTCAAGATAAAGCTTAAGGTTGTGAATAAGAAGAGGATTGGCAGTTTTCTTCTTATCATCTTCTACGCACTTGCCAAATACTGCATATGTTGTATTAGCAATATGTCCGCCAAATATACATGCGTACTTATCATCTCCGAAAAGACCACCTGTAAAGAAGTCTCCTTCTTCTGCCTCAAGAGCTTCCTTTGTTTTTTCTCCCAAAGTATCTCTATTGGTTATATAATTATCGTCCTGATAGCTATACCATTCACATATTTCACCAAACTTGCGAACTATAATAGTATCACTACCTGTAACATATTGTTTAATTATAGGGATAAGCATGTAGAAAGGCTTCGAAAGAAGGCTAAGTACACTTGTTTTGAACTGGTCCATCTCCCTGAGGAAACTAACGCTTTCAGCAACATCCTTCTGTAATTCCATAACACTGGATACATCTACGATTTCACCTATTCTATATGTAACTTCGTCTTCATCAAATATAAGAATTCTTACAAGTAAGAATCGTCTGGTAGCAACATCATATTGATCAAATACTGCTACTTCATTCTTTTTATAATCAGAATCATCATATTCCCACGAAAGGAATTGTGATGCATCAGAACCTTCTGTCAGTCCTTCATAGGCCTGTTTTACGCTATCATCAGCGTATACAATCTTGCCGGTGTTCTCGTTTTTAATATATATACCACCGACTCTGTCTGTGAGAAATCTACTAATAGTCTTTGTAATATTCAAAAGTCGTACCCCCTTTGCACAGATATAGTTATTATCTCATATTTTGGAGGCAGTATCAACATTAGAAGCCTTTATAATAGGCATGAATTCAAGATTTTTGCAAAAAAATAACACCCTCATGGGATGCACTAAACTAAAACTGGGCTAGCTGGATTCGAACCAGCGAATGCAGGGATCAAAACCCTGTGCCTTACCGCTTGGCGATAGCCCAATATAGGGTGGATAGAGGGACTCGAACCCTCGGTCTCCAGAACCACAATCTGGCGCGCTAACCAACTGCGCCATATCCACCATTATATAGCACGGGGCTACAAAACGCCTTCTCGGCAAACGTGCCCAAAGGGATTCGAACCCCCGACCCACGGCTTAGAAGGCCGTTGCTCTATCCAGCTGAGCTATGGACACTTATTACTTGCGATGAGCCTCAGCTCAACGCAAGTGCAATTATCTCAAATTATAGTAGGCTTGTCAAGCATTATTTTAATACATAATTGCCTGAACCATTTTTAACAAAGAGTTTTACCTTATCTCTTGCCTTAGAATTACCGAAATTAGCGGCTTTTGTGAAGTGAGCAACTGCTTTGTTATAATCCATCATAACAACCTTTCCTGTCATGTAAAGATATCCAAGAAGATAGTTTGCATTCTCTTCTCCACCTTCAACAGCCTTAGTTGCATATGTGAAAGCTTCCTTCATCATGGCCTCATCAGCCTTCATGTTGTATTCCTTATCTGGGTTGATTGTACAGTATGCTATTCTGTACATAGCAAATCTATCATTCTCAACCTTATCAAGAAGCTTTTTGTACCATTCAATAGCCATCTTGGCATCTTTCTTAGTACCTGTACCAAAGTCATAGCATACAGCTACATTTCTGATACCTGTTTCGTTACCTTCGTTAGCAGCCTTCTCGCTCCATTCAAGAGCTAACTTACCATCTTTAGTAACACCTTCCCCATAAAGGTAGCACTGACCAACCTTAGCTACAGCTTTAACATCACCAAGAGCAGCGCCCTTCTTAAAGTATTCA
This sequence comes from Lachnospiraceae bacterium NC2008, assembly GCA_000687675.1. Lineage (GTDB taxonomy): Bacteria > Bacillota > Clostridia > Lachnospirales > Lachnospiraceae > NK4A136. The sequence continues at coordinate 570 of JHWS01000017.1, read as the reverse complement.
AATGCCTCTGGAAGGTTTCTGCTTGTTCCAATACCATCATGTAATATCTTAGCAAGGCTACCATAGCACATTGCCTTTTCTTCTTCGCTTAAGAGACCAGAATTAATAGAATCTTCCATAAGTTTCTTAAGGTAATCAGGTTCCTTAGGCATCTTACTTCTGTTCTTTATAAGCCACTGGCAGTAGTAAATTGAAGCCTTAATACTTCCCTGATCAGTTGCATATTCAAGCATAGGAACTGCAAGCTTGTATGCCCCCTCTTTATAATAAAGCACACCAAGTATCTCCTGAATCTTGTAATATGCCTCATTAAGAGAGGAAGTATCTACATCATCTCCTGCTTCCTTCTTAAGTGTTTCTATCTTATCAAGACCAGCCTGAAGATCAGCTCTGTGACTCTCAGGATTCTTCTTATAACCTTCTATTGCGGCGTCGCAGTTCTTAACGCAGGCTGCAACATCTTCTTTGAGAGCTTTGAGTCTGGCTTCTTCAGCCTCTCTCGCCTTTCTTTCCTCTTCTTCTTTTCTAAGGCGTTCCTCTTCCTCTTTTCTGAGACGTTCCTCCTCTTCT
>JHWS01000016.1 GCA_000687675.1 Lachnospiraceae bacterium NC2008 | reverse complement strand
CGCGCGGGGGCCTGCCCCTTGCGCGTTCGAGGCATTGACAAGACACCTATATTTTTCTTTGGCCTAGGTAAATTTTTCTTAAACTTTCCGCAGTTACTGTTTGAGCAAAGCTGCTTACTAAGGCAAGCACCTGTCCAGCGGGCGCTGGTTGGACTTCACCTTGTAAAACCAGCGCTTAGTCTTTCTGGAAAATGTATTCCGCGCTAGGTGACTCATTCACTTTTTGGTGGGGATTTAGCGTGTAAAGCGCGGAATTTACATTTTCCTACGAAAGACACGCGGGTTTTACAGCGGTTTGCCCAAATGCGCCCTAAAACAGGTGCCAGCCTTAGTTTGCAGCTGCAGCGAGTTTAACGCGGAAAGTTTAGCCTAGAAAAATTTACCGGCCATTAGAAAAATAAGGTGTCGCATGTCACAGCCGAAGAAGGTGTAAGGGGTTGGTCCCCGAAGGGGCTCTAGAAAAGGTAGGCAAAAAGGCATAAACCCTCGCGTGGGGGCGGCTTTTGTGGTAGAATATAAACATTGTTTTAGTAGGGAGAAAAGTTTTGGATAAGAAAGCGCGAATGGAAGAACTTATTAAGGTGCTAAATGAAGCCTCTGAGGCTTACTATGCCCTGGATAACGAAATTATGTCCAACTATGAATATGATAAGCTTTACGATGAGTTGGTAGCTTTGGAAGAAGAGCTTGGAGTGACTTTGTCGAATTCTCCAACAATTAATGTTGGCTATGAGGCAGTAAAGAACCTTCCTAAGGAAGCTCATGAGAAGCCTATGCTTTCTCTTTCTAAGACTAAGTCAAGGGATGAGCTTAGGGATTTCCTTGGTGGGCATAAGGGTATCCTCTCATGGAAGCTTGACGGACTTACTATAGTTCTTACATATAAGGATGGCGAACTTTTTAAGGCTGTTACTAGAGGTAACGGTGAAGTTGGTGAAGTTATTACCCAGAACGCTAAGGTATTTAAGAATATACCCCTTAAAATTAACTATAAAGAAGACCTAATTATCAGAGGCGAGGCAGTTATATCTTATAAAGACTTTGAAGATATTAACTCTAAGATTTCTGAGGCTGATGCCAAGTTTAAGAACCCTAGAAACCTTTGCTCTGGTTCAGTTAGAGCTCTTGATAGCAAGGTAACTAAAGAAAGAAATGTTAGATTCCTTGCATTTAACCTTGTTTCTACAGATAAAGATTTTGAAAACAGCTTTGAAAACCAGTTTTTATTCCTTAAGGAATTAGGCTTTGAAGTTGTTCCATATAAGGTAGTTACTGAAAATAATATTATTGATACTGTTGACTGGTACTCAAAGGAAATCGAAACATTTGAAATACCTTCTGATGGTCTTGTACTTACTTACGATGATCTTGCATATGGTGCAAGTCTTGGCACTACAGCAAAATCACCAAGAAATGCTATAGCATTCAAGTGGCAGGATGAGATTAAAGAAACAACACTTACTGAGGTTGAGTGGTCAGCATCAAGAACTGGTCTTATTAACCCAGTAGCTATATTTGATACTATCGAGCTTGAAGGTACTAACGTATCAAGAGCCAGCCTTCATAATATAAGCTATATCGAGGATATGAAGCTTGGTATCGGGGATAAGATTACTGTTTATAAGGCCAACATGATTATTCCACAGATAGCTGAGAACCTAACAGGAAGTGGCAAGTTAGAGATTCCATCTACCTGTCCAGTTTGCGGCGAAAAGACAGAAGTTAGAAATGACAACGGCACTAAGATGCTTTACTGTACAAATCCAGACTGTGCCGCAAAGAAGATTAAGTCATTTGCTCACTATTGCGAGAGAAATGCCATGAATATAGAAGGCCTCTCAGAGCAAACACTTGAGAAATTTATAGGCCTTGGCTTTATTACAAGCTTTAAAGATATCTACCATCTTGAGAATCATAAAGAAGCTATAATTAACATGGAGGGCTTTGGTAATAAGTCCTATGATAACCTGGTAGCCAGCGTAGATAAATCAAGAGAGTGCTATATCTATAACTTTATAAACTCTCTTGGAATTACAGGTATAGGTCTTGCCAATGCAAAGCTTATCTGTAAGGAGAATGACTACGATATTAATAAGCTTATGAACGCTTCAGAAGAATCTCTTCTTGAGATAGACGGTCTTGGAGATGTTCTGGCTAAGAATATATATAGCTATATGCATAATGATGATAATATAGCTATGATAAATAGTTTACTTAGTGAACTATCATTTATAAAGATTGAGATTGATGAAAACTCTCAGACACTGTCTGGCAAGACATTTGTAATAACAGGTTCACTTAATAACTATGCTAACAGAGATGAACTTAAGAAGATAATAGAAGATAAGGGCGGTAAGGTTGCTGGTTCTGTATCTAATAAGACAACAGCTCTTATAAATAACGATACAGCTTCTATGTCATCAAAGAATAAAAAGGCTAAGGATCTTGGAGTAGAGATAATTAGCGAAGAGGATTTTATTAATAAATATCTTGAGGGTTAAAAACCAATTGATATTTTATGTTTACTAATTTATAGTAAATGATTATATTAGCAATGTTTAGCAATAATAAGATTAGTTAACGGCTGCGGAAGGAGATTATATGCCTATTAAAATTCAAAATGCATTACCTGCTCAGGAAATTCTAGAAAACGAGAACATATTCGTTATGACAGAGCATAGAGCCATGCATCAGGATATAAGACCTCTTAACGTACTTATCCTTAATCTTATGCCTACAAAGATTGTTACAGAAACACAGCTTCTTAGAAAGCTTTCTAACAGCCCACTTCAGGTGGATATAGAATTCTTACAGACATCAAGCTATGTGTCAACTCATACAGATAAGTCTCATTTAGAGACATTTTATAAGACATTTGACGAGATAAAGGACAGAAAGTTCGACGGTATGATTATAACTGGGGCACCTCTTGCCTATGTTAAGTATGAAGAGGTGGCTTACTGGGATGAGCTTACTAAGATTATGGACTGGGCAGAGACACACGTACACTGTACTTATTACCTCTGCTGGGGAGCATTTGCAGGGCTTCATTACCATTATGGAATCAATCATTTTTACTATGATGAAAAGCTTTCAGGAATCTATTCACACAAGATGCTTAAGCCTTTATCACCACTTTTTAGAGGCTTTGATGATGTGTTCTATGCGCCACACTCTAGAGAGATAGGTATTAAGAGAGAAGATATACTTAAGTTTGACGACTTAGAGCTTATGGCTGAATCTGACAAGGCTGGTGTTACCATAGTTAAGACCGTGGATTCTAGAAAGTTCTTTGTTCTTTGCCATGCTGAGTATGATGCAGATACACTACTTCAGGAATATAAGAGAGACTCTGAAAAAGGTCTTAATCCTAAGGTGCCTGAGAACTACTTCCCAGACGACGATCCTACAAAGGACCCTATCGTTACCTGGAGAAGTACTGGTTCACTTTTGTATACTAACTGGCTTAATTACTACGTTTACCAGGCAACACCATACGAGATTGACACTATCGGTAAATAATAGCTTTATAAGAGATTTAATGAGAGAGGAATAAAGTAATGAAGAAAAGACTTGTATCTATGCTTCTTATAGCATCTATGGTCATGAGCCTTACAGCTTGTGGCGACAAGGATGACGACGGAAGAAAGAGAAGTAGAAATAATAAGAATAATGATGTGGTTATAAATGCCTCAGTAGTAGAAGATTTAGATCCACAGTCTGATAAAAAAGATGTTTTAAAATATTCTGTTTTACCTTTTGATAATGCTAACAGATATATTATTGATGAAGCTAATAAAAAGGTTATCTTTTTAAATGCTGATGGCTCTATATATGATCAGATTATTGATTATACATCTATTCTTGAAGAAGTAGGTCCTAACGTTTATCTTGAGGCAGTAGGATATCATAAATTATACATATCTAACTATAATGATAACAATGGAAAAGAATTGTGTGAATATAATTATGATAATGGTGAATATACAACTCTTTGCACTTATCAAAATATAGATAGTGTAGAACCTTACGAAGATGAAGTATATGTTAGTACCTATGATTATACTGATAGCAATACGCAGTATACATTCCATAAGCTTACACCGGATGGAAGTAACGGATATAAGGATGAGGTTGTTTTTGAAGACTTTGCAAAGGGGTTAAGTGACAATAACAGGAATTTCTCGTTGTATAACAATAATAGTCAGCTTAATTTTAAGTCATATGCTCTTAATAACTTTAACTATATTCCAACAACAGGTGATTCAGGAATAGAATTATATGACCCTCATGGTAACTTCGTTCGAAGAATTACTGATGATAAGGGTACTATATGTGCTTATAGTGATAAATATGTAATCTATTCAACTTATGATGATAACTATAATGATACCGGTATCCATGTTTATGATATAGAAGCTGATACTGATAAGGTTATCTTTGATAGGTCAGAATATGCTATCATTCCTACTGTTGTTGGATTATATGGAGATTATGTATTTGTAATTGTTAACGAGGATGTTGGAAAATATCATAATGATGACAAACTTGTTCGTTATGATTTAGCTAATGATACAAGCGAAGAATTACATACAGAGTCTCACAAGGCCGGAACTGAAACTATTGGTTCATACAGCACTGGATTTAAGATTATAGATGATAATATATACATCCTATCTAACACAGTTGATGGTCAGAAGGATTTTCTAATAGGTCATGACAATGATTCAAGTGTTGATTTTTCAACATTCGGAGCTACTACAAACATATATTCTTATCAGGAATATGGTACAGTAACCAGTGAGGATTGTATCAAGGATTGCCCTATCTGCGGAGAGCCTGCTTTCAAGGGATATATGGAAGGTTTCCAGTTTAATTCGGATGCAGTTGATAATGCAGACCTGATTAATGAAGATTTAAAGGCCAAGTTTGATACTGTGGTTGACGATATGAACAATCACAATGTAGATGAAATTACTGATGATGATTGTCAGTGGAATCATAAAGATTATTCATATTATGATACAGATGAGATGTATTTTTCTGATGTAAATAAGGTATTAGATCATTATATTTCAGTAAAATATAATGGATATGATTACTGGGCCGGAGCAGCACATGGTTATCCTTACTATTATGATTATCTTTATGATACTGATACAGGAAAAGAAGTTACATTTTCTGAATTATATACAGGTTCTGAAGATGACCTAAAGAATATTGTGGCAGAGAAGGCTAAGGAAGAATATGAAAAAACAGAAGCATTTGACGGTATGTGTTTTTCTGAAGATGCCGATGCCCTTGCTGAGGTAGTTAGAGATGAAGTAAATATTCAATATGCCAATGTTTCATTCTATGAAGACTATTTCACATATAACTTCATGCCATATGATCTTACAGCATATGCTTATGGAATGGTTTCGATTCCTGTATCATACGACGAAGTTGGTATATATTAAAGAAAGGTACAATCCATGAAATTAATATCCTGGAATATTGATTCCCTAAATGCAGCCCTTACATCAAGCTCAGACAGGGCGGTATTATCTAGAAATGTACTTGAGACACTTAAGTCTGAAAATGCAGATATAATCGCCATTCAGGAAACAAAGCTTCCTAGCGACGGCCCATCTAATAAGCTTATGGATGAGCTGGCTAAGTACTTCCCTGACTACGAAGTAGAGTGGGTTAGCTCACAGCCTCCTGCAAAGAAGGGCTATGCAGGCACTATGACCCTCTATAAAAAGGGTTTAAATGCTGTAAAATCAGCTCCAAAAATTGGTGCGCCTTCAACTATGGATGATGAAGGCAGACTTCTTACATTAGAGTTTGATAAGTTCTTCTTTGTTAATGTTTATACTCCAAATGCCGGAGACGGACTTAAGAGACTTTCAGAAAGACAGGAGTGGGACAAGCTCTATGGTGACTATATTAAAGACTTATCAGCTAAGAAGCCTGTTATAGGCTGCGGCGACTTTAACGTAGCACACAAAGAAATCGACCTTGCTAATCCTGCAACCAATCATATGTCTGCAGGCTTTACTGATGAGGAAAGAGAAGGCTTTACTAATATCCTTGCCAAGGGATTTACTGATACATTCCGCCATGTGCACGGTGATGTTAAAGATGTATATTCCTGGTGGGCACAGAGAATCAAAACCAGCAAGATTAATAACTCAGGCTGGAGAATTGACTACTTTATAGTTAGTGATTCTATTAAAGATAAGGTTACTAAATCAGAGATGGTTGATTCAGGACCTCGTCAGGATCATGCACCTATACTTCTTGAGATTGATATATAGAAATTAGATTGATATAGGAAAAATAGCATTTTCCATCTTGCAATATTAAAAAAAATATATTATTATACTTTTACGCATTAAAGCGTTGGTGCAAAGAAGCATCTGTTAAATCAGGTGCTTCTTTTTTGCGGTAAAGCATCATAGATTAAAAAAACTAGGAGAAAACGACATGAAAAACAGAATGAAAAAACTTCTCGCACTTGCTTTTGCATCTGTAATGACATTCTCATTTACAGCTTGTGGTGTAGGCGGAGAACAGAACAAGGATAATAACGGAGCAACACCAGCACCTGCTGCAACAACAGTATCTGCAACAGATGAGTCCGTAGCTCAGGTACCAGTAGCTGATGGTAAGCACTACACAATCGGTATTTGCCAGCTCGTTCAGCACGAAGCACTTGATGCTGCAACACAGGGCTTCAAGGATGAAATCGTTGAAGAACTTGGTGAAGAGAACGTAACATTTGTTGAGCAGAATGCTTCAGGCGAAAGCGCTCAGTGTTCAGTTATCTGTACAGGTTTTGTATCAAACAAGGTAGACCTTATCTTAGCTAATGCAACTCCAGCTCTTCAGGCTGCAACAGCTTCAACAGGTGATATTCCTGTACTTGGTACATCTATTACAGAGTACGGTGTAGCACTTTCAATTGATGATTTCAATGGTACAGTTGGTGGTAATGTATCAGGTACATCTGACCTTGCTCCACTTGATAAGCAGGCAGATATGGTAGTTGAGTTATTCCCAGAAGCTAAGAACGTAGGTATCCTTTACTGTTCAGCAGAAGCTAACTCAGTATACCAGGCAGATACAGTTAAGGCTGCTCTTGAAGAGAAGGGTCTTAAGGTTACTGTATATACATTCGCTGACTCTAACGATGTTTCATCTGTTACACAGAAGGCTTGTGATGAGAACGATGTTCTTTACATCCCAACAGATAACACAGCTGCTTCTTGTACAGAGGCTATTAACAACGTAGCTCTTCCAGCTAAGACTCCTATCGTAGCTGGTGAGGAAGGTATCGTTAAGGGTTGCGGCGTAGCAACACTTTCGATCAACTACTATGACCTTGGTAGAACAACAGGTAAGATGGCTGTTAAGATTCTTACAGGTCAGTCTGACATCTCTACTATGCCAGTTGAGTACTTCGAAAACCCAGTTAAGAAGTACAATCCAGAAATCTGTACAGAACTTGGTGTAGAGATTCCTGAAGATTATGTTGCTATCGAGGAATAATCCTTGTATAATAATTCAGGTTTTGATATTTAATATCTAACTTATATTATCCCCGCTAGAAATAGCGGGGAGATTTTAAAGAAAGACAGAGAAATAATATGGATATTACAGCTTATTTAGACAGTTTAAAATTCGCAGATTTAGTCAATGCCCTGCCAGGCGGTATTGCCAATGGTATTATTTGGGGATTGGTTGCTCTAGGTGTATATATTACATTTAGACTTGTTGATATTGCGGATCTATCAGTTGATGGAACATTTTGTACAGGCGGTGCCGTTACGGTTATGCTTATACTTAATGGAGTGAATCCATATTATGCCATGCTTATTGCTTTAGCATGTGGTCTTATAGCTGGTACTGTAACAGGTTTATTACATACAGTTCTTGGTATTCCTGCCATACTTGCAGGTATCCTTACACAGTATGCTTTATATTCAATAAACCTTGCTATTATGGATATGAAAGCTAATACTGCAGTTAGTGTAAGTAAGTTTACTTTAGCAGTATCACTTCGTTATATTTCATATTCTATAGAAGTAGGAGCAGTACTTGTTCTTATAGTTATAGCTCTTCTTTATGCTTACTTTGGTACAGAACAGGGTTCTGCAATAAGAGCAACAGGATGTAATCCAGAGATGGCCAAGGCCAATGGTATCAACATCAATACTATGAAGATAATTGCTCTTGCATTATCTAATGGTATCGTAGCATTTGCCGGCGGTGTTATGGCACAGTATCAGGGATTTGCTGATATTAACATGGGACGAGGCGCTATCGTTATAGGTCTTGCCGCAGTTATCATCGGTGAAGTTATTGGAGATGCTCTCTTTAGAAAGCATATGAACTTTGCTCTTAGACTTTTCTTTGTAGCACTTGGCGGAGTTATCTACTACATAGTAGTTGTTATAGTATTATGGCTTAAGCTTGATACTAACTATCTTAAGTTACTTACAGCACTTATCGTTGCATTATTCCTTGCTGTTCCTTATCTTCAGAAGAAGAGAAAGGCATCATTTGGTAAGGCAGGAAAGCAGGCTAAGAAATTTGCTGCAAGTTTGGAAGCAGAAGAATCATCAGAAGGAAAGGAGTCTTAATTATGTCAGAGAAGATGCTTGAAATAATAGATGTACATAAGACTTTTAATCCGGGCACAGTTAATGAGAAGACTGCTCTTAACGGTGTTAACCTTACAATTAACGAAGGCGATTTTATCACTGTAATTGGTGGTAACGGTGCAGGTAAGTCTACACTGTTAAATGCTATCGCAGGTGTTTGGCCAATAGATAGTGGTATTATATCCATAGACGGCAAGATAGTTGCAGGTCTTCCTACTCATAAGCGTGCACCATTTATAGGTCGTGTATTCCAGGATCCTATGACTGGTACAGCTGCAACTATGCAGATAGAAGAGAATATGGCACTTGCTTACAGAAGAGGAAAGTTTAGAACCCCATTTAAAGTTGGTGTTACTCGTAAGGAAAGAGAGTTATTTAAAGAGAAGTTACAGATTCTTGATCTTGGACTTGAAGACAGACTTACAGCAAAGGTAGGACTTCTTTCAGGTGGACAGCGTCAGGCTCTTACACTTCTTATGGCTACACTTCAGTCACCTAAGATTCTCCTTCTTGATGAGCACACAGCTGCACTTGATCCTAAGACAGCAGAGAAGGTTCTTACAGCAACTGAGAAGGTTGTATCTAAGGCCAACCTTACAACACTTATGATTACTCATAATATGAAGGATGCTATCGCACATGGTAACAGACTTATTATGATGAATGAAGGAAAGATAATTCTAGATATTAGTGGTGAGGAGAAGAAGAATCTTACAGTTAAAGATCTTCTTGAGAAGTTTAATGTGGCTTCCGGCGAAGAGTTCGCCAGCGACAAAGCCCTTCTGGCTTAAATGCCCCTCGCGCCACCGCGCCCTTGGCTGCTTGCGCCACCGCGCCACGTATGCGCCCCTGGCGTAAATCGCGTTCACTGCGCCACGCATGCGCCCCTCGCGCCCACTGCGCCATGCATGCGCTCCTCACATAATTACAATATTTTTACGATATTTCAACCCTGACGATCGTCAGGGTTTTTTAGTGCTTCGGATACGTTATGGGTGGGGATGGATGGATTTTGCTCCTGATTGCGAAACGTTCCGAGGAACTAATCCACGAGACAGTAAGACGCTCAGCAATGGCTTCGCACCAAACTGTCTCGGGATGGATTTCCTCTCCACCGCAATCAAATGTCGCAAAATCTACCCAGCCCCACCCATAACTGTGTTTGAAAAAAACTACTTATCTATGCAGATGAAGAGATATTTCAGGTAGTTGTGGCGGAGTTTGGAGTCGCGGAGGTTTATGAGAGAGATTGAGATTAGGTCGGAGAGAGGCTTAAGGTTGTTTTCGATGATGAAGTTGTAGAGTTTGTCGTATGATTCGGAGATTGGAGTATCGCCCTTTGAGTGAAAGCAGCTAACAACTTTGTTGGATGGAAGTGGAAAAGCGTTGATGTTGTCTGCGGGCATTTCAACTAAAGTTACAACATTATTGTAGACGTAGTTTTTGTTTTTAATATCTTCAAGGCTGATGCTGGCACCACTAGGGTAAACGTTTGCATTAAAAGTGTTTTTCATAAAGAGGGCATGTTTCTTAAAGTCCTTACCAATGCCTGATATACCTTTAGCATTATTCTTATCCTCAATAGGGGTGTAGCATATAGACATATTGTCCATAATAAATATTTCAGGATCTTCCTTACCAACGTCCTGATAATGTTCCAACAATCTATAGGTAGTCTTTGTTGAAAACAGTGTGTTTTGCAGAGTTCTTATCTGCTCTTCAAGAGCACCAAGTCTGGTCTTCATAAATGAAAGATAGTCAACTTCTTCCATCTCCATAACATACCCAATCTCTTCCAAAGAACAACCCGTCTGCTTTAACGAATCAATAAAATAATACGAAGCCAACTGACTGGAAGAGTAGTAGTGATAACCATTATTCGGATCCTTAGCCGGCACAAGTAAACCTATATCATCATAGTGCCTCAGCGTATCCCTGGTAGTCTGACACAACTTCGCAAACTGTGATGTAGTAAGTGTATATTCCTGGTTATTATGAATCATAAAAAAACTCCAAAAAACTCTTGACCTGGGGGTTACCCCATAGTTTAATATTACAGCGTAGTAATTTAATTTACAATATAAACATTTTCAAAGGAGATTTAATTATGACACAAAGAATCGCAGAAATTATCGCAGAGTACATGGACAAAGATGTAGCTGATATCAATGTTGAAGATACATTCTCAAACATTGGTCTTGATTCTCTTGATATCATGGAGCTTGTTATGCAGATCGAAGACGAATTTGATTGCAAGATTGAGCTTAACCAGGAATTAAATACTATTACAAAACTTGCTGAGTACATCGAAGCTCAGAAATAATTAAAATCCATTTGTGATTATATTAGCCAAGCCTGAAACTCATTGTTTCAGGCTTGATTAATGAAAAGCCGAAGCAAACGGCAAACGAATGAGATTTGGAGGATGAAAATGCTTAAATCAAGATTATGTGAATTATTAGGAATTGAATATCCTATTTTCCAGGGTGGTATGGCTTGGATTGCTGATGCAGAGCTTGCAGCTGCAGTGTCCAATGCTGGCGGCCTTGGTTTAATCGCTGCTATGAACTCAAACGGAGAGCAGCTTAGAGAACAGATTCAGAAAATTAAGACTCTTACAGATAAGCCATTTGGTGTAAACCTTATGCTTATGAGTCCTTTTATAAAAGAGGCTGTTGATGTAGTTGTTGAAGAGGGAGTTAAGGTTGTTACAACTGGTGCTGGTAACCCTTCAATCTATATGGATAAGCTTCTTGGCGCTGGTGTTAAGGTATTCCCAGTTGTTGCAAGCGTAGGTATTGCACGTATGGTTGAGAAGATGGGAGCTTCCGGCGTAGTTGCAGAAGGTTGCGAGTCAGGTGGTCACGTTGGTGAAACAACAACTATGGCTCTTGTTCCACAGGTAGTAGACGCAGTTTCTATTCCAGTTATTGCAGCTGGTGGTATTGCTGACGGTAGAGGACTTGCAGCTGCATTCATGTTTGGTGCTGAAGGTGCTCAGATGGGTACAAGATTCCTTACAGCAACAGAATGTAACGTACACGAGAACTATAAGAAAGCCGTACTTAAGGCAAAGGATAGAGACACTATCGTAACAGGTAAGAAGCTTGGACATCCAGTTCGTTCACTTAAGAATGATATGTCCAGAGAGTTTGCTAAGCTTGAAAGCGATGGTACTACAACAACAGATGAACTTGAAAAGATGGGAGCAGGTGCTCTTAGACGTGCTGCTAAGGAAGGCGATGTAAAGACTGGTTCACTTATGTGCGGTCAGATTGCAGGTCTTGTTAACAGCGAGAATACATGTAAGGAAATCATCGAAGAAGTATGCGGTGATTGCGAGAAATTATTAAAAGGAGCAGAAGGATGGGTAAAATAGCATTTCTTATGGCTGGTCAGGGTGCTCAGTATCCTGGTATGGTTAAGGATTTATATGACAATGTAGCTTGTGTTAAAGAGCTTTTTGACAATGCTGAAAAGGTTAGACCTGGTACAAAAGAGCAGTGCTTTGAAGCTGATAAGGAAGTACTAAACGAAACAAAGAATACTCAGCCATGTATGTTCCTTGCTGACGTAGCTTGCGCACTTGCAGCTATGGATAAGGGTATCAAGCCAGATTATATCGCTGGATTCTCACTTGGTGAGATTGCTGCACTTTACCTTTCTGGTATTCTTTCACTTGAGGAGGCATTTGACCTTGTAACTTTAAGAGGTCAGCTTATGAGTGATGCAGCTTCTAAGAATGTAGGCGGTATGCTTGCAGTTCTTACAAAGGAGAAAGATAAGCTTCTTAGCCTTTGCAAGGAAGCTGGTGTTTACCCAGTAAACTTCAACTGTCCAGGACAGATCGTTGTATCTGGTCTTAAGGATAAGATTGATGAATTTGCCAAGGTACTTGCAGGCGAAGGTATGAGAGCAGTTCCTCTTGCAGTTTCAGGCCCATTCCATACACCATATATGGAATCAGCTTCTAATGGACTTAGAGAGAAGATGGCAACTCTTACATATAACAAGATGACTATTCCTATGTATAGCAACGTTACAGCTACTGTATACGAAGATAACAAGGATGCAATCATCGACAATGTAACTAAGCAGGTTATGAACCCAGTTAGATGGGAAGAGACACTTCTTGATATGGAGAAGAAGGGTATCGATACTTATATCGAGTGTGGCCCAGGTAAGGTTCTTCAGGGACTTGTTAAGAAAACACTTAAGGATGTTACTATTCTCGGTATCAATAACATGGAATCTCTTGAAGCTGCTGCAAATGCTTAAGGCTAATCTTGCTTCGTAAAATTAATAAAAAGTATTAATGGAGGTAAACATGTTAAAGGATAAAGTTTGTGTTATTACAGGTGCAAGCCGTGGTATCGGCGAAGCTATCGCAAGAAAGTTCGCTGCTAACGGTGCTAAGCTTGCTCTTATAGCAACTAAAGAAACAGATAAGACTGCAAAAATCGTTGAAGATCTTAGCAAGGAAACAGAAGTTAAATTTTACGCTTGTAACATCAACAACTTCGAAGAAATCGAGGCAGTATCTAAGACTATACTTGCTGACTTTGGTCAGGTTGATGTACTTGTAAATAATGCAGGTATCACAAGAGATAACCTTCTTGCTGCTATGGGCAAGGACGATATCGACAGTGTTATAGATGTAAACCTTAAGGGAACAATCTATATGACTAAGGCATTTGTCAGAAGTTTCATAAGAAAGAAGCACGGCAATATTATCAACCTTAGTTCAGTTGTTGGCCTTATGGGCAATGCTGGCCAGACTAATTATTCAGCATCTAAGGCTGGTGTAGTTGGCTTTACAAAGTCCGTTGCCAAGGAGTATGGACCTAAGGGAGTTAGGGCCAATGCTATAGCTCCAGGATTTATCCAGACAGATATGACTGGTGCACTTACAGATGATGTAATCGAGAAGTACAAAACTCTTATTCCTCTTGGAAGAATGGGAGAGACAGAAGATGTTGCTAACCTTGCATTATTCCTTGCAAGTGATATGTCATCATATATAACTGGCGAAGTTATAACAGTTGACGGCGGTATGTATATGTAATCAAATACTCCGCAGTATGCTACGCTAGATCAGATGCGATGCGGAAGATAAAAGACAGGAGAAAATTATGAACAGAGTAGTTATTACAGGTATTGGCTGCGTAACACCTATTGGTAAAGACGCAAAGACAACATGGGCTAATATGATTGATGGTGTTTGTGGTATTGATAATATTACAAAATTTGATACAACAAACTTCAAGGCTAAGCTTGCAGCTGAAGTAAAGGACTTCAACGGTAAGGAATATTATGAATCAGTTCAGGACTTTAGAAAGACTGATCTTAATATGCAGTATGCTATGGCTGCTTCACTTGAAGCTGTTGCTGATTCTAAGATCTTAGAGTCAGATATTGATAAGGATAGAGTTGGTGTTTACATCGGAACAGGTATCGGTGGTATCAACACAACAATTGACAATGCTATAAAGTGTCACGAGAAAGGACCAGACAGAGTTTCACCTTTCTTCGTACCTATGATGATCGCTAATATGGCAACAGGTGCTGTATCTATCAGATTTGGTTTCACTGGCCCAACACTTCCAGTTGTTACAGCTTGTGCAACATCAGGACATACAATTGGTGAAGGTTACAGAGCTATTAAGCACGGCTATGCTGATGCTATCGTAGCTGGTGGTACAGAAGCTGCTATCAACGAGCTTTCAATCGCTGGTTTCATTAACTGCCAGGCACTTTGTCTTTCAGAAGATAAGAATGCTGCATCTATTCCATTCGATAATAGAAGACATGGTTTCGTTATGGGTGAAGGTGGCGCTGTTGTTATCCTTGAAGAGTATGAGAGAGCAGTTAAGCGTGGCGCTCATATCTATGCAGAAGTTGTTGGTTATGGTAACACAGCAGATGCTTACCACATCACAGCTCCAGACCCAGAAGGAAAGGGTGCTATAAGAG
Organism: Lachnospiraceae bacterium NC2008; assembly: GCA_000687675.1. Lineage (GTDB taxonomy): Bacteria > Bacillota > Clostridia > Lachnospirales > Lachnospiraceae > NK4A136. Next base: position 24,928 of record JHWS01000016.1, on the reverse strand, counting down.
CCATCTCTATGGCTGCTAAGGAAGCCGGTATCACTGGTGATGAAGAAATCTATGTTAATGCTCACGGTACATCTACACATCTTAATGATCTTATGGAAACTAAGGCTCTTAAGGATGTATTTGGTCAGAAGGCATATAAGATGAGCATATCTTCTACAAAGTCTATGACAGGTCATATGCTTGGTGCTACAGGTGCTATCGAAGCTATTGCTTCATCACTTGCACTTGAGAATGGTATCATCCCACCAACAATTAACTATGTTGAGAAGGATCCTGAACTTGATCTTGATTACACAGTTAACAAGGCAGTTAAGAGAGATGTAGAATTTGCTATTTCCAACTCACTTGGTTTTGGTGGACACAACGCATGTCTTGCATTTAAGAAGGTTAAATAATTTTCTTATAGCTTATTGATGAAAGGTTTGTTATATGAATTTAGAAGAAATTAAACAGATATTACCACATAGAGAGCCTATGCTTCTAATTGAAGAGGTATATCCGGATGCTGAGAATGATAACAAAGCTGTTGCTTATTACACAGTAAAGGGTGATGAGTACTTCTTACAGGGACATTTTCCAGGTAATCCCATAGTTCCTGGCGTAATTCAGTGTGAGATGATGGCTCAGGCTTCATGTATCCTTCTTAAGGATAAGTTTTCGGATGACGTTGTTCCTCTTTATACAGGTCTTAACAATGTTAAGTTCAAGGGACAGATTAAACCTGGAGACAAGATTCAGATGGATGTTGAACTTGTTCAGTCTAGAGAACCATTCCATTTCCTTAAAGGTAAGCTTTCAGTTGACGGTAAGCTTTGCATGAAGGGCGAGTTCTCAGTTGCAATAGTTCCTAAGAATTAATTCTTTTTTGAAAATGTTAATCTAAAATACCAGAGGTTTAACAGCCTCTGGATATTTTAGGAATATAAATAATATGCCATATTAGATGATATGGTAAACAAAAAAGTGAAATCTTTTCAAAAACTATAGATTGATAAATGTCAAGAATGTATTTACTGCATATTTTTGGTAAAATACATAATATATGATTATGAGAGGTAGTATAAATATATGCTATACGAAAAATTTTACGAAGAATACACTAACTCAAACGGAGAATTAAAGGGTAGGTTTACATATAATGATAATTTTAACTTTGCATTTGATGTATTAGATGAGCTGGCTAAGTCAAGTCCTGATGCTCTTGCTCTTATTCACAAGTCGCTTCATGGACAGGTAACGAAGTTTACATTTGCTCAGATTGCTAAAGAAAGTGCTAAGATTGCTAATATGCTTAAGGCTGACGGTATCGGTAAGGGCGATGCTGTTATGCTTGTTATGAAGAGAAGATATGAGTTCTGGTTCGTTATGATGGCACTTCACAGACTTGGAGCTGTAGCTATTCCTACATCTCACATGGTTACAGGTGAAGATATTGAATCAAGACTTATTAGGGCAGGTGCTAAAGGTATAGTAATCTTAAATGATGGATATATCGTTTCAGAAGTTTCCAAGGTATTTGAGAATAAAGAGTTAGATGCTAAAGTTCTAAAATATAACGTTGGAGATGAACTTGAAGGATTTAAGCATCTTACCAAGAATGCTATATCCTTTGAGGATACTATTGAAAGACCGGATAATAAGGCTACAGATCCTATGCTTTATTATTTTACATCAGGTACATCTGGGGCACCAAAGTGTGTTGTTCATAACTATACATATCCACTTTGTCATATTGTTACTGCTAAGAATTGGCACGGCGTAGTAAAGGGCGGTGTTCATCTTACTGTTGCTGACTCTGGTTGGGCTAAGTTCGTATGGGGTAAGATGTACGGTCAGTGGATTATGGAGACAACTGTTCTTTGCTATGACTATGAGCAGTTCTATGCAGAAGAGATGCTTTCACTCCTTGCAGAGATGAAGGTTACAACATTCTGTGCACCACCAACGATCTATAAATATCTTGTAAGAGAAGATATTACAAAATACAACCTATCAAGCCTGGTACAGGTTGTTTCAGCCGGAGAGCATCTTCCTGAACCAGTTGCTGATAAGTTTAAGCAGGCAACAGGTCTTGAAATCAGAGAAGGCTTTGGCCAGACAGAGACACCTTGTCAGATATATACACCAGTTGGCTGTAAGCAGGTTGCTGGCTCTATTGGTAAGGCAAGTCCTGTTCTTAATTTCAAACTTATTGATGAAGATAATAATGAAGTTAAACCAGGTGAAACGGGAGAACTTTGCATTACAAAGAATGAAGATGGAAGTATTCCTATAGGTATCTTTTCTTCATATCTTGATGACAAGGATACATACGATCAGGTATGGGAAGGCGGAATATATCATACCAATGACCGTGCATATATGAATGAAGATGGATACTACTTCTTCGTTGGTAGAGCAGATGATGTTATTAAATCAAGCGGTTATCGTATCGGACCTTCAGAAGTAGAAGATATTCTTCTTGAGCATGAAGCTGTTAAGGAGTGTGCTGTTACAGGTTATCCTTCAGCTACAAGAGGAGAACTTGTTAAAGCTTCTATCATTCTTGAAAATGGATATGAGAAGACGCCTGAACTTAAGCGTACATTACAAGACTTCGTAAAGAGCCGTACAGCACTTTATAAGTATCCTAGAGTCATTGAATTTGTTGATGATATGCCACGTTCTACATCTGGTAAAATCAGCAGACGCTTAATTAGGGATAATGACCTTAAAAAAGCACAGATGAAGTAGTATAATATATTAAGGTTCGTTAAGTTTTGCTGTATATATTTCAGCATTTAAGTTATAATTAAATAAAAATTACTGTATTTACTAAAGCAGGGGGGCTTTATAGTGAATAAAGTAGAATCTGATGATAGACTTGTCAAGACTAGAAAAAGTCTTGATAAATATGATAATGCATTATTTTTAAAGGCAATTCAGGAAACATGTCAGCTCATACTTCCTTTTATTGTTCTTTATGTTTTTTCTTATGCAATCTTAAATTTTCCTGTTGCTTCATTCAGGCATCTTATTACAGAAGGCAGATTTTCAAATATTGGATATATTATTAGATTTGCTAATAATATGTTTTGTGATTATGTAGGTATAGTTGCAGTTATATCTTTAACATTTTGCTTCGCTCATGGCATAAAGGTTCAGCCTTATAGAAATGTTATGATGATACTGACTGCAGTATGCGTATATTGTATATTAGTTCATAATTATAATCCTGCTATAAAGGACATTCCTTCTTTTGGCATATCTTATATTTTTACAGCTCTTATTTCTTCTTATATTACCGGCTTGTTTTTTAAAATTGCACATAGAAAGTTTAATGGTACCATAAGGCTAAAATATAAAAAGAAAGCCTTATCCAGATCTTTCTCTATAGCATTTAATGACATGCCGATAGTGCTGATTTTAATTTCTATTTCATTTTTAATTAGTGAATTATGTATGTATTTTGGAGACGGTTATAATCTTCAGGGATTAATCGTTATGGGACTGGGCAGGCTTGTAGTGTATTTGTATAACCTTAATGACCTTCTCGGGGCTCTGGCATACAGCATATTATGCATATTCTTTTGGTTTATAGGTATGAACGGAGAGGCTATGATGCCCCATGAAACAGTTATACCTTCTGTAAAAAACGCTGTGTATGTTATTGCTAATACCAATATTTCTCATACTCATATTGTTACAGATCAGTTTATTCACAACTATGTATTTCTTGGAGGTGCAGGATGCGGACTTGCCCTTTCTGTAGCTATACTAATAAAAAGTAAAAGCAACTTACACAGATCCTTTGGCACTTTTAACCTGCCTTTTACAGCTATGGGTATAGCTGATATTATTCATTATACAATTCCGGTTATTTTTAACTTTGTATTATTTATTCCATTTTTTATTATTCCGATTATTAATACTTTAATAGCTTATCTTTCTATCTATCTGGGGTTTGTTCCTATGGATAAATGCAGCCTGTTTTGCACAACTCCCATATTTTTCAATGCATACAAATCAACAGGTTCATTTAGTGCTGTGATATTACAGGTAATAATACTGATTATCGATATTATTATTTATATTCAATTTATAGAAAAACTTAATAATCAGAAATATGTTGAATTCAGGATAAGGATAGAACAACTTATTGCTTACATAAAGGCTAATGATGTTAAGAATATTAATCTTATTGAACTTGATGGTCCTTTGGGAGATACATCAAGAATACTTCTTTCTGAACTTGCCACTGAAGTTATGAAAAAGAAGAATCTTACACCGGAAGCTTATAAGGCGACAGGTGAGCATCTGTATATGGTTTATCATCCGCAGTGCGACGACAGCGGAGAATATGTATGTAGTGAAGCACTACTTAGATGGGAACATCCTATTTTGGGACTGGTATTTCCACCTCTTATTATCGAGCTTGCCAGATCGGGAGGTATATTACATGAACTTGAAAGCGTTATCCTGGATGAAACCTGCAGGTCTATAAGCAATATTGAAAAGTTATCTGATATATCACCTAAAATATCGGCAAATATTGTATCAGCATCCCTTGCTCATCCTGATTTTCTTCATATGATTATGAAATATACCAGAAAGTATCATATACAAAATGAGAATCTCTGGATTGAGATGAATGAACAGGATATGATGCATATTGATGATGCTGTAAAACAGAAACTTTCATTCCTTAGAAAACGAGGTCATAAATTTATTATTGACGACTTTGGTGCAGAGGGTACTTCAATCGTATATGCCGGAAGTGGTCTATTTGATGGACTTAAGATAGATGGTTCTCTTATTAAGAATATGTTTAATGATAAAGATTCTTATGAACTTGTTAAGTCTATAGCAAATATGGGTGTTAAGCTTAATCTTTTACTTCTTTCTGAATTTGTTGAAACTGAAGAAGAGATGGAAGCACTTAAGGAAATGTATATCAATCTTTTCCAGGGGTATTTTTACAGCAAAACCCTTAAATATGATGAACTTATTGATTTTATGTTAAAAGAAAAGGAAAAGAATTAGCATGAAGAAGAATGTCAAAAAACTTCTTATGACCATTGCATTAATAGTTGCTGTTATTATGTTTGTAGGCAATGTTTTTTTGGTGTACTTCCAAGAAAAAGGCCGTATTATTGATGAAACAAAGAATATAATTTTTCTGATTGATAATAGTCTTGAGCTATATGGTGATGATTACGTTCCGGATTTTTCGGGAGTCAATGTTAATTCATCTGTAATTTTATTTGGAGCTGACAAAAATAATGGCAATATTATTACAGCATCCAATCCAAAGTATTTGAATCAAAATTTATCTGATATCGGTATAGATACAGATATAAAAGAAGAGACATTTAATGGCCAGAACTTATTTGATAATAAGTACTATGTGGTAATCAAATATTCATTTGATGGTTTTGATCTTTACTATACTATGAGTCTTATGACCATGATACGTTCTATTATCATTAATTCGATTATTGTACTTGCCATAACTGTCAGTGTGTTTTTTGTAATCGGAACTGTGATTCTAAAATATATTGATGAAAAAATCATCAAGGTTATAGACAGAATCAATAAAGGTCTTGACGACATAACAACCAACTATGATGCTCCTGATATTGACGAGGATTCTACACCGGAATTCGAAAGACTTTCAGAGCATATTAACTTTATGAAGGACTCTGTAGTTGGTAATGCTAAAGATGCTCAGGAAGCTGTTAAGGCTAAGAGCAATTTCCTGTCTACCATGTCTCATGAAATCAGAACTCCTATCAATGCTGTTCTGGGACTTGATGAGATGATACTTAGAGATTCCAATGAGCCATCTACTATTAAATATGCTGAAGATATAAGGAGTGCCGGTAAAACACTTTTGTCACTAATAAATGACATACTTGATTCTTCTAAGATAGAGTCAGGCAATATGGAATTGGTAGAATCGTCATATAAACTTTCAACCGTTCTAACCGATGTATATAATATGATCCTTTTTAGAGCCCAGAAGAAGGGGCTGGAATTCGAATGTGAAATTGATCCGGATATTCCAGATATACTTAAAGGTGATGAAATAAGAATTAAACAGTGTATGGTCAACTTACTTACCAATGCTGTTAAATATACAGAAAAAGGTAGTGTTAAGCTTACTGTTTCATTTAAGTTTGATGATAAGAAACATATCAGGCTTAATGTCTTAATCTCTGATACAGGTATTGGAATTAAAAAAGAGGATTTGAACCGACTATTCAGTCCTTTTGAAAGAATCGATGAGATAAGAAACAGACTTGTAGAAGGTACCGGACTTGGAATGAGTATTGTTAAGAAGCTTCTCGCTCTTATGAATACCAAACTGAAAGTTCGAAGTGAGTATGGCAAGGGTTCAGAATTCGAATTCGAGATCCTTCAGGAAGTATTGTCTGTTGAGCCTATAGGCGATTTTGAAGAGATACTTGCTAAAGGACAAAGTACTACAGAAAGTATAAGAGAGTCATTCTCAGCTAAGGATGCAAGGATACTTGTAGTTGATGACACAAGTGTCAATTTAACGGTCGTTGATGGTCTACTTAAACATACAGGCCTTCAGATAGATACAGCAGATTCTGGTGAGGCTGCTATTATGAAGGTAGAAGAAAACTTCTACGATATAATCCTTATGGACCATATGATGCCTGGTATGGATGGTATAGAGACTATGCAGCGTATTAGGAAGATGGAAGATAATCCTAATGCTACAACAACCATAATCGTCCTTACTGCCAATGTAGTTGAGAACTCAGAAGAGCAGTATAAGAGTCTTGGCTTCGATGCTTATCTTACAAAACCTATTGATTCTGACAGGCTTGAAACAGCAATTATGAACTTCCTTCCAGAAGATAAGTATATGAAGGTAACTGTAGAAGTTGCCAAGAAGGTTGCTGGAACGGCTGATGAGAAGGTTGTTATTAAAGATGAGAAACTTAAAACTCTTCGAGGTATCAACCTTGCCAAGGCTATTGAATACAGCGGCGGCGAAGAAGTCCTGTATGACGTAATTAAAATCTTCTATGCTTCAATTAATGAGAAGGCTGGTTTAATAGAGAAGTACTATAACGAAGGTAATATTAAGGAGTACACAGTTTTAGTACATGCCCTTAAGTCTTCTGCAAGATTAATTGGTGCAGAAACCTTATCTACCGATGCAGCTTACCTTGAATCCTGCGGCAATAAGAATGATGTAGAAGAGATAGAAGCAAATACTCCGGCCTTACTTAGTCTTTACAGGTCATACCTAGAGAAGTTCAAGGAGTACTGTTCGGATAGTGACGATGACAGTAAGGAAGTTATTGATGACGAGTCCTATAATGAGGCTATGAACTCAGTTAAGGAATTCGCTGAAGCTTATGATTTTGATGGTATCGACGAGATACTTAATATGCTGGATATGTATAGGATACCTGATAAATATATGTTACAATTTACTAAAGTTAAAGACCTGGCTATGCAGGTAGAAAGAGATAAGATTATAGAGGTGTTAGATGCTTAATATAGATAATCGAATTATATTTATAAGTCAGACAAAGGGATTCATGATGAATTCTATAGTAAAAAGCTTAGAGGAAATGGGCTTTGATATGAAGATAGTCGACATGGATCCTCTTGCAATTGAAGAGGGAACCGATGTTACTGATAAGGTATATCTTCTTAATATCGATAGTCCAGAAGGAACAAGAGATTCCCTTGAGATAATTAAAGAGAGAGTTCAGCAATATGACCTTTCTGTAGTTTTAATCTGTCAGAAAGAAGCACTTCCTGGTATCTGTCAGGTTATGCCTGAGAACTACTTTGCTAAGGTTGTTATCAGACCAGTTAATGTTAAAGATCTTGGCATAATGATGTTTGGTATTCAGGATGAGAAGGCTGGGGTTTTTGAAAAGAAGAAGATTCTTGTAATTGATGATGACGGAGTTATGCTTAGAACTATTAAGAACTGGCTGTCAGATAAGTACCAGGTAGTTATGGTTAATTCAGGTATGGCAGCTATACAGTATCTTACAAATAACACTGCGGACCTTATTCTTCTTGATTATGAGATGCCTATTACTAACGGTACCCAGATACTTGAGATGATAAGAAGCGACGCTGCTATGAGTCATATTCCTGTTATGTTTTTAACTAACAAATCTGACAGGGAGACGGTTATGAAGATTCTTTCTCTCCATCCGGAGAAGTATATTCTTAAGACTTCAACTAAGGAAGAGGTTCACCAAATCGTGGATACCTTCTTCAAGAACCAAAAGTAGGCTTGCTAACTTACGTGGCTTTATTATTCCCTGCCGCTAACGCGGCAGGGATTTTTTGTGCTCATAACGGCCCCAGGCGACCTAGCCTTGCGTATACGACGTATTTTTACGTTCGCTAGCCCTAAGACGACCTAGCCTTGCGTATACGACGTATTTTTACGTTCGCTAGCCCCAGGCGACCTAGCCTTACGGATACGAGGCATTGACGTAGGTCACAGCCGAGTAGACGTAAGGGCTGGGTCGCCAAGGGGCAGGGCACAAACACTCGCTTGGTGATGCTTTTTGTGGTAGAATAACTATGTATGGTCAGAAGTAGAACTGAGGCTCTTAAGATACTTGGTCTTAGGCCGGAATCTAAAGAGGAGGATTGGAAAAGTGCATATAGAAATATTGTTAAGGTTTACCATCCTGACAATATTGCCAGCTCAGTAAACTGGCCAGAAGCTATGGACGAAACCGCCAGGCTTAAGTATAGTGAGCAGATGCTGGCTCTTGCTAAAGAGGCACTGGAATTTCTCCAAAGCGAGAATGTATGCATCATAGGCAACCAGCCGAAGAAAACAAGCCCAGCTTCTAATAAACCTAAGGTAGTAGGAGGCGGGGAGGCATATTCTTTCTCTCATGACCATTATAAGCACCGTCAACAGCGCCTTCATAAACTTGACGAAGAACGTAAACAAAAGCGCCTGGACGAGCTTAAGCTTAAGAATGACATCCTTAGGGAGAATGAAAGAAAGCACAAAGAAAAAGAGATATTAGATCAGATTAGATGGCTTAGAGTAGCCCAGATAATCTATGACACTATAGAAAAAGATAAGAAAGAAAAAGGTTATGATTCAAACTGATATGTTACATCGTCCTAATCTTAACTACATTAAGAAGGAACGATTCACAGGTAGTCTTAATGGCTTAAGATATGCAATCTATAAAGAAGTAAAAGATGAGGAGCACACTGTTCTTATGGCATGTTCTTATCCGGAGCCATTTTGCTTTGAAAAGACACCGGAAGAACAGAAGAAATATAAGGAATTCGAATTCTCAGAGGAAGGGCTTAATGAGGCCATAAACTGGCTTGGCAGCGAGGAATAAGATGATTCTTAAGATTTACGACTCAATTTTACATAAAACAGAAGAAAATAAGAAATTCAGAATAAAGTTATTTGTTATATACAGCATACTTTTGTATGTATTACTTCTTGCAGCAGTATTTGCAGGAACCCATAAAATATATTACGGAACAGGTAATGAAAAGCGTAAATTAATATATGTCTTTATGGAACTTTTTCTTATGCATATTATGTTTGATATTAAGAAAATGTATGCATATGCTTTTCGATTTAGGTATTTAGTAGGACTTGCAGTTTTACTCTTTCTTTCAATTAACAAATTCCATGGAGATTCCATGTCTATATACGATTCTTATATAGAGGCAGGCCAGGGTACTGTATTTAACCAGCCACTTCTTGGCCAGGAAAGATATATAAGAACTGATGAATGGGTTATTTCAAGTCCATCACGTATATCTTCATCTTTCGGTGAAACACCATATGGAAAATATAATGATGTTCTTAGAGGCGGCAACACAGTTAATGGCCCTACAGGTATAAGAGTGGGCTTTACAACACTTGGTAAGAACTTCCTCGAATATGGCTTTGGTTTATTTGGACCAGAAATAGGCTTTTCTTTCTTATGGTTTGGCCAGATTATTATGACCTTCCTTATGACTATGGAACTTTGCTATATCATAGGTAGAAAGAATAAGCTTCTTGCAGTTCTTGGAGCATTCTTAGTAACATGTTCAAGCTTCTATTTATGGTGGGGCTTCCCTATGATGCTTTGGCCACTAGAAGGTGCACTTTGCTGGTTCTATTATTTTATTAACTCAGATTCTCGAAAGAAAAGATGCGGCTTTGCGGCATTGTTTGCCATCTTCTTTGCAACATTTGTAAACATCCTTTATCCTGCATGGCAGATACCATTTGGCTATGTAGCCCTTTGCCTTGCTATCTGGATGATTGTAGAAAACTTCGAGAAAATCAAACGGCTTAAGCTTGTTGATTACGTAATATTTGTCTTAGGCCTCTGCCTCAGCGTAGTTATGATTCTTGGATATCTTATGGAAAATGTAGATTATATATCAGGAATCTCTAATACAGTTTATCCAGGACTTAGACTTGAGAAGGGATTCTTCAACCTCTTTAAGCCTTTCTGGTACCTGATTTCTCCATTCTACGCCTATAAGGATATAGGTAACACCTCAGAGTGCGGTGTCTTCCTTTCATTCTTCCCTATGCCTATTATTCTGGGCATCTGCTACATCTTTAAGAAGGGTAAGAAGCTTATAGATAAGTGGTTCTATATTATCTTTACAGCACTTCTTGTTCCTTTCGTATTATACTGCTGGACTGGCCTACCTATGAGCATTGCCAAATGCACTATGCTCTCAATGACCCTTCCATACAGACTTGTTGATGCTATCGGCTACATCTGCATCCTTATGATGATAAGACTAGCATCCGAAAAAGAAGCAATCTTTAAACATGAAAAGATAGTAAATACAGTACTTGCAATTATCTGCATAGTTCTTGCTTATAACCAGACTATGAAGTATAAGTCATTTTACTTAAGTGGCACTATGATGGCAGTTACAGTAGCTGTTCACCTTGCCCTTATGATTTTGTTCTTTAGATCAAAATGGGAGATTAAACGGATTGGTATAGCTGGACTTATTGTAGTTTCTATATTTACAGGAATATATGTAAGACCTCTCATGAAGGGCTTCGATGTTCTCTGGGAAAAGCCAGTATCTAAGCAGATTGCAGCGATTAGAGAAGAGGACCCTAAGGGAAGATGGATTGTTTATTCTAATGATGAGAATGACCCATCTGGTAAGTCATTTATCTATCAGGGTTTCTTAGTTGCTAACGGTGTTCCAACTGTAAACAGCGTATCTTCATATCCAAACCTTGATATGTGGCATGCAATAGACCCAGCAAAGCAGTATGAGTATGAGTACAACAGATATTTCCACTTTAATATCCTGCTTACAACTGAGCCTACAAGTATAGAACTTCTTGCTCCAGATAATCTTCAGGTTCATCTTAATGCTAACGACCTTAAGACCTGGGACATAAATTATATATTTAGCGACTGCACACTGCCACTAAATATACTAGATACAAACTTTGACTTAATCTATGATAATGCCGGAATATATATCTACAAAGTATACTAATATTGGATGATTAATATGTTTAACGTACTTGTTATCATTCCTGCTTACAATGAAGAGGAATGTATCATATCTACAATTAAAAAGTTAGAAGAAGACATAGATAGCTTTGATTACAAGGATAAGATTCACTTTGACTATGTAGTAATCAATGACTGTTCAAAGGATTCTACCAAGTCAGTTCTTAAGGATAATAAGGCTAACTTTATATCCCTTCCACTTAATCTTGGAATAGGCGGGGCAGTATCCTGTGGTTATAAATACGCCCTTAAGAATAACTACGACGTGGCTATTCAGCTTGACGGAGACGGCCAGCACGACAGTGCCTATCTTCTCGATTTGACTTTACCAATATATGAAAATGCTGCCGATATAGTAATAGGCTCCAGATTCATTAACAAAGAAGGTTTCCAGTCATCAAGCGCAAGGCGTATGGGTATAGGCATCCTTAACTTCTGGATTTGGTTCTGCTCAGGTCAGAAGGTTAGCGACTGCACTTCCGGCTACAGGGCAGTTAATAAAGAATATATTAAGCTGTATTCTTCAGATTATCCTATAGACTACCCGGAACCTGAAGCCATAGTCAGAGCCAAACTTAACAGGGCAAGAATCAAAGAGATACCTGTTATTATGAAGGAGAGAGTGTCAGGTAAGTCTTCTATAAGACCTATACATTCTATGTATTATATGCTTAAAGTATCTATATCTATAATGATATGCAGACTTGCGAACAAGAAATTAAAACAGAAGAAAAGATAGGAGTTTAATATGTCTACAACATTACAACTTTTTATGATATGCGCTGAAGTATTGTATTTCGTGCTTATATTCACCTTCCTTAAGAAGAAGACTTTGTCGCTTAAGTATACTTTCCTATGGCTCTTTGCCGGAATAGTTATGCTTATCTTTACTATATTCCCTATGTTGTTTGTTAATCTTATAAAGTTATGCGGCGTAACTTCTATAATGAACGGACTTTTCGCCCTTTGCATATTCTTTATAATTATTATTCTTATGTCACTTACAAGCATAGTTTCTAAGCAGACTGACAGAATCAGAACCCTTACTCAGGAAAATGCTATCTTAGAAAAGAGACTTAGAGAGTTAGAGGAAAAGGACAAATAATATGTATAAATCATGTGATCATACATTTGCCATATGTGCTTATAAGGAAAGTCAGTATCTTGAAGACTGTATTAAGTCTGTTAAGAATCAGACAGTTAATACTAAGGCTATAATTGTAACTTCTACACCTAATAGCCATATAGAGGGACTGGCTAAGAAGTACGACATACCTCTTTATATCAACACTGGTGAAGCAGGTATAGCAGGAGACTGGAACTTCGCTTATTCCAAGGCTACAACAAGTTTAGTAACTATTACTCATCAGGATGATATTTATGAGAAAGAGTATGCCTACAGCGTCCTTACTTATGCCAACAAGGCTAAGAAGCCAATAATTATATTTACTGATTACGGCGAGCTTAGAGGAAAGAAGAGAGTTACTAAGAACAAACTTCTTAATGTTAAGCGTATTATGTTGCTTCCTCTTAAAATTAAGGCATTTCACAACAGCAGATTTGTTAGAAGAAGAGTGCTTTCATTTGGTTCACCAATATGTTGTCCTTCAGTTTGCTATGTGAAAGAACGCTGCCCAGCAGTTATCTTTGAGAAGGGATTCTTCTCTGATCTTGACTGGCAGGCATGGGAGAAGCTTTCTAGAATAAGGGGAGCATTTGTCTATATTCCTAAGATTCATATGCTTCACAGAATTCATGATGAATCAGAAACTACAAGAATCATCGGGGATAACAGAAGAAGTAAAGAAGACCTTATGATGTATGAGAAGTTCTGGCCACGTCCAATCGCCAGAGCTTTAGAGCATTTTTATAATAAAGGGGAAGAATCTAATAGCCTGGACTAGTAGGTTCTATATGTGTTTTGAGTATTACTAAGAAGAATTATATTTGGAATCTAATATATAGTTTTGTCAATGCTGCTCAGTCTATGCTACTTATGCTTCTTGTTAACAGAATTATTAACGAGGATGCATCAGGTGTTTTTTCTTATGCATTTTCTGTGGCAGTTCTTTTTATGTACATCGGCAATTTTGGTATAAGAAATTATCAGGTTTCGGATATTAAAGAGAAGTACAAGATTAAGGATTATTATGGCTTTAGAATTCTGTCCTGCGCCGTCATGTTAGTGGCCAGCCTCTTATTTGTACTTATCAAGCAACCTGATTATACTAAGACTGTGGCACTGCTTGCCCTTTGCGGATGGAGACTTGCTGAATCTATGGAAGATGTATTCCATGGAAGATACCAGCAAAAAGGGGCCCTTTATCTTGGCTGTATGCAGGGTACAATAAGACTTGCTGCTTCTGACGTGGCATTCTTAATAGCCCTTTATATTTGCAGGGACTTAAAGGGCTCTTGTATAGTATTCTGCGTGGCTAATACAGCACTAATTATTATCTTTGCCTTACTTACTTTATCTAAGTATGGCGGATTTAAAATAGGATTTAGGCTGGATAAATTAAAGGGTATTTTTATAGAATGTCTGCCTCTATTCCTAGGTTATTTCTTATCAACATACCTTTGCAATGTATGTAAGTACAGCCTGGAAAGACATGTATCTAACGAGATTCAGGCCTACTACAATATGGTATTTATGCCAGTGCTTGTAATTAACCTGTTATCAACAGTTATATTCAGGCCACTTATCGTAGATATGGCTAATCTTTATAATGACAACAAACTTAAGGATTACAAGAAGATAATAAATAAACAACAGCTTTATATTTTACTTATAGCTGTGGTTATTATGCCTTGCGTTTATTTCCTTGGTATCCCGGTTTTATCTGTCTTCTATGACAGCAAACTTGGACCATACAGACTTATCCTAATGATACTTATGCTTGGTGGTATATTTAGTGCTTACTCAAGCTTTATCAATGTCTGCATAATCACTATCAGAAAGCAGAACATACTTATTATCGCAACTGTAATCATTGCTCTTATTGCAGCTGGTCTTACTGAGATTATGGTTATTAAATTTGAATTATTAGGTGCTGCCTTATCTTACCTTATAGTTATGATTTTACAGGCAGTAGCTTATCTATTAATACATGAGATAAGCCTTAAGAAGAAGGCTAATTCTTTGGTTAAGGAGTAGATAATTGAAGGTCGGAATACTTACAGTATATTCATTTAATTATGGGTCATATTTTCAGGCTACATCTTTATATAAACAGCTTGAAAGTATGGGTATAGAAGTTGAATTTATTAACGAGAAGTTTAAGAGAAATAAATGGGGCAATCTGTTTCTTCTTTACATGTTTGATGACTTAGTGCCTGGATTTTTAAAGGGTTCTATTGCTAAGATTCTTCCTCAGTACAGAACCTATCTTCAGCTTAAGAAGGACGTAAAGAAGTTCTCAGAGTCGGATAAGAGAATCCTTGATATGAAGCGTATAACTAAGAAGTACGACTGTGTCATACTTGGCGCTGATGAAATGTGGTCTGCATCTATGCAGTCTATAAGATATACACCAGAGCACTTTGGTAAGGATATTGTCTGTCCACATTTTTCTTATGCTACAAGTGGTGTACTTTTTGATACTAAGAATTCCGACTTAGTTGCTAAGGCTAAGAAGGATATTAATTCATATTATGATTTTGGTGTAAGGGATACTTATACAAAGGGAGTAGTTAAGTTGCTTACTGGCAAAGAAGCTACTCAGGTTCTTGATCCAACTTTACTTAACCCATATTTTATAAAGAATCATGACACTAAGAAGGCGTCTTCGGAAGAATATATACTTCTTTATGGTTCTGAGTATAGCCAGGCTCAGAAGGCTTATATTAAAGGCGTTGCTAAGGAGCATGGTTATAAGATATACAGTCTTGGCTGGCCACAGGAATTCTCAGATAAGTTTTTAGATCCTGCTTCGGCTGATGAGTTTATATCTTGTTTTGCTGGTGCTAGCGTATGTTTCCCTTCAACATTCCACGGAACAATATTCTCAATACTTAATCATAAGCCATTCCTTTCTATGACTAATGAACTTAGAGGCCGGAAGGTTACTATGCTTCTTAAGGACTTGGAATTAAGCTATAGAATTTACGAAGAAGGAAAGACTGATTATAAAGAGATAGATTATAGTGAAGTTGAGAATCTTCTTGCCAAGAAGCGTAAGGAGTCACTGGCTTATTTAACAGGGGCTCTTAAGAAGATAGAAGAGGATTATATTTGTCCTAAGTCTTCTTGTTCTGGATGTACTGCTTGTTTAAATGCCTGCCAATTTGGTGCCATAAAGATGGAGTATGATGGGGAAGGCTTTAAGCATCCTATAGTTGATAAAGACAAGTGTAAGAACTGTGGTTTATGTAGGAAAGTATGTCCTGCTAACAAGTCTATGGATGTGATTTGTAAGGACAAGACTCATGACCAGATATATGCTGCATTCTCTCGTAAGAATGAAGACAGGGTTAGATCTTCTTCTGGCGGGGCATTCTATGCTATAGCTAAGAAGTTTATAGAAGATGGGGGATTGGTTTACGGTGCGGCATTTGATGAGAAGTTTAAGGTTAGACATATTAGAGTTGAGAATGCTAAAGAGTTAGCGAAACTTCGTAGTTCTAAGTATGTTCAAAGTGATTTAGGTGATTCTTTTGCTAAGGTTAAGGTAGATTTGGAAACTGGGAAGAAGGTTCTTTTTTCTGGCACACCTTGCCAGATTGCGGGATTAAATGCCTATATTACAGGCGCAGTTAACAAAGTGAACAAAAAGCTATCAGATAACCTCGTAACAGTAGATATTCTGTGTCACGGCGTGCCATCACCTAAGGTGTTTGCAGATTATCTGAAGGCTATGGCAGCTAAGCGTGGTGCTAAGATAAAGTCTGTTAACTTTAGAAATAAGTCATATGGCTGGAATAAGCAGGCTATGGCTATTAGCTTTGATAACGGGGAAAAGTACATAAAGAGAACTGAATCAGACCCATATTATATTATGTATTTCGGCTCATATATGCTTCGCCAGTCTTGTAATGAATGTAAGTATGCTTCTTATAAGAGATGCTCTGATATTACTCTCGGCGACTACTGGGGAGTTGAGAAGCTAAAACATAAAGACCTGGCTTCAACTAAGAAGGGTGTATCTTTAGTAATAGTGGGCACTGAAAAGGGAGAGAAGTTATTTAAATCAGTGGTTGAGCTTAAGAAGATACAGGGAGATAAGAAGTCATCATATCAGCCTATATTCGAAAGAGGAACCAAGGCGTCCCCTAGACGCCAAGAATTCTTTAAGGATTATGCGGCTCACGGTTATGGCTACGTAGCTAAAAAGTACGGCAAGCTTACACTAAAGCAGGTGGTTATCAAGAAAATAATTGCACCAGTAACCAGAAAACTTGGCATCTTCGATCTTGCCCAGAAAATCTTTTTCGTTTATAAAAAATAGTTAGGCTATGCGGCCACCGGCACATGCCAAATAATCCACCACCGGCGCCGGCCGTAGAAGTGGACACCACCCACCGGCCTAGTTGCATAACTTTGCATTATGGGGCTGTGAAATATTTACATTTTTAGTACCATATTTTATAATAAATTATTAGGGAAAATGCTTAACGCGGGGGTTAAAACATGAGGAAAATATCTTTAAAATCTAAAGCTGCTATTTTTATTAGTATTGCTTTATTAATTTTTGTAGCCTTCTCTATAGCTATAAGTTTTGTATTTTATTCAGACGCTGTAAAATTAAGCGGCGTATCAGATGCTGTTTCCAGCAAAACTCAGTTCTTTATCATATTTACCTGTGCTGAGATATTAGTTGCTATGATTATCATAGTTTTGTTTGTATATCTTACAGGTGTATGCGTTGCCAAGCCAGTTGAGAACTTAGCTAAAGTTGTTGGCGGTCTTGTTTATGATGATGAACTTGGTAAGGAAACATACGACAGTGAAGATACTAAGAAGAAGCTTAAAGATCTTGAAATATCAACTGGTGATGAGATAGAGGTTCTTTATCACTCACTTCAGAAGATGCAGATGGATCTTAACGAATATATTGTTGGTATGCGTGAAGATACTTGGGAAGAAGAGCATGATAATATGACTATGCTTTCTAACCGTAATAAGTATGAGAAGAGAAAGAAGGAAGTTTATCCTTACGTGGATTCAATCTACATTGCCTGCCTTGATATTATTAACCTTCGTCAGGTTAATGAGAAGCTTTCTACAGAAGCTGGTGATTCAATTATTACTAAGGTAGCTAGAGAACTTAGAAGACTTTCTTCAGATAACATTCACACATACAGACTTGAGGAAGACAACTTCCTTATTGTATTTTGTGGCTACACAGAGGATGAAGCGACTCAGATACTTAATAAATGGAATGAAAGAGTTGGTCGTCTAAACAGAGCAACAGACTCATTCGAATGCAAACTTTGCTGGGGCGGTTCTTATGGAGAGAACGATTTCGTTGTTGAAGACATCTTCAAGAGAGCTGATGCAGAGATGTACTGCCAGAAGATGGTTATGAAAAACGAACTTGGTTCAATCTGATAAAAAGTAAAGGGGTGGCGCCTATGATGTCATCTAGCAGTTTTAGATATGACCCAAAGAAAAAGAATATGCCATCCGGTAATCTGGTAAAATGGTTTACTACTAAGGAAGGCAAAGCTTACAAGGTCGGTAAAGACAAATCAATATACAAAATCGAAGAAGAGGAAGAAGAGGATAAGGTTAATAATAAGGCACTTATAGACATGAGTGATGGAGAAGATACACTTCATAACGACGTGTACAATTCTATGGATAATGAAGACCAGTCCTTAATCGACAACATCCTGACTCAGAACTACAAGCAGGATTCATTCTCCAAAGCTCAGGCTGCGCTTGAAAGTGGTCAGCAGCCATTAGACGACGCCGATGAATCTCCAGAGGATGCAGAGGCCAACTCTGCCGCTGAAGCCGAAGCCTTAGAAATCTTCAATCGTCTTCAGCGTGAAGCTGCCGAAGACGAAGCTAAGAAGGCCGCAGAAATCGCCCAGGCACGCTTTGAAGCCGCCGAAAAATTCGAACCTGCCGACGAACCATCCCCTGAAACCTAACCGCTTCTTCAACCATTATTACACATATAACTAGTTCACAAAAGAAACCTTCACGGGTTTCTTTTTTTATCCCATTTATATTTTCTCCCTGCCTCTATTTCTAGCACCCCTAACTTATTCTTCGACTGTGACATGCGCTCCCTTGTTTTTCTAAGGCCATCAAATTTTCCTAAGCTAAACTTTCCGCGTTAAACTCGCTGCAGCTGCAAACTAGTGCTGGCACCTGTTTTAGGGCGCATTTGGGCAAGCCGCTGTAAAACCCGCGTGTCTTTCGTAGGAAAATGTTAATTCCGCGCTTTATAGGGTAAAACCCTACCTCAGCGTGGATGAGTCACCTAGCGCGGAATACATTTTCCAGAAAGACAAAGCGCTGGTTTTACAAGGTGAAGTCCAACCAGCGCCCGCTGGACAGGTGCTTGCCCTAGTAAGCAGCTTTGCTCAGACAGTAACTGCGGAAAGTTTAAGGAAAAATTGTTATGGCCAAAGAAAAACATAGGGGCTTGTCAATGTCTCGAATAAGCCAGGGATGCCAGAAATGAGGCAGGGGCCAAGTATGTGAAGGGGGGGCAAAAAAAGGATGCCCAGAAGGACATCCTTGTGTGTAAGTTAATGTATGTGGCAGGGGTTAAGATTGTGCCTGCTTCTTCTTAAGGTTTTTATTGGCTGTTGAAAGCATCAGCTTGATACGGTTAAGCTGGTTAACTTCACTAGCACCTGGGTCGTAGTCGATGGCTACGATGTTGGCCTCTGGGTAGTTCTTACGGATGGACTTGATTACACCCTTACCTACTATGTGGTTTGGTAAGCAGGCAAATGGCTGGGTACATACGATGTTGTTTGTACCACCGTGGATAAGCTCAAGCATCTCACCTGTAAGGAACCAACCTTCACCAGTCTGGTTACCGATAGATACGATATCCTGTGCGTATTTTACAAGTTCGTATATATCAGAGTGAGGAAGGAAGTGTTTACTCTTCTTGAATGCCTTGTTTGAACCGCTTCTTACAAAGTTCATACCACGGATAGCCCACTTGCAGGCACGTTTAGCCTTCTTGCTTTGTCCAAGGTAATCAGCCTTGTAAATCTGGTTGTAGAAGCAGTAGTACATAAAGTCTACAAGATCAGGAACAACAGCTTCAGCACCTTCGCTTTCAAGAAGTTCTACTAAGTGGTTGTTTGCTGTAGGTGCGAATTTAACAAGAATCTCACCAACAACACCAACCTGAGGTTTACGGGTTTCATTAATTGGTATAGCATCGAAATCTGCAATAATCTGCTTGCACATCTTCTTGTACTTGCCAAGCATAAGTGCAGGGTGCTTGCAGGCTACGAATTCATTACACTTCTTAAGCCATTTCTGGTGAACTGCTTCAACGGAACCTGGCTCAAGCTCGTAAGGTCTCATTCTGTATACACATTTCATAAAGATATCACCAAAGAGGGCGGCATAGAGAAGTCTAATACCAAGCTCAAGGTTAATATCAAATCCAGGGTTTGCTTCAAGTGTAGATAAGTTAAGAGAAATTACAGGAATATGCTCATAACCTGCTTTTTTAAGTGCTCTACGTATGAAACCTACATAGTTAGAAGCACGGCAACCACCACCAGTCTGAGTCATCATAAGAGCAAGCTTGTTAGTGTCATATTCACCTGACTGAACTGCTTCTATAAGCTGACCAACTACGCAAAGAGATGGGTAGCATGCATCGTTATTAACGTATTTAAGACCTACATCAACTGAGTGCTTGTTGTCATTTGTAAGTACTTTAAAGTTATAACCACAAGCCTTGAATGCAGTTTCAAACATATCAAAATGTATAGGAGACATCTGAGGTGAAAGGATAGTGTATCCTTCATTTCTCATTTCCTTAGTAAAGAGCTTACGCTCAAAGTTAGCTGGGCGGATAGTGCGCTTTTGCTGACGTCTTTCACGAACTTCGATAGCTGCAAGAAGTGAACGTACACGGATACGTGCAGCACCAAGGTTGTTAACCTCATCAATCTTAAGACAGGTATATATCTTATCCGAACCAGAAAGAATATCATTAACCTGGTCTGTTGTAACAGCATCAAGACCGCAGCCAAATGAATTAAGCTGGATAAGATCAAGGTCATCACGAGTCTTAACATACTGAGCAGCTCTGTAAAGTCTTGAGTGGTACATCCACTGGTCAAGAACGATAAGAGGTCTTTCAACTTCTGCAAGATGAGATACAGAGTCTTCAGTAAGAACGCAGATATCAAAGGAAGTAATCATCTCTGGAATACCGTGGTTAATTTCAGGGTCGATGTGGTAAGGTCTACCAGCAAGTACGATACCGCGTCGATTGTTGTCCTTCATAAACTGAAGAACTTCCTCGCCCTTTTTCATCATATCCTTGCGGGCATTATCCTGCTCAATCCATGCCTTCTTAGCAGCTTCCTGAATAAGAGCCGGCTTAATCTCATCAAACTCGTCGATAAGTCTGTCTGTAATAGTATCAATATTTTCAAATGACATGAAAGGATTTCTGAATCTAACTTTGCCTGAAGAAATCTCTTCAACGTTATTCTTAATATTTTCAGAATAAGAAGTAACGATAGGGCAGTTGTAGTGGTTAGATGCATCCTTAGTCTCTTTTCTTTCATAGAAAAGTGCAGGATAGAAGATAAAGTCTACACCGCGGTTAATAAGCCACTGTACATGACCGTGGGCAAGCTTGGCTGGGTAACACTCTGATTCTGATGGTATAGATTCGATACCAAGCTCGTATATCTTCTTATTAGAAATTGGTGAAAGTACAACCTCATAACCAAGCTCTGTAAAGAAAGTAAACCAGAATGGATAGTTCTCATACATGTTAAGAACACGAGGAATACCAACTGTACCTCTGTAAGCCTTCTCACCTGTAAGAGGCTCGTAGTCAAATATTCTCTTGAGTTTGTATTCAAAGAGGTTAGGTATGTTGTTAGGATTCTTAGCCTTTCCAAGACCCTTCTCACATCTGTTACCTGAGATAAACTGACGACCACCAGAGAACTTGTTAATTGTAAGACGGCAGTTGTTTGTACATCCACGGCATTTTGCCATAGAAGTTGAGAACTGGAGATTGCAGATGTCATCATATGAAAGCATCTTTGTCTCGTAGCCTTCTTCGTAGAGTTCTCTAGAGTAAAGAGCTGCACCGAAGGCACCCATGATACCAGCGATATCAGGTCTTATAGCCTGGCAGTTAGCAATCTTTTCAAATGATCTAAGAACTGCATCGTTGTAGAAAGTACCACCCTGAACTACGATATTCTGCCCAAGTTCAGAAGCGTCGGATACTTTGATAACTTTGAATAAGGCATTTTTAATAACTGAGTAAGCAAGACCGGCAGAGATATCTGCAACGGAAGCACCTTCCTTCTGAGCCTGCTTAACCTTAGAGTTCATGAATACTGTACATCTTGTACCAAGGTCAATAGGGTGCTCTGCAAAGAGGGCCTCCTTAGCAAAGTCCATAACTGAGAAGTTAAGAGACTTGGCAAATGTCTCGATAAATGAACCACAACCAGATGAACATGCCTCGTTAAGCTGAACTGAATCAACTGTCTGGTTCTTAATCTTGATACACTTCATATCCTGACCACCGATATCAAGGATACAGTCAACGTTAGGATTGAAGAATGAAGCAGCGTAGTAGTGAGCAACAGTTTCAACCTGTCCGTCATCCAGCATAAATGCCGCTTTCATAAGTGCCTCACCATAACCTGTTGAGCAGGCTCTAACAATCTTAGCTGTCTTAGGAAGCTTAGTGTAAATCTCCTTAAGAGCCTTGATAGCTGTTTCAAGTGGTGAGCCGTTGTTATTAGAATAGAAAGAATAGAGAAGCTTACCATCCTCATCGATAAGGGCAATCTTAGTTGTTGTAGAACCAGCATCGATACCAAGGAAGCAGTTTCCTGAGTAGCTAGAAAGCTTAGCTGTTTCTACATGATGCTTTTCATGTCTTTTTGTGAATTTGTCATATTCGTCTTCATCTTTAAAAAGTGGCTCAAGTCTTTCAACTTCGAATTCCATATGGATATCGCTTGAAAGTCTCTTAAGCATCTCTTCTATAGGAAGCTCCTTCTGCTCATCAGCATTGAGGGCTGAACCGATTGCAGCAAAAAGGTGTGAATTATCAGTATCAATTATGTGCTCGTCATCAAGCTTTAGAGTTCTGATAAATGCCGCCTTAAGCTCTGATAAAAAGTGGAGCGGACCACCAAGGAAGGCAACGTGTCCGCGGATTGGCTTACCACAGGCAAGACCAGAGATTGTCTGGTTAACAACTGCCTGGAAGATAGAAGCGGATAAGTCTTCTCTTGTAGCACCATCATTAATAAGTGGCTGAATATCAGTCTTTGCAAATACACCACATCTTGCAGCGATTGTATATAAAGACTGGTAGCTTTTAGCATATTCGTTAAGACCTGCAGCATCTGTCTGGATAAGTGATGCCATCTGGTCAATAAATGAACCTGTACCACCGGCGCAGATACCATTCATACGCTGTTCAACATTTCCATTTTCGAAGTAGATAATCTTGGCATCTTCGCCGCCAAGCTCGATAGCAACATCTGTCTTAGGGGCAAGTGTTTCAAGGGATGTACTTACTGCGATAACTTCCTGAACGAAGTTAACATCAAGATGCTTAGCAAGAGTAAGTCCACCCGAACCTGTAATTACAGGCTTTATGTTAAAGCTTCCAAGTGCCTTGTAAGCTTCCTCTATAAGATCCTTTAGTGTTTCTCTGATATTGGCAAAATGTCTCTTGTAGTCAGAGAATAGAACATTAACATCATCATCAATAACAGCAATCTTAACTGTTGTTGAACCAATATCAATTCCTAAACGGTATGTTTTGTCTGCCATTAGTATTACTCCTATAAAAATGCCATTGGCCGGCGATGGCGCCATCTAAAGTTCAGTGCTTCGCCTTACAATGTTCTTTCTTATATATATGCGTTTCCTTTTTTAGTGCGTACAGAAAAGATTATACTTTAACTCTTACCTTAAAGCAAATGAAAAAGATGTGAAGGCATATTGAAAATGCTGTGAAGGATTTCGGTTTTGTTTACATTTACATAAGTGTTTGATAAAATTAGGCTTTGTGAAGAGGAAAAATTAGGCATGCAGGCACCCGCTTAGAAGATTAAGAATAGGTGCTGTAGGTTAAAATATATAGACAGATAGGAGTAATATGACTAAATTTTTAAATTCGATGGAAAAGAAATTTGGAAAGTACGCAATTAAGCGTCTTCCATACATAATGATTCTTATTTATGCAGTTGGATATATTATGTTTAAGATTAACCCAGCTGTTATTTATAACTTATCTTTAGATCCATATGCTGTAATTCACGGCCATGAGTACTGGAGACTTTTTACATGGATTCTGGTTCCACCAGAAGATGACAACCTCTTCTTCGTACTTATTATGCTGTATTTCTATTATTCAATAGCAACCACCCTGGAACTAACCTGGGGTTCTTTCTACCTTAACTTATATGTATTTTCAGGTCTTATTTGGACTATGATTGGTGCATTTGGTTTATATATCTATCTTGAAAACACAGTATTTAATCAGCCACTTGCTAACCTTATTTATGACAAGGCTGCAACTTACAGGGCATTTTCACTGGGTATATCAACTTACTATATGAATATATCTATTTTACTTGCCTATGCTGCAACCTATGCTAATGAAACTATACTTTTATTCTTTGTACTTCCTATTAAGATGGGAGTACTTGGAGTAATTTATTTTATCTACTTTGCAGTTATGGTTTATGATTCATGGCCAATTGGTGGATTTATTATTGGGGCTGCACTTGTTAACTTCTTAGTATTCTTTGTTTGTACGAGAGGTATCCGCAAGGTTAGGAGAAAGCTTACTATGGCAGATATTCTTAGACAGAGGATGGCTAAGGCACAGGGTAGAAACTACGGCGGCAGCACAGGAGGAAGCTCTGGAAGCACTGGCTCATCACAGAGTTCGCGCCCACAGATGAAGTACAAGTCTTCAGCTATTGCAAAGCACAAATGCGCTATCTGCGGCAGAACTTCAGAATCTAATCCAGAACTTAGCTTTAGATTCTGCTCAAAGTGCGAAGGCAACTTCGAATACTGCGAAGAGCACATCTTTACACATAAGCACGTTACACGTGAATAATTAATAGTCGCACCCGCGATAAAAAGCCGGTTCCGATGGGATAAAACGTTCCCTTGGGAATAAAGTATTCCCTTACAGGGAAAAAGCCTCTGTCCCCCGCAGGGGGACTCCCTATAATCACAT
>JHWS01000015.1 GCA_000687675.1 Lachnospiraceae bacterium NC2008 | reverse complement strand
AAGAACTCAGCTTTGTCCGCGTCGTTTGTATCTGACTTAGCCTCAGGCTTAACAGAAGATTCTCCGTATACTGTATCTTTAACTGTAACGGTACCTTTGCCTTCTTTAAGGGAAATCTTGAAGGTTGTTGAAACATCCTTGTTAAAAAGGTTATAGCCTAAGTCATTGCCATAAAATAACCTTGCAGTGTATGTCCCTGCTTCGGTAGGTCTTTCCATTGACCATTCATCTTCATTTTCACCCTTGTACTGAATATAAACATCCTGTATATCAGCTAAACCATAATAATCATTATCATCTCTTGATAATAAGTGTCCTTCACCATCCATAATAGAATATGTCGGATGAATTTCACCTCCATTTGTTATATCTGGGACAGATAAGGATGGAGTATATTTATCTACTGTAAATGTAGCAGAAGCACTAGCTGATTTATACGTTGCATTGTACGGAACTGTTACTGAAATAGAATATGAACCTGGAACTATAGGTGTCTCCGTTGGCTGTATTGTGTAACCAGCCCCATCCCAAATACTACCTGTTTTTGTACATGTAACAACAGCGCCAGCACTATTATCCATTGTAATCATTGATTCAACTGTCTTTGTTACTGTACTCGGACCATATGTGAAATTTTGGGCATTGATTGATATATTATTTTCCTTTCTTCTTCCAAGCACGTGTATTTCAGCTGTTCCCGCCATGGCTTCCCCGTATTTATCCGTCCAATAATAGTATCCGTCAGTTCCTGGTTTTATATTTTCAATAACAACAGTCCAATTTCTAGCACTATAATCAAAATTTCTACTGATACTAGCACTTCCTAACCCTTCCTGCCCATAATCGCTACTTCTTCCTTCTTCAGGATTAGGTACGTTTATTTGTATTATCACTTTACCATTTTCATCTGCTGTTACTTCTGCTGATACAGTTTGATACCAAATAATGTTTACTTCAGCATTGCTATCCCCGTAATCATCTTCCCCTGCCATAGCATTAATCTGCGGCATTGCAAGCACAATCGTTACACATATAAGAAGACCTGCTATGAGTCTGCCAACGATATTTGATTTTCTATTCAAGTTAAACATCTTCATTACAGTTCCTCCCTTGCATTTATTCCCAAATTATCTCGGTATCATCTTTAATCAAAGAATTAAAATCAAAATTCCAACTACCGGTTTCAGCTGGCTTAAGTGATGGTTCTGTTGCTTTGTGTCCCCATTCAACTTCCTGAGTACCAAATACTTTGCCATCATACTTGAAGGTTACCGTAAACGGTCCCTTCTCTTCACCTTCATCTTTATCATTGGTTATATTTTCCGGTATATCAAATCTATATTTAGATTCATTGATTTCCTGTAAAATATCCAGAACATCTGCCGGAATATCTTCGTACTTGATTTCTCTAAGGTCGGCATAATAATCTGTATCATCGTCATCAGCAAAGATAATAACCTCATTACCTTTAGAAACCATACGATTACCACCTGCCTTAATTCCATTTCCGGTTACCAGATCAGTTTCAACCGTACCATCGAATACTGATACCTTTGTATATCTCTTACCATCAGCACCTATATAAGTACTTACATAATATACTGTACCTCTAACTGACATAGTAGAGTTTGGTGTGTTGATTTCGTAGTAAGATTCATCGCTAAGCTTGTTTTGAATATCATTAGCTATCTCGCCTTCATGAAGATTGATTGTTGTCTTACTATCTTTCTTTGTACCAGAAGCTACAAGTTCGAATTCTGTATTTTCTGTTGCATATACATACTTATCATCATCAAGTTTAAGTGTAAGTTTTCCACTATTAACTTTTATAAGGTCACCAGATTCAAGAACCATATTTCCATAGGCATTGATATCACCTATTGTTTCTCTTGAAACAACTGTATCACCTTCAACTTCGTAAACTTTGATGATACGATATTCATCTTTCTTTGGACCTTTGAGTAATAAGATGAGAATCACAGCAGCGATTATCACTACTGCAAGAGCAGAAATCATGATGATTAACTGTTTTTTAGATAGTTTTTTCACTTTTCCAGACGTAGGCTTTTTGTAAGCCCTTCCTCCTTCTTGGGGGTTGATATTCTTACGAATTATAAATGATATATTTCTTAATGCTAATTATAAGGTAAACCCCTTATATATAAAAGGTATAATACTTATATTGTAAAAAAAATACTTGAATTGCCACAACGTTCAGTGACGCTGCCTGATTCGTGCTATTATTTTATTTGCTTATGCATATGGTGGATATAACTTTAGACTTACCTTCACCATATTTTTCTATGCAGTCATTTATACTATTTCCAGATATCTTGCCACTATGGGCATTGTACATATGATAAGATTCTTCCTTCTTTAGAATTGCCATAGTGTGAATCATCTGGCTAATATCGTCTTTGTCATTGTATAAAGTAACTATATAAGAATCGTAATTCTCTGAAGCAGATACGTCACCGTAGAATATATGGTTATCTATTCCCGCATTATCCAGATATCTTTTAAGAGCCCATATAGAAGTTCCAAAGTAACCTTTTTTTACAATTCCTTTATGTTCAAATTCTGCTAATAATTCCGCAAACCCTATGTTTTTTCCAAGATTTACCATAGTGTTATATAGGGCAATTACTTCGCAGGAATTGTAATCTGCTGTAATAGCTTTCCCAAAGCATGTTGCCCTTAAAAATGAAAATAGCTGATAAAATGCCTTCTTCTTACCATACCAGTACTCTGCAAGACTACTCTGTCTGCAGATATACCCATCCTTATCCCTTTCAAGGGTAAGAGACCTGTTATGGCTAAGATGGAGGGCCACAAGACTTTTTGAAAGTCCACGCCTTGCCATCTTATCCAGCATCTTAATCAGCTTATAATCAGATATATGTTTTGGAATAAAATCCTTGATCATTAATTCTTAAATACTTCTTTAAACTCTTGGTATCCAGCCTGTGAAAGCTGTTCCTTCTGGAACTTCTTATTCTTGTTCATACGAACAACAAGAACTGTATTTCCTTCTTCTCTGAGTTTCTTTGCTTCATTTAATATTTCAGCAAGTTTATCAGTAGGAACACCCTTCTCTATTAAGTAAGCGATGTGGCTCCCTGTTTCTGGAATCTTGAAGTTGTTTTCAAGTAAGATAGTGATGATACGTTCAAAACCAATTGAGAATCCACATGCAGGTGTATCCTGGCCTGTGAACTTACCAATCATCTTGTCGTATCTTCCGCCGCCGCCGCATGATGAGTTGAATTCCTTAAGTTCTACTTCAAATATAGTACCTGTATAGTAGCTCATACCACGTACAAGTGTAGGATCAAATACAAGGTTAAAGTCAGCTGCCTTAGCAGAGTTAACAGCAAATGTTATCTCCTCAAGGTTAGTCTTACATTCTGCTGGAAGGAAATCTCCAAGTGTATCTGCAAGGAAACCGATTGGATTATCATTACCTTCAAGCTTAGCAAATAAATCAAGATACTTCTCACTACCTGCCTTGTCATATCCATCATTAATAAGGCACTCTTTTACACCATCGATACCAATCTTGTCCATCTTATCAAGAAGAATAAAGATACTGTCATAATCCTTCTCTTCAAATCCAGCATATGCAGCCATAGCCTTAAGCATACGTCTGTCATTGATTCTGATATTAAAATTCTTAAAGTTAAGTTTTCCAAGAACCTGACTTGTTGCAAGGATAAGCTCTATCTCTGCAAGGTTAGATGCTTCACCAAGAATGTCTATATCACACTGCATAAACTGTCTGAAACGTCCACGCTGTGGCTGATCAGCACGCCATACATTGCCCATCTGAAGAGCCTTGAATGGACTCTGAAGTTCACTTGAGTGATTACTGTAATATCTAGAAAGAGGTACAGTAAGGTCATATCTAAGTCCTGAATCTACAAGATCAGCTTCTTCTTTCGCCTGCGCAAGTTTAAGCTTATCTCCTCTTTTAAGAATCTTAAAAATAAGCTTTTCGTTCTCGCCGCCCTGCTTATTAGTAAGGTTCTCAATATTCTCAACACATGGTGTTTCAATCTGAGTAAAACCATATGCTCCATATGTTTCCTTAATAAGATTCATAACATAGTTACGAATTCTCATTTCATCAGGCATAACGTCCTTCATGCCTTTTACAGGTTTCTTTGAAAGTGCCATTTCTATATCTCCAATCAAATTTAATATATTCTCAAAAATCCTCTAACATTTTACATATTTTATATATTCTTAGCAAGTATGCTACTTTGGCTATTTCTTATTCTGACCAAGTAACTTATAAAGATACCTGTCAAAGAGAAATATAAGAACCAACTCCATCAAAGCTATGATTCCAAATATCATGCCATACAAACAAAGTACCTTTGCCTTTGGTATATATGCTATACATCTATAGGCAATACTCATAGAAAGAGCAAGTACTCCAAAATCCATATGAGTAACCATTATAGTAAGAGAATGACTTCCTATAAATTTAAGAAGTTTCATATCTGGAAGAGACCTAAGTGTAAGTATTACACCATAGCTTCCTACTATAGCAGATAAGAAAAAGAAATATGAATTACCAAAAGATAATACATTAATATTTGTTCCACCAACCATATATGACACAAAGTACTGTCCTACAAGAAGTACTAATCCTTCTACTAAAGTTATTATCTTCGATGGATTATACTTAGTCATAATATGCATAAGCATATATCCCATAAGCAGGAAACCAAGTGCCAAACAGGTTCTTCCTACAACTAGTAACAATGAGCCCAAAGTAAAATATAGGTATGAGCTTTCCCACACTGGTTTAGAGTACATAGGACAGATAACTAATAGTGCCAGAGTAAGTCCTGCTATCACAATACTTCTTACAAGTCCATTTGTCTTTTTATATAAGAATGTAAATGCAAGCTCCGCTAAAAATAGCACAGGTAGAAACCAGAATACAGAAAAGCCTCTAAGTGTAACAAAGGAAATACAGGCTTTAACAACTGTCCCCTTGCTCATAGCCTTATCTCCAGCTATGCATCTAACTATATAAGAAACAATAAGGATAATACTAAAGCAGACATAAGGCGTTAATAGTCCTTTAGCCTTTCTTTTAGCCACCTCTTTTACCCCTTTATTGTCTGGTTTCTTAAAGTAGAAAAGCATACCAGAAACAATAAAGAAAATAGGCAGTGCTATTGTTACAATATATCTTATTACATAAGGCATAAATGCCTTCTTATCTGTATTAATAAGTGTTCCAAGAACGTGAAATACCACAACAAAGATTATGCCTATGGCTTTTGCCTCATCAAGATAGTTCACTCTTTGAACTTTGTTATTCTGGTTCATTTCCTAATTATTCCTTGTAATTAATTTTCGTAGCTATATCCCTGTCTAAGCCAGCAGTCCTCTGTTCCAATCTGTTCTACACTGCTATACCATGGGCTTGGAAGGCTTCCCTTAAAATCCACCTTACCACAAACTACATTAGCAACCCCCTGACCTTCAGAGCCTGGAAGATAGCACATAACGATACCGTCCCAGTCATTGGCATAATCGCTAATAATAACATTTCTTCCTGCCACTATAAGAGCTACTACAGGCTTTCCTGATTCTTTAGCCTTCTTAATAGCATCACTGTTTCCTTCAAGTCCAAGACTTCCACAAAGCTGTAAATCTTCAGTATCACCTTCCCACTCTGCATATGTTTCTTCACCTACGACCAGAATAATTTCATCTGCATCTGCCATATCAGATACAATTTCGATTCCCTGGTCGGCGCAAACTTCTTCAAATCCTTCTTTAATAGAAGTTGCACCTGGAACATTATCTGTATTAGGTCCCTGCCAGTCAAGTGTCCAGCCGCCGCACTGAACTGCTGCATTGTCTGCTGCCGGTCCCATAATATATATCTTCTTACCAGAAGCTATTGGTAAAACATCATTGTCATTCTTTATAAGAACCAAGCTTTCTTCTACTGCCTTTTCAGCAAGTTCTCTATATTCATCGCTTCCTGTAGCAGACTGCTTAGTTTTAACATTCGCAAAGAAAGGATCCTCGATTACACCTGCGTCCTGTTTTACCTTAATAATCCTTCTTACTGCGTCGTCAACTCTTTCCTCTGTGATTCTACCGTCTTCTACTGCCTCTACAATAATCTGAGCAGCCTCATCATAGTAGTTAACTTCCATAAGCATATCGATACCACTATTAATAGCAGTAACAACCTGGTCTTCATAAGACTCACCAGAAGTAAACTGAATTGATTCCCAGTCACTTGCTATAAAACCTTCAAATCCCATCTCATCCTTAAGCTTCATAATATATTCTTCATTCTCATGCATCTTAAGTCCATTAAGAGCAGAGTGGCTTATCATAATAGTCTGTACGCCTGCATCAATTTCAGCCTGATATACCTCAAGAAGTTCTTCTATCTCTTTATCAGAAAGTATGGCATCTCCTCTGTCTATAAGTCTTGCTGTTCCGCCAGATTCTTCTCCTGTTCCATAAAGTACATTACCATCAGCAAAGTAGTGTTTAGCACAGGCAATAACTCCACCATCAATTAATCCCTTAGTATAACTAGTTCCAAGATCAGTGATAATATCAAGGTCTGATCCATATGATTCATAAGTTCTTCCCCATCTTGGATCTACAGACTGGGCAAGGCATGGGGCATAGTTCCATATCATATGACAAAGAAGAGCTTCATCTGCAGTAGCAAGTCCTACCTGATACATAAGCTCTGGATCATTTGTAGCACCCATACCAATATTTTGTGGGAATATAACTGCTCCTGAGCAGTAGTTCACACCGTGAACATCATCCTGTCCGTATATAAATGGTATTCCAGAAGGTGAAGATATAGCTGACATTTGGAAATCATCAACTGTTTCCTGCCATTTGTCATAAGTAAGTGGCTGGCTCTTTGAAAGGATGGCACCAAAGTCACAGACATTCATCTCATCAGTATTAGTATTATATATAGCCGGCATAACCATCTGATATGCTTTTTGCTCTAAAGTTAACTGGTCTACTATCTCTTCTGGAGTCATACCAGCGTATGCTTCATAGATGTAACTAACATCTATCTGGGTGTCTCCAGGTGATGTTACCTGACTATCCTCTGTAGCTGAAGGGGCATTTACCGCTCCATCATTATTAGCCTTTTTACCACAGCTTGATAATGCAAGTGTTGCTATAAGCACTGCTGCCACGATTCTATTCTTCATATAAATCCTCCGTAGTTGTTCTCTAGTTATATATTTTTATTAAAATCCAAGGTCGTCATTTACAAGAATTACATGGATTCTGTCAGCATGTCTTGAATATCTTGTTATAAGTATCTGGCAGCATATTGTATCTGGTGATTTACAGTTCATGCAAGAGCCAGTTTTTGAGCATGGTGTATCTAAGTTAAATCTCTGAGCATTAATTGGTGCTGCCACATTTCTCGCTCTCTTCATAGCTGCATCAACATCGCTACATACTTTATTCATGCCAACTATAAAGATAACCTTCTTTGGTCCCTGTGCTATAGCCGATACTCTGTTAGAATTACCATCTATATTGATAATTACTCCGTCATCTGTCATGGCATTGGCACTAGAAAGAAAGACATCTGCATCATAACCAAAGAGCATAGCCTGTCTCTTATCCTCATAATTGTCTCTATCAATAAAGTTATAATTACCACTCTTTAGTGTATCCACAAGGCCTATCTCCCTTGCAGAGGTGCAGCCGCCCATAGTAACACTTGCTCCCTCAGGAATAAGAGATAAAGCTATATCAAGGGCTTCTTTCTTATCTTTAGCATAGTGACCAGTCATATTACGACTGTTGATTCCTTTGATAGTCTTCTTTGCTAATAGTTCATTTCTCTTAAATTCATTTTCATTCATAACTCCGGTTCCTTTCTTTTTTTGCAATTAACCCTCTCTTACGCTCAATCATAGCTTCAATATCTGCTATATACAGATTAACATCCTTGTGGGTATCACAGCGTTCTATGTGACCATCATCATATACTCTTTTAGTTACTGTTCCAGCACCTATGGCATAGATTGACTGAACCTCTTCCATCATAAGAATATTGTATATACCATATTTGCCATCGCTGGCGAATCCTGTATTCTCCAGGTTGCCTCCCATATCCTTCTGTCTATAGAGATAATATGGTTTAAGTCCCATAGAGTCAGCAGCCTCTATAGACATATTCATAGCTTTGTCAAAGTCTATTACCCCTATCTCGCTATTGTACTTATCCATCATCTCTTTAAGTCTTGATGCCCGTTTGATAGCAAGGGAATGAACTGTAAGAGAGTCAGGCTTAAGTTCCTTTATAGCCTCAAGGGTTCTATCCACATATGCTAAATCTTCACCTGGAAGTCCAAGGATAATATCCATGTTAATGTTATCAAAGCCAACTTCTCTTGCCATATTAAAAGCATCTATAACGGCCTTGGTATCATGATGTCTTCCTATTCTTTTAAGGGTATCATCATTCATAGTCTGGGGATTAACTGATATTCTTGATACACCGTATTTCTTAAGAACTTTAAGCTTATCTTCAGTTATACTATCCGCTCTACCAGCTTCAACTGTATACTCTGCTATATTCTCATTGCCAAATACTTCCTGAACCTTTGACAACAGATAGTCCATATCTTGGGATGATAAAGATGATGGAGTACCTCCACCTATGTAGATAGTATCAAGATGCTTGCCGACCATAATCTCTTTGGCAGCTTTTAACTCTTCATATATAGCATCTAAATATGACCTAACCTTATCCTTGTAACTAACTATAGGATATGATGTAAATGAGCAGTATAAGCAGGTAGATGGACAGAATGGGATTCCTATATATAGACTATATCCATCTTTGTTATCAAATGAATCGATAATCTTCTTTTCTCTAATTGCTATATCTGCTGCCAGCTGACCCTTATAATCAGACACCCTATGCTTTAATGCCATCTTATTTACAACCTGGTCAATCTGATCCTTTGTATACTCGTTTTCTGTACCAGAACCTGAATCCAATGCTCTAAATAGATTCATGTAAAGCTTAGTTGGTCTTATGCCTGTAAGGTTACCCCATGGAAGAACATTGCCAGAATAATCTGCCAAAGCATCATATATATAGCCTCGGACAATATCCTTATATTCACTATCATCTTCCTTTTCAGAAAACTCATAGGAATACTCTTTATCCTCTAAGAAACATTTCCCTTTGTTAAAAGATACAGTCATACCCTGGCTTGTAAGATTACATGTAACTAAGTCCTGGTCTTCCCTTACATCATCTTCTAATCTGTTATGTTCTGCTGTATCAGGTGCCTCCACCACAGCATCCTTATAGAATGCCTTTACCATAGCATAAAGAAAATATTCTATATCATGTCTGTTAATCTTTGTCTTTATCATCTGTCTTTTACCAATTTAGCTTTACTTAGAAAAATAGGCCCCTTAAAGGAGCCTACCCTAAATCTAATTCTTATATCAGACCGTAGCCTATATTATCCTGCAAAAGGATTATAATCCTTCTCGTGTCCTATATCTGAAGAAGGGCCATGTCCTGAATGAACCTCTACATCAGCAGGCAACGTAAGGAGCTTTTCCTTAAGATTTCTAACAAGCTGACTATGTGAACCTGTCGGAAAATCAGTTCTACCTATAGATTCATAAAAAAGTGTATCACCGCTAAATAACTGCTTATCTTCTTCGAAGTAGAAGCAAGATGAACCCTTGGTGTGACCTGGAGTAAGGATAGTCTTAAACTTCATTCCCTCTATCTCATACTCATTTCCATCGCCGAAATATTCATCTGCATCCAGTGTAACAGGTTCTGCCCAGTTACCTGAAAGATTCTGACCTGGATCTTCAAGTAGTTCTTTATCTTCAAGAGGAGCATATATCTTTGCCCCAGACAGCTTTCTAAGTTCATCAGCACCAGTAATATGATCAAAATGCCCGTGGGTTATAAATATAGCCGATATTTCAAGTCCTTTACTCTTAAGCTTATCGTAAAGCATCTTTCCATTATCTGCCGGGTCTATAAATATTCCTTTATTGCTGCCCTCTTTATATACGAAATAGCAGTTAGTCTGACACATTCCAAGAGTGACACTTAATATCTTTAAACTCATATATTTTTCCCTAACACATCAAGTGCGTTTTTAATCTACGCACTACCCCTTAGCTTGTCTGTCTACGTCTACAATGTCTTTAATCTGCTTAATCTTCTCAACTATCTTGTTAAGCTCTTCTCTGTTTTCAACTTCAAAGGTCATCATAATAGTTGATACTCCATGCTTGCTGGTATTAACATTCATAGAATAGATTTCCATCTCTCTTTCAGTAAATACCTTGGAAATATCTGAAATAAGACCAGCTCGCTTATTAGCATATATGGCAATATCAACCATATACTTCTCGCCCTTACTTGTAGTAAGGTTAGCATCCCACTCTGCCTCAATAAGTCTTGCTCTTTCAATTTCTGGAAGATGAACAATATTAACGCAGTCTGTTCTATGTATAGAAACGCCTCTTCCTCTTGTAACAAAACCAACTATTTCATCACCTGGAAGTGGATTACAGCATTTTACAAATCTGACAGCTATGTCATTAAGTCCTTTAACAACTATAGCCCCGCTCTTGTGGCCTGACTTAGGAACCATCTTAACATTCTCAAGATGTTCGCTTATGCCATTCATAACATCTTCGTCAGTCATCTGCTGTTTTCTCTGAGCATCCATATGCTCTAGAATCTTATTAATGACCTGACCTTCTCTAAGAGCTCCATGTCCTACTGCTGCCATAAGAGAATCCCAGTCATGGAATCCATATTTTGCAACAACATAGTCTCTGTTTTCCTGTTTGAGAATATCATTAGCTGGAAGAGTTCTTGTCTTACAGTACTGAGCCATAAGATCCTTACCATGAGTAATATTCTCTTCCTTAAACTCATTTTTAAACCATTGGTTAATCTTATTCTTAGCCTGTGTACTCTTAACAACATTCAGCCAGTCTCTACTTGGTCCCTTAGAGTTCTGAGATGTAATAATCTCAACACAGTCACCATTCTTTATCTCATAATCAATGGTTACAAGTTTACCATTGACTCTGGCACCAATCATCTTGTTACCTACTGCTGAATGTATACTGTAAGCAAAATCTATAGGTGTACTTCCCATAGGGAGGTTCTTAACATCACCTGATGGAGTGAAACAATATACAACATCTGAATAAAGGGCAAGGTCACTCTTTAAGAGGCTTAAGAATTCCTTGTTATCAGACATGTCTCTTTGCCATTCAAGAATCTGCTTAAACCAGTTAAGCTTCTCTTCTTCCTGAAGCTCCGGTTTACGGCCGTCTGACATCTCCTTATACTTCCAGTGAGCTGCGATACCGTATTCTGCAGTCTTATGCATCTCATAGGTTCTTATCTGTATCTCAAATGGCACACCCTTTGAACCAATTAGTGTAGTATGCAGTGACTGATACATATTGGCCTTAGGCATGGCAATATAGTCTTTAAATCTACCTGGAATAGGTTTATATATTTCATGAATAACACCAAGAGCCGCATAGCAGTCCTTAACGTTATCAACTATAATACGTACAGCAAACAAGTCATAAATCTGGTCTATGGTCTTGTTCTGATTTTTCATCTTCTTATAGATACTGTAAAAATGCTTTACTCGGCCATCAATAGTAGCCTTGATACCAGCATTGACAATATGTGCACTTACTTCATCTACAATACTCTGTACGTACTGCTCTCTAACTGATTTTCTAACAGCAATCTTTTCAACAAGATCTCTATATACATCTGGCTCAAGGTACTTAAGAGATAAGTCATCGAGCTCAACCTTAATCTTGGAAATACCAAGCCTCTGAGCTATAGGCGCATATATATCAAGAGTTTCTCTAGCCTTCTCCTGCTGCTTCTCCTTAGTCATATAAGTAAGGGTACGCATATTGTGAAGTCTATCGGCAAGCTTAATCATAATAACCCTGATATCCTTTGCCATAGCAAGGAACATCTTTCTAAGATTTTCTGCCTGTACATCAAGCTTATCCTGAGAGTACTGCAACTGTCCCAGTTTTGTAACACCATCAACAAGAAGTGCTACTTCATCGCCAAACTGCTGAGCAAGTTCTTCTTTAGTCATAACAGTATCTTCAACTACATCATGAAGAATACCTGCAGCTATAGTTTCCTTATCCATCTCCATGTCAGCTAAGATAATAGCAACGCAAAGTGGATGGATGATATATGGTTCGCCAGACTTCCTCACCTGATCTTTGTGGAATGTCGTAGCGGTATTATATGCTTTTTCAATAAGGGATGTATCAGCCGATGGGTGATACTTTCTGATACGAGCAATTAGCTCGTTATAAAGAGCTTCAGGTGACTGAAACTCTGCAATCTTTTCAATATGGCCGTCGTCAATGACAACTTCATTGCGCTTTTCTTTTACAGTAGCAACATCTGACATAAGCGTATTTCCCCACACATATGAAAAAAATGCGAAAGGCCTAAGCCTTTCGCATAATATTATAATTCAGCCTGGATTCTTTTACAAGAATTCATTTTAGTAACCCATTCCTGGAGCACCACCTGCTGGCATAGCTGGAGCATCTTCCTTAATTGTTGCAACAACTGACTCTGTAGTAAGAAGTGTGCTTGCTACTGAGCATGCATTCTGAAGTGCTGAACGTGTAACCTTAACTGGATCAAGGATACCTGCAGAAACCATATCTACATACTGTTCATTTAATGCATCAAATCCTGTACCTGCCTTAGATTCTCTAACCTTGTTAATGATTACTGAACCTTCAAGACCAGCGTTAGCTGCGATGTGGTTAAGTGGAGCCTCAAGAGCCTTAAGAATAATCTTAGCACCTGTCTTAACATCACCATCAAGTGTATCAA
This sequence comes from Lachnospiraceae bacterium NC2008, assembly GCA_000687675.1. Classification (GTDB taxonomy): domain Bacteria; phylum Bacillota; class Clostridia; order Lachnospirales; family Lachnospiraceae; genus NK4A136. The sequence continues at coordinate 29,503 of JHWS01000015.1, read as the reverse complement.
CAAGCTTAGCAACCTGCTTAGAAGCGTGGATGTAAGCTGATCCACCACCTGCGATTACACCTTCTTCAACTGCTGCTCTTGTTGCATTAAGAGCATCTTCCATACGAAGCTTAGCTTCCTTCATCTCTGTCTCTGTTGCAGCACCAACTCTGATAACTGCTACACCACCTGAAAGCTTAGCAAGTCTTTCCTGAAGTTTTTCCTTATCGAAGTCAGAAGTTGTTGTTTCAATCTGCTTCTTTATCTGCTCTGTACGAGCCTTGATATCTTTAGTCTTACCAGCACCATCAACGATGATTGTGTCATCCTTTGTAACTTTGATTGACTTAGCTCTACCAAGCTGATCAAGTGTTGTCTCTTTAAGGTCAAGACCGAGTTCATCAGAGATAACCTGTCCACCTGTAAGAATAGCGATATCTTCAAGCATAGCCTTTCTTCTGTCGCCATATCCAGGAGCCTTAACAGCTACTACGTTGAATGTACCACGGAGTTTGTTAACGATAAGTGTTGTAAGAGCCTCACCTTCAACATCTTCAGCGATGATAAGAAGTCTCTGTCCACCCTGTACAATCTGCTCAAGAATTGGAAGGATTTCCTGGATGTTAGAAATCTTCTTGTCTGTAATAAGGATGTATGGATCATCAAGATTAGCTTCCATCTTATCCATATCTGTGCACATATATGCTGAGATATATCCTCTATCGAACTGCATACCTTCTACAAGGTCAAGTTCTGTCTTCATTGTCTTAGACTCTTCAATTGTGATAACGCCGTTGTTAGAAACCTTTTCCATAGCGTCTGCTACCATGTTACCAACTTCTTCGTCTCCAGCAGAGATAGCTGCAACTCTTGCAATCTGCTCTTTGCCTTTAACCTTAGCGCTCATCTTAGCGATTGACTCTACTGCACACTCTGTTGCCTTCTTCATACCCTTTCTAAGGATAATTGGGTTAGCACCTGCAGCAAGGTTCTTCATACCTTCGTTAATCATTGCCTGTGCAAGAACTGTAGCTGTTGTTGTACCATCACCTGCTACATCGTTAGTCTTTGTAGCAACTTCCTTTACAAGCTGAGCACCCATGTTCTCAAATGCATCTTCAAGCTCGATTTCCTTTGCAATAGTAACACCATCGTTTGTGATAAGTGGGGCACCGTATGACTTATCAAGTACTACGTTACGTCCCTTAGGTCCTATTGTTACGCTAACTGTATCTGCAAGCTTATTTACACCTGCTTCAAGTGCTGTTCTTGCGTCTGCACCAAATTTAATCTCTTTTGCCATGATTTATACGCCTCCTAAATGATTATTTAACAACTGCAAGTATATCCTGCTGCTTAACAATGATATATGTCTCACTATCAAGCTTAACTTCTGTTCCTGCATATTTAGCATAGATGACTTCGTCACCCTTCTTAACTTCCATCTTAACTTCGTCTGTTCCAGGTCCTACAGCAACTACTTCTGCCTGCTGTGGCTTTTCCTTTTCCTGTCCAGGAAGAACGATACCTGATTTTGTTTTAGATTCAGCTGCAAGCTGTTTTAAAACTACTCTGTCTCCAAGTGGTACTAATTTCATGTTTACGCCTCCTAATAAAATATGTAAATTAATTATTCACTGTCGTTTTGTTAGCACTCCTTTTCTTCGAGTGCTAACCACAAGTCATATAATAGTTTTACCGCACCTATCTTGCAAGACAATTTACAGTGATTTAAGTATTGTTTTTCTCTATTTTTCTTCTATTTTCTTCCGTTTTCTTTAATTATTATATAGGACACCAAATTATAACAGTTTATAAAAGCCTGTCTTATTCCTTTTTTCTATTATATATGCTATGATTAAAGCGTATGTAATTATGACTTTATGTAAACAGAAAAGGGCATATTGTCATACTGTTAGGTCGTTATACAATACGGAGAAATTTAATGAGCAATTTAAAGCACTATATTAAGGGTATTAGCGGCGGCAATACCTATTTTTCGCTAAGTAAGAAGTTCCGTTTCTTAGCATTTTCACTGGGCTTTTATGAGATACTTATTTCTATAGCCTACTACATGGCAAAGATTTACCCTATGATGGTCTATTCTATCTTCGTAGGCTTATTTTTCTTTATAATAATCAATAATCTTATAAAGCAGGAAAGATATACTACATCTATGCTTATGTCTCTTTCTATAGTAGTTATCACCTCATTCTTATCAACTTTATATATTGGATTTGAATGTGGTTTTGCTCAATATTGCTATGCCTGCATCGCCGGTATGTTTTATATGTCATTTGTAATAGATAAGCTAAAAAACAAAACAGGGATACCATTCCTTTGCTCTCTTGTTTTTCTTATTTGCTATTTAAGCATATATGTAATGATGATATTTTTACCAGCCGTTCAGCCTCTGTCATCAGCTTGGACCAGGGCATTTCACATAGGTAACTCATTAATCTCATTCTTTACAGTTATCATATTTAATATACTGTTTATCTGGGAGATCAATGTAAGAAATAATATGCTTTCTACTCAGAACGAACAGCTCGACGAACTTGCTCACAAAGATCCACTTACTCATCTTCTCAATAGAAGAAGTATGAATACCTTCTTAACAAGAAGTATGGATGGACTTAAAAGTACGGGAAAGCGATTCTCTCTTATCCTTTGCGATATAGACGATTTCAAATATGTTAATGACACATATGGTCACGATGCTGGCGACCTTGTACTTGTTACAATCTCAAATATAATCACCGAAAGCTTACGTGATGGTGATGTGGTTTGTAGATGGGGTGGCGAAGAAATACTTATTCTTATTAATGACCCTATTGAAACAGCTTCTATGGCTGCAGAAAGAATTCGTAAGAAGATTGAAGAGGCAACTACAACATTTGAAGGAAAGCCTATTAATATCACTATGACATTTGGTATTGCAGAATCAATACCTGGATACAGAATAGAACAACTTATTCAGCAGGCCGATGATAAACTTTACATAGGTAAGAAGAACGGCAAGAATCAGGTTGTTATCTAATATAAAAATTAAAAGGAAGGTTTTATTTACTAATGATTAGTGCAAACAACGTAACACTTAGAATCGGCAAGAAAGCCCTTTTCGAAGAGGTAAATATCAAGTTTACAGAGGGTAACTGCTATGGACTTATAGGAGCCAATGGTGCAGGTAAATCTACATTTCTTAAGATCTTATCTGGTCAGCTTGATACAACTAACGGTGAGATAGCTATTACACCAGGTCAGAGACTTTCATTCCTAGAGCAGGACCACTTCAAATATGATGAATACTCAGTTATGGATACAGTCATCATGGGTAACAAAAGACTCTATGATGTTATGAAAGAAAAAGATGCCATCTATGCTAAGGAAGATTTTTCTGACGAAGATGGTATAAGAGCAAGTGAACTTGAAGGTGAATTTGCAGAGATGGATGGTTGGGAAGCAGAATCCAATGCAGCTATGCTTCTTAATGGTCTTGGTATAGATACTTCTATCCACTACTCTATGATGAAGGACCTTAATGGTAATGAGAAGGTTAAGATTCTCCTTGCCAAGGCTCTTTTTGGTAACCCAGATATTCTTCTTCTCGACGAGCCTACTAACCACCTTGATATGGATGCTATTAACTGGCTTGAAGAATTCTTAATTAACTTTGAAAATACTGTTATCGTTGTATCCCATGACAGATACTTCCTTAACAAGGTATGTACACATACAGCAGATATCGACTACGGTAAGATTCAGCTCTACGCTGGTAACTATGACTTCTGGTATGAATCAAGTCAGCTTATGATTAAGCAGATGAAGGAAGCTAACAAGAAGAAAGAAGAGAAAATCAAAGAATTACAAGAATTCATCCAGAGATTCTCTGCTAATGCTTCTAAGTCTAAGCAGGCTACATCCAGAAAACGTGCCCTTGAAAAGATAGAACTTGATGATATGAAGCCATCAAGTAGAAAATATCCATACATCGACTTCCGTCCTGAAAGAGAAATTGGTAATGAAGTATTATTCGTTGAAAATCTTTCTAAGACAGTTGATGGTGAAAAGATTCTTGATAACGTATCGTTCTCTCTTAATAGAGATGATAAGGTAGCATTTGTCGGTGGTAATGAAAGAGCCAAGACTATGCTCTTTAAGATTCTTATGGGTGAGGAAGAAGCTGATGAAGGAACATACAAGTGGGGTGTAACAACATCTCAGAGCTATTTCCCTAAGGATAATACAAAAGAATTTGACAATGACTATACAATAACAGACTGGCTTATGGGTTACTCTCCTGTTAAGGATGTAACTTATGTAAGAGGTTTCCTTGGAAGAATGCTCTTCCCTGGTGAAGACGGTGTTAAGAAGGTTAAGGTTCTTTCCGGTGGTGAGAAGGTTAGATGTCTTCTCTCTAAGATGATGATAAGCGGTGCTAACTGCCTTATCTTTGATGAGCCAACTAACCACCTTGATATGGAATCTATTACAGCTCTTAACGAAGGTGTTATTAAGTTTAAGGGCTGCGTTCTTTTCGCTTGCCGTGACCACCAGTTTGTTCAGACAACCGCAAACAGAATCATCGAGTTTATGCCAGATGGTACTATTATAGATAAGATGACAACATATGATGAGTACCTTGAAAGCGATGAGATGGCTAGAAAGCGTACAGTATATCAGGCTCAGATTGAGGAGGATGAAAACTAATCTTGAGCACCATCGATTTACATGTACACTCCACCAAATCAGACGGTTCATACTCACCTTCAGATTTGGTAGATTATGCTTTATCAAAAGACCTGAAGGCATTTGCACTAACGGATCATGATACAGTTTCAGGTATTGATGAAGCGATAAACCATGCCAAGGGAAAAGGTATCGAAGTTATTCCTGGTGTGGAGCTATCTACAGATTACAATGGAAAAGATATTCATATTGTAGGACTCTACATTGATAGAAATAACCCTACTCTTCTATCTAAGCTGGAAGCATTTCGACTTGCAAGAGATGTTCGCAATGAGAAGATGTGTGAAAAGCTTAGGGCTGAAGGAATAGATATAAACCCTAAGGTCATACAGGAAGCCTACGGCGAATCTGTTATTACCAGAGCTCACTATGCCAAGTATATGTATGACAAGGGCTATATTAATAACGTTAAAGAAGCATTTGAGAGATATATTGGGGACCATGCAAAGTGCTACGTTCCTAAGGAAAAGGTTACTTGTCAGGAAGGTGTAAAGCTTATTCTTGATGCTGGCGGTATACCTATACTTGCCCACCCTTGCCTCTATCATATGTCTGATAGTGTTCTTGAAGGCTTAGTATCCACACTTAAGGATGCAGGTCTTGTAGGAATTGAGGCTATATACAGCACTTATACTCTTTCTGAAGAAAGACAGATTAAGGCTATTGCCAAGAAGTTCGGCCTTAGCATAAGCGGCGGCAGTGACTTTCACGGAGCAAGTAAGCCTGGACTGGATATTGGTACTGGCTATGGCAAGTTAGAGATTCCTTATGACATCCTCTTAAATCTTAGAAAGAAACTTATGAGAAAGAAGATATTCTTTACAGACTTAGATAATACATTACTTACTACCGATAAGAAGATTACTCCAAAGACAAGACAGGCTCTTGATAAGTGGCTTCTTGATGGTAACTATATAGCATTTTCCTCTGGAAGACCTCTTGAAAGCGTCCTTGCAGTTGTTAGAGAAAACAACCTGGTTCATGACAATGTTTATGCTATAGGCTTTAATGGTGCCTTAATTTACCATATTAAATCAGGTAAAAAAATAACTGAAAAGCCTCTTTCTTTAGAACAGGTTAAGAAGATATATCAGGTAGCTAAGGCCAATGATATCTACTGTCACACCTATGATGATGATAACATCTTAGTTCCATATGATGGAAAAGAGATACAGTTTTACACAAGAACAGTTAAGCTTCCAATTAAGGTTTTAGATGATTTTGAAAATGAGGTTACTATTCCTCCTTACAAGTTTCTCTGTATAGACCTTGATGAGACCGGTAAGCTTGATCTTATGGTAGAAAAGCTAAAGGAAGCTAATGTTGAAGGACTTGTTACTGTTAAGTCCAATTCAAAATATCTTGAAGTATTCTCTGATAAATCAGGCAAGGGAAGCGCTGTTATAGAACTGGCAGACCACCTTGGTGTAGATGTTAGAGATACTATAGCTGCTGGAGATGAACAAAACGATATAAGTATGATTCAGGCAGCTGGTCTTGGAATAGCTATGTGTAATGGCAGAGATATAGTTAAGGAATCTGCTGACGTAGTTACTGAAAAAGACAATAATAATGACGGTCTTGTACCGTATCTTATATAAGCAATTAATACCAAACTATATTTGTTAATTGGAAAGGGGTTTATTATGAAATTTTGTCCAAAATGCGCATCACCTTGTAATGATGACCTACTCTTCTGCCCTAGCTGCGGAACTAAAATAGGAGAAGCTAACCAGCAAGCCCCTACGGCGCCACAGGGAGGGGTTCAGATTCAAAATGGTGTTCCAGTTCATGCTGGTATTCAGGCAGATGCTAAGCCTCCTGTAAATTTACAGGCTCAGCCACAGCCAGCTATGTCAGGAAGCAGCGTTGTTAATAATAATATTACAAATATATCGAATAATACTTTAGGTTCACAGGGAACAGTAAATATTAATACTAATGCTTCTAAGACTCAGGGCAATGTTCAGATTAGTTCTCATGGATATGTTAATACAGGACTTGAAGGAGCTACACCTGTTGTATCTAATAACCATGTTAAGGTAGTTCCAGGCTCAGGCCAGGCAGTTAATCCTACTGGTGCTCCAGTTAACCCAGGCTCAGCTGCTCCTGTTAATCCTTTTGCTGGTTCTAATCCTAATATGACATACCCTAATCAGGTGCCATATAATCAGCCAGTTCCACCACAGGCTCCTGCTAAAAAGCCTAAGAAGGAAAAGAAGCCTAAGGATCCTAACAAGAAGAGCAAGGCTCCTATGATTATCTTACTTATCCTTTGCCTTCTTATAATTGCTGCCGTTGTTGTTTTATACTTCTTCTGGAATCCATTCAAGAAGAAAACATATAAGAATAACGGACTTAAGTATGATCAGGTAATAGAAAAGATTGCTGATTATGCTAACGATAGAAATGATGTCCTTGAAGATTATCTTAATTTAGCTTGTGCTCCTTGCATTAAGGAAGCATATCTTGATTACTCAGATGTCTTCTTAAAGATTGATGAAGATGCAGTATACAGCTTCGAAGATGATATTATGACTTCTATGGTATTTTCTGGTTATGATGCATATGATAAGAAATATGGCTCTGACTGGAAGATTGAAATCGAAGATATTGAATACGAAGAGGTAGATAAAGATGACCTGGAAGATTTAAATCAAGACTTCTATGAGCTCTATGATGACCTTTGCGATCTTGAGACACTCGAAAAAACTGATGAGCTTTCTGATGTATTCTATTCAAAAGAGCTTACTAAGAGTGAATTAAAAGAACTTAAAGAAATCGCAGGATCCCTTCTTGATGATCTCTATGATATGGATATCAAGGAAGCATATGAAGTATCTTATACAGCTAAGATTGAAGGTAAAGCTGGTTCAGATGAAATAAAGCATACTGAATATATTGCTAAGGTTAATGGATCATGGATATTGCTTGATAGCAATACAGTAGATATCTTCTATAAGTTCTATGATGCCATAAAGGATTGATAAACTAATCGAGTAGGAGGCCCCTCCTACTCGCCGCGCGGGATGCGTTCGGCAAAGCCAGAAAGAATCGCTACGCATCCATGCGTATAAAAAAAGAGCAGTGGATTAACCACTGCTCTTTTTTATTAGGCCTTAGTCTTTGGTACGAATACCCTGCTGTCCTTTTTAACTTTCTTTATTACCTTGGCTGCATCTACAGCTTCTTTGCAGAATATATTATGACAGCAGATTTCTTTTCCGCCTTTTTCTATTACTGCCTTGGTGTAATTGCCCTGGCTATCTAAAATATGAGTCTTAACATTGTCCTTAAACTGGATATCCAGTATATGAAGGAGTTTTGACTTAAGTGCCTCATCTTCTATCGGGAACATAATCTCCACTCTTCTTTCAAGATTTCTAGGCATCCAGTCAGCACTACTCATAAATATCTCAGGGGACATATCATTCTCAAAGTAATATATTCTTGAGTGTTCCAGATAATCTCCTACAATACTTCTAACATGAATATTCTCGCTTACACCTTCTATTCCAGGTCTAAGACAGCAAATTCCTCTAACTAAAAGATTAATCTCTACCCCTGCAGATGAAGCCTCATATAAAGCAGCTATAACATCTGGGTCGCACAGTGAATTCATCTTTCCTATGATTTTTGCTTTTCTATTATTTCTGGCATTGTCAGTTTCACGCTCTATTAGCTTCAGGAGGCGCTTTTTAAGCCATAATGGTGCAAGTACCAGCTTATTCCACATAAGTGGCTCAGAATAGCCAGAAAGCATATTAAATACTGCTGTAGCATCTTCGCCTATTGCCTCCTGGCAGGTAAGAAGCCCTAAATCTGTATAAAGCTTGGCTGTAGCATCGTTGTAGTTACCTGTTCCAAGATGGACATATCTTCTGATTCCATCATCCTCTCTTCTAACAACTAGAGTTATCTTTGAATGGGTTTTTAAACCTACAAGACCATATATAACATGACAGCCTGCTTTCTCAAGCATCTTCGCCCAAACGATGTTGTTCTCTTCATCAAATCTTGCCTTAAGCTCTACAAGTACAGATACCTGTTTTCCGTTCTCTGCTGCCTTGGAAAGAGCTTTAATAATAGGCGAATTACCACTTACACGGTAGAGAGTCTGTTTTATAGCAAGAACATTCTCATCCTCTGCTGCCTGCTCTATAAAACTTACTACAGGGCTAAATGACTCATAAGGATGATGAAGAAGTATGTCGTGCTTCTTTATAGCATCAAAAATATTACAACCTGATGGAAGAAGCGGATTGTCCTGTGGCACATATGGCTTCTTCTTTAAAGAATCAAAGCCATCTAATCCATACATCTTCATAAGGAAGGTTAAATCAATAGGGCCTGCTATGTTGTAAACCTCTTCGTTAGCTACTCCAAGTTCTGATTTAAGTAGCTTAACAAGTTTCTTATCAGCCCCATCTTCAACTTCCAGTCTGATAGCTTCTCCCCACTGTCTCTTCTTAATCTGCTTCTCAATTTCTTTAAGAAGATCTTCAGCCTCTTCCTCTTCTATGGTAAGATCAGCATTACGCATAATACGGTATGGCGCTGAACATATTACATCATTACTAAGGAAAAGCTTAGAGATATTCATTTCGATAATCTCTTCTAAGCGGATAATAACTGTCTTTTCAGGATCAGGTATAATCACAAGTCTTGGAAGTACACTTGGAACCTGAACTGTAGCAAAATCCACTTCCTTGTCCTTACTCTTTGCCTTTCCATCTACTCCCTGCTTTTTCTTAAGAAGAGCCCCTATATTAAGAGTTTTGTTCTTAATAAGTGGAAATGGTCTGGATGAATCTACTGCCATAGGGGTAAGTACAGGATATACATTCTTCTCAAAATAAGAAGAAACATAAGCTGCCTGTTTTTCATCAAGTTCTTCATAATGTTCTATTAGCTTTATCCCCTTCTTCTCAAAATTAGGAGCAAGCATGTTTAAATATGTATCATACTGTAAATCAACAAATTCATGTAACTTCTCACTTAATGCATCAAGCTGATTTTTTGCTGTCATACCAGCTATATCTTTCTTATTGTAGCCAGCATGAATCATATCCTTAAGCGATGCCACTCTAACCATAAAGAACTCATCAAGGTTAGATGCAGTAATACTTAAAAACTTTATTCTTTCAAAGAAAGGATTAGACTTATCCCTTGCTTCATTAAGGCATCTTCCATTGAACTTAACCCAGCTAAGTTCTCTGTTAATATAATATTTTGGATTATAAAATTCTTTTCTTATGTTCATACTTCTACCTCCGGATAGATAAATCACATATAGACTTATCTAAGCAGTACCCCCTAAACTATTTTGCTTTTGCAAATGATATAACTGGCTCTATACTATATACCTCTCCAAAGAAGGCTGCATTCTTATCAAATGCCTCTTTAATAAATACTAAATCATCTTCTTCAGAAACGTATATTACCAGCTTGTCATCTGATAGCTTAGCTGATATATCTCTGACCTTCTGTTTTGAACCTCTGTCTAAGTTTCCAGCAACTTTTAATATAGCTGTAAGCTTGGCTATACGAAGATATGTGTCCTCATCAAGTCTGTTATCATCAAGTTCTTTGTAGTATAAGAATGGCTCGTAATAATACTTAACTACGCTGGCAACTATCTCTCTTTCCCTATGAGAAAGGCCTATCATTTCAGTATTCATAATAATAGAATATGAGCACTCTCCAACATTGGAAGTGTTAATGAATTTACCACATTCATGAAGTATAACTGCAAGTCTAAGAAGAAATCTGTCTCGTTTAGATAGGCCGTGAATACTTGCCATTGCATCATATATTGTTAATGCTATATTGCTAAGAGCCAGACTTCTTTTCTTACTTCCTATATACCTCTTACTAATATTAATAGCCGCATCAATAATATCTTTTTCAAAGTCATGGGCAATCATTTTAAGTTTCTTTGACTCTGCATACTCATAGGCTATACCATCGCAAAGAGCAACACCTGGTGCCCAAATACGTTTAACGGCATTGTTCTCAATAATTACCTTAAGTATGCTGGAAGAAATCTTCATAAGATAGGTCATCTCTTCTGTAATATCTAGCTTCTCAGATAATATTTCATTACTGGTTGAGATACACTCATTAAAGAATGCAAGGAAGTCTTCTGTGGAAATTATTCCATCCTTACTTCCCAGTATTATACCTGACTTAATTATGCCTGATATATAATCATCTACTACTATAAGAGTACCTATTTCCCTCTCTTTAATATATAGTTTCTTAAAGATGGAAAGTTCGTTATATATAAGCTGTTCAAGAATCTCCTGAGATCTTTCAGGCCCCTGTTTCATAGATGTGATACGGTCATACATAGTTAAGACACCTATTCCAAAGCTCTGGGTAGAAACTAAGGAATCATTGTCAAAAAGTGACATCTGGGCGCTGGCGCCTCCAATATCAACTATGGCCGAACCACTTTCGATTATCTTGTTGAATTTGCTTCCCATAGAAGCAACAGATTTGTAATCAAGAAGTCTTTGCTCAGAGTTACTTAAAACTTCCACCTTGAAACCTGTGCGGTTAAATATCTGATCCTGAATAATAACTGTATTATCAGTCTCTCTAAGGGCACTGGTTCCATAAACCTTATAATCACTTGCCCCGTAGGTTTTCATAATATCTCTGAACTTATTAAGAACATGGCAGAGCTCATCTATCTTTCGATAGCTGATTCTGCCTGTATTATATGAATCGTAACCAAGTGACAGTCTGTGTCTTATATGATCTATCTCCTTCATGCCATTCTTGGCAGATATCTCATATATCTTCATAGCTGTCTCAAATGAGCCAATATCTATGGCCGCAAATACCTTAACATTCATAACCCCATACCCCTATACTGCCTGTCTAAAGCCGCAGGCATTTATCTAACTGTATTACAAGTATTTTGCTCTCATAGCGTCGATAAACTGTCTTGCAGTTCTACCAGACATACCGCCATGAGTAAGTTCCCACTTATTAGCTTCAAGAAGTATCTCATCCTCTGATACAGGAAGTTCATACTTCTTAGCAAGTGTTGTAACAATATTGTTGAATTCCTTCTTTTCTGGACTACCAAAGTAGATAGATTCACCAAATCTCTGATAAAGAGAAAGTTTCTCTTCAACTGTTTCGTTACTATGCATATCTTCGCCGCCATCCTTATCAGAAACAGATTCTTTTACAAGGTGACGTCTGTTGCTTGTTGCATATATAAGCACATTAGAAGGCTTACTTTCAAGACCACCCTCAATAACTGCCTTAAGATACTTATATTCAGTCTCATACTCTTCAAATGAAAGATCATCAAGATAGATAATGAACTTATAATTTCTTATTTTAAGGTTATCTATCAGGTCATTAAGCTCCTTATACTGGTGCTTATATACCTCAATCATACGAAGTCCCTGACCGTAGTACTGATTAAGAATAGCTCTGATACTAGATGACTTACCTGTCCCTGATGAACCAAAGAGGAGACAGTTATTAGCCTTCTTACCCTCAAGAAATGCCTCTGTATTAGCTATAAGTCTCTTCTTCTGATTATCATAGCCAACTATATCATCAAGGCTGGTTACAGCTATATTGTATATAGGATCAATATGAAGCTTATCTTCTCTTCTTTCAACTCTAAATGCCTTATGGAGTCCAAATACTCCAACACCATAACTACCGTAAAAGGTATCCAGAAGAATTTTGAATTCTGATACGTCTTTAGCAGCAGCAAGCTTTACAGCCAAGTTATTAATCTCTTCAACTATAAACTTGTTATACTTTATTGCTTCCTTACCTGAACCTTCGTAGTTTGTAAGTAAGGTCATATCTTTAGTGTTACCTACTGCCTCTTCAAGTTTCTTTATGTCATAGGCAAACATATCCATAAAGATTCTATAATCATGAACTACTGCCTGTGATAAAGTCCCTTCAACCTTGCCCTTAAGTTCGCTTGCTACAGTATATGGATTCTCATTATATACAAGAATCTGTGTAAGATAGCAGTGCCATAGGTTGCCTTTAAAACCTGATTCACCAGCGCATCTGTATAAACCACTAACACAGTTATAAAAAAGTCTTTCCTGCTCCTCCTTATCATAAAAACCATCCTCAAGATGTTCCATGAGGCTACATACATCCTCTAACAGGGTCATATCCCTAGAGTCTTTATAAAATATTAATTGTGATGCTTGCATGACGCTCTCCTCTCATATTAGTCAGCAATACAATCCTGAACCTTACGAACAAGTCATGGTATTTTGTTGCCTACTGAACTTCTATAATACTGTCATATATCAGACCTGCGCACTCATCTACATCCATACGGTCATATAGATACTCATCTGCATTTTGTTTAAATGCATCGATTATAGCTTCTTTCTCGATATTAGGAATGATAATGTTAATCTCATCAGCCCTTTTGTTAATTTCCTCTGTAGCTATATATTCGTTAGTTTCAGATAGTCCATTTTCAGATAGTACTTCCACTGCCTTACTGCTTACAGGTACGCCTTTTTCTGTACCAGCTAAAGAAACCATATATGGATCATTTAAAAGATATTCAAGTAATACAGCTGCATCTTTTGGGCTTTTTGTATCAGCACTGATTGCCCACATAGTAGCCGGCTTAATATACCATCCGCTTCGTTTAGCCCCTTCCATCATCGGATAAAGACACAGGCAGACTTTTACGCCTTTTTCTTCGAGAGCATCCCTGTATTTTTTTGTATCACTTATCCAACACATGATTCCTACTACCTGGCCATTCTGATACATAGCATTATCAAAAATGTCTACAGGACATAAAACATGCTCATCAATCATTTTCTTATAAAAGACAAGCAATTCAGCTATCTCATCTTTTGAAGCAGCAAGTTTTCCATCATCATTAAACATAGCCTTGCCTGTTGACTGTTCATAATATGCTATAAGAAGCATAAATACCTGTTTCTTACTCATTCCCAACAGGTATTTCCCATCTTTACTTACTACTTCAGCCATTTCGAACAAATCATCCCAGTTTTCCGGACACGAAAGTCCATACTGATCAAGTATGTCCTGATTATAATAGAAAACCTGAGAATTCATAGCAATCGGAAGAGCATTGAGATGTCCGTTTCTTGTACCATATTCCTTACATTTATCTGAGAATGCATCAAGGTTTATATATTCTGAAAGTTGATTCAGATCATAATATCCTGTCCCATCCTTTGAATAGGTATCAAGCCATGCATAGTTAATCTGCATAACATCTGCTTCATTGTGGGAATTGGTCCATACTTCCATGCGTTTTTCAAAGCCATTCCATTCACCATACCTACAGTTGACATGTATCTCAGGATTCTCTTCCATGAAGTGATCTACACCCTCCATGGTATATTTATGTCTCTCATCATTTCCCCACCAGGATAAAATAATTCTATTCTGTCCTTCTCTTGTAGCAATTGTATCTGATCTCTCTGCCTTCTGATTCTCCTGACTGATATAAAGAAGAGTACAAAATACCAAAAGAATGATAAGGATAATCAAAAGACCTTTAGTATGATCCTTATTCTTCATTACTTTGAACCCTCCATATAGACTGTATATCTGGATTTGCCCGCATGCTTAGATTGGTATAGGGCAATATCCGCTTTTTCATATATTTCACTAAAGCTTGGCTTTTCCCCACTTTCATAGTAAACGCCTGCACTTACTGATAGTTTGCAGTCTTCTTTTTCTTCTTTGAACACTTCTTCGAATCTCTCCATTATAAGGTTCAGACCTTCTGTAACCCTTTTCTCCAGCCCTTCCTTGTCATTATTATCTTTTCCAGCTTCAATAAAGATAGCAAATTCATCTCCGCCAAGACGTCCTATAAGAGTATCTTCATCAAAAAGTCCCCTTAACATCTTACCGAATTTGATAATTACCTGATCGCCATAACTGTGTCCGTGCTTATCATTAACCATCTTGAAATTATCCATATCCATCATTATAAAAGCACAATGTTCGCCATTTTCTTTGAAAAACAGCCTTTTTTCAGTTTCCTCCTGAAAAGTAGCCTTATTCATCACACCGGAAAGCTTGTCAACTTCTGCTTTATATTGAAGACTTGATACCATATCATCGATTGGCTCTGATATCCTATTAATGATAAGAAGACCAGCAAGAACAAATATAATTGACATAAGAACAGATATTCTTATGGTAAACGTCCTCAGATTTTTGGTTTCTTTCAGAACTATATCAGCTGGTACTGCACATATTACATTCCAGCCATTGGCACATATGTTAACATTTATAAAATACTGTTTTGTTGTTATGGCACTGGAAGCTCCGGCCTGAGACAATCTGTGCCCAATAGCATTATCTATATATTCCGGGATAATATCCCCTATATCATTCGCTTTTGAAGAGAATATTATCCTTCCATCTTTATCTGTCAGCCATATATCTATATTGTCAAGCTGTTCCGGATATACGAAAACTGAGGATAATTCTCTTGTATATACAGATGAAACTAATATTGCGTGTTCATTTACTCTCTTTAGATAGTATATTCTTTCAATATCACCGTTAATACCAAATCCCCACGCCTCCTGATCAGGATTGTCACCAATCAGTTCTGATAAAGGATTATATATATCTCCATCAGAGTATAGATTCTGTGTTCCATTTGATATCCAGCCTACCTTATGATTATCAGAATAGATTATTCCAAAATCAGAATAGTTATTCATAAGACCGATATCAACGATTCTGTTTTTAATCAGCTCTTCATTTTTTACTTTATCATATGTATCTATACTACTATCTGTTGCATCATATTCGTAATAAGCTTTGTCTGAAAATAATAGTGATGGTGTGGTTTTCATACGCTCAAGATATGAGTCTATATTAAGTTCTATCTGTCTGCTGTTGGCAGCCACAAGGTCAGAAACCTTTCCTTTTATCGTAGCCTTGGATTTTTCAACAATTACAAGGTCCATAACAATTGTGATAGCAACTATAACCGCTGCAAAGATAACCAGTACTTCAACCTGAAAGAATTTCAATTTCTTCCCATTGTTAGTATTCCTGTTAATAGTTGAAATAAACTTTATTACTAATGGTGTAAATATAAGCGATGTAACATATGAAATTACAATCATAGGAAGAAGTATATGAAACCAGCTTGATGTCCACATACCTAAAAGTGGTGGCCTGTTAGCAGGATTTATACGAAGATATGACATAAAGACGTTGACAAATATAACAATTCCGCTTACAAGAATACCATTCCCTATAGAAAGAGGAATGGCATATACCATCCCATGAAGCGCATAATTCTTAATATTGAATCTACTTACCAGAGCATTGCTTAACTTATCCAGCGGTATAAATATAGCTATAAAAACACCTACAACAATCGACTCTGTTACATTAAACAGACAAAACACAGGAAATGCCGGAATATTAGCATTAGGATTCTGGGCTACCAAAAAAGAGGCTATTACCCCCATGACCGTAGACATGATTACAGCCATCAAGATTCTAATGCTATGATACTCTTTACCCTTTGTGTTCATTATACTTATTCCCCACTTTTATATACTACATCTTCTCGCTGTTCTTTTCATCACAGTACTTGCAGCGATATATCTCCTTATCAGAATCGGCAAGATAAAAGATATGTGGTAGTTCTTGCTCTATGGAAGTTATACATCTAGGATTCTTACATTTCATAACTCCCTTGATTTCCTTAGGAAGTACAAGTGTCTTCTTCTCTACTATCACTCCGTCTTTAACCACATTAACAGTGATTGTATGATCTATAACTGCAAGAACATCAAGATCAAGTGCATTAATATCACATTCAACCTTAAGTATATCCTTCTTTACTAGTTTACCACTTCTTGCATTCTTTATGATAGCCACACAGCCATCAAATTTATCAAGACCAAGATGGTAATATATAGACATGGCCTTTCCAGCTGGAATATGGTCAAGTACAAATCCTTCTTCTATCTGTCCAACGTTTAACATGTTACTTTCCTTTCTAAACTATTATGCTAATTCAAGTAATGTGAGTATAAGTGCCATTCTTACATAGACACCATACTGAACCTGCTTAAAGTAAGCTGCTCTTGGGTCATCATCAACTTCAACACTTATCTCATTAACACGTGGAAGTGGATGAAGTACAAGCATATCTTCCTTTGCAAGTTCCATCTTCTCTTTAGTTAAGATATAGAAATCTTTAAGTCTTAAATAATCATCCTCATTGAAGAAACGTTCTCTTTGAACTCTTGTCATATATAGAATATCCAGTTCCGGCATAGCGTCATCAAGTTTAACTACTTCTTTAAATTCTATATTGTTATTTACAAGTGTCTCTCTGATATAACTTGGAATACGAAGTTCTTCTGGTGATATAAGTATAAATTTCACATTGTTATATCTGATTAAAGCATTGATTAATGAATGAACAGTACGTCCAAACTTTAGATCTCCACAAAGTCCTATTGTAAAGTTATCAAGTTTTCCCTTAAGGGAACGTATTGTAAGTAAATCTGTAAGAGTCTGTGTAGGATGCTGGTGTCCGCCATCACCTGCGTTGATTACCGGAATCTTAGACTTTGATGCAGCTACCATAGGTGCACCTTCCTTAGGATGACGCATAGCGCATATATCAGCAAAACAAGAAATAACGCGTATTGTGTCTGATACACTTTCTCCTTTAGAAGCCGAAGATGAGCCCGCATCTGAAAAACCAATAACACTTCCACCCAGATTAATCATAGCCGATTCAAATGAAAGTCTGGTTCTTGTACTAGGTTCGTAGAAACATGTTGCAAGCTTCTTTCTATCACAGATATGGGCATACTTATCTGGGTTCTTCTCGATATCATTGGCCAGATCAAAAAGCTTATCAAGTTCCTCTGTTGTAAAGTCTAATGGACTCATTAAATGTCTCATAATTGTAGCTATTCCTTTCTCTATAAGACTTTGCTTAATTTCAAAAAATAGGAGAGATATGAATCTCTCCTATGAGTAATTATATTATTGTAAGTAAGTCATCAACCGGTTTTCTTTTTGGAGCTACTGGTTCTTCTGCTGGATATCCTATAGGAATGAGACAGGATACTTCTCTGTCTTCTGAAAGACCTATAGCCTGTTCAACCTTATCTCTGTCAAAGATACCCTGGATAACTGTTCCAAGACCATGCTCATAAGCTGCAAGACAAAATGCTTCACACGCTGCACCTGTATCAAACATCTGCCATCCGCCTTCTCTATCGGTAGAATATGAACCATCTCGTTCAAAACCACTTCTGTTCTTAATAAATGTAACAACAACAACTGCTGGTGCTGACTTAATTATCTCACCATTGTGTGGATATGCACTTGTGCAATCACCAATCTTATCTTTAAGTTCCTTATTTGTAACAACAACGTATCTTGTAATCTGAGTATGCTTCCAGCTAGGAGCGTATGATGCTTCTTCTACAATCTTCTTAAGAAGTTCAGCATCAATAGGTCTATCCTGAAATGCTCTAATACTACGTCTACCCATAATACAGTCTCTTGCTTCCATGTCATACCTCTCTTTCATAAGTAAAATACACTATAAACCCTAATGAAAATTGTACCATAGAGCAGCCTTAGCCGCCATAAGAAAATATGTATAATTTACAGTACAATGTTCTCAACATCTACCTTCTCAATGGTAGATAATATTTCTTCATTTACATCTTTAATATCAACGACTCTGCCCGCATGATTAGATATAGCCTTCTCCATATAGTTACGTGCATCTCTTGCATTGGCAAAATTCTCAAGATGTGCGTTGCATCTTTCTTCAAAGAAGCTAAGTGAATATTCTTTTGCCTCTTTAGAAAGCTTATAATCCTGCTTCTTACACATACTTTCAAGTATCATAACAAGCTGCTCAGCAGTATAGTCTTCAAAATTAATAAATTTATTGAATCTTGATTTTAATCCAGGGTTAGAACATAGGAATTCTTCCATAAGGTCAGGATAACCAGCTACGATAACAATTAAATCGTCCCTGTTATCTTCCATCCCCTTAAGAAGGGTATCAACTGCTTCCTGTCCAAAATCTCCGCTTCCCTTATTTACCGTAAGGCTATATGCCTCATCTATAAATAAGATACCGCCAAGTGCTGAATCAATAACTTCTTTAGTCTTGATTGCAGTCTGTCCAACATAGCCTTTAACAAGACCTGATCTATCAACCTCGATTAACTGGCCTTTAGATAATACCCCAAGATTTCTGTATATATCTGCCAGAGTTCTGGCAACAGTGGTTTTACCAGTACCAGGATTACCTGAAAATACCATATGCTTTGATACGTCAGAGAACTTCATATTCTTCTCTTTACGCATGTTCTGTACCTTAATAAGGTTAACCAAGCTGTTAACTTCATTTTTAACACTATCAAGACCTACAAGACTGTTAAATGACTCAAGAAGTTTTTCTAACTCTTCAGGGTCAGCTTCTGGTCTGGTACTTGGTGCCTTCACAGGATACAGTTTGTCACTGTTAAGGTATCTAACGCCAAATTCATCAAGGAAATTATCCATGCGGTCGCAGAATAAGGTCATCTTTCTTGATGCACGTTCAGATGAATCTTCGCTGCAAGCCATCATAGTCTGACCAAATAATCTATAAGTGTCAGCTATAATCTGTCCCTTCTGGTTCTTATATGGATCATCACTTATAAGTTTCTTTGCATCAGCTAATACACAGTACTTAAGTACTAAAGGAACCTCTTTTCCATATTCATCAGGATTAAGTTTCTCTCTGTGTTTAAGAGCAGCTATCTCTTCTTTTGCCGGGCATGAACCAATATTCTCTTTAATACAGTTCATCTCCCCCTCGGAAATAGTACCATCTAAATCCGAAAGATATATTCCAAACTTTATAAGGCCAAAGCGAAATGACTCTGTTAGCTTTGTATCAGAGGTAATATCTGAAACTTCATAGTCTTTAAGAAGATCACATATATCCTCACATCTCTTAATCATTTCCTTTAAGTTGTTATCCATAATTCTCCCCTTAACTTATTAGGTGATTAACCAATACCAATAACTTCGTTCTTAGGTGCTTCACATGGTGAAACTGAAATTGCTGTAAGAACAGGTCCTTCACCTCTGTAACCTTCAAAGAATTCTTTCTTTACAGTACATGTAACATTGGCCCAGGACTTATCCTTGATTGTATCCGCCTTGTCATACTTGCAGATATATCCAAGGAATGTTAAATCATCTGCGCAGCAGGTCATGGCCCTTCTTCCCGGAACAAAATACCCCTTTGGAAGTCCTCCAGGTCTTAAGTTCTGAGCAAGGAAAGATATCTTCTTTCCTTCATATCTCTCAAGATGTTCCATAACATCCAGATACCATAAGCCATAAGAATTGTCATCAAGCTTAATCTCATCAGCCTTTAAGTCGTAAGGAAGATCTTCTTCAAATATCTCATCAATCTCCCCGTCCTTATTCTCAAATACAACTGCAGCTGCAGCATTAACAGCCTTAATATTTCTTCTGTATACTCCAAGGCTGTCCATACAGTCATCACAGCGGTTAAAAATAATAAGTTCAGAATTTCTAACCTGCTCAGCTACCATAGACTTCATATTGTTGTAATACATAGGGAATGTTGCAGCATTGACACAAGTAATCTGCTGCTCCATAACCCAGGAAGAAGGAAGCTGTAAATCCTTATTATTCCACATACCGTTGTATTCAATAATGATTCTCTCAGGCTTCCACTGCTTTTCTATTTCAGAAAGATGTTCTACAGTAAAATCCTCTTCATCTTCAATCTTCTCAATAATAGTTTTTGACTTTTTTAAGAGTTTTGTATCATACTCTTCTTCGCCTTCCTCACAAAGAATAAGTAATGTTGTTCCTCTAATCTTGAAATAGTCCTGTGCTAAAGTGAATTTTAAAAATGAAGTCTTTCCACTCTCAAGAAATCCGTTAATGAAATAAACCGGTTTCATCTATTTTCCTCCAAATAATGCCTTAAGGTTATCTTCTTTAAGATCTGAGCCAATAACACAGAATCTACCTGTTGGCTGTGGGTTGCCTTCTCTTACATTGCTCTCTTCTGGAACATAATCAAAGTATACCCAGCCACCTTCTGGACTCTGAACCATACCCTTTGCTCTAAGAACAAAGCCATATGTATCTCTATCATCAAGGGCCTTAAGAATATTCTCTATATCATCCTTTGAATACTTAGAAGGTGTTTCAAAGCCCCAGCTTGTAAATATTTCATCAGCGTGGTGATGTCCTTCATGATGGTGGTCATGACAGCAACATTCCTCTCCATCTTCATGGTGATGATGATGCTCATGGTCGTGGTCATGGTCGTGATGATGGCACTCTTCCCCATCTTCATGATGATGGTGATGTTCATGTTCGTGATCATGGTCGTGATGATGACACTCATGATCTTCATCATGATCGTGATGATGATGCTCGTGGTCATGGTCATGACAGCAGCACTCCTCGCCATCCTCATGGTGATGGTGATGATGCTCATGCTCTTCCTTGTATTCAGCCATAAGCTGAGCAGCAAGATCAACCTTGCCTTCTATTGTTTCTTCAATTGCCTTACCGTCTATATCATTCCAAGGTGTTGTAACTATTGTTGCTGTCTGGTTGTGCTCTCTAAGAATATCAACAGCTTCTTTAAGCTTCTCATCGCTCATCTTATCTGTACGGCTAAGAATGATTGTTCCAGCATGCTCTACCTGGTTAACATAGAACTCACCAAAGTTCTTAACATACATCTTAGTCTTTGAAGCGTCGATAACTACTACGGCACTATTAAGTACCACATCATCTCCAAGGTCAGCTGATTTAATTGCCTTAACTACATCTGAAAGCTTACCAACACCGGATGGCTCAATAAGTATTCTGTCTGGCTTATACTTACTAAGCACTTCCTTAAGAGATGTTCCAAAGTCACCAACAAGTGAACAGCAGATACATCCAGAGTTCATCTCCTTGATTTCGATACCTGCGTCCTTTAAGAAACCACCATCGATACCGATTTCACCAAATTCATTTTCAATAAGTACTACCTGCTGATCAGCAAGTGCTTCCTTAAGTAATTTCTTAATAAGAGTTGTTTTACCTGCTCCTAAAAATCCTGATACTACGTCAATCTTTGTCATTACAATAACCTTCTTTCTATAATAAAAATCCTTTAATAATTAATCCTCATCAATTATATCAACGTCTTTTTTATATTTCTTAACACCCTTCTGGAAGAAATGTGATGCCACTAAGCTAGACACACCACTATAAATAAGCGCGATTCCTACTACTAAGAATGTAATCTTAGCAAGGAAACCAGGTCTTAAAAGTAAAACTACAGAAATAAGTATATTAACTACAGATAAAATCAAAACCATCTTCCATGTAGTAAACTTCATTCTCATAAGATCAAATGCTGTCTGTAACTTAACAACACCGGAATAAAGAACTATAAGGCCAAGAACTGGCTGGAAGAAATCTGTCAGTACGTTTACCCTAATATAAATAATACAGCCAATAATTATAAGAAATACACCTGTTACGAAATCATGGCTATAAAAGTCATTCTTAATATCCTTCTTTACATACTTAAGTATAAAGAACATACCAGCAATAATAGCTACACTTCCAAGAAGATATCCAATTAATCTTTCTGTTATATGAGGTGCAAATACAAATACTAATCCAGCGAATATTGCAAGAAGCGCTGTCATCTCCGAATTATCCCTAAATTTCTTAAACAATTCCTTATCCTTCTTTTCTTCTATATTTGCCATATCAATCTCCAATCTTTCCGTGACCTACCGCCACACACCAACATATTATACCACAGTTTATCCCTATTAGTTACGTTTTAGACAGAATTCTCACAATGTTCAAAACATGTTATGTAACCTCAAAATATTATGTTAACCCCATATTATGTCAACCATATTTCAAACATGATTTTTTCTTATAAAGTCCCCTCCCCCATCAGGGTATCTGAGCTGCCGATTCGCGACATTGAGGGACATTTCGTGATCCTTCACGATTTGTGGTCGGCTTTCCATGAACCATCCTTTATACCGTTCAAACGAAGATGCTTACTAAGATATCAACCTCAACCTAACGTCTGCTTGTACTTCGCTGTGTAAAACCAGCGCTTTGTCTTTCTGTAAAATGTATTCCGCGCTAGGTGACTCATCCACTCTGTGATAGGGGTATACCCTATAAAGCGCGGAATTAACATTTTACTACGAAAGACACGCGGGTTTTACATCAGCTTGTACAAATGAGTCAGGTTGAGGTTGAATATCTTAGTTTGCATCTGAAGTGCGTCTATGAAGGATGGTTCAGTTTTGGAAAGCCTACCCAAATCGTAGAAGGATAGAAATGTTCTTCACGAGCGGATCAGTAGCTTAGATGCCCTGGTAGGGGAGGTTGTGAAAAGAAAATAAAAAAAAATAAAAATAAGGAAGGGGAAAGTGAGTTAGAAAAAAGTTGCTTAATGGGGGTTAAGTAAATTGGAAATGTGACGATATATAAGGTGTAAGATAAAAAACTTCAAAGGCAAAACAGGAGAAATCCTGCGACGCAAAGCTATAGGGCCTTAAATGTGGTAGCCAGTTGCAGCATAGATTAGACCAATCTAACCACTTCGCCCACCCCGAAGTGGTTTTTTTAATCGAATATAAGGAGGTAAACATTATGAAAAGAACATGGATGAACAGAAACGGTAAGTTAGGAAACAAGGGCGTATCTCTCGTAGAACTTCTTGTTGTTATAGCAATAATGTCAATTCTTGCAAGTATATTAGTACCTAATCTTCTTCAGTATATAAAGAAGGCACAAAAAGCTTCTGACCTTGAAATAGCAAGAGAAATAGGCGAAAGTCTTGAGAGATTAATCGCTATTGACTCAGCCGTTAGAGATCAGTGGGACAAAATTCCTACAGCTTCTAGCTATATTACTTTCAATGTAACAGACCATAATGGTGAAACATATAGAATGAACAACGTTCTTGAGCTTACAGAGATTAAGTTTAGAAGTGCAGCTATGAAGGAATCTCAGATTATCTGTGATGCTCTTAAAGATGAGCTTGGAAGAAAAAATAATATCCAGATTAATTATACAGATAAGTATATTACAGAACTTCGTGTAACAAGAAGACAGTCTGACGGACGTGTGGAAGTATGGGCTTCAAACAATAAAGAAGGTAGATCATCAACTGTATATTACAGACTTTATCCAGATGCTGACCCAGCATATATGTCAAACTTCACAGAACCAGCATCAAGCGCCAGTGGAGCTAGAACCAGATACTAATAATTTCCTATTGGAAAACTACCAAAAAAGATGAGCTAGATTTCTAGCTCATCTTTTTAATTTGTCTAAAACTTATAATTATGCGTTCTTACCGCAGCACTTCTTATATTTCTTACCACTTCCGCATGGACATGGATCATTAGGATATACCTTAGCTTCTTTCTTGATTGTTGAAGAAGCCTTCTGCTCTTTGTAAAGAGCCTTAAGCTTATCTTCATCGAAGATAGACTTCCACTCTTCAAGACCATATAACCAGTCTGCCTGAGCAGCAACCATGTTCTTGTAAAGAAGTTCTTTATCAAATTCAAGGCTTACTACTGTATCTTCATCCATCTCTTCAATTGGATTAGGCTTAACAAGGCTGTCATTGATACCATCAAGGAAAGCAACCATGTGAAGAAGTGTAAGACCATATTTTTCAGCAAGTTCTTTTACAGAGCCCTTTACCTTCTCATCTGGATTAGCAAGAAGTTTCTTATATACTTCTTTTTCTTCCTGGAAATACTCACTCCAAAGAGCCTGTAATTTATTTCTGTCTGCGTTCTCATTATATGCCTCTGAACGCCACTGTTCTAACAATGTCATCTGTTTATCCTCCACAAATTAGATGTTTAAATTATAAAAATCTTTATTATTATAGCAGTAATCCTTATAGATTAAAAGTTTTTTACCTAATTAGGTCTACTGCCTTTTTAACATTATCTACTCCGATGATTTCTATCTCACCAGCCTTGTTCGCAAATTTGTCTTTTATTCTTTCAAGGCATACTTTTGGTATTACTATTGTTGTAAAGCCAAGTTTAACTGCTTCACTTACCCTGTTTTCAATTAGGTTAACAGCTCTGACTTCTCCTCCAAGTCCTACCTCTCCTATAGCTAATAATTTCTCATCAATTGGCTTATCAAGATAGCTAGATGCAAGTGCTAAGATTATACCTAAATCAATTGCTGGTTCATAAACCTTAAGACCACCAGCTATATTTACATATGCATCGCATCCTCCGATTCTAAGTCCTAATCTCTTTTCAAGAACTGCTATAAGAAGGTTAACCCTGTTATAATCAGCGCCTGCACTTTGTCTTCTTGGATTAGGGAAGGTAGTTTCACTAACAAGAGCCTGAATCTCAAGAAGAATAGGTCTTGTTCCTTCTATAGAAGCGGTGCATACAGTTCCTGACGCTCCCATAGCCCTTCCACTTAGCATATATTCAGATGGGTTAGTAACCTCTCTAAGTCCTTCCTGTACCATCTCAAATACGCCTATCTCATTAGTTGAGCCAAATCTGTTCTTTACACCTCTAAGTATTCTGTATGAGGCATATCTGTCGCCTTCAAAGTAAAGAACAGTATCAACCATATGCTCAAGCATCCTTGGACCCGCTACTATACCATCCTTAGTAACATGTCCAACAATGAATATGGCTATTCCTAATCGTTTGGCTATGTCTAATAATATCGAAGTTGACTCTCTTATCTGAGAAGCGCTTCCTGGGGCTCCTGTTGCCTCATCACTAAACATAGTCTGTATTGAGTCTATAATAACAACCAGAGGCTTGCTATCTTCTATTGCAGCCGATATATTGGCCAGATTAGTTTCACATAATAGACTTACGCTGTCGTGAAACTGCCCAATACGCATGGCACGCATTTTAATCTGTTTTAAAGATTCCTCGCCAGATATGTATAATACTTCTTTGTCTTTATCAGAAAGGTATTTGCACATCTGAAGAAGTAAAGTTGACTTACCTATACCTGGATCACCACCTACTAAAGTTAGTGAACCTGGTATGATACCTCCGCCAAGTACCCTGTCCAGTTCCTCTATACCTGTAACTACCCTATCGTCTTCTGTAACAGTTATTTCAGATATCTTTGAAGGTTTAGTGCTTCCAAGAGATAAGCCTCTTATTCCAGCTGATTTGCCGCCTTTTGTAGTTGATGAAGGTGCTTCTGTAAATGAAGCAACAGCACTACAGGATGGACACTGTCCAAGCCACTTTGCAGATTCATAGCCACATTCTTTACAAAAGAAGCTTATCTTCGTTTTTGAACCTTTTGTCATACTAAATATATGTCCCCTTTTTTTGTATTTATCCAACAAACAAATAATG
Organism: Lachnospiraceae bacterium NC2008; assembly: GCA_000687675.1. Taxonomy (GTDB): domain Bacteria; phylum Bacillota; class Clostridia; order Lachnospirales; family Lachnospiraceae; genus NK4A136. Next base: position 3,308 of record JHWS01000015.1, on the reverse strand, counting down.
CCTTCTCATAATGCAACTATGGATTACATAGGCATAAGAGAAGGCATAACAATTCATAATATTTAGATTATTTCTTAATCTCGACCTTTACATCTCCGCATCCTGCAAGTTCAACGCTTATGCTAAGTTTACCTCCGAGATTAGTCTTCATAGTTCCAACTTCTGCACCAGCAACAAATACCTTATAATCTTTATCTTCTTCAAGGCCAACTGTTATCTGTGCATCTTCAGGGCCTTCAACAGTAAACTGAATACCTGATTCTGTTTCTGTAAAGTTATTAACTGCTGTTCCTGGAACTGATTCATATAAAAACATTCCATTCTTTTCAAGACGTGTTATTTCATTAAATGTCTTAACCTTGAGCATATCTCCTGCATGCTCGTAGTCTTCTAATTTACTTTTTGTAGTTAATGTATAATCTCCAAAACTAATACTTCCATCTGACTCTGTACGAATTAATTCCTTAACTAAAGCCATTTATAGCACCTCCAAAAGTGTTATTTGATACAAATTAAGTATAGCATTTTTTAAGAGTAAAAGTATAGGTAACTGTTAATATTTTATGAATAAATAATAACATTATTCCTATTTCTTCTTTTTCTCTTTTACATCAGACTTAAATACTACCTTACCATCTTTGACCGTAGCAGTCACTGTTTGTCCTGGAAGGACATGACCCTCTAGAAGTTCTTCTGCAAGTTCGTCCTCTACCTGAGTCTGAATAGCTCTCTTAAGTGGTCTCGCCCCCATCTTTTTGTCACTATAATTATCTACCAGGTAATTCTTAAGCGCAGATGAAACAGTCAGTTTAATATTCATCTGATTCTTACATCTCTTAATAAGATTATTAGAAAGAAGTGTAACTATCTTCTTCATATCAGCTGTCTCAAGTGGATGGAAGACAAGAATCTCATCTATACGGTTAATAAACTCTGGCTTAAAGATTCGCTTAACTTCCTCCATAACGCCTGACTTCATAACCTTATAGTCATGTTCATGGCTTTCATCAGTTGAAAAACCAAGTTTCTTTGGATCAACGATTCTTTGAGCTCCAGCATTACTTGTCATAATAAGTATTGTGTTCTTAAAGCTTACTTTTCTTCCCTTAGAATCTGTAATATGACCATCATCAAGTACCTGAAGTAAGATATTAAATACATCTGGGTGAGCCTTCTCTATCTCATCAAATAAGATAACAGAATAAGGATTTCTTCTAACCTTTTCTGATAGCTGTCCACCTTCATCAAATCCAACATATCCCGGAGGTGAACCTATCATCTTAGATACAGAATGTGATTCCATATATTCTGACATATCAACTCTAATCAGAGCATTCTCACTGCCAAATACAAGCTCACTAAGTGCCTTAGAAAGTTCTGTTTTACCTACACCTGTAGGTCCTAAGAACAAGAAAGAACCTATAGGTCTGTTAGGATCCTGAAGGCCTACTCTACCTCTTCTAATTGCCTTAGCAACGGCTGTAACAGCCTCTTCCTGACCTATTACCCTCTTATGAAGCATATCTTCAAGCTTAAGTAATCTCTCACTTTCTTTTTCAGTAAGCTTATTAAGAGGAACCTTAGTCCATATACTAACAACCTGAGCTATAGCATTTTCATCAATTACAAGATCTGATTTCTCAAGTTTCTTGTTATAGGCCTTCTCAAGTCTTTCTAACTTCTTCTTTAGAGCATCCTGCTCTCTTTTAATCTCCCCTGCCTGTCCAAATGCTTCGATTCTAATAGCACTTTCAACCTGTTCATTTTTAGCTGCAATTTCTTCTCTGAGATTCTTAATATTCTCAGGAACAATCATGCCCTTAAGTTTGGCAGCTGCGCTGGCTTCATCAATAAGGTCAATAGCCTTATCTGGAAGATTTCTGTCATTAATATATCTTTCTGACAGTCTAACTGCGGCAGATACAGCATCATCTGTAATCTGTATACCATGGTGCTGCTCATATTTATATTTTACCCCTTTAAGGATTTCAATAGCCTGGTCTATAGTTGGTTCTTCAACTGTTACAGGCTGAAAACGTCTTTCAAGAGCAGCATCCTTTTCAAGGTATTTTCTGTATTCACTTATAGTTGTTGCACCTATAAGCTGTATTTCACCTCTGGCAAGAGATGGCTTTAATATATTAGAAGCATCAATAGAGCCTTCTGCCCCGCCTGCTCCTATAATTGTATGAATCTCATCAAGGAAAAGGATAATATTACCAGCATTAATAACTTCATTAATTACCTTTTTAATTCGTTCCTCAAATTCGCCTCTATATTTGCTTCCTGCAACCATAGCTGCAAGGTCAAGAGTTACAACCCTCTTATTCTTAAGAGTATCTGGCACTTCACCATCTGCTATTAAGCCTGCAAGACCTTCTACTATAGCAGTTTTACCTACGCCTGGTTCTCCAACTAAACAAGGATTATTCTTAGTTCTACGGCTAAGGATCTGTGTTACACGCTGAATCTCACTATTTCTTCCAATAACAGGGTCAAGGCTGCCCTCTTTTGCAAGTTTGGTAAGGTCCCTTGAGTACTGATCAAGTGTAGCTGTTCCATCTTTTTTCTTCTTCTTGCCGTTTTTAATTTCAATATCGCTTGCTTTAAACTGTCCTTCAAGACCAGATGCCATGCAAACATCATAGTATACCTTTGAAGGATTAAGTCCCATAGCAGCAATTATTCTTATAGCAACACTATCTGTTTCTCTAAGAAGGGCGATAAGAATATGCTCTGTTCCTATCTTGCTTTCACCAGTTTTGGAAGCTATCTTACCTGCATTATCAAGAACCTTCTGAGCCTTAAGAGATAATCCCTTATGCTCTTTAAGAAGAAGTCCTCCCTGTGGAAGAATAGCCTCGCTAATAAGTTCTAATACTCTTATCTCATCTACGTTATTGTCCTTAAGAACCATAGCTGCTACGCCGGTTCTTTCTCTTATAAGTCCAACAAGAAGATGTTCTGAACCAATATAACCAGACTTCATCTGTTTAGAAGCCTGAGAAGCAAGTTCAAGAGCTATATATGCTTTGTCTGTAAATTGATCTTTCTTAAAATTCATACCAATATCCTTATATCTAATCTAAGGAAAAGCCCGCTATAACAAGCGGGCTCTTAGTTAATAGGAAATTACATTCGCCTAGGCGAAGCGATACCCAGAAAACACATAATTATAATTATTCGTCATAATCTTCGTAATCATCAACTGGTCTAGCAGCTGGTCTTGGCTGAGCTGGGCGCTGTCCCTGTGGTCTAGCTGCTGGTCTTGCACCTGCTGGCTGAGCTGGACGCTGTCCCTGTGGTCT
>JHWS01000014.1 GCA_000687675.1 Lachnospiraceae bacterium NC2008 | reverse complement strand
TCCCCCAGAATACGGCAGGTTACCCACGCGTTACTCACCCGTCCGCCACTAAAACGTATATCACTAGGTTTCAATACGTTTCCGTTCGACTTGCATGTGTTAAGCACGCCGCCAGCGTTCATCCTGAGCCAGGATCAAACTCTCTATAAAAAAGTTTGCCTGCTTCCTTTGAAGCTAGCTAAATTTGTTTAACCGTTATTACTTGGTTTTCGATTCGTTTGAATCAATCTGAAATTTTCAGATTTTGTTGCTTACCTAAAAGCAACTTCTCTTTGAAATTTTCAGGGTTGCATTACTGTTTAGTTGTCAATGTTCTTCGGTCGGAGCGACCTACCGGAGAGGGTGGGATTCGAACCCACGTGCCGTTGCCGACAAACGGTTTTCAAGACCGCCTCGTTATGACCACTTCGATACCTCTCCATATTCTCTTTGCGGTCCGTCTTGACCGGCGCAAGTGTTATAATAGCAAAACGAATTTCATGTGTCAACAACTTTTTTTATTTTTTTTAATTTTTTTTGAAATTCACTCATATATGCTATCTAAAGCTTATCTGTTAAGGTCTTTCTTATCCCCCAGATTCACCATAATTACGCCATTTTCTCCAGATACGTATCCTGGATTTGGATAAGATGGTAAAGCTGAGCATTTTTCATATAATCCTGTAACATCTTCCACATAGTTATACTTGTAGCCGAAAAGTCCTATGTAGTTTATACATCTTCTGCTACTAAAATATCCCAGTGGTTCTGTCTCTGTGTCCCAGGCAAACATAGATCTGCCTATACTCTCGCCAAGTAAGCATGAATCATTAAGATCTGTATAGTATGCTCCGGCAAAGAATACTGGTATAGACCTGTCTTCATTTTGGAACTTCTCTATCTCAAGAATAATATCGTGAGCTAATCTCTCGTCAGCTATATTTCGCATTCTGTCTGTGTATGAAAGACGAAGTGCAAAACACATCTGTACATATGATATAAGAAATACTGCGATAGCAATTATTATATAGAATATTCTTGCAGCAGGTACTTTCTCTAGCATTTTTTCTTTTACAAGAATATATACAGCTGCTGCCACACTTGCCATAAGGAATGGGTATGTAACCTGTGTTCTAACTACAATATCACCGCCAAGAATAATAGCCATATAGCTTGGTGCAATAGCAAGAAGTGCAGTTACAAATAAAACGAAAAAGTTCTCCTTAGTTCTCTTTCTTATAAACGAACCTAAACTTAAGCCTATAAGTATAACTAAAAGCAGACTGCAGAATGCCGAGTAATATTTAGAATTACTAATTAAAGTTCTACCAATATACTTAACCACTGCGTAAAGACAGCTGGTAAAGCTCTCTGTCTGCCAGTGAACCAAATTATCGTAGTAAGAATCACCACTAAAGAATAATCTTGTAATGACCTGATTTAAAATAAAGCCAGCTAAAAAAGTACATGCAAAAGTAGCTACATACTTCCACATAGATTTAAACAGCCCCTTGGACTCCGCATTACCTCTAATCCAGAACATAAAAAGAAAACATATCTGGGCTCCGGCAATATAAAGCGGCGTAAATGACTGATATGTCCCCATATAAACAAGCATCATAACTACTGCCCCAATAAGATAGAGCATTTTCTTTTTTTCAGTGAATATATGAGTCCAAAGAAGGGATAAACCTACACAGATAAAACTAATAGCAAACTCTGTAGACTGAACCTTAAAATAGAATGTTTCTGTTAATATTGGCGAGGAAAGAAGAACAAAAGAAAATGCCGAAAGCATCCTCTCATCATCTTTCTTCGATATATATACTATTAGATAAGACCATATAATAGAAGATATCCATGTGAAGATAAGGGTAAGTCCCCCTACCACATATGGATTAATTATAAGATTTCCAGTAAGAAATTTTAAGAATACAACCCACTGTCTGCCCATGCCAAGGCACACATTATAATGAGACTGCCCCTTGGTAAATAAGGCATCTGCAGTATCTATTCCAACATAGCCATTAAGGAGCAAGAAGCCCTGACATAAGGTAGCCCATATAAAGGTTATCAAAAATAATAACCTGTGTTTGTATACAAATTCGTAGAATCTTTTCACTATAACTGTCTTTCCCTAATAATCTCTTTAGCAGTAATAATATCTTCTGGCGATGTGATCTTAATATTTTCATATTCGCCAGCAACAATCTTAACCTTATGACCAGAAAAATGCTCTACAACCATAGCATCATCTGTAATCTTAAGGTCAGCTATGCTCCCTTTACTTTCCAGCTCTTCAAGCTTGTTATAAGCCTCTTTAATAAGCTCATACTTAAATGCCTGCGGGGTCTGAATCATATATAGACTGTCCCTTTTAGGCGTATCTACAACATAGCCATTATCATCCACTATCTTGATAGTATCTTTTACAGCCACTCCAACTATGCAGGCCTTCTCACTATCAAGACATAATCTGGTTCTGTCTAATATAGCCAGGCTAACAAAAGGTCTGGCTCCATCGTGAATATAGATATTATCATCACTGTTGCAATTAACTGCCTTAAGGCCATTAATTACTGAGTTATACCTTTCTTTGCCACCAGCTACAACAGCCTTAATCTTATTAAAGCCATACTTAGTAATATATTCGCTCTTACAATTTTCAATATCATCCTTGCCACAAACAAGAATAATATGGTCAATAAAGCTTTCCTGGAAAGCTTTGATTGTGTAATACAGAAGAGGTTTGCCCTCTATCTCCATATACTGTTTTGGTATATCAAGATTCATCCTCTTTCCGACACCGCCAGAAAGAATGATTGCTATATTTTTCACGCTCTTTCACCTAATTTTAAGTTTGGAATTGCATTGAGATCATAGCCACTTCTAGTGCCAGCAATATATTCATAATATCCTGCTGCTCCTATCATAGCTGCATTATCTGTACATAATATTGGAGATGGGTGATAGAATTCTATACCTCTTTCCTTGCAGGCTGTCTCCATAGCTTCTCTAAGGTGGGCATTGGATGCCACTCCACCAGCTATAGCGAATTTGCTTGCATGGTGCTCAGCAAGAGCCTCCATAGAATGAGATACTAATACGTCAATAACAGACTTCTGGAATGAAGCTGCTACATCTGCCCTATTAACTTCTTCTCCCTTCATCTCGCAGCCATTGAGATAGTTAAGAACTGCCGACTTAAGGCCACTAAATGAAAAGTCATATACATTGTCAGAAACCTTGGCTCTTGGGAATACAATAGCCTCAGGATTACCTTCATTAGAAAGTTTATCTATCTTAGGTCCACCTGGATATCCAAGTCCAATAGCCCTTGCTACCTTGTCAAATGCCTCGCCGGCTGCATCGTCCCTGGTTTTTCCAAGTATAGTATACTTGCCATAGTCTTCTACTCTTACAAGATGAGTATGTCCACCTGATACTACAAGACAGTGGAAAGGTGGCTCGAGTGTAGGATTTTCAATATAGTTCGCGCATATATGCCCTTCTATATGATGAACACCAATAAGTGGCTTACCAGAAGCAAATGCTATAGCTTTAGCAGCAGATACACCAACAAGTAAAGCACCAACAAGTCCTGGTCCATATGTTACAGCAATTGCAGTAATATCATCTAAAGTTACTCCTGCATCCTTAAGGGCTTTATCTATAACCTGATTAACCTTTTCAATGTGCTTTCTGGAAGCAATCTCAGGTACTACCCCGCCGTATAATGTATGTAAATCAATTTGTGAATATATGACATTCGACAAACATTCTCTGCCATTCTTAACAACAGCTGCTGCAGTTTCATCGCAGGAGCTTTCAATAGCAAGTATTAAAACATCTTCGCTCATAAATACTTATTCCTTCGTAATATCAAAACCAAATATCTTCCAGTGTCCTTCCTGGTCTTTTCTTAGGATAAATACCTGTTTAGAAGGCATATAAGAAGTACCTGACTTTAAGGTATATGTACAATAAAGTCTGGCGCACTCATAGCCGTTGTGATCAAAGTATTCCACATCTGTTGTGCTGGACACTTCTTCTGAATATATGGTTATATTGTTATTTTTGAAATTCTGTATATCAATTTTTAACTTGTTAAAATAATCTGCTTCTGTCTGATTAGCCACAAGCTCGTCGTCAAATAAGCCTCTTGTAAGGCGGGCTAAGCTTTCCAGTTCCTCGTCAGTATAAGTTTCATTGTAATAACATCTGGTTATCTCATTATAGTATTTAACAACCTGAACTGGTGTGGCTGGATATTCTTTATATTTAGCTCTGGCAATAAGTTCCTGAACTGGAGTCATCTCCGCTTCAACGTTCTTTTCAAGAGCCCTTCTAGAAGCTGCATCATTATTTTTAGACGTCAAATAAACGTAGTACCCTATTATTAGAGCTACGATTATTACCATGACTAATGTGACTTTTATGGTTTTAGCACGGTCCATGTACTAATTCCCCTCCGGTTACTAATCTTCAAAAAGAAGATCTTTGCTTTTTCCGTCCTTCCCTGGAAAAGCATTAGGAAATATCTTCCTAACATCATTCATATATGGCTCAGGTCTGGTAAGGGCAGGACTGTAATGTGTGAGCCATAATTCTTTAACGTCAGCGTCTTTTGCAAGTTTCGCTGCTTCCATAAAGGTCATATGTTTGTGGGAGATAGCCTTATCTATCTTGTCTTCCTCCCCATACATACCTTCACATATAAACAAATCTGAGCCAGCAGCATTGTCAACAATACTCTGTACAGGTCTGGTATCAGTACAATAGGTAACCTTTATACCCTTTCTTGCCTCTCCCATAACCATATCAGGTGTATATACTTTATCTCCATCTGTGACAGTTTCGCCATGCTGGAGCTTATTCCAGAATTTTAAATCTATTCCCTGTTCTTTTGCGCGGCCCGCATCAAAGCGGCCAAGTCTGTCAACAGAGATAGTATAGCCATAACAGGTAACATTGTGCTTTACCTTAAATGCTTTAATCTTAAGCTTATCAAATACAAATTCCTGACTATCTCCCTCTATCTCTACGCACTCTATCTCAAATGGTAGTTCAGGAGCAATAGTTCTAAGGGCATTAACTGTACGGGTAAGCCCCTTTGGTCCAATAAGAAGAAGTGGATCATGTCTTTCAGCATTGCCCATAGTAAGAAGCATACCTGGAAGTCCACTAATATGATCTGCATGAAAATGTGTGAAGCAGATAACGTCAATAGGATTAGGACTCCATCCCTTTTCTTTAAGGGCAATCTGGGTTCCTTCACCGCAATCTATTAATATACTTTTGCCATTATATCTTGCCATAAGTGCCGTAAGCCATCTGTATGGCAAAGGCATCATTCCTCCTGTACCAAGGAGACATATATCTAACATACAATTCCTCTTTGTATTACTTTTTCCACATAATTAGGGCATTCTCTACCGGATTAGAATAGAAATTCTTCCTTATGCCAGCAGATTCAAATCCCAGTTTTTCATACAAACCTATAGCTGACTTGTTGCCTTCTCTTACTTCCAAAGTAAAATCTGTTATTCCTTCTTTTGAAGTATCTTCCATGCCATAAGCTAAAAGTTTATAGGCTATACCCTGTCTTCTATAAGATGTGCTAACACATACATTGGATATATCTGCTTCAGGCTTAGTTAAAGTGAATCCCACTGTTCCAATATGTATATCCCCATCGTAAGCTACATAAAACCTATAATTGGAATCTTTAAGAGAACTAGTGAAGGCATCCTTACTCCAGGGAGTAGTAAATGAAGCAGCTTCTAAAGCGGTTACAGCTTCGATATCTTCTTCATTCATCTTTCTTATTAGAAGATTCATTAAGCCTTGCCTTCCTTCTCAAGTCTTTCTCTTTCAGCCTGAGACATTCTTAGATATATAGGTGCATGAGAAGCAGCATCCTGCTTTATGCCCTTTTCAAAAAGAATCTCTCCATAAAGAGCTACACTTGAAGCTCTTTGTAATCTATTATTGCCAAATGCAAACTTGTAAGGAGTCTTAAGAAGTTCTTTTATCTTATCCTTAAATACATCTACACCATCACCAAGGAAGGTTACCTGCTGGTTAAATTCTGCTAATTTTTCCAAAAGTTCTTCTATTGATAAAGCTGTAGTTTCTAGCAATGTTTCTAAGCTTCCATCTTCTGAAAAGTTAAATATTCCTGTATAAACCTGCCCTCTTCTTGCATCCATAATTGGACAAATAAGGCCACTCTCTCCGTATAAGTTATAGCATAGCGCCTCTGTTGTATATACAGGTACAATAGGAATATCCTTTACGTATGCAATTCCCTTAGCAGTTGCAGAGCCTATTCTAAGTCCAGTAAATGAACCTGGTCCCTGGCTTATTGCTATAGCATCTATCTCGTCTAAGTTAATCTCAGCCTTCTTTACCATATCATCAATCATAGGTAGCAGTGTCTGAGAATGTGTCTTTTTATTATTTAAAGTATATTCTGATATAACTACACCGTCTGAAACGTAAGCTACGCTGCCTACATTGCCTGACGAATCAATACCTAATATCTTCACTTGTCACCTCTGTTAGTTAACCTTTATATTCTCCAAGGTTATCTTTCTATAATCAAAACCTTTTGATGTGTCTTTTTCGATAGTTATTCTTCCTGCAGTTTCTGGTATAAGGTCTGAGATATTATCTGCCCATTCAACAAGACAAACACCCTCTCCGAAGAAATAATCTTCATATCCTATCTCATACATCTCATCAGGATCATCTATTCTATATACATCAAAATGAAATAAACTTAGTCTTCCCTCATGATATTCATGAAGAATAGTAAATGTTGGAGAACATACATCCTCCTCTATACCAAGGCCTTCTGCAAGACCTTTTGCAAATACAGTTTTTCCTACGCCAAGGTCTCCAATTAAAGTTATAATAAGCCCTGGCTCAGCCTTCTGGCCTATATTAAAACCTAATTTATATGTTTCTTCTTCACTATATGTTTCAATAACATCAGTCATATCTTAGAATCTTATCCTTACCTTAGATGGTTCCATGTATCTTGAGATAGTAGCAATTAACTGTGGAAGTTTTGGTCCAAGCTGTTTTCTTGGAAATACCCAGGCAAGTTTCTTTGCAGTATAAACAATAATGCTCTGCTTTGTAGAAACTGCTCTGTACATATTCTCCCAGGCAGCGCTCTCGCTACTTTCTCCCTGAGACACAGTTATACCTGTCTCATCAAATACATAGTGAAGTGGCTCTTTAAATGCTTTATTATTAGCAACCACAGTTTTACATCTAAGCTTTAAGCTGATTGGAGTATAGAAAACAAGAACAACTCCCATAATGATAAATGCTACGTAGTTATAAGCTAGTCCAAGTATAATAGCAAGAGTGCCAATACAAGTACCAATCATACCATTAGAAGATTTGCAGTATGAATTGTATATCTGATAATCATAAAGAATAGAATCTGTCATAGTTACATCAAATTCTAGTTTTTCATTTTCAAGTATTTCTTCTTCCATATAGGCGCACTACTCCATTTAAATTTCATCATTCTATAATAGCAATAAATGGGCATAAAGGCAAATATAATAATGTCTCCCACTTCTTGAGAAGAAGCATTAAATTTGTTACCATCATGTATATATAGATAATATGCAGGAGAATACTTATGCCAGAAAAAACAACAAGCAGCCCTACAAATAACAACAGAAAGAAAAGTCCTAAAAAGAAGACTCGCTATAATCCTCTTTTACTTCCATGTGCAGTACTTTTTCTTTCAACTATAGTATGTCTGGTACTTTGCATAATTACTTCATCTAAACTTGGAAAAGCAGATGAAAAATTAGATAAATTAAAAGCTAAGGCAGAGGCCACAGATAATGTAACTCTTTCACCTGATGAGCTGGATGGTCTTATTAGCAGCGCTAGTGCCAACGCCTCTTTATTAGGAAAAGAAGAAGTAAAGGCTCAAATAGTAGAGATGATGTCTGTTCCTAATCCTAACGAAGCAGAGATGCTTAGAACTATGTTTCCAGAAAAGATAGTATATCTTGCTCCTGACGGGTATCACTTCGACGACATATCTGACAATATTCCTAAAAACGACTTTAAGAAAGATAGTTTCAGTAAAGATGATGATGGATATGTTATTTTTAATGGCGATAATAAAGAAAACTTTCTTGCAGGTATAGATGTATCAGCCCATCAGGGAACTATTGACTGGGAAAAGGTTGCTGAAGGTGGAAATATAAAATTCGCTATGATAAGAACCGGCTTTAGAGGATATGGTTCTGGAAAGATGGTAGCCGACGAAGAATTTGAGAACAATGTTAAAGGTGCTCTTGAAAATAATATAGATGTAGGAGTCTACTTCTTCTCTCAGGCTACAAGTAAGGACGAGATGCAGGAAGAAATCGACTTTGTTCTTGAAACTATAGCACCATATAAGATTAACTGCCCTGTGGTTATTGATATTGAAAAAGTTGATGACAGTTCTGCAAGAGGTAATACTATTAGCAAAGAAGAAAGAACTGAATATGTAAAACTTTTCTGCGATCAGGTTAAAGAAAAAGGTTACACACCTATGATATACGGTAATACCTATTCACTATTTGCCATGCTTAATATGGATGAGCTTGCAGAATATGATGTTTGGTATGCATTTTACAGTTCCTATATCTACTATCCTTATAAGGTTAGGATGTGGCAATATAGCGAGAAATTCGAAGTACCTGGAATAGACGGTAAAGTAGATATGAATGTGATTATACCTAATTAGCAAAACAGCCGCAAAGCGGCTGTTTTAAATTGGGATTTATGATATAACAACGCGGTCTTAAAGAACATATAAATATGTTCTTTCCTCTTCGCTTATGTGGTATAATATATACTGTAAGAATAGTTTCTTACAGTTTGGAGTTTAGAATATGCCAGCCAAAAATTCATTTATTAATCCTGCTATAGCATTTGGCGCACTGGCTTTATTATTTTCCACCTCAGTTCTTGGTGGTTTAGTATTTGGAAGCCTTGCAGTTATATTTGCTGCACTTTCTAAAGATGGTACAGCAAAAACTGATTCAAAAGCAAAGATAGCAATTTCACTTGGACTATTTGCAATAGTATTAGCTGTAGTTTCGTTAATATCAAACATAAACGCATATATTAATGACCCTGTATATAGAAAGAATGTAGATGACATCTTTATGCAGACATATGGTATGACAGCAAGCGATTTATTTAAAGAATTAAAGAAATCATTTTTTTAAGATATTAGAGGCAAGATATGGTAGGACGAATATCAGGTTTTGGTCCAATTTCATATAATTACAGCCCTTCATTTAATGGAGTAAGTAATACCTCTCCAGCCGATAGCGTTTCCGCTACATCTGAATCAAAAGAAGATTCTAAAGTTGTAGGTAAAGCTGAAAAAAAGGGTGAATGCCAAACATGTAAGAACCGTAAATATGTGGACGGTTCTGATGAGATGGTTTCATTCAAATCTCCAGCAAAGATATCTCCAGAGGCTGCACCTTCCATGGTTCGTGCTCATGAGCAGGAGCATGTTAGCAATGCCTATGCCAAAGCAAGCAAGGCCGGCGGTAAAGTTATGCAGGCATCTGTTGCCATAAAGATGGCTATATGCCCAGAATGCGGCCGTGCTTATATAGCTGGTGGTACTACTACCACTCAGATAAAGTATCCAGGAGATAAGTACTCACAGAATCAAAAATCTGCAAATTATGATGCATTTGCAGGTTCTAATATAGATACAAAGGTTTAAGACCAGGTAATTACATGACAGAATTAAAATCAATAGCTAGTTTAAAATCAAGTGCCCGACTTAATCTAGCCGGACACTTTAGTAATGTAATAAAGATATTTATTGCATATCTTCTAATCACTAATATTATCATCAGCATCCTTCCTGTAGCAGATTACAGATCAGCTGATGCATTTTTAATTTCCACACTTCTATACCTTTGTGGAATGATTTTATTATATGTTCTTAGAGCTGGCCTTTATTCATTTTTTATTAAGCTGGCTTGTAAAAAAGAAACTTCAACATTCGACCTGTTATATTTTATAGTAATTAAGTCTAATACAGCTCTTCTTTATTCTGTAATGATGAATCTTGTATTATATCTGTGCTGTAGTCCATCTATAGTATTTTTAATACTAAATAAATATAACCTGCACATGAAATATGCAGGTTATATAAGTATAGGTATTTTATTTATCGGTTTAATAATATACTATCTATTCTATTTAGGATACTCTCAGGTATTCTTCATTCTTTGTGATTATCCAAATAGAAATCTTAAAGATATTCTTATGCTTTCAAGATGGCTTATGAAAGGTCAGAAGGTTAGATTTATCCGTATGCAGCTATCATTTATACCACTTTTATTCTTCGGTATCCTTAGCTTTGGAATAGGTCTTTTATGGGTTATGCCATATATGTATATGACATATACCAGCTTCTATCTTAACCTTGTAGACCAAAAGACAGGAGCATAATTATACTTCTTCTAAAGTACCCTGACTTTTCTTCTTAAGATATGCATTGATATATCTGTCTATATCGCCGTCTAAAACTGCGTCAGCATTGCTACATTCTTCATTAGTTCTATGGTCTTTAACCATCTGATATGGCTGAAGTACATAAGATCTAATCTGACTTCCCCAGCCTATAGCCTTAAGATCACCCTGGATACCCTTAAGCTTAGCTTCCTCTTCCTGTTCTTTAAGAGCAAGTAACTTACCACGGAGCATCTGCATAGCCTTATCCTTGTTCTGATGCTGTGATCTTTCATTCTGACACTGTACAACTATTCCTGTAGGAATATGTGTAATACGGATAGCAGAAGATGTTTTATTGATATGCTGTCCACCAGCACCACTTGATCTGTAAGTATCTATTCTAAGGTCATCATCCTTAATTTCTATACCACCATCACCAACGATTTCCGGCATAACATCAAGAGATACGAATGAAGTCTGTCTCTTACCTTGTGCGTTAAATGGAGATATTCTAACTAATCTGTGAACACCCTGCTCTGATTTAAGATAGCCATAGGCATTCTCTCCATTAATCTGGAAAGAAACAGATTTTATACCTGCCTCATCGCCATCAAGAAGATCAAGAACTTCTATGGAAAATCCTTTCTTTTCAGCCCAGCGTGTATACATACGATATAACATACCAGCCCAGTCGCAGCTTTCTGTACCACCTGCGCCTGCATTGATTCTAAGAATAGCATTGTTCTTGTCATACTCACCTGTAAGAAGAGTTCCAAGACGCATCTCGTCAAGCTTGCTAATATATTCATCAAGCTCAGCTCTTATCTCAGGAATGAGAGACTCATCATTCTCTTCATATCCCATCTCAATAAGAGTAAGGATATCGTCATATTTCTGAAAGAGTCCATTAACACCATCAACAGTATCCTTCATATTCTTGGCTTCCTTCATAATCTGGTTTGACCTTTCTGGATCATCCCAAAAGCCAGGTGCAGCCATCTCGAGATCAAGTTCTTCTATTCTTTTTAATTTTGCCTCTATACTAAGAGACTCCCTCACTTCCTTCATTGAAGACTCGTAAGAGAGTATCTCAGCTTTCATCTGATCAAGTTCTATCATAATGAAATATTACATTCCTTTTAACATACAGCACTGCTTATATTTCTTGCCGCTTCCGCATGGGCACGGAGAGTTTGGATAAATCTTTTGTGTTTCTCTCCTCTTAGGTCCCTTAACAAGAGTATCATCCTTGTTAGTACCTGTAACTTTAGCCACCTGCTCACGTTCAACCTTCTGCTCAACCTTGATTCTGAACAGAAGTCTGACAGTGTCTTCCTTGATTGCCTCTGTTAAGGCATCAAACATATCATAACCAGCGTTCTTATATTCAACAACTGGGTTCTTGTTACCATATGCAGCAAGTCCAGCACCCTGACGAAGCTGATCCATATCGTCGATGTGATCCATCCATTTTCTATCAATAACCTTAAGAAGGATAACACGCTCTGCTTCTCTTATAGCTTCTGGTTCAGGGAACTCAGCTTCTTTTGCTTCATATAACTTAACAGCCTCTTCCTTAAGTTGCTGTTTTAACTTATTCTTAGTCTTCTCTGCACGCTCTGGTGTAATAGGAATAAGAGGGATAATTGGGAGAAGAAGTTCATTAAGTTCCTTATAATCCCAAGTATTCTCATTAGTATCATCACCAATAACTGTATCTACGGCAGCTTCAGTAATATCTGTTATCATCTTGTAGATAACATCTCTCATGCTTTCTCCATTAAGAACGCGGAGACGCTCAGCATAGATAATCTCTCTCTGCTCGTTCATAACCTGATCGTATTCAAGAAGATTCTTTCTGATACCAAAGTTATTGCTCTCAATCTTCTTCTGAGCATTCTCAATAGCCTTAGTAAGCATCTTGTGCTCGATTTCCTGATTTTCAGGAATACCAAGAGAGTTGAATACTTTAATAAGTGTATCAGAACCAAAGAGTCTCATAAGGTCATCTTCAAGTGAGATATAGAACTTAGACTCACCTGGGTCACCCTGTCTACCTGAACGACCACGGAGCTGATTATCGATACGTCTAGATTCATGTCTTTCTGTACCAATTATCTTAAGTCCGCCAAGTTTTTTAGACTCTTCATCAAGCTTAATATCAGTACCACGACCTGCCATGTTAGTAGCAATAGTTACGGCACCGTGAATACCAGCATCAGCAACTATCTCAGCTTCCATCTCATGGAATTTGGCATTGAGCACTTTATGCTGAATACCTTCCTTCTGGAGAAGTCTTGATATTTCTTCTGATGCATCAATATTAATTGTACCTACAAGTACAGGCTGTCCTTTTTCTTTAGCTTCCTTAACAGCCTCAACTATAGCATGTAACTTTTCTTTCTTTGTCTTATATACAGCATCCTGATGGTCAATACGGGCAACTGGTCTGTTAGTTGGAATCTCAATAACATCCATACCGTAGATTTCTCTGAATTCTCTTTCTTCAGTAAGAGCTGTACCTGTCATACCAGCCTTCTTTTCAAACTTGTTGAAGAAGTTCTGGAATGTAATAGTAGCAAGAGTCTTAGACTCTCTCTTAACCTTAACATGTTCCTTAGCTTCGATTGCCTGATGAAGACCATCTGAGAATCTTCTACCTGGCATAATACGTCCTGTAAATGAATCTACAATAAGAACCTGATCATCTGAAACTACATAATCCTGATCCTTATACATAAGGTTATTAGCACGAAGTGCAAGCATAACATGATGCTGAATCTCCAGGTTTTCTGGATCTGCAAGGTTCTCAATCTTGAAGAAGTTTTCTACCTTAGAGATACCCTGAGCTGTAAGGTTGATAACCTTATCCTTCTCATTAACAACAAAGTCACCAGTCTCTTCCTGTTCGATACCCATAATGGCATCCATCTTCGAAAGTTCACCAACATCCTCGCCTCGCTTAAGCTGTCTGGCAAGAACATCACATACTTCATATAACTTTGTTGACTTACCACTCTGTCCAGAAATAATAAGTGGTGTTCTGGCCTCATCGATAAGAACAGAGTCCACTTCATCGATGATAGCGTAGTTAAGTCCTCTAAGAACTAACTGCTCTTTATATATGACCATGTTATCTCTAAGATAATCAAAGCCAAGTTCATTGTTTGTTACATATGTAATATCGCATTTATAGGCTTCTCTACGCTCATCGTTAGTCATATCATTAAGGACAACGCCAACCTTTAGGCCTAAGAATTCATGTACCTGTCCCATCCACTCGGCATCTCGCTTTGCAAGATAGTCATTAACAGTTACGATATAAACACCTTTGCCTTCAAGAGCATTGAGATAAGCAGCTGATGTAGATACAAGTGTTTTACCTTCACCTGTTCTCATCTCGGCGATTCTTCCCTGATGAAGAATAATACCACCGATAAGCTGCACCCTATAGTGCTCCATATTAAGAACACGCTTTGCAGCTTCTCTTACAACTGCAAATGCCTCTGGAAGAATATCATCTAGAGTTTCACCTTCTGATAATCTTTTCTTAAATTCCTGTGTTTTTCCCCTAAGCTGGTCATCTGAAAGTGCCTGCATATCAGGTCTTAAGCTTTCGATTTTATCAACAATAGGTGTTATTCTTTTTAATTCATGGTCACTATGTGTACCAAATAATTTAGTAACAAAACTCATATAGATAGTACCTTTCCAGCAAGTATCTTTTTAGTACTCCATTGCCTTTTCTTCGCCGTTCATAACACGGAGTGCACCCTGTGCAAGGGCAAGTAATTCATCCTCACCTGGATATACTGTAAGTGGAGCAATCCAGCTAAGCTTCTTTGTAAATTCAGCGATAACAAGCTTAGAATAAGCAATACCACCTGTTACAACAATTTGGTCAACCTTACCTTCAAGTACAGCTGCCTGAGTGCCAACATTCTTGCATACCTGATATATAAATGCGTTATATATCTCTTCTGCCTTCTTATCACCATCTTTAATCATATCTTCAACGACTCTTGCGTCATTAGTTCCAAGATAAGCATTGAAACCACCGTTACCAACTATCTTCTTGTATACTTCTGCTTCAGAATACTTTCCTGAGAAGCACATCTTAACAAGAGCACCTGAAGGAACGCCTCCTGCACGCTCTGGTGAAAATGCTCCATCACCATCAAGAGCATTGAATACATCAACAACCTTACCGTTCTTGTGAGCACCAACTGATACACCACCACCCATGTGAACAACGATAAGATTTAATTCATCATATTTCTTTCCGATTTCCTTAGCATATCTCTTAGCAACAGCCTTCTGGTTAAGAGCATGGAAAACTGAAGTTCTTGGAAGTTCTGGTACACCAGAATATCTTGCAACTGGCTCAAGCTCGTCAACAACAACTGGGTCAACGATAAATGACTTAGCACCGATTTCATCGCCAATTTCCTTTGCAAGGATACCACCAAGGTTTGAAGCGTGCTGTCCCTGCTTACCAATCTTAAGATCCTCTAAAAGAGCATCTGATACAGGATATGTACCACCTGGGATAGGCTTAAGCATACCGCCTCTACCAACAACAATATCGAACTCCTTAAGATCTATACCTTTGTTCTTAAGGAAATCTGTAATTATATTCTTTCTAAAGTCTTTCTGAGCAAATATTGAATCATACTGAGCGATTTCTTCTGTTGTATGACGAAGTGTCTCATCGAAGAGCATATTCTCATCTTCGAAAACACCAATCTTTGTAGATGTTGAACCTGGATTGATAATTAATAACTTGTAAGACATATTAAATCCTCCTATTAGTTGTTCTTAAGTGACTCTGCTACAACTGCTCCAAGAGCTAATGAGTTAACCTTAACTTCTGTAGAATCTGAACGAGATGTAAGGATAACAGGTGCCTTTGTACCAGTTAAGATATTACCATTCTTACAATCGCAAAGATGTGTAAGAGCCTTGTATGTAATATTACCTGCATGAATATCTGGGAAGAGAAGAATATCTGCATCACCAACGATCTTTCTACCTTCAGCTCCCTTATGCTTAGCAGCTTCTCTATCAATTGCAAGATCAAGTGAAAGAGGACCATCTACTATACAACCTGTAATCTTTCCTTCAGCATTCATCTTTGTAAGTTCATCTGCTTCAACTGTTACAGGCATCTTAGGGTTAACTACTTCTACAGCTGCTATTGGAGCAACCTTAGGAGTATCTATACCACAAGCCTTAGCGATTTCTACTGTGTTATTAATAATTGCAACCTTATCATCAAGTGATGGATATGGAAGGAAAGCAACGTCTGTTAAGAATAAAAGACCTTCATGTCCCTTGATTTCAAATACACATACATGAGATAAAGTCTTGTCTGTACGAAGACCAACTTCCTTATTAAGAACGCTCTTGAGGAAGTCCTTAGTATTGATAAGCCCCTTCATATACATATCAGCCTTACCTTCATGTACAAGTGAAACTGCCTTTGTAGCTGCTTCAACATCATCCTTAACATCTATAACTTCAAAGTTATTAAGATCAATACTGAGTTCATCAGCAATTGACTTAATCTTATCTGCATCACCTACTAAAATAGCGTCTGCGATATTTCTCTTTCTAGCTTCCTCTACAGCTTCAAGTACAGGACCATCCTGTGCTACTGCTACAGAAACCTTCTTCTTACTACACTGAGAAACCTTTGATAATAAATCATCGAATCCTTTGCTCATTTCCAAAACTCCTTATTTTTTATAAATATATTTGCGACCAGTGCGCTACTTTGCACATAAAGTCGTAGTTCTTATTTTTTGGCATAGTAAACCAAACTAACAAAATATGATTTTACCATAATATAGCCCAAGTATCAATATAAAAGCCCCCATATCACATAAGTGATATGAGGGCCTGTGCTAAAATAATATTATTATTTTGTTCTAACCTGCTTATCTCCTATAAAATATAGGGCAAGCGCCCCTGAGCCAACATGTGCTCCTGTTACTGGTTCATATGGAACTTCCAAAATCTTCTTTGGAGGATTCAGCCTATTAATCAGTGAACTAAGAAGTCTCGCACCAGATTCATTGTTAGCGTGATTAATACATACAATCTGATTTTTAGCATCTTTAACTAAGCTGTTATATTTTTCAGCCATATATTCAATTGCTTTTCTTGAACTTCTTACCTTCCTAAGAGGTTCAATTTTGCCATCAATATTACCTTTAAAAATATTCTTTATACCAAGAACATTGTCAATTATGCCGCACTTTTCTTTAACTCTTCCAGACTTTTCAAGTGGCTCAGGACTATCTACAGTAAATACTGCATACATACTGTCTACATATTCAGTAAGTTCATTGTAGTTATCTTCTATGCTTAATCCCTTATCACGATTTTCTATAGCATGTAAAACTATAAGACCTTCTCCAAGTGACGATGCCTTAGTATCTAATACCAATATCTTTCTTTCTGGATATTTTTCTTTTAATTCATTAGCAGCAAATACTGCATTGTTATAAGTACCACTTACTCCAGATGACATAGATAGATAAAGAATATCCTGCCCTTCTTTAAGAACATCCTCGAAATGCTTTATATATTCTTCCGGACCAATTTGTGACGTTGTAATCTTGAGGCCATTTTTTAGTCTTTCATAATATCTTTTAGCATCGAATTTCTTTACATCTTGGCAGAACATTTCTTTCTTACCACCGATGCAAAATGGAAGAGATATACAAGATACATTGTTATTCTCAAGCATCTTAAGCGGTAAGTTTGCTGATGAATCTGTTATTAATCTGTAATTCATAATATTCTCTCCCTTCACTTGATGTAGTTTTCAATACTAGATTAAGTCTTATTATATATTATGTCAAGTGCTCAGTTACATTAACTATCGTTATATTTTCAAGTTTTTTAACCTGTTTATGCTGACAATATAGATATAAATGAATACCAAAAACGTTGTATAATAAACCTATGAATAGAATTCTAGAATATAACATAAGCAAAGACTATGAGGGAATAAAGCTATCTTCTTATCTTGAGATGATGGCCTATCCCTCAAGCATATTAAAAGATCTTAGAAAAGATGATTCTTTATGTAAGATTAATAATAAATCATCCTATCTTAATTCCATAATTCATGCCGGAGAGCACATAGAGATATACATAAAAGAAACAGTTGCCAATGAAAGCCTGATTCCTGTTCAGCTAGACTTTGATATTGTTTATGAAGATGAAGATATCCTCCTTGTAAATAAACCTGCTAATATGCCAATTCATCAATCCATTAATAACTATGAGAATTCACTGGCCAATGCCCTGGCCTATTACTACCGAAATGAAACTTCACCTTTTATATTCAGATGTATAAATAGGCTTGATAAAGATACTAGCGGACTCACCCTTATTGCTAAGAATCCACTAAGTGCCGCCATACTTTCTAAAGCCATGAAAGAAAGACAGATAAAAAGAACTTATACAGCCATCGTTGAAGGTATTCTTAATGATAAAGAAGGAAGAATTGAAGCTCCAATAGCAAGAAAAAAAGAATCCTGTATAGAAAGATGCGTTGATTTTGAGAATGGACAAAGAGCCATAACTAACTATAAGGTAATAAAAGAATTAGAAAATAGCAGAAGCCTAGTGGAATTCAGCCTGGAGACAGGAAGAACCCATCAAATCAGAGTTCATATGAAATATCTTGGTCATCCACTATTAGGTGATATTCTATATAACCCCGATGATAAAACGATGGAACGACAAGCGCTGCATGCAGGTAAGCTAATATTCCTCCATCCAATCAAGCTAAAAGAGATAACATTTAAAGCTGATTATCCAGATGATATGAAAAATCTAATCAATTAAGAGACAAGTTCCTACTCACCGCAAGCGCCGCGTCGGAAAAAGCGGAATATTTCTTAATTGCAAGGTAAAAAAACTGGCAGTAGATATTCAATAAAGAATAAATACTGCCAGTTTTATTTTAATCTCACGAATTATGTGCCAAACCGGCACCTACGTCCGTGAATAAAGACTTATTTCTCAGCAATAGCTTTCTTAATCTGCTCTGTAAGCTGTGGAACAATCTTATTAAGATCACCAACTACACCATAGTCAGCTACGTCAAAGATAGGAGCATCTTCATCCTTGTTGATTGCAATGATGATGTCTGATTCTTCCATACCAGCAACGTGCTGGATAGCACCAGAAATACCGATAGCAAAGTATACGTTAGGACGAACTGTCTTACCTGTCTGACCAACCTGGAGTTCCTTTGGCTTCCATCCTGAATCAACAACTGCACGTGAGCATGATACCTGTCCACCAAGTGCTTCAGCAAGATCCTCAAGAATCTTGAAGTTCTCTGGAGAACCAACACCACGACCACCAGATACAAGAATCTTAGCATCCATAATATCCTTAACATCAGATACAGCCTTAACTACTTCCTTGATTTCAACATACTTGTTGTTAGGAGTAAATCCTGGGTTGTATTCGATAACTTCTGCCTTAGCGCCCTTAACTGGCTCAATCTTCTGCATAACACCAGGACGAACTGTAGCCATCTGTGGACGGTTGTTAGGACAAGCGATTGTAGCGATTGTGTTACCACCGAATGCTGGACGAGTCATAAGAAGCTGATTGTGCTTCTGCTCTGATTCCTTACCAGGAATAGCAACAAGTGGAAAATCACCGATCTCAAGTACTGTACAGTCAGCTGTAAGACCTGTAGCAACTCTTGCAGAAACTGTAGGACCAAGATCACGACCGATAGCTGTAGCACCAACTAAAACGATCTCTGGCTTGTATTCATTGATAACAGATGAAAGAGCGTGTGCATATGGCTCTGTTCTGTATTCTTTAAGTTCAGGATCATCAACAACGATGACTCTGTCTGCACCATACTCAGCAAGGTTATCAACAAGATTCTTTACATCAGAACCAATAAGTACTGCTGTAACCTGTGTGTTAAGTGGCTGTGCTAATTCTTTTGCTTTACCAAGTAATTCGTATGCTATACCGCAGACTTCATTATCAACCTGCTGAGCAAAGACGAATACTCCCTTATATTCTTCTAAATTCATTATATATGTCTCCTTTCAACAGATTAGATAACGTGCTTATCTTTTAACTTGCCAACGATATAAGCTACTGCCTCATCTGGAGAATCTGGAGTAACCTTCTCGCCTGCACCCTTACGAACTTTATCAGATGCCTTAGCAATCTTTGTAGGTGAACCTGCAAGACCTAAGTTGCAATCTTCAACGTCCTTAAGATCAGCTCTGCCCCATGTAGTAATCTCTGCCTTACAAGCATCGAAGATTCCACCTGGAGTCATGTATCTTGGTGTGCCAAGCTCTGAAAGAGCTGTAACAAGACATGGCATCTTAGCTTCAAGCATATGATATCTATCATCATACTGACGCTTAACGATAACCTTATCTCCTTCAACCTTAATTTCCTGAGCATAAGAAATTACAGGAATACCAAGGTGCTCAGCGATCTGAGGACCAACCTGAGCTGTATCACCATCGATAGCCTGACGACCAGTAATGATGAGATCATAATCAATATTTCTAAGTGCACCAGCGATAGTTGTTGATGTAGCCCATGTATCAGCTCCACCAAGTACTCTATCTGTTACAAGAACGCCCTTATCAGCGCCCATAGCGATAGCTTCACGAAGCACATCTGCTGCCTTTGGAAGACCCATTGTAAGTACAGTAACCTCTGTATTTTCTGGATCTGCATCCTTTAATTTAAGTGCTGCTTCAAGACCAGCCTTATCATCAGGGTTCATGATTGCAAGCATAGATGCTCTGTCAAGAGTTCCGTCAGGATTAAACTTAACGCCACCCTTTGTATCAGGAACCTGTTTAATACAAACAACAATTTTCATTGTATCTTATCTCCTTTAATTTATTTTGCCCGGTTCAGACTACTTAAGTAAGTTAGCGCTGATAACCATTCTCTGAACTTCTGATGTTCCTTCGTAGATTTCTGTAATCTTAGCATCACGCATCATACGCTCAACATCATATTCTCTAATATATCCATAACCACCGTGTAACTGAACACACTTAGTAGTAACTTCCATAGCAACTTCTGCTGCGCAAAGCTTAGCCATAGCTGCTTCAACTGAGTAAGAAACCTTAGGATTCTTTGTGTACTCTGCCTTCTTCATAGCTGCCTTATATACAAGAAGCTTAGCAGCTTCTACCTTAGTAGCCATGTCAGCAAGCTGGAACTGTGTATTCTGGAATGCAGCGATAGCACGACCGAACTGCTTTCTTTCCTTTACGTACTGGATAGTTGTTTCAAGAGCACCCTCTGCAATACCAAGAGCCTGAGCTGCAATACCGATACGACCACCATCAAGTGTGTGCATAGCGATGTTGAAACCTTTACCCTGAGCACCAAGAAGGTTAGCCTTAGGAATACGGCAATCTGTGAAGATAAGCTCGTATGTTGAAGATGCGCAGATACCCATCTTGTTTTCCTTAGTACCGAATGTAAATCCTGGTGTACCTTTTTCAACAATAAATGCTGAAATCTCTTTCATCATCTTACCGCGCTTCTCAATCTTACCTGTTACAGCGAAGATTACATATACGTCAGCTTCCTTACCATTTGTAATGAAGCACTTAGATCCGTTAAGAATCCACTCATCTCCATCGAGTACAGCCTTAGTCTGCTGTCCCTGTGCATCTGTACCAGCACCTGGCTCAGTAAGACCGAAAGCACCAAGCTTCTTACCAGAAGCAAGGTCTGGAAGATATTTCTTCTTCTGTTCATCAGTACCAAATGTCTGGATAGGATCAACACAAAGTGATGTATGTGCTGATACGATAACACCTGTAGTACCGCAAACTTTACTCATTTCCTCTACACACATAACGTATGTAAGTGGATCACAACCCTGACCACCAAGCTCCTTTGGTACAGGAATACCTAAAAAGCCATACTTAGCCATCTTATCAACTGTTTCTCTTGGAAATCTGTGGTTTTCGTCGATTTCCTGAGCAAGTGGCTTAACTTCGTTCTCAGCAAATTCTTTGAACAATGTTCTTGCCATCTCATGTTCTTTGCTCAATGTAAAATCCATGATTTTAAATCCTCCGTTTATCTTATTTCTTAAAACCGCCTGTGGCTATCAGCCACAGGTCAGTTAAAAATCATACTGCTATGGTTCTATTACTGTGCATCAACTGCTGTCTTAGTGCGGTCTGCATTGTAGATGTAGAATCCCTTACCAGACTTGCAACCAAGGTTACCACCACGAACCATCTTTCTAAGAAGTGGACAAGCACGATACTTAGAATCGCCTGTCTCCTTATAAAGAACATCCATAATAGCGAGGCAGATATCAAGACCGATGAAATCACCGAGCTCAAGTGGTCCCATTGGATGGTTAGCACCAAGCTTCATAGCTGCATCGATACCTTCGATATCAGATACACCTTCCATCTTGATGAAAGCTGCTTCATTAATCATTGGGATAAGAATACGGTTAACTACGAAACCAGCTGCTTCGTTAACCTGTACTGCTGTCTTTCCGATTTCTTCAGAGATCTTCTTGATTGTCTCAACTGTCTCTGCAGGTGTATTAACACCAGCGATAACTTCAACAAGCTTCATACGATCTGCTGGGTTGAAGAAATGCATACCGATCATAGGTCTGTTAAGACCGTTTCCGATTTCTGTGATTGAAAGTGAAGATGTATTAGAAGCGAATACGCATTCTGGCTTAGCAATCTTGTCAAGTTCAGCAAATGTTGTCTTCTTAACCTGCATATCTTCGAATGCTGCTTCAACGATAAGGTCGCAATCCTTGCAAAGGTCTTCCTTAAGACCAGGAGTAATCTTGTTAACGATAGCGTCAACAGCTTCCTGTGTCATCTTTCCTTTTTCTACAAGTCTAGCATAACCCTTCTTGATTTTGTCTTTTCCGCCTTCAGCCCACTCCTGCTTAATATCGCAGAGTGCAACTTCATAGCCTTCTGTCTGAGCAAATGCCTTAGCAATGCCCTGGCCCATTGTTCCTGCACCGATAACACCAACCTTCATTGTGTTGTCCTCCTTATAAATAATTAATAATGTTATATAATTTCATGTTTAGAAATAGATACTCCTAAACGCACAAAGACACTGCCTCATAAGAGGCAGTGTTATTTACAATAAATTAGCAGTTCTTGAAAGGTACAACTTTAAGTTTCTTTTCTTTGTCCTTCTCAAGGAAGTTGCCCATACCAGCCTTCTGGTCTTCTGTCTCAAAGCAATCACCAAAGAGCTTCTCTTCGATAACGATTGCCTTGTCCATATCTACCTGAAGACCATCATTGATTGCCTTCTTGCAGTTACGAACTGCGATAGGAGCGTTAGCTGCAATAGTTGAAGCCATCTTGTTTGCTGCTTCCATAAGAGCTTCCTTAGCTGACTTAACTACGTTGCCTGCTTCATCAACTTCTGCAGAAACAACCTGGTTAACAAGACCGATTCTATATGCTTCTGGAGCCTTGATGTTTCTAGCTGTGTAGATAAGCTGCTTAGCCATACCAGCACCGATAAGACGAGCAAGTCTCTGTGTACCACCAAATCCAGGTGTAATACCAAGACCAACTTCTGGCTGACCAAACATAGCATTGTCAGAACAGATTCTGATATCACAGCTCATAGAAATCTCACATCCACCACCAAGTGCAAAACCATTGACAGCTGCAATTACAGGAATAGGGAATGTTTCAAGCTTTCTAAATACATCATTACCCTTCTTACCAAATGCTTCACCTTCAGCCTTTGTAAGTGTGCTCATCTCTCCTATATCAGCACCAGCAACGAATGACTTCTCGCCAGCACCTGTAAGGATAAGACATCTTACTGTAGCTAAATCAACATTATCAAGAGTCTCATTAAGTTCATCAAGAACCTGAGAGTTAAGAGCGTTGAGTGCTTTTTCACGGTTAATTGTGATTGTAGCAACTGCACCGTTTACTTCGTATAAAATGTACTCCATTGTAATCTCCATTCTATATAAATATTAAATTATGCTTCGTATTTCTCAACGATTGTAGCGCAGCCCATACCACCGCCGATACAAAGAGTTGCAAGACCCTTCTTAGCTGTAGCTGACTTCTGCATCTCGTGAAGAAGTGTAACAAGGATACGAGCGCCTGAAGCTCCAACTGGGTGACCAAGTGCGATAGCACCACCGTTAGGGTTAAGCTGCTTATCAACATCGATACCAAGATCCTTACCAACTGCAACTGACTGAGCAGCAAATGCTTCGTTAGCTTCGATGATGTCGAAGTCTTCAATCTTGTAGTTAGCCTTAGCCATAACCTTCTTTGTAGCTGCAACAGGTCCGATACCCATGATTGAAGGATCAACACCTGCAAGAGCACCAGCTACGAATGTAGCCATAGGCTTAACGCCAAGTTCCTTAGCCTTCTCTTCGCTCATGATAACAAGTGCTGCTGCACCATCGTTAATACCTGAAGCGTTACCAGCTGTAACAAATCCGTCTGGATTAAGTGGACGAAGCTTAGCAAGTCCTTCCATTGTAGAACCAGCTCTTGGTCCTTCATCTGTATCAAATACAACTGTTTCTTTCTTCTTCTTTATTTCTACAGGAACGATTTCGTCCTTGAATGCGCCGCTTTCAATAGCTGCACAAGCCTTCTGCTGGCTCTTAAGAGCGAACTCATCAAGTTCTTCTCTTGTAAGATTCCACTGCTTAGCAATATTATCAGCTGTTGTAATCATATGATAATCGTTGAATGCATCCCAAAGTGCATCATTAACCATAGTATCAACGATGCCACCCTTAGACTGGCTTGGCCACATCATTCTGTAACCATATCTAGCATTAGGCATAGCAAATGGAGCCATAGACATGTTCTCCATACCACCTGCTACAACAACGTCTGCATCACCAGCCATAATCATCTGAGCTGCCTGGTTAACACAGTTAAGACCTGAACCACAAACAACGTTAGATGTAACTGCTGGTGTCTCAATTGGGAGACCTGCTTTAAGTGTAGCCTGACGAGCTACGTTCTGTCCAAGACCAGCCTGGATTACGCAACCCATATATACATGATCAACATCTTCAGGTTTGATACCTGCTCTCTTTACTGCTTCCTTAATAACTATAGCACCAAGTTCTGCTGCTGGTGTTGTGGAAAGGCTTCCACCCATTGTACCGATTGCGGTACGGCATGCGCTAGCGATAACGACTTTCTTACACATACTCTCTGTCCTCCAAATAATAATTACATAGGCGATAGCAACCATCCAGCTATCGTCAGTCGATTAATATTTTAGCATATTCTAAAAGTGTTTGTAAATGCTAAATAAGCGTAAAAAAGCGGAGCAAATTGCTCCGCTTTAAGTACAATTATTATGTTTTTTAATCTTCTGGTTCGATAAGACCGTATGTATTACCTTTTCTCTTGTAAACAACGTTAATCTGGTTTGTATCAGCATTGTTGAATACGAAGAAATCATGTCCAAGAAGCTCCATCTGTACACATGCATCTTCTGGATACATAGGCTTGATATCAAACTTCTTTGTACGAATGATCTTAACTTCTTCTTCATCCATGAAGTCTTTCTCCATGAACTCTTTTTTGAAGTATGATGCATTCTGCTGCTGATCAACAATCTTTGTCTTATATTTCTTAAGCTGTCTTTCAATAATCTCTTCAACAAGATCAATTGAAACATACATATCATTAGATACCTGTTCAGATCTAATAATCTTACCCTTAACTGGGATAGTAACTTCTATCTTCTGTCTATCCTTCTCAACGCTAAGTGTAACTCTTACTTCAGTCTCAGGACTAAAATATTTTTCAAGTTTACCTATTTTGTCTTCTACTGCGCTTCTAAGCCCCTCCGTTACATCAATGTTCTTGCCTAAAATTATAAACTTCATATTCATCATCCCTTTCGTTAGGTTTTCGATATGGTAATTATAACATAGAGATACCATTTTCAGCAACTAAAATTATAGCATTTTACACAAAAGCTTTAGAAAATTCTTCGAACCGCAAGTGTGCTCTTATAGCTAGCATTGGAAATGATAATACCAGTCTTTGCTGTACTAGCATGAACTATCTGACCATTACCAATGTAGATAGCAACATGACCTGAATAGCAAACTATATCACCTGGCTGCGCATTGGCAAGACCACCTTCAACCTCGTAACCAACGCTTCTGTCGGCCTTTGAAGAATGAGGTAAGCTTACGCCGTATGCTGAATATACACTCATTACAAATCCTGAACAGTCTGTTCCGTTTGTAAGAGACGAACCACCATATACATATGGATTACCAACGAACTGGCAAGCGTAGTTAGCAACGCTGTTACCCATGCTGGAATCTGAGAATGATGGAGCATTATATGTTTTGCTTGAAGAAGCTGTCTCCGAAGAAGTACTTGTCTTAGACTTAGCCTTAGCTGCAGCATATGCTTCCTGAGCTTCTCTCTGAGCCTTTCTTTCAGCTTCAAGTCTTGCTTCCTCTTCTGCCTTAGACTCTGCTTTTACGAAATCAGTACTTAAAGTTACATAGTCAGATGAAACATAACCTTCACCTTCCTCGATAGATACCTTAACCCATCCATCGAGCTCTTCAAGTACAACAAGGTCTTCTTCTATAGGAACAAGTCCAAGTACCTGAGCATCTGTAGATGCTTCTGTACGAACCTTAAGAGTTGTTGTGTTAACAGTTGCAAGTCTTGTTCCGACTTTCTTAGCAAGTTCAATTGCTTCATCACCTGTTACGCAATACTCCGCTTTAACATATCCGGTAACATTACCAGATGTAATCTTGTACCATCCATTTTCTTCTTCTATGAAATCACCAACAGAATTGTCGTAAAGTTTACCTACAACTTCACCAGTCTCGCTTGGTATATCTCTAACATTAACATAGTTAGTAACCTGAGCAATAACCAGGTGGCTAAAGTTTTCAGGATCTTTTTCTTCCTGAGCCTTAGCTGCTGCTTCTAGATTGCCATTATTAAGAAATGCCATATCTGCGCCGTCTCCGATTGGATCAGCGACTATATCTGCAACATTGACTGTGCTGGTTCCTATTGTATCCAGCACTAAACTATTATCACTTTCTGTAGTACTTGCTACAGAAACACTATTTACACTTTGAACTCCATTTGTAGATGGTTTACTAACTATAGTTCCATCTTCATCGTCAACATATGTATCCTCAGGCGCTGCTCCTTCTTCAAGAGCAAGTGCTGCACCTGCTGCTGGTAAAACATCTGTAGAATCTGATGCATGTAGGTTGTGACCCTCAAAACCTAATGCTATAACTGAAGACGATACAAGGACTGCCAATGAGGCTATCACTCTTCTCTTCATTAATCCCTCCTGCCTAAAAGGCTTATAGATTTTGCTATTCCCAAATTGTTACAAAATTGTTACGATTGCAACTACTATACCACTTATTGACACTCTTGTCAACATAACATGACTTATTATGTCGCTCAGGCGCTGTATCCTAGAGGCCTACAATGTCTGTTTCTATTGATTTTACGGCATTTGCTCCATCTGCCACCGCTGTAACTACCTGTCTTAAAGCTTTTGTTCTTAAATCACCTGCAGCGTAGATTCCTTTTTCTGAACTTCTGCAGTCTTCTCCAGCTACTACATAGCCTGCCTGGTCGCACTCTACTATGCCCTTGACAAGGTCTGTATTAGGCTTGGTTCCAACAGCTATAAAGATTCCTTCTATATCAAGAGTATCTACCTGGCCTGTCTTAACATTCTTTATTTCAAGTCCGTTAACTTCACCTTCGTCTACCCCTTTGATATTCTCTACTACGCTGTCATAATGAATCTCAATATTATCAGCAGCAAGTACTGCATCCTGTAACACCTTTGCTGCTCTAAAAGCATCTCTTCTATGAATAAGATGAACCTTCTTTGAACCTCTTGCTAAAAACAGTGCATCTTCAAGAGCTACATCTCCGCCACCTACAACTGCAACATCGCTTCCTCTGTAGAATGCTCCATCACATGTTGCGCAGTAAGATACACCCATACCAGTAAGTTCTTCTTCTCCAGGTGCACCAAGTTTTCTAGGCTGAGCACCAGTTGCTATAACAATAGTCTTTGTTTCATAAGAGCCTTTTGTTGTTGTTACCTTCCATAAAGTAACCTGACCCTCTGCTTTTTCAATAGATGATACATTTTCATCCACAATACTAACCTTAAGAGCATCAGCATGTTCTTTAAGTTTTGTTCCAAGTTCCATACCACTTATACCCTTAAGTGTTGGATAGTTGTCTACTTCATATGTGCTCAGTATCTGGCCGCCGACTCCGCCGCCATTAATCACAAGTGTGTTAAGACCTGCTCTTACGCCATATATACCTGCTGTAATACCTGCAGGACCTGCACCAATTATTATTAAATCATACATATCAGTTAACCTCCTTATTGAGACTTTTAAGTTATATTTACATTACATATCAATTATCTTATTGTATAATAAATCAAACAAAACAAACCTAGATGTAAGGTATATTAACATAGAATTGTGAGAATAATATGAACAAATCAGCATTAGTTACAGGAGCATCAAGAGGCATCGGTAAGGCAATAGCTACAAACCTTGCAAAAGAAGGCTATGACCTTCATCTTATATGCCAGAACAATATCGAATCTTTAAATGAATATGCAGAAAAGCTTAGGCTTTCACATAATATTAAAGTTAAGACATATGCAGGTGATGTTGCATCCTATAGCTTTATAAAAGATGTATTTAGCCAGATAGACCATCTTGATTTAGCAGTTAACAATGCTGGTATCTCATATGTTGGTCTCTTACAGGATATGTCAGAAGAAGACTGGAAAAATATAGTATCCGTAAATCTCGATTCTGTATTCTATGTATCTAAAGAAGCTACAAAGCTTATGCTTTCAAACCACAGTGGCCATATAGTAAACATCTCATCTGTTTGGGGCTGCGTCGGAGCATCTATGGAAGTTGCATATAGCACAACCAAAGGTGGAATCAACAGTTTCACTAAAGCCCTTGCAAAAGAACTTGCTCCAAGTGGTATCCAGGTCAATGCCCTTGCCTGCGGATTCATAGACACTTCCATGAACGCCCATCTATCAGAAGATGACAGAGCTGCTTTGCTTGAGGAAATACCTGCAAATCGTTTTGGCAGTCCTGAAGATGTTGCTGCTGCCCTTCTGTCAGTTGTAAATGGAAGTTCCTATATGACAGGTCAGGTTATCTCTGTTGATGGTGGCTGGATCTGAGCCACAATATCCCTAATTTCAATATTCTCTTTATGTGCACCGAATGTTATCGGATTGTCTGCATGAATGTTAATTGATACAAGACCGTCCTTAAGGTCTATGTCTCCATTCATATTGTATGAACCAAGGGCAACTACATTGGTTCCCTGTCCATCAAGATCGAATCTTGCATTCTTAAATTCAACTTTATATCCACCAGCGCAGTTACCAATAAGGTAAACGTCTTTACCCTTACCAGAAACCATAACGTGCGCTCTGTTAACACTTACGCCGCCGTGAAGTCCTTCTGGTGAACCGATACCACAGAAGGTATTCTTTCCTTCACCATCAAGCACAACCTTGCAGTCTTCAATAGAAACATCCTGAGGGCCATTAAGTGAACCAATACATACACATTCGAGAGCATTGGTACTCATCTCCAGGCTACATTCCTTGATGTTAACCTTAGCCATACCTGTAACTGTTCCTATGCCTATACACTTAAGGCCAGTAAGACCTATATCATATTTTCCTCTTACAAATGCTATACCCTCTTCTGGACCCGAACCGCCGCCTACGCCGATGCAGCCGTCTCCAATAAGAGAGATATCAAGTTCACCATCTGAACCAAGAACAATCTCTCCAAATGGTTCTTCAAAATTATTACCGATTCCATAGCCTCTGTTATCACTGGCAAAGATAGTAAGATTACCATCTCCTGCAGTAACAAGTTTTGAACCCTGTGGAACCCTGATTCCTTTTCCGCCAAGCTCATTATCATTTTCTAGAATAAGTGTAACCTTGGTGTTGTTACCTATATCGATACATGGAAGGTCATTGACTCCACGTATATTAACCTCTCTAAGACGGATAGTAGTTTCTATATCATCCTTTACTTTAATATGAATCTCAGCGCCGTAGTCCATATTACCTACGATAGTTACTTCTGGTGATGAGATTACAATATCAGTGTATTCTTCAAGAGCAAGCTTCATAAGGAAGATCTGCTTCTCACCATTATCGTGGTATATCTTACGCTTAGGCATATTCTTATTAGAAAGGTTGCAGGCAATAATTTTGTCTCCAACTTCCTTAGGAAGATTATCAAGAATCTCAAGTGCTGGTCTTGCAGTGTAGTAACCCTGAATAAGGTCTACACCCATCTGGATAACCGCCCTGAGTTCTTCTTCATTCTCAACGCCTTCAGCCAAAGTCTTAAAGCCATTATCATGAGCGAACTCTATAATATTCCTTACAAAATGCTGTTTCTTCTCATCAGTGTCAACATTGCTAATAAGAAGTCTGTCAATCTTAACGTAGTTCGGAATATATCTAAGAAGGTTTGATGTATTTGCATATCCACTACCAAAGTCGTCGATAGCAATTTCAAATCCATTCTCATTATGAAGTGTCTTGAAAGTATTCAAACTATCTTCATCAAGTTCAGTCTGCTCTGTTATCTCAACAACCATACTTTCAAAATGACTGCTGTATAACCTTCCAAGTTTAGAGAAATCATTCTTATTAAGGGTATATCCTGGAATAGAGTTTATAAATACCTTACGTCCTTTAAACTTGTCCTTGTTCTCAGAAACAATCTTAAGAACGTTGAACATAGTAAAGTATTCAATCTCATAAAGTCTGTTATCCATCGAGGCAACTTCCAAAATCTTAAATGGAGAAATTGGAGTTGGTGTTGCTGTACGCATAAGAGCTTCGTAGGCAAATATCTCACCTGTTCTTGCGTCAACAATTGGCTGGAAGGCATAAGTAAGTTTATTATCATCAAGGATAACATTGATATTCCTTCTGTCTTCATCACTAATATTCTCTGATGGTACTCCAGGTCTTGACGAGCCAGATTTAAGTTTACTTTGTTTTATAGTAGACTTTCTCGCAAATGCCTCATCCATAAACATCTTAAGATCAGTATACTTATCAGGCTGGACTGTAAGATAAGCCTGATTAATCTTAATCGAATATTCCTTAGATGAAATCATATTGTAGTTTTCAAGATATGCATCAAGTGCTGTTAAGAAGGCCTCTATCTCAAGAGCGCAGTTACCTGCTGTATGAGTAGCAATAACAAATTCATCACTACCTATATGTCCGCAGATATAATCACTTGTAACATTCTCCTGAAGAATCTTACCGAAGGTATGTATAGCTTCATCACCTTCTGAATGACCATATATAGAGTTAATATCTCCAAGTCCTGCTATATCAAAACACATGAGAATAAGACTCTCATCATTATCTATACATACTTCCTTAACCTTCTCAAGCTGTTTATAGAAACCAGCTGAATTAAACATACCTGTAAAGATATCCCTGTCTCTAAGAAGTAACAGTTCATCGTCAGCCATGTTACGCTGTCTGTTGGCAAATCTGATTCTCTTATCCCATGCATAGCAGTTAAGAGCACTACCCAGCGTCTTTGCAAAATGCTCTATCCTATGGCATTTTTCTGAGAAGTTCTTGTCGTGTATAACAATATATCCATACTGAACATGACCAAATGTGATAGGCAAGATAATAACAGGCTCCTCCTTGTTAAGGAGCTTATTAAGATCTGGGGCAAGTTCAGATAAGTCGAAAGACTTCCATAGTCTTTTCTTCTTACCGCTATCCGCTATAACGTAGAAACTATCATTAAAGTTCATGCCATCAGGCAGTTGTTCATCCATAAAGATATCCTGCATAAAGGAGTTTCTTACGCAGATAAAACAACCATTCTCATTAACATCATTGAGAACTGTGGCAACCTCTTCTATTCTTTCCCTATCCATAAGACGGTCAGCTAAGTTATTTAGTCTTGCGTCAATCTTATAATAGTTATCTATCTGTTCTATAAGTCTTCCACAAACATCAGCTGCATCGTCTCTGCCTGAACTTATACAGCCACATGTATCAGAGAAGAAAGTCTCAGATGGAACCTTAAAAATCTTGTCCTGTGGAATCTCTTCGAAAGTGTTGTGAATACATTTGATAGTAAGCTCACACATAGCCTTCCTGTCTCTAAGGCAGGTTGTAAGCTTCTTCTTTTTGTAGAAGGAATCTGCATTGCCAGAAAGACCAGCAATAATTGCATCAGAAGGTATAGACAGTCCAAGACTGTCAAGATGAGACATAAGTTTATATGCCGATGCATCCTCCATACAGATGTATGCCCCGTAGGCATCTTCCTTCTTGATATCTTCTATCTGATTAGCTCTAATATGCATATTAGGTTCAAAGCTTAGCTCAGACTCTAATAGAAGTTTCTTATATAAATCTAAATAATGATTTGTAAGTGCTGTGTCTTTTTCAGAAACGAAGGCAATTTTCTTAGCCTTATGCTGACCAAGAAAATGCATGAATATAGAAGCGAAAGCCATATCATCATCTGATATGATGCTAATACCATCCTCGTAGATTTCATTAAGTATAAAGCAAGGTAGTGATGCTTTCTTTGCCTTATCTACTATCTCATCGATAAATGCCCTAGAAGCAAAAAATTCCGCATCGATAATAAGTGCATCAAGTTTGTTAAAGTTCAGCATGTACAAAGACTTTGAATCTTCAATAGTCTTGCCGTCTTTATAAAGAGTACCAGGTACAAAGTTTACAACTCTGTAATCATATCTCCTGGCAAACATCTGGATGTACTCGATTATCCTAACGGAATCTTCTTCATATATATGTGCGCTAATTAGCCCTATTATTTTATTCTTCATATAGCGTAACCCCGTAAAGTATATTTGTCCCCTATTTAGCATTATAACAAAAGAGTCCTTCAAATTGAAGAACCCTTTTGTAGATAATAGATAAAAACTATATGTCTAATAATTTATATTTTAATTTGTAAATAGCTGCACCCAGTACAGTCTTCCACCAGCTTCAACTACGCCTACTCCAATCTTTCCATATGAAGGATTAAGTATATTGGCTCTATGACCAGATGAATTCATCCAGCAATTTTCAACTGCTGCAGGAGAACTCTGCCCCCAGGCAATATTCTCACCTGCGGCTCTATATGATATTCCACATTCACCAAATACCGTAAAACATGATGTACCATTAGGTCTTGTATGTGAGAAAGACTGTATTAATTCTTCTGCTCTCTTCTGTGCAGCAGCGTTAAGAGCTGGTGAGCCTGTTATTCCTCCAACACCATTGGATGCTCTATCCTGATTTACGAGTGCCACAACCTGATCAACATAAGATGAAGTAGTATTCGCTGGAGCCTGTGTCTGAACCGTTACTGTAACATTGGTTGGTGTTTGGCTTACCGTAGCCCCTGCCTTGCCGTTTCTCCCCTCTGCCTTACCAGAAGTAATGTAATGGATATAATACTGAGGAAGATTATTACCAAATGCTGCTGCCAAATCTGGATATCTTGACTTGTAAGCCTGAACATTGAACTCCTCGCTTGCCTGTCTTCCTTCGGCCATACCGGATGTAATAAAATGATTAAACAATGCATTCTCATCCGTACCAAAAACTGCCTTTAAGTCAGGATACTTTGCTGCATAATATGAAGCATCGAATACTGCTGCATACTGTGCTGGAGAAGCAGCCCCTTTCTTGGCTTCAACATTAAGTGTATTAGTAAAGCATACTGCAACTAATACTAACGATAATAGTAAACTTGTAATACGTAGTTTCTGAACTTTCATATGCGCCCTCCTGTTTTCCCTAATGTATTTTAATACTATAAGTTTTTAAAGATAGAAAGAAAATTAGTCG
This sequence comes from Lachnospiraceae bacterium NC2008, assembly GCA_000687675.1. Classification (GTDB taxonomy): domain Bacteria; phylum Bacillota; class Clostridia; order Lachnospirales; family Lachnospiraceae; genus NK4A136. The sequence continues at coordinate 9,621 of JHWS01000014.1, read as the reverse complement.
TGTCTTTCATCCTTGTTATCATAACATTCACAGAACCTTGCTGCAAATGATATAGGTTCACCTACTTCGTAAAGATGAGAAGTATCACCATAAGAAGTCATCCTAAATATGGCTTTTCCTTCTCTTCTTTCTTCAGTTACTACTGTGGTTACTGATGTTGGCGCAGCGCTGAATCCGTGCCACATAACCATAGGTGATACCCCGAGAAGATGTCCAAGTAAAAAACAGGTAAGAGCAAAGTGACAGAAGAAAACTATAGTATAATTCTTTTAGAATTGGATTCTGGTCCCAATTATCTTTGTCATAAAAATATTCACTTCTTCAAATCGAAGAACTCTTGATTTAAAAGCTATTATACATTTGGGGGTTCTAAATTATAATTCAAAAAACATTCCTAAAATCGTCTCTGTTTAACCTATACTATACCAATGCTCATCTTACCAAGCATTCTTTATCTGTATTCTAATTGTTGTTCTTTTCCATCAATAGTAAAATTAGCTACAACACTTTTATCTGATGTATATACTTCCAACGGTAATTCAAAAACTAAATGAAATGTAAGTTCCTCTAAAGGATCAATATCATCCCACGAATATACCGGATCTATATGATTTCCTTCCGAATAATATTCTCCATGTTTGCTGTATGTATATGCACCATCATATGTAACTTTACAGGCCCCAACAATACTATCTAAATCTTTTGACGTCACGCCTATATTTTTAACTTTAAACTTAATATCCAAAAATATACTGTTATCATTTGGAGTATAATATCCATAGTATCCACTTGTTGTATCTGGCAATAACTTATCTGTTAGCTTGGCACTAATAAATGTTGCTTCAATTTTATCAGTCTGAATTATTTTTCCCTCAGAAAGAAGTTTTTCTTGCCTTTTTTGTTCTTCTATTAGCGTATCGTATTCTTCTTTTTTTGCTGTTATTTCATCTTTCAGACTTTGATACTCATTAGTATCGTTATATTCAATTGCACTTTTTATTGAGCTTAATGCTGATGAATAATTTTCATTTTTAAGATATTCTTTAGCCTCCTCGCAATACTCACTTGCAATTAATGGTTTAAGTTCATCTATTTTTTCTACTGCCGTATCATGATTAGGATCATCTTTTAGCACTTGATTATACAGACTACAAGCTTTAATATATTCACCTTTATTTTCAAATTCTATAGCATCTTCATAATTCTTCTTTGATTGAATTAATTTGTTTATTTTTGTATATGTAGACTTATATTTATCCTCGTCAGCTACTGAAATACTTTCCTTTACTTTCTTTAGTTCTTCTAAAGCTTCTTCCCCAGAAATCTCAGCCTTTATGTACTTCTCATATATTTTATCCATCTCACTGTCGAGAATGCTTTTTGCCACATCTTCATATTCTTCCAGTTTGTATTCCTCTACATAGTTTTCAATATTATAAAGAGTAGACACCGTATCATCAAAAGTTTTTTCACCCTCTGAGTATTCATTCAAGATAGAATCCAGTTTGTTTTCTAAATAATTTTTAAAATCCTCTTTTTCATCTACTTCAAGATTTAATTGCTTATATGCCTCATAATCATTTTCTAAGAAAGCTTTTTTCGCTTTTTTGTAATTATTATTATTGTTAGAAATAACAACATAAAGAACAACAAAAACTACTAGTGCGATAGCCACGCAGCCAATTCCTATAAATAATGGTCTTTTTGTTTTCTTTTTTAATGGAAAGCCACAATGAGGGCATTTCCCCACCAATTCACTAACTTCATTTTTACATTCTGGACAATTTATTAAAGCCATACTACCCTCCTACAATTCTTCCTTCAATATTTCTTCTAAATAATCTCCAATAATTATCGCGTATGAACTACTTGTTAACCCATAATCTAAATCAAACTGATTGCTATATAAATATTGCGAATTAAAGGCATTGAACAGAACATGCTTTTGGATTTTATTAATGTATTTGCCAACTCTAGACTTTAAATTTACTTCTGCATTCTTGATAGAATCCGTCTGTGACTTAACTTTATTAACCTCACTTCTTAAAGATGAATAGGAATAACTCCTACACTTTGAATAAAGATTAGATATTGCATCACGGTATTCTTTCGCTATCTTGTAATTCTTCTTATCATACTCAAGAACAGCTTTCATATCTGATGTATCATAGTTCAATGCATCCAAATTCTTTATGCATACTTCCATTTCTTCGAAATTAAAATTGTCATACGCATTGTTATACTGCGCTAAAATATCATTTTGTTTTTTTTCTATTAATCGTTTTTCATATTCTGATGTGTCATAATCCAAAGAATCTAATACATCAATATAATCTTCAATCTCCTTATATGAGGCTGTAGCAAATGAAGTTTCTAATTTTTCAATTGTATCTTTAATTCTGCTATTTCTATATTTTTTATAGTTCTGGCTTATCACCACATAAAAAATACAAATAACTAGTATAGTTATCGCTACAAGACACAGAAGAATAATGCCTCTTTTCTTATAGTTAAAATTTATCTTTCCGCATTTGGGGCATATTTTTGCTAAATCCGAAATATCATTTCCACACCTAGAACATTGAATTATAGCCATACTTGACCACCTATTTTATTTTGAACCATATTTCATCCTTAAAGTTGTTACAATTATATTCATCTGCATTTTCTGGTTTGCAGTATGTAATTACAATATAAGTTGGATCCAGTGCCTCCCAGAATCTAAAATAACCTGTACCATTTCCTCCTGAGTATACGCTGGTAAAAGATAAGTTACTCGTGTCTGCTTCATTTGTCATACACGATGGATCATCAATGACTATGAATCCATCTGAAACCGCTTTCCCAACTATCACGTTATACATATCAATTAAGTTATCGCAATCAGAATTTAAAATTTCAAACTCAAACTTAGCAAATCCATTTTCATCACAAATATAAAAATCAGACATATTTAATTTTATTGTGCCAGTATATTCATTCCCATTTTCTTTAAAATATACATCAAAAAAAGCATCTTCTCCTATGATATAAGGGTTTGTTCTATCCCCTTTTTTGACCTCAGGTTCTGTATTTTCCTGTTTTTCAATATCTTCTTCAGATTCTTCCTCTGGTGTTTCTATATCAACACTTTCTTGATTTAATTCAGTTGTCATTATTGATGTTTCTGTTTCTATTTTACTTTTTGTTGAATCTTCTTTTTTGGTTTTCTCACCACAACCCCCAATAACAAATACAAAAAAAGCTATCCATATAACTACCTTTTTCATCAGCTTCCTCCCTTTCATCTTCAAAATCAACTAAAGTACAATTCATCATCATATTGTAATTTAATAATTGTGTATTGCTATTTGCAATATATTATACATGCATTTTTAAGTGCATACAACATCCTGTAATATGCAATACATTTTGTATTAAAAGAGAGGTATTGAGTATGGCATTTGAAATTAAACCAAATAGAAGAGAAAGTGAAAACAAAACTATACGTTTTCCATTAGAGGTTATTGATAAAGTTAATGAAGCCATCACCGGTAAAGACGTTTCCTTTTCTAACTTTGTTATACAGGCTGTTGAATACGCCCTTGAAAACATGGAAAAATAAAGACTGCAAATGCTTGAACCACCAAGCATTTACAATCAATCTAATTTCTGATATCTTTATGCATATCTGTAAGTATTGAAAGATTCTTGCGTTTATTCTTAACGCAGTATCATGTGCACTTCGCATTTTTTCAATTTATTAATCTTAGTCATATAAAGGAGGTTTATTATTCTGATTTTTTCTACAAACAAAAGCAGTTTTTATAACAAATTTGCTATTGTTATATAATAGCAAATTTGTTATTATGAAAGGAGAATAAATGTATAAGATTAAATTCTACACAGACGAGCATGGTTCATGTGATGTAAAAAGTTTTATTAAAGAACTCAGAAATAAAACATCAACCAGTAAAGAAGCTCGCATCAACTTTAACAAAATAGTTGCCTATTTAGACATCCTTGAAGAAATGGGAACACGAGTTGGAGAGCCTATAACAAAACATCTTGATGGAGAAATTTGGGAATTAAGACCATTATCAAACAGAATCCTGTACGCATTCTACAAAGATAATACTTTTTTGCTACTTCATCATTTCGAGAAAAAAACTCGTAAAACTCCCAAACGTGAAATTGAAAAAGCGAAAAAAGAACTTGATGATTATAGGAGGAGGTTCAACGGTAATGAGTAATTGGAAAGAATTTAGAAAAGAACTTAAAATAACCCCTGAGGAAGAAAACATTATAGCATTTGAAAAAGATTTAATTAGAACTATGGTGACAATACGTGAAGAGCAGGGTATATCTCAAGCAGATCTTGCAGAAAAATGCAATGTTAAACAACCTGTAATTGCTAGAATGGAAAAAGCTGTTCATTCTCCACAAATAAACAGCTTACTTAAAGTTCTTGTTCCACTAGGATATAAACTACAAATAGTTCCTATCGAAAAAGAATAATATTAAGTTTTTTAGTTTCCATTTTGACTAAGTCCTAAAATCATACCTTAGGAAGGTTTGCAATACTTCTTGCAAGTTCTTCATCTGTTGGAATATAGTCGCTCATTTCATTGTCATTAAATTTCTGATATGCAAAGAGATCAAAGTAACCTGTACCTGTAAGACCAAATACAATAGTCTTTTCTTCACCAGTTTCTTTACACTTTAAAGCCTCATCTATAGCTACTCTGATTGCATGGCTACTCTCAGGTGCCGGAAGGATACCCTCTGTTCTTGCAAACTTAGTGGCAGCTTCGAATACGCTTGTCTGTTCAACAGATACTGCTTCCATATATCCATCATCATAAAGCTGAGAAACAATAGGGCTCATACCATGATAACGGAGTCCTCCTGCATGGTTAGCAGAAGGAATGAAATCACTACCAAGTGTGTACATCTTAGCAAGCGGACATACCATACCAGTATCACAGAAGTCATATGCAAATTTACCTCTTGTAAGACTTGGACAGCTTGCAGGTTCTACTGCAATAATACGATAATTCTTTTCACCTCTGATCTTTTCAGCCATAAATGGAGATATAAGACCACCAAGGTTTGAACCGCCTCCTGCGCAACCAATAATAATGTCCGGAGTAATGTTATATTTATCAAGAGCCGCCTTAGTTTCAAGTCCTATAATACTCTGATGAAGTACTACCTGGTTAAGAACGCTACCAAGAACATATCTATATCCCTCAGTTGTTGTTGCAACTTCAACTGCTTCAGAAATAGCACATCCTAAACTACCTGTAGTTCCCGGATGAGCAGCATTGATTTTTCTTCCTATCTCAGTATCCATAGATGGAGAAGGTGTAACACTTGCTCCATATGTCCTCATAACTTCTCGTCTAAATGGCTTCTGCTCATATGAAACCTTAACCATATATACCTTTAGATCAAGTCCAAGGTATGCACTTGCCATAGAAAGTGCAGTTCCCCACTGACCTGCACCTGTTTCTGTTGTGATACCCTTAAGCCCCTGCTTTTTAGCATAATATGCCTGGGCAATAGCAGAGTTAAGCTTATGGCTTCCGCTAGTATTATTACCTTCAAACTTATAATAAATCTTAGCTGGTGTATCAAGTGCTTTCTCAAGGCAGTATGCTCTGACTAAAGGTGATGGTCGATACATTTTGTAAAATTCACGTATCTCATCTGGAATATCATAGTATTCATTGTCATTATCAAGTTCCTGCTTTATAAGCTCGTCACAAAAAACAGGTCTTAAATCATCAAAACTCATAGGTTCATGAGTGGCTGGATTAAGAAGTGGTGCTGGCTTATTCTTCATTGCCGCACGTACATTGTGCCACTTTGTTGGCATCTCGCTTTCGCTAAGATATATTTTGTATGGAATCTGCGATGTACTGTTCATTATTCTCTCCTTGAACATTTTTATTTCGATGAAACATACTAATCATGCCTTTCATCTTTGTTATCATAACATTCACAGAACCTTGCTGCAAATGATATAGGTTCACCTGCTTCGTAAAGATGAGAAGTATCACCATATGAAAGCATCCTGAAGATTGCTTTTCCCTCTCTTCTTTCTTCTGTAGCCACAGTAGTTACTGATGTAGGCGCGGCGCAGAATCCATGCCACATAACCATAGGTGATACACCAAGTAAGTGTCCAAGTAAAACACAGGTAAGAGCAAAGTGACAGAAGAAAACTATAGTATCATTGTTAGCCTTTATGGCCTTATACATGTTTCCATCTCTTTCATATCCATGTTCTTTAAGAAGGTTGTCAAAGTTACTGTTAATCATATTAACTTCTTCTCCAGCCTTGAATTCTTTTAGAACTGGATTCTGGTTCCAATTATCTTTGTCATAAAAATATTCTGTTCCAGTCCAGTCTTCCGGAAGCCAGTCCCAGGCAACTTTCATCTCACCTTCTTTTCCACCTGGCTTTGGAATCCATATAGGAAATTCTTGAAGCCAAGGAAGTTCTATAGCACTCCTTCCTGTTTTTTCCAAAGTTGGTTTTGCAGTGTCTTTGGCTCTTCCAAGAGGAGATACATATATATAATCCATCTTAGTTTTTGCCATACGATTTGAAAGAATCTCAGCTTCACGCCAGCCCTTTTCTGTAAGGGAATCTATTGTATAATCAGGTTCTCCATGACGGATGAAGATTAGTTTCATATTCTAGTCCTTTCGATTTTTGACTATAGTATAACATCGCAGTTGCCAGAATGCATGCAAGAATATGACTAATAAGAAATGCTGCCCATATGCCAGAAAGACCAAGTCTTGCTTTTAGGATTATAGCTATAGGTATTCTAAACAAAACATAGTAAAAGACTAAAAGAACCATAGCTAGCCCTGCCTTGCCTATACCAGTTATAAAACCTTGAATGCAGCTTGTTAATAAGTAAAGTACATATCCAATACTTAATATCGTAAAGAAGTGACTAACTATAGCAGCAACCTCTGCTCCCTGACCAAAGCACATACTAAGAAGAGGACTAAATCCAATTACAAATAGGCTAAGTATTCCTATTAAAACTCCTCCTAGAAGCATAGAAGACTTAAGATAATCTTTTGCTCTATCCATACGTTTTGCACCCTTGCACTGACCTACAATAGATGTTACTGCCATAGACATAGCATTGGTTGGCATAAACATAATAAGTTCAAGATTTCTAGCTACTCCGTATCCTGCTAGAGCTGTTGTTCCAACTGGATTAATAAATGTAATCATAACTGCAGAACTTACCGCCGGCATAATCTGCTGCACCGCAGTTGGTATACAAAGCTTGCACATAAGTTTTACATTATCGAATGACATTCCCTTATAATTTATAGTAAACATTGCCTTCTTCTTATGATAGTAAAGAGCATAGATTAGGCATAATACTTCTGATAAAACTGTAGCAATAGCTACGCCGTTAAATCCCCACCAGCTAATCATAACAGGATCTAAAACAGCATTGACAATAACAGTAAAAAGCATACCTTTCATCTGAAAAAGAGAGTCGCCAAATGCTCTAAAGATAGATGTAAACTGCATGTATACAAATAAAGCTACATTGCCAATTAGATAGAGTCTAAGATAACTTACAGCATGGCCAAGTACATCTGCAGGAGTACCCATCTTTGTAAGAATGACCTCCGCAAACATTTCTCCCAAAATACAAATTACCGTTGATGATATAAGAGACACTACCATAATTGTTGCTGCTGCCTTACTTATACCTTCACTATCCTTCTTTCCAACAAGCTGAGCAATCATAACACTAACGCCATTACCTACACCCATAGCAAGCGAGTTAAGGATAAGAACTATTGCTGTACTTGCTGTTAAAGCTGACATACCATCTTTACCAAGCATATTTCCTACCCACAAACTGTCTATCATGCTATATGCCATAGTAAGTGTCATTGCTAACATAAGAGGAATAAATAGTTTCATAAGTGAACTGTTTGTTTTTCCATTAATAAAATCTATTTTACTTTTCATACTTTGCCTCCATATCTTTGTAAAACTCTACTGCTGCCTGAAGTTCATCCTTATCAGGATTAGACTTATTCATTCCCCCAATTAGTTTTAGTGGGCCGAATGTATTGAATCCTCTACAGCCGTATGTTCCAAGAATAATTGCTCCATTAGCTTCTGCTATAGCTTTGATGTCTGCTGCGAAGTCTTTATCATTCTTGGCACAGGTATAGATATAAAAGGTCATCTTACCTGCTGGAACTTTACTAGCAAGCTTAGTTACATGGTTATAAAATTTTGAGAAGCTTATTCCTGATGCAAATCCAATCGTGTCATATTCATCCCAAGGAAAATCTCCCTTTATTGCTTCTGCATCGAATAGCTTTACTCCCTGAGATTTTGCTATAGCATCACATACCTTCTTAGTATTACCGTGGTGTTTTGATTCATAAATAATTGCTGTTTTCATATTATTTCCTCCATAGTTTGTTGTTTGTTGAATGAATTTCATTCATCCATTATTTATTTTTTATCCCCGGACAAAATATCCGGGGATGTATTATAAGTTTAATAGCTCAATAAGCATATCCTGAATTTTTTTAACACTGTTTGGATCATGTTGTGTATTAAGTAATACACCAATCTGACCATAGACAAAGAAATATGCATATGTATCTGGATCTGATATAGTAATCTCTCCACTTTCTTTTGCTTTTTTAAGTTCTTCTGCAATATAAGGTACAAGCTTGCCTGCAATATTCATCATAAGCTGGTCATGAAACTTCTGACTGTTCTGGCCATGGAAGAGTTCGTACAATTCCTCATTATCAGTTTCTGGCTTTCTATACTCTTTTAAGTTACCAGCATAGCTTAATATCTTTTCTTTAAAGGAGCGATTATCATCATTAAATCTTTTAAGGTTACTTGTCAAAATATAATTAGCATACTCTTCTAAAGCCGCATCATATATCTCTTCCTTAGAAGCATAGTACCTGTAACAAAGGCCCTGTGATATTCCAAGTTCTCTTGCTATATCGGTTATAGTTGTTTTGTCATAACCCTTTATTGCAAAGACCTTAAGAGCACCTTTAAGTATTTCTTGTTTTCTTACATCTGGATCTTTTACTGTTCGCATAGTTTTTCTCTTTTATTTTTGATGTGATTTTATGGTAGCACCATGATTATGCTTTGTCAATGAATATTATTCATTCATCATTATTATCATTAAGTTTGCTCTATATTTTCTGCGCTTATTAATATTTTATTTGCCATGTTCAATTCCTCCCGTCTATCAAAAAATTCTGTTTTAGTGTTAGCATCTAAATAGTACAAAACGAAATGAGATATCCCCTTAAGCTATTGTATAATCTAGAAGAGGAGGAACTCATTATGTCTCGTCAAAAAATTCATCACACCAAGCAGTTCAAGTTGGATGCTATCAACTATCGTAAGGAGCATCCTGATCTTACACAAGTTGAATGCGCCAAGAATCTAGGTATCGGTGTTAGTACCCTAGGCCGTTGGGAATCACAGTTTAGGGATAACGACGGCGATATTCCGGTTATTGGCTCCGGTAGTTATGCTTCAGAGGAGGCGAAAGAAATCGCTCGTCTCAAGCGTGAACTCCGTGATACTCAAGATGC
>JHWS01000013.1 GCA_000687675.1 Lachnospiraceae bacterium NC2008 | reverse complement strand
TAACAAATTTTCCTTAAACTTTCCGCAGTTACTGTCTGAGCAAAGCTGCTTACTAAGGCAAGCACCTGTCCAGCGGGCGCTGGTTGGACTTCACCTTGTAAAACCAGTGCTTAGTCTTTCTGGAAAATGTATTCCGCGCTAGGTGACTCATCCACTTCTTGGTAGGGATTTACCCTATAAAGCGCGGAATTAACATTTTCCTACGAAAGACACGCGGGTTTTACAGCGGTTTGCCCAAATGCGCCCTAAAACAGGTGCCAGCCTTAGTTTGCAGCTGTAGCGAGTTTAACGCGGAAAGTTTAGCTTAGGAAAATTTGATGGCCTTAGAAAAATAAGGGAGCGCATGTCACAGGCGAAATATGAGTTAGCTATAGGCTAAGGAGGGCGACGAGAAATATATAGCAGTGGGAGGCAACAAAAAAGAACCAGCAAAGCTGTAGGATTAACTACAACCTGGCTGGTTCTTTGAATAATTATGTTATTTAAGAGTTAAAGATTAGTCTTCAAGTCCAAAGATATCGTGAGCAGCGTTCATAGCCTTCTCAACTTCCTTATCATCGATAAGAACAGTTACACGAATCTCTGATGTAGAAATCATCTTGATGTTGATGTTTGAGTTGTACATACACTCAAATACCTTTGCAGCAACACCAGGGTTACTCATCATACCTGCACCTACTACAGATACCTTAGCTACGCCCTTCTCAAGCTCAACCTTCTCATATTTAAGTCTTGTCTTGTTATCTTCGATTACCTTAATTGCATCATCAGCGTAGTCACCTACAACTGTAAATGCGATATCCTGTGTATTGTCATGGCTAACTGACTGTAAAATCATATCTACGTTAATATTAGCCTGTGATAAAGCATCAAATAATCTGAAGGCTGTACCTGGCTTATCACTAAGTCCTACAACCGAAATCTTAGCACAATTCTTATCGGCAGCTACACCGCTAACTAACATTCTTTCCACTTTCACATCCTCCTTAACTACTGTACCTTCTTCATTTGTTAAACTAGAACGAACAACTAACGCAACACCGTACTTCTTAGCAAGCTCAACACTTCTGTTATGAAGAACACCTGCACCAAGTGTTGCAAGATCTAACATCTCATCGTATGTAATCTCTTTCATCTTACGAGCCTTCTTTACGATACGAGGATCTGCTGTGTATACACCATCAACGTCTGTGTAAATTTCGCAAGCATCAGCCTTAAGAGCTGCTGCAAGAGCAACTGCTGTAGTATCTGAACCACCACGGCCAAGTGTTGTATAATCACCATACTTGTTTACACCCTGGAAACCAGTAACAACAACAATCTTTCTCTGATCAAGTTCATGCATAATTCTTTCTGTATCTATTCTTTTAAGTCTTGCATTAGAATATGCAGAAGTTGTATGCATAGCTACCTGGAATGCATTAAGTGATATTGCAGGAATACCAAGTGCTTCAAATGCCATACAAGCAAGAGCAACACTTGTCTGCTCTCCTGTTGTAAGAAGCATATCCATCTCTCTCTTAGATGGGTTAGGATTGATATCCTTTGCTTTAGCAATAAGTTCATCTGTAAGCTTACCCATTGCTGAAAGAACAACTACAACGTCATCGCCATTCTTATAGCTCTCTGCGCATCGTCTGCAGACATTATAGATTCTTTCTTTGTTAGCAACTGATGTTCCACCAAATTTTTTTACGACTAACATCTGTGTTTCCTCCACATTTATTTACATTCTTATCATTGATTTAATGTTATTAATAGAAGCAGCCTTCTTATCATACTCAAGCTCTGTCATCTCTTCTGTAACAAATGCGAATTCATCAGTTACATTATCAAGCTGTACAAATGAAGCCCCAGCAAATACCTTCTCGATATCTGCCTTAAGCTCTGCCATATTGCCAGCTACTCTTACGAAGTACTTCTGAGCAAGTTTCTTATAATCTGCAAGTGAGCAAGCCTTCTCTTCCCATACACATGTAAGATGGTTGCCTGGGTTCTTAGCAGCAGCAATAACATCACCTACAACTGCAGATGCTGTTGGAAGCTTACCTGCTCCTCTACCATAGTACATAGAATAATCAAGCATATTGCTGTGAACAAGGATTCCATTGAATACATCCTTAACACCAGCAAGTGGGCTCTCGCTTCCGATAAGTCTTGGAGTAACCACAGCAAATCTGCCTTCAGAAGTTTCCTTCTCAAGACCAATAAGCTTAATTGTTAAGCCAAGTTTCTTAGCATATTCAAAATCTACAGGAGCTATCTTTGTAATACCTTCTGTAAATACATCTTCAAACTTTACTGTTTCGCCATATACTAAAGATGCTAATATAGCAATCTTTCTACCAGCGTCATATCCTTCAACGTCTGCCTCAGGATTTCTTTCAGCATATCCCTTTTCCTGTGCCTCTTTAAGTACAGTGTCAAACGCTGCACCTTCATTCTCCATCTTAGAAAGAATGTAGTTAGTTGTACCATTTAAGATACCCATTATGCAGTCAATCTTCTCAGCTGTAAGAGCCTCATTAAAAGGTCTGATGATAGGAATACCACCACCTACGCTTGCCTCAAAGAAATAGTTACACTTATTTGCTTTAGCAATAGAAATAAGCTCTGGGCCGTGTGCAGCAACAAGCTCTTTGTTTGATGTACATACACTCTTTCCAGCCATAAGAGCTTTCTTTGTAAATTCGTAAGCTGGGTTGATTCCACCCATAGTCTCACAAATTATAGAAATATCTTTATCATTAACGATTGTGTCATAATCATGAACAACCCTGTCCTGAATAGGGTCACCAGGAAAGTCTCTAAGGTCAAGAACATACTTAACTGTAATATCTTCGCCTACTCTTTTTGATATAACATCGCTGTTTTTCTCAATAACTTCAACAACACCGCTACCAACTGTGCCATATCCTAATACTGCAACCTGTGCCATAAATAACTCCAATCTCTAATGTTATTTCGCTAAAATACTATACGCAACAATGAATTTTAGCATAAATATACACATACCGCAACTTAATTCTATTACTTTTTACCAAGGAATTTTTTAAGCATTTGAATATATTTTTCACACTCAGAGATATACTCTTCTTTTAAAAACACTGGCTTATGATAATAGTCTCTCATTATATCTGCAAAGGTGGAGGTTATCATCTTCTGTATAAGGAAAGAATCCTCAGGTTCTTCAAACTCACTTCTGTCTATTCCAACATAGATATTTTCCAGAGCTTCTATATAACTTTCCCTTGCATCTGACATAAGAGAAAGTGCTTCTTCATCTGTTTCATTTAATATAGAAAGAATAAGAAGAGGTAAATATGGATACATACCCATAAGGTCAACCTTAACCTTTTCTTTTTCTAGAAGAAGGTCATATAGTCCCATACCCTTATCTTCTAACTTTATTCCATATTCCAAAATTGCATATTTAACCGCATAGGAAACGACAAATGAATACAACCCCTTCTTGCTTTCAAAATAATGAAACCAAAGGCCCTTGCTGGCACCGCATTCCTTCACCATGTCATCAACACTGGCATGGGCATAGCCCTTTAGAGCAAATATCTTCATTGCTCCATTTATCATCATATCCTGCTTTTCTTTTTTCTGTTCATAAAATTTATCATTCATGAGATAATCCCTTTAATTTTCTATTTTTACAGGTATTAATAATAACACATTTAGCCACAAAACACTTTATTTTTATAACTAATTATATTAAAATTATTACAGCAAAATTATAAAGTATGGAGGTTTTTTGATATGGCAAAAAAGTTAGGAAAAGTTATTCTCTTTAGTGCCGTTGTCGGCGCAACAGCAGCTGGCGTATACCACTACTTACAGGGAAAGAAGAACGCAAGTGAAGAGTTTGATGACTTTGATGATTTCGATGATCTTGATGACTTTGATGATGATAGTGAAAAAGAGTCAAAGAGAAGCTATGTAGCTCTTGATTCTGCCAAAGCATTTGTATCAGATACAGTTGTTAAAGCCAAGGATGTTGCTTCTAAAGTAAGTTCTAAGATAAAAGAAGCTACAGCAAAGAAGGATGATGAATATACAGATGTTACACCATCTGAAGATGCTGAAGATAAGGCAGCTGATGAGAAGGAAGTCGATGATGCTGACAAGAGCACAGAAGAATTCTTCGATGATGACGAAGCATAATTCATATTAAACCAATAGAAAAATGGCTATCCAACCGGATAGCCATTTTTTATATTACTTTCTCTGTTTAAGTTTTGCTTTAAGTTCAAGTATAAGGTCTCTAGCCTTGTCTTTCTGTGCACTACCTGCTGTAGTTGAAGAAATGATACCAGTTAATAGCTTAGCTGCATCTTCATACTTTTCAAACTGAATACTAAGTACTGCTAATAAGTAGTCCAAAGTAATATCATTCATACCAGCAATTGGTGGTGTCTCACCCTGACGAGCCTTGATAAAGAGTTCATAAGCATCCTTAAGATACTCCTCTTCCATCTGGGCAAGTTTTTCTTCAGTGTATTCCTCTTCAAAAGAAATATCATTAAAGTTTTCTTTCATGCCACGAACAAGCCAGGCTGTTCTTAAGCAGATAAGAGCTTTCTCACTATCTTTAGCCTGTCTGCATACAGCATTGACAAGGGCAAGCTTAAATCTAAGAAGTGCTTCTTCATAAGAATATAATAATTCAGGCTCCTTCATAGGTCTGTAATTACTTGCAATATTCTTTATAAGTAACTCTTTATGAGGTTTTGGAAGTGGACCATAATACTTTGAAAGGACGGCATAGCCACATCTATTACAAAGAACTACATCATACTTTATTGAATCAACACCTTTATAGATAGGTCTTAAATCCTTGTCCTGCTTAATAAGTCTCGCCTTGCCAGTCTTAACTACTGTAGCCTTGAAATGATTATCACAAACCGGACATTCATACTCTTTTGTATATACGTAGCTTTCTTCTGTTTCCTCTGGCTTAGGCTGTTTTTCAGCCACTTTTCTTTCAGCTACCCTAGGTTTTACTTCTTTTTCTTCCTCTTTGCCTACTACATCAACCTTTTCAAGGTTGCCGAGGCCTAAACTTTCAAGTCCATCAAGTAATGACATATAATATTTACCATGCCCTTCTCATATAAAATGTACTATCTTCCCTAATATTATCAGCAAAATAAGTTTAAGTCATTATTTAGGTAAAACAAATGAGCTCTTAAGTCCTACTATTCTGTTAAATACAAGTGCTCCTTCTTTAGAGTCCTTGCAGTCAACATTGAAGAATCCCTGTCTTACAAACTGGAAGCTGTCATATGCCTTAGCATCTTTAAGAGCAGGCTCTATATAACAGTTATCAAGGATTGTAAGTGAGTTAGGGTTAAGGTTAAGACTACCATCTTCCTTGTTGTATACACCCTTTTCTTCATCTACAAGATTCTCATAAAGTCTAACTGTTGCTTTAATTGCTTCACTAGCTGATACCCAGTGAATAGTTCCTTTAACTTTTCTTCCTGTAAATCCGCTTCCCTGCTTTGTTTCAGGGTCATATGTACAGTGGATAACTGAAACTTTACCATCAGCATCCTTTTCGATACTTGTACATGTTACGAAATATGCGCTCATAAGACGAACTTCGTTACCTGGATAAAGTCTAAAGTACTTCTTAGGTGGCTCTTCCATAAAGTCATCTCTTTCGATATAAAGTTCTCTTGTAAATGGAACCTTACGTGAACCAAGACTTTCATTCTCTAAGTTATTTGCAACATCAAGATATTCAACCTGTCCTTCAGGATAATTATCTATAACAAGCTTAACTGGATCAAGTACAGCCATCATACGTGGCTTAGCAAGCTTAAGGTCTTCTCTGATACAGTACTCAAGCATAGCGTAGTCAACTGAAGAATCAGCCTTACTTACACCGCAAAGTTCAACGAACTTCTGAAGTGATGAAGGAGTAAATCCTCTTCTTCTAAGAGCTGCAATAGATACAAGTCTTGGATCGTCCCATCCATCAACTATTCCATCCTCAACAAGCTTCTTAATATATCTCTTACCAGTTACAACATTAGTAAGATACATCTTAGCAAACTCAGTCTGCTTAGGAGCCTGTTCTGGGCTATCCTTGTAACCAAGCTCAATAAGAACCCAGTCATATAATGGTCTATGAGCTTCAAACTCAAGTGTACATATTGAGTTTGTAATACCTTCGATAGCATCCTCAATTGGATGAGCAAAGTCATACATAGGATATATGCACCACTTATCACCTGTGTTGTGATGTGTCATATGAGCAACTCTGTAGATAACAGGGTCACGCATATTCATATTAGGTGATGCCATATCAATCTTTGCTCTAAGAACTCTTGCACCATCTTCGATGCTGCCACTCTTCATTTCTTCAAAGAGCTTAAGGTTCTCTTCTACACTTCTATCGCTATATGGATCTTTCTTACCTGGTTCAGTAAGAGTTCCTCTATATTCTCTAATTTCATCAGCGCTTAAATCTGAAACATAAGCTTTACCTTTTTTGATAAGCTTAACAGCACCTTCATACATCTGATCAAAATAATCTGATGCATAGAATAATCTGTCTTCAAAGTCCGCACCAAGCCACTTAATATCAGCCTTGATTGCCTCTACAAATTCCATCTTTTCCTTTGTAGGGTTAGTATCATCGAATCTCATGTTGAACTTACCGCCATACTTCTTAGCAAGTCCATAATTGAGAAGTATACTCTTGGCATGTCCTATGTGGAGATATCCATTAGGTTCAGGTGGAAATCTAGTACATACATGGTCGTATACACCTTCAGCAAGATCCTTATCAATCATCTGCTCGATAAAGTTCTTTGATACCTTTTCTTCGCTAACCTCTTCGGTTACATTGTTCATCTCAGTGCTCATATTAACGTGCGCCTTCTTAGCGCTCCTCCTATAAATTTATGGGAGCCAAATTAACTGGCTCCCTTGCATTTAAGCTTTATAATTGATTATCTCATCGAGAAGTTTTGGAATCTTATCATCCATCTCTTCATCTGAGAACTGGCAAGTACCTACGGCCTTGTGACCACCACCGCCATACTTAAGCATAAGTGATCCAACATCAACATTACTTGTTCTGTTAAGTATGCTGTAACCAACAGCACATGAACAGCCCTTGCCGCCCTTACCATTAACAATCCATACAGAAATATTCTGTTCTGGATACATAGAATAAATCATAAATCTGTTACCAGAATAGATTGGATCTACGCCTCTAAGGTCTGTAATAATAACATCCTTTTCAATTCTGGTATGAGATGTAACCATCTCTTTGAACTTCTCTGTCTGCTCGTTGTATACCTCAATACGTTCTACAACGTCTGGAAGTGCAAGAATCTGATCTGTAGTCATAGTTCTACAGCACTCCATAAGTTCTTCCATAAGTCTGTAGTTAGGAATTGAGAAGTTTCTCCATCTACCAAGACCTGTTCTTGGATCCATTAAGAATCCTACAAGAATCCATCCTGATGGATTAAGAACTTCATCTATTGTAAGATGACCTGAATCAACCTTATCTACAGCTTCCATCATATCGTCAAAGTGAGCAAATCTCTCTTTGCCACCGTAATAGTCATATATGATACGAGCACATGAAGGAGTAATACGGCTTTCACCTTTATACTTACCCTTAAGCTCATTACGTTCATGCTCGCTTGAGTGATGATCAAACCATAAACCGCATCCTTCTACAAAAGGTACATTGGCAAGGCAGTCATTCTCATTAACTTCAATAAGTCCATCCTGTAAATCCTTTGGATGAGCAAACTTCCAGCTATCAATAATCCCCGCTTCAAGAAGAAGTGCCCCACATGCAAGTCCATCAAAATCTGAACGTGTAATTAATCTCATATCTATTTCCTTCCCTTCCTATATTGGGTATCCCCTTTACACCACTATATATTATACTTTAAATGCTTATTAGTTACAAGAAAAACCATCTATAACATCATAGATATCATCTCTTCCATCTTTGCTTGTTGCAGAGAATGGAATAATGACTGTTTCCTTGGATGCCCCCAAACTTGTTCTTATTAATTTGACCTGTTTTTGAATCTGACTTCTATTAATCTTATCAAGCTTAGTAGCTATGATAATTGGGCTATATCCGCTGCTTACAACCCAGTCATACATCATCTTGTCATTGTTTCCTGGCTCATGTCTTATATCTATAAGCAGGAACACTGCCTTAAGAACACTGCTTTGGTGAAGATAGCGTTCTACCATCTTGCCCCACTTGGCTGTAACTTCTTTTGAAGCACGTGCATAGCCATATCCCGGTAAATCCACAAAATATAGCTCATCATTAATATTATAATAGTTTATGGTCTGTGTTTTTCCTGGCTGGGCAGATGTTCTGGCAAGAGATTTTCTCTGCATAAGAGCATTGATAAGAGATGACTTTCCTACATTACTCTTACCTGCAAATGCAAACTCAGGAAGTGTACACTCCTTAATAGGACTGGTAACACCGCAGACACATTCTAATTCAACATTTTTAATCTTCATATTTTATGATTCTTTTTTACGTGCTTTTTTTGCTGGAGCAGCCTTCTTGCTTTCCTTATGAACTACAAGAGGTTCTCCTTCGCCTGTAATAGCATTCTTAGTTACTACGCAGCTTTCAATAGTTTCATCAGATGGAATTCTGTACATAACATCCATCATGGCATTTTCCATAATAGATCTAAGACCTCTGGCACCTGTCTTTCTTTCAAGAGCAAGCTCTGCCACCTTTTCAACTGCATCTTTTTCAAATGTCAGCTTAACATCATCCATTCCAAATAAGCACTGATACTGCTTAATAAGGGCATTCTTAGGCTCTTCAAGAATTCTTATAAGAGCTTCCTTATCAAGTCCCTCAAGTGAAACATTAATAGGAACACGTCCTACAAATTCTGGAATAAGACCATATTTAACAAGGTCCTGAGGAGTAATATCCTTAAGAAGTTCTGAAAGTTCTTTATCAGACTTAGAACCTATCTCAGCATTGAAACCTATAGACTTCTTATTAAGTCTTGCCTCTACTATCTTCTCAATACCATCAAAGGCACCACCACAAATAAAAAGAATGTTAGTTGTATCTATCTGAATAAGTTCCTGATGTGGATGTTTTCTTCCTCCCTGAGGTGGAACAGATGCAACAGTACCTTCTATAATCTTAAGAAGTGCCTGCTGAACACCTTCACCTGAAACATCTCTTGTAATAGATACATTTTCACTCTTCTTAGTAATCTTATCTATCTCATCGATGTAGACTATACCATACTGAGCTCTTTCAACATCATAATCTGCTGCCTGTATAAGCTTAAGAAGAATATTTTCAACATCTTCACCTACATAACCAGCTTCAGTAAGCGTTGTAGCATCAGCTATGGCAAATGGAACATTAATAATCTTTGCAAGAGACTGGGCAAGGTATGTCTTACCTGAACCAGTAGGTCCAACCATGATAATGTTACTCTTTTGAAGTTCTACATCACGGTTCTTAGGTGCAGTAACTCTCTTGTAATGGTTATATACAGCAACCGAAAGAATCTTCTTTGCAAGTTCCTGACCAATAACATAATCATCAAGAAATGCCTTAATCTCAACTGGCTTTAATAGCTTAATATCAAGGTTATCTTCGCTGAAGTCTCCCTCTTCATTAATGCCGCCATCAAGTTCCTCATCAATTATATCTGCACAGATTTCAACGCATTCATCACAAATATAAACCCCAGCAGGTCCTGCAATCATCTTGCGAACCTGGTCCTGAGACTTGTTACAGAATGAACATCTTATCTTGCTTTCGGAATTTTTTCCTGCCACTTGGTATAATCTCCTTAGAATTTAGTTAATTACTTCTTGTTCTTATCGCTGTCTGAACCTGGTCTCTTCTCGATAACTTCATCAATAAGACCATATTCCTTAGCTTCAAGAGCTGTCTTCCAGTTATCTCTGTCTGTATCTGCTGCAACGATGTCATATGGCTGATGACAATTTTCAGCAAGCATACGGTTGAGTTTTTCCTTTGTCTGTAAGATATGCTTAGCAGCTATCTCAATTTCTGTAGCCTGTCCCTGTGCACCACCAAGAGGCTGATGAATCATAATCTCAGCGTTAGGAAGAGCATACCTCTTACCCTGTGCACCACCAGCTAAAAGGAAGGCCCCCATACTAGCTGCCATACCAATACAAATTGTAGATACGTCGCATTTTACAAACTGCATAGTATCATATATAGCCATACCAGCTGTTACAGAACCACCTGGGCTGTTGATATAGAGCTGGATATCCTTATCTGGATCTTCTGCTTCAAGGAAAAGAAGCTGGGCAACAACAAGACTTGCTGTAAGGTCAGTAACCTGATCACCAAGGAAGATGATTCTCTCCTTTAAAAGTCTTGAATATATGTCATATGAACGTTCACCACGGCTAGTCTGCTCTACTACCATAGGTACAAGATCATTGTAAATTCCACTCATAGTTTTTCCTCCTAATTATCCTTTTATAAAGCCAATGCACCGGACATTATACGATAATAAGACCGATGCATTGGAATATGGTTTATATATTATTTTTCTTTTGCGTTGTCTGTTACGAAATCAACTGCCTTCTTGATAGCGATTTCTTTCTTGATATTCTCTTTTTCAACGTCACCGATAAGGCTCTTAATCTTATCAACTTCCATCTTGTACTGCTCAGCCATATCAGCGAATTCCTTATCAACTTCTTCATCTGTTGCTTCAAGCTTCTCTGCCTTAGCTACTGCTTCAAGCACAAGGCGAGCCTTGATTCTCTTCTCAGCACGTGGCTTAGACTGCTCCATGAATGCTTCCTTAGTTGAACCAGTGAACATGAAGTACTGATCAAGTGAAAGTCCCTGCATCTGAAGCTGCTGAGCAAACTCATCCATCATCTGACGAGCATCTGTATTAATCATAGCTTCTGGAACATCCATCTTAGCATCTTCTACGATAGCTTCGATAACTGCATCTTCCTTAGCTTTCTTAGCATCATTAGCCTTCTTCTCTTCAAGTTTCTTCTTAACGTCAGCCTTGTAATCATCAACTGTATCAAATCCTGCATCATCAGCAAAATCATCATCAAGTTCAGGAATCTGCTTCTCTTTTACTTCATGAATCTTTACCTTGAATACTGCTGGCTTACCTGCAAGCTTCTCTGAATGATAATCTTCTGGGAATGTAACATTAACTTCAACTTCATCACCAGAGTTCTTACCAATAAGCTGATCTTCGAAACCTGGGATAAATGCACCTGAACCAATTGTAAGTGAGTAGTTCTCTGCCTTACCACCTTCAAATGCTTCACCATCAACAAAACCTTCAAAGTCGATAGATGTTAAGTCGCCGTCCTTAATTGGTCTTTCAACTGCAACCTGACGAGCCTGACCTTCTCTAGCCTTTAAGATTTCTTTCTCAATATCTTCGTCTGTTACTTCTGTTTCTACCTTATCAACCTTAACACCCTTGTACTTGCCAAGTTCAACTTCTGGCTTAAGAGCAACTGTTGCTGTAAATACGAATGGCTTACCAACTTCAAGTGTAACAACATCTATCTCTGGAGCAGAAACGATTTCTTCTTCACACTCATCATATGCCTTAGCGTAAGCATCTGGAATGCAGATGTTAGCAGCATCTTCAAAGAATACTTCCTTACCATACATCTTTTCCATAACCTGACGAGGTACTTTACCCTTTCTGAATCCAGGAATGCTAATCTTATTCTTATTCTTCTGATATGCCTTATCAACTGCTTTATCGAAGTCTTCTGCAGATACTTCAATAGTAAGCTTTGCCATATTGTGTTCTAATTTTTCGATGTTCATTTTATTACTCCTTCATTGTGAATCTTTACGACCTTCTTCCATAAGTGAAGACAAGTCAACCAAGTAAGTATATCATACATATTTTTATAAAGTCTAGTGTATAAATTAATTCCTGATTTTCCTTATACTTTAGGGATTTTTCTATATTTTAATGAGTAAGTTCTACAGTTACTGCTCCAAGCAGATCAGCATCTTCCCTGCTGTGGCCTGTCACAATAACGCAGCGGTCTCTTTGCAGTTCTTTAATAAGGTAAGCTACTTTTTCTTTATTCTCATAATCAAGTCCTGCAAATGGCTCATCAAGTAAAACTACTTCTCCATCTGCTAGCAAGGCCCTAAGAAGCGCCACTCTTCTTTTCATACCACCACTTAGCGCCAGAATCGGAAGATTACTTGTAACATCAAGTCCCACCTTTTCAAAGTACCAGCCTATTTCATTATAGGTATAAATTGGATTTACTATGCAAACATTACCAAGCCCTGTAAGTAGCGGACACAGCCTGTCTTCCTGAAACAAACGGCTGCTTTCTGGAAATGCCTGACCAATAACATTAAGTAATGTAGTCTTACCTTCTCCTGATTCTCCTATAAGGAAGTAAATATTACCTTTTTCAAACTTATATGAGAAGTCTTTTATTACTTCATCTTCACCGTAAGAACAGGTTATATCATTAAGTACTATATCAACAGGTTTAAGTGGTGGGTTATCCTTTAAATAACGTTCAAGTTTTAAAGCAGGTCTTACACCAACTCCAAGACCTCTTATCTGCCACCAGTTAACTATGGCAAGAAGGATTTTTTCAACTATTATACTTAGAACTATAAGACTTGCTGTCCAGGCAAAGACTGATTTTGTCTCAAAATATATCTTCCCCATATAGATATGCTCACCTATAGACAAAGATGGAAGTCCTATAATTTCTGCAGCTACGCAGGCTTTGAAGCACATGCCAATAGATACTTTTATGGCAGCATTTAAACTTGACATATAGGCAGCCCTGTAAATATACCTGTATGTTTTAAGCTTTGACATTCTAAAAGAACGAGCCATCTCAATCATATCAGGGTCAGTGCTCTCGAGTCCCTCAAGCATACTAATATAGATTGCTGGAAATACCACCATAAATGCTATTACATATGTAATATTATCGCTTCCAAACCATATAAGAAGCATAACAACTACAGATGCAACTGGTACAGACTTTATAAGAGAGACAAAAGGCCCCATAAAGTCTTTGATTATAGGTAAACCATAACTCACAAAAGAAAGGCCGTATCCCACTGCAAATGCTATAAGGAAGCCTGCAAGTATTCTGCCTAAAGAATTGGCTATAGTAAGCCAGTATTCAGAACTTCCAAATAAGCTAAATAATTCTTTTATTGTGTCAATCGGCCCAGCAAAATAAATATCATTATTTATAAGAAGAGCTACGCCCTGCCAAATAAGAATCCAAATCAGGATAATGACTATCTTTTTTACTATGCCTGCTATTAAATCTTTCATAAATTCAACTAGTTATAATAAAAATCTTCTTCTGGAAGCTTACCACCTATAGATTCTGGACTCATTTCATATAATACTGAAAGATATCCACTAAGAGTATACTTAAGCTCGTTTCCATCAATATAAGTAATATTACAATAAGGTATAGCCATCTCAGCTATCTTTGCCTTTTCTATAATAGCAAATTCTTCTACATAAACAGAAGCCGCTGCTGGGTCACTATTAACAAATTCAGCTGATGCCTTATGATCAGAGAGGAAAGCCTTAACTCTTTCAGGGTGTTCTTCTAAGAATTCGCTTCTAACAACAGTTACGCCTGTAACCATCTTGCTTCCACCATCTCCCTGAAGCTTATTCCACTCATCATTAGCATTAAGAAGTATGCTAAGTGCATCATTCTTAACAAGTGAAGCTGTAACAAATGGCTGTGGTAAGAAGCCGATTGCATCCTTATCATTAGCAAGAACAGATACAACCTCTGCTGCCTCTGACTTATATTCAAGCTTAGCCTCTACTCCTGCCTGACCAAGCAAATACTGAAGTACGTAGTCAGGTGTAGTTCCCTTACCTGTTAAGTATATAGTTTTGCCACTAAGCTTGTCTAAAGAATCGATACTTGTGTCTGCTCCAACAAAGTAAAGCACACCAAGAGTATTAATATCTATTACTTTAATCTTTCCTTCTGTCTTGCCATATAAGATGCTGGCCATATTTGCAGGTACTAAGGCAATATCAAGCTCGCCCTTGATTATTCCTGCCGCAAGTTCGTCGGCCTGAGTTGCTACTGTAAAATCATAATTAGCGCCATCTTTATCATCTTCCATCATCTTTATGATACCTATAGATGTTGGTCCTTTTAATGATCCTACTCTGATTACTGTTTTGTCTTCTGACGCTGTCTTGTTCTTGCCACATGCAGCTAATGTGCAAAGGCATAAAACAAGAACTAGCACCAATGATGTTAGTCCTTTTTTCATTACTTTATTCCTCTTTTCCTTGCAAAAGAAAGGAGGCTAAAATAGCCTCTCCCTTTACGCAAAATTATGCTCTTTTAAATAATTATCAAAGAACTCTGCTGCTCTCTGATCCTTATATGCATTCTTAGTAAAATCAATATCGCATCTAGCGCCCATATCGATACCGATTTCTTTAGCGTTGAGGTTACCCTGAATAACAGCGCTTCCACCAACTAAAATCTTATCATCAACATCGATATCACCCTTAACAGCACCATCGATATCAGCCTTAGTTGCCTTAATATTACCAAAAATTGTAACTTCTTTACCTACATTGAGATATTCTTTACATTCAATATCACTTTCAATAACGCCTTCAGTAAGTTCTACTCTACCAACCTTAAGCTTATTTCCTCTAATACTTCCCTTAAGTTCAAGAGTTCCTTCTATAGAAACATTACCTATTACTTCACCTTCAAGTGTAAGGTCCCCATCACACTCAACATTACCTGTAACAGTCATCCCCTTTGGTATAAATGCCTTATCCATTAATCACATCCTCCATAATAATCTTCCTAGTCCATCATATTAATCATCAAGAAGTGGAACATAGAATATCTCTCCTGTTTCAAGGCACATGCAGGCAAGTCTGCTTGACCTGCTGTTAAGAGCCATACCACAGTCTATGTCAATTACATTGTACCCCCTGTAATTATCTGACATAAAGATGCTGCCCTTGCCTTCTTCATCCATCTGTCCAAGCCTCTGGGTAAATATATGTCCTACTATATATATATCATCCTTATAAGCAAATTCTTTCTCTCCAAGTGGTGAATCACACGGTCTATCGAATAAACTCTCCCACACAATAGTTTCAGCAGTTTTATAAGAAGCTCTGGAATATTTAAGTGTTCTTCCAAAGGTCTTTGGAACTGAAAATGAGTGAGATAAATGATACATCTTATCATTAATACAAACTCGCTTAATAAGAGATCTGCTCTTTAAATATTCTTCAATCTTATCCTGTTGTTCAGAAGGAAGATTAATATATTCAAGGCAGGTTCCTTCTCCGCCATTACAAGGATGTGTCCAAAGTTCAAATGGAGTAAGTCCATCATCTGATCTTTTTACTTTTCCTTTTTCGCTTTCTTTACTCTTTAGATAATTCACAGCATTGATAAGCATAAACTCATGATTGCCAAGAATCATATCTGCATTATCACGACTCATAATATCTTTGATGATACTAATACCATCGGGACCTCTATCGATTACGTCCCCTAAAACATACATGAAATCCTCATCTTTAAATCCGATGAGCTCAAGCATCTTAAGATATGCCTTATATTGTCCGTGAATATCACTGATTACATAAGTCCTCATACTTCTAATTCCCCATCTTAGCGCTTAAGGCATATTCGATATATCTTCATCTAACAAGCAGATGATAGGTCGTATACCAGCGCCTTTATTAAGCTTCCATTCTTTAAGCTTACCTGAGAGAATCTCATGTCCAATATAATTCTCTGCACATCTATATGAATCGTCTCTATCAATTTCACCACGAGATCTTAGTCCGTAGCCACCATCATTAGTTGCACCATTTGATAAAGCTGACGCATACTGTGAACATGGTGGATTATCTGAAGAAACGTTTGATTTACATTTACCTCTAACAAGTGAGATATCTGTATCAAATCCGTACTTTATTTCTTCTATTGAAGGTAAATATACCTTATCATAGGTTGTTCTGTCAGAAAGACTGGATACCGGAGTATTAACAGATGTAACCTGTAATTTAGCCTTAGCCTGATCGTTAAATGCTCGTCTTACAAACACACTGTTAAGCCACTCTCTTACCTTACTCTTTTCCCAGTAGATACCATGCTTAACCTTAGAAACTTCCCTGTCATTCATCTTTAAGTACTTCTCATCATCAAATGCTATAAAATCGATGATGTACTCTGACATAAGTGTGATACGATTCTTTCTTTGCTCTATCACACGCCATGGAAGCATATTAAACTTAAAGTATCTATAACCTGTTATCTCTTTTTCCTGTTTTACTTTTACGAAAGCAAGGTTAACTTCGTTAGTAACCTCTTTGTAAATTGGAAGACGAAGGTACTTCTCATCATCAACCTGTGCGACACCATCACTGTCATATTCACCATAGATAATGTCACTTGTAAGATGAGCCCCTGTAACTTCGTTCATAGGATACTCACCAAACCATACACGGCCATTCCTATCCTTAAGAATCTTAAGTTCTTCCTGTCCTGTCTTAGGAGCACCTTTTTCATCAGGATATCTGCCATAAAGTCCCTTGTATAACTCATCAATACTCTGCTGTCTATCCTTAGGGTTCATAGAAAGACCCTTCATAATAGTTGCAGCAATCTTCTTGTCTATTGAAATTGTATACTGAGATATGTCGATAAGTTCATCTTTTTCATTACGCTCATATGATGCCTGAGGGACGTCTCCAGTCATCATACAATATAAAGTGGCACAAATACCATATATATCAGTCCATGGTCCCTGCTCAGAAAGCTTACTAAGCATCTGCTCAAGTGGAGCAAATCCCCACTTACCAAGGAATACCTGCTGGTTACTGATACCAATTTTCTTAGAGCCACCAAAGTCTATAAGTTTAACAGAGCCATCATTGTCCATCATAATATTATCTGGACTAATGTCTCTGTGTATAAGTCCTGTTTTATGAAGCTTACCAAGAATGCTTATTACTGGTTCCATAAGTTCCAGTGATTCTTCAACTCCAAGCCATCCGCCGTGACTGTCTATATATTTTCTAAGATTTCCCTGTTCAAGGAATTCCATAATAAGGTAACCTGTATTATTCTCATAAAACAGGTCCTTAATAGCCACAATACCTGGGAATTTAGAATACTCTGCAAGAACTCTTGCCTCGCGAAGGTAAGCAGTGGTTTCTTTCTGATATTCTTCGCCGTTAACTTCATCAAGAACAGTTACCGTCTTTCCATCTGAAGATCTGTCAACCATCTCATCAGGAAAAAATTCCTTAACCGCAACACGATACTCAAGGAGCATATCGTATCCGATATAAGTAATGCCATATCCACCTTTACCAAGAATATTACCAATAAGAATTTTATTGTTAAGAACGGTTCCTGGAGCCAGGGCCTTAGACCAAGTGAGTTGTCCCTTCTTCTCCTTACCGCAATATGGACATATGTCCGCGTCGTCACTTCTCTTCATGCAACGCAGACATATTTTATCAATTTCTGAATACTCCATAACTGCTAAATCCCTTTACTTTAACGGCTATCACCATGGATTAACAATAGCCTTAATTAATCCCCATATATACTCACACAAATATTATGTTTCGGACTCATAATATTTTACCATAAAACACAGCTAAATAAAAGAAAATCTAGCTAGTTTATTGTTTCAATTTTAAGTGTATTAGTATTGCCACTTGTACCGTTAATCATACCGCCTGTAAGAACAACATTGTCGCCCTTCTCAAGATTTAATAATTCTTTAGCTTTAACAAGTGACTGATAGAACATAACATCAAGTGAATTGTACTCCTGGCTAAGGTATGGGATAACACCCCAGCTAAGGTTAAGCTTTCTCCAAGCTCTTTCGTTAGTTGTTGTTCCGAGTATGTCACATGGACATCTAAAACGGCTGACCATTCTGATAGTTCTACCCGAAACAGAGTTAACAACGATGCATTTTGCATTAACATCAATTGCCATAGCACAGGTTGCGTGGCTGATAGCATCGATAGTATTCTTAATTGTATAATCAGTCTTGGCAAATCTCTTTTTATAATCAATATGCTGTTCTGTATACTCAGCGATTTCTGCCATATTTCTTACTGCATCTTCCGGATATTTACCAGCTGCAGTTTCTCCCGAAAGCATAATAGCACTTGAGCCATCATATACCGCATTGGCAACGTCGCTTATCTCAGCTCTTGTTGGTCTTGGATTATAAATCATAGACTCAAGCATCTCAGTTGCTGTAATAACTCTCTTTCCAAGCATGCGGCACTTCTGGATAAGATACTTCTGTATTGCAGGAACCTCAACAAAAGGAATCTCAACACCAAGGTCACCGCGGGCAACCATGATACCGTCAGCAATCTCGCAGATTTCTTCTACATTATCAACGCCGGCTCTGTTCTCTATCTTAGCGATAAGGTCAACATCTTTACCACCATTAGCATCAAGAAGATCTCTTATTGCCTTTATATCATCCTTTGTAGATACAAACGAAGCAGCCACAAAGTCTATATCATGTTTAAGTCCAAACAGGATATCATCCTTATCCTGCTCACTAAGATATTCTGACTTAAGAACCTTGTTAGGGAAGTTCATACTCTTTCTATCAGAGAGCTTACCACCTGCAACGCAGGTACAGATAGCCTTATCCCCTTTAAGTTCCTTAACTTCAAAATTAACTATACCATTGGCAACAAGAATCATGTCTCCAACCTTAAGTTCCTTAATAAGGTCAGGATAATTAACAGATACGATTGTGTTGTCACCTTCTATATCAGCAGTTGTAAACGTGAATGTATCCCCCTCATTAATTACCACTGAATGATCTTTAAAAGTTTTTATTCTATATTCAGGTCCTTTTGTATCAAGCAAAATAGCAATTGGAAGACCCAATTTCTCTCTAACCTTTTTGACAAGTTCTATCTTCTTAGTATGTTCTTCATGAGATCCATGTGAAAAGTTAAGTCTGGCAACGTTCATACCAGCCTTGCACATAGCTGTAAGAGTTTCTTCATTCTCACAGGATGGACCTATTGTACATATAATCTTTGTCTTTCTCATTCTATATTTTTCTCCTAACTAATTTAAAATCCTGTATATAATAACACAGAAAGGCAAGTTTTACCTATGTTTTAATACATTATTAAAAAAAATAAAAAATGTGTTGACAAGCAGGGTAGCTTTTCATATAATACAACTTGTGCCGCTGATAAAGCAGTATATCGGGGTGTGGCTCAGTTTGGCTAGAGCACCTGGTTTGGGACCAGGGGGTCGCAGGTTCGAATCCTGTCACCCCGACTTAATTAAATAATGTGCGGGTGTAGTTCAATGGTAGAATGACAGCCTTCCAAGCTGTACACGTGGGTTCGATTCCCATCACCCGCTCGCTAAGACCTTCAGTTTTAACTGAAGGTCTTTTTCTGCTCCAGTCCACTGGAGCCTGGCACCTCATCCCCCACTATAATAAAAAGCTTCAGATAATCCGAAGCTTCTTTTTGTTCTATATGAGACCTGCGTCCTTTAATTTTCCTATTATATTTCTAAGAGCTTTACCTCTGTGGCTTATCTTATTCTTATCTTCCGTGCTAAGCTGGGCTGTTGTACATCCAAGTTCTGGAACATAGAAGAATGGGTCATAGCCAAATCCATTGTCGCCAATAATCTCATGACCAACTATTCCTTCTATAGTATCTAATACAGTAATAACCTGACCATCAGATAGCACTGCTGCCATGGAGCAAACAAATCTTGCAGTTCTCTTATCATCTGGAACCCCTTCCATATCTTTAAGAACATCCTGCATGGCCTGAGTATATGTTCTGTCACCAAGCCATCTGTGACTCATGATACCTGGTTTCTTATCATAATAATCAATCTCTAAACCCGAATCATCTGCAAGTACAATTGCACCCTTTAAGTCAGTTTTTGATGTATTAATATAGTCAGCTACTGCTTTAGCCTTAATTGTTGCATTCTCAGTAAAGGTAGTTCCGTCTTCCTCTATATCTTCTACATACCCTATATCACTCATTGTAAGGATATTAACATCACTTCCAGCTGTAATCTCGCTAATCTCCCTAACCTTATCCTTGTTAGTTGTTGCAAATACTATAGTACTCATTTATCTTTCCTTTCATTTGTTAATGCATCAATAACAGCCCCTATAAGAGCATCCTTCTTTTCACCATTATTAATAGAATCTATTTGCCCTTCTTTGCCATAGGCAAACACTACATGTGTGGCAGGTATAGTCATCTTCCCAACTATATCTTCATCTTTACATATTTCCACACCTGTAACTTTTACGGAACCTGATTTAGCCATAGTTCCAAGCAGCCTGTCAGAAAAAGTTACACTATTTTCTCCAGGAATAAAATATCTACTATTACAATAAGATGTAACTTCTAATTCTCCTGCCCCTTTGCTTACAGCATCAAAAAATACATAATAAGATGGCTTAACAAAGTTTACAAATGCTAAATAGTCATCCTCTGAAAGGATATCAACTTCATTTCCTAATAAATAGATATTAAAGTCTTTTTCTTCCAGTTTCTTAGTTAACCCCTGACATAGTGCCCCAAGTTCTTCGTCAGTTCTTATAACTATGCATGGTATCTCCTGACTTATGGCTTTCTTTTTTATAACTATGTCATCTTCAACCTTCTCATATTCTAAATCGTAGTAGTTATCAAAGGCTACTTCCACTACGATTCTTTCTCTGGATTCATAGAGTTTACAAGAATTAACTCCCTTTCCTGCCTCAAGAGATATTCCATCCTCTTCAAAGTCGGTTATATCATTTCCTTCTCTTATATTAATAAGAACATAAAACTTCTTCGAAGCAATATTATTAATATATGTAATCTTGTTAGAATAATACTTTCCAAGATTAATATGAGAATCGTCATCTGCAGACGGGGATACCTTGGCAGGTTTTTCCTGACAGTCATCAAGAATATGCCTGCTACTTTCCTTACTTTTTCCAGCCTCTTTCACTGTTACATAAACATACATAAGCCCAAAGCAAAAAACAAAAGATGCAATAATCAGCCAAAGAGTACTTTTCACATAAGTTGGAATCTTTTCAGTTTTTCTTTCTATATCATTAAATCCAATATTGTCTTCCAACTATTTTCTCCTTGGAGGCTTTGGCCCCATAAACTGATAGAAGTATGTCTTAAGCATACCGTTATATATCTTCCTATTCTTATCAGCCTTTCTGCCTATATCTCCTTCCACACCTTCATATGATGTAATAAGGTAAAGAGACCAGCTATCAAGGCTCTTATATCTCTCACCAAGTGTCTTATATAGAGCAGGAAGAGCTTCCTTTTCTTCAAGCCTTTCACCATATGGTGGATTAGTTATAATAAATCCATATTTCTTAGGATGACTTAAATCCTTAACATCTCTGGTCTGAAAATGAATCATATGATCTACACCAGCCAGTCTGGCATTTTCTCTGGCGATATTAACCATAGCAGGGTCAAGGTCATAGGCCTGAATATCGGTTTCTACATCCTTATTAACCTCTTCTCTTGCCTCTTCAAATGCATCATCCCAAACCTTTTTACTAACAATATGTGGCCAGTTCATAGCAGTGAACTTTCTGTTTAACCCTGGCGCTATATTGGCAGCCATAAGCGCTGCTTCAATTGCAAAGGTTCCACTTCCGCAGAATGGATCAACTAATATTCTGTCTGCATGCCAAGGTGTAAGCATAATAAGAGCTGCTGCCAGATTTTCAGCTATAGGCGCCTTGGCTGTCAGCTTTCTATACCCTCTCTTATGAAGGGAATCCCCTGTAGTATCAAGACTTACAGTTACCATATCCTTATGAATAAAAACTCTAACAGGGAATGACTGGCCATCTTCTGGAAATGTTTCCAAATTATAGGTCTGTCTTAGCCTCTCAACCATAGCCTTCTTCATTACAGACTGAATATCCGATGGTGAAAAGAGCTTACTTTTTACGCTTGCAGCTTTAGCCACCCAGAACTTACCATCAGAAGGAATATAATCCTCCCAGCTTAGCCCTTTGGTTCCCTGGAATAAATCCTCAAAAGATGTAGCCTCAAACTGGCCTACCTTAATAAGTATTCTCTCTGCAGTTCTAAGACCAATATTAGCTCTGGCTATAGCCTCATCATCACCTGCAAATGACACCCTGCCATCCTGAACCTCGGTTACATCATATCCAAGATCTATTATTTCTTTTTTTAGCACTGCCTCTAATCCAAAATGACATGGTGCTATAAGTTCGTAATGTTTCATATAATTTCCTTAGTTAAAAATAATGCCGAAGTTTTACCTTCGGCATTAAATTATAACATATGATTATTATTAAAGTATCTTATCTCTTATTATTTATTTTCTTCCTCTTTCTTAGTTTCTTCTACTTTAGCATTTTCAGCTTTTTCCTCTTCCATTTTCTTTGCTACAGATGGTAATACTTCTGGAAGTGGTTCATATGGTGCAACCTTAATCTTCTTAAGAGCATTCTTTTTATGCTTCTTTGCTGCAAGAACGATGATAAGTGTAGCTATTGCTGTAATGATTATATATGGAAGAGCAAACATAAGACCGTAAAGGATATTTTCGCAGAACTTTGTGAAGCCCTTGAATGCAGCCTTGGCATTTTTCTTAAATCTGTTAGCAAATGTATTCTTCTTTTCTTCCCTAGGAGTAACGATTTCTGTATATTCCTTAACTTCTGAAAGAGTAAGTCTGATAGTTGCGTAATCAACCTGGCTGTCCATAGTAACGATATTATTCTTATACATGTTGATTTCATCCTGAACATCGATAATTCTGTCTTCAAGGTAAATCATTTGACTAATAACATAGTCATAATCCTCAACATCCATAAGTTCTTCTTCGATAAGTTCAAGCTGATGCTTATAATATTCAAGCTGACCTTCAAGAAGTTCTATTCTTGTTTCTGTACTGTAATACTGCTGAGAAATATTTGATGTATTCTGATTCTTTCCTATTACATTACCAAGAGTCTCATCACTGTTCATGAAGTCCTGATATTTATCAGCAGGGATTCTTATAACAAGATAATCCTGCTTTGTTGTATGATATCCATCTTTGTATCTTGAATCTGATGTATATGACTGGTATTTTGCATCGTACTCTTCGCTGTCAATTCTACCGCCACATTCATCAATAAGTTTTAATAAGTCGCTATATGTTTTATCAAAATCAAGGGTTTCAATAGTAAGATTAGCTTCATAAACCATCTTGTCTTCTTTTACCTGAGTATCAGAATTCTTAGCTCCATTATCATCATCGCTAAGTGTACTGCCTCTGTACTGAGACTTGCTGGTCTGCATCACACCATTAGTATCTGCTTCCGCATGCGATGGTTCTTCATAATAGTAATCCCCATCATCAATGGCATATTCAGTCGCTTCTGCATCTGCCATGTAACTTGGTTCATACATATATTCTTCATAGTCGGAAGCAACAGCCTTGTTTCTTGTTCTTCCCTCATCATCCTTGTTACCGCAAGCTGTTAATGTGCTTACTGCCATAACCCCAAGCATTACTAAAGTTATAAATCTTTTTTTCATAATATCTACCTCTCTTTTCTATTCCATTTCTAATCTTTTTACCTAATAACCAATTCATGAAATTAACCAGCTGATATTATAGATACGATGAGAAAAAGGGAATTTATGGCATTTTTTGCATTTTTTTATTTTTTCTTTCAAATTAGGTTACATAACATGCGTAAACCTCGCTATTTTACTGATATTTTTATGCTTTCATTGTGTATCATTTTTCTTGTAATGAGGTCTTATTTTTTGTATAATCTATGACAGAGCGTTTGCACACAAAGCAGGCGGTTATCAAAAAACAGAAAAAGGAGACATTATATGAAATTTGGTTATTTCGATGACTCGAATAGAGAGTATGTCATCACTACACCTAGAACTCCATATCCATGGATTAACTATCTAGGTACACAGGGATTCTTCTCTCTAATCTCTAACACGGCGGGTGGTTACTCTTTCTACAAAGATGCAAGACTTAGAAGAATTACACGTTACCGTTACAACAACGTTCCTATCGATATGGGTGGACGTTACTTCTATATTAATGATAATGGAACAATCTGGAACCCAGGTTGGTCACCAGTAAAGACAGAGCTCGATTCTTATGAGTGCCGTCATGGTATGGGCTACACTATTATCAAAGGTAAGAAGAATGATCTTTCAGCAGAAGTTACTTTCTTCGTTCCTCAGGATTATGATGGTGAAGTTCAGCAGGTAGTACTTAAGAATGAAGGTTCTAGCGAAAAGACATTCTCACTCTTCTCATTTGCAGAATGGTGTTTATGGGATGCTCAGGATGACTGCACAAACTTCCAGAGAAACTTCTCTACAGGTCGTGTAGAAGTTAAGGATTCAACAATCTACCATAAGACAGAATACAGAGATAGACGTGATCACTTCGCATTCTATACTGTAAATGATACTATCGATGGTTATGATACAGACAGAGATGCATTCATCGGTCTTTACAACGGATTCCACAATCCTCAGGCTGTTGAAGCAGGCAAGGCTAACAACTCATTTGCAGATGGTTGGTCTCCAGTTGCTTCTCATTATAAGAAGATTACTCTTGCTCCAGGTGAGACAAAGACTCTTGTATTCATCCTTGGTTATGTAGAGATGCCAGTTGACAAGAAGTTCGAAGCTGATGGCAAGACAATAAATAAGGAAAAAGCACTTGCTATGATTGAGCAGTACAACACACCTGAAAAGGTTGCTGCTGGACTTGCTGGTCTTAAGGCATACTGGGATAAGCTTCTTGGTATCCTTAGCGTTGATACTCCAGATGACAAGGTTAACCGTATGGTTAATATTTGGAACCAGTATCAGTGTATGGTTACATTCAACCTTTCACGTTCTGCTTCATACTTCGAATCAGGTATCGGACGTGGTATGGGATTCCGTGATTCTAACCAGGATGTTCTTGGTTTCGTTCACCAGATTCCAGATCGTGCTAGAGAACGTATCATTGATATCGCTTCTACTCAGTTCCCAGATGGTGGATGCTATCACCAGTATCAGCCACTTACAAAGAAGGGTAACGCAGATATCGGTGGAGACTTCTCAGATGATCCATTATGGTTAATCCTTTCAGTATCAGCTTATATTAAGGAAACAGGCGACTGGTCAATCCTTGATGAGATGGTACCTTATGATAATGATATGTCTATCGCTCAACCTATGCTTGAGCACTTAAAGGTTTCATTCTATCACATCGTTAACAACCTTGGACCTCATGGTCTTCCACTCGCTATGCGTGCTGACTGGAACGATTGTGTAAACCTTTCATGCTTCTCAGATACTCCAGGTGAGTCATTCCAGACATATACAAACCCTAAGTTTGCTGCAGAAGGTGGCTACTCAAAGATTGCTGAGTCAGTTATGGTTGCTACACTCTTCACATACACAGGTCCTAACTATGTATCAATCCTTAAGCACCTCGGTAAGGATGATGAAGCAGCTAAGGCTCAGGCTGAAATCGATAAGATGAAGAAAAACATCATGGATTCTGCTTGGGATGGTAACTGGTTCCTTCGTGCTTACGACGCTAACGGCGAAAAGATGGGTTCTAAGGAATGTGAAGAAGGCCAGATCTTCATCGAGCCACAGGGCTTCGCTATTATGTCTGATATTGATGCAGATGCTACAAAGAAGACTCTTGCAGCTATCGATGAAAGACTTAATACAAAGCATGGTCTTGTACTTAATAACCCAGCATTTACAAAGTACTACATCCAGTACGGCGAAATTTCTACATATCCAGGTGGATATAAGGAAAATGCTGGTATCTTCACTCACAACAACGCATGGATAATCTGTGCTGCTGCTTACGCTGGTGAAGGTGATCAGGCATTCAAATATTATTCAGAAATTGCTCCTGCATTCACAGAAGAGACTTCTGATCTTCATAAGACAGAGCCTTACGTATACGGTCAGATGATTGGTGGTAAGGATGCTGGTGCTGATATCGGCCAGACAGGCAAGAACTTTGGTCAGGGTAAGAACTCATGGCTTACAGGTACAGCTGCTTGGAACATGGTTGCTATATCTCAGTACATCCTCGGTATCGCTGCTGACTTCGACGGACTTAGAATTGATCCTTCTATTCCAGCTGCTTGGGATGGTCTTAAGGCTAAGAGAGAGTTCCGTGGTGCTACATACGATATCAAGGTTTCTAATCCAAACCACGTATGCAAGGGTGTTAAGTCTGTTACAGTTGATGGCAATGCTATCGAAGGCAACATTCTTCCAGCATTCGGCGATGGAAAGACTCATAGCGTAGAAGTAGTTATGGGCTAATCCATAAATTAAAGCAATAATTAAGAGGATATACCGAAAGGTATATCCTCTTTTTTGTTGAATGAATAGTTAGGTATATATGCAGGTCCAAGTTACCTTATAGGTTAATCCTCGAAAATCTTATATATACTGCCACAGGTTGCTGTGGTAAACAAAAAAGGCTATGATAGCCTCTTTTGTTTATTTATTAATTCTAGTTTTAATGTTAATTCATCTTTTAGCGTTTGTTATTTTAACTGACCACCAGCATCTTTGATTAAGATTGATATTCCTCCCTGGGAGTCCTGTTTATAATCAAATATAGATTTATCTTCCAAGAATTCTATTGGAACCAGTATCTCTATACCGTTTTCTGTAACAATTTTCTGTTTCTTTTTAAGAGATCTTTTTGTCTTATTACTTACTTCAACAGGCTTCTCTTTTGGAATCTCTCTTTCTTCAAGTTTCTCCTGATATACAGCCTTAGCTTCCTCATTATCAGCAAATACTACTTCTGCTATTCTCTTTGGTGTAATATTGCCAAAATCCTCAGCCTCATCTACAACTGACTGTCTATACTCAAATACCTTCTTAGGAGCCTCTTCTTTGTAGCACTCCTTAATAGTATCGATAACTGTATCCTGAAGCTGCTTAACAGCCTCTTTTTCAGATTTAACAAGGCTAATTTTAAGTATTTTCTCTGCCATATAATTAACTGACTCGTTATCTACATGGCAAATCATATCAGTCATCCATGTTTTATGTTCCATGATGTTTATATAGAAGTAGTCATATTCCTTCTGTGTCTGTGTTGGAAGAAGATGTCCTCTTTGCTTAAATTCAACAGTTCCATCATCTACTACACAAGCTAATCTCTTTTGGAAATTAAGCTTAAAGAAGGCTATTACCGGCTGCTCTTCTACTGTTGCCCAGACAAATATACCACTTCCTGAAGGAAGGTCTACAGCATCCTGCATAAGAGTATGCATCTCGTCTGCTATAACGTCTACAAAGGCATCAAATCCAGCTGCGTCCTCTGGTAATATACTTGCAATAAAAGAATCCAGCTTAAAGAAACATTTCTTAGCATCTGTATTGTCATAATTTCTAGCAAACAGCTGCAATATATACTGAAATATCTCTCCGTCTGGATCTATTGTATACTCATTGTATTCAACAAATGCCTTCGCTGAATCTATAGAGCATAAGAATATTCTGTCGATTTCAATTTTAGATGTATTCATAATACTTTATACTGTTGTTACCGCTATTCCTTCTGAAAGGAATCTTGAAGCCATAGTCTTAGCTGTTCTTTCTGGGTAAACAACAACGATTTTCCCTTCTATGTCATCATCAATAATCATATTAAACTCAACTATAAGATACCCGGAATTCTTGGCCATAAATGAAACGTCAAAGTTATCTGAAACCTTCTTTAACACCTCAATATTTATGGTCTTTTCCATAAGTCTTTCAACAGGTTCTAAGCCAGTTGAGATGATTTTTTTCATCATGTGGCTAACATACTCTTCATTCTTTCTCACGCCAAATAATCTGGCAAAGCGTTTATATTCGCCCTGGAAAGAAACAAAACAAAAACCATCTGAGAATGAAGGAGACTTGAATCTATAACCAAAGCAGTTGCTCATAGTATCAACCACCTTGTCCCCTGCTTGGGCTTCCCTGAAATTAGGTACGGATATATCAACATCAACATCCGTAATATTTGAGAGACTGCATGCAGCTGCACCAGCAAAGATATTAGTAATCTCGCCTAAAGCATCATTTTCTTCATCCAAAAAAGTCATATCAGTCCCTCCCCTCAACATTTATAACCCGGTATGAATAGTTAGTCAAAAACTATGCATATATTATAATTTCTTATTACTATACCGTCAAGGCATTGTGAATAATGTTAGAAAGATTGTAGTTAATATTTCAGACGGTTCTTCAAGGTAAATTCAAAGAATAAAGGCCTAAAATTGTAGTTTACATAACAACTAAATATACCAATATGACTTTTTTAGTCAAAATCTATTATCTAGTTTAAAACAACTGTATATAAGACCAAAAAAATGGAAAAACTGCATTTCATGTTATGTAAACTATTCTCTTGTATCCTGTTTTGTAGTTATTTATTAACTCTTGTTTTGTCTTTTTAAATTTTCTTTATAAATACTGTATTTTTCACTTTTTATATATTTTTTACATTATTTCATTTCTGGCTTCAGGTATTTTTAAGTTCATGTTTTTATCTTGGCAGATCTGTTTTAGGTATAAATCCCCATATATTTCCCCCTATAATAAGCAAGATAAATTGTATGTAATTCTATAAACCAGCCCTTCTCATAGAAGATATATACAGTATATTTCCATAATAATCCATCGTTTTGACACTTGTGTCATAGCATTGTTTTTATCCACATTTTTCTCCACAAAATCAACATTTCAGTATTTATTGACACTGTTGTCAGTTGTTATCATTCTCATATTATGGGCACGTATTCACCTTTTAATTATTGCAGGTTAATCCTGTTTTAACCCTACAAATAAAACCATATTAAAATCTATAATCCCCATTATACCTCCCTCCTCTTTTTCTTCTTTTTTTCCTTTTTTCTACGCATAATTCTGTTTTATTTCATGATAATTAATGTTTGACATTTAATCATCAGTATGTTAGATTATCTATTGGACTTAAATCCGTAGATGTGCGTGTAGCTCAGCTGGATAGAGCGTCTGGCTACGGACCAGAAGGTCGTGGGTTCGAATCCTGTCACGCACGTAAGCCTCAGCATTATGCTGAGGCTATTTTTTATTCACATATCTTATCTTTGTTCTTTTTCTAATTTGGTGTATTATATATAGTATGAAAACAAACAATTCTTTCAAAAACGAACCAGTTCTTCTATTATTATTTATTTTTCTACTACTTTCGTTTACATCATGTGGTCAAAAGAACACATGCTCATTTTGCGGTGAGGTTAAAGAATGTAAGAAATATGAGATCCTAGGTGTAGAAAGATATATTTGTAACGACTGTATCAATAACCCTGATATTGTATCTAACAATGTAATAACAGAATATAAAGCAGAACCTGTTGATCCATATTATTATACAAGTGCTTCCGCTTCCGGTAATGAAGCATCTGATGCTAGTTCTACTGACGCTTCATCTTCTGATTCTAATTCAGAAGTTTCTGTATCTGATAACAGTTCAGCATCAGCTAACCAGATATCAGCTCCAGTTAGCCAAAATCTATCAAAATCTGATATCGTTAGTGGGTTAAATGAAAATTTAGCAAATTACGGCATGTCAATAACTGCAGCTGATGGAACAGATAATTATTCTGTTTTAAATTCTGCTGGTGCCGATGCAGATATAAAACTTGTTTTCACATCAAGCTCATCAGGAAAACCAAAACTTTCTATAGAAAAAGGTGCTAACGCATCTTCATCTGATTATACCAACACCTGCATAAGTGGAATTCTCTCATACCTTTCCAGCAACGATGTAACAGGTACTGGATATAATGTCTATAACAACGCAATTATGTATGGCAATTTCACTCTTGATGGTTGTCGTTTTTATTACATGGACAATACCCCAAATAATTCCGAAAATAACACATCTTTAGCCACATTTGATATTTCATTCCAATAAAAAGTATGATAAAATCAGACTAGACGTTTTGTGACAGAATTCACACTACACATAATTATGAAAGGTGGGTTACATTAATGGCAGAAAATGCATATTATGACCAAATCATGGCGCTCAAAGGTCTTAGCGGATTCAAAGATGTAATTGAGCGTTGGCAGCGTTTTAGTGAGAACCTAACAAGGTTCCAGGCAAAGAAAGGTCTTGTCCTTCCTGATTTACTTTGGGTATGTGACAACGGTATCGACCGTTCTAATCTTTTAAAATTACTTACACAGTATCTTGATTCTAGCCAGAATCTCGTAGAATTCTATGGTAACGTTAAGTACTTCGAATATTATCTTGAATATATTCCAGACAAAACTAATTTCCATGAAATCGAAAAAATAGCTGAAAAGATTCGTGATGCAGCTGGATTTAGAAGTGAATACAAGGGTATTCTTTCTATTGAAGTTGGTGAATGGGTTGGACATTTTAAAGAAGAAAACTTCATTAACATAATGAAGTATCTCTCATCTATGGATGATGATATTATGTTCATCTTCAATATTCATAACTATGATCCTAAGGCTGTTGAACAGCTTATGCAGCTTCTCGTTCTCTTCTTTAGAATAGAAGTTATCGAGATGGAACTTCCAGATTCAGAAGAGCTTGCAAGCTACATTAAGGGTGAGATTTCAGGTTATGGTCTTAACCTTGATGCTGAAGCAGAGGCTATGGTTGTTTCTTCTGTTAATAAGCTTCGTGAAGATCAGTACTTTGCTGGATATGAGATGCTTGATAGACTTGCAGAAGATATTGTTTATTCAGTATATACCTCTACTCCACCATACGATGGAGTTGTTACTAAGGGTATGATTAGTGCATTTGCTCCTGACGGAATGTACGTATCAGAACTTATACAGAACAATACTCGTGTATTTACTGCACAGTATGACAGCTAAGGAGGGGTAATAAAATGAGTAGTAGTCAGATTAAGAATAACAGATATAAGAGTAATACTGGTCAGACACGTTGGGCTAGTATCGAAGAGATACAGTCATCTGCAACAAGAGTAGACCTTAACGCTCCTAACTATCCTACTGGTGGTATTCCTATCATGAGTGATGGTAATACAGGCTATCTTGATGGACGTGATACACATACACTTATCTTCGGTGCTACAGGTTCCAAGAAAACACGTCTTTTCGTTATGCCAACAATCAATACATATATTCGTGCTGGCGAGTCTTTCGTATGTACCGACCCTAAGGCCGAACTTTATGTTAGAACAGCTGGTTTTGCTAAGCAGAACGGCTATAAAGTAGTAGTACTTAACTTCCGAGATATCGGTTACGGAGACATGTGGGATCCACTTTCACTTCCATACGAGTACTACCGTACAGGTCGTAAGGATGAAGCTAACAACCTTGTAAACGACCTTGCAGCAACACTTTCAGCAACACAGAAAGAGAATTCAACTGATATCCTCTATCCAATGATGGCTGAAACACTTCTTACAGCTAATATGTACCTCTTATTTGAGGCTGCAGCAGCTGAGAACGCAGTAAATATTCGTTCACTTACATCACTCTGCTCTCAGTCTTCACTTGAATCACTTAAGACTCTTGCAGGTAAGATGAACAACTCTAATACAATTGGTATGCTCTTCAAGGGTACACTTCTTGGTGAGAATGAAAAGACTATTTCATCTATCATGACAGTTCTTTATGGTATGGTTGCCATATTCAACCTTAACAAGAGACTTACTGATATGCTTTGTGCAAATACATTCGATATCAGACTCTTTGGTCATGAAAAGACTGCTGTTTACGTAATCGTACCTGATGAAAAGACAACATGTCACTTCCTTGTAACTATGTTTATCAAGCAGGTATATGAAATCCTCATCGGTGAAGCACAGAGACAGGCATCACTTGCCCTTCCAATCCGTGTTAACTTCGTACTTGATGAGTTCTGTAACATACCAAAGATTCCAGATATGCCTTCAATGATTTCTGCTGCTCGAAGCCGAAACATGAGATTCGTTCTTGTAGCGCAGTCAATCCACCAGCTTAAGGGTAGATATGGCGAAGATGCAGATACAATCAAAGGTAACTGTGATAACTGGGTATTCCTTACATCACGTGAGCGAGATCTTCTTAATGAAATCAGTTTCCTCTGTGGTGAGATTGATGCCTGGGGTCCAGGTGGTGCTGAGAAACGTAGACTTATCTCAGTTACTGAGTTACAGAGATTCTGTAAAGAGAAAGGTGAATGTCTTATCCTCCATGGTCGTGAATATCCATTCATTACTTACATGGCTGATATTGATCAGTACCCTGCATATTGTAATTATCAGGTTGTACCTATTCCACCTATTGAAATACCTCATCCTAATACATTCGACGTTGTTAAGTTCACAACTAAGTTTGCATTCCAGCCTGAAGGTGTTCCATTCTCACAGCCAGACTAATAGTAATAATAGTAAAGACCGTATCTATAAGATACGGTCTTTTTTTATGTAAAAAAAGCGCCTGCCTTATGGCAAGCGCTTTACTAATTCATATTATTCTTTATTATTCTTAAAACTCTCAGCCTTGTATGTATATGCTGAAATCATACGGGTAATAGTTCTAAATGCCTTATAATCAATTGAAGACCACTCTCTTTCATTAACACAGTCAACAAATGCTATAACGCCTACAACCTCGCCAAATTCCATCATATTACAGTACATAATGGACTTTGCACCCTCTGACAGCATAATTCGTGCCTTATCAGGGTTAAATCTCATAACAGAATCGCTGTTGATGATTCCCATACCATCTTCTTCGAAGTTTTCCTTCATCTTGTTTTGGAATTCAAGGTAAAGCGATGTTTCTTCTGGATTCTTAGCAGCAAATCCTCTGGATATCCACTGTCTTGTAATACAAAGCTCGCTACCGTCTCGTCTGAACATGGTAATACGAGAAAGATCCTTTTTCTCACCTACAAGAGCAAGTACTGTATCAAGGGCCTTGTCGATGTCCTTAGCCTGTTCAAGAAGCTCAAATATAAGCTCGCTTAGACGCTTCTCTGTGTTCTTTGGAACAGATCTAAGGTTCATATCAGCTACATATGAAAGCTTAAGTTCAGCTGGCTTAGTAACAATCTCTTTAGCTATATTAAGACCTGTACCACCCTTTGTAATAAGCTCAAACAAAGCGGCATCTGCAGTCTGAATAAGTTCCTGACATGTTATGCTGTGATCCTGCTCTAAAATAGCACCTATACAAACATCTATCTTGGCATCTTCACCAACATAAATATTACATATCTCACGTCTAATCTTATCACAGATAGCAACTATAGCAGACTCTCCGATGTTCTTGATAAAGATGATAAACTCATCACCACCAAGACGTCCAACTATATCATTACGTCCTATATTCTCAATAATAGTGTCTGCTACCTGAATAAGAACATTGTCACCAAAGATATGTCCAAGTGTATCATTAATATTCTTAAAGCCCTTAATATCTAAAATAAGAAGAGCATATGGACTGTCTACAGAAGAACTAAGAAGGAACTCTTCAATATGCTTTCTGGCAGTGGTTCTATTCATGATACCAGTGAGTTCGTCCTTTTCGTTAAATCCTGATTTATCAGAATTATCCTTTATATCTTCTATAGGTCTAATAGTACCAATTATCTTTGATGGACGTCCTGTCAGGCTCTTTTCTACAGATGCATGAACTCGCATCCTTGTATACTCGCCTGGCTTCTGGTTAGACCTTCTAAATCTAATATCAAATGGATGGTTTAATGTTTCTCTACATAAATCATAGAAATAAACCAAATCATCTGGATATACATCCCTACTACTGCTAAGGTTCTTTAAGAAATCAACTCTTACGTTAGGACTGTTGACTATAACACCATTCTCTTCTGTAAGTTTATAATACATAAACATATCAGTATCGATGTTGTAGTCAAAAATCATCTCATCACTACTTGAGATTGCCTTCATATAGAGATTACGAAGTTCCGATAACTCTGACTCCATCTGCTTTCTCTTAGAAATATCCCTCATAAGACATAAATAATATCTTCCTGAAGGGTCATCTCCGTAATAATCAGCCTCTATCTGAGCCCAGGAAATAATATCTCTATTCTTCCTGTTTATCTTTATCTCAAGAGTAAAGTCTATCTTACCTGCTGACATCTCCTTGATATAATTCTCGTACATAATTCTGTCAGAATTGCCCATACGTTCAAATAAACCACCGGCATAATCATTCCTAGATGTACCAACATAATCAAAGAAGAAATCATTTGCTTCAACAAGCTCTACCTTGTCATTAACTCTGATTTTAAATATTGCTAATGAAAAACGGCTTTCGCTAATATTCAGAGTATTAATAGTCTGTATTCCATTGTTATTAACGCCTGAATTTTTACTCATAAGTCTCCTAAACCGTCTCGCCCCAAATTCTCTTGTTAAGTTCGTCGTCCTTCTTAGCTACAAGCTCAAGTACTTCCTTAGCCTTAGCCTGTTCTTCAATAGCCTTGTTCTCATCCTTAATAAGAATTTCA
The DNA here is from genome assembly GCA_000687675.1 of Lachnospiraceae bacterium NC2008. Lineage (GTDB taxonomy): Bacteria > Bacillota > Clostridia > Lachnospirales > Lachnospiraceae > NK4A136. The sequence continues at coordinate 13,029 of JHWS01000013.1, read as the reverse complement.
AGACTTCCTGATATAGTATCAATATTGTTCTTAAATTCTTCAACCATCTCTGCAGTACGCTGCTGAGCAACCTTTATGATTTCTTCCTTGTAAGCAACGAACTGGTTAACTGTCTGCTGGTTAAATGCTCTCTCAAGATCTCGCTTATAAGCCTTCTTATCCATTGTGTTGAAGATAAGGATTGCTTTCTGCTCATTGATGTAATCATCCATCTTAAGAGCACCAATTTCAGAAGCAGGTATCTCTGTATCAGAGATGTTAGCAATACGGCGGATAAGATTTTCATCAATACCTTTGTATTCTTTAATCTTCTTTACGATGATATCTTTAAGTTCTCTAACCTGAGCTGCTAGGATATCACCACGAATCTCTTTGTAAATATCATCAATATCCTGAAGGTATCTGTTAAGTTCTGCAATAATAACCCTGTTCTTTGATTCGAAGATTTCAGGCTTAAGAGCAATCCACTGCATCTTGTCTGCCTGCTTACTTGCCATATCCTGACGTTTTTCAATATCTTTAACAAGGTCCTTAATCTGCTGAACCTGAGTCTCAAGTGAATCGTTAGTAATTCTAGCAACAAATTCTTCATGAGACTTCTCAATATCGCTTACCATGCTTGTCTTCATGATTTCGATATTCTTCTCAATATGTTCCTTAGAAAGTCTTGCCTGATTCTCAATAGCTTCGTAGTCAGCCTTGATGAAATCTACAAGTCCTTTAATTCCATCATATAAGCCCTTAGCTTTTACAGATAAGGCATATTTCTGAGCATATTTAACGATTTCCTGCTCTATAGCATACATACCAGAGTTGATATATATACGCTTAATTACACCATCAAGTGAATTATCACAGTTTTCAGCCGCTTCTTCACAGTCAGCTATGAGCTGCTTTGTTTCAAAATCAGCATTAGCAAGCTTATCATACTTATAGAATAATCCATTATCAGATGTTATGTTTGTCTCAGCATCTGTGAATGGGTCTCTGGTAGGCTCATTGTTGATTTCCTGCTTATGGTTAGCAAGCCATGTACGCTCATCCTCAAGATCGATATTAGATCTAATAGCCTTACTGATGTATGCTGCCTTAGAAGAAACGAAGAATAATCTTTCCTGAGAAAGGTCAATTTCCATAGCCTCTTCATTGTAAATCTTATCTTCTTCCTTAAGTGTAACAGCAACTTTCTTGTTACGAAGAAGCTTAAGATCCTTGCTACTCTTTGTATCAGCCTGGTTGATTACATGGAATGATCTTGCAAGGTCGATAGATACATTATTATCATCGTTCTTGTTATCTTTATTTCTAAAGCCATTAATAAGCTTATAAAGAATAGAGTTACCAGTACCTTCCATCTTTGTTGGCTCGTATATAACGATAAGTACTGAGTTTGTCTGTTTCTGAAGAGCTTCTTTAAGGATAAGAAGGTGCTCATTAGAGTTACTGTCTGTACCTGGTGTATCGAAGAATGTAAAGTTTACATTCTTGCAAAGTGGAATAGGATACTCAACTTCAATTACACCGTTAACATATGCACTTCCGTCTTCCTGCTCATGGTTAGGAACATCATTAAGTTCCTTAAGGATACGGCAAAGCTGTTCATGCTGTCTAAGTCCCATCTCAGCTACCTGAGTTGTTTCTCTCTCAAGCATCTTTCTGAGATTCTCATCAGATATCATGCTAACTCTCTCAAGTTCAAACTGGCCAAGTGGCTCATTCCAAGCGATAGAGATGTTATCGTCTTTAACGCCAGCCTTAGTTTTTGCAACAAAAGAAACTCTAGGATTCTCAGCATTCCTGATTTTGAACATCTTTGCTGTTTCAGAGTTGATACTTTCTGGAAGGATTCTCTTTCCAATAATTGCGTTGATAAATGTAGACTTACCAGCACTATATGTACCAACAAGGCAAAGATTTACATCATTCTCATCAAGAGCCTGCTTACGCTCCTCGAATAAACTCTTTCTTCTTCTGAAGATAAGCTTTGTTTCATTGTCCTGAAGTTCTTTTTCGAATGTATCAAGAGTTTCATTACAGAACTTGCTTATTGCTTCGTATGTTTCAGAAACATTAGGAAGTTCAATAAACTTTGTAATCTTTAAGATTTGCTTTCCGTTAGTTTCGTTGTAGTCAGCAATCTTCTTCTGAAGATCCTCATAATCTATCTTTGTGCCTTTGAAAGTAATATTAATATTATCTTTCGCAAACTGCTCCCATATATCATCAAAGAATTTCTTACCCTGATTCTGAAGTACAAAATCTCCAGTACCTGGACTGTACTGTTCAAGTCTAGGACACTCCTCATATGGTATTTCAACAAATTCCCCCTTAAATTTGCCAAAAAAACGTATCTCCTTCTTTACAGAATGATACGCAAGCATTAATTCCTTCATGTGTTAGTGTACCTCCAACGTGCGTTATTTTTCACATAAAAACCCAATAAAATTATACTTTTTTTAGCATAAAAATACAACCTTGAATTGCCTATAATCCAAGGAAAATTACATAAAAAATCCCCTGCCAGTATGGCAGAGGATTAATAAACAGTAAAAATCTAAAAATTATGATATCTTATCAAGTTCTACAGCTGTTTCAAGAGCTATTTCCATCATCTGTGTAAATGATGTCTGACGTTCTTCTGGAGAAAGTCCCTGTCCCTTAAGAATATGGTCTGAAACTGTAAAGATTCCAAGAGCTCTCTTACCTGCCTTAGCAGCATTCATGTAAAGGGCAGCTGTTTCCATCTCTACACAAAGGCAGCCCATATCAGCCATCTTTGTATTAGTTGTATTATCAGCATCATAGAAAATATCTGTTGAAAATACATTACCTACATGATAGTTAGCTCCCACCTTGTCTGCTGCCTTAATAGCAGTGCTAAGCATAGTATAATCAGCTATTGGTGCAAATGTTCCTGGAAGGTTAAACTGTCTTATAAAGTTAGTATCTGTTGATGCTCCCATAGCCATAACTATGTCCATAAGATTAACATCATCCTTTATAGACCCAGCTGAACCTATACGCATAATATTAGGAATATCAAAGAAGTTATATAACTCATAGCTATATATACCTATAGATGGCATACCCATACCACTTGCCATAACGCTTACCTTAGTTCCCTTGTAAGTTCCTGTGTAACCCTGAACACCTCTAACATTGTTAACAAGCTTTGCATCTGTAAAGAAATTCTCAGCTATAAACTTTGATCTTAGTGGATCTCCCGGCATAAGTACTGTCTTACCGAAATCTTCTGGTGTTGCTTTAATGTGTGGTGTTGGATATTTTGCCATATCACTATTCCTCCTCAATTTCCTTCTCTAAATTGTTATCTAAATCACTTGCCTGGTTCTCCGATACTGAATTAGAAGATACGCTATTTTCAGATACGCTATCCTCTTCATCTTCATCAGATACAGGTTCTATTTCAGCCTCATTACTTGAAACTGTATTTTCTTCCTCATCCTCTACAGTAACTTCTACTGCAGGCTCCTCATATACAGAAGATGTTACTTCTGAATTATTATCCACTTCACTAGGTACTACATAAGTAATTTCAACTATTGAATCAGCACTTGGAACTCTCTCTTCAAGTTCAGTAAGAAGAGCGTCAAGTTCTGATATAGACATCCTGCTAAGCTCATCTTCGTAGTAGCTATTATCCATAAGCATAATATGCTTAATAAGAGTTGCCTTCCCCTGAGATACACCATAATTATCTGATATATCAGCTACATTGTCATCATTAGTCATAACCTGAGTCAAAATCTGAGCATCAACAGAATAGTTAGATAATATGGTATCCATATCACTACATACCTTCTGTTCAAGCTCCTCAGATGATACCTTAGTCTTACTTTCTACTGATACAAGAACATACTTAGTATCTGTTTGTAGATAGCCGTGTTCAAGCATAGAACCCATAATAGCATTGATAGCAACGTTAGTCTGAGTTCCTCGTAGGTCCATGTCCTCTATGATAGCTTTAGCATCATCATTAACAGCTTTGACCTTAACTACCCTGTCCTTATTGTTGATACTAAGCTCAATACTTGGATTAACATCTATATCGATAACTGCTGCCACATTTTCAAACTTCTGCTTATGCATAAGTGGTATAGCTATGCTAAATGCTAGAAATAGCACAGCTGCTGCCGCTATAATCTGATATAGTCTGACTCTTCTTAAATGTGATTTGTTTTTGTGATGAATGAGTACAGGTTCTGACTCTTCTTTGCATCTTTCGATAATACGGCTCCTTATATCAGGAGTAAGATGCTCGACAGAGGTCTTAAGTCTTTCCTCAATCTCCCTATTCGATATTCCCTTCTTCATTAATTATTGCCCCTCCGAGAGAATGTTTTTAAGTTTCTTAAGTGAACGATTATACTTTGATAGTACTGTAGCAAGTGGCATATCCAAAAATTCTGCAATCTCCCTATGCTTCATGCCTCCCACAGCATGTAACATAACGATATTTCTTTCTTCTTCAGACAGGTTTGAAAGTGCCGCTCCAAGCACTATCCTGTCATCGCTTCCAAATTTTGAATTAGGTGCTTCAAACTGGTCCCATTCAAAATCAGGAATATCAGCATTTCTGGTGTCCTTGCGAATCTTCATAAGTGAAAGATTTCTGGCTATGGTATATATCCATGCCATAGGCTTGCCCTGAGCCGAATACATATCTGCACTAACTGCAATCTTTACATATGTATCCTGTAATATATCTTCCGCATCTGTTGGATTCTTTAGTATTGATAGTACGTAACCATAAACCATAGTTTTTGTTAGATCATAGATATGACCTATGGCTTCTTTTTCGCCACATACTATATCCTCAATATAAGACTCTATAGCGCTATTAATGTCGTAATCTTCGTTGTCTTCATTATCAGCACTGTTTACTACAAACATAATCGCTCCAGCTTTCTCATTTGAATAATTAATGTAAAAGGTGGGCGTTTTATTTCACGAAATCGTAAATTATATCAGTAACTTTTTCAATTCCGAGTTTTCCGGTATTAAGACACATATCATAATGTCTTGAATCTCCCCACTCTTCGTTAGAATAATAATTATAATAACTTGCTCTGTCTTTGTCTTTACGTTTTATCATATCGTAAGCATCTTTCTCTGATACCTGATACTTACTCATAATTCTTTCTACTCTTGACTTAACATCAGAATGAATGAATACATTAAGAACATTCTCCATATCATTAAGAACATAGTCTGAGCAGCGACCAATAAATATTCCTGGTCCATCCTCAGCAAGTTTTCTTATTGTTTCAAATTGTGCCAGATAAAGGTCAAGCACAAGTGGCCTTTGAAATGTATTGCCAAAGCTATTTACTCCCATAGCCAAGGCATAAAGAAAACTACTTGTAGGCTTTTCATCATGCTTTTCAAATATAGCCTGGCTATATCCGCTCTTCTTTGAAGCCTCGGCAAGTATCTCCTTGTCATAGAAAGGTATCCCCAGTTTCTTTGACAGATTAACCCCTACTTCATGTCCCCCAGAACCAAATTCCCTACCAATAGTAATAATTTGATTAGCTTTCATATGAACTACCTCCTTTAACCGTTTTCAAAAAACGCAGGTATTATTATATTTATATATTAACATAAAAAAGCATGGTAAGTAACTTACCATGCTTTTAATTTAATAAGTAAAATCAAACTAGCCAACAACTTTCTTTACAGCTTCAATAACTCTGTCTGCCTGGAAAGGTTTAACAATAAAGTCTCTAGCGCCAGACTGAATAGCTTCAATAACCATTGCCTGCTGACCCATAGCAGAACACATAATAACTTTTGCCCCCGCATCTGATGACTTAATCTCTTTAAGAGCCTGTATACCATCCTTCTCTGGCATAGTGATATCCATAAGTACAAGATCTGGCTTAAGTTCTGAATACTTGCTGACTGCAATTGCACCGTTCTCAGCTTCACCAGCAACTTCGTAACCGTTCTTTGTTAAGATATCCTTTATCATCATTCTCATGAATGCTGCATCATCAACAACCAATATTTTTGCCATGTCTCCACTCCCTTAAAAAAGAATCGAAAAAAATGTTTTTCATTTAATAATAATAATATAAAAATAATGATTTGTCTACTATATTATGTCTACAGATTTGAATTAGAAAGATAGGCTTCCTGTTCTGGTGTAAGCACATCAATCTTCTTGCCAAGGAAGTCAAGTTTCTTTATGGCAACCTCTCTATCAACACTTTCTGGAACGTCTAAAAGCTTTGTGCCCAGTTCTTTACCATGCTCAACAAGATATTTTGCTGAAAGAGCCTGAATAGCAAAACTCATATCCATAATCTCAGCCGGATGACCATCGCCGCATGCAAGATTTACAAGTCTTCCTTCACCAAGTACACAAAGTGTATTGCCATTAGAAAGTGTATATCCGATAATGTTATCTCTCATAGGAGCAGATGATACAGCAATCTTTCTAAGTCCTGCCATATCTATCTCGCAGTCAAAATGTCCTGCGTTGCAAAGGATAGCTCCATCCTTCATCTCCATAAAGTCTTCCTCTTCGATTACCTTGTCACAACCTGTAACTGTTACAAAGAAGTCACCATACTTAGCAGCTTCCTTCATAGGCATAACATCAAAGCCATCCATAACTGCTTCAATTGCCTTAACAGGATCAACTTCTGTAACTATAACTCTTGCGCCAAGTCCCTTAGCTCTCATAGCTACACCCTTACCGCACCAGCCATAGCCTGCAACAACTACCATCTTACCAGCTACAATAAGGTTTGTTGTTCTATTGATTCCATCCCAAACTGACTGGCCTGTACCATATCTGTTATCAAAGAAATGCTTGCACTGTGCATTGTTAACCTTAACCATAGGGAAGAGAAGCTTACCTTCCTTGTTCATAGCTTCAAGTCTTATGATACCTGTAGTTGTCTCTTCACATCCACCTATAACTTCTGGAATAAGAGCCTTAAACTCTGTATGCATCATATGAACAAGATCTCCACCATCATCGATGATGATATTTGGTCCTATCTTAAGTACTTCTCTAATATGAGCATTGTATTCTTCATCGTTACAATCATGCCAAGCGTGTACCTCAAGTCCTGCCTTAACAAGTGCTGCTGCTACATCGTCCTGTGTTGATAAAGGATTAGATCCTGTAACATACATATCAGCTCCACCTGCTTTAAGCACTTTACAAAGGTATGCTGTCTTTGCTTCAAGATGTACAGATAAAGCAATTTTCTTACCTGCAAAAGGTTTTGTTTCAGAAAATTCCTTTTCAAGTGTTCTTAAAAGATCACAGTGTTTTTTTACCCATTCAATCTTTAACTCTCCACTTGGAGCAAGATTAATATCTCTGATTTCGCTTGCCATAATTATTACTCCTTTATTTTTTATATATATTCGCACAAAAATTTTATCCCTTGTGCAAAAAAGAACTGGCCATAAAATGACCAGTAATTATCCCCCAGAAGCTTCTTCAAAGCGCTAGAAACTAAGCAAAATTAACAGAATCTACTGTTAAGGCTGCTATAGGTCTAAGTGTTTGAGCATCAGCTTTCTTTTGTGCATCTTCTTTTGTTTTGCACTTAACTGCCTGTGAAATATCATTAGTAAAATATGTACCACGCATAAATTTTTCTGCAAGATATTCACCTGACTTAAGATCTCGTATTACGAATCTCTCTGCCATAAAAACACCCCCTTAGTGTTATCGGTCTTAACAATATTATAACATATGCACTAATTTTAACACAGTTTTTTTATCATTTTACAGAAAATTCAAATTTTATTTAATTAAATCAATCAGTGAAAAGATAATAAACACAGCTAAATTAGCCACAACTATAGTTGCACCTGTTGGTGTTGAAAGTAATATTGATGCTATTATTCCAGTAACTGCGCATATCAGTGCTATAACAAGAGATGCTATAACAACGCTTTTATATGACCTGAATACTCTCATTGCTGACAGAGCTGGGAATATAATAAGCGCCGAAATAAGTAAGGTACCAACCAGCTTCATTGCTATAACAATTATTACTGCAGTTACAGTAGCAAGAAGGAAGTTGTATCCGTTAGCATTGACACCTGTAGCTTTTGCAAAATCTTCATCGAATGTTACAGCTAACATCTTATTATATGTAAACACATATACTGCAATTACTATTGCAATAGAAACAAAACATATTGCTACATCAGTCTTAGTAAGAGTAAGAAGTGATGTTGCTCCAAATAAGGTGCTGCAAACATCTCCTCCTACATTGGACGATACAGAAAATACATTAAGAAGAATATAACCAATAGCCAAGGCTGAAACCGATATAAGTGCTATGGCAGCATCACCTTTAATCTTTGCATTTTGACCAAGACTAAGAAGTACTACAGCTGTAATAACAGTAACTGGCATAATGATTAACATATTATTTGTAAGATTAAGTACAGACGCTATGGCCAGTGCTCCAAATGCCACATGTGATAATCCATCACCAATAAATGAATACCTTTTAAGTACAAGTGGCACCCCAAGAAGAGCTGCTCCAAGTGCAATCATGATTCCTACCATCATTGCATTTCTTACAAATTCATAAGAGAAATAGTGAGCTAATTCATTAATCAAGAATACCACCTCCATTTCGGAGCATAGCTTCGTCAGTCTTCCATAAGTGGAAGCCCTGTCTCATATAATTATCTTTAGTTCCAAAAAAGATTGGAATATGTGCAAGATGAAGTATATGGGAGGCGTATTTTACAGAAGCGTCTATATCATGGGAAACCATGATTATTGTTATGCCTTCTTCTTTATTAAGCTTATCTATAAGTTCATACATCTCATATGTAACTTTAGGATCAAGACCAGATACCGGTTCATCTAAAAGTAGTATATCCTCTGTAGCACAAAGTGCTCTGGCAAGAAGTACTCTCTGCTGCTGACCACCAGATAAGTTCCTATAGCATTTATTTCTAAAATCTGCTATGCCAAACTTTTCCATAATTTCTTCAGCTCTACGTTTTTCATCCTTGCTATACCATGGAAGAAAGCCATGATTACCAAGAAATCCAGTCATAACTATTTCTTTTACAGATGCTGGAAAATCCTTCTGAACAAGGGTCTGCTGAGGAAGATAACCGATTCTTTTTGAAGTAAGATTATCTCCGTATTCGATGCTGCCACTAAGAGGACTTCTAAGTCCAAGTAGAGTCTTCATAAGAGTACTTTTACCTGTACCATTCTCTCCAACTATGCAAAGATAATTTCCTTTGTAAATCTGAAAGTTAATATCTTTTGAAACTACCTTACCTTCATATCCAAGAACCAGGTCTTTTACAATTAACTGGGCAGATACTTTATTCTTATTTAATATTCGTGTATGTTTCTTTTCGTTTGCCATATCTACATTATCTCATCACTGTCAAGAATAATGGTAAAAGGTCCATCATTAAATAGTTCAACCTTCATATCAGCAGCAAATATACCTGTTTCCACTTTGTCACAGCCTTCCTTGCATTTACCCACTATATATTCATATAGTTCATTTGCAAGTTCAGGGCGGGCCGCTCTTGTAAATGAAGGTCTGTTCCCCTTCTTACAATCGGCATAAAGAGTGAACTGGGATATAAGTAAAAGTCCACCATTTACTGCTTCAAGAGAAAGATTTATTTTGTCATTCTCATCGTCAAATATTCTCATTCCAAGAAGCTTTGAAACCATCTTATCTGCAATAGCTTTAGTATCATTTTCAGCTATTCCTATAAAAACAAGAAAGCCCGCTTCTATGCTTCCATGGACTTCATTATCTATTGTTACCTTTGCGTGTTTAACTCGCTGAATTACAAATCTCATAAAACCTATTCTACCTAACACTTCCTGCTTAAATCAAGTACTACTTGCCTTTTTCAATTACCCTATGTGATAATACCATCATGAGACAGAATTATAAACTAAAAATCGCATATGATGGTTCAAGATATTATGGTTGGGAACATCAGCCAGATCAGGAACTTACTATTCAGGGAAAGCTAGAAAATGTCTTCTCAAAGATGGTTGATGAAGAGGTAGAAATAATTGGAGCCGGAAGAACTGATGCTGGTGTTCATGCAAAAGGGATGATAGCCAACGTGTTCTTAGACACAGATATGACTCCAGACGAGATAAGGGACTACGCTAACAGATATCTTCCAGATGATATAGCCCTTATGGATGTTAAAGTAGCAGCTGAACGCTTCCACAGCAGGTACAATGCCGTTGGAAAAACTTATGTGTATACCTGCTACTATAATAGGATAAAAACAATCTTCGACAGAAAGTTTGTATATACACTTGATAGGATGCCTGACGTAGAAAAGATGCAAAAAGCTGCTTCCTATCTATTAGGTCAGCATGACTTCGCTTCATTTTGCTCTAATCCAAGAATGAAGAAATCAACTGTAAGAATAGTAGATAATATTGAAATTAATAAAAGAGGTTCTTATATTAGCTTTACATACCATGGAACCGGTTTCTTACAGCATATGGTAAGAATTCTAACCGGTACACTTTTAGAAGTAGGATTTGGCGTTAGAGAGGCTGATTCCATGCCAGAATTAATCGAGGCTAAAGACAGAAAATTAGCCGGATACACTGCTCCGGCCAAAGGTCTTTGTCTTATGAAAGTTGATTACAACTAAATATCCATATTAACAATATTCAGCATATCTTTTACCCTATGGTCAAATGTATGCTGATTTTTTACTTTATTATATCCAGACTGAGCTATACGAAGTCTTTCATCTTCATGTTCAAGGTAGTAACCAGCCTTGTCAATCAGACTATTTAAGCTATCAAAATATACATAATCCTGGTCTGGAACAAAGAAGTTGTCAAAATCCGCCTGATAGTTTGTAAGTAAGAATCCACCACATCCCATAATATCAAATGCTCGAAGAGGAATACCTGTAACAATACTTCTAAGAGTTATATTAAGGTTGATTTTAGCGCATTTAATAGCTTTAGGAGAATCTTTATAATATTCAACCGTTCCCATATTTCTAACCTTAAGAGAAGGTGTTTTTTCAGGAGTATATAAGGTTACATCATACTTCCTACTTAGTGCTTCTATATATTCAAAACGTTCCATACTGGTAAGTTTTCTGGCAAGGAAGTAGTTAGAAAGTGTCCAGCTTGCAGATTCAAATCCATCTCCTGTTGAATACATAGGACAAACCTTTTGAATATTTTTGACTATTTCAGGAGTAAGTGCCTGCTGTAATATATCTGCTCCATAGATTTCTTTTTGGGCAGCCATAATACCTGTTACATAACCTGAAGTATATTCATCAAGTCCTTCAAAATGTCTAACAAGATTATTATGCTTCTCATTATACATAGAGCCAATCATAGCAATATCAGCATCAAATATCTTATGATCCTTATCACTAATAGTAATTGAATCATAATAAGAAGTATCTGCAGCCATAGGAAGATAATAAACAGTATTAAGACCTAGGGCTTTAAGATTGTTATATTCATTCTGATCAAATACAAATGCATAATTAGTATCATACTCGATAGTTCTGGAATATAACTGAATATAAGGGCTATCATAAGTCCAGGAAATATATTTAACCTTAGCTGCCTTGGCAGCTATAGCTACTACAGGAAAGTAGTTGAAAGAAAAAACAGCATCAACACCTTTTTCCTGAATAGCAAAAAGCACCTTTGTAGCAAGTTCTTCACTATGTCTTGTATCTTCTTCCTTTTGAGGAAAATCAAAGAAGGACAGTTCTACTCCTGCCCTTTCAAATGCTTTTGTAATATAATCATTGCCAAAACTAGCCCATTTAAGAAATAAAATTTTCATATTAATAAAATAACATATTATAGGTATAAAAAGCAAAAAACTCGAATAACAATAAGTTATTCGAGTTTAGTGCCGGCGACCGGAATCGAACCGGTACTGTATTTCTACAACAGGATTTTAAGTCCTGCGCGTCTGCCAGTTCCGCCACGCCGGCTAAAAATACTAATGGGGCCTACAGGGCTCGAACCTGTGACCCTCTGCTTGTAAGGCAGATGCTCTCCCAGCTGAGCTAAGACCCCTTAAATAGCGACCCACAACGGACTTGAACCGATGACCTCCGCCGTGACAGGGCGGCGCTCTAACCAACTGAGCCAGTGGGCCTAATTAAAGATTTCGTAAAAAAGTTATAAATAAAGGAATCATAAAGATGATTCCCTATAGTGGACCTGCGGGGACTCGAACCCAGGACCGACCGGTTATGAGCCGGTTGCTCTAACCAACTGAGCTACAGGTCCGAAATCCTGTATTAGATTTAAAAAGCCGATGATCGGACTCGAACCGATAACCTGCTGATTACAAATCAGCTGCTCTGCCAATTGAGCCACATCGGCATGATGTGAAACATACTAACAAATCATACTATGTTAAGTAACAATTGTCAATAAATTTTTAATGACTCCGACGGGAATCGAACCCGTGTTACCGCCGTGAAAGGGCGATGTCTTAACCGCTTGACCACGGAGCCATATATTATAGCTCCCCAAGTTGGACTCGAACCAACGACATCATGATTAACAGTCATGCGCTCTACCAACTGAGCTATTGAGGAATAATTTTGACCTTTCGTAATCACTCGCTACATTGGAAGCTTCGTGAACGAAAGAAGCAAAATTGCACATTTCCGCTACGCGCAAATGCGCGACGTTTTGTGACGCCTCAAGGTGTTTGCACACTGAAAACCGAACACACACTTCATATTTAATCTCTTCCAATTTTTACCCTTATCAGGATAAGCCCTCGACCTATTAGTAACCATCCGCTTAATACATTACTGCACTTACACTCTGGCCCTATCTACCTTGTAGTCTTCAAGGGGTCTTACTAATTGGGATATCTCATCTTGAGGGGGGCTTCACGCTTAGATGCCTTCAGCGTTTATCCCTGCCGGACTTGGCTACTCTGCCATGGATTTGGTATCCAACAGATACACCAGCGGTCCGTCCACCCCGGTCCTCTCGTACTAAGG
>JHWS01000012.1 GCA_000687675.1 Lachnospiraceae bacterium NC2008 | reverse complement strand
TAATATACGGCTGAGTCAGCGCATCCCCTTCCATTCCGCTTCGCTTCATGTCAGGGATGTTGCGCTACATTTTTAATATACGGCTGAGTCAGCGCTACCCCTTCCATTTCGCTTCGCTACATGTCAGGGATGTTGCTTCGCAACATAAACAAAAAAGAATAGAAAAAGCCGCGATTGTGCAAGCACATCGCGACTTTTTTATTCTTTTCCGTTTGCGCTGACTCAGCCTATCAACCAGTCATACATGTCCTGGTATTTTCTTGCGGAAACGTCCCAGCTGAAGTCTGCGGCCATGGCGCGGTCGATGAGTTTGTTCCACTCACGGCGGCGGTCATAGTAAATCTTCTCTGCGTAACGAATAGTGTTAAGCATCTCATGAGCGTTGTAGTTAGTGAATGAGAATCCTGTACCTGTTCCTTCATATTCGTTATATGGTGTTACTGTATCTTTAAGACCACCTGTTTCACGAACAATAGGAATAGTACCGTAACGAAGGCTCATAAGCTGGCTTAAACCACATGGTTCAAACATAGATGGCATAAGGAATGCATCGCAAGCTGCATATATCTTATGAGAAAGTCCTTCTGAATAATAGATGTTGGCAGCTACCTTGTTACCATACTTCCAGTCAAAGTGACGGAACATATTCTCGTAGCGTTCTTCACCTGTACCAAGAACAACAATCTGAACTGCATCCTGACATAACTCGTCCATGATGTAAGCAATAAGGTCGAAACCTTTCTGATCAGTAAGACGTGATACGATACCGATCATCATCTTCTTATCATCCTGCTCTAAGCTAAGTTCTTTCTGGAGAGCTCGTTTATTCTTAATCTTTTCTTTTCTGAAGTTCTTAGGATTATATTTAAAGTCAATATAAGGGTCATTAGCAGGGTCGTACTCTGAGTAGTCGATACCATTGACGATACCACGGAGATCTCCTGCTCTTGCCTTAAGAAGTCCATCCAAACCTTCACCATAGAATGGCGTCTTGATTTCTTCCGCATATGTTTCAGATACTGTTGTAATAGCGTCTGCATATACAAGACCGCCCTTTAGAAGGTTAGCATCTCTATATGCTTCAAGCTTATCAGGTGTGAAGAAGCTTGCGCCGATACCAGTAATATCCTTAACTTCCTTAACATCCCAGCGTCCCTGGAACTTCAGGTTATGGATAGTCATAACTGACTTCATATCTCTGAAGAATTCACCATCATGGAAACGTTCTTTAAGATATACAGGAATAAGACCGGTCTGCCAGTCGTGGCAGTGAATAAGATCCGGCTTGAACCCAATAAGTGGTAACGATGAAAGAGCTGCCTTAGAGAAGAACGCAAACTTCTCAATATCGTCTCTAACATTGTTACTATATGGCTTGAAGCCATTGAAATATGACTCGTTATCGATAAAGTAATATGTTATACCATCAACAACAGCCTCTAAGATACCTACATACTCATTCTTCCAGTGGAAGTCCATATAGAAATGAGTCTTATACTGCATAAGATCTTTCATCTTCTGAGAGATGCAAGTATACTTTGGAATCATGACTCTAACATCAAAATATTTCTTATCGAAACATTTTGGCAGTGATCCTACTACATCTGCTAGACCACCAGTTTTAATGAACGGAACACCTTCTGACGCAACAAATAATACATTCTTCATTGCCTAACCTCCAATACCTTATGTTTACTTATCTATGAATAAATCCCTATACCATGAAAGTGTGCTGATATATGCGTTATATACATCATCCATCTTCATGTTGTTAAGTATGCCAACTCTTGATATTTCCTGCCAGTTAGCATTCTCATATTCCATGATAAATTCAAGTACGTGTGCATAATCTCCTGTGCCATCAATCAAAGCTTCCTTAATTGGATTAGACAGGTTAAGAGTATTAAGTGCATCTGCCATAGGTTTATCTAAGATAAGATCTATAACTGAGAAGAGTCCCATAAGGAAGAGTTCCCCAGATACACTACCCATATCAAAGTACTTAGCAAGACTTTCTGCAAATTTAGCTCTAATAAGTGAGATTCTCATAATCTCATTAGGCTTATCTGTACAGAGCTGCTGAGCTACTGCTGTTGTTATCCACTTTCTAAGTTCTTTCTGTCCTAGCATAGCTGCTGCGTGGCGGATAGTTGTAATCTCTGAGTTAACACTCATCCTGTTAACAATCTTAAGAAGAGAAATAACAAGAGCTGTATCTCTTCCTATTACATCAGCTGCCTTAGTAAGATCAAAGTTTGGATCATTAACAATATTAAGAAGTTCGATATAGTTCATCTTAAGAGGAGCAACTTCTGTATCACCCTTAGTTACTGGTGTACGATAGAATGGTCCTTCGAAAAGGCTATATCCACCTTCCTGTGTAAGATTATAGAATTCAAGCTGGCTCTGAATATTACCAGCAATAATCTTTATATTTGGATAAAGCTTAGTAAAGTAAACTTTAGCCTTTGATATATCAACCTTCTTAGTATTAATAAATACATAATCACAAAGTTCAAATACAGGCTTATAGTCTTCATACTGAGATACCATAACCTTACGGATGGCTATCTTGTATCCCTGACCCTTAAGATCCTTAAGTCTGTTAATATACATCTCAGAAGGAAGTACCGTATTGTCTATAAGGAATACATACTGTGAGTTAGGTACACTATAAGTATCTGCTATAGATGCGAATATTGATACATTGTTTACAGGAATAAATATGACTTTGCCATCGGAAAGAGTTGATACTCCGATGCTCTCTAATATCTCAAGTCCATCAATTGAACCTGCACCATCAAACTGAGCTGATACAGAAAAAATTGGATCTGTAAGATAATTGGCCTTCTGCGAGAATAGCGAATAGGCCATTACGCTAAGATTTTCATCAAATAAAGGAACTAATGTAGCTAACATAAATTCACCCCATACCTTTCCTAAAGCCCTTTTATAACGCTTTTATTTGCCCCCCTGTGGGATTAATTAATCTTAATTCCACGCCTATAAATATTTTACTAAAAAAACAGAATTTTACAATAGAAATATAGCAATTTGCATAATTCTGTTAATAATAACTATTTTTTTGCTGCTGCTTTTTTCGCCTTTATTTTCTTATCAAGTTCTATAACAAATTTTGCTTCGTAAACCTTATCTGAAACAGGTGTCTTGTTCTCTTCTGTAGTTACCTCAGTTTCCTTTTCCTTCTCATACTCTTCTACTATCTTAGTAGCCTCTTCGAGTGTTATGAGATTTCTAATTTCAACCTTATGATCTTCCACTGGGTAATATGCAGTTGTCCCCTGATTTCTCATGGATCTTACGCCATAGTAAAGTATAGAAGTACCATCCTTTTCTGCCAGGCTTGTTACCTCTTCTACCCTACATACACCTAATGTTTCTACATATACATAATCTTTTTTCTGGTACATATATTTACCCTTTCTTTACCTTAGATGCCATCTCCATAAGCTCTATAGCATTGTGCTTGGTAGCATCTGTTAGGGTATCTCCCCCTAGGAGTCTAGCTAGTTCTCCTATCCTGCCCTCATTATCAAGTGGGCTGATGTTTGTGACAGTCTTGCCCTCTATTTCACTTTTCTCAATCTTATAATGTGAATCAGCCATAGCTGCTATCTGTGGAAGATGAGTTATAGCGATAACCTGATGATGACCTGCTATGTCATTCATTCTTCCAGATACCTTCCATGCAGTCTGGCCACTTATACCTGCATCTATCTCATCGAAGATAAGAGTTCCTATCTTATCCTTTCTTGCAAATACGGTTTTAAGTGCAAGCATGATTCTAGAAAGCTCACCGCCTGAAGCAACCTTAGATACAGGAAGAAGTTTCTCACCTGGGTTAAGAGATATATCAAAACTCACTTCGTCATAACCTTCTTTTGTGAAGCTATCCTTTCTTGTTAAGGTAATCTGGAATGCCACCTTTAAGAAGTTTAGTTCCTTAAGAACACTTTCTATTTCCTCTGATAACTTCTTGGCAACGTTCTCCCTTATCATATGAGCCTTGCCGCACATATCATATATAAATTCTTCAAGGATATCCTTCTTAGCTGTTAATCTCTTAAGGTTACCTTCGATATCATTAAGTTCTTCTAACTTTTCTTTCTGGCTTATAAGATGCTCTTCAACTTTTTCTACTGAGCCGCCATATTTATGGATAATAGTATTAACCGTATCAAGACGAGCTTCCACTTCTGCAAATTCCTGCTCAGAATATTCTAAGCTTTCCATATAGGAATCAGCATTCCTTGAAACATCTGCTATTAGCTCTTCAGCATTTACAAGGTTGTTATAGATTTCCTTTATCTCATCATCATAGTCAGATACTTTAGAAAGTTCTGAAACAGCGTAGCCAACTAAATCTGATGCATTGGTATTATCTCTCTTAAGTGAGTTCATAGCACTTTGAAGAGCAGAGGCAATCTTCTGACTACCATTCATCTTCTTATATCTTGCTTCAAGAGATACTCTTTCTTCTTCAGTGATAGCTGCCTTCTCTATCTCTTCTATCTCGAATTCCATAAGAGACATCTCACGGCTTCTGAGCCCGTCATCAATAGAAAGAGACTCTATCTTTTCTATAACAGATTTATATTCATCATATTTTTCAGATAGAATCTTTTTAACCTTATCTAATTCTTCGCCGCAGTAATCATCAAGTATCTCAGCCTGATTCTTTGCTGATATAAGTGACTGGTGTTCATGCTGGCCATGAATATCGATAAGATATGAAGCCAATGTCTTAACCTGCTTTGCAGTAACTGTTTCCCCAGAAATCTTAAGTACGCTTCTACCAGGATAAATCTTTCTTGAAATTATGACAGTTCCGTCATCTTCTACCTGATAGTCCATAGATGTAAGCTTTTCCTTAAGCTCTTCATCTACAGTAAAGACTAATTCTACAAGGGCATATTCCGCACCTTCTCTAATTACATCTGAAGATACTTTCTCTCCAAGACAATAATTAATAGAGCCTATGATAATAGACTTACCAGCACCTGTTTCTCCTGTTAGGATATTAAGTCCCTCTGAAAGAGTTACTTCTGCCTCGTCAATGAGGGCAAGATTTTTCACGTGTAAACTTGTTAGCATATTCTTCTCCTTTACATTGGCACTTCTCCAAAAGCACGTGTGTAAAGTTTTTACTCATTCATCTTACTATTAAGAACTTCAAGGAAACCAGCATCGCTTATTCTGCAGATCCTTGAAACTTCATCTGCCATAGCGATTCTTATCTTATCTCCTGGTTCCATATTATCTTTCATTCTTCCATCAAAATATACACCAACCTGAGGTTTCTTATCTCCCTTTGGTGGTAGTACTTCTATATCAACTATATCCTCAGCTGATAAGATGATTGATCTAGTATCAAGTGTATGAGGACATATTGGTGTAAGCTGTATAAGTCTTGCAAGAGGTTCAACTATAGCACCTCCAGCTGACATATTGTATCCTGTAGAACCTGTTGGTGTTGAAACAATCATACCGTCAGCATAGAAATCTTTAAGGAAATGATGGTTAACACTTACTCTGTATCCTACAAGCATCATATCTGTAGATCTTGAAAGAACGATATCATTTAGAGCTGGAATAAACTTATCTTCCTTCCCCATAATTCTTCCATCAAGCATCATACGTTCTTCTATGTGATACTTTTCTGACATAAGCATCTTAACAGCATCAAGAACATGGTCAAGCTCAACCTCTGTTAAGAAACCAAGCTTACCAATGTTGATACCGATTATTGGCAGTCCGCTTTTAACAGTATCTGTAACTACTCTAAGCATAGTTCCATCACCGCCAAGAACCATAATACAGTCTGTATCAGAATAGTCGTAGGCAGCACATGCCTGCATCTCACAGATACTAATAGACAGGTCTTTATAGTTAGCTAAGATTAAGTCTTTAATCTCATTAGCCTTAACTAAACCTGCGTCCTTTATTTCATTGGATACTATGGTAAATTTCTTCATAGCTTGTCCTCTTGTGTATGCCTTTATAAGCTTTCGTGTGCCTTTGCAACTATGTCTTTAATTATATCATTTTGTACAAGGTCTGGCTGATCAGACTTTTCAATATGCATAAGATACTCAATATTGCCTTCTGGTCCACGAACTGGTGAATAATCAAGTCCTAAAATTCTAAAATGATTATCTCTTGCATATGACAGTGCATTCTCTATAACTTCAATATGTACAGCTGGTTCTCTAACTACGCCCTTCTTACCAACCTTTTCTTTACCTGCCTCAAACTGTGGCTTTATAAGACATACCATACGTCCTTCATCTCTTATAAGAGGATAAGCAGCTGGTAATATCTTTGAAAGAGAGATAAATGAAACATCTACGCTGGCAAAATCTATAGGCTCTGGAACCTGCTCATTAGTTATATATCTAAAGTTTGTTTTCTCTAAACATACAACTCTTTCATCATTACGAAGTTTCCATGCAAGCTGGCCGTGACCAACATCTATTGAATATACCTTTAAAGCTCCATTTTGAAGCATACAGTCAGTAAATCCACCTGTAGAAGCCCCTATATCCATACAGGTATAGCCATCAAGTTTTATACCAAAAACATCAACAGCCTTCTCAAGTTTAAGCCCGCCTCTTGATACATACTTAAGAGTCTGGCCCTTAATCTCAATCTTTATATCTTCTGTATTAAAACTAGTTCCTGCCTTGTCTTCCCTCTGACCATTAACAAATACGTTGCCAGTCATAATAAGAACTTTAGCCTTCTCACGAGACTCAGCATATCCATTATTAACTAGTATAACATCAAGTCTTTCCTTCATATTATTCCTTATATCAGTTTACATCTTTCTATAATTGAATCCGGATCTATGCCTATTTCTTTCTTAAGAACTTCAACATTGCCATGCTCAACATAGGCATCTTCAAGAGCTATGTTATATATCTGACATCCAGTATTCTTTTCATCTAAGAACTCTCTTACCTTCTCTCCAAAGCCGCCAGAAGCTACATTTTCCTCTAAAGTAACAAGCTTCTTATGCTTCTTCGCAGCAGCTAAGATTCCTTCTTCATCTATAGGCTTAACAAATCTTGCATTGATAATAGAGCAAGACTTCCCCGCTTCTTTCATCTTATCTCTAATAGCGCAGGCTGTTTTTACCATACTTCCTACAGCTACTAAGACTGTGTCTTCCTCGTCATATACTATCTCAGACTTGCCATATTCAATCTTATTTCTAACATCCTCAAGTTCGTCATAAGCTTCCCCTCTTGGATATCTTATGGCTATAGGTCCCGAAAAAGATATAGCGTACTTAAGCATATCTGCAAGTTCCCACTTATTCTTAGGTGCCATAATATTCATACCTGGTATAGAAGAAAGATATGATAAGTCGAATATACCCTGATGAGTTTCACCATCACTTCCAACTAATCCTGCTCTATCAATGGCAAATACTACATGTAAATTCTGAAGACATACATCGTGAAGTATCTGGTCATAGGCTCTTTGAAGGAATGATGAATAGATTGCAACTACTGGTATGTATCCACCTGCTGCAAGACCTGCGGCAAATGTCACTGCATGCTGCTCTGCTATTCCCACATCAAAGAACTGTCTTGGAAACATATTGTGAAAACGCTTTAAACCTGTACCGTCTGGCATAGCTGCTGTGATAGCAACTATCTTCTTATTTCTAGCTCCAAGCTTACACATAACAGTTGAGAAGATATCTGTATAATTAGCCTTCTCTCTAATCTTCTTAGGAAGACCTGTTGCTACATCGAATGGCTCTGCCCCATGGAATCTGGCAGGGTGCTTAACAGCAGGTTCATAACCTCTACCCTTCTGAGTTACCACATGTATCATAACAGCGCCTTGAACACGCTTAGCTTCATTAATTACCTTAACAAGCTTGTTAATATCATGACCATCTACCGGTCCAAGATAGGTAATGCCCATATTTTCAAAGAACATACCAGGAATAATCAGTTGCTTAAATGAACTTTTTGTTCTCTGGATAGCCTTAACTACTCCTTCACCAGCCTTGGATTTCATAAGGGTATCATATACTCCCTTCTTAAGTCCAAGATATGAGTCAGCAGTTCTAATATTATTAAGATACTGAGATACACCACCTACATTCTCAGAGATAGACATATTGTTGTCATTAAGAACTATTATAAAGTTGGTCTTAAGCTTAGAAGCATTGTTCATAGCTTCATATGCCATACCACCAGTTAATGAACCGTCACCAATAACAGAAACGATTGTGTTATGCTTTCCATCTAAGTCTCTGGCAAGTGCAAGTCCCAGGCCTGCAGATATAGATGTAGACGAATGTCCTGTATTAAAGCAGTCGCAGTCACTTTCACATGTCTTAGGGAAGCCTGACATACCGCCAAACTTACGAAGAGATTCAAAACCTTCTCTTCTTCCTGTAAGAAGCTTATGAGTATATGACTGGTGACCTACATCCCATATAATCTTATCTTCTGGAAGATTAAGTGAAAGATGAAGAGCCATAGTAAGCTCAACACATCCAAGGTTGGACCCAAGATGTCCGCCGGTAACAGATATGCTATCTATTAAGAATTCACGTATCTCCTCTGCAAGTCTTACATAGTCCGAACTGGATACGTTTTTTATGTCATTTTCATGTTTTATCTGACTAAGTATGCTTCTTTTTGAGGCATATAGTCTGTTCTCATTATTCTCGCTCAAGTTATAACCTCACATCTTACGATTAACAAGACTCTCAACAAGATTTACTAAAAATGTTCTTGCTTCTTCGTTAATAGGTTCCTTACCCTTATAGCCTTCAAGTATATCTACAGCGTCCTTAGAAAGTTTCTTCTGTTCCTGCGTAGCTGCTTCTATACCCTTAAAAGTAATATAGGTAACCTTACCGTTCTTATCATCAGAACCTACTGGCTTACCAAGTGTATCTGTAGTTGATGTAATATCAAGTATGTCATCCTGAAGCTGAAATGCTATACCAACATACTCTCCAAGTTTTTCCATTAAATCTATATCACTATCTGAAGCCCCAGCTAATATAGCACCTATCATAAATGAACACTGTAAAAGCGCTGCAGTCTTATTAAGGTCTATAAATCTGACTTCTTCAAGTCCAAGTTCTACTTTCTTATTTTCTGCCTGAATATCAAGACACTGACCGCCTATCATACCGTAGATACCAGCCTTGCTGCCAAGTACTTTAAGTGCTCTAGCTACCCTCTTGTATCCATCTAAATCCTGACATAAGTCAAATGCCTTCGTTGCAGTTTCAAATCCATAGTTAAGAAGACCATCCCCTGCAAGTACTGCCATCCCTGCTCCGTACTTAACATGTGTAGTTGGCATACCTCTTCTAAGTTCATCATTATCCATCTCTGGAAGATCATCATGAACTAATGAGTAATTATGTATCATCTCAAGAGCAGCCATCATTGGTTCAATAAGTGAACTATCTCCGCCAAACATCTTATATGTCATATTCATAATAAGTGGACGAAGTCTCTTACCACCAGCAAGGAAGCTGTAGTTCATAGCTTCTATAACTGTTTTCTGAAAGCCCTCTTCTTTTGGAAGATACTTCTTTACTGTTTCTTCAGTCTCTATTGTTTTACTTGTTAATTCATCCTTAAAAGTCATGAGTTTCTCCATCTTTGTTAAGTACCTGAACCTTCTTCTCTATGGAATCAATATCGCTATTGCACTCTTTGAGAAGCTCCATACCCTTAGCATATATTTTAAATGACTCGTCCAATGATATGTCTTTATCTTCAAGTTTCTCAATTATCTCATCTAAGTTATCAAACTTTTCTTCAAGACTTAATTTCTTTTCTGCCATATCTTCCCTCTTTTTTATAATGCTTTAGCTTCATTAACTGTTGCATTAATTATTCCATTTTCTACATGAATATTAAGCTTATCACCTTTTTTAACCCTCTTATAGTCATATACAGTCTTGCCACTTTCATCACTTACATGTGAAAATCCCTGAGCAAGTTTTCCTGCTGGCGATAAGCCGCTAAGTTTCTCAGCTAAAACTTCAAGTCTGTGTTTAGAACTATCAACCTTAACAGTCATAAGATGGGATAATCTTTCTTCAAGGTTAATTAATCTCATCTTCTTATCATTAAGCTTAGACTCTGGTGATAAGTTCTTAAGTCTTATCCTATAGTTCTCAAATAAGCCCTTCTTATAATCAATCTTATAAGTAAATGCTTTATCAAGTCTCTGCTTATAGCCCTCAATCTGTTCTATAAACTTGTCATATTCGTATACAGCAAGTTCAGCTGCTGCTGAAGGTGTTGGAGCCCTCATATCTGATACATAGTCCGAGATTGTATAATCAATCTCATGACCTACAGCTGATATTATAGGAACCTGACAATCGAATATTGCCTGAGCAAGATTCTCATCATTAAAGCCCCATAAGTCCTCCATAGAGCCTCCGCCTCGGCCTATAATCATAACGTCTACGCCATAAGCCTCAAGAGCATGTATACCTTCTATAACTGACTGAGGAGCACCATCTCCCTGAACCAGTGCAGGATATAAAACTATCTGAACGTATGGGTTACGTCTTGTAGTTATATTAATAATATCCTGAATAGCTGCTCCTGTAGGTGCTGTAACTACTCCAAGAGTTTTTATATATTTAGGGATAGGCTGCTTGTACTGCTTATCAAACATCCCCATTTCTTCAAGTTTATTTTTTAAGGCTTCAAACTGCGCCTTCAGGTCACCCTGTCCAGCAAGCTTAATAGCCTTTGCATATACCTGATAGGTACCTGCCCTGTCATATACTTCTATAGAGCCATTAACTACTACACTCTGTCCTTCTTCAAGTTTGAATGTCAGTCCCTTTCTATTACCTGCAAACATAACTGCGCTAATAGCTGACTTATCATCTTTTAGTGTGAAGTAGATATGACCTGATGAATGATATTTAAGATTAGATATTTCGCCTTTAATATAAACATGCCCAAGCATATAATCTTGGGCAAACATATTCTTTATATAATTATTAACCTGAACTACTGAATATATATTAGGCATATATTAAGCTTTAATTACCTTTGCAAGAATACCGTTTACAAATGATCCTGCATCTTCCTGTCCGTACTTCTTAGAAAGTTCTACAGCTTCATTAATAGCAACTGTATCTGGTACTGACTCGTCATACTTTATCTCATAAACTGCAAGTCTAAGGATTGTAAGTTCTACCTTACCTACTCTCTCAATTGTCCAGCCTTCCATATTATCTTTGATAATCTGGTCAATCTCAGGAAGGATTTCAACTATACTATCAAGCTTAGCGGAGATTTCTTCCTTATCCTTTTCATTAGCCTTACATTCTTCATCATCAAGAGCAAGAGCCTTCTGCTGCTCCATCTCTATAATCTCATTAAATTCCACACGAAAAAGGAGCTTAAATATCTGCTCTCTGATTTCTCTTCTTTTCATAAATCACCAACTCTAGTATTATTTGTCTAACTTAACTGCTGCAATCTTAATATTAACATCTGCAACTGTAAGACCTGTCATAGTCTCTACAGCAGTCTTAACCTTCTCTTGCACCTTTCTGCAAGTAGTAGGAATATTATATCCATAAGCAAGCATAATAGAAAGATTGATTGTTACTGTGTTATCAAGCACTGAAACAGTTACGCCCTTAGTAAGCTTCTTCATACCAACCTTACTCATAAGCTCGTTAGTAATATTGCCAACCATAGCAGATACACCATCAACTTCAGTAGCAGCAAGTGATGCTATCATAGCTACAACATCATCTGCGATAACAACTGATCCAACATTCTCCTGATCTTTTGAAATCTTAATGTTATTTGATTCCATAAAAAACCTCCATCATTATATTGCTACAATCCTGTATATACATCTACCTTATAACCAGAAGGTAAATACATAAGTATCATCAGAGTTAACATAGGAAACATTGTCACTGCCACCAGACAGATAATTAAATATTTCCTGGTCACCAATAAGTCTATTATAAACCTCTGAGTAAACATTTGCATCCATACATTTAAAAGTCACAAAATCTTTACCATTTGCACGGGCACTATCAAAGATATTTCTAAATGTTGTTTCGTCATATCCTGTAATATAGAGGCCCTCGTGGACATAGTAATTATCTTTAGTCTCAATGCAGTATGGCATAGGAACTACATTGTCTATAGAGTGAGTCTTTGTAAGCTCATCTGTAGTTATATTAAGAAAGTTATAATTTACAGTATTTGCATTAACATTGCCATCAGCAGATCCAAGATATGATGAATCTCCCCATGTAGTATCTACATAGTAGTATGCCCCATCAATATTTACAAGGTTCCATGCATGGCCTTCACCATTACCAACTACGCCAACTACCATAGTTGATTTAACTCCCAGCTTACTCAAAAGGTACTGGGTCGACTTGGCATAACCCTGACATACTGAATCGCCGTAAAGCATAACTGATAATATGTTTTGGTTGTCTCTTGAACCTATAACATAGTCAGTATTATTAATTAAGAATTCGTATGTATATTTAACCTTGTCATAATCAGAAGCTGACATAGAGATTCCACCAAGGAATCTGCTAAGATAGCCATTAATCTGCTGATTGTACTGAGCACACTCATTGGCAGTATATGTATACTTACCGCTAAATGTCAGATATAAAATCTTGCTTCCCTGAGTATGTCTTGTATAAGTATAGCCATCTACCCAGTAAATCTCTGGGTGGTCGTTATACATGCATTTGAATGCATACTCAAGCTGGTCTGAGTCTGTAGTTGATACCCTGATATTCTCTTCATGCTGCATACAAACAACGTATAGCTCAGCATAGAGCTGATGAAGGGATGCATCCATGGTATCGTAGCAGTATAAGCCGGTGCTGGAATTCATAACCTGGTCTATACTCGCTTGATCAACTATACCCTCTTTACCAGAATCTGCAGCCTCGTCTTTTGTAGATTCTACAGTAATATCTTCAAACCCTGTTTTAGGCGCTTCTACTGTAGATACCTGTCTCTTCTCTCCGGAAGAATTAAGGCTTCCTGCAGACTGACCTGTAGTTATTCCACTTTGGTTTGAAGCAGAAGCTGTATGGTCAGCCCGCTTCTTATTATCATGCATAACCACAAGGCCAAACATGAAAAATATTAAAAATAAAACGAATAAAGTTCTCTTCATACCTATCCCCGTATAGGTTTTAAGCCTAAAGCATGTTACCGAATTCTGAAAGCTTTAAGTCCTTATTTCTATCAAGAGTCATACCTACGCTCCACTCATTTACAAAGAGGAGAAGTGGATTACCCTTAAGATCCTGAATCTTCTTCATATCAGATGTACCTGTAAGCTTAGCTACATCTATCTCATCCTTATTAACAATCCATCTGATGTACTCATATGGAAGTGGCTCAAGTCTGATATCCACATTGTACTCATTTTCAAGTCTGTACTTTAATACTTCAAACTGAAGTACACCTACAACGCCTACTATGATTTCTTCCATACCAGAAGCTATCTCCTGGAATATCTGAATAGCACCTTCCTGTGCTATCTGGTTGATACCCTTTACGAACTGCTTACGCTTCATAGTATCCACCTGTCTTACCCTTGCAAAATGCTCAGGGGCAAATGTTGGAATACCAGCATACTGAACCTTCATATTAGTTGCGCAAACTGTATCACCTATCGAGAAGATACCTGGGTCGAATACACCGATAATATCTCCTGCATAAGCCTCTGTAAGAATCTTTCTATCATCAGCCATAAGCTGCTGAGGCTGTAAGAGACGCATATTCTTGTTGCCCTGAACATGCTTAACTTCTTTTGTTGCATCAAAATGACCAGAGCATATACGCATAAATGCAAGACGGTCTCTATGAGCCTTGTTCATATTAGCCTGAATCTTAAATACAAATGCCGAGAAGTCATTAGACACTGGGTCAATAGGCTCTCCATCTGCTATTCTTGGAAGAGGTGTTGTTGCCATCTTAAGGAAGTTCTCAAGGAAGATTTCAACACCAAAGTTAGTAAGAGCCGAACCGAAGAATACTGGTGTAAGCTTACCAGCACGAACCTTTTCAAGGTCAAATGTTTCACTTACTGTATCCATGAATTCAATATCTTCTTCAAGCTTGTCATAAAGGTCCTGACCTATAGTCTCAAGAACCTTGTCTTTATCATTGTAATCAATAACTGTAGTTTCACCTTCCTTAGTACCCTTTAAGGTATCTGAGAAAGTAACTATAGTTTTGTTCTCTCTAACATATACACCCTTGAAGTTCTTACCTGAACCAATTGGAAGGTTTACAGGACAAGTACGAATACCAAGTTCATTCTCGATTTCATCAAGAAGGTCAAGTGTATCATTGGCATCACGGTCAAGTTTGTTAATAAATGTAAAGATAGGGATGCCTCTCATACCGCAGACTTTAAACAGCTTTCTTGTCTGTGCCTCGACACCCTTAGAAGCATCGATAACCATGACTGCACTATCAGCAGCCATAAGAGTTCTATATGTATCCTCAGAGAAATCCTGGTGTCCTGGTGTATCAAGGATATTGACACAGTAACCATCATACTCAAACTGAAGTACTGAAGAAGTAACTGAGATACCTCTTTCCTTCTCTATTTCCATCCAGTCAGATACTGCATGTCTTGCAGTTGCCTTACCCTTTACTGAACCAGCAAGGTTAATAGCTCCTCCGTAGAGAAGGAACTTCTCTGTAAGAGTTGTTTTACCTGCATCGGGATGGGATATGATGGCGAATGTACGCCTTCTATTGATTTCATTTTCTAAGTTACTCACTAGTTTCCTCCAAACAATAATATACCCCAATATGCATACCATACCTGCCATGCATCTTGGGGTAAAAAGTTTAATATAATATTATTTATCTTTATCAGCTCTCTTCATGAAAGTTGGAAGCTGATAAGACTTATCTTCAATCTTTGAATTGAACTTTCCAAATACTGGCTTAACTCCTGCCTTAGGCTGAGCGATTGGCTGTGCAACAGGTGATACTGGAGCTTCTGCCTGAACAGGTGCTACAGGTGCAACTGGAGCAACATGGCTAACTGGATGAGCAGCAGGTGCTACTGGTCTAGCCACTGGAGTGATTCCCTTTGGTACAAATTTAACATTAGCCTTATATGAATCAGGTGAAACCATTCTACCTGCTTCTACAGACTGAACTGGCATCTCGATACCTGTTGCAATAAGAGTAACAACACATGTATCCTGCATATCTTCATCTGTTCTAGAACCGAAGATAACATTAACATTGTCACCTGTGATGCTCTTAACATATTCAGCAACTGCCTGAGCGTCATAAAGTGAAAGGTCACCAGTAATATTAAGAATAATATCTGTACAATCAGCAATAGTTGTCTCTAGAAGTGGAGATTCAACAGCAGCTCTTGCAGCTTCAATAGCCTTATCATCGCCGCGACCTGTACCTATACCAACGTGAGCAACACCCTTGTCCTGCATAACTGTTCTAACGTCTGCGAAGTCAAGGTTAATATCCGCTGGAATATTAATTAAATCTGTAATACCCTGTACTGCCTGCTGAAGTACTTCATCAGCCTTCTTGAACGCTTCCTTAATTGTTGTCTTCTTATCTACTACTTCAAGAAGTCTTTCATTAGGAATAACAATAAGAGTATCAACCTGATCCTTAAGAACATCGATACCTGCAATGGCTCTTTCCATACGTTTCTTCTGCTCGAAACCAAATGGCTTAGTTACGATAGCAACTGTAAGGATACCCATCTCTTTTGCAAGTTTAGCAACAACTGGTGCAGCACCTGTACCTGTACCGCCACCCATACCAGCAGTTACAAATACCATATCTGCGCCTTCTATCATCTGAGCTATCTCATCAAGACTCTCTTCTGCAGCAGCCTGTCCGATTTCTGGATTAGCACCTGCACCAAGACCCTTAGTAAGTTTCTCACCAATCTGAACAAGGTTCTCAGCCTTACAACGCTTAAGAGCCTGCTCGTCGGTATTAATAGCTATATATTCAACACCTCTAATATTATCATCAATCATACGATCAACAGCATTGTTACCTGCACCGCCTACGCCGACTACAAGTATTCTAGCTACTGCCATTGAATCTTTACTGGTTATCTCTAGCAAAACTTTGCCCTCCTTATATACACAAAATGTTGTGTTTCTTTAACAATTTTTATCAACCCATTGATAATGATATAATTATTTATAAATTTGCGCAATAAATATAGTGCAACTTTTTCGATTAATTTTACCTCTCTTGACTGACCAGGTCAAATATCATTATTTTTCCGCCAGCAACTTCTTCTTATTCCTGGGTAAATGTTATATTTTCAAGGCCTTGATCGTAGCTCTTCATATTAAGAAGTCCCTTTTGGCCCTGTAACTGAGGAAGTATAGATGTTAGCATCTGTATCTTTTCCTCTAGTGAACCCTTATCTCCTACTGCAACTCTTATGTCGCCAAAGTATAAGGTCATCTCATAATCTTTATCGAAATATATTTTATCAGTTTCTATTTCATACTTATTAAGAAGCTGAGTAATATTAAGTATTGTTTTGAATACCTTCTCGTTGTCTACTGGAAGGGGCTCATACATAGTAAAGTGGTCAAATGTCAGCCCGGTTACCATAGGTATTCCCGGTGTCTTTACTGATGAATTCTCAACTATAACACCATCTTTATCAAAGTACATATACTTACCAAGATATTCTACATATCCAGCAAGTTTCTTCTCATAAACCGTTACCTTAATAGTATTCTTATCAAGAACATCTACGTCCATGGAAGACACGAAAGGAACTCCAGTTATTGGTTTATTAGAATACTTAAGGGATAAGAAAATTGAATTGTCTCCAAACTTACCCTTTTGAACTATAGCTGTAATTTCCTGATCTGTGTAGTGTTGGTTACCTTCTACTATTACAGTCTTAACCTTGAAAGTCATAAGTATAATGTAGACTGCAAGAAGAAATGCAAAGATACCAGTTAAGACCAGAGTGCCTATTAATTTCTTATGATTAACTTCCTCATAATGTTCCTCCTGCTCAGGAGTAAGTTCATTAACAAATTTAATCTTATGAGTAGCCTTGTTCCCCTCTTTATGCTTTTGTTTCTTTTTCTTCTTCTTTTTAGACATCTATCTTCTTACCTACGTTGATAACAATACCAATCTCAGCCATAAGGAACACTATAGAAGTACCGCCGTAGCTGATAAAAGGAAGACTGATACCTGTATTAGGTATAGAATTGGTTACTACCGCAATATTAAGAATAACCTGGATAGCAAAGTGAGCCATAACACCTATAACCAACAGTTTGCCAAATAGGTCTCTAGAATTAATTGCAATAAACATACATCTCCATATTAATACGAAGAACAGTGCCATAACAAAGATAGCACCTGCAAGACCAAGTTCCTCACATATAATAGAGAAAATCATATCGTTCTGTGCTTCAGGAATAAAGCCAAGTTTTTGAACACTCTCTCCTATTCCCTTACCCATGATTCCACCAGAACCAATAGCATATAATGACTGAAGTGTCTGATAGCCCTCATCAGAGTCATAGCCTTCCGGATTAAGCCAGGCTCTTACTCTGTCTCCTCTGTATCCAAAGTCCCATCCAAGCTTATCTTCATTAGCAACTGCCAAAACAAATAAGGTTGCAAAAACAAGCACGATTCCAGCAAGTATCAGATACTGCTTAGGACTCTTAGTTACACAGTAAAGCATAACAAATGCTATACCCATAACGATAATAGCTGATGACAGATTAGATGTCATAATAAGGATAAGAAACGAAAAGATAGCTGGTGCAACTGCTGTTGCAGCTGGAGTCCACTTATTCGAATCCATAATAGATATTCTTCTTGTTATAAATCCAGAAAGGAAGATAATAATTGCAATCTTGACAATCTCAGCTGGCTGAATACTTATACCAAGTATCTTAACCCATCTTGTTGCACCGTTAGCCGAATAGGCAAGAGGAGTAAGAATAAGGAACATGGATACACCTGCAACTATAAGCGCAAGTCTTCCCATAGACTTATATCTTCTATAATCAAATTTAGCAGTAAAAATAAGAGCAACTATTCCAAGCGCTGTTGCAAATAACTGTTTTTTGAAATAGAAAAATGAGTCTCCAATCTCCACCTTAGCTTCATAGGCTGATGTTGAATAAATCATAATAAGACCTATGATAATAAGGACGAAGGTAGAAAACAAAAGTCCTACATCAATATATGAACTTTTTGCAACATTTCTCCTGCCTTGCAAAAATTACTCCTCCATAGCACGTACAATATCTTTAAAGATTTTGCCACGCTCTTCGTAGTTTTTAAACATACCCCAGCTTGCACATGCTGGCGATAAAAGAACTGCCTGACCTTCCTTAGCATGGTTCTTTGCTTCTTCCATAGCTTCTTCAAATGTTTCGCACATAATTATGTTATTAAAGCCATGCTTCTTCGCACAGTCAGCAATCTTCTCTTTTGTCTGTCCTATAAGAATAAGATAAGTTATCTTGTCACCAAAACTTTCAATCCACTCATCATATTCATTCTGCTTATCATATCCGCCACCGATAAGGACAGTTTTTCTATTCATAGCCTGTACAGCTTTAATAGCTGCATCAGGGTTAGTTCCCTTTGAATCATTGTAGTAGTCAACGCCCTTTACAGTCTTAACATACTCGATTCTATGCTCTACTGCAGTAAAGTTCTTTACTGTAGTAAGGATGCTATCCATAGGCACACCTATGCTATATGTCATAGCAATAGCAGCCATAACATTCTCTACATTATGAACGCCAAGAAGTTTCATCTCGTGGATATTCATAAGCTTCTCTGCCTTGCCAGCAGTAGCCATAAATATGTCATCACCTTCAAGATAGAAGCCATCGTTAAGTTTATGATTAGAAGCAAAGAATACTACTCTAGCCTTACAATCCTTGCCAAATGCACGAAGTACTTCATCTTCATAGTTAAGAACACATACATCATCCTTAGTCTGGTTAAGAGTTATATCCTCTTTGCAGGCAATATAGTTTTCCATAGTATGATGTCTGTTAAGATGGTCTGGAGTAATATTAAGAATAGCTGATACATTAGGATGAAAGTTTTCAATAGTCTCAAGCTGGAATGAACTAATTTCAGCAACAGTTACATCATCATCCTTAGTATCTAAAGCAGCATCTGTATATGGATCACCTATGTTACCAACAACATAAGACTTACCATAATAATCTTTTACAATCTGACCTGTAAGAGCGGTTGTTGTTGTCTTACCATTAGTTCCTGTTATACCAATAAGGCGACCTTTTGCTACATTGTAGGCAAGTTCTATCTCGCCCCATACTGGAATATTCTTACTCTTAAATGAATCTACAAAAGGAGTATCTACAGGAATACCTGGACTCATAACAAGAAGATCAGATGAAGCTTTTACTTCTTCTGGAAGCTCTCCTGCATAGATAGTAGCCTGACTATCTTCAAGCTTATTCTTTAACGCATCTTTATCAAGCTCTTTATTCTCATCAAATAAAACAGGCTCTGCTCCAGCCTTCTTAAGAAGCTTGTAAGCAGCTATACCACTCTTTCCCGCTCCCATAACTACTACTTTTTTATTCTTTAAATCCATCTTTATTACAACCTTTCTAGTAAGTATTAAAGCCTATAGCATTTACCAGGCACCAAGGAAACCAATAAGGCAGCAAAGAATAGTAACTATAGTAAATACTGTTACTACCTTCTCTTCTGACCAGCCACCAAGTTCAAAATGGTGGTGAATTGGAGCCATTCTAAATATTCTCTTTCCGTGAGTAAGTTTGAAATATCCAACCTGAAGCATAACTGAAAGAGCTTCGATAACATAAACAAGACCAACTATTACAAGGAATAGTGGCATATGAAGTACATAGGCAACGCCTGCAAGGAAACCACCTATTGCAAGGGAACCTGTATCTCCCATAAATACCTTGGCTGGGTGACAGTTAATAATAAGGAAACCAAGAAGTCCTCCAAGTAAGAGAAAACATATTGGTCCTACGTCAGAACCCTTCATAAGAGCACATATACCAAAGAAAGAAGCTACAACAGCTGTTATAGAAGAAAGAAGTCCGTCTACACCATCTGTTAAGTTTGTAGCATTGTCAGTTCCTACGATTACAAGGAACATAAGAGGTATATTGAAATATCCAAGATCAAGATATGTATCCTTCATAAATGGAACTTTCATAGCAAGGTCAATATGAAGAATCTTTGTTACATAGTAAGCAAATATAGCTGTAAGGATAAGCTGAAGAAGCATCTTCTGCCATGCTCTAAGCCCCATTGAACGCTTAAGAACAACCTTAATATAGTCATCAAGGAAACCAATTATACCCATACCTACTGTTAAGATGAGAACTGGCATAGTTGATGGATGACTCTTTGCAAATATAAATGCTGGTACAAGTATGGCTATAAGAAAGATTACTCCTCCCATAGTAGGTGTACCAGTTTTAGAAAGATGAGACTTAGGTCCATCTTCTCTTTCTGTCTGTCCAAATTTTAATTTTCTAAGTATAGGTAATATTATTGGTGAAAGTAATATACAAAGACCAAGTGAAAATATTACCGGAAGTACTATTTCTGCTTTTAACTGTATGCTCATTTTCCCTATGTCCTTACAATTTAATTTAGATTAGTTCTATCAGTCTGGTCCTGTGTCCGGTCCAGTATTATTAGTATTTGAATTGCTTACACCAGTATTCCAGCCATCCCCTTCAAATATAGTTGATGACTCGTTGTTTATTGGTTCAAGAGTATCAGGATCAAGATACTCTCCTGTTACTGGATCTATAGCATAACCCGTTACCGGATCAATAACTATCTTGTTTGTTTCAGTTTCATTACTCTCTGCCGGCTTAGGTTCAGGTACCTGATTCTCAGATACTGAGTTTTCTGATACAGCATTGTCAGATACTGAATTATCAGAAACAGAGTTGTTAGATACTGTAAATACGTGGCTACCACGCTCTTCAAGTTCCTGCTGTTCTTTTTCAGATAATGGCTCTGTCATATAGATATTCTTATATGGAAGCACATCTGTAAGAATCTCTCTACAAAGAAGGCAAGCCCATCTTGTAGCTGTATCCTGGCTTGATGAGTTTGGTCTATCAATAACTACATAGATTGCAATCTGAGGATCATCTGCTGGAGCAAATCCCATAAATGATACAACGTAGTCAATCTTACCCTGACCAGAGTGCTCAGCTGTACCAGTCTTACCACCTATCTTATAACCTGCTGGTCTTGCATAAGTACCTGTACCTTCTTCAACTACGCCTATACAGTAGTCACGAAGAAGATCTGATACTGATGAAGATACAGTCTGTCTAAGAAGTACTGGGTCTATTGTTTCAACAGTATTACCATTATCATCCATAATCTTGTTAACCATATGTGGCTGGTAGTAATATCCACCATTAACAAGACTGCAGAATGCAGATATTGTCTGGATCATAGTTACGTTAAAGCCCTGACCGAAAGTTGATGTAGCAAGCTCAGTAGGACCCATAGTATCTTTTGTAAATACAAGAGATGAAGTACGCATCTCGCCGGCAAGGTCAATATTAGTCTTTAGACCAAAGCCAAAATTCTTAAAGTATTTAAGATAGGTATCTACTCCCATCTTCTGACCTATCTGAATAAGAGCAACGTTACATGATACCTCGATAGCACCCTTAACAGTAAGAAGTCCTTCACCGTATCTCGAGTGGCATCTGATTCGTATCTCATGGTCACCCTCACCAAATGAGATATAACCATTACACATATAAGTATCTGTATCATGAATAGCACCGCTATCAAGCGCAGCAGCAACTGTAAATGTCTTACATACAGAACCCGGCTCATAAGACTGTGATATACAGAAGTTCTTCCATAAATCATTGCAGGCCTCATAGTAAGTATCATTATCTTTCATATTCTGAATTTCTTCAGCAGAATAGAATGCTGACAGGTCGTATGGATCATTCAGGTCATATGTAGGATATGAAGCCATAGCAAGAACTTCACCTGTATGAACATCCATAATAATAACCCCTGTATTATCAGAACCTGGCTCGCCCTCACGGTATTCACCATAGTGAGCCATGTTAAACTCTAGAATTTTTTCTTCGCATATACCCTGAATATAGGCATCGATTGTTGTGCAGATTGTATTACCATTAACAGCTGGAATAGTTGTTCTCTCTAAAGCATTGCCCCCTGTAAGGTAGCCATACTCTCTTCCGTCACTTCCAGCAAGAACATCGTTATAATACTGCTCTAAGCCGTACTGACCAATATCATCACCTGTTGTAAAGCCAATAACATCAGCAGCCAAGCTTCCGTATGGATAAGACCTCTTATACTGCTTCTCAAACCAGATTCCATAAGCGCTTATCTGACTGTCATCAGCAGCTTTAGCTTCTTCATAAGCCGTTACCTGGTCATAAGGAACTTCCTTTACCAAGATGTGATATTTATTATTTGGATTGTCCCTCATATAGTTTCTTACTTCTGAAGGATCAATATTAAAGCACTGGTTAAGAGCAACAAGAGTTGGCTCTATACTTTCTGGGTCACTATTAAGTCTCTTTGTATCAAGGATAACATTGTATACCTGCGCACTATATGCAAGCACAGTACCGTTACGGTCAACAATAGAACCTCTTTTATAATGGATGGTTTTATTATCGTACTTTTGCTGGCTTAAAACCTGCTTCTTATACTTCTCACCATCCTGAAAGCTTATATTAAAAAGTCTTGCGATAAGCATAATAAAAGCCAGCAGTACCACTAAAAAGAATACTGCCAGCTTACGTGTTATCATGTCATTCAAGCTATTTTTTCTGTTTTTACCCTCTTTGTTTCTAGGTGCCACGGCTACGACTCCACTAACTAATTGGGTATTTCAGCATACTGTTTAACATAATCGTCAACATCATTGGAATATGTATATATCTGACCCTGTCCAGCCATCTTCATACCCAGGTCTTCTACTGCTATTCTTTCAATCTCTTTGATATCCACCTTGCTCATGATGTCTTCGTAATATAAGTCATTGGATACTTTAAGTTCCTCATAAGCACTTTCAAGCTTACCTTTTTCATTTCTAAGGTCTGTTACACTTGCCTGCTCTCTAACATAAAAGAATGCGATTGTTGCTATAATTAGTACAACTTTAAATATCATCATACCATATTTAGCAGGATGTTGCACATTTTTTCTGCTAGCTGGTGAAGGCAGCGGCCTGAGTTCTGGTCTTCTAGGCTGTGTATTCGGTTTTAAAAGAACGTTTTCGTTTTGATACATTGCCCTATAGTTCATTTCCTTTGTTACTAGGTAATCTTCCTTGATTACCTTCCCCCTCTTTCCTAATTCCTTAAGACGCTCCCCAGCGCCTTTCCCTCTATACTTTTACGCTTTCTCGAAAACTCTAAGTTTAGCTGATTTCGATCTTTTGTTTATCTCTATTTCTTCTTCAGTTGGAAGAATCGGTTTTCTGTTAACACAGTTTCCTTTTGATTTCTTGCCACATACACATATAGGTATGTTTGGTGGACAAGTACAAGGATTTTGAAGACTGGCAAATGCTTTCTTTACTATCCTGTCCTCTAGCGACTGGAATGTTATGATTGCAAGTCTTCCGCCAGGATTCAAGAAATCAACCATCTCTTCTATTGAATTCTTTAGAACATCAAGTTCCTTATTACATTCAATTCGAATTGCCTGGAAGGTTCTCTTTGATGGATGACCACCCTTTGCCCTTATCTTGGCTGGTATAGCAGCCTTGATGATTTCGTTTAATTCGAATGTGGTCTCTATCTCTTTATCCTGTCTTGCTATGCATATATGCTTAGCAATGTTCTTTGCGAAGTTGTCTTCACCGTAGTCTCTGATGATTCTAAAGAGTTCTGTTTCAGAATATGTATTAACTATCTCTTTAGCTGTAAGACTCTGTCTATTGTCCATCCTCATATCTAGAGGAGCATCTTCTTTATAGGTAAATCCTCTTTCTGCTGTATCAAGCTGGTAAGAAGAAACACCAAGATCTAACATGATACCGTCTAATCCGGTTACGCCTATTTCTTTAAGTCTTGCTACGCCGTTTACGTAGTTATCTCTGATGATTGTTACTTTATCGCCGTAACATGCAAGTCTTTCGCTTGCTGCCTGTATTGCATCTGCATCCTGGTCTATTCCATATAGATGTCCGCTTGTTAATCTTTCTGCTATATGAAATGAATGTCCGCCTCCACCAAGAGTTCCGTCCATATAGAGTCCATCAGGTTTTATATTTAATCCATCTAATGTCTCTTCAAGGAGTACTGATACATGTTTGAATTCCATCTATATCTCCTGCTGTTTTCACAGTTCTTATAATCTAAATCCAAGATCAATAAGTTTCTCAGCCATAGCATCCATATCTTCAAAACTGCTTGCAGCTTCGTATCTGTCTTTGGACCATATTTCCACTCTGCTTCCTACACCAGCAAGAACTACGTCTTTATCAAGTCCTGCATATTCTCTTAGGTTTGGTGCAATTAAAACTCGGCCCTGCTTATCCATCTCACCATCACTGGCACCAGCTATGATGAATCTTGATATTACTCTGGCTTCCTTAAGTGTGAATGGCATCTCTCTAATCTCGTTCTCTACCTTCTCCCACTGGTCGTTATCAAACATCCATAAACAACCATCAAGTCCCTTGGTAATTACGAAATTCTCTCCGAGTTCATCTCGAAGTTTCATAGGAACGATAATTCTTCCTTTTGGATCAATTGTGTGGTTGAACTCCCCTTTGAACATTTTCCTTTAAAAATTCTCCACTTTTCTCCACTTGGTACCACTTTTCACCACTCTTACTCCATTTTATATGTATTTTTTGTCCCTTGCAATAGTTTTTCTGCAATTTTTCACAAAAAAAATACACCATTTACGGTGTATTTTTATGTAAATCGTATATATTGTGTGTGGCAGTGCACCCACCACTAGATATAGTTTTATATCATTTATGCTTATGTAAACCTAGCTATTTTTCTTTTGTATCTTCTTCTGCAGTTTCCTCTTCTATTTTTTCATCCTTTTCTTCATCAGCAGGTTCTATTTTTTCGATTTTTGCTTCGTATGTTTCGCTTCCAAGGATTGCTGCCTTAGCTATCTTGGTTCTTGCAATAATAGCAAGTGTAAGTGCTGCTACAAATAATAACAAACCAAGAAGCTGGGAAACCGCTATATTAGTTCCTTTAATATGAAGCTGATCTGTACGTATTCCTTCTACTATAAATCTTATAATTCCATATCCGCCAAAATACATAAGACAAAGCTGTCCATCGTATTTCTTTCTCTTTGTCATAAAGATAATTATAAGAAGAAGGATTAAATTAAGCGTTCCTTCATATAAGAATGTTGGATGAACCTGGATATAATTAGTACCTTCTTCTATATGAGCAAATATAGCTGCATCAATATCTCTTTCTCTTACAGCTGTAATTGGAAGTCTCATTGCAAAGAGGTTATTAGTATATGTTCCAAAAACT
Source organism: Lachnospiraceae bacterium NC2008 (assembly GCA_000687675.1). GTDB lineage: Bacteria > Bacillota > Clostridia > Lachnospirales > Lachnospiraceae > NK4A136. Next base: position 29,242 of record JHWS01000012.1, on the reverse strand, counting down.
TCTCTATTAAAGAAGTTACCCCATCTACCAACAATCTGGCCTACAAGTACTCCTTGAAATGCTATATCAGCCATAGCCTTAAGTGGTTTCTTTTTAATCAGGCAGTAAATTATAAGAGTTGCAAATCCTGCTATCACTCCGCCGTAGATTGCCAGACCACCCTCTCGTATATTAAGTATACTTATAGGATTGTCCTTATAGTAATCCCAGGAGAATATAACATAATAAAGTCTGGCACCAAGCACGCCAAATATAACAATATATATTCCTGCATCAAGAAAGTCTTCATCAGATAGGCCTACTCTTTTAGCTTGCTTACATATTAATAAGAATGCAAGCAACATACCTATGCCAATTACTACTCCATAAAGAGCAATCTTTAAACCGAATATGTTGATGTACTGAGGTACATTTTTTAAATATATTCCAAGGTTTGGAAAAGCAATATCTCCGCCGCCCATAGTCTGTCCTTCCTATTATTCGAGAAGGCGGGTACCGCTTTCTCGCTGCGCGGGGTGCGTCCGGCAAAGCCGGAATAATTCGCTGCGCACCCCTGTGCCTATAAAGAATGAAGCCTGCACAGCAGACTTCACCCAAAACATTATTGTAATAATATTATACGTTGAATCTAAAGAGGATTACGTCGCCATCTTTAACAACGTACTCTTTACCTTCCATACCAACGATACCTTTTTCTCTGGCTGCCGAAAGAGAACCAAGTTCAAGAAGATCTTTATAGTTAACAACCTCTGCCTTAATGAATCCTCTTTCAAAATCTGTATGAATCTTACCAGCTGCCTGTGGAGCCTTAGTACCTTCTTTAATAGTCCAAGCTCTACACTCATCTTCACCAGCTGTAAGGAAGCTTATAAGTCCAAGTAACTTATAGCTTGCTGCTATAAGCTTATCAAGACCTGATGATTCAACACCAAGATCCTTAAGGAATTCAGCCTTCTCTTCATCTGAAAGTTCAGAAAGTTCTTCCTCAAGCTTAGCTGAGATAACAAATACCCCATTACCTTCCTTCTCAGCAAGTTCTCTAACCTTAGCAACATACTGGTTAGAAGCGCCATCATCTGCAAGGTCTTCTTCTGAAACGTTAGCAGCATAGATTGTCTTCTTAGCTGTAAGTAAGTTATATTCGTTAAATGCTTTCTCAAGCTCTTCATCAGCAGGTACTTCGAATGTTGCTGCCATCTTACCACCATCAAGGTGTGCCTTAATAGCCTCAAGCATATCAAGCTCTTTCTGGAGACTCTTGTCCATCTTTGCCTGCTTAGCTACCTTTGCTATACGTCTCTCAAGAATCTCAATATCTGAGAAAATAAGTTCCATATTAATAGTATCAATATCTCTTACAGGATCTACGCTACCTTCAACATGGATAACATTAGTATCTTCGAAACATCTTACTACATGAACTATAGCATCTACTTCACGGATATTAGCAAGGAACTGGTTACCAAGGCCTTCACCCTTAGAAGCACCCTTTACAAGACCTGCAATATCAACGAACTCTATAGCAGCATGTGTAACTTTCTTAGTATTATATAATTTACCAAGTTCTTCTATTCTCTCATCAGGAACAGGCACTATACCAACGTTAGGGTCGATAGTACAAAACGGAAAGTTTGCAGCTTGAGCTCCTGCCTTTGTCAAAGAATTAAATAATGTTGATTTTCCTACGTTTGGTAAACCTACGATTCCTAGTTTCATTTTTTTATATATCTCCTTCTAAAAGTATTGGTTTTGCTGTGTCTTTAATATAAGTACAAAAAGGTTCGCCACCTTTTCTGCACCCATTTTCTATCGCTATGGAACTTCCTGCTTTTACAGTGCTTCGCACATTTTCAAAAATTGGTAATGCATTGGTGAAAACCTTTTGTATATTACCACATTTCTATTTATTTCTCTACCCTGCATAAAAATAGACCAGTACGAATCAGTCTGTGGCATCCCCTGGCTACTGGTCTATGTAAGATTTTATTTAGGCTTCCAGATACTCGATGAGCTTTGTAGCATATTCAGCACTGTACTCATGCAGGTATTGACCATGCCCCATATTATCAAATTCAACCACTTCCAGTTTTGGAAGATATTCCCTTAACAGTTCGGCGCTTTTCCTTGGATAAGGTTCATTTGTACCGTGCCAGAATACAACCTGACCGGTGTATTGTCTGATACCTTCCGGAATATCATATCGGTACACATATTCGCACGCATTTGTAATCGTCTTTGAAGTCACTCCCGGATAAAGCATCTCGACCACGCTATTATTATCTTTCCCCATGATAAGATCCATCAAGAGCTTGGGAATCTTCTTCCCCTGTTGCATCCGTGAGATTCCTTTGCAGAATAATTTCTCATACAGTTTTGTAAGAGCTCCCATCTTTGTAAGAAATGCAGCATCCAGCAGCACCTTGGAGATCCTGACATTGCCCCGTCCGACTATCTCCACAGCCATAGTGCCACCCATCGAAAATCCACACAAGCAATATAGTTCTCCTCTAAGCTTCTCAAGAATGAATGCTTCTATTTCAGTACAGTTATCAGCTAAACTATCTAACTCCCCCAGATTATCACTATGCCCATCTACCTCAGCAAGAATAACATAATAATCTTTTAGATACTCTAATAAAGGCTTATAACACAGCAATGCAGTTGATGCCATTCCATGTATAAGTAGTATCGACTGCTTTTTTTTATCACCATACGTCAAAAAATTCACTTTTCTTCACCAGATCCCGATTTGTTAATTTCACTGTCTTCAATTATACAGAATCCTCATCCAGTAAGGAATACACAATTCAAAAGTGCTAATAAAAAAAGAACAGCTATCTGTACCGACCCCCAATAATAGCAAGTACCATTGCATAACATCCAAATAATATTCTTTGTTTTGACTTCATATGCTTTTTCCTCCGCTTCTATCCATATATATCGTCATTATAACTTTTTTGTTAGTCATAGCTAACTGTAATTTCAAAATTTACATTTTAATTCAGAATCTTATATCTATTAGCCATTTTTAATTTCTTTCTGCTTTTGGCTAATAGAAACATGGCATTAAAAAACAGCACCGGGCATTTGACTATAGTCATGTATATGTGCAGTCTGCATACGCGGCATAGACAGTTCACAAATACTTCACAAATATTGTTAGCACTCTCGCTTGACGAGTGCTAATTTAAGTGTTATAACATAATCGAACAGAGGAACAGAGAAGACCAAAAGAACGGGATGTTCCAATGATCTAATCCCTCCTTCCCCTTGCTCAGTAGCTATTAACAGTATTGAGTGAAAAGGAGGTAATCATTATGTTAAGACCTAGTATTTTTGGAGAAGATTTATTTGACGACTGGTTCGCATTCCCGGATTTCAGAGATTTGGATCGAACCGAAAGAAAGCTTTACGGCAGGCACGCCGACAGGATGATGAAGACCGATGTTCGTGAGCATGACGATCACTACGAAGTAGATATCGACCTGCCCGGATTCAAGAAAGAAGAGATTGGTCTGGAGCTGAACAATGGATATCTCATTGTCAGCGCAAACAAGGGTCTGGATAAGGACGAAAAGGATAAGAAGGGCAAACTTATCAGGCAGGAGCGTTATTCCGGATCAATGCAGAGAAGCTTCTATGTCGGCAAGAACATCACCGAGGAGGATATCAAGGCAAGCTTCAAGCACGGTGTCTTAAATCTCACCCTTCCTAAGAAGGACAAAGAGAATCTTCCCGAAAAGAAACAGATACTCATCGAAGGATGACGATAAAATGGGCCTGCGGATTTTCCGCAGGCCTTTTCCATGAACCCGTAAATCCATCAATTCCATCCCTCAAGGAACGCAAGAATCCTTCTAACGCTATCTTGCCCCTCCGATCAACCGCTCATCTTTTCCTTTATATAATCTATAACCTGCTGTTCTCCCTTTCGTCCCTCCGGAGTAAAAGCGAACGCAGGATATGCATGGAACGTATCAGGCTCAATCTGTATGCTGTAATCCTTCATGCCGCTTCGTTTAAAGGCTGCCTCATAATCGGGAGCATCTCCGGACATCATCTCATCTCCACCAAAGCCAAGAAGCGTTGGTGGAAATCCGGAATAATCATCCTCTGATGCCTTCCTTAAAACCGGTTTTAAGATACTGTAGATAAGGCTCATATCATCTTCCAGATTCACAATAAATGAAGACATGATGCCAGCCGGAGTCGAACCGACATCGTAGGTTTATGAGGCCCTGCTCTGCCTGTTGAGCTATGACATCTAAAAAGCACCTAACCATATTGGTTAGGTGCTTCAATTATACTGTATCAATATACGGGGTTAAAAATTGATTTTTTTTATACCGTGTACTTAGAAAGATTTGAATTAATCTCATCTGAATACTTGTTAAGGTTTTCTGATACATTGGTAATATTGTTAGTCTCGGTCTTAAGCATATTGCTTGCTGATACAATATGTTCACTTAGGCCAAGGACCTCGTTGATACTTGATGCCTGCTCCTCAGTTGATGCAGCATTGTTTGAAGCAACATCATTAATCTTATCGATACCGGAAGTAATCTCTATAATTCCTTCTGTTGCTTTTGCAACATCTCCATATATCTTATTAAATGATTCATTGGCTCCGTTAACACCGCTAATGCATGCTTCCATATCCCTTGCACAGATATCTGCCTTTTCATTAATCTCAAAGATGGTCTTTGTAACATCATCAATAAGTTTACGAATAGTATCTGTTGAGCTTGAAGACTGGCTGGCAAGAGCACCAACCTCGCTGGCTACTACTGCAAATCCTTTACCCATTTCTCCTGCTCTTGCCGCCTCGATAGAAGCATTAAGAGAAAGTAAGTTAGTCTGTTCTGATATTGCATTGATTGTATCTGTGATACCTGTAATCTCTTCAACAGACTTGCCCATAGCTTTTATAAGAGTTGTAAGTTCTTTAATAGTTTCACTAAGAGTATTAACATTCTTTGTCATACTCTCCATCTCGTCCTTACCACTTGCAGATGCTTCAAGTGTTTCATCGCAAAGTGTCTTAACATCATCTGCATTTTGTGCAAGCTGACCAGATGTCATGGCAAGTTCAGTAGCTGCCTGAGCAACTTCCTCAATAGACCTGTTCATCTCACCAAGAGTAACATTAAGTTTGTCAATTGATTCTCCCTGATCATGGTTTGCATCAGAAAGAGCCTGTGATATTTCGAAACACTCTCCTGCCCGCGAATTCATCTGTCCTGATATGTCAGAAAGGCTGTTAAGCGTCTCTCTCATCTTTTCAATATATTCATTCAGGCTTTCACTAAGTGTAGTTATCTCATTGTTGCCTTCTGGAATAATCTTAACTGTAAAGTCGCCCTTTGTTATATCAGTTATACGTTCTGTAATAGTAGTTACAGGATTAATTGCCTTGCTGATTATGTAGTATAAAATAGCAGATAAGATAGCAAGGAATATGATGGCACTTACAAAAGTTATTACCATAACCTGAATCATCTTATCACTGATTAAGGTTGAAGGAACTGCGCTTACTACCACCCACGATGTACCTTCAATATCTGTAGCTGTAAACATCATACCGCCAGCCTTGGTTTTAGCAGTTATTACTTTTCCACCATCAGCCTTTATACTTGTATCTAATTTACCAAAAATAGGATTGATTCCTGCAGCAATAGGATCTGTTGTATTATCAAGTGTCTGACCAACTGATGATTCTACATTACTAACAAGGATATCTTTTGTTTCCTTATTGATTATGTAATATTTTGCATCTTTAGATATAGAATCGAAAGTTTTTACTTTTTCAGCTACTTTGTCAAAGTTAATATCTGAGCTGAGTACTACACTCTCATCAAGCATAACAGAACAAGCCAGACATGTTTTTCCTGTAGATGCATCTACATATGGCTCAGAAGAGTATATCTCTCCCTTCTTTTCTAACGCCCCTGTATACCATGGTCTGTCAGTAAATACAAAGGTATCATCAGGTACCCATCCAGAACCATCCAGGAACAAATTCAGATTTCCAAATGCCATATAAATATCCTGTGAATCAGGATCTGACTCAGTAAGTTCAAGAAGAAGTACAAGCAAATCGTCAAATGAAGTTCTAGGCAAAGTCTTGATAACCTGTGCTGTCTGATTTACTCTTTCCTCTACTCCGCTCCACCAACTGTGAATCTGGTTAGCATATGTTACAGACTCTCTTGCAAGAATATTATTTGTTAAAGAAATAATATTATCAGCTGCAAGCTTTATGCTTACCTGTGTGATGATCACTATGATAATAGCCACATAGATGATAATCTTACTAAGAAGTGTCTTTTTAAGTGATTTCCTCTTTTTACCTTTCATGATAATCTCCCCGCAAAACAATTTTAGATAGCTTAACTATCGTTTAATATTTTATCACACTTTTGCATAATAGTCTAATCATTATTTAGCATTTTATTGGTTATATTGTACAGTTTTATCAAAAATTAAACCCCCAGTATCCTTAATACATCTAAAAATATTAAGGACGCTGAGGGTTCTATATGGGTCGTTAGTTTTGTTTTTGATAATTAGATAGTAAACATCTTTACATCTTCTCTAAGATCGATAGCTACCTGTTTAAGTGTTTCAGCCTGCTCAACTACATTGGCCATGTTTGTATCAAGCATAGAAAGTGAAGCACTTGTTTCTTCTGTTGATGCAGCATTTTCTTCTGATACAGATGAAAGTGATTCAACAGATTCAAGAATCTTGTTCTTATTGTTCTCAAGTGTTTCAACAAGCGAAACAATCTTATTGTTGCCTTCTTCTGTTTCCTTAAGCATAGAAAGCATCTTTTCAAATGAGTCGCTCATGCTATTAAGAGCATCCGCTTCATCTTCTGTTGCCTTTCTGATTTCATCAGTAAGTTCCTTGTTCTGATCAGAAAGTGAAGTAATCTTTGTAAGCATACCAGAAATCTCATTAGCAGCTCCATTAGATTCTTCAGCAAGATCCTTAATATTATCAGCAACAACTGCGAAGCCCTTACCTGCCTCACCAGCTCTTGCAGCCTCAATAGATGCATTAAGTGCTAAGAGGTTTGTCTGGTTAGCAATTGATATGATAAGTTCAGCTGCCTGACTAATCTGTGTAACAACAGCTGCTGTTTCTTCAACAGATTCAGATACACGAATAGCTTTCTGTCTTGTATTTTCACCAGCTGAAACAAGTCCGCCAAGCTGGTCTTTAACACCAGTAGACTCTTCCATAACGCTTGTACCTTTTTCAAGGTTAGAATTTGCAGCACTTAGAACTTCTTCAACAGCATTACCAATACTAACTGTAATACCTGCTGTAGATTGTACATCTGTTGCCATAGCTGTTGCACCATTGGCAAGATCTGATACTGCCTGATTAATATCATTGGTAGCCTTCTGGCTGTCTGTTATTCTGTCTTTAGCTACAGAAGCTCCTTCATCAACTGTTTCAGCACCTGAAACTATCTTTTTAAGCGACTCATGGAGTTTATGTCTCATATCCTCTGCCGCCTCTGCTATTTCCCTGAACTCTTTTACAGGAGAAGCAACATCAAGGTGAGTAACAAAATCTCCATCAGCCATATTATTAATGCCTTTTTCTACTCTTCTTATGCCATCTGAAAGTGACTTTGCTGTTATAAGTACGAGTATATAAAGAGCAATTATTATTGCGCCGAGAGTTATGCTTATTCCTGTAACCTTGGCTCTAATATCTTTACGTGCTGCTTTATTCTCTTCTTCAGCCCAGGCCTCAACAATATCTGTCATATTAGATATTGAATCTCTTGTGATTTCAAACTGTTCGTTAAATGCAGAAAGATCACCTTCCTGTGTCTTGTAATCAAATGTTCCATACCAAGCATTCAGATTAGTTTCAAATTCGTCCGCATAATCTTTAAATGACTTTCCGTCAAGTTTCATCTCGGTATATAGTTTTGGATTTTTCTTGGCAATCTCAACTGCACCGTTTACTCTTTCAACAGTCTGCTGAATATTTTCATTGTAATCCCCTTCTTTTTCATCCATAAGTGTCTTTGCCGTTTCTGCATCAAGATTAGCACCGGCATCATATACACTCATATACTGCCTTGCAGCATTCATCGCCTGATAAAGATCTCTATCACCATTAACAAGTTTATTGTTAATGGTATACAAAGTATCATTGAACAGCTTTTCAGCATCATCAAATGTACCATTCATCCTCTGCCCCAGCATTACAATCACTACAATCAGGCAGATAACCACAGGAAGTACAAGTAATTGCAGTGCAGCCATAAACGACATGTTACTTTTTGCAAATAGTTTCTTCATATCTAGTCCCCTCCAATCATAACAAACGTTAGTAATAGAATAATGTAATAATTATACGCTTCTAACTAATGCTAGTATATCGAAATAGTTCCTAATATTCTCTTGTAGATTTTTGGTGATTTTGCACGATTTATATGCGTTATATGATATGAATAATGGTTAACTATTTTAACCAATAATCATTCGTACAGTAAATTTATTATCTTCCGCAATATATCTTATATCGCTGTCAGTTTCCTCTATAAAAGACAATATACTTCTGGTTCCTATACCATGGCCCGCCTCTAATGAAAACGGATGTCCATCATCATCAAGTACAACCTTCTTGTCACAGGAATTCGTAATTTCAAAAAGAAGCTGATTCTTAAACTTAGAGCTTATGTCTATATATTTACTTCCTTCTGTCTGCTTCTCGCAGGCATGGATAGCATTCTCAATAAGGTTTGAAATTGCTATGGCAAGCTTCATCTCATCTACACCAAGTTCATTAGGGATATGAGTAGCTACCTTAATATTAATATCATTCTTCTCAGCTACGTTAACGTAATGGGTAAGAGCTGCATTGACAGTAGCATTGTCGCAGTATTTTGTTGAATAGCGTGGCTCTGTATTCATCCTTTCTTCAAGACACCTCATTGCCTCTTCTGTTTTTCCATCTCTTAAAAGAGAAAGAATCAAGGCCTCAAAATGCCTTCGGTCATGTCTTAATGCCCTGTCCTGCTGGATAAGCTCCTCAGTAGAAAGAAGCCTTTCTTTCATACCTACTGCAGCCTTTTCCAGGGCAGCCGCTTCTGATTTAAGTTTATATTCATTTTGCTTTAATACTGTCGTATCTACCAAAGCATATAATTTACCAAAATATTCACCCTTATCTGTCAATTCTTTTTCTTCAAGAGTATAGTATCTTTCATTTTTATAAATAGTCTCCCCTAGAAGTACAGCTTCCTTAACTTCTTCAACAGCCATTGCAGGATCGGTATCTAATAAGGGATAGAGCAAACGAGCATGGTCATTATAATATTTTACGACTCCTCTTTCATCAACAGCTATAACGCCCTCTGATAAACTGTCGATAATATATTCTTTGGCAGCATCTATTATCCCCAAAAGATTATATTTGAAAATAACTATAAACATGCTGACAGTTATGGCTATGTTACCGTACTGGGTTATATCAAATCTATTGGTAAGGCTGAATGTATGAGATATTTGGAAAATAAAACACATAGAGCTAAGTAAAAATCCTGCTAGAAGAACCTTTAAACGTTTTCTGGCTCTTTCATTGACAAGCCCCCTGAGGGTATAAATGATCCAGTAAAGTGCAAGAATAATCATAACTATCTGCCCCTGCATATATACATCATGCATTATACCTGCATCAGTTATCAATACCGGCACTCCTTTATTAACCGTAAAATGATAATTTTTATAATATAAGCTATGATTATTAAGAGTAATAATAGCAAAATATGAAGCAACATCGATAAATACTAGCGCTCTTGCTAATATTTTAGGTATTTTAATATGACACAGCTCCACAGTGAACATAAAGAGAGAATAGATTACCCATATTCTTCCAAAATAAGAAAACTTAAGCGATGATATATATTCTTCCTGAGTTTTTGAAAGAAGCTGAAGAAGATAGCCCGTATTGTTGATAAGCATAGCCAGACAGTTTAAAAAAAGATATGTATGCAGTTTTGTTTTAAGATTTTTATATACTACTAAGCTTTCAATAAAAAGCCCAAGGATACTAAATATTAGTAGTCCTATAAGTATTTCTCTCATAATCATTTCCACCCTTTTCTTTTCATAACAATACCATTATAAGACAAATATATCTTTTGTTACACCAAAAAGCCTTAAACCACACTAAAAAAGTGCATACCCATTAAGATATGCACTCTTTTAATCCCCCATTTGTTTCCTTTATACTACAAAGTTTTTATTCATTGAAGAACTGAATCTTCTCGCTGAGGTTATCACTCATAACTCTCATAAGTTCTGACTCATCCTTTGTACCAGCAATACCATTAGCAATATTCTCAATAGTAACCGATACTTCCTCTGCTGAAGCAGCATTCTCTTCTGATATTGCAGAGAGTTCTGTAATATTTCCAAGGACTGATTCCTTAGCTGTATTAAGATTCTTAACTTCATCAGAAACCATAGTGATTTCTTCAGCAACCTCACTAACCTTGGCACTAAGCTGTTCCATACCTGTTGATACAGACTGAACAAGCTTTTGCTGTTCTTCCATAAGTCCCTTAGCATCACCAGCCATGTCAGCACACTTCTGAACTTTATTAATTACATCTGTAACTGACTTAGCAATATCCTGAACAGATCTGTCTGACTGTTCAGCAAGAACTCTGATGTTATCAGCAACAACTGCGAAGCCCTTACCTGACTCCCCAGCTCTAGCAGCCTCGATTGAAGCATTAAGTGCAAGAAGATTTGTCTGACCTGCAATATCTGCAATAATATCTGCTGCATGTCTGATAGAACTTACAGCTTCTGTACATTCTGCAGTCTGCTCATTAATCTGTGAAATAGCTTCAACAGATCGCTCATTACTAGCAAATACTTCTCTCATATCCTTAAGAGCAGCTTCATTATCTTCGCTCATCTGATGAGACTTATCTGATACATTATCTGAACTTGCGGCAATATTATCAATAGCTTCGCCCATGTTAATGATAGCAGCATTGGCATTCTGAACACTTTCAGCCATAGACTGTGCAGTAGTAGCAAGCTGTTCAACAACACCCGAAATCTGAGTTGCACCTTCTGCGTTGTCTGCAGATATACCGTCCATCTTTATTACTGCTTCACCAAGTTCACCACTTGTACCCTTAATCACTCTAACTGCACCTGACAGTTGTTCCTGAAGTATATCAAGAGCAATTCCAATCTCATCAAAGTCTTTGCACACAGATGTAATCTTTTCTTTTTCACCGATATTACCATGTGAGAAAAGAGTAACATTCTTAACAATCTGGTTAATTGTTTTTGAAAATCTCATAGCAACAGCTATAAGGATAACTGCAAGTACAACTGCACTTATAATAGCTATAAGTATGATACCATTAACTGCTTTACTTACAGCCTGTTCAAAAACTGTCATAGGAACACCGGCAAATGCCATGCCCCAGAACTGTGTCTTAGCTTCATCTGCGTAAATTGGTGTATAGTAAACAAAGTACTTTTTACCACCGATCACAACATTGGCGCCTATATAATCATTACCAGCTTTAACAGTTGCATATATATCTGCATTAGCCTTAGTACCTTCATTATATGTACCATCAGCGTTCTTTAAGGATGTTAAAAATCTTGTATCATCTTTAAATAAAGTAAGTTCAACATCTGCAACCTGTAATGATTCAACATATGCATGGTCAGCATATTCATCATAATCTACATATCCGTTATTAATAACGTCATATGCAAAATATTCATTGAGTCCGTAGGCAGCTGCTTTTAACTTGCCAACTTCCCCTTCTCCAACTTCCTGATCTACCAGCTTGGTACAATAGATTCCAAGTATCAATGTAACAAGTATTAATGGTATAAGACCAGCTATAAGAAAAATAGCTAGAAATTTAATTCCTTTCGCCTTTCTTTCCTTCATTCTCCCACCTCCAAATACATTTCTGTAATAATATAGATAACATTATACTATATAATTTGTATTTTTGTACTATTATTTTTAATATTTTTAAAAGTTTTTGTATATTGTGCATAATACTTACCGTTAAATAAGAAAAGGCTACAAACCCTTATTAAATAAGGACTTATAACCTTTTTTACAGTAAAATTGTTCTATTTTATGTATGCCCTACAGCATTTTCTTTACAAATTCTGATGTATTACCTTCTATATCTCCCTTGAAAACTGCACTACCTGCAACTATAACATTGGCGCCATTACTTAATACCTTATCAAGATTATCAAGCTTAACTCCACCATCAACTTCAAGGTCGCAGTCAAGGTTCTCTTCCTTTATCCAGTCGCTTACCTGCTTTATCTTTGCGGTACATTCTTCAATATATGACTGACCACCAAATCCAGGATGAACTGTCATAACAAGAGCCATATCAATATCTTTAAGATAAGGCTTAATAGCCTTGGCATCTGTTTCAGGGTTAATCGCAAGTCCTACCTTGCAGTCAAACTTTCTTATAAGATCTATAGTTCCAGCAATATCATCTGTAGCTTCCACATGGAAGGTAATTAGATCAGCTCCTGACTCTGCAAACTCCTTAATATATCTTTCTGGTTTGGTAATCATAAGATGTACATCAAGGAATAAATTAGTTTTAGCTCTAACGCACTTTAGAACTGGCATACCAAATGAAATAGAAGGAACAAAGATTCCATCCATAACATCAAAATGAAGATAGTCACTGCCTCCTTTTGTAGTAGCCTCTATGGCATCTCCAAGTTCCATAAAATCAGCTGATAAAATTGATGGTGAAAAATGATACATTAATACTTTCTCCTATCCTGTAATTCTTTATATAAAGCCAGATAGCCATTATATCTAATACGGCTTATGCTGCCCTCTTCTACTGCTTCCTTAACACTGCATGATGGTTCATGGGTGTGTGAACAAGGATCAAATCTGCAGCCTCCCTCATAAGGATAAAACTCCGGATAAAATGCCTTAAGGTTATCCTTATCTATATCTCCTAGAAGTTCAAAAGAAGTAAATCCAGGAGTATCCATAATATAGGTATCTTCATCTACCTTAAAAAGCTGGGAATGCCTTGTTGTATGTTTACCTCTTGCAAGTTTCTTTGATATATCTCCTGTTTCCATGTTTGCTTCTGGGCACAGGTTGTTAATTAAAGTTGACTTACCAACGCCGCTAGGTCCTGCAAGCACAGTGATCTTTCCCTTTATAAATTCTCGAATTTGGTCAAGGTCATTATTAAGAGCGCTAAGAGAAAATATCTTAGCTCCGCTGTTTTTATACGCCTCTGCCATCTCTTCTTTAATCTTATCTGATGCAATATCATTCTTATTAAAGCAAAGACCACATTCGATATTATGATTTTTAAGCATAATGAGGAATTTGTCTAAGAGCCCCAGATTAGGGTCTGGACTTGAATATGCAAAAACAACAAGTGCCTGAGATACATTTGCTACCTCAGGCCTGTATAACATAGATTTTCTTGGCAATATACCAGTGATGCTACCAATAAGATTCTTTGCATCAGTTATCTCAAGCTCCACCTTGTCTCCTACAAGTGGCTTCTCTTTATCTTTTCTAAATTTGCCTACAGCATGGCACTCTACTATACCTGTTTCTTTAACATCTACATAGTAGAATCCTGCGATGCCTTTAACAATTCTTCCCTGCATACTTACTCAGCTTCCCTAGTAAAGTTAACAGGAATATTAGTGGTCTTAGGTGAACCATCTGTACTTGTATAAGTTACTACAAGTGTTCCTGATGGAATCATATACATACCACCTTTATTAACTGTATAAGGAAGTGTTGTATCTATACTTCCCTGATTAGAACCATCTTTACCTATAAGAGTAATGTTAGCAGCTGTACCAGCAGTGTAATCTCCAGGAGCATTGACAGTATAATTTGAAAGTGCAAATGTTCCAGGCTCCATACCCTTACTGAGTACAATAGATACATCAGAGCTTGTATTAACCTTCATACCCTTAGTTGGCTTCTGGCTAATTACCTTACCCTCGTCTACTGAATCACTATATTCTTCTGTGAAGTTACTATCTTCAATAGTAAAACCAGCTACGCTAAGAGCTTCCTTAACCTGATCCTTTGTAAGTCCTGAAAGATCTGGCATATCAATCTGCTCTATCTGCTCACCAATACTTATAGTAATAACAACAGTTGTATCTATAGCAACCTTAGCACCTGCTTCAGGCTTCTGGTTTATAATCTTATCCTTTTCAACTGAATCTGAATTAGCATATTCATATTCAACCTTAAGTGCAGAGCCTTCAATCTGAGCTACAGCTTCAGCCTTACCTATACCTATAACAGATGGAACTGTTACTGTACCTGACTGATACCCTTGTGCCTGACCTTGCTGACCAGAGCCATTATCACTTACAGCATCCTGAGATGTTGTTGCATTTGACTTTGGCTTAGAACCAAAGAAATCAAAATTTATGCCAAGTGCTTTAACAGCAACAACAAGCATAATACAACCGATGATTACTGCTGCAATAACAACAAGGATAGTTGTAATTGCTTCTACCTTTGGATCATAATCATCTTCCTTGCTCGACTTCTTCTTTGGCGAGCGGCTAGAGCTACTACTCTTTGAAGCAGGTCTACTCTGACTTCTATTCTTAGATGATGACTTTGAAGAAGACTGCTTCTTAGGTCTAGGAGCTTCCTTATATTCTTCTTCATACTGGTAGTCATCCTGATACTGTTCTTCTTCCTGATAATCATCTTCATACTGATCATCATAAGTTTCTTCATAAGCTGGCTCTTCATACTGAGCCTTATCCTCTGGGGCAACCTTCTGGCTTGCACCCTTCATCTTGCCTGTAGCCATAGATGCCTCAAACTGATCTCTCTTATGAGAACGGCTCTTTATAGAAGCAAGTTCTTCATTAGAGAACGTCTTAGTTGCACCACTTGCTGGGCTGTCATCTATCTTTACAAAATCCTCATCAGGACTTATAAGTGATCTCTTAAGGTCTTCGATAAGTTCTGGTGCTGACTGATAACGCTTGTCAGGACTTTTCTGTGTACACTTAAGTGTAATCTGTTCAACACTGATAGGTATCTCAGGAACGAATTCTCTTGGAGAAGGCATAGGCTCCTGAATATGCTTAATAGCTACTGCTACAGTTGTATCACCGTTAAATGGCACGCGGCCTGTAAGCATTTCAAATAAAGTAATACCAAGTGAATAGATATCAGACTTTTCATCTGAGAAGCCACCTCTAACCTGTTCAGGAGAAGTATAATGTACTGATCCCATTACATTGGAAGTAATAGTGTTACTTGTTGCAGCCTTGGCAATACCAAAGTCTGTAACCTTAACCTTTCCTTCCTTACTAATGATTATATTCTGAGGCTTAATATCTCTATGAATAATATGGTTGTTGTGGGCTGATTCAATACCCATACCAACCTGGATAGCTATACTTACAGCTTCCTTAACTGATAGTCTGGCCTTCTTTTCAATATACTTCTTAAGAGTGATACCTTCCACAAGTTCCATAACTATGTAGTGGAAGCCACTTTCCTCTCCTACGTCGTATACATTAACGATATTAGGGTGCATAAGACCAGCAGCAGCCTGGGCTTCTGTTCTAAACTTAGATACAAAATCAGTATTCTCAGAGAATTCTTGCTTAAGTACCTTTACAGCAACAAATCTGTTGAGCTTATGGTCTTTAGCACGATAAACATCGCTCATGCCACCTGTACCAATTTTTTCTATGATTTCATAGCGCTCAGCTATCATCATTCCTACCTTAATCATTAATCTCTCCCTCGTCTATATATACAGCTCTGCAAGTACAACGGCTATGTTATCTTTGCCGCCGTGGGCATTGGCAGTCTGAACTAAAAGTCTTGCTTTATCTTCAAGCGAACCCTTCATACCAAGGATCTCACTTATCTCACTATCCTCAACCATATTGGTTAAGCCATCGGAACATAGAAGTATCATATCTCCATTAGATATGTCTTCCACCTCAAAGAAGTCTACATCAACCTGTTCTACAACTCCCACTGCTCTGGTGATGATATTCTTATCAGGATGTGTCCTGGCTCTCTCTCTCTCAAGTTCACCCATACGAATCATCTCTTCAACAAGAGAATGATCTGTAGTAATCTGCTTAAGGCTACCATTATATAGGTAGAGTCTGCTATCTCCAACATTGGCCACAGTCAGAATTTCCCCATCAAAAGTACCAGCCACAAGTGTGGTTCCCATTCCTTTGTAATTGTCATCTGACATGGATTTTTGGCGAATTTTAGAATTTGCTTTCTGAATTGCGTTTCTAAGAAGACGTATAGGAGACTCATCATTAGAAAAGCTTACTTCATTCACTATAGTATCTACTGTACACTTTGAGGCGTACTCACCGGCTTTGTATCCACCCATACCGTCTGCTACTATAAAGAGGTTTGGTAATGTTCCTACCGATATCTCTGAAGTAAATACGTAATCCTGATTCATTTGTCGTTGCCTTCCTATATCCGTAATGGAATAAGACGTAACTGACATGTTTCCTCCTACCCGCCTATATGTCGGCGTCTAAGTTGGCCACAGGCACCATCGATGTCCCGGCCCATTTCTCTTCTAATGGTAACATTTATTCGCTTTTTTTCAAGTTTATTTTTAAATGCCATAGTGGCACTAATATCAGGGGCTGTAAAGCCTCTTTCTACTACCGGATTAACAGGTATAAGATTTATGTGGGCACTCAGTGGTCCGGCAAGCCTAGCAAGAGCCGCTGCATCCTCTGCTGTATCATTAACTCCACCTATTAATGCATATTCGAATGTTATTCTACGGCCTGTTGTATCAAAGTAATACTTACAGGCATCCATAAGCTTATCAAGAGAATATGTATTAGCTACAGGCATAATCTCTTTTCTCTTATCATTAGTTGTGGCATGAAGAGATATAGCCAGAGTAATCTGAAGCTTAAGATCTGCAAGCTTAATTATATTAGGAACTATACCGCAGGTAGATACTGTAAGGTTTCTTTGCGATATATTCTGTCCGTGTTCATCTGTAAAAAGTTCTATAAATCTGACAAGATTGTCATAATTAGTAAGAGGTTCCCCCATACCCATAACAACTACATTAGATACTCTTTCTCCAGTATGCTTTATTACCTGATATATCTGACCAAGCATCTCTGATGGTGTAAGACTTCTTTCAAGGCCATCTAAGGTTGAAGCGCAGAACTTACACCCCATGGCACAGCCTACCTGGCTGGATATACATACACTGTTTCCATGGTGGTAACGCATAAAAACTGTTTCTACCATGTTGCCATCTCTGAGCTTAAAGAGATATTTTCTTGTACCATCTTCCTTAGATTCCTGGAATCTTACTATTTCAGGTAAAGAAAGAATATAGTCTTCCTTAAGTTTTTCTCTAAAAGAAGCTGACAGATTTGTCATTTCATCAAATGATGAAACAAGCTTTACATGTATCCACTCATATATCTGCTTAGCTCTAAACTTCTTTTCACCAAGCGATTCTATAAGACTGGTTAATTCTTCAAAATTATATGATTGTATGTCTTTATCATATGTAGAAGGCAATTATCTTCCTTCCTTTCTAATTAATTGTAGTGTTATTGTTTAATATACTTTGAAATAAAGAAGCCATCGCAGCGGTGCAGTCCCGGAAGAAGTTGTAAGTAGCCTTCTTTTATAGTAGC
Source organism: Lachnospiraceae bacterium NC2008 (assembly GCA_000687675.1). Classification (GTDB taxonomy): domain Bacteria; phylum Bacillota; class Clostridia; order Lachnospirales; family Lachnospiraceae; genus NK4A136. The sequence continues at coordinate 11,504 of JHWS01000012.1, read as the reverse complement.
TGCTGCCGTAGGGTCATCTTCTATAAGAGCTTTAGCTATACTATCTTCTATGGAAACAGGCTTAAGCCCCTTTTCTTCTATAATATATTTCCTATTATCTATATTCTCGCTCTTAGTTATAGTACAGGTTGAATACATAAGTATTCCGCCCTTTTTAAGATACTTTACCGCGTTATCAAGAATAGCTCTTTGCAAGCTGGCAAGTTCTTTAACTGACTCTGGGCTAATGTTATACTTTATATCATTTTTTCTTCCTATAACTCCTATACCAGAACAAGGAAGGTCACATATTACTATATCGGCAGATTCGATAGCTTTATTATCCTCTACCGTTCCATCCCATACTTTAACACTGGTATTGGTTACCTGCATTCTTTCTATGTTCTCTTCTATTAGGTCAGTCTTGAATTCTGTAAGGTCTCTGGCCTCAACATGTCCACTGCTACCGCATTTATCTGCTGCATGGATTGACTTTCCACCAGGAGCAGCGCACATATCTATAATATGGTCGCCCTCTTTTATACCAGCGCATTCTACAAGTAGCTGTGAACTTACATCCTGAACTGTGATGTATCCCTCCATAAAACCTGGTACATTCTCCATACCTGGAACATTTTCCAAGGTATATGCATAAGGGAGATATGGATGTTTTACTGGATTATGTCCAGCCTCTTTTATAGCATTTATCACTTCTTCTTTTGTTTTATTATCAAGATTTTCCCTAAGCCTTATATTAATAGGCGCTGGCTTAAGAGTAGAAGCAAGTATGGTATCTGCTTTTTCCTTGCCATACTCCTTTACTATCATGTCACATATCCACTTAGGACATGAATATATAACTGACATATCATCTGGCCAGTTTATCTTATCCTTATTTCTTGATACATTTCTAAGAACACCATTAACAAAGCCTCTTAGTTGGCCCATACCTCTGTCTACAGCAAGGTTAACTGACTCGTTACAGGCTGCCTCATCTGGCACACTGTCCATATACATAATCTGGAATATGCCCATCCTAAGTATATGTCTGATAAGAGGCTTCATCTTTCCCTTAACCTTAGCAAACTGACCTATAACATAATCAAGTTTAATCTGGTAGGAAACCACCCCTTCTGTAAGATATTTGATAAATGCCTTATCCCTAGGATCAATATAGTCATACTTATTTAAGACACTACGAAGAAAAACACCCAGTTTTTCTCCTGACCCCTGGGTGTTTTCCAATATTTCTAATACTATTCTTCTTGATAGTGTAGCCTTTTTACTCATTACCTTCTTGAATTATTTTTCATTACTAAAAGTCTTACTAACTGAAGAGTTGCTGCAGCAGCTGCTGCCACATAAGTCATAGCCGCTACTCTAAGTACCTTCTTACATCCCTTTTCCTCATCATGGCTAAGTACACCAAGTGAAGCAGTGTATCTTACTGCCCTGAATGAAGCATCAAATTCTACAGGAAGTGTAACAAGCTGGAAGATAACTGCTGCCCCAAACATAATTATACCTATGTCCATAAGCCAAAGTGCATTACCTGCCATACGCTGTGCAATATAGTAGCCTATAATAGCAACCCAGATACCGAATCTTGAACCTATAGAAGCTGCTGGTACTAGAGCTGATCTTATACGAAGTGGAGCATATCCTTCAGCATGCTGCATAGCATGACCTGATTCATGGGCTGCAACACCTATAGCTGCAACTGAGTTACCGTAAAATACAGGTTTAGATAAGTAAAGTGTCTTATCTCTTGGGTCATAATGGTCAGTTAATGTTCCCTCTGTAACAGTTATACGTACACCAGTAACACCTGCATACTGAAGTATTCTCTGAGCTGCTGTTGCTCCAGTAAAACCTGACATACTAGGTATCTGGTTATATTTATTAAATACTGACTTTACTCTTATTGAAGCTATTATAGATATAATTGCAACTATAATAATTGCAATATAAAGAATAACTTCCCAATCAGCAACACCTGTGCTTCTATTTCTGTAGCCATAATCATAATAGCCACTGTATCTTTCCATATTAGATAACATCATATACATATTCATATCTAAGAACTCCTTTCAAAACAACCATCTGTTCATTATATGGTATGCTCTCTGCATAAGTTAATAGTAATATATAACAACTATGTGTTAAATATGTGAAAGCTCTATAATAGACTAGCTTAATGTATCTCCTACGTTAACTGTAAACCCTCTAAGGAAGTCTTCTACCTTCATACGCTTCTTTCCTTCAAGCTGAACCTCGTTAACTTTAAGAGCGTCCTCACCGCATTTTACAGTAAAAGAATCTTTAGTAAGCCCGATTATACTTCCTGTTTTCTCATTACCAAGGTATGGAAGAACATCTGCATCCCAAATCTTAAGAACTTTACCATTAATGTGTGTATAGGTAGATGGCCATGAATTAAGCCCTCTTATTAATCTTTCAATAGTAGTTGCCGACTTAACAAAGTCTATCTCACCGTAGTCCTTAGTAAGCATCTTGGCATAGTTAGATTCCTCATCATTTTGAGGGATAGGAGTAAGTTCTCCTTTTTCTATCATAGGAAGCGCCTTAACAATCATATCAGATCCAAGCTTAGCAAGCTTATCAAAGAGACTCTCACCTGTCTCCTTCTTATCAAGAACTATCTCTTCCTGCATAAGGATATCGCCGGTATCAAGACCTACGTCCATCTTCATAAGAGTAACACCACTCTTCTCGTCTCCATTTATAATAGACCACTGTATTGGAGCTGCTCCCCTGTACTTTGGAAGAAGAGATGCGTGAATATTAACACAGCCAAGTCTTGGCATATCAAGTATCTCTTTAGAAAGAATCTGGCCAAATGCTGCTACAACAAATATATCAGCAGGATACTTTGCAAGTTCCTTAACTTCTTCTTCCTGCTTAATCTTCTCTGGCTGAAATACTGGAATATTATGTGCAAGCGCTACTTCCTTAACAGGACTATAGCTAACCTTACCACTTCTACCTCTAACCCTGTCTGGCTGAGTAACAACAAGTACTACTTCATGTCCAGCATTAATAATACTTTCAAGTGGACCTACAGCAAAATCAGGTGTGCCCATATATACAACTTTCATTTATTCCTCATCCTCATCTGTTGCATTATCAACTAATTCGCCTTCAACCTTCTCTACATAGAGATGGCCGTCAAGGTGGTCACATTCGTGAAGTATAGCTCTAGCAAGAAGTTCTGTTCCTTCTATCTCTATTTCTTCCATGTCCTCATTAAGAGCTACAGCCTTAACATAGTTAGGTCTTGTAACCTGTCCTGACTTACCAGGAACGCTAAGGCAGCCTTCATAGCCTGTCTGCTCACCGCTAGTCTCAACAATTCTTGGATTAATAAGAACTATTGGGTCCTCTCCTGTTACGTCAATAACTACAATACGCTTAAGAACACCTACCTGAGGAGCTGCAAGTCCAACACCATTAGCATCATACATAGTATCAAACATATCGTTTATAAGCTCTCTTGTATGGTCGTTCATAGTTTTAACAGGTCTGCATACCTGATAAAGTACATCATCACCTTCTAATCTGATGTTTCTTATTGCCATTACTTTATTCTACCTTTCTATTATTTGTCCTAATTATGTATTACTAAAATGAACCTGATGGATCAAAATCATACCATAAAGATACTTTTTTATAATTATCCATAATACCACAATCTTCAATATTATCTTTCAGACTAATAAGCTTGTCTATATTGTCATGCTTTATATAGATAACATATCTGTATATATCATTTACTTTGGTCAATGCTCCTCTGGCTGGTCCATTAACCATATAGTCATCACTGGTTATATATCTTATATAATCAGCAAGTTTCTTAGCAAATTCTCCTGCCTGACTATCATTATCAGACATAATCTGAAGTGAAAGCATATGACAAACCGGTGGGTAATCAGCTAGGCTTCTATATAGAATCTCTTCCTCGTAGAATGCCTCATAATCCTGCTTTGAAGCATGAACTATACTGTAATCATCTGGACGATAGGTCTGTATAACCACGTCACCTGGCTGGTCACCTCTTCCTGCTCTACCTGCGCACTGGGTAATAAGCTGGAAGGTTCTTTCCGATGCCCTGTAGTCGCTGGCACTAAGTGATAAATCTGCTGCCACAACACCAACTAAAGTCACTCCTGGAAAATCATGTCCCTTAACTATCATCTGAGTTCCTATAAGAACATCAGCCTCTTTAGCAGCAAAGGCAGATAATATCTTATCATAATCTTCTTTGGAACGGGTAGTATCTCTGTCCATACGAAGAATTCTTATTGAAGGATATTCCTTTTTAAGTTCTTCCTCTATCTTTTCAGTTCCTGCCCTAAATCCAGCAAAATACTTGGAACCGCACTTTGGACAAGTCTTAAGATATGGAGTTTCATATCCACAGTAGTGACACACCATAGTCTCCTGCTGCCCACTCTTATGATGGGACAAGGAAACGTCGCAGTGAGGGCATTTCATAACATATCCGCATTCCCTGCAGGATACAAATCCGGCATAGCCTCTTCTGTTAATAAAGAGCATAATCTGCTGCCCTCTGGCTATCCTTTCAGTCATTAGTTCCTTTAGCTTTCTACTAAAGAATGACTTATTGCCCTCCTTAAGTTCCCTTCGCATATCTACTGTATGCACCTTAGGAAGCATGGCTTTACCATTTCTCTTGGTAAGCCTAAATATATCATATTCTCCCTCTAAGGAAGCATAATATGACTCTAAGGATGGTGTAGCAGACCCAAGAACTAATAGAGCCCCATCTCTATCTGCTATATGAGAAGCAACCTCTCTAGCATTGTACTTAGGCATCTTCTCTGATTTATAAGATGTTTCATGTTCCTCATCTATAACTATAATTCCAAGATTTCTAAATGGTGTAAAAAGCGCCGATCTTGGCCCTATAACTATATCTATCTTTCCATTTCTAGCCTGTTCATACTGATCAAACTTCTCGCCGTCAGAAAGTTTGGAATGCATAACAGCAACTCTTTCCCCAAATCTTTCATAGAAGTTCATTAACATCTGAAATGTCAGAGCAATCTCTGGAATAAGAACTATAGCCTGTTTGCCATTCTTTATGGCTTCTTCTATAAGTTCTATATAAACTGTAGTTTTACCACTACCTGTTATTCCATATAGAAGGGCTGTCCCTGGCTTATCACTAGCCATCTTAGCCTTCATACCTTCTATTGCTGCTACCTGTTCATCACTTAGAACAATGTTTTTCGAAGCAGCCTTCATAGTTATGGCAGGCTTTCTGTACTCCCTGGTAGTTTCTATTCTTATGACTTTATTTTTCTCTAAAGTCTTTATTACACTATCTGATACATTAAGCTTATCTTTAGCAAGGTCATATGGAATATACTCACCTTCCATAAGATATGACATAAGTCTTATTCTCGCTGCTGCCCTATATGGATTCGCTCCATTTATTAGTTCTTCAAGTGAACTAATATCTACATTTCTATATATTGTCTTATACTCAAGGGCCTTAACCTTCTTCTTTACAGGAAGAACTGTCTGCATGGCACTTATAAGAGTACAGCCATATCTGTGTTTCATCCAGTAGGCAAGTTCCATAGTCTTATCTTCAAGACTAATATTCTTACTCTTTATGGCTGTGATGCTTTTAAGTTTCTCCTCAGGCCAAACTGAAGTATCAGATATAGAAACCACATAAGCACTTCTAATCTTATTACCAGCACCAAATGGAATCTCAACTTCCATACCTTCGCTTATTACTTCTCTAAGCTCATTTGGTATCTTATATTCAAATGTTCTATCTAATGCTTCGTGTGAAATATCGACTATAACGCCTGCATATTTCTTTTCCTTCATATTTCTGCTCTTCTTATAATTCTCTAACTTCTACTTTATCTAATAAAGCAGTAGCCAGTTCTATATCTACCTTACCACTTTCCTTAACTGTAGCCTTAGATGCTGAAACAGCTCCGCCAAACTTGGCAATATCAAATGATGACATACCTTTAAGTAGTCCTCTGGCATAACTTGCAACCAGCGCATCGCCGCAGCTTACTGTATTAACTACTTCAACAGCTGGTGGAACTACCCAGAAGCTCATATGACCGTCTACATGAATAAGGCCTCTCTTACCCATAGAAACTACGACATACTCTATACCCATATCATGGTATCTTTTAGCTTCTTCTAATATCTTATCCATAGATGAAAGCTTCTTACCTGATAAAAACTCCATCTCCTTGATATTAGGCTTAATCATATAAGGCTTATGTTTGATACTTTCCCTAAGAGGGATTCTGCTTGTATCTAAAATAACCTTCTTGCCATTATCGTTAGCTATATCAATTAGCTTACCATATATACCATCATCCAGCCCCTTTGGAAGAGAACCACTTAGAACTACTATCTCAGCATTCTTAACTTCTTCTTTATATGTTTCTATAAAATTCTCAGTTTCTTCTTTTGTAATAACCGGGCCTGGCTCTAATATTTCTGTAACATAACCATCAGCTCCCAGTATATTCATATTGGTTCTAGTAGGACCACTTATAGGAGTAAATGCCACCTTGGCTCCAGACTTCTTAACATCCTCTTCAATAAATCTTCCAGTATATCCACCAAGAAAACCAAGAGCTGTAACCTCTTCACCAAACTGTGCTAAGACTTTGGTAACATTAATACCCTTACCACCTGCGTACTGGTTATTATCAATTATTCTATTAACCTGTCCAGGGATAAGAGTATCTATATCACAAGTCTTATCAATTGCTGGATTTAATGTAACTGTTAATATCATATTTGTCCCCTTTACCTTTTTTCCACCCTTTTACATATCATCTTATAAGCTACAATAAGTGCGGCTTCTAATATAATTACCAAGGCAATATTGCCTGCCTTCATAATAAAATAGTTATCAAATTTCACAAATAACTTACCAGCCACGGCATCTCCTGCCATCTTTATACCAAGAACATAATATCCAAGATATAAAATCTTACTATTTCTTCCAAGGAAGATAAGAGGCATAGATTCCGATATCCACCAGGAAATAATATAAACAGAAGCTACCATAGCTGTACTTAAAGCCATGTATAAATATATATTTCCAAATACTAACTCCATAGAGTCAAGTCGTGTCTCTTTAGTAAATAAAACTACAACTATGAGAATTAAGATTCCATCTATACCTGTAAATATCTTCATCTTCTCTGCACCCTTAAGAAGCCTTGCCATAACTTCTCCAACAAATACAAAGAATAATCCAATTAAACCTCTCAAGCAGGTATAACATATGCCTGCTAAAAATACATTAACAGGCTTACTTTGTTTAGTAAGAAGATCCACATATTTCGATATATATATTACATAAGCAAGGAAAACTGCTACGAACATACCGGTTACAAGCAGATTGCATTTCTTTCTAATAAAGCCGTAGGCATTGACCCCTATAAATAAGGCTGTAAAGAAACCTGTGTAGCATACGCCCTTTAATGAAGCAAACTCTAATAACATAGTTTTTAAAGGAGCAATACTCTTATTATCAGCTGTAAATATATATTTACATGCCTCTATGGCACAAGCAATAAGACTAAAGATAATATATGGAACAAGAAGTCTCATACAAGATTTCTTTATTACATATTCAACCTTCTTCTCTCTTATATTCGTTTCCAAATATAAACCACCATATGCAGCCATAAATATCCATGGACAGGCTTCACTAAACACATTGCCTGCCTTGCTGCCACATATACCAGTACCAAATAAGATAGCCATAATAAGACCAAGTGCCAAAATTATATCAATATAAGTAACTCTTTCTTTTTTCATATGCCTTTTCCCGTTTACTAACAAAAGTCATTAACTATAAACTGTACAGTGCGTCTGCCATTATATTCATTGAAGTTAGGATAGTATGCTGCGCTTATTGTTATACCGCTGGCGCCACCTTTATAAAGGTTATCAACCTTATCCTTGCCATACTTTGCTTCAAGCATAGCCCTAAGTTCTTCATTTCGTCTAAATAAAGTTAACTCGGCAGTGTTTCCGTCTGTATCTTCTACTGTATATTTTCCAACCTTGCCACTGCCAAATATCTTGGCAGCTTTAAGTTTAAGATTCTTTCTTGCAAAAACCGGACTAGGATTACCATTACCACATGGTTCAAGAACAGAAAGCCCTTCTACAAACCTGTCTGTGCAATACGAGAATGGCGCATCTGCATCTATACTAAGCCTGCTTATTAACTCATCTTCCGTTAAGCAGCAGTTTTCGTTAAGTCTTCTTCTAAGTTCTTCAAGCTTATCTTTTTCAAGTGAGAATCCTGCAGCCTGAGGATGTCCACCAAACTTAATAAACACATCGCTTATCTCTGAAAGTTCCTGAAACATATCATATGAAGGAATACTTCTGGCTGATCCTTTAAGGACGCCTTCTGAATCAGTTATTACCAATGTAGGCTTAAAGTATTCTTCCTTAATTCTTCCTGCAACTATACCTGCAACAGACTCATGACAGTCTTCAAGGTATATAACAAGTACATTGTCATCCTTAATATCTGTTTCTTCTATGATACGTTTTGCATCATCTGTTGCCTTCTCTGTAAGAGACTTCCTGCTATCATTCATAGCTTTAAGGTCTCCAGCAAGAGTAAGTGCCTCATTCCTATCCTCAGTCATAAAGAGGTTAAGGGCTTTATCAGCAGAACCGATTCTGCCGGCAGCATTGACACAAGGTCCAAGTACAAAGCCCAGGTGATATGTAGTAATATCCTGTCCATATAGACCAACTACCTCTAAAAGGGCAGTAAGTCCTGTAGACTTGGTATTCTTTATAAGCTTAAGTCCTTCCTTAACAAGGCATCTGTTCTCATCCATCAGTTCCATGATGTCAGTAATAGTAGCAAATGCTGCAAATGCCATTAATTCTTCGTTAAGGCTTTCTATATCTTCTTTTATATATTTTGTATCATTTTCTACTTGGCTTAGCATATAAACAATAAGTTTATATGCGACAAATGCCCCGCAGATATTCTTATAAGGGTATTTACAATCTTCCTGCTTAGGGTCTGTAACTGAATCAGCAGGCGGAATTACAGGCTTTCCATCTTCATCCTTAGGAACCTCATGATGGTCTGTAATAATAACAGTCATGCCAAGTTCTTTAGCCTTCTTTACTTCCTTATATGCTGATATTCCATTATCGCAGGTAACTATAGTATCTATGCCATCATTACTAGCATTATCAATAAGTCTGTCATTGAGGCCATAGCCATCTTTAATTCTGTGAGGTATTATTCCATCAACATCTGCTCCAAGGAACCTAAGTCCCTTAAGAAGTATTGTGGTTGAACACACACCATCCCCGTCATAGTCTCCTATAACTCTTATCTTCTTGCCTTCTTCTATCTTCTTAAACAGAATATTTGCAGCTTTCTCAAGGTCCTTTAGAAGCTTAGGATCATGGAAATAAGCCCTGTCCCCATTTAGAAATCTATCTATCTCTTCATCACTGCATATTCCCCTGTTAACCATGATTCTGGCTATTAAAGGATCTATACCATATTTTTTACCTATTTCATTAAAATCTGCCCCTCTCCTAAGAAGCATCCACTTTGACATTAACTAACAACCAAGCCTTTCATTAAAGTCTTATATATAGGTTTAAAAATCTCATTTCGCCACTAGGGCACACTAAAATATTATACCACATCGGCGTCGCCAAGCGAACATTTATGTTCATTTGGCGACGCCGGGAGATAACAGTCGCGGAGCGGCTGTTATCTCACAATCCTCCCTAATTTTCTTATTTTAGGAAAGTATGCTATACTTTTCATGATTTTTAGAAATAGAGGTGAATAAAAGTGGGAGACAATCAAATTAGTAAATCAAAAGCAAAAAGACTTAAAATTCAAAATGACCTTAAGCTTCAAAAACAAAAGAAGGCTATACGTACCATGTGGCTTATACTTGTACCAGTTGTAATCCTTGCTATGGTAGTATACGCAACACTTTATCTAAAGAGCTTAAAGATAGACTACGGAAAATACCTTAATGACGATGGAACCATAAAGGACATCGACATAAACGACTACGTTACAGACAATTCGAAGATGATGTCATTCTCAAAGGAAGAGCTTACACCTGATAACTCAATTATAGATAATGACATCAATAACATAATCAAGCAGTATGGCACTCTTGATACTAAGTCAAAAGACCCAATTAAGATGAACGATACTGTGAACATAGCTTACGAAACAAGTATCGACGGCAGCGCTGTTGCTTCTGTCAATGCAGCTGATGGCGGTGCAGATGTACTTATTAGCTATGACCAGTCTACTCCAAAGGAATACTATGATTCATTTATAGGGAAGAAAATCGGAGATACTTTCACTACAACAGTTAAGTATCCAGCAGACTTTGCTTCTCCAGATGTAGCAGGCAAGAAAGTTACATACAATATCACTATTCTTGGTCGTTATGAATATCCTAAGTTTGATGATGATTTCGTCAAGGAACACTACAGTGACAAGGCGAGCACAGCTGATGAATACAGAGAATATCTTAAGAATCAGTACTTCGAATCAAACCTTAAGTCTTCTATCGACGAAAGCCTCTCAGCAAACTGCGTAGTTAACAGAATTCCAGATAACTATGTAGCAAAGATGGAGAAGATTCTCGATAACCAGTATGAAACTTATTCAGAAGAATACGGTATAACAAAGTATGACATAATCGGTGCCAGCTCAAAGGCTGACTACCAGACAAAGCTTCACGAATCTGCTACTAACTATACAAAGCAGCTTCTTATGTACCAGGCAATCTTCGAAAATGCTGGCCTTACTAACAGTGCTGATATAGCACATGAATACTTCATCAAAGAAAAGGGCTATTCAGAAGACGACTACACTCAGGCAGTTAAACTCTATGGCACAAAATATGTTACAAGCCTCGTCATCCCAGACCTAGTTATGGACTATCTTGTAGATAACGTCCTCATCACAGATTAACGTGTCCACATCATTTTACCTACCCAAAGCCGGCTAACCGCCGGCTTTTTTATTCCCTCCGTCCTTTCGCTTCTGTCATCTCCTACGCTCTGCCCTGCCCCTGTCTGCCCCTACGCTCTGCCCTGCCCATGCCCATATGAGACATTGACAAGCCCCTATATTTTTCTTTGCCCCTAACAAATTTTCCTTAAACTTTCCGCAGTTACTGTCTGAGCAAAGCTGCTTACTAAGGCAAGCACCTGTCCAGCGGGCGCTGGTTGGACTTCACCTTGTAAAACCAGCGCTTAGTCTTTCTGGAAAATGTATTCCGCGCTAGGTGACTCATTCACTTCTTGGTAGGGATTTACCCTATAAAGCGCGGAATTTACATTTTCCTACGAAAGACACGCGGGTTTTACAGCGGTTTGCCCAAATGCGCCCTAAAACAGGTGCCAGCCTTAGTTTGCAGCTGCAGCGAGTCTAACGCGGAAAGTTTAGTTTAGGA
>JHWS01000011.1 GCA_000687675.1 Lachnospiraceae bacterium NC2008 | reverse complement strand
CCATGCCCATATGAGACATTGACAAGCCCCTATATTTTTCTTTGCCCCTAACAAATTTTCCTTAAACTTTCCGCAGTTACTGTCTGAGCAAAGCTGCTTACTAAGGCAAGCACCTGTCCAGCGGGCGCTGGTTGGACTTCACCTTGTAAAACCAGTGCTTAGTCTTTCTGGAAAATGTATTCCGCGCTAGGTGACTCATTCACTTCTTGGTAGGGATTTACCCTATAAAGCGCGGAATTTACATTTTCCTACGAAAGACACGCGGGTTTTACAGCGGTTTGCCCAAATGCGCCCTAAAACAGGTGCCAGCCTTAGTTTGCAGCTGCAGCGAGTCTAACGCGGAAAGTTTAGTTTAGGAAAATTTGCGGGGCATTAGAAAAATAAGGGTGCGCAGCCAACAGTCGAAATATGGGATATGGGTAGGGCTGAGTGGAGGGGCTTAAAGGCATAAGAGCGAAGGTTGAGTTAAACTGAGGAGGGATAAAAAAAGCAGGTCCGGGTGGACCTGCTTTGAATAGATGTAGTTTGTGGGGAAGATTAGTCTTCTTCGCCCTCTTTGTAAGGGAATGCCTTTCTGAGCATCCACCACATAGAACCTGTAAGGCAGATTGATGAATATGTACCACTGATGATACCAATCATAAGTGGAAGGGCAAATTCCTTAATTGAAGATACACCGAATATGAAGAGTACAACTACCATGATGAAAGTTGTAAGTGATGTAAACAGTGATCTTGTAAGTGTCTGTGTGATACTCTTGTTGATAACATCTTCAAGTGTATCTTTTCTTCCCATCTTCTTCTTGTTTTCACGAATACGGTCGAAAATAACGATTGTTGCGTTAATTGAGTAACCAACAATTGTAAGAAGGCAGGCAATGAATGTTGAGCCTACTGTTATTCTTGCACATGCGTAGAATGTAATAACAATCATAACGTCATGGATAAGAGCTATAACCGCACTGGCACCGAATCTGTAATCGCTGAATCTGAACCAGATGTAAACAAGCATACATAATGAAGCAACTATAATAGCTATAAGAGCTTCCTTCTGCATCTCTGATGAAATTGTTGAGCTTATACTTTCAATTGTGATTCCATCAGGCTGTACGTTGTAGTTTTCTACAAACATCTTTGTGATTTCTTCACGGATACCTTCGTTCTCTTCAAGAGCCTTTGTCTTAAAGATAATAGCATTAGAATTCTGAACAGTTGTCCACTGTACGTTGTTGTCACCGATAAGTTCTCCAAGCTTAGGAGCTATCTCTGTATCAACAACCTTTGTATCAAGCTCTGTTGGGAAGTCTACTGTTGTAGCACTACCACCTGCAAACTCAAGTCCAAAGTTAAGAGGCTGCTTTGAAGCAGAACCAAATCTAAAGAATAACATCACACCAATACCAAGAACGATAAGTGCAGATGAAATTGTAATGTAGATTCTTCTCTTGCCAAGGAAGTTAACTGGAGTCTTGTCCTTAGCCTGTCCGTAGAACTTCTTATTCTTAAAGCCAAATGCATAGAAGATATTAATAAGAAGTCTTGTAACGAATATTGCTGAGATCATTGAAAGGACAATACCAAGTGTAAGTGTATAAGCAAAACCTTTGATAGATCCTGAACCCATAACCATAAGAACTATGGCAGCAATAAGTGTTGTAATATTACCATCTATAATAGCTGAAAGAGCTTTAGAGAAACCAGCCTTAATAGCATTTTCCACGTTAGAACCTGCTCCGATTTCTTCTCTGATACGAGCGAAGATAATAACGTTAGCATCAACGGCCATACCGATTGAAAGTATGATACCTGCAATACCTGGAAGAGTCATTGTGATACCCATGAAGTTAATGAGTACCATTGTAAGCATTGTATACATAACAAGTGCTATAGCTGAAGCAAATCCTGGCACACCATAAACAACAATCATAAAGAGTATTACTATGATTACACCAACGATACCAGCTTTGATACTTGTTGTAATTGCTTCTCCACCAAGCTGAGCACCTACTACGTTAGAACGAAGTTCCTGAAGTTCAACCTTAAGACCACCGATACGGATGTTCTGAGCAAGTGTCTGAGCAGCCTTCTGACTTTCCATACCTGTAATCTGAGCTGTACCATTAGTAATCTGTGCTACAACGTTAGGGCTTGAAATAATCTCACCATCATAGTAGATAGCGATTGTATTCTGTAATGTTCCATATGAATACTGAAGAGCTTCACCTGTTACTTCAGCAAACTTCTTTGCACCTTCATCGTTGAATGTAAGGCTTACGATATGCTGAACACCATCTTTTTCATCAGATATTGAACCACCTTCAGCTTCAGCAACATCAAGACCTGTAAGAACTATACTTCCATCAGCTTCAAGTTCTTCAATTGATCTTGTAAGGCAAAGCTGTGCGCTTTCTCTTGATGAATCTTCTACCTTATATGGAATCTTGTCACCATACTGGTTAGTCTTGAAATCACCCTTTGCAGCATCGTACTCATAGCATTTACCCTTGCTATCATATGCATATGCTACATCAGCTTCACGATATACGCTTAGACCTTCTGGTGTTGTCATATATGTGTAGTTAGGAACCATCTGTCCTGTTGTTGCATCGATACCAGTAGCTTTGATGAAATAAAGCTGTCCAGGTGAACCAAGGTCAGCAAGAATAGCATCTGCATCTGATACACCAGGAATCTCGATACTGATTCGGTCGATACCTTCTTTATATACCTGAGACTCAGTTGAATACTTATCAATACGTTTACGAAGCTTCATAATAGTATCGTCAACTGCTTCTTCTGATGCCCCATCTCCTACTATCTGGTAAGTAATACTTACACCACCAGCAAGGTCAAGGCCAAGTTTAGTTTCTTTTGTTGCACCACTTTGATTCTTGTCGATACCGTACATCATGATGTAGCCAAGGCCACACATGCAGGCAAGTACAAGAAGGAAAGATATGATGGCTGTTGATTTCTTCATCTCTTTTTTTACCTCCAAGCTTATAATTAAGCCGTATTTTTTAACTCTTATTTTAGAGCTTTATTGTGAGTTTTTATCTCAAAACACACAAAAAATATTGTACCATAATAGGCATTTTCCCTCAACATTATTCAATAAAAATGTTTGACTATCAAACAGGCAGTAAAATTGACATTTTACCTTACTTCTTATATTATGTTGTCAATTAGATAAACCTTGTGTTTATAGGCTAATTCTCTATTTTAGCCATATAGTTTTATTTAAAGTATTTAAGGAGATAATCGTGGACCCGGAGTCGATAATTCAGTTAATTGTTCTTATTATTCTAATTATTCTTTCAGCATTCTTTTCTTCAGCAGAGACTGCTTTTTCAACAACTAACAAAATACGTATGGAAGCATATGCAGAGGAAGGCAACAAAAGGGCCAAGCTTGTTTGTAAGATTCTTAGCACATACAGCAAGATGCTTTCTACTATTCTTATAGGTAATAACATAGTTAATATATCAGCATCTGCCCTGGCAACAGTTCTTGCGACTAATTTGTTTGGTTCATATGCTATAGGTATTGCAACTGGTATTCTTACCTTAGTTGTTCTTATCTTTGGTGAAATCGTTCCTAAGACAGTTGCAAAGCTTCACAATGATAAAATTGCTCTTTTATATGCACCTATTATTGAACTTCTGTGCATCGTACTTACACCGATAGTATTTATAATCGATAAGTTATCTAACCTCTTTCTTAGAATACTTGGTATAGATCCTAACAAAAAAGTTGTAAGCATAACAGAAAGTGAACTTCTATCATATGTTGATGCTGGTCATAAGGACGGTGTTGTTGAGGAAGACGAAAAAGAAATCATTCATAATGTATTTGAGTTTTCTGATGCTTTAGCAAAAGACATTATGATTCCTCGTGTAGATATGGTTATGACAGACGTAGATGCAACCTATGATGATGTATTTACAATCTTTAAAAACAATATGTACACCCGTATTCCTGTTTATGAGAATACTAATGATAACATCGTTGGTATTATCAACATTAAAGACTTTCTCTTAATTGAAAATAAAGAAAAGTTTAAGATTAAAGATATTATGCGTCAGGCATATTACACATACGAATATAAAAACACTTCAGATTTATTAGCCGAGATGCGTGAGAAATCTGAAGCAATCACAATTGTATTAAATGAGTACGGCGCTTCAGAAGGTATGATAACCATGGAAGACCTTCTAGAAGAAATAGTTGGTGAGATTCGTGATGAATACGATGGCGATGAAAAGAACAATATAAAGAAGCTTTCTGAATATGAATACCTTATAGAAGGAAGTATGAAGCTTGATGATATTAATGACCAGCTTGATTTAGAGCTTGATAGTCAGGACTATGATTCTATCGGCGGTCTTATTATTCAGCAGCTCGATGACAGACTTCCTAAGGCTCATGAAAAGGTTAAACTTGAAGATGGTATAGTTCTTAAAGCTGAACGAATAGAAAACAATCGAATTACTTTGGTTCGTATGCAGCTTCCAAAAGAAAAACCTGAAACAGTACCAAATAATGAAAACTAAAAACGTAGGGCTTAGCCCTACGTTTTCTATATAATTTTCTTTATAATCTTTTTTTATAATCTTAAATTATTTTTTCATCATATTTTGTCTTACAACTTCGTAAGCTAATATTCCAGCTGCTACAGAAGCATTCAGCGAATCAATAGACCCCTTCATAGGAATCGATACTCTAAAGTCGCATTTTTCTCTGATAAGAGGTCTTACTCCAGAACCTTCATTACCAATTACAATACCAATTGCACCTGTAAGGTCTGTATTATACATAAGCTCTCCGTCCATATCAGCACAGGCAAACCATAAGCCCTTATCCTTAAGTTCTTCCATAGTTCTTCCAAGGTTTGTAACCTTAGCAACAGGAATGTAGTTAAGTGCCCCTGCTGAAGTTCTGGCCACTGTAGAAGTAAGTCCTACTGCCCTATCCTTTGGAATAATAACTCCATGAGCACCTGCCTGATGAGCAGTTCTAATTATGGCTCCCAGATTATGAGGATCTTCTATCTCATCAAGAATAAAGATAAATGGCTTCTCATTCTTATCTTCTGCTGCTTTTAGGATATCATCAACATCTGCATATTCATAAGCAGAACAAGAAGCTATTACTCCCTGATGCTTACCTTCAAGGGACATATGATCAAGTCTTTGCTTATCAACATATTTAACAATAACGTCATGCTTCTTAGCTTCACGTTTAATAGTCATAATAGGTCCATCCTGAAGACCATCTAAGATAAAAAGCTTATCTATAGTCTTTCCTGACCTAAATGCTTCTATTACGGCATTTCTACCTTCAATATAAGATTCTGTATACGACATATTTCCTCCAAATAAAGCAGTTACTATTTATCAAATTCGTCTTCTAAGGCAACCTTAACAAGGTCAATAAGACGGCCTGTATTGTGGCTTAGATACAAGTATCCAGCCAGAGCCTCGAAACCTGTAGCCTTATGATAATCTCCTAAATCAGCATTCTTAGGAGCTGTATGGGATTTGGCATTCTTGCCTCTTCTATATACGTCCTGTTCTTCTTCTGATAAAAGAGGCATAAGTTTTTCTACTATCATAGCCTGGGTTGCTGCTTTTACAAACCAGGTAGCTTCTTTATGAAGTTTCTGAACCTGACTGTCACGCTTATGAACCAGAACTGTTCTTATAATCATCTCATAAATACAGTCCCCAACGTATGCAAGCACTAAAGGGGAGTAGGACTTTGGATCCTTCTCCCCTAGATTAAACTGGTCTTTTAAACTATCAAGAAGCTCTATTTCAGATGCCACTTTACACCCTCTCTTGTATCTTCAATAACAACACCCCTGGCAAGAAGCTCATCTCTTATAGCATCTGCCTTGGCAAAGTCTTTAGCCTTCTTAGCTTCCTTACGTTCTTCTATCTTAGCAAGAACAAAATTTTCAAGCTCGCTGTCTGTATTTTCATTCTTATTAAGAGCCTTGCCTTCAAGAAGTCCAAGCGAAAGAACCTTATCGAAACTTTCAATAAGTGCCTTCTTTGTTGCATCATTAGTATCAGCCTTAAGTGCATCATATACTATTGTAATCGCCATTGATGTATTAAGGTCATCTGATAATGCATCCTTGAATTTTGCATCATACTCTTCAAATACCTTAGTATCAACTGCTCCATCATCCTTAAGATTAGCAATCTTATTAAGAAGCTTTGTATATGCAGATGATACGTTATCAAGTGTATCAAATGAGAATTCAAGTGGCTTACGATAATGTGACTGTAAGCAGAACATTCTATATGCAAGTGGTGAATATCCTTTTTCCTCAAGAAGAGAAACTGTAAGGAAATCACCCTTAGACTTACTCATCTTACCATTCTTATCAATAAGGTGATGAACATGGAACCAGTAATTACACCACTTATGTCCAAGGTAGCTCTCTGACTGAGCGATCTCATTAGTATGGTGTGGGAATATATTATCTACACCACCACAGTGAATATCCATATACTCACCAAGATGCTTCATACTGATGCATGAGCACTCTATATGCCATCCTGGATATCCCTTGCCCCATGGACTTTCCCATTTAAGTTCCTGGTCATCAAACTTAGACTTTGTGAACCAAAGAACGAAGTCACTCTTATTCTTCTTATTCTCATCAACATCTACGTCGTCACGAACGCCTTCAAGAAGTTCACTTTCCTTCTGGCTTGAGAATACATAGTAGTCCTTAAGCTTTGATGTATCAAAGTATACATTATCACCTGCGATATAAGCATATTCTTTCTCAAGAAGAACTTTAATCATGTTAATGAATTCTGGAATACAGTTTGTTGCAGGCTCTACAACATCTGGAGTCTTGATATGAAGCTTTCCTGCATCAGAGAAAAATGCATCAGTATAGAACTTTGCAATATCCATAACTGTCTTATGCTCTCTCTTAGCACCTTTAAGCATCTTATCTTCACCAGTGTCGGCATCACTTGTAAGATGTCCAACGTCAGTGATATTCATAACACGTTTAACATCATAACCGATGTATCTAAGTGTCTTTTCAAGAACATCTTCCATAATGTAGCTTCTAAGGTTACCGATATGTGCATAGTGGTAAACTGTAGGTCCACATGTATACATTGCAACCTTTCCTTCAACATTAGGCTTAAATTCTTCAATATTTCTTGTTAATGTGTTGTAAATTCTCATGATGTCAACGACTCCGTTATAATGTTATATTTCCATAAAAAAGCTCCGAAATCATTCAGAGCCTTAAATACTTATTTATGAGTTTTTCTCAAGACTACAATTAATTTCTAATAAGTTACTATTACGCTTTTGGACAACCACTGCAGCCACTACAGCCGCCGCCAATTAGTCCATAGTTCATATCACCTGGCGATGTAAGCATACACACTGCCTGTGAAGATATGCCTTCCATATTACCAGTAAAGCCAAGACCTTCTTCTGTTGTTGCCTTAACATTAACCTGACTAATATCAAGGGCAAGAGCCTTAGCTATGTTCTCTCTCATCTGATCAATATAAGGTCTCATCTTTGGCTTTTGAGCTATTATAGTAGCATCAATATTCTCTATAAAATAGCCCTCATCTGTAATAAGTTCGCCAACCTTCTCAAGAAGGATAATACTAGATATTCCCTTATACGCATCATCTGTATCTGGAAAATGCTTGCCTATATCTCCAAGAGCCGCAGCTCCTAAGAGGGCATCGCTTATTGCATGTAATAATACGTCTGCATCTGAATGACCTATAAGCCCCAGCTCGAAAGGTATCTTAACACCTCCTATGATAAGGTCTCTGTCCTTACCAAGCTTATGAACATCATATCCCATTCCTACTCGCATCAGTATCTATGCCTTCCTAACCAGTTTAAATATTATAAATTCTGAAGAGCTTCTCCAAGACCTGCAGCAGCTTCTAAAGCACTTCGAAGAGCTTCTTCGATTTCTCTGATTGATTCATTCTGCTTTGAAGCTAGGTCATTAGCTTCGTCAATTGAAGATGTAATCTCACTGAGATGTTCAAATATAGAAGTAAGAGAAGTATTGATTTCAGTAGCTGATGTTCCAGATGCTGTTGCCATATCTCCCATCTCTTTTGCTACTACTGTAAATCCCTTGCCTGCTTCACCACTTCTTGCTGCCTCAATTGAAGCATTAAGTGCAAGAATCTTTGACTTAGAAGCATTGGCACGAATCTTAGAAACAACTTCTGATGTTTCCTTAACATCTGCCTCTATGGAACCTGTTTTCTCGCTCATATTAGAAAGCTTGCTACTAAGGTTTTCAAAATGAATACCCATAGACTCAATAGCACTGTTGATCTTATCAATACAATCCATGAAGACCTCAGCCTTCTGCATTGCTACCTCTCTGCTATTGCCGTTTTCTGAAACAACTACTTCATTATCCATCTCTGACATCACGTAACCCTCCTTTTGAACTATGTCCAACATATAGTGCTATTGTAGCATAAAATATACCTCTTGTTAAGGAAAAACCTGTGTAAATTAGGTTAAAACTTCATATCGTGTTCATGCCTCATCACACTATTATCACTAACTAAATTTCCCTGTCTGTCATAATATGTAACCAGACTGGTGCATCTTGCAGGCATATTCTTTCCACCGTCAGTAAGTACATCAACTACTGCATCTGTATCGTGTCTGGATATTAATTTCCTGATAAGGGAATCCTTTTCATTTTCATCAAGGCCGGTATAATCTTTGGTTTTGCTGGCCTGATTAAGTTTTTCCTCTGCAGGAATACTAATATCTGCCTTTTCTTTATCAGCAGTTTCTTCTGGCTTTTGATCCCCATACCAAATAAAATCAAATATTCGTTTAAATAGTTTCTTTATTCCATCGAGGATGCCAAGCCCTGAAGAAGCTGATACTTCAGCTTTTACCGGTTCTGGCTTTGTATAATCCTGACTTCTTTCATAGGTATCTTTTAGCTCAGGTTTTTTAGTTTCTTTTTGTAGATTAGGAACCTGATTTTGTTTCTTATCATCTCTATCCCAGACTACACCTCTGGTATCATAATCAAGAAGAAACTCTGGTACATCTTCACTTTTCCCAACGTTTCTGGCTTTGGTACCATTGTTTAGATATGAATTTGTATAGGAATTATTAACTCTATCTATCATATATAAAATCTTATCACAAAAGCCTTATACAGGCGAGCTTGTATAAAACAGGCCTAAAAAAACAAAAAGAGCTCCCCAAAGGGAAGCTCTAATAATTATTGTCCAAATGTTCCGCCTGGTGCCTGACCTGCTGGAGCAGCGCCACCACCAAGAAGTGGATTTCCTGCAAGAAGTGGATTGCCTCCACCTAGTGAACTGTTAGCAGCCATAAATGGATTAACAGGAGCCGCTGCAGGTGACTGTGACTGAAGCAGCGGATTAGCTGAGTGCTGTTGCTGCTGCACAGGCTGTGCTGCATATGGTGGAATATGTCCCGGTGCTCTCTGCTGGCCATATGTTGTAAATACGCCGGCAGGATTTTTATTAATAGTTGCATTGGCAACTGAATTGCTATGTTCACCAAACATAGAGCCGAATTCCTGTGTTGTCTTCTCTTCCTTTGGACGCTGATTAGCTGGAAGGATCTCACCAGAAGCAATCTTCTTAGCCTCCATATTAAGAAGTGGAGACTCAAATAATAGTTCTTCCTTTGGTGCCTCAGTTTTAATAATTCTCTTAGGCTCTTTCTTTGGAGCTGCGCTTGGTGCAGGAGCTGCACTTAATAGTGGATTACCTGCAACGCCTGGGTTATTGGTACCTGCACTACTTACATTAGCATTAAATAGATTAGGATTAAATGTATTCTGAGCTGGCTTTGGTGCTGCCGCATTAGAAGTAAGTGGATTAGGTGCACCTACTGGTGTAGCGCCGTAGCTCTGATTTGCACTTGCAAATGGATTGCCATTAGGAATAGGTGCTGCCGGATTAAGTCCCGCTGCTGGAAGTGGCGCTGCCGGATTAAGTCCTGCCGCTGGAACTGGCGCTGGTGCTACCTGTGTCGCTGCCTGTGTTGCAGAAGAAGGTGCTACGCCGCTAGCTATTTCATTAGCTCTGGCATTAAGAGCTGGTGAATCAAATATTGGCTGTTCTACTGGAGCTGCAGGTGCTGGACTTGGTGTAAGTGGAGCAACTGGTGCAACTGGTGCTGGTATAGGAGCTGAAGTAGCAACTGTATCTCTAAATGGATTAGGTGCCTGCATAGGTGCTGAAGCAACTGGTGCTGCTGGAGCTGGTGCCACTGGAAGTGGTGCCTCTGGATTAAGTCCTGTTGCTGGAATAGGAGCAGCTGGGTTAAGTCCTGCAGTTGGAAGAGGTGCTTCTGGATTAAGACCTGCACTTGGAAGTGGTGCTGTAGGGTTAAGCCCTACACTTGGTGCAGGAGCAGGTGCTGGCTCAGCTACTGGAGCTGCAACTGTTTCTGCTGTAGGAACAGGAGCCTGTGCCTCTTCTATCTTCTTAGCCTGTGCATTAAGAAGTGGTGAATCGAATATTGGCTGTTCTACTGGAGCTGCCTTTTCAGCAGGCTTATCCTCAGCCTTTTTACCACTAAGAAAATCAAGTTTTGGTAAATTGATAGCCGCAACTTTATCGTTAGAATATACTGAAGAAAGGGACATAGTTTCTTTACCTATGTTCTTCTTCCCCTTCTTTAATTCTTTTACATACTTTTTAATATTATAACCACAATTGAAGCAGACCTTAGTCTCTTCGTCTACTATTCTTTTGCAACCAGGGCATTCAAACATTGCCATCGCGCAAAACCTCCTTATACTTTATCCCCCATTATGAGAACTAACTTAATAAGTATAAATAAAAAGTGATTATAAATCAATATAACTTAATAAAAGTTTTCAATAAAAAAGCACAGATAAAATCTGTGCTTTTTCTACTAAAATACTAAATTGATCAAAGTTGAAATTAATTATTTCTTCTTTGCGCCGTTTACAGCATCCTTTAAAGCCTTACCAGCTTTGAACTTAGGAGCCTTAGAAGCCTTAATCTTGATTTCAGCGCCTGTCTGTGGGTTTCTACCCTTTCTTGCGCTTCTCTTAGAAACTTCGAATGTACCAAAGCCGATTAATGTAACCTTCTCGCCCTTCTTAAGTTCCTTTGTAACTGTCTCAACGAAAGCCTTAACAGCGTCGTCAGATGCTTTCTTTGAAAGACCAGCCTGCTTAGCAATAGCTTCAACTAATTCTGTCTTGTTCATTTGTAATTCTCCTCCATATAGTTTTTTAGTACCTTCATAATACCATATCTAGTATCCAAGTCAAGGAATATCTAGTTTTTTAATTCTAAAACGCAGTATTTATCTATATTTCACACATATTCCCCCGTGAAAATGTGCTATTTTACTATTGTTTTATTTTCAAAATCGTGATTTTATATCGTTTTTGAGTTTATATCATATCATTAATCTAAATCGAGTCCATGACAATAATTATGCCGTCACCGACTGCACCGTTTAAATACATAGACTCCATATCTGTTGAAGACAACAAAAAAGAGAACTTAAAAGTTCTCCTTTTAGTAGCGAGAGGGGGACTCGAACCCTCAACCCTCCGGGTATGAACCGAATGCTCTAGCCAGTTGAGCCATCTCGCCATATTAAATTGTTTACAGATATATGGGGCCTACAGGGCTCGAACCTGTGACCCTCTGCTTGTAAGGCAGATGCTCTCCCAGCTGAGCTAAGACCCCTTGCAAACCTGCCTTACTAAAATACCAAATAAAATTTACCTTGTCAACAAATTTAATCAAGAAATTTCAATATTTTGTGATTAGATATCTATATCACCAGTGAATTTTCCTTTATTTGCAGTATAGTATGCCTTTCCATCCTCAGGTTTTACATATACATTGAAGTCCTTAACTTCGCTTGGACACTTCTTTACACAGTCCTTATATGCCTTCTCAGAAACCTTTTCTACATCAAAGTCTCCCTGTGGAACCTGTAAAACAACCTTAGTCTTTGCCATAAAAATAATCCTCCCTTTTTCTAATTAAAATCCACTCCCTCTAACGAGGGGAGGAATAATCATTTTTATACATATGAATAGAGGGACGAGCCCCTCTATCCTATATTACATTCTCTCTGGTGCCTTAAAGCCAAGTAAATCTGTACATGCTGTAAGCATATCAAGGCAGCCCTTAAGAAGAGCTATGTACTGCTTCTTCACTTCCTCATCAGCCTCAGAAAGAATCTTTGTCTCATGATAAAAAGAGTTGAATGCATTGGCAGTATCATAGATAAATGAGCATACCTTATGTGGTGCTCTTTCCTTAAATGCCTCTTCA
The DNA here is from genome assembly GCA_000687675.1 of Lachnospiraceae bacterium NC2008. Lineage (GTDB taxonomy): Bacteria > Bacillota > Clostridia > Lachnospirales > Lachnospiraceae > NK4A136. The sequence continues at coordinate 55,945 of JHWS01000011.1, read as the reverse complement.
ATCATCTGATTAAAGCCAGCCATCTTCATAAGAAGTGTTTTTTCATAGCCACTTCTTGGGGTGCCTATCTTAAGATCATCAAGACTTCCACCTGCTTCAACATACTTAGCAAGAATAGATTTAATTCTAACCATAGTATAAAGAATATATGGGCCTGTATCACCTTCAAATGAAGTAAATCTGTCTATATCAAAAATATAGTCCTTAGATGCCTGATTAGATAAGTCACCATACTTAACAGCAGCAAGTGCGATTATATCTGCTGTCTGTTTTGCCTCTTCCTCAGGAAGCTGCTTGTTCTCCATAATCTTCTCATACATCTTATCGCTTATTTCCTTAAGGAAATATTCAAGTCTAAGAACGCCGCCATCACGTGTTTTAAATGCGTGGCCATCTTTTCCGTTCATAGTACCAAATCCAATAAACTCAAGACCTGTACTTTCTTTGCAAAGTCCAGTCTTTCTTGCACATCTAAATACCTGAACAAAGTGAAGTTCCTGTCTCTTATCAACAACGTATATTATTGAATTAGGATTAAACTCCTTCTCTCTTTGAATGATAGTTGCTAAATCTGTAGTTTCATAGTTAGCAGCACCATCGCTCTTTAAGATAATACATGGAGGAAGTTCCTTCTTATCTGTCTCTTCCTTAACATCAACAACAAGAGCGCCATCACTCATGTAAGCATGGCCTTCCTCTTTCATCTTCTTAACCATATCAGGAATAAGTCCGTCTACATCAGACTCACCCTTCCAAAGTTCAAAGTGTACATCAAGCTTCTCATAGTTCTTCTTAAGGTCATTAACAGAAACATTAAGAATATGCTTCCAAAGAGCTCTATAACCTCTTCTACCACTCTGAAGCTGGGCTGTTGCTGCAAGAGCCTTAGCCTTATATTCTTCATCCTTCTTGCAAAGTCCACTTGCATAAGGATAGATTTCTTCAAGTTCACTAATTGTAAATGGTGGCTCTTCTGGATATTCTCCAGTATAGCTTTCATCAAAATATGGTAAATCTGGTTTTCTAACCTGAAGCTCAGTAATAATCTGACCCATAGGAAGTCCCCAGTCACCAAGATGTACATCACCAATTACATTATGGCCAGCATATTTTGCAATACGCTTAATACTTTCACCAATAATAGCTGGACGAAGGTGTCCAACGTGAAGTGGCTTAGCTACGTTAGGTCCGCCGTAGTCAATTACTATAGTTTCTGGATTATCAACCTTATCAACTCCAAATTTATCACTAGAAACTGCCTCTGCTACATAGGAACTTACAAACTCATCCTTAAGGTTTAAATTAAGAAAACCTGGATTAACTACCTCAACCTTTGAAAATGCTGCGCTGTCAGCTAAAAAGCCTGCCACATCATTAGCAATCTGAATAGGTGGCTTATGATACTCTTTTGCTCCTGCAAGAGCGCCGTTACACTGATATTCGCAAAGGTCAGGTCTGTTACTAATAGTAACCTTACCATAATCCCTGCTGTATCCAGCCTTCTCGAAAGCATCCTTTACTTCCTTCGAGATAACATCAATAAATTTATTCATTATCGTTTCCTTTCTGACGCGAAAGCATCTCATTCTTTGAATAGACACATCCGCAGTAATTTTGTCTATAAAGTCCATATTCTTTAGAAAGTTCTATGGACTGCTTGTAGCCTTCCTTTTTCTTAAAATCAGATGGAAGGAATCTAACATCGTATTTAGAGCCCACTTCTTCACCTATTGAATTAAGTAAAGGAGCATTTTTAAGCGGACTAATTGTAAGAGATGTTGTAAAGAAATCGAAGCCATGGTTCTTAGCATAAGCTCCAGCTTTATCAAGTCTAAGTTCAAAACATATCTTACATCTGTCTCCTCCTTCTTTACAAGCTTCATAGCCTTTAACTTTACTCAGGAAGAGTTCTCTATCATATTCTCCTTCTACGAACTTTATGTCCATAGATAGTTCTTCATTATATATATCAATGAGACGCTTTTGTTCTTTTGTTCTCATTCTATATTCTGCTTCTTCAGTAATATTAGGATTGTAATAATATACAGTTATATCAAAATACTCTGAAAGATATTTCAGACAGTAGCTTGAACAAGGTGCACAGCAGGTATGCATAAGAAGCTTTGGCCTGGTACCTGTTTTAATTAACCCATCTATAATCTTATCAAGCTCTTTTTGATAGTTTCTATTACCGCCATTCATACTAGGTATATACCTTACAATATGTATCAATATAGGTCTGAAGTTCAATAGGCTTTGAATAATAGTAACCCTGAACTACACGACATCCCATACCACTAAGCATATCAGACTGTTCTTTAGTCTCAACACCTTCACATACAAGTTCCTTACCAAGACCGTTAACCATCTCAATAATCTTCTGAAGTATCCATCTTGTGTTGTCACCTGTAACAGATTCGCTAAAGAATTCCTTATCGATTTTAATAATATCAAAAGGAATCTCTTTAAGTATGTTAAGTGACGAATAGCCTGAACCAAAATCGTCCATAGCAAATCTAAGTCCAACTTTTCTCAGCGTATGAAGAGTATTAATCATCTGATTCTTCTCATCATCAAATACTGTTTCTGTTATCTCAAGTTCAACATAACCTGCTGGAATATCATAATTCTTAATTATCTTAGAAACATTCTCAACATAGTCAGGGCTATGAAGGAAAACTCTGGACTGGTTAACAGATAATGGATATATAGCACGTCTTTCATTCATGGCCTGACGCATAGACTCACATACTTTTTCAAGCATAAAGTAATCAAGTTTTTCTATAAATCCGTTATTTTCAAAAATAGGAATAAACTCATCAGGATATACCATAGTTCCATCTGGCTTAATCCATCTAACTAAAGCCTCACCGCCGCAGATTGTATTAGAACCTATATCCCACTTTGGCTGAATGTATACCTTGAATTCACCTGATGCAAGAGCATGCTGCATCTCAGATTCTATCTTATCGATTTTCCTCATATCGTTAACGATCTTTTCTGAGTAAACCATTGTAGAATCTTTTTCATCACCTGAAAGAGACTTTCTGGCAACATTGGCATGGTCAATCATAATATCAATATCATGATCATGCTTTCTTATCTGGTAAATACCAGTCTTAAACTTAATAGGATACTTTATTCCATATCCTCTGGCCTGCTCATTTACTCTAATAAGAAGCTGGTCCATCTTCTGCTGAACATACTTATCATTAACAATAATTGCAAGGAACTGGTCTGCATTCATACGTACGCAAAGTTCCTTATCCGAGAAAATGTCTGCGAAAATATTAATGCAGGCACTAAGTACCTCATCTGCCCTCTTATGACCATATGCCTCATTGATATATCTAAAGTTTGAAATATCAAACCTATAAATCACAAAAGGAGTTTCCTTATATACAGACATTACATAGTTAGAGAATTCCTTAAAGTAGTTAATGTTTTTACCCTTTGTAACTGAATCCTCATAGGCCATCTTTTCAATTGCCATATTGGCATTCTTAGCACTGGACCATACATAAAGAATAATAGATATCATAAGAGCCATGATAACTATACATGACAAAGTAGACCTGTATATTGCAGGCTGAACGGCCTGACCAACATAGTTTTCCTTAAAACAGGTGACGATTCCTGCGTCATTCATAACAGAAAGAGGGGTGTATGCAACCTGCATCTTATAACCTTTAGTAGTTGTATACTGTAGGTATCCCTCGTATTGAGAAAGAATTTCTTTCTTCATCTTCTTATTAAGTTCTTTAGTCTTAACGCAGTATTTATCTAAAGATTTATATAGATTATCGTAGCCATTTACTATGTTAGAACCCTGGTTAGATTTATATAAAGTGTCTCCATCTTTATCAATGATAAAGAGTTCTCCATTCTTAAGAACAGAGTCAAATGCCGTATTTGAAAAGACTCCATCAAGATCCACTTCAACTACAACGTATCCCTTAAGGTTAGAACTCTTTATTACCGCTCTTACAATAACAAGAGTAGTAGTTGATTTATCCTGGTAAACATTGATATATGGCTTTGAAGAAAGTTTTGGAAATTCGGATGCATATTCGATCCATTTTTCAGTAGCTTCTCTTGAACCATAAGCCTTTGTAGAAGTGTATACAATACCAGTTTTGGAATAATACTTGATATTAAACTTATAGCCCGTTCCTTCAACCATACCAAGAACATTCTGAATACGCTCTTCGTCTAAGGTATATTTGTGATCTGTAATCTTAACAGCACATGAATAAGCAATATTGTCAGTACTTTCAACAATATCGTTAATTACAGAGGTAACGCTACCATGAACTTCATAGAGATAATTTTCCATTACCTTCTCATATGAACGCTTAAGAGCTGCTACAAGTGTGAAACATACTAATAGACATGCCACTAATATAACTAAACCCGAGATTAAGATACGAATTATAGGTTGTTTTTTTGTTTCAAATGCATTTTTCATTGATTTTATTCACCTTCATACCCACGATGAATTTTAACATAATACGTATTTGGTATCAAGCGACATGAAATCTTGTGACTAACGCTCATTAATGATAAAATGTTATGCAAAGTATCACATTTTACTAGGAGATTAAACATGAGCAAATGCGATGATATTAAAAGGGAGATTAAGAAAGTTATTCACGGAAAAGATTCCGTTATTGAGATGACTCTTGCCGCAGTACTCGCCAAAGGACATATTCTTCTCGAAGATATTCCAGGTGTTGGTAAAACGACTCTTGCTGTAGCATTTTCAAGAGCACTTGGACTTGATTATAGACGTATGCAGTTTACACCTGACGTTCTTCCAAGTGACCTTATTGGTTTTAATATGTACGATAAAAGTACTGGTGAATTCACATTTAGAGAGGGTGCTGTATATACTAACCTCTTTCTTGCAGATGAGATAAACCGTACCTCACCAAAGACTCAGTCAGCTCTTCTTGAGGTTATGGAGGAAGGTAAAGCTACAGTTGATGGTGTTACAAGAGCACTTAAGAATCCATTTGTAGTTATAGCAACTGATAACCCATACGGTTCTTCTGGTACACAGAAACTTCCAGAATCTCAGCTTGATAGATTTATGATCTGTCTTACTATGGGATATCCTGATACTATGAGCGCAATCAATGTGCTTAAGGGGGATTCTTCAAAAACTATTGATACTATTATTTCTGTAACATCTGCTGAGGAACTTCTTGCCATGCAGGAAGCTGTTGAAAACCTTTTTGTAGATGAAGCCCTTTATGATTATATAGTTGCACTTAGCGAAGAAACACGTAAAGAAGACTACTTCTCTCTGGGTCTTAGCCCTCGTGGAAGTATTGCCCTTCTTAAGGTTGCTAAGGGACTTGCTTATATTAAAGGAAGAGACTACCTTATTCCAGAAGATATACATAATGTATTTCTTCCTGTTCTCGGCCACAGAGTTAAGCTTTCTTCTAAGCAGAGAGCTGCTGGCAAAGATGTAGATACTCTCCTTCTTCAGATACTTAACCAGATACCTATACCAAAAGTTTAATCATGCGAAAAGAAAATATACGTTACTGGATTACATATTTATTACTTATAATATTCTTTATTCTTGGAGCTGTCTTTTATAGACAGCCCTTTATAGTGCTTATTATTTTGCTTCTAGCCATACTTCCAGTATTTTCTATCGCTATACTTCTCTTCTTTTATCATAATCTTGAAATTAAAGTTTCAAGGGTAACGCCTTCAGTATCTATAGGACATGATATTGAACTTGTTCTTTCTGTTATTAATACTTCACCATTCTCATTTTTGAATATTGAACTCTTTTATACCTTTGGCAACTTATTCTATGAAAGAAGTAAGCCACAGGTTATATCTTTATTTGCCAATGCAAAGAAGACCTCAACATTTATACAGACATATGGTACTCCAAGCTGTGGCATGATAGATATTACATTCGACAAGCTTATTATTACAGACTATCTTCACCTCTGGACTGTTGAACTTCCTGTTCCTGCTCCTGTTAATGTTCCAGTGTTTCCTAAAGAGATTACCCTAACAAAAGAGGTTGTTATACCAGATAGTACTGGCGAAGAAGATGATGTTACTGATTCACCTCTCGGACAGCTTTCAAGAGATATTAAAGATATTAGAGAGTATATTCCTGGGGATCAGCTTAAAGATATTCACTGGAAGGTATCAGCTAAGAAGGATGACTTATTTGTAAAACTCTATGAGACCAATGCTGTTAGGATGATTTATCTCCTTCCAGAACTTACAAAGCCTCTTTTAAATGATACTATCGCTACTCTTCAGGCTCTTTCAAAATATCTTCTATATAAAAGAGAAGCATTTCGCATAGTTATTTTTTCAGTTACTGATAAAACCATAATAAACAAGGATATTAATAGTGCTGAAGATATTGATGATGCTATTTTAAAATTATATTACTGCCCAAGCTATGATATGAAAGAGGCAGCTTATTATAACTACAAAGCCCAAAGTGGCAATGAACAGGAAATCCTGGTAATAAGTGGAAAGGAGATTACAGTACGATGAATTCTCCTTTTAAGAATATCTTTATGTCAGAAAAGAAACTTAGCGCTCTTTACAAGCAGCAGCAGGGAATAGAGCAAGGTGTATACCTTGAGAAGTTAGATACAAATAACGGCAAGGTTCGAAGACTTCCAGACAGACTTCTTACCTGTATCCTTCGAAGCCTGCTTATATTTATGGCTTCATTTGGAACTATCGGCGGCGTTATCTCTGCCTTTGAACTTCCATATAATCCATACTTTGTAATACCAGCATTTATTATTATATCTGTTGTTATATCTATGATTTATTACAACAGACTACTCTTCTATTTAGGATATTTCTTAATATTCTTTATATTTGCTTTCCTGACGTTCTCATACTACTGGTATATAAACTCTGGTTTCCAGGCATTTTTGAATACCCTTTATGGTCAGTATTCAGATTATTTCCTTATGTCTTCTCTTCGAGAAGGTACTGAAATTATAACCAACAGAACTCTTACCATAAGCATAACCATGATATATGTTGGAACATTTCTTGCCATCTTGCTTAATATAACAATATCAGGTTACATGAACCTGTTGGAGACATTCCTTGTAACATTTCCTATATTACAGCTTGCTCTTTATATAGAGCTTAAGCCAGGTTCACCATATCTGATTTTACTTATTGCAGCATATATTACTGTAGGTATTCTTGGCCGAAGCAGTCACTACAAGCTTCCTACTGTTAAGAAGCCTAAGGACAACTATATTACTATAAGGAAAAAGAAAAGAGATTATCATTCATACCTTTCCTGCGGTATGGGCATGCTTAGACTTACTATCCAGTCCATAGTTATTACTGCAGTTCTTATAGTTGTATTTCTTGGTTCATTCTATAGATCATTCTCTGCAGAATTTGTTAGAAACAAACTTAAGTCTACAACTGATGAATATGTAAAACTCTTTGTTCAAAATGGTATTATGGGCTTCTTTGACAGATACCCTTCTACTGGTGGTCTTGGCAAGGGAAAGCTAGGCGGTGTCAGCCAGGTTAGACCTGATTACCAAACTGATCTTAGAGTTACTTATGTACCATATTCTTCAGATACTATATACCTTAAGGCATTTGTAGGTGGAGATTATGTAGGCAATGCATTTGCAGCCGACGAAGATAATACTTCCCTCTTTGACGGTGTTTACTCCCAGCGTTCTATGTACGCTTTAAGTGATTATACTCATCCTAACTTTGACTATGCCAAGATGCAGGTTGAGAATCTTGATGCAGACTATACTTACAACTATATGCCATACGACACTGTTGTTGCTAATACAGTAAATGGTCTGGAGTACAAGTATGACAAGTACGATTATATAGGAGACAGATATTTCTCATCTAAATATCCATCTAATTCTGATGGAGTTGTTACATATGAACTGGTTTATGATCCATTTATTCCTAGTGATTCCTATGAGCTAAGTTCTCATATCTCTGCAAAATATACAGATTATGTATATGACAGGTACACCGATTTTCCTGGCTATCTAACTCCAGGTCTTGATTCAATTTGTGATGACGCTGGTCTTACAGCAATGAAAAATGAATATGAAAGAAAGTACACCTATGGAGACTATTCTAAAGAAGCAACCAAGTATAGGTTAGAGATGCTTGATACTCTTTACACCTACTTTTTGGATAACTATGACTATACTATGGCTCCTGGTACTACACCTTATAATAATGATGCAGTTATCTACTTCCTTACCCAGCAAAAGAGAGGTTTCTGTGCTCACTTTGCATCATCAGCCACACTACTGCTTAGAGACCTTGGTATACCTGCAAGATATGTAGAAGGTTATGTTCTTACAAGCTCAGAGATGGCTAATTCAGAAGCTATTTCACCTGATACAAGTGGATGGATATCAAGCAACGATTTCATTGAATTTGATGATACGGGTGTAGTTACAGCAAGTATTACTGATGCCAATGCCCATGCCTGGGTTGAAGTATTCATTGATGGTTACGGATGGATTCCTTATGAATTTACACCACCTGATTTTAACAGCGGAAGCGACGATGAGTTTGCATTTGGTGATATCTTTACAGGCCTCTTCCAGACTAATACTGGCGGTATCGATGTTTTGGGTAATACTACTATAAACTATACTTTTAACTTTGATGCTTCATTTGGCTTTATACTTAGACCACTTCTTATGGTGGTATGCGGCGTAATTATAATCGCTATACTTATAGTCTTAATTAATCCTCTTATAAGACTTATTATGATATGGCATTATACAAGAAAGCATGCCTATGATAAGGCAGTCACAATAAGCTATAAGGCTCTTGTTAAGAAGCTTTACAGAAAGAAATATATATCATCTCGTAATATGCTTGTAGAAAAGGTATTTGATCAGGTATTATATAGCGAAATTAAGACTAAAAAGAAATCAGCTGATAAGCTCACAAAACTTCGTACTAATATCTTAAATAAATACGATGCTGAGGTTATTACAGCCTGCATAGAAGTGATAACAAGATCAATCTATTCCAACAGGAATATATCTAAAGAAGAATATAAAAAATGCAGCTTGTTTATAGCAAGCTGCAAATAAAAGTTATATTAATTTTGACTGGTTAATAACAGTATCTTAGTTCTGAGCCATAACCTCTATAGCTCTGTCTAGCGAAAGTGGCTTACCCCAAATATAACCCTGTACAAAGTCACATCCAAGCTTCTTAAGAACATCAAGCTGATTCTGCTCTTCTACACCTTCTGAGATAATGTCAAACTGCATAACCTTACCAAGAGATATAATAGCAGCTACGAAGGATTCTTCCTTAGGGCCATCGTTAATTGTATCAACAAATGACTTATCTATCTTAAGAAGATCAAATGGAAGATCTCTCATATAAGAAAGAGATGAATATCCTGTACCAAAATCATCAAGTGCAATCTTGATACCTCTATCCTTAAGTTTCTCCATAATTGTTTTAGCTCTTTCAAGAGAGTTAACAAATACAGATTCTGTTAGCTCAATTTCAAGGTTCTTCTCTGGGAAATGAGTATCTTCTAATATTCTGTCTATATCACCTATAAATGAATCATCCAAGATATGATTAGCTGAAATATTAACTGATAAAATCATCTCAGGTATCTTCTCTACAAATGGAAGGAAGTCCATCATAGCATGTCTAAGTACCCATTTATCTACATCGATAATAAGAGAAGACTTTTCAGCTATTGGAACGAAGTCAGCTGGGCTAACCTGCTTACCTTCTGAATCACTAAGTCTGATAAGTGTTTCAAAACCTCTAAGTTTCTTTGTTTTAATATCAAACTGTGGCTGATAAACAAGTCTGAATGTATCTGTTTCAAGAGCTCTTCTAATAACATGCTCAACTTCAACATTGTTCTCAACAGCGTCATTCATCATGTTATCAAAGTATACTAGACGCTTCTTTCCCTGATTCTTAGCAACAAACATAGCCATATCAGCATATTTAAGAAGCTGGCTTGTTTCATTAGAATCATTAGGGAAGATAGAAACACCCATACTGGCTGTTACAAAATAATCCTTGCCCTTAAGAATAAACTTTTCCATAACCTTATCAAGGAACTGATGAAGGTGGTTATCAAGTTCTTCTAGGCTTTTATAGTTATTAACAACAAGGGCGAAATCATCTCCGCCAAGTCTGCATATATAATCATTCTCAGTAACGATACTCTTCCATCTTACTGCTATCTCAGAAAGAACCTTATCACCCCAGTCATGACCAATAGTGTCATTAATATTCTTGAAGTTATCAAGGTCAATCATAGCCACTGCAAAACGTCCATTGGAATTTCTGCTGTTAGAAATTAATGAAAGCATCTTCTGCTTAAGAGAACGTCTATTAGGAAGATCTGTAAGAGCATCTGTATGTGCAAGAGCAAAAAGCTCTCTTTCCTTTTTCTCAAGACTAACAAGATAAAGGTGAACTATGAGTATGGTAGCTATACCAACGATACTTATAGAAACACCTGGAAGTACAGAATTATTATTATTAAGCAGCATAATAAATCTAGGGATAAATGACAATATCATAAGGATAATTGCCACTCTGTATCCTGTAACAGATATTACAACCATAGACATAGCAAGCAATATCTGCATAGAACTTAATACACCTCTTAGTGAATCAGGCATAATATCGATACGTACTATATCCTGAATAACAGAAAATGCAATAAATAATGTTGAAAGCGCAATAATACCAAAGATTTCACTTCGCTTTTTATTCTTTTTATTTACTACAGGCGTGTTAGTCATAACTACTCCAATCAATTAAAATCTATTATAGGTTCTTCTCGGCGTAATCATTAAAGAATTTATCGACTTTACCAATGATTACTTCTTTTGGAAGGTTCTTAAGTAGATAACCTTCTGGTTTAAGGGCAACTACCTTTTTAACAATCTCTCCATCATCTTTTGATGTTAAGAATATTACTGGTATGTCCTTAGTATCTCTCTGACATCTAAGAAGCTTTAAGTATTCAGTACCTGATATACCTGGCATCTCATAGTCGAGAAGTATAAGATTTGGTCTGGTATTCTCGATTGCTTCCTGAGCCTTCTGGGCAGAGTTTGCAACCATAACATTGTACTTATCTTCGAACCACTTACTAATAGTTCTAAGCATCATACCATTGTCATCTACAACCAAAATAGTTTTCTTTTTAGACTCATAATCCAAAATATTCAGATATTTGTCTCCTTTTTCAGCAACTGCCTTAACATCAATTGGCTTATAGTAGATATCCATAATAAGAGGTGCTGGAATAAATCTTTTAACAAAGTCTACTTCATCAGTACCACCAAGAAGGACTACCCTATGGCTGTTGGCAATAACATATGCAGCAACATCTTTAAGCATAGTCAGATTATTCTCATTGAACTCATCTGCTATGATAAAGACCACCTTTCTTTCAGATCTAAGATCCTTGATATCAGTGTCCATTAACTTATAGAATTCTACTTCAAAGGCGTTCTTTATAAATGTATTTCTGAGTGACTGTGCGAAAAAGTTTCCGCCATTCTCAGAAAGAATTACAACCCTTCTTAATCCAAATGTTTGCATTGTTGGTCTCCCCTTCTTATAAGCTTGCTTTAATCTTGTCTGCTAGTTCCTTAACTTTATTACTATCGAAATCCAGAACTGCGGCTTCCATATCATCAAACATAGCCGCTACTTCTTCCCCATAACTGAATTCTTTTAGATGAGCCAGAGCATCATCACTTCCGTGTATATCACAGTTTTCAACTGTGTCTACCAGAAGTTGCAGGTAGTCGGTTATCTCAGTTTTATCTGAAACTTCCTTACCTTCTTTTTCATCTGTTCCAAACTCTTTATGCATCATATCTCTGTAGTGATTCCACTCCGTCAGGAAGAAAGGAGCCGTTGCTAATACCATATCTATATCACCATCTCTTGATGCATATTCCAAGGAAGCAGCCATACCGGCAAGTGGCACAAGACCTATAAGTATGGCAGAACTTTTCATTGAATGAACCTTTATCCTAAACTTATCAAGACCATTATCACTACCTGCTTTAACTTCTTCAAAGCATTCTGAAAGATACTCAGCATCAGCTTTCATCATCTTGGTCATATCTTCTATAGTCTTAACAAAAAGATCTATATCTTTTAGATGCATGTAGCCGTAGTTGTAATCAAGGCCTTCAATTTTAGGGAGATTCGCAAAGTCTACCACGTCATCTTTTGGTTTGCTCGTACTATCTCTCTTCTCTATTATAAGGTCCTTGTTTAAAAATTTCTTAACAACCGCTTCTAATTTTGAAGGAATTACAGGTTTAGATAAAAAGTCATCAAAACCTTCATCTATATAGGTTTCTTTGGCCCCTGTTAATGCATTGGCCGTAAGGGCTATAACAGGAGATTTAATATTTGGATTCATGCGATTGCTCTTAATTGCATGGAAGGCCTCTATACCATCCATGCCTGGCATCATATGATCCATAAATATGATATCGTATTGTTTATTTTCAGTTTTCTCTACAGCAAGCTTACCGCTTATGGCAGTATCAATATCTATTTCTGTGTCTTTAAGAAGTTCCTTAATAACAACCAGGTTCATAGAGTTATCATCAACTACAAGTATATGAGCATCTGGTGCTGCAAAACCTGTAACTTCTTCAAGTTCCTCTGTTGGAAGTTCTTCATTATCTTTCATCTTACCAACTGGCACAAAGTCTGAAATCGGAAGTGTTAAATCAAAGAAGAAGTTAGAACCCTGACCATACTCACTTTCCACCTGAAGCTGAGTTCCCATCATATCCAGATAGTTAACAACAATACTCATACCAAGACCTGTACCTTCTACCTTACGGTTACGAGCCTGGTCAATTCTGACGAATTTCTTAGCAAGCTTTCCAAGATCTTCTTCCTTTATTCCCATACCAGTATCTTCTACTGATATATGAAGGACTTCGTTCTCACCCTTCTTATCACCTGTGATTTTTAAAGTTACCCAGCCTGCTATAGTGTACTTAACTGCATTGTTAAGAAGGTTAATAAGAATCTGTCTAAGCTTTACGTCATCGCCTATATATTCACAAGGAATATTGTCATCAATATTAACGATGAACTCTAAGTTCTTTTCAACCATCTTTGGTCTAACCATGTTGTAAACATCGCTTATAACATCTGTGATTTCAAACTTTACTGATAAGAGATTCATCTTACCTGATTCAATCTTGGCAGTATCCAGTATGTCGTTAATAAGGGCAAGAAGAAGTGTACCTGCAGACTTAATATTTGCAGAATATCTGGAAATGCTTGAGTCATTACTTTCTCTTGAGATCATCTCATTCATACCAAGTATGGTATTAATAGGAGTTCTGATTTCATGAGACATATTAGAAAGGAACATAGACTTTGCCTTGGTAGCTTCCCTAGCATCCCTATGTTTTATACCTATGATGTCAATCATATCGTCCAGGCATTTTTCCTTTTCAATATTCTCCTGGTAGGCTGATTTAAGCATAGTAATAACATTCTGACATATCCAGTTAGCCACGAATAATACAACCACAGCAAACACGAAGGATCTGGCAGTAAATACCTGTCTGTTAACTATTCTTTCAGGAAGGAAAGTGAAGATAAATAAGCCTACTCCCTGAAGGAAGTATAGAATCCAACAAAACAGCCTGTTTAGAAATGCTATAGATACAAGCCAAAGTAAGATATAGAAGTATATTAACAGGAAGGAACCTTCGTAGAATCTTTGTCCGCCCCATCCAAATATCATCATTAAAGTAACACTAATTATCTCAAATGCAGAGTCACCAATCTTGGCTCTTACTTCCATAATGAAGATAATCAGTAAGGTGACAATCCAGTACACAATCATATAATTCGCAAGTGCGTAGTCACCTGTTGGGTTATATCCGCAGGCAATCCAGAATGCCACACCTAAAAGGAGGTAAACAACAAGAAGCATTAAATGTCCTTTTTTAATTATATCTGACATTTAAATTCCACCCCCTTTGGCACTACAAAAGGAACACAGCTAGGCACTATCTGTCCGTTCCATTCTGTATGTTTTTCCTGAAGCTCACCATCAAAGCTTAATGCAAATGGCTTGCCATCAGTTCTTTTAATACGAATATTTTTTGTATACCCAATATGAGCCTTTTTAGATTTGATTACCCTACCCTGATTCATTAACCTTATTTGAGGAATCATAGCAAATCCCTTCATGGCATCAAAAACTACATAAGCGCATTTTCCATCTGCTGGGTTAGGGCTCATATCTGTATCTACCCACATATTGCCACCAAAGAGGCCTCCGTTTGTTAATACTATCTGGGTGCATTTTCCTCTGAATCTAAATGAGTCCAGTTCTATCTCGTATTCTGTTGGTTTTCCAAAGAAAACAGCATTAATTAAGCCAAGTGTATAAGGTACGCTTCTACCTATAATACTTGTGTATTTTAATTTGTTATATTTTTCTGTATGTAAGGAATCAAGGCCAACAGATAATGAGTTAATGCAAACTCCGTGATTGGTCTTTATAAGATCCACCATCTTAGGCTTACCTTCTATTAGGGCGTCGAGGCTTTTAAACTTTTCATCATTGCCCTTAAAGATTTTTAAGAAGTCATTGGTAAGTCCCATTGGATAAAATGCTATCTCAATATTTTCAAATGAATCTATACCGTTAAGAATTCTGCACAAGGTACCAGAACCTCCGCAGCTGTAGATTCTAACCTTCTCTCCTTCGAATACAGAGAGCATAAACCTAACAAGCTCGCTTACTGACTCGGAGCTTCTTGTATGAACTATATAGTATTCAATATCCGTTCTGGTAGAAAGATGTTCTCTTATCTGAGTGGAGAAACCACCCTTACCAGCATAGGAATTAACAAAAAATAAATGTATCAAATCCCTTATCCCTGCATTCTGTCATAGATATCACACAGCCAGTCTTTGTTAAGGTCTGTGTCATTAAGAATAGTTACTCTGTCTGGTCTGGTTCCTGCCGCCCTGTTCCATATGTCACAGAATGTATCCTTATCGATACCATAGCTGGCTGGGTTTAAGTCCAGTCCATATTTTTTGCAAATATCTATAAGATTAAGATCATCTCTTCCCTGGAAGTTAGCTGCGCCAACTGCACCAAGAGCAACTGCAAGGCCATGAGATATCTTAATATCCGGATAATACTCTTCTATAGCATGAGCAAAGAGATGCTCACTTCCACTGCATGGTCTTGATGAGCCAGCTATTTCCATAGCCAGTCCTCCCATAACAAGTGCTCTGGACAAGGTTTTTATAAAACCTTTGTTAGTAACACTTTTCTCATCACAGTGGGCTACAGAGTCATAGCACATCTGGGCTATTGAATAAGCAAAGTCATCTACTCTTGTACCTGTAGCCTTTGCTGAAAGAGCCCAGTCATAAACTGCCGTATATTTACCTATAGTATCTCCAATACCTGAATAGGTCTGAGATACAGGTGCTTTTAAAATCATGGATGTGTCAACGATAACGGCTGTAGGAATCTTGCAAGGAAGTGTTTTCCTGTTAGTCCCTTCAGTTCCAAGAACTGAGAATGGACTTGCAAGAGAGTCGTTACTAAGAGTTGTTGGAAGGCATATATATACAGCCTTAGAGATAAATGCTGCATACTTGGCAGTGTCAAGTACTCTGCCGCCGCCAAAGCCTATTACGATTGTAATATTTTCTATAAGAATTCTTTTTGCAAGTGCTGATGCACTATCAAAATCAGCTCCTGTTACAAGAAAAACTTCTGCACCGCCAAAATCCTGACAGATTCCTGACACTGTATCTGGATAAGTATCATTCAAAAATTTTTCTGTAACAAAGATAGCTTTTTTGCCTTTAATTTCTGGAAGATAATCAAACACTGTCTGGTCAACATGTTCAAATATATCCTCTTCTACCGCCATACACAGCGGAAGATTGAATCTTGAATGCTGATTCATATGTAACCCCCTTTTATGAACCTAACTTATATTGATTGAATTGTACCTGCAAGTGCTGTTGCTGCTGCAGTTTTTGGTGAAGCAAGGAATATCTTAACCTTGCTAGTTCCCATTCTTCCAAGGAAGTTTCTGTTGTTAGTAGCAACAACTACTTCATTGTCCGAAAGGATACCTCCGCTTCGTCCGCAGCAAAGTCCGCAGCCAGGTGTTGTAATTATTGCACCTGCGTCGGAAAGTATCTCAAGTGTTCCATCAGCAAGAGCCTGTCTGTAAATTTTTCTACTAGCTGGTGTAACAATCATATTTACATATGGAGCAACATGCTTGCCCTTAAGAACCTCAGCTGCTGCATGTAAATCTTCAAGTCTGCCATTTGTACATGACCCAAGGAATACCTGATCCACCTTAGTTCCCTTATATTCAGAAACAGGTTTAATATTATCTACAAGGGATGGGCAGGCAAGTACTGGAACAATATCCTCTGCCTTATAATTAAGTACCTTATAATACTTAGCATCCTCATCTGCCTTAAGTGACTTAATATCATCTGTATATTCTACATTGCAATAATCACATGTTTTTTCATCAGGCTTAAATATACCGCACTTAGCACCAGCTTCTACAGCCATATTAGCCATAGTCATCCTGCTTGCTATTGTCATATCATCAATAGTGCTTCCGCCAAATTCAAGTGACATATATGTTGCACCTGAAGCTGTAAGGTCGCCTATAATTCTTAAAATAAGATCTTTAGATGTAACATTGTCAGCAAGCTTGCCTTCAACATTGACCCTGATTGTCTCAGGTACCTTAATCCACAGTGAACCTGTTCCAAGGATACCAGCCATCTCTGTATAGCCTATACCTGTTGAGAAGGCACCAACACAGCCATATGTTACTGTGTGTGAATCTGTACCAAATGCTATATCTCCTGGTCCTACATAGCCAGCTTCTGTCATAAGCTGATGGCAGATACCGTCTGTTCTATGAACATTCTTAATACCATATTTATCAGCAAATTCATCTGCTACTCTAAAATGTCTTGAATCATCAACCTGTGATGCTGGAAGGAAGTGGTCATAAATAAGTACAACCTTATCTGGATCCCATACCTTCTTAAATCCCATCTCTTCAAACTTACTAATGGCAAATGGAGCCATAATATCATCAACCATGCACCAGTCAACAGGTACTGTAACAATATCTCCTGGCTTAACATCCTTGCCTACTTTTCTACCAATTACTTTTTCAATAAGTGTCTGTCCCATGTCTATATCTATATCCTTTATTAGCTTAATCCATTTCTCTTACGCATAGCTTTAACAAGTCCGCCTGCTTCTAGTATCTCTAAAAGATTATCTGGAAGCGATGCTATCTCGTATTTCTTGCCCTTGTAGAGAATCTCTTTTCCAGGAGTAACTTCAGCACTGTCGCCCTCTGTTACCTCATCATATAAGTCTGGATTTTCTATTAATAGAAGTCCGTTGTTAATTGCATTTCTAAAGAATATTCTTGCGTATGACTTAGCAACTACACACGATATTCCAAGTGCCTTAACTACCTCTGGTGCCTGCTCTCTTGATGAGCCACAACCAAAGTTCTTTCCAGCTACAATCATATCTCCTGGCTTTATAAGTCCTGCAAGTTCTGGACGAAGTGGTGAAAATGCATATGGCTTCATCTCTTCAACACTCTTCATTGCAAGATACTCTGTAGGAAGGATTATATCTGTATCAATATCATCTCCAAGTACCCATATCTTGGCAGTAAATGTATTACTCATTGTTTTCTCCAATCTAGTTTATAGCAGTGCCTAAGCCTGCTGAAATTATATACTGTCAGCTGTTGCTATATATCCAGCTATTGCAGATGCAGTAACTGTTGCTGCTGATGCAAGATAAATATATGAATCTTTATGTCCTGCACGTCCCTTGAAGTTTCTTGTACCTGTAGAAATAAGTGTTTCGCCTTCCCCGATTACACCCTGGCAGGCTCCCCAGCAAACTGAACAGTTAGGGTTCATAACCATGGCTCCAGCTTCCATAAAGATATCAAGAAGTCCTTCTTCCATAGCCTGCTTATAAACGCTTCTTGAAGCAGGCACTACAAGGAATCTTACCTTATCAGAAACGTGCTTACCCTTAATTATCTCAGCGCCCACTCTAAGGTCTTCTATACGACCATTGTTACATGAGCCAAGAAATGCCTCATCGATCTTTGTACCTGCACACTCTTTTGCTGGCACAACATTGTCAACAAAGTGTGGCTTTGCAACTATTGGTACTATCTCTGAAAGGTCTATATCATATGTTTCAAAATAAACTGCATCCTGATCAGCCTTAATAATAGCCTTAGGCTCTCTTCCCTGCTTATGAAGATAATCCATAGCAAGGTCATCGACTTCCATAAGAGCTGTTTTTGCACCAGCTTCTACGCAAAGGTTACAGATTGATATTCTGTCTGCCATAGAAAGACTTGCAAGTCCTTCACCGCCAAATTCCATTGATTTATAGTTAGCACCATTGGCACCAATCTTACCAATAATAGTAAGAATAAGGTCTCTTGCATGAACACCTTTTGGTAATTTACCAGTAAGATTAAATCTGATTGTTTCTGGAACAAGAAGCCAAGATGTACCAGTTACCATGGCATAAAGGTAATCTGTACAACCAACTCCAGTACCAAATGCACCAAGTGCACCATAAGCACATGTATGAGAGTCAGCACCAAAGATAAGCTCACCAGGTCTAACATGATTTTCCATCATAACCTGGTGACATACACCCTCACCTTCGTAGAATGTGATGCCATGCTCTTTAGCAAAGTCTCTCATCTTCTTATGAGATGCAGCAGTCTTAGGACTATCTGCAGGTATATTATGATCAATTATCCAAACAAGTTTTTCTGTATCAGCAATCTTTGGATTTTTAAGATTGTTATACATATCGATAGTAAGATGAGTTGTTCCATCATTACTCATAAGTCTATCAAGTGTAACAGTTTCTATATCTCCAGCTTTCGCTTCAGTCTTTCCTGCTGCAAGAGCTATGATTTTTTCTGCCATTGTCATTCCCATGGTCTTTATATCCTCCGTAATACAAGCGAATATCATTCGCCCAGTCTAGTTTTTTATTTATTCAGGGATGCAATAAGTCCACCCTGATCAAGTATCTCCTGCATCTTAGCAGGTAGCTTTGTACATGAGAATGTCTTATCTCCAACTGTTATAGTTCCTGAAAGTAGGTCAAGTTCCATCTCATCCTGATCATTAACATAATCATATAAGTCCTTGCATACTATAACAGGCATACCAATATTAATAGAGTTTCTATAAAAAATACGAGCAAATGACTTAGCAATAACTGCCTTAACGCCTAGAGCTTTAAGTACGCTAGGAGCCTGCTCTCTTGAAGATCCGCAGCCAAAGTTGTCATCTGCAACAACAAAGTCCCCAGGCTTAACCTTAGTAGCAAAGTCTGCACTTAGAGACTCAAACGTATGCACTTTCATTTCATCAATAGTTGGAAAGAGAAGGTACTGGGATGCAATAATCTGGTCAGTATCTACATCTTTGTTAAACTTAAATATTTTTCCCATAATTTTTTCCATTCCTTTTTCACTAAAAATCACTAATTATTTTACCACAATTGCTAAAGCAAAGCGAGTTTTTATGCATATTTTGCACGGTTTTCGAAAGAAAAAAGAGTAATCAGAAGTTTGATTACTCTCATACGCTTAGTGCAGAAAAAGGGACTTGAACCCTCATGGTATTGCTACCACACGGACCTGAACCGTGCGCGTCTGCCAATTCCGCCATTTCTGCTAATATTCTAGGTTTTTCCCACTGCACTAATGTATTGTACATAAGAAAATAAAGGCTGTCAAATAAAGAAAATGATAATATTTTTAAATTATTAAAAAAAGATGTTGACAACCGTGTAATGATTTGTTACTATAATCAAGTCGCGCGGGAGTGCTGGAATTGGCAGACAGGCTAGACTAAGGATCTAGTGTCGGTTACGACGTGCGGGTTCAAGTCCCGCCTTCCGCATAAAAAAGCTTATCCATAACGGATAAGCTTTTTTATTGTCTTATTCTAATTATTAAGTGCAAATGCTATACAGCATTACTTGCTTTTTCTATTATCTATAAGCATAGCATCTGCTTCTTCTAAGTGATTCTCTACCATCTCGTCTGATGCGCATGTGAATCTTGAATAGCCCATGCTAAGTTTTATATCTACGCCATTCTTATTCTTTGAATTACATTCCTTAAGAAGTTTATTGATTCTGGATGTTAAACAGTCACCCTTTACTGGTTCGTCAGTAATAGCAACAACTGCAAACATATCAAAGCCAACTCTGGCTACAACATCTGAAGTTCTCATGGCATCTTTAACTAGTAAAGCCACCTTCTTAATTATCTCATCTTCAGAAGCCTTATCTTCCTCTTCTAGAATATCCTTAAGATTATCGATTCCTGCATATATAAGAACAGCATGTTTGCCAGCATTTCTCTTATCTCGGATATGTTTATTAGACAGTTCAAAGAAACCTCGTCTATTATATATGCCAGTAAGCTCATCAGCCTTAGATAAAGTCTCAACCATCACGCTGGTTTCTTTAATTTTAGTAAGACTTCTCTCTAACTGCTCTTCTATACATGCCTGTGTTCTCTGCATATATATAATCTTAAAGCCGGTGTTAAGCTGGGCCATAAATGGCGAAAGAAGATGAAGCTGATCATGTTCAATCTCAACAAGGAACATACCAAGCTGCTCCTCATTAATAAATATGTTACTAACCAGAATAGTAAACCTTCTGTTTTGTGGCATAAATGAGTTTGTAAATATGTTACCAGACTCTATCTCCTGATCTTTTGGATCTACAACCACACTTTGATCAGAATCAGTAAAGTATGACTTTAAGAGCATAGTCTTAGGAACCTGCCAGTCATGCCATGCATTGGAATCATAGTTAATATATGGAACTTTAAATGCATAAAGATATGCACTTTGGAAGCCAAGCTTAATAGCCTTGCTTATAACTGTTCCATAGCTCCTGTCATCTTCCATATCATATATAAGCATATCCTTTGATATACCGTTACACATCCAGATAAGGTTATCCATATCCTTCTCATAGAATTTCTTTCTATTGTAGATGATGGTTGTTACATGGCTAAGGTAGTCATATATTAACTGCTGAGCAAGCAAGCTCTTTTCAGGCATATACTTATTAATGATAAGGATAATAGAATTAAGCAGTCTAAAGATAGTTGTTGTATCTATTGTTTCACCTATCTTAGAGTTCATAACCTTATCAATTAAGTGATACAGGTACTGACCCTTATGCATCTCTTCATCATCGCTTCTGATTTGAGTAAACATCTCTCTTACAAGGTCTGAGCATATACTTGAAAAATACATAAGATCCTTATCTTTACGCTTATCAACCATAAGTGTATCAATAAGAATAGTTGCAGCCATACCAACATTTCTCTGGAAGAACTTTCCAAAGTCTCTCTTTTCAAGAAGGCTGATTAAATCAAAATCATTCTTGCCTGTAGAATCTCTTTGTACAAGACTGGTCTTAACATACTTCTTTCTTTCCATTCTTGTAGCTAAGAAGTTGGCAGCTTCGATGGCACCTGTACGGCCAAGTTCAACTGCATCAGCTCTTATAGTTGTAAGACTTGGAACAAGGGACTGTGCTGAAGCTGAGTCATCAAAGCCCATAACAAGCACGTCTTCGCCAACCTTGATTCCTCTGTTTTCAAATACTCTGTATCCACCAATAGCCATCTGGTCGTTGGCAAATACAACAGCATCAAGATCCGGATTCTTATCAAGAAGGTTGTTTACAATATCATCACTGTACTCAGAGAAATTGCCATATACAACCTTGTCCTCATCATAAGGAATATCATTAGCAGTAAGAACCTGCTTATATACTTCTAAACGTTCTTTTGCATCTTCATTAGTAACAGGACCAGAAACAAAGCCTATTTTCTTACAGCCTTTTTGTATAATAGAAGATATTCCATCACGGAATCCTATTCTGTTGTCAAATGATACGCTGGAAAATCCCTTGCGTTCCTCTGCAAGGAGTAGAACTGGAATGTTCTGATATGTGTCTAAGAAAACCTTCTTTTCTGCATCACTAATTACAGTACCTATTGTACCAAGAAGGATTAGTAAAACATCTATATTGTTCTCATTAGCATATGAGAACAAGGTATTATACTGATATTCACACCTATTATACTCTTTATCATGATACTGAGCTTTCAGGTACCTACCAGGGAATATTATAAGGTTTGCATCAACCTCTTTTGCCCCCTGCATAACGCCTTTACACACAGCATTATCAAACTCGTTAGATAAATCACTTACAAATAGGCCTATATTAATTCTTTTATCCTTCATAACCCATACCCCAACACCGATTAAATACTTTTAAAATATTGTAACACAAAAAGAATCCTAGGAAAACCTAGGATTCTTAGTTAATTAATTGAATTATTTCGCATAATCGATAATTCTGGATTCACGGATGACATTTACCTTAATCTGGCCAGGATACTGCATCTCTTCCTCAATACGTTTAGAGACCTCTCTAGCCATGATAACCATATCTGCATCGGAAACCTGCTCAGGAACAACCATTATACGAACCTCTCTACCGGCTTGAATTGCAAAAGATTTATCAACGCCCTTAAAGCTGTTTGTGATTTCTTCTAACTGTTTTAATCTTGATGTATATGTTTCAACTGTTTCACGTCTTGCACCAGGTCTTGCAGCTGAAATTGTATCAGCAGCCTGAACTATACATGCAATAAGTGATGTTGGTTCGGTATCGCCGTGATGTGACTCAACAGCATTGATAACGATTGGATTTTCTTTGTATTTCTTACAAAGATCAGCACCAAGCTGAACATGTGTACCTTCCATTTCATGGTCAACGGATTTACCAATATCATGTAGTAATCCGGCTCTCTTTGCCATTCTGACATCGAGTCCAAGTTCTGAAGCGAGAAGTCCAGATATCTGTGCAACTTCTACTGAGTGTCTAAGTACATTCTGTCCGTAACTTGTTCTATACTTCATACGACCAAGTAATCTGACAAGTTCTGGATGAATACCTGTAACACCAACTTCAAGTACTGCAGCTTCACCCTCTTCTTTGATGGTATTCTCAACTTCTTTCTTAGCCTTCTCTACCATCTCTTCAATACGTGCTGGATGAATACGTCCATCAACTATAAGTTTTTCCAGAGCGATACGTGCTATTTCACGTCTTACTGGATCAAAGGCAGATAAAACAACTGCTTCTGGAGTATCATCTATAATTAATTCTACACCAGTCATAGTTTCAAGAGTTCTGATGTTACGTCCCTCTCTACCTATGATACGCCCCTTCATCTCATCGCTAGGGAGCTGAACAACTGATATTGTAGCTTCAGCAACATGATCTGCTGCGCATCTTTGAATTGCGCTTATAACATATTCCTTAGCCTTCTTATCAGCTTCGTCCTTAGCTCTTGCTTCCGTTTCTTTAATCATAACGGCAGCATCATGCTTTACATCTTCTTCTACAGCTTTTAATAAGAAATCTTTTGCTTGCTCGGAGGTTAAACCAGAGATTCGTTCAAGTTCCTGTATTCTTTGTTCGTTAAGCTTAGAAACTTCTTCTTTCTGCTTGGCTAAGTTTTCTTCCTTAGCTGCAAGTGAAGCTTCTTTACGCTCTATTGCTTCAGTCTTCTTATCGATATTCTCTTCTTTCTGCTGAATTCTGTTCTCAGATCTCTGAATTTCTTTTCTTCGATCCTTGATTTCCTTGTCAAGTTCAGACTTCTGTCTTAAAGTCTCTTCCTTAACCTCAAGAAGTGATTCTCTCTTCTTGGCTTCAGCACTCTTAAGAGCATCGTCGATAATTGCTCTTGCTTTTTCCTCAGCTGTCCCAATCTTAGCATCTGAATCTTTCTTATATCTAGATACAGCTATCTTAGATGAAACAGGGATGGCAATAACAAGAGTAACAACTATTGCAATAGCTGCTGCTATCACATAACCGCCCATGCTACAGGAGCACCTCCTTATTTTATTTTCATTGTTCTAAATAGAATAGAATTCTAAAAACACAATACACTAATATTACATTTTTAGTATAGTTATGTCAAGTAAAGAAGATTAGAAATCGTTAAGTAGAAATGCCCCTTAACCCTATATTTTTAGGGCTTTTTTAATATTTTCACTCTTAAATCCTTTGGTCATAAGATAATTAAATTGTTTGTTATATTCCTTAACCAAATCATCCCTTGAACCCTCATTATTTTTAATATCAGAAATCTTATCAAAATAATGTCTTTTCTCAAGAAGTTTATTAATTAATCCCTCTTCATCTGCCTCTATACCATCTTCCGAGAGGATATTCCAAGCCTTATCAAATATGTCTGATTTGATACCTTTTTTGTACAAATCCTGCTTTATTCTATTTATGCTTCTAGAAGAAATGTATGACTCTATATAACGCCTTGCATAGGACTCATCATTAACATAACCATATGAAATCAGTTTATTTATAGCATAATCTGCTGCATCTATAGGATATGCTCCATCTTTAAGCTTTTTATATAGTTCATAGCTGGTATAATCTCTTCTTTCTAAAAGATGAGAACACCTAAGCAAAGCTCTTTTATAAAGCGTGTTCTTAACTATATCACTATATAATTCTTCAGAAATCTCAAGGCCTGCTTTTATTCCATACTTACAAAGCTCGCCTTTGTATAATACAAAAGCGAGCTTCTCATCAATATAGATTTCATATCGGTTTTTAGATAATAAATTAACCTTACTGATAATCATGCTTATTCTTCAGCATCTGCCTTAGCAGCCTTAGTCTTCTTTGGTGTCTTAATATCCATCTCTGAAGGTGAACCTGCAATATTGTAATGTGCTCTTACAAGCTTATCAATCTCAGCAAGTACTTCTGGGTTATTCTTAAGATATGTCTTTGCATTCTCTCTACCCTGGCCAATCTTGTTGCCATTGTATGCATACCAAGCACCACTCTTGTTGATAATATCTGCATCTGCAGCAAGATCAAGTACATCGCCTTCGTATGAAATACCTTCACCAAATACTATATCGAATTCAGCCTCTTTAAATGGAGGTGCAACCTTATTCTTAACGATCTTTACCTTTGTTCTGTTACCAACAAAGTCGCTACCTGCCTTAAGCTGTTCTACTCTTCTTACGTCCATACGAACAGAAGCGTAATACTTAAGAGCATTACCACCTGTAGTAACCTGTGGATTACCATAGATAACACCAACTTTTTCACGGAGCTGGTTAATAAAGATTACTGTACAGTTTGACTTTGAAATAGCACCTGCAAGCTTTCTAAGAGCCTGAGACATAAGTCTTGCCTGAAGTCCCACGTGAGAATCACCCATATCTCCTTCGATTTCAGCCTTAGGTGTAAGCGCTGCAACTGAGTCGACTACAACTATATCCATAGCACCAGATCTTACCATAGTTTCTGCAATCTCAAGTCCCTGCTCACCATAGTCTGGCTGGTTAATATAAAGGTTATCTACATCGACGCCAATTGCTGCTGCATATGTAGGATCAAGAGCATGTTCTGCATCGATAAATCCAGCAATACCGCCTCTCTTCTGAACTTCTGCAATCATGTGAAGTGTAACTGTTGTCTTACCTGATGATTCAGGTCCATATATTTCAATAACACGTCCCTTTGGTATACCACCAAGGCCAAGAGCAATATCAAGACTAAGTGAACCTGTAGGTATAGTCTCAACATTCATTCTAGAAGCCGGATCACCAAGCTTCATAACAGCCCCCTTACCAAACTGTCTTTCCATCTGTAACATTGCCGCATCTAATGCTTTAAGCTTTTCTTCTCTATCCATGTTATTCTCCTTAATAAATTCCATGTTGACGAACATCCGTTCTTAATAAAGATTAAAACATTCGTTCGGATTTGTCAACATAATTTTTTTATTTTTAACTACATTTTCTATTATCCAAAACTAGTGTACAATAAACCACCCTCAAAGGCATCCCTCCCTCTAAATTTTATTTTTTTAATGAAAATCCGAGGTGAACTACCTCTTTAATGGCCCGAACGGGTCATTGGACATATCTGTAAGTTATCACAGATTATATATCTTTGCAAGCATTTTATTAAAAAAGCAAGACATGTAATGTCTTGCTTTAAGTTTAAGTTATGAATTAGTTAGACGTTGTCTGAACCGCCGAAAGTTTTCTGACCATAGTATTTTAAGATACATTCGCGGAGAAGTACTAATGCTTCTGACACTGTAAATGATCTTATTTTTTCTCTGTTACCAGTAAAGCGATACTCTTTAGTAATTACTTCGCCGCATACATTACAACCAATAAATACTGTTCCTACTGGCTTTTCTGGTGTGCCACCGTCTGGA
The DNA here is from genome assembly GCA_000687675.1 of Lachnospiraceae bacterium NC2008. Classification (GTDB taxonomy): domain Bacteria; phylum Bacillota; class Clostridia; order Lachnospirales; family Lachnospiraceae; genus NK4A136. The sequence goes on along the minus strand of JHWS01000011.1, from coordinate 29,462 downwards.
CCTGCTATACCTGATGTTGCAATACTTACATCTGCCTTAGCTGCAAATGCTGCTCCAAGGCACATCTCTTTAACTGTCTGATGTGATACAGCTCCATGCTTTTCAAGAGTAGACTTTTTAACTCCTACAATCTTACGCTTAGCCTTGTTAGAGTATGTAACATAGCCAGACTTATATACATCAGATACTCCTGGTACATTAATAAGTCGTCCTGCAACTAAGCCACCTGTACATGACTCAACAGTTGTAATTGTAAGGTCATTGGCAATAAGAAGATCTACAACTGATTTCTCCAGTGTCATATCTTCTTCAGTAGAATATATGCTATTGCCAAGTCTTGTCTTTATAGTTTTAACAACTGGTTTAACCAGTTTCTTAGCACTCTTTTCATCTGGACCTGATGCAGTTACCCTTACATGAACTTCACATTCCTTAGCATATGGAGCAACTGTAACCTCTCCAGTCATATTTATAAGATCATCAAGTACTTCTGCTATCTCGCTTTCTGAACGACCACAGATTTTTACCATGGATGAGTAAAAAGTCTGACCTGTCTTTGCTGAAAGAAGAGGTATAACCTTACTTTCAAACATAGCAGAAAGTTCCTTAGGTGGGCCTGGCAGAAGGATAACCATCTTTCCATTATCTTCAATAACCACACCAGGAGCCGTTCCATTATCATTATCAAGAACTTTGGCCCCTTCTGGAATCATGGCCTGTTTAAAGTTATTGTCAGTCATAACTCGGCCACGCTTCTCAAAGTAGTCAACTATTCTTCTTTTAGAATCCTCATCTAAAAGAAGTTTCTTGCCCATTACTTCGCTAACAGTTTCCTTGGTTATATCGTCCTGTGTAGGTCCAAGGCCACCGCTAAGAATAATAACATCTGACCTATTAAGAGATGTTTTAAACACCTCAGAAAGTCTTTCTTTATTGTCGCCAACAACACTCTGATAATAGGTTGGAATACCAAGCTTAGCCAGTTCTCCAGCTAGGTAAGCCCCGTTAGTATTTACTATATTTCCAAGTAGAATCTCAGTTCCAACAAATATGGTTTCTGCTGTCATATATTATTTCTGATCCTTCATAACGTCTTTATTTTTAAGAATGTAATCAATAAGCGAAACTACAGTCATAATTACAGCACCAAGACAGAGAACTTCTGCGATAATGTTAAGAACAGGTACTGTATAGACTTTTGTCTCGCTGAAATAGTATGCTTTCACTATAAGACCATCCCAACTGATTACGGAACCTGTTCCAAGAAGAACCATTAGATAGATAGTCATAAACATCTGAAGGACTGTCTTTATCTTGCCCCACCAGCTTGCTGCAATAACAACACCATTATCAGAAGCGATAAGTCTAAAGCCTGATATAATAAATTCTCTTGCAATAATAACAATAACAAACCATGATGGAAGCACACCAAGTCCTACATAGCAAATAAGTGCACTACATACAAGAAGCTTATCAGCAAGCGGATCCATGAATTTTCCAAAATTAGTAACAAGGTTATACTTTCTTGCAATCTTTCCATCAAGTAAGTCAGTAAGAGATGCTATACAGAATATTGCAAGTGCAATCCATTTTCCAGCTGCTCCTACGCAGTCTGTTAATAAAAAGAATATAAAGAAAGGTATAAGTATAACTCTAAGTATTGTAAGTTTATTAGGTAAGTTCATCTTCAATTTCTCCTATCAAATCGTATTCATTACTGTCTTTTATTATAACACGAATTAGCTTTCCGCTTTCATAATCTCTATCAGAATCTATAAATACGTAGCCATCAACATCAGGAGCATCCATGTAGCTTCGGGCAACTAATACGCCGTCCTCAACCAGTCTTCCTTCAATCATAACCTCAAGATGTCTGCCTATCATAGACCTTGCCTTGTCAAATGCTATCTCAGCCTGAAGTTCCATGATTTCATCTCTTCTACTAGCCTTAATATCATCATCTATCTGGTCAGGCATATCGTAAGCTATAGTGCCTTCTTCTCTAGAATAAGTAAATACTCCCAGTCTGTCGAACTCCATCTCATCTACAAAGTTATAGGTCTCAATAAAGTCTTCCTGACTTTCACCTGGAAATCCTGTAATAAGAGTTGTACGAAGAGCTATATCAGGAATCTCTTTTCTAAGCTTATAAATAAGATTTTCCAAAAATGCCTTATTGGTTCTTCTTCCCATCTTAGCAAGGATATGGTCACTTGCATGCTGTATTGGAAGATCCAGATAGTGGCAAATCTTAGGTTCATTCTTAATTACATCTATAAGCTCATCATCTATCTCTTCTGGATAACAGTAAAGAAGTCTTATCCATTTAAGGTCTTCTATCTTACATAGCTTTCTAAGAAGTTCTGGAAGAGATTTCTTACCATACAGGTCTCGGCCATATACTGTAGTTTCCTGAGCTACAAGAATTAGTTCTTTTACACCTCTATTTACTAGGTCTGTAGCCTCTTCTAAAACTATCTCCATAGGAACACTTCTATATGGTCCTCTAAATGATGGTATTGCGCAGTATGTACATTTCTTATCGCAGCCTTCTGCAATCTTAAGATATGCATAGTAGCCACCTGTTGTAAGAACCTGCTTCTTTCCTGCAACAACAGGACTGTCTAACGGTTTGAAGCTATCCTTTGCCTGCCCCTTTAATACGTCATTTAACACATTAACTATGTTATCAATTGAAGCTGTTCCAACAAGAGCATCTACCTCAGGTATTTCTCTATGGATATCTTCCTTGTATCTTTCAGATAAGCAACCAGTGGCAATAAGAGCTTTAAGTTTTCCTTCGCTTCGCTGCTTTCCATATTCAATTAAGGTATTGATACTTTCTTCCTTGGCATCTGCTATAAATGAGCAGGTATTAACAACTACTATATCAGCCTGACTTTCGTCGTTAGTAATACCATAGCCATTATCAGAAAGCATACCAAGCATCATCTCGCTGTCTACAAGGTTCTTGTCACAGCCAAGTGATACAAATAATATGTTTAACTTTTCAGCCATAAATCTTCCTGTAAATTAACTAAGCATAAAAAGAACGCGCAAAAAGCACGTTCCTATTATTAACACTTATTTCTCATCAACACCAACAATCTTAAGCTTACCTTCTTTAAGCTCTTCAACTGCTATAGAAAGTGGCTTCTGATTCTTGTCTTTAACAAGTGGCTGTGAACCACCAATAATTTCTCTTGCACGCTTAGCTGTAGCCATAACGATTGAATAACGTGAGTTTACTACTGGAGCTTCTCCTGGCTCAACTTCGCTGTTAACAACCTCCATAAGGTCTGTATAAGATGGATGTAACATAATTATTCTCCTTTCGCTATATCCTCTAATTCATTTTGTATGCTAGTAACAAATGCTCTATTTCTCTTAGGAGCACTGTGCATAGTTTCTATAATGTTATGAGTGACTGCAATTGCTTTGTCAACTTCATCATTAACAACTATATAATCATATTCGAAGATGCCTTCTGATTCTTCAACAGCTCTTCTCATACGCTTTTCAACTACGTCAGGTGTCTCAGTTCCTCTTCCAACAAGTCTGTTCTTAAGTTCTGTAGCACTTGGCGGACAAACAAATATAAGAACTGCATCTGGGTACTGCTTTTTAATATTTCTGGCACCCTGAATCTCTATCTCAAGAATAACATCTTTACCCTTGGCAAGCATATCTTCAACATATGCTCTAGGTGTTCCATAGTAGTTTCCTACGTAGCAGGCATGCTCTATAAGGCCGTTCTCTTCTATCTTCTTCTCGAATTCTTCTTTTGTTACAAAGAAGTATGACTGGCCTTCTACTTCACCTTCACGAGGCTGTCTGGTAGTCATAGATACTGATAATGCATAATTATCATATCCAGCAATAAGGCCCTTAACTATAGTGCCCTTGCCTACTCCTGCAAAGCCTGATATTACAACTAATATTCCTTCACGTTCCATAAGCATCATCCCTCATCGTCAGGTTGGCCCTGTGTTCTTCCCACTATAGTTTCTGGAAGCAGGGCTGATAAAACAACCTGTCCATTCTCCATAGCTATAACCGACTTGGTCTTTCTTCCCTGAGTCGCATCGATTGCAGAGCCGTCTTCTTTAGCTCTTTGAACCATACGTTTAATCGGTGCTGATTCAGGACTAACTATTGATATAATCTTATCAGCATTGACAACATTGCCAAAGCCTACATGAATTAACTTACTCAATATTCTGTATCTGCTCTCTGACTTTTTCTATCTCAGTCTTAAGTTCTATACCACGATTAGATATCTCAAGGTCACTTGTCTTAGAAAGGATAGTGTTAGCTTCACGGTTCATCTCCTGAGCTATAAAGTCAAGCTTACGGCCTACGCTACCACCTTTAACAAGTTCATCCTTTGCAGATGAGATATGACTCTTAAGTCTTACTATCTCTTCATCTACACATACCTTGTCAGCAAAGATAGTTACTTCCTGAATAATACGTGAATCATCAATATTCACATCAGCAACCATATCTCTAACTCTGCCTTCAAGTTTCTGCTTATATGTTTCGATAATCTGTGGTGATCTTTCTTCTATAAATGCTACGCAGTCAAGAAGTCCATTAAGCTTAGAAACAAGATCATTCTTAAGGTTTTCACCCTCTTTGATTCTTGTATCAACAAATGCTTCAAGTGCTCCTCTAAGAGCCTTCTCAAGCGCTTTCCAAATTTCTTCTTCATCTATATTATCTTCATCCATAGTAAATACTTCTGGATATCTGGATAAAGTAGAAACTCTTATATCATCTTCAAGACCAAACTCTTCTTTCATCTGGCGAAGATACTTAAGATATTCCTCAGCTACGTTATGGTTATACTTAATAACTATATTGTCTTCTGAGAAATCTTCAAACGCTATAAATATATCAACCTTACCTCTTTGAATATATTCCTTAAGAAGTGTTCTTATGGCAGATTCAAAGAAATTAAGTTTCTTAGGCATCTTGATACTTGCATCAAGATATCTGTGGTTAACAGCTTTAATTTCAACGGTAACTCTTCTCTTACCATCTTCAACTTCGCTTCTACCGAAGCCTGTCATACTTTTAATCATGTTAGTCTCCCGCCTTTAGCAAGATATTCTAGTACGCACATTTTGTGCAACATTATCATTATAATTCAAAAAAGTGTCCTAGTCGACACTTTTTTATCTTTAGAATTATAATATTAAACCATCTCAGGAATCTTATATCCAGCATTTTCCATTCTTTTTTCGAATTCCTCTACAGATATCTCAAGCTTTTCCGCTGCCTTTTCTACTGATATATCTCCATCCTGAACAAGGGAATAGTAAGCTTCAGCCTTTCCTTCAATAACGCCCTCGGCCTTACCACCATTCCATAAACGATCTGCAACCTCGCACATATTATGAACCTCCTTAACCTTAGAACTTATAATCACATCTTCATATCTCTTATCACCAGTGACTACCGAAAGAAGTTTTAACACTTCTTCAATATGTTTAATCTCAGTCTTGTCTGTAGGCATATAGTTAGGATTTATCCTGCTCTTTACAAAGAAATCTGCGACGAGCTTAAAATCACTTTTAAACATATTTACCTGTTTCTCAGATAGCCAAGCTATTTCAAACTTTTGTTTAGATTTGTAATTTAAAGCAGGCTAACCAAAACCTTCTACGGAATCTTATAGCCTGCTTTTTTAATACATTACATATTTTTAATCATAATTAATCCACATGACTGGTCTAACCCCAATTTTAAATTTAACACTTATGCCCATATCATCTATATGTCCACTTTCGTCAACAGCTGAAGCTAATGTAGAATCCCCTCCTTGTGAACGCAGCCACCATTGGACAGCAGTTGTATCATCATTTATAGTTGGGCTTTTTTCTTTTAGATAATTAGAAGGCGCACATATTCTTCCGCCAAACGTAAAACAATCCCTAAACTCCTGCTCACTTAATAAGAAAATATAATCCTCAGTATCTTCCAATTCTATTACATTTCCATTTTCATTAGTAAAAGAATTAGAAACTGTGGTTTTTCGAATCATTTTTCTTTCTTTATCAGAAAAAGCTTCATTTAAATATTCTCCATTAAGCCATTCGCGTATTGTTGAATCTTTCCAAACATTGTTTCCTTCTTCATCAAATGCACCATTATCTATTGCCTGTACGCTAATAACCAAAATTCCTGTTTCATCTTTTTTCAGAACATACCACCTTGTTGATTTATTATAATTGCCGAAATCTACATATTCTCCAACATTTACATTTTTTATCTCGCCAACATTGCATTCAAATATTTTATCTTTTGTCTCTTTATAGTTACCTAATTTTATATATATACTCTTTGCATCACTGTATTGTGATTTATCAAGTAAATCCCCAGCTTTTTGGTAAAGCGCTTCTTTTTTCATTTCTTTAGCATCTTCATATTTTTCATTTTGCTGAAGATTCGTAAAAATCTCAATAGCCTTATCATACTCTTTGTTTTCTAAAAGTTCGCATGCTTTTAAATAATTAGCCTTATTTATCATATCTTCTGATTCCTTAAAGCCATTAAGTTCTCTAAACTTCCTTATAGCTGAATCATATTCCCCATTGTCTATCATATTGCAGGCTGTCTCATATTTTCTACAATTATCTCTGTATTCTATTTGAGGTAATACAATATAGTAGAAGCCAAATGCAAGAACAATGCATATCGCGACAGTCGCTACTATTATAGCAATCTTCTTTTCTTTCTTTTTTTGTTTTCTAAAAAGTTCTTCTACTTTACAATCAGTTTCATTTAAAAATGAATTATATCTTTCCTTTGTTTTTGAAATAATATCCGCGTCGTCCTTAAGCGCCTTATTAATTCTATTATCCAAAAGTTCAACAAAGTATGAATATGCATTATCAAATTCTGATTTTAAATCTCCTGTAGCATATTGATGTGCTCTAGTAAAAAACCTTTCCTCTCCTAAAGCTTCTAATGCAATATTTTTTTGCTTTTTCCTTTCCTCAGTAAATACCTTAACCTCTTTATTAAAATAATATAAAGGTAGTATTGACTGCCTATTTACAACATTGCCATATTTTTTTACTATTTTATCAATATGCTCATAGTTTTCCTCACATGCCATAGTTTTCAAAGGTATCACATTTTTGTATTTATCTGCAAATACATCAACAAAAGATTTTAAATCTTTAACCTTATATTTTGCTAATAGTTTACCCTTATAGCAAACTGCATCCTCAGGATTATAATTTAAAGCTTCTTCGAAAAACCTATCAGCTTCATCCCACGCTCCATCTTCAAGAGCCATGTAGCCTCTTTTTAGGAGGGCCTCAACATTTCCAGTGGTTGTTCCCTGCTGAACAACTATAGTTTCTTTTTCTGTTGCTTTTTCTGAACCAATTACCTTTTTTATGCCTCTAATCAAATCCTGCATAAAGCCAAGTTTTGACATGTCTTGTGCCTGAAGATGAGAAAAGTCTTCCGGTAAGTCATACGGATCCATGTCCTTATATGCAGGAACAAGAGTCTTTTGTGCTCCACTTCGAATAAGAGCAAGGAATCTTGACCATTCATTTTTTACCCATACTGCATTAAAGTATTCTTGTTTGGTTCCAAGTACAACCATAACCTTTGCAGAATTTAAAGCAGCAAAAATATACGGTTCATATTCCTGCCCTAATTTATCCTCAAGCGTTATTCTAGAAAAGAATACCTTAAAACCTTCCTGTGTAAGCTGATGGTACAAATCATTAGCAAGAACAGAATCTTGTGTTCTACGTCCATTTTCATCAGTTTCTTTATAGCAAATGAAGACATCAAATGGTTCTTCTTTTTCTGATATTGCTAAAATCCCCTTTTGAATTTCGTCTATAGCTTTTGCTTCCTGCTCATAGATAATTTTCTGCTCATCAGAAGCATAATTAATTGCAGATTTATAGTCTTCATCCGCATAAATTGATGTATATTGTGCGCGATTCACTGTAGGAATACGTCTATTAGAAAGTGTGTCTTCAACATACTCTATACCATACCTACAAAGAACTAATGACCAGTATGCTTCTGCATCCGTGTTATCTTCATTAAGTATCTGTTCATAGATTCCTATAGCCTTATCAAAATCGTTATTTCTTCTAAAATGATTAGCTCTATCATATAGATTAGATTTTTTATCAGTATCTAATTTAGGAAGTGTCTGTTTCGAACCACAATATTCACATGTGCATATTGACTTCCCTTCAGTTACTTCTAAATCACCGCCACACATTTTACATTTAAATATAGCCATTGATTTTCACCTCAAAATTTATTTCTTTTATAGTTATAACTTCGAACCACATTCAAGGCAGAATTTTGCTCCCGAAGGTACTTCCGTGCCACATTTTGGACACTTATTTACTAAAAGCTGACCACATTCAGAGCAAAACTTTCCTTTTTTGGTTTTGTTACCACAATGAGGACATACAACCTCATCAGAAGCAATTTCTTGAACTTTACTTCCACATTCAAGACAGAACTTAGCATTTGCTGGAAGTGTGCTACCGCATTTAGGACATGTAGTCTGTCCCGAATTAGCATTAGCTTGCTTATCACCATTTGGATTAGGATTCATTCCTTTCATCATTTCACCGACCTGTGGAGCTATAGCCCCCATTGCTGTCATACCAACACCAAGGCCTATCATGTCTCCAACAACGGAGCCACCGCCACCTCCTGAAATTGAAGGTCCCATATTTCCGATACCCTCAGCATATGCCTTTTGTACTTCTGCCTGTAATACATCCTTTTGGTTGTAACCCTTTTCTCTCATAACCTCAGCTTCAGCAAATCCTGTAACCTTAGCAGCGCCTGCTTCCCCTTGAGCCTGAATCACTTTTCTTTCTGCCTCTCTCTTCGCTATCTCTGTCTCTGTTGTCTGTGCTTCAAGAATAGCTTCTCTTTTAGCAGCTGTTATTGCTGCCTCCGCCCTAGCCTCAGCTGTCATATATGAGGCTTTACTCTCAGCCTGGGTTGTTTTAATTTCAGCTTCAGCCTGGACCATCCTTTTTTGTAAAGATACCGTATGTAATTCTCTTAATTTTTTAAAATTTGAGTCTTCCTCTGGAAGAACAATATTAGACAAGAAAAATTGCGGGATTGTTAATCCGTATTCTTCAAATCCGGGTAAAATCTTTGACTTTAACGTTTCTGAAAGTTCGTTAAGATGTTCATCTACTTCTAAAATATCAATATTTCTTTCTTTTATTGCAGCTGAAAGATTAGATTTAACGGTAGTAGAAATCAACGGCTTAAAAGAATTTTGAAGAGATTTTGTAAAATTATTATCATTATCCCCCCAAGACACTCCATTCATTGTTCCAACAAGTTTGATTAGCAATTTTCGTCCATCAGATATAGCCAAATTCATTTCACCCGAAGCGCCAATTTCGACTGGAACCCCTAATGTTGGTTCAACAAATCTCACTTTGGAATCAGTGCCCCATTTGACAGACATCTGAACAGTTTTATTTATAAAATATATTTCACAGTGAAAAACACTAACACCTGTTACAATATTTATCAGGTTTGTTAGTATAGGTATATTTTTAGATTCAAGTTTGTATCTTCCTGGTCCAAAAGTATCTGCCGCCTGACCATTAGCAAAAAAAATAGCCTCTTGGCTTTCATGTACTACTAGTTCGGTCATACAGTTAAAATCTTCGCTAGGATATTTCCATATAAAAGTTGAATTATCCCCTTCATATTTGACAAGTTCCGAAAGAGCCATTTAATTAATCCTCCTATTTTGTTCCCAATTTAGTCTAAATTATTCATTTATGTGTAATTTGCACAAATATCTGTGAATTTTACAGCTTGAGCATGTAAATTTTATCACTTTTGTCTCACTTTTACAACCGATTAGAATGCAAAAATGATTTATATTTAGTTGTCATTTCTATTGAATTTGTATTTTTTATGAATGGAGAACAACATGCCTAAGCCACGTTCCGACTCCGGCAAAAAAAATTTAATTAGTGATAATCTTATACAACTCCGTAAAAAACATGGCTTATCCCAGAGAGATTTGTCTAAAAAGCTGCAATTAATTGGCTGTGATATGGATAAAAATGTTATTACTCGTATAGAAACGCAAAAAAGATATGTTACAGACATTGAAATACAAAAGCTATGTCAGATTTTCAATATTACATTTGAAGAATTGACAAAAGAAAAATAGAGGTGTTCACCCACACACTGGTGAAACACCTCTATTTTTTATTGTTACAATAATTGCATACTGCTATGAGAAGGTATACCCTTTTTCAACCATTTCCTTCTTTAATTCATCCTCAGATATATTGAGCTTATCTGCTCCTTTTGAAAGTGATATCTCTCCTTCATTAACAAGCTGATATATCATAATTCTCTTACCAACAGCTACGCCAATCTCTTCAGCTTCTTCACGCTGAGTTTCTATATCTAGATTGTAATCATATTCTGACATTAGCATATTAATTACCTCGCTTCCCTTTTTCCTTAGGTAATCTACTAAGCTGCCCTTTTGTATACATTCTTTAATCGCCTCTTTGTATTCTTCCTCTGAATTTTGTGCTTCATATTTTCTTATTATCTCTATAAAGTCACTATATTCTTTTTAGAATCTTACGCTTTGAAAGAATAGTATGATTTCATAAATTTGCCGATGTCTAAAGAATCTATATAAGAACATTATAGCACAGAGAATAGAATAAGATTCATTATCTATTACAGGTAGTATTCTAGACTATGATAGTTTCTTCAAACACCTTATTTAATAGTTACTGGGAAAACCCGTAGATAAAATCTGCATCTTGGAGTGACCACTCCGTGAATAATAGAATAATATCAAATAAGAGCACTTTATTCAAGTGCTCTAAATATGAGAATAGATAATATTAAAAATGTTACACCTACGCTTTCTTCTCACATAGCTGAGCTAGGAGTATTGCTATAAATACAAGAACGCAGCCGATGATTTGGCGGATAGACATACGCTCGCCAAGGATAAGCCAGCCGCCCAGCACGCAGAATACTGACTCAAAACTCATAAGAAGTGATGCCAGAGTTGGCTCTACTTTCTTCTGGCCAACTATCTGAAGGGTATAGGCTACGCCGCAAGAAAAGATACCTGCATATAAAATGGATATCCATGCCTGTGGATTGACAAATGCCCCAAGGAATACCCCACTATCTCCTGCCCATCTTCCTGTCTCGAATAAGAATGCTGGTATAGCTGTTAGTATACCGCACACTAAGAATTCCAGAGTTGCAAGTCTTACAGGGTCAACTCCTTGTACGAAACTATCAACCATAAGAATCTGTACTGCAAATGACAGGGCACTGAGAAGAAGTAGTATATCTGGCCAGGCTATACCTTCTGGTCCATTTACACTTAAGAAATATATTCCTGTCATAGTTAGAAGTACTGCAAACCAGATGTGCTTACTAGTCTTCTTTCCAAGGAATATGCCAATAAGTGGAACCATAATAAGATAGCAAGCTGTAATAAAGCCTGCCTTACCTGCACTTCTACCATATGTTATTCCCATTTGCTGGAGATTAGTTGCAAGAAAAAGAACGAAGCCTATTAATGTTCCTGATATCCAGAGTTTCTTCTTTTCAGCCTTACTCCTTGGCTTAATACCATAACCAAGCTTATCTAAAACAACTATAACAGGAAGCAGTATAATAGCTCCGATTAAGTTCCTTATGAAATTAAAAGAAAAAGGTCCGATAGCGTCTCCGCCTGCGGACTGTGCTACAAAAGCAAATCCCCATATTGCTGCAGTAAGCAGCAACATGAGGGAATATTTTGAATCAGATTTCTTCATTTTGATTAGTCTTATAAATTAAAGTATAGAATTCAAGAAGTTACGTGTTCTTTCAACCTTAGGATTGGTAAATATCTCCTCAGGAGTTCCTTCTTCTGTGATGATACCATCAGCCATAAAAAGTACTCTGTCGGCAACTTCTCTTGCAAATCCCATCTCATGAGTTACACAAAGCATAGTCATACCTGACTCTGCCAGTTCCTTCATAACATTAAGAACATCTCCAACAAGTTCAGGGTCAAGTGCTGATGTAGGTTCATCAAAAAGCATAATTTCAGGATTCATAGCTAGAGCTCTTGCAATAGCAGCCCTCTGCTGCTGACCGCCCGAAAGTCTGCTTGGATACTCATCTGCTTTATCAAGAAGGCCCACCTTCTCAAGCAACTGCTTCGCTCTTTTTTCTACATCTTCTTTCTTTTCTTTCTTAACCACTATCGGCGCTTCACATACATTTTGAAGAACAGTTTTATGTGGGAAAAGATTAAAACGCTGGAATACCATCCCCATCTCAAGAAGAAGTTCCTGCTGTTTATCTTTAGGAAGTTTATCAACTGTACGGTCATTTTCCCTATGAAGGAAAAGTTCATCTCTGATAAAAATCTTACCACTTGTAATCTTTTCAAGCTGGTTAAGCGATCTAAGAAAAGTTGACTTACCTGCTCCTGATGGTCCAATGATGCATATTACTTCACCTTTTTTTACAGATAAATTAACATCTTTAAGCACTTCAAGAGATCCAAAACGTTTGCTAACATGTTCAGTTTTTAATATATATTCATAATTATCGCTCACGTGAACCTCCTATTCATATACAGAAAACTTCTTCTCAATCTTGTTAAATACAAACCCAAAGAATGCTGTAATCAGAAGATAAATTATAAGTGCCGGGATGAATACCAGATATGAACCCTCGGAAGTCATAATATTTTTTGATATGGTTGTAATATCCATAAGAGATATTGCAAATACAAGGGATGCATCCTTAAGTACCATAATAAACTCATTGCTGACATTAGGTATCATACGCCTTACTGACTGAGGAATAATAATCCTTGTCATAGTCTGTCTGTATGTCATACCAAGCGCTTTAGCTGCTTCAAACTGCCCCTTATCAATAGACTGAATAGCACTTCTTACTATCTCAGCGCAGTATGCACCAGAGTTAAGCGCAAAAGCTATAACAGATGCTACAAATGCTCCCTTAAATACAGCTTCGGGATCACTTGAACTAAATACATCTCTCCAAGCAAACCCAAACATACCAGGAACGGTAAAATAAACTACAAAAAGCTGTATAAGAAGTGGTGTTCCTCGGAAGAAGAAAATATAGGCACCTGAAATCTTTGAAAGTATCTTATTTTTACTGATCTTACCAAGTGCAAGTATAGTTCCAAGTAAAACACCGAATAATACTGTTAATGTAGTAAGTGTAATGGTAAGCTTTGCACCGTGCATAAGGTTCTCACCACATCCAAGCATACGATAGGTATAATTAACCATCTGGCCTGTGATTTTCATACCACCTTTATCAGCAGGGTAAACTTTTCCAAGAAAACCTACATATTTTTCACTCATTACCTTTGCGCCGGAAGTTGACAAAGAAGCATAATTAATAATCAAAAGATTGTTGTATGTAACAGTAACACGCTTTCTTGTACTGTTCGCATCCTGCTCTATCATCTTCTGCATTTCAGGTGAAGTATTCTTAAACAAATCTGTTTCAGATGGTTTAAGAACTGCAAGAATAACAACAGCAACCAATATAACGCATAATATAATGATTGTTTTTAAATATTTTTTTATGTCGAATTTTTTCATTTATATCAACCTAATTATTCTGCAACTGTACCAAACCAGTAATCATATGTTTCCTGGATATAGCCTTCTGCTTCAAGCTCTGCTAGTGCTTCATTGATAGCTTTCTGAAGTTCAGGATTGTCTACACTGATTGCAATACCAAACTGTTCTGCTTCTGCTGTATCCTTGTATACGATCTTATAATCATCTGAGCTGTTAAGAAATCCATCTGCAACTGTACTGTCAACAACTACGGCATCAACTTCACCGTTAAGAAGCTGTGTAAAGCAGCTTGTAATTTTCTCATTAGCAACTATCTGAACGTTAATAGTACCTGTTGATTTGTAATCACTCATAAGGATGTCTGATGTTGTTTCTTTCTGAACAGCAATTGTCTTTCCTTCAAGATCATTGAAAGATGCAATCTCTGTATCATCATCTGCACGAAGAACAACTGACTGATAGTTATTGATATAAGGTGTAGAGAAAAGCATTGTTTCCTGACGCTCTGGTGTAATAGTGATTGCTGAGCAGGCAACATCATAGTTAACACCGATACCTGCAAATATACCATCCCAGGCAGTATTGATAATATTGACTTTAAGACCAAGCTTATCAGCTACAGCTGTAATAATATCAACGTCAAAACCGATAGGTGTTGTTCCATCTTCAGCAAAATCTTCAAAAGGTGGATATGCTACGTCAGCACCAACTGAAAGTACGCCGTCACTAATAAGCTTAACGCCTGAAATATCAATTGCTTCGCCAGAAGCATCATCTGCTACTGAAGAATCTGTTGCTACTGAAGCAGGTGTTACTTCAGGTGTCTCTGTCTTTGTGTCAGATGCAGCATCTTTATTGCCACAACCAACAAGACCAAATGCAAGTACTGCCATACAAACTAAACTTAAAACTTTCTTTTTCATAATGTGTCTCCTATATTTAAAAATTTATTTTAACCTTCCTTGCCTGTCCCACACGCATGCAGCTTTGCTGCTAATTTCCTTATGCGTGTGTGTACACACAAATGAAGGAGCAAAACCTATAGTTTGCTCCTTCGCTAGCCGTGTAAAATATAACAAATATTGTATACTACGTCAAGTAAATTAGTATTTTTTCCTTATTAAGCTTTCCTACAAAAAACTAATTCACTGTAACCTCTGGAAATTCTTCATGTACCCTTTCCTTTATCTTATCTATGGCATCTGATGAATTATTATGATTCCCATATATAACATAGCTATCTACTTCTTCAAGAATTATGTCCTGAATCTTGCTGTCATAGACAGTTGAATGAGATAAATCCACCTGTTTTCCAGCCATATCGAATACCTCTAACGGATTCTGATTAGGAATGCAGCTGGCCATTCCCAGATTTTCATCAATTTCTCTTTGAATTACTGACTTGTTATTTACAAAATCTTTACTGTCTACTGCTATGTCATACATAATCTCGTCATCACAGCACATCTCATATACAAGGAATGCTGCAAGTTCTGTATTAGGACAATCCTTCATAACATGAACATACTGTCCGCCCCAGTAAAATGCTGAAGGTCCCTGTGTTACTTTCCACTCATATGTTGTAGAGTCCATACACCAGTATAAGAACCATGGGCATCCAAAATAGCCAAATACTGCCCCATTAAGATCCTCATTCCATTCCATACTCCATCTGTTAGTTTCATTGGTATATCCATTACTGTATAGAATCTCTGCTACTTCAAAATAATTATCAACAGAAGAATCAAGTTCAAGTTCATAATCCTTAATCCATGGACTATTATTTTGACTAAAGTTAGCGTTACTAATATCATCTAAGCTGGATATCATATCATAGCCATAGGAATCCATAGTTCCTGCTGTTTCTATAAATGTATCCCAATCTTTAACATATAACTGAACAACATCTGGATCACTTGTTCCAAATACTTCTTCTGCAATATCAGCTCTGTACATGAAACAGCCTGGATTGGCAGCCCATGTCATAGCCTTAAGCTGTCCATCATATGTTCCCATATCTTTTGTGAACTGGTATGCATCAGCATACATATTATCTGTGATGCCAATATCATAAAGATTAAGCGTATAATCACTTTCAACATATCTTCTAGTAAAATAGGAATCTGTACATATTATAGAAGGATAAGAATCCTGATAACTATCCAAGAGATTATCTATTGCATTAGTATATTCTTCCCCTGCCCCTGGCAAGCCCATATTGGTATATTCTACATAATCTCTGTATTCTGGATATTCTTCCAAAACATACTCAAGCTTAGTACCAAGTTCATCATTATAAGAATATACATATATCTTATCGTCACTAGTCCAGTTGTCTGTGCTTGGTGGCGCCATAGTATTTGCATTAGATGTAGTCGGTGGATCAACACTCACAGGTGGTTCCTCCGGTGGCTCTAATTTAGCATAATACTCTTCAAGGAGTGTATCAGCCTTTGTTATAGAATCTTTAAGGGATTCCTCCATATCTTCAAGGTCTTCTTTGTCCTTTTCTTTGACCTTTCGAAGTCCACTCTTTATAGAATCAATACCATCGTTATAATAATCAGTAGCATCGTCAAAGTCAGACTCGTCTATATTACTACCTTCTAATACCTCATCTCCAAGTCCCTGATAGCATTCTGCTATGCCAATATAAGCCTTGGCACATTTCTCATCCATATCAAGAGCCTTGTTATATTTTCTGATTGCCCTGTCGTAATTTCCCTTATCGTATTCTTCTTCAGCTGCTGCAAGATACCCCTGTAATTCTTTGTTCTTCTTATTTTCCTTTAATTTTATAACAAGTATTGTTGATAAAGCAGCAACTACCAAAAGAAAAAGGACTACTGCCAAAACTATTGGCCATACCTTCTTTTTCTTACCTACATTAACTCCATTTAATATCATGCCATGATTGCTATAATCTACAGGCTGCTGACCAGCACCATAATATAGCTGATTATAATCAGGATATACCATATTACTTTGCATCTGGGCCTGAGCTGCTGTTTCTAGACTTTGGCTAACATTTTCCCCTCTTGCTGCAGTATTAGATGGTGCTCCGCAAGTTGGGCAGTATGCCTGACTATCATCAACTGGTCCCCCGCATTTGTAACAAAACATACTTTATTCCTCCTACACTATAAAGATAGCGTCTTTTTAGTACCCTATATTTTTAACAACGCCTATTGAAATATGATTATCATATAATGCCCTAAGGTCTGTTCCAAGGGCTGCTTCGTGTTCAAATTCACCATGAACCATATAAGCCTTACGGCCATTTCCCAAAGTCTCGCAGGTATAAGAGTCATTAAAGACGCTTGTTGTAGCCACCTTACGTTCCCTTAGTATTCCTGCAAATTCCTCTTCCTTACATGTTGGGAAGTTAATATTAAGTATCTGAAGATCTGTTATATCCCAGGTAAGTGCCTCCTGTATCATCTGATCAAGGTACTTGTTTGTAATAATATAACCATCATTAGTCCCTTCCGAAAATGCTACAGATGGAATCCCCTGAAACGCTCCTTCCATAGCAGCTCCAACAGTTGCAGAATACTGTACATCAGTACCTGCATTGTAACCAAAGTTTATACCTGAGAATATTATGTCTGGTTTTTCTGGCATAACATTAAGTGTTCCAACTCTTACGCAGTCTCCCGGAGTTCCGTATACTGCATAGGCATGTACTCCTTCTACTGGAAAGTCGAATTCTTCAACCTCTATAGGACTATGGAGAGTAATACTATGAGAAGCTGCACTCTTTTGATATCTTGGTGCGATAACCCAAACTTCACCGTACTTCTTACTAGCCTTGGCAAGTCTTATAATACCTGATGCCTCTATACCATCATCGTTTGTTATCATTATTCTTCTCATTGTAATATTCCTTCTCCTTATATATACGTTTCTAACAGTTAATTTTATGGGAACTTTAACAAAAAAACAAGGATACTCGAAGCGAGTATCCTTAATTTCACATAGTTTTCAAAGATTAATTATCTTTCCATCTTCCAGAACTGTACGCTGTATGGTGGAAGCTCACTTCCGCCGCCAAAGTCATGGATGTTGCCAGATATTAAATCTGTTGCCTGACCGCAACCTGCATCAAAGTGACATGTTACAGGATTACTATCCATATTAATTGCAACAAGTACTCTTTCATCTCCAGCATTACGCTCAAAGATACAGTGCTTGTTCTGAAGAACTACACTTCT
Source organism: Lachnospiraceae bacterium NC2008 (assembly GCA_000687675.1). Classification (GTDB taxonomy): domain Bacteria; phylum Bacillota; class Clostridia; order Lachnospirales; family Lachnospiraceae; genus NK4A136. The sequence continues at coordinate 11,599 of JHWS01000011.1, read as the reverse complement.
AAAACCACCATAGTTAAGAGCCTTGCTATTCTTCTTAGCCTCAGCCATCTTAGCAATAACATCTGTAAGTTCATTCCACTCTGGCTTATCAAAACAAGCTCTAAGCGCCGGGTCTCCCTGGCTCTTGTCAGCCTTTGTTCCCCACTCACTTCCATAATATACGCAAGGTATACCTGGCATACCAAATACCATACCATATACAAGTGGCAGGCAGTTAGGATCATTGATTATAGAAGCTATACGTGATACATCATGGTTATCACAGAATGATAAGAGGTGTGCTCCTCTTGCTACAGCCCACTGCTGATCCTCGAAAAGTCTGTTAAGAGAATGTACTATCTCAAACATATTGCATGAGTTAAATGATGAATGGATACCCTTGTAGCACTGATAGTTAGTTACTGAATGGATATTCATCTCACTCAGCATCCTACCGTACTCACCGTGAAGAACCTCTCCAAGTAAGAAGAAGTCTTCCTTCTTAGAATCACAGAAACCGCGGAGTCTGTTAAGGAATCCATAATCAAGACAGTAAGCAACATCAAGTCTTATACCATCTATATCAAATTCATTAATCCAACCTTCTACTGCGCTGAATATATGATTAACCACATCATCATTGTGAAGGTTTAATTTAACAAGGTCATAGTTACCTTCCCAGCCTTCATACCATAAACCATCGTTATAGTTAGAATTGCCACCAAAGTCTATTCTTGCAAACCAGTTAACATATGGAGAATTCTCTCTATTCTTAAGTACATCCTGGAATGCCCAGAAGCCTCTTCCTACATGATTGAATACGCCATCAAGAACAACCTTTATGCCATTCTTATGAAGTTCCTTACATACCTTGGCAAAGTCCTTGTTATCACCAAGTCTGCAATCAATCTTTGTATAATCTCTTGTATTGTATCCATGTGTATCAGATTCAAATACTGGTGAGAAGTAGATTGCATTCATACCAAGCTTCTTGATATGAGGAATCCAGTCAAGCACCTTAAGTATTCTGTGCTCAAGCTTACCATCATTTTCAAATGGTGCTCCGCAGAATCCTAATGGATAAATCTGATAAAATACGCTTTCATAAGCCCACATATATTTTCCCTCCTAAACTTCTTTAAACTAAATTGTATTATACCACTAAGGCACGAGTCAGGTGAACAATATTGTTCATCTGACGACGCCAAGTGATAACAGACGCGCAGCGTCTGTTATACCACTAAGCGAGCCTAGGTGATACAACTACATAACCAGTCCATACTCCATATAATATGGAAATGCACAGTGATATACCATAAATAACATCATAGCCATAAGGCCAGCCATTATTACATATGTGAATAATCTTACAAATTTCTCATTCTTACCAATTTTAACCATAGCTTTCTCATACCCCTTAACTACGTAATACATTAAAGGCAGAAGCATAGGCATAAGGTATCTTCCCTGTGGCTGATAGTCCATTGTATAAGAATAGTAAAATGACAGGCAAACAGGAGTAACAATAGCCATAATGTTACATATATGGAATACAACCTTTCTAAATGTCATCTTAAGATTCTTCCATGAGATAAAAATAAGATACAGTACAAGACCTAAAACAATGAAGACCATGTACGCCAAATAGATATAACCCCTTGCATATATAGACATAGAACCAAAGAGAGCAATAAAGCTTATTCTATACCAATACAAACAGTCTCCATCAAATAGCATCTGGAAGATAGTTTTCCCACTATCTTTTATAGATACATAATTAACTATCTCAGGAGCTCCATATGTATGCTTCAGAGTATCGTTAATTCTAAATCCAAATAAGTCCCCATCATATAAAACAGCATTATGTATATACCACCAACCTGTTCCTATAAGAACAAGTCCTATAATAATTCCAGCCCACTTAAGAGCATCCTTATAATCGTAATAATGTCCAGCTTTACTATTAGAGCCCTTTGCATCAGAAAGCCCACTGACACCTTTGTCATTTTTCTTATAGAAATAAGCAATACAAAGAATTACTGCGTAAAGAACAAATGCATACGCATTGTAATAACTAAGCAGGCAGCATGTTAAACCTATAGCAAGAAGAAGGCTTCTCTTAAAAGAAAATCCCTTCTCATATATAAGTAACATGGCGTAGATAATAATTGCTGATGACATCATAGCCATAGAATCAGTATTAACATAGGTATGAAGAAAAAGGTGCTGTGGCCAGAACATTACAGCAAATGAAAATAACCACTTAACCTCAGGTCTATTAAATATCTTCCCCGCAATCTTATATACAAAGTAAGCCATAACAGTTCCCATACATACGCATGCCATTCTGGCAGCAATAAGAAGTCCAGCTTCACCTGCACCAAATAATCCTGCCACCTTCATAAACAGTGCCATGATAATATATGGGAATACATTAAATACAGCATATGAATTGCCATACATAGGTATACGTACTGCTTCGTCGAAACCCGAAGGTATCCTGTTATAGGTATATATAAACTTTGGAACCAGATATCTTGCATGTTCATCTGGTGGGTTGACATACGTCGGAAATGTATTAACATGTGCCTGACTATAGGCAATAGATGCTGCAACAAAGAAAAAAATGCCAAGGTAAATGAAAAGCAGAAGCTTCTCATTTCCTGACATTTTATTAGTTTTAAAATCTTTAATCTTAGCTTTCACTTCTTAGAAAATATCCGACTGAGAGATGATATTGATGTTCTTATCTGTAAGAGCCTTAATTGCCTTTTCATTATCATCAACTCTGAAAATCATATAAGCTGTAGCATTCTTCTTAGTAGATAAGAATGCATAAGTATACTCCACTTCTACTCCAGCATCTGCAAGTACTCTGAGGGCTTTAGAAAGGCTTCCTGCCTCATCTGTAAGTTCAACTGCAAATACCTCTGTAATCTTTGTAACAAATCCAGCATCTGAAAGTGTCTCAACTGTATTTTCTGGATTCTCACAAATTATTCTTACAATACCAAAATCCTGAGAGTCTGCTATGCAGAGAGCTCTAAGGTTAATATTGTTGTCTGCGATAAACTTTGTTACGTCAGCAAGCTGACCTGTAGCATTTTCAATAAAGATTGATACCTGTTTAATACTCATAACCCCTTACCTCCTTCTAGTACTAATCAATAAGCTTTCTCTTATCTACTATACGAACTGCTTTTCCTTCTGATCTTGCTATAGACTTTTCTGGAACAAGGTGTACCTTAGGATTAATACCAAGCATAGTCTTAATAGCACCTGCAAGAGACTTCTCCTGAATCTCAAGTCCCTTAACTGTATCAGAGAACTTCTCAGAATTAAGTTCTACATAGATATCAAGAGTATCTGTATTATTCTTTCTATCTACTTCTATACGATAGTTTGGCTTGTAGCCTTCCTGTAAAAGTACAGTCTCAATCTGTGATGGGAATACGTTAACACCTCTGATAATCATCATATCATCACTTCTTCCCATAGGCTTAGCCATCCTTACGAATGTTCTGCCACATGAGCACTTTGTCTTATTAAGAACGCAGATATCCTTTGTTCTGTATCTAAGCATAGGGAAGCCCTTCTTATCAAGGCTTGTAAATACTAACTCGCCCTTCTCTCCATCAGGAAGAACCTCTCCTGTCTCAGGATTGATAATCTCAGCTATATAATGGTCCTCATTAATATGCATACCCTTCTGCTCATAACACTCATAAGATACGCCAGGTCCACCAAGTTCTGTAAGACCATATATATCGTATGCCTTGATACCAAGAGATGCTTCTATCTCTTTTCTCATAGCCTCTGTCCAAGGTTCTGCACCAAATACACCAGACTTAAGTGTTAATTCTTCTGGCTTGATTCCCATCTCTGCAATAGTTTCACCAATATATGCAGCATATGAAGGTGTACAACAAAGAATAGTTGAACCAAGGTCACGCATAAATGTTATCTGTCTGTCTGTATTACCAGAAGACATAGGAACTGTCATAGCTCCAATAGCATGGGCACCACCGTCAACACCTGATGCACCAGTAAATAAACCATATCCATATGCAACCTGTACAACATCTTCCTTTGTTGCACCTGCTGCTGTAAGAGCTCTGGCGCAGCACTCGTACCAGATATCTTCATCTTCCTTAGTATAGTAAGCAATAACTCTCTTACCTGTTGTACCACTTGTTGAGTGAATCTTGCTTACCTCTGACTTAGGTACTCCAAGGAAACCATATGGATAAGCATCCTTTAAATCGTCCTTGCAGATAAATGGAAGCTTATGAAGGTCTTCTATTCCCTTAATATCATCAGGAGTAACTCCTTTTTCTTCCATCTTCTTACGATAATATGGAACATTGTCATATACATGCTTAACCTGAGCGACTAATTTCTCGCTCTGTATCTTAGTAATTTCTTCTCTGGAAGCACATTCCACATTCTCGCTAAAATACCTTTCCATTAGAACCTCCATTAATGTCAGACTGCAGTTATTTACCTATATAAAACAAAAAAGCTACTAGCGGGACTTGAACCCGTGACCTCCGCATTACCAATGCGACGCTCTACCGACTGAGCTATAGCAGCATTTTACTCACGAAGACTATTATACACAAAATAGGTTCATAAGTCACCAAGAAATGTGTTAAACTTTCTTTAAGTGCATAACAATAAAATACATATCAGATGCATTATGTATCTGTAAGGAGGACAAACATATATGAAGATACTTGTAACAGGTGGAAGCGGCTACATCGGCTCACATACAGTAATCGAGCTTATCAATGCCGGACATGAAGCAGTTGTTATTGATAACCTTTCTAACTCAAGCGAGAAATCTCTTGAAAGAGTAGCTAAGATAGTTGGAAAAGAAATCCCATTTTATAAAGTTGATATAAGAGACAGAGAAGGTCTTGAAAAAGTATTTGAGAAAGAAAAAATAGAGGCTTGTATTCACTTTGCTGGTCTTAAGGCTGTTGGCGAATCATGTGTTAAGCCTTGGGAATATTATGAGAACAATATCTCAGGTACATTAGTTTTAGTTGATGTTATGAGAAAGCATGGAGTAAAGAATATAATCTTCTCTTCTTCTGCTACAGTTTACGGCGACCCAGATACTGTACCAGTAACAGAGAAATCTCCTAAGAAACCTTGTACTAATCCTTACGGTACAACAAAGTCTATGCTTGAAACAATTCTTACAGATATACAGACTGCTGACCCAGAATGGAATGTAGTACTTCTTAGATACTTTAACCCAATTGGCGCTCATGAAAGTGGACTTATTGGTGAGAATCCAAATGGTATTCCAAACAACCTTATGCCTTACATCACACAGGTAGCTGTTGGTAAGCGTGAGAAACTTGGAATCTTTGGTAATGATTATGACACAGTTGATGGAACTGGTGTAAGAGACTATATCCACGTTGTTGACCTTGCAATAGGACATGTTAAGGCAGTTGAAAGATTTAGCCTTAACAAGGGCACAGAAATCTTTAACCTTGGTACAGGTAAAGGAACAAGCGTATTAGAGCTTGTACATGCATTTGAAGATGCTACAGGTGTAAAGATTCCTTATGAAATCAAAGATAGACGTGCTGGTGATATAGCAACTAACTATGCAGATGCTTCACTTGCAGCAAAAGAACTTGGCTGGACAGCAAAATATGATATTAAGAGAGCCTGCCAGGATAGCTGGAGATGGCAGAAAAACAACCCTAACGGATTTGAAGAATAATAATCGAACAAAACGCGCCTCTGCGCATCAAAAAAGGTGTAGTGCTTTGCACTACACCTTTTAAATTACTAATCAATCTTTAGCATATATATTTCTATTTTTAGATTTTTCTCCGATAAATCTTACTTCCTTCTCAGTAAATCCAAGATCATCGCATACAGCAAGTGCGTCTTCGAGCTGAGCAGAATTTACACAGAATATAAGCTTAGTTCTATCTTTAAAAAGTGTCTTTCGTATAAAACTAGGTTCCTGCCACTTAAGGAAGTATGATACTCTGGCATACTGAAGAGCTCCCTCTAGTTTACGTCTAACCTTTTCATTAGCTACTTCACAAAGATCTATCTCATTATTAACTTTGACTTTCGTCATCTGATTTTCAATCTTCATCTTTTACCTCTATTTTTCCTTCGCGATAATTCAGTCTGTATTATAGTACTTTCGCTGAATAAATTAAAGGTTATATCCAACCTCAAATGCCTGAACATTAATATCTACAGTCTTTGCTGGAACTGTATTCTTAATTACGTTAATCCACTCATCATGTTCAAAGTTCATATGCTTTGCAGCAAGACCAACGATAATTGTATTGAATACTCTTGAATTGCCAAGCTTCTTAGCTTCAGCCATAGCATCAACTGCAACAACCTTGTGATTCTTCTCAAGGTTCTCAATAATATTCTCAGGATATTCCATAGCACCTGTAACTACAGGCATAGGGTCTATTCTCTGATCGTTAACTATTATAACACCGTCCTTCTTAAGGAAGTGTGCATATCTAAGAGCTTCAAGTCTTTCAAATGCAATAAGAACATCTGCGCAGCCCTCTTCAACGATTGGCTCGTGTACGCTCTCACCATATCTTACGAATGTAACAACGCTACCACCTCTCTGAGCCATACCATGTACTTCAGAAAGCTTAACATCGTAGCCAGCGCTTGTTGTAATACCACCTAATATTCTACTTGTAAGCAGTGTACCCTGACCGCCTACACCAACAATCATAATACTCTTTGTTTCCATATCTTAGACCTCTACTTTCTCGATAGCCTCGAACTTACACTTGCTCATGCAAAGACCGCAGCCGTTGCAGAGTGTATCATCAATAGAGATTGTTCCGTCAGCATTTTTAGTAATTGCAGGACATCCCATCTTAAGGCACATACCACATTTCTTACATTTGTCTGAAAGTGGCTTACACTTATGATGAGAAATATTAGTCTTAAGAAGTGCACAAGGTGCCTGAGAGATAATAACTGATACCTCATCCTTTGCAACCTCAGCCTTGATAGTTTCTTTAAGTTTCTCTGTATCAAATGCATTAACTACTGATACTGACTTAACTCCAAGAGCATGGCAAAGATCTACAAGGTCAACTGCATATGTTGCTTCACCTGCAAGTGTCTTACCTGTAGCAGCATGTTCCTGATGACCTGTCATACCTGTTGTTGAGTTATCAAGGATGATAACTGTTCCAGTAGCCTTGTTGTATACCATGTTAAGAAGTGAATTAATACCTGTATGAAGGAATGTTGAATCGCCTATTACAGCAACCCAGTCCTTAATATAATCCTTGCCCTTAGCCTTCTCCATACCATGAAGTGTAGAGATACTAGAACCCATACATACTGTAGTATCAATAACGTTAAGAGGAGCAATAGCACCAAGAGTATAGCAACCGATATCTCCTGCTGCATGCATCTTAAGCTCGCTGATAACTGAGAATGTACTTCTATGTGGACATCCTGGACAAAGAATTGGTGGACGTGGTGGAACCTGAGCAGCTTCATCTGTCTCAACTTTCTGACCAAGAAGTCTTTCTCTAAGCATATTTGCGCTGTACTCGCCCTGAATTGTAAGAAGATCCTTACCGTGGCACTTAATACCCCAGCTTCTAACCTGCTCTTCTACAAGTGGCTCTAACTCTTCTACTATATAAAGTTCATCTACCTTAGAAGCGAATTCTTCAATAAGCTTTCTTGGAAGTGGATGAACAAGTCCAAGCTTAAGAACAGAAGCATCTGGCATAGCTTCCTTAACATACTGATATGGAATACCTTCAGTAATAACACCAACCTTAGTACTGTTATACTCAACCTTGTTGCATGACATAGTGCATGCATCTTCAGCCATATCTTTAAGTCTCTGCTCAACTATAAGGTGACGACCTTTAGCCATAGCAGGCATCATAACATTTTTCTTAATATCTCTAACATATGGCTTATCATCTACTTCTACTCTATCGCAAAGCTCAACTACGCCCTGTGAATGAGCAAGTCTTGTAGTAGTTCTAACCATAACTGGGCAGTCATATTTCTCAGAAAGTTCAAATGCAAGCTTAGTGAAATCCTTAGCTTCCTGTGAATCTGATGGCTCAAGTACAGGAACCTGTGCAACTCTTGCTACGCATCTAGAATCCTGCTCGTTCTGTGAAGAATAAAGGCCTGGATCATCAGCTGCTACAAGAACAAGACCACCATTAACTCCTGAGTAAGAAATAGTATAAAGAGGGTCAGATGCTACATTAACACCAACCATCTTCATAGAACAAAGTGATCTTACACCTGCTATAGATGCACCGATAGCTACTTCCATAGCTACCTTCTCGTTAGGTGCCCACTCAGCATATATTCCATCGTATTTAACAACGTTTTCACTAATCTCTGTACTTGGTGTTCCAGGGTAAGCACTTGAAACCTTAACTCCAGCTTCATATGCACCACGGGCAATAGCCTCATTACCAAGCATTATCTTCTTTTCTGCCATAGTAATAATCCTTTCAAAATAACTCCAAACACACTATCTTTTCTCTCCCAAAAGACAGAATGCACTAAATATGTATTTTATCACAAGTGATTATCAATTACAAATTATCGTAATTGTTCAGAACCAAGCTCGAAAATCAAAGATTTTCGAGCTGTTTGGCTCTCGCCAAAGCGATTTTCTAAGAAATATCTTGGTAAAAGCATGCTTTTCCAAAAATATTTCTTAGAAAATCGCCTTGGTTCTGAACTGTTACAGGTAATCGTCATAGATTTGAACATGGTCATAGATGGCTCTCCATGAACTCCATGCGTTGGCTGTACAGCATATGTAAGGTATGCCATCATTGGATACGCAGTAGCTTACAGCGCAGCAGCCAGATTCATTAACAAATCCGGTTTTTGCTCCCATAACTGTTCCATGACAGTCCTTATCCTCTATACGTCTGATGAACCAGTTTGAAATTTCTATTCCATCAGGATGCTCAGTAGTTTTTGAGGTGGTATACTTTCTTGCCCCAAGAATCTCATGACAAAGTTCATTCTCCTCTGCAGCCTTAAGAATCATAGCCATATCTGTAACAGTGGTATAGTGGTTTTCATTATGTATTCCAGAGCAGTTTGTAAAGTGGGTTGTTGCCGATAGGCCAAGTTCTTCCACCTTCTCATTCATTAACTTTGCAAATGACTCTTCGTCTCCTGCTACGTATACAGCCAGCGCATGGGCTGCATCTCCACCTGATGGAAGGATAGTTCCATACATAAGATCTCTGACTGTTGTTTCTTCTCCTATGGCATAACCTACAATACTTAAGTCATGTGAGTAGGCATAGTTGGTATCGTCCTGAGTAATAATAACTTTATCATCAAGATCTGTTACATGCTCTGCTGCCACAAGAACAGTAAGCACCTTGGTCATGGAAGCCGGATATATCCTATCATTAGCATTTCTCGCTGCGACTATTTTGTTGTCGCTAACATTAATTATGACGCCGTAGGTAGATAGAATCTCTTCGTCCCACATATAACCTGTAGAATTATCAGATACTGCATTATAACCTTCAGTGAAGCCATATTTGGCTGGCTCACATGATTTATATGTCGCTGGTTCTGTAATAGTATTTTCCGACACCTGATTTTCACTTATGTCTTGATAAGAAATATCTAATGAACTAACAGTAGTCTTATCTTCCTTCTTATGTCCTGAAAATACCCATTTGCCTAGCTTTATCAGTCCTAGAATTAAAAAAACTAATACAGCTATTATTAAAAGCAGTCTTAAACACGCTCTGATTACTAATATGGTTCTCTTAATCTTTCTGCGTCTTATTCTCTCCTCTAAAGTAAGAGGTCGTTTTCTCTTTTCTTCCATTCTCGTTTTCCCGCTATATAGAATTAGAAGCCTTTACTAGTACTTTTTTTAAGAGTTAGGGCACTAGTTCAAAAAACAAGGGTAGGATTTTTCCTACCCTTTATTTACCTATCTAAATTTCAAAAGATTTCGGTAATACTTACACCTTGTTATTCCGCAGGACCTTGATAGAGTATCCCGCTTCTTAATCTCGTATGTAACCTGATCTGGTGTAGACCTAAGAACCTTAACCTCCTCGGTGTATGCCACCGGTTTAGGTTCTTTTTTAGTATCAGCTTCTTCTGTTACTTTTTCTTTTACTTCGTAATTTGTATCGTTATTTGTATCTTTATTTGTTTCTTTAGCAGCATCTGCTATCTGCTGATTTTCAGCCTGAACTTCCACTACCTTGGCATGAACTTCTTCTTCAGACATAGGACGAACTGTCTTCTCATCCTTAAGAGCACTTATAAGAATCTCTTTGTCGGTTCTTTCCTCTGGTGCCGGAGCTGAAAGTTCTTTCTTATCATCCTTACTAAGAATCTTAGCTGCTAGCTCATCCTTAGTCATAGGCTTAGTAGTTTCAATATTAAGTATTCCCTGCTCTTCTTTATAATCTGTTGTCGTTACAGAGTATGCATATTCATCCTGCCATATGCCGGCATCCATCATATGATCAAGAACTGAGAATGTCTCAAGTCCTTCCATAAGCCCGTTACCGGTAAACTTTACATACGACTCTTTAAGACACCATATCTTGTAAAGAATCTTATCACACTCTTCTTCAGAAGCTCTAAAATACAGGTCCTGCTCTTTTTCTGTAAAATATCTGCTTGCTATATCAGCCTTAAGAGGCTTCATCTCCTGTATATCAACACCAATAGGTGTATCTGACATACCTACCATTACCTGTTTTCCAGAATGAGAGATATTAAAGTGTATTCTCTGTTCTCCTGGGAACTGGTCATCATCACAGTCAAAGAATGGTTTTCCATGTTCGCCATCTTTAAGCTTATCTAAAAGATTTGTGATGTTATATTCTTCACAAGCTTCCTCAAATAATAAACCTGCAACAAGACTTCTTATCTTGTCATCTTCATTCTTGCAGGCATCAATCTTATTCTTACGATACTGACATACTTTTTGATAACCCTTTTTGTATGTTTTTTCATCGTAATAATCACTAATATTAGCAAAATATAGCTTATACATTCGTTCCCCTCAAAATAACCCACATGTGACCTTCACAAAGATAATAATAACAATATTTTGTATATAAATCAATTTTATATCTATTTTTAGTAGAAATTTGTTATACCTGATAAATTCTACGTTTAAACGCTTCCCTTTGGTTCTGTCATCACAGAAAAGGACATAAGTAGTATGTGAATACCTATGCCCTTTCATACATCTTAATTACTGTACTTCTTCAAGTTCTAATGATGTTTCCTTGTCTACATAGAACTTGCTGCCACCGTTATATACAGTGTCATCACCTTTTATCTTGTACTTCTTTCCACTTTTTAATGAATAAGCCTTACCCGGTTTAAGTTTAACTATCTGACCTGCCGGGACGAATCCATCTTCAACCCATGGAGAAGCAACTGTTATGGTATAAGTAACCGTATGTCCTGCCTGGTCTGTAGCTTCTATCTTGTAAAGCATCTCTCCGCTATCACTTGTAAGCTTGTATGTTGCCTTACCATCTTTTACAGGTACAGTCTGATCATTAACCTTAACCATCTCAAGATTATCATCAGTAATTTC
>JHWS01000010.1 GCA_000687675.1 Lachnospiraceae bacterium NC2008 | reverse complement strand
ATGTTCTCTGATACTCCAGAGGGAGCTGTAGCTAGTTCACTAGTTTATTCTTTAGTTGAAACAGCTAAGGCAAATGATGTAGACATATATCTTTACTTAAAGTACCTTTTGCTTAAAACACCTACTAATCAAACACCTGAAGAAGAACTTGAAAAGCTATGTCCTTGGAACCCAGAATGCCAAAGCGCTATCAATAAACTTTTTATAGAACATCAAAAAGCAGTCTTTGAACTAAACTAATCTTAATCATATGTGAATTGTCAATGTGCTCCAGTCCGTATGGGCTGGGGTATATTTATTTTATGGGCAGAAGCCCTTGTACATATATGTATAAGATGGGGAACTATGCAACCCACCGGATTATTTAGCGCTTACTATATTAAAATTAATTATCTCATTATTATGATTTAATGATAGTCAATATTACAAATAATTGTTTTAATCTACAAAATCATATCTTTCATCGAGGTCATACGCCCAAAAAACGGATCCTCTATCTTAAGAGAAAGAAAGTCCTGATCTTTAATAGTAATTTTATTGATTAAAACAAGGAATTGTTCATCAAGCGTTTTGTTAATCTTTAATTCTGTTTTAGGGAGAATATTAACATAATCATTAAAAAACGTTATTATTCCCTCCTGGGCTCTAAGAAAGCAATCTATATCTTTCTTACTTCTAGTCTCTTCAGAATAAACAGGATTACCATTTTCATCAAACTCCTCAACTGATGGGTCAGGCGAAGTTAACAATGTCTCGAGAATATAATAGTTTTCAAAAATAGCGCTCTCATTCTTCTCTTCTTCTGTATAGAATGGTTCTATATTTAAGTTATACTTTGACATAAATTCAGGCTCAAGTTGCAGAAAATAATATCCTTTAACATCTCCAGGTAAAATTTTCTGAAGATATAATTGAGAGGTTCCTTTTGCAACAAAATCAAAAATAGCTGATTTCTTGTTGCTTATTCCTATCCTATCTATATATTTTCGATAATTTTCACGAAGCTTGGATGACTTTTTTAATATATAGTCGTTTCTAGTATTATCATTTATATTTGATGAATCTATTCCATATCTGACTTTTAAACTTTCTTCTTTTGAACCAAAATACTTCATACTATCAACATATTCTATATCCTTTATGGTCTCCATTCCTGCACGTATTGCCGCAGTTCTAGATGTTAAAAAATATATACTTTCAGTTGAAGAGTCTATCTTACGATATAGTTTTTCTATTAAATATCCATCTCTAGCAGATAAAAGATTCTGTGTAATTCCTTCCTCTTTAATCTTATCTCGTAACCATATAGTAAAATCTGATATCATAGGAGCCGAAAAAAGGTATCCAATATCATATGAGTCTTTAACACCTAATTTATTATCTTCCTCATATACAAATGGATCATTAAATATTCTAGAAATAAACAACCCTAGCTTAACTCTATCTGATAATTCTCTTGTATAATCTTCTAATCCTAATCCTCCAAGATAATCAAATAAATATGAACCACAATATAATCTAAATGAATCAATGCCTTCCCTACCGGAACACTCAATATCAGAATACTCATCATCTCCTATATGAAGAATTGCTGCATTATGACCATTATTTAAATCGTTTAATATCTTATATAATCCTTGATTTTTAGAAATTCCTTCCTGACACGAAACAATAATTTTATTAGGCAATGGCAATGAAAGAGAGTTTAAAATATATCTAATCTGTTTTTCATCATAATAAGTATCCGTAGTTATACATACATACTTTCCCTGTTCTAACGCACCTTTATATATTTGGCATATAGACCTTCTTGGGATAAGAAGTGAATGGTCGATTTCCCATTCCATAGTTGCAAGTTCATTTGAAGAAATTAATATTTTCTCCTGCCCTTTTAGAACACAATCATAAATTTCTTTTAAACTAGGCGCATGGTCTTTTGAGCATTCCTTTTCTGCAGCTAATCTCCTATTTGTAAAATCTGAGATATCTATCCCTTGCTCTTTTAATTTAATATCTAACAATGCAAAAACGTCTGTATAGCTATAAACTTTACGAGTAACAAGAGTATCAAAAAAATCGAAACTAACAATCCGTGCAGTTTCAATCTTAGAAATTAAATCTTTTTTTCTTGGAGCCTCAATATTATCAAAAGAATAAGTAACTTTAGACACAGAGAGTAAATCTTTTCCTCTTACATCAAACAAGGCAATATTATTATTTCTACAGTCATCAGCAACACGTTTTGCTATTGCCTTGCATGATCCAGGCCGTGCTATAACTATTATTAAACCAACATTGCTATTAATTACTTCTGAAAATGAAATAATGGGGAAGCCATACATTTCCCCATCTTCTTTAAATCCATCTAATAATCCGATAACAGATATCTTCTCTGAATACTCTTTTATAAACCTCTCTGTTTCTGTACTCAGACCGTAGAGCGCTATATCTTTCCCTTTATACTGTTGTAATATTTCTTCAATTTTATTCATATTACTTTGACTCAAAAGTTGTTATAGTATCAAAATTCTCTTTACAATTATTGTTTTAGGAAAAATTAGAACGTAAATCAAGCCTTTCCTATCATTTCCTCTACATAAAATAATAGATTATGCTCAAATGCTTTTTCAGAAAAATTATCTTCATATATTCTATAAGATCTTTCACCCATATCACTAAGTTTATCATAGTGATGAATGCACCATATAATTTGATTTCTCAATTCTTCTATATTTTCACTTTTAAAAATAAGTCCATCATATCCATCTTTTATATAGGTAGCTGTACCTGTTGCATCCGAAACAAGACAGGGAACTTTATGCATCATTGCCTCTGCACATACAGTAGGCATAGGATCTTCTCTTGAAGGACAAATCATCATATCAGCCTTATCTAAAATACGATGCACTTCTTCTCTTGAAACAGTTCCTATCATTCTAATATAACTAAAATCTGAAATTTCACTTGATAGTTTTTGTGCCATAAGCGAGGTATCCTGTCCAATCAGAAAAAACTCGACCTTTTCAGAATATTCTTTAGGTAGTTTCGCTATAGCATCTACTAGGACATCCTGCCCTTTTCTCCACTCAATATATCCAATTGTAACAAAAGTAATCTTAGACATTTTTTGATACTCCGTATATCAAATCCTCTATATTAGCATCTGGCTTATACTTCTTCATGGCGTTCCGCGGTACTGGTCCAACAGACAATAGTTTCATATTTTTCGTTGAAATTTCATCAAGCCTTTCGGCTTTTATTCCTTCGTAAAAAAAAGATGAATCATGAAGCCACCATATAACAGGAATTCTTTCATCTCGTTTCGATAGAAAAACGTTATAGTTTATCGTATTGCAAATGATAAGGTCAAACCCCTTTATCCATGTCAACTCTTCCATAGTACATATTTGCAAGCGTTCATCTATAACCACAGGAATAAAAATATCTTCTAATTTTTTTCTTAAATCTCCATCCTGCATTGAGGCACATACCACTTCATATCCAGATTTTTTTAATACAGCGGCAGCATGATAAAGTGCTAATGACGGCCCTCCAGGTGAAAAGTCATGGGATAAAAGTAGCACATTTTTTCCTAAACAGTTTTTATTATTAAAGTTCCTTTCTTTAGAAAACAACTCATGTAAATCATAAAAATGAAATATTCTACCTTCAGACACACCTAATTCAATAAGCTGTTTCTTAATCTCAGTAACATAAAAACTAAGAATGACAACAACATCGTACTCTACTTTATCAATATCTGATGGTCCCCAAATACAATATCCATCTATTATAGTTCCTTGTTTCTGAGGATCATTATCAAGAACAGCTACAACATCTCGTTCTACAAACCAATGTTTAAATCTTTTATAGTAATCTCCTGTTCCGAAGAGAACATATTTCATCTTAATATTTCCTCTCTACTTTCTTTTATTGATATTTAACAAAAATCCCTATTAATAAAGCATTTGTTAAACTGTTTACAAGTTACTTATATCTTCCAAAGTAGTGTTATCTGGATATGAAGTAGCTTCTATGAGCCCATTTCTGGTGATTATAGGTATAAAAAGAAGAACGTCTTTATCTTTCTTTTATGAAGGCCTTCTTTTCTACCTCTTCACCTACAGTAACTAACCTCTCATGTCTATCAGGATCATCGACCTCTGACGAGTCCTAAATTCCTTCGTTCTGCTTATCCATAGTAAGGTGCTGCTCATGCTCCTACAGCAGGGTCATTGCCCTATAAAAAATGTCAACGCAGCTACTGGCTCTACTTTGTTATATATTCTTTTGCATTCCTGTTTCACAGCACCAACTCTGGCGGACGCTTACCTGTTTACAGTACTTTCTTGCTAAGCAACTATCTGGTCGCTCTCTCGATGAATATCTGACATCATCTTGAATCTGTCATAATCCATCCCTTTTGTTAATACAGCGTAAAATACTCGTATCAACTTACAGCTTACGGCTACCATAGCCTGTCTACGCTTTAGCGGATTCTTTACACGAGTTACGTAATAGTCATATACGCTTCTGAATTCTCTGTTACTTGCAAGCAATGGTATCATTACCTGATAAAGTATCCTTCTGAGTTTTCTTCGTCCTCGCTTACTGATTCTTGATCGTCCCTTATGCTTTCCTGAACTGTTTTCAACCAGTTCAAGCCCTGCATACTTCTGAATCTGTTTAGGTGATTTAAAGCGTCTAATATCACCTATTTCAGCAACAAATCCTGCTATTGTTATTATTCCCACTCCTTTAATGGCGAGTAGTTTCTCCACATATTTCACTTTCAAGACTGCTTCTTCGATTGCCTTTTCAACAGCCTCTATTTGTGAAGTCCAAAGTCTGTGCTCTTCAAGTAGCATATATAATTCACTTCTTGTTCCGGCGCCACCATCAAGTCCGATACTGTTATGCGCGGCATCTACCAGGGTCTTTGCCCTAACTTCTGTTACACCTCGTCCACGCATCTTTTTATCGTGCCATAACTTTTTGATTCCACCTACTCCAAGTGCTATTACATCTTTTGGCAATGGTGCTTTTTCAAGCACTGCCAAACCACTTGCAGCATCAAATCTTGTATATATCCCCAAATACTCAGGGAAGTGTATTGCAAGCCATCTTTGGATTCTGTTAGCAGATATGTTATGCTGCTTAACTATCCTGTCACGGCTGTATACCAAATCTCTTATCTCAGCATATATGCCTTCTGGCATGTATGGAATAGAATATCTTCCATCAATTACCAACTTAGCAATTGTTTTAGGATCCTTGGCATCTGTTTTCTTAGGGCTGTTATCATCTAATTCCTTGATTTTCTTGACGGAGAAAGGATTGACCATTACTAATGTCATTTTGTGTTCGGTCACATACTTTGCAAAAGCAAACCAGTAGTGACCTGTTGGCTCACAGCCTATCAATATGTCGGTCTTATTTTTCTCTATCTTTAAGTCTTCAGCCCACTGATTAAATGTGTTGAATCCTTCAATGTCATTCCCAAATGAGAAAACTTTTCTTGTTAGTTCTAGGCCTCTATTATCAAAAGCTCTAGCGTAATGAATCTGACTTCCAATATCTATGCCGATTACTAGTGTTGTGTCTGTTACTTGTTCGATTTTTTCATTCTGTGTATAATTCATGTGAGACCTCCGTTTGTTTTAGATGTTTTTTCATCCGCCAAGATGAACACCTAAATCTTAACGCTAGGTCTCTTTCTATTCAATTGGTGCTATTTATGAATTACAGGAATGCTCCACATTGATTAAATATTTTTTACTTGATGGCTTCTCCTCGTGCAACTTCTAAAGCATTATGGCGCACTGAAGTTTCATGTAATGGGTCTTGAAAATCAAAATATTTCCAAAGTTCATCCCCCACATCACTACATTCGCAATGTAGTATTCCAAGCATATCATTTGCTAATTTAGGTGAATAATCTCTAATAAACCATTTATCGTCGAGATACGAGTGTATAAATATAAAGATTCTAGACTGAACTCTGTTTAAAAGCTCAACATTATATTTTGTCGTATCATCGAACTGAGGAATTCCTTTTGGTGTAAATCCGATTAATTGACCGTCCATAGACGCGTATACTAGTTCAAGGAGGTTAAACATAGTACTCACTGAGTTTCCAATCCCAGTAATCATCTCGCCATACATAGAATGTACAAGACATTCATCCTCAATAAAAGCATTAGGAAGTTTTGTTGTACCAAGAGCAAGCAATGTAACCTCTTTGTTACATAATTTAGATAAACCATATCTCGATGAGCCTTGTGCAACTAAATCAACAACATATATTTTTTCATAATTTCCAAGGCCAAGCGATTCAATGTACTTTAAATATCCTCTTCGTTTTTTGTTGGCATGATTGATTATTTTATCCTTTAATATCAAAATATCATTTAATAATTTTTTTTGATCTATATCGTTAAAATACTTTCCATCATACTCTTTTAACTCTTCCTTCAAACTAACATCAAATATTCTTTCAAGGTGAGTTAAAATTTCTACCTTTCGATATTGATTAACATTTGAATAAAGTGCTTTTATTCCTTCCTCATCTGCTAAAATAGCAGGTAACATAGCTTTTCTAGAAGTATAGAAATATTTTGATTCAGGAAGATTAAGCTCTGGATTACTCTCCTTTATTTCTTCGTAAATTTTATTTAGTATATATCCATCTCTTGAACAAAATAGTACGATACTCTTTTCCTTGCCCCTTAATTGTTGAATAAGCCACGCTATATACTCAACAGTAATAGGAACAAAACAAAGATCGGTCATTGTTTCAATAGAGTTTATGAGTACTTTTCCTTTATATTTTCCAAGAGTAAAGGGATTATTGAATAATTCAAGATTTGATATAATTTGCCCAAGTAACAACTCATCCCATTTATTACCAATATTATTTAGAATATGAGAGACGGAAGACGAAAGAAGTATATCCTTTACTGAGAGGATTCGGAAAGCATCTATACCTGCTGCTTTAGCTCCAACTATATCAGCATCATAATGGTCTCCAATATGAAGTATATTTTGTGTACCTGAAATATTAATCAGTTTATTAAACAATTCACCACTGAACTTACTACACTTCTGCTCGCAAGAAACAAGAATATCTGTATATCCAAATATTCCTACATCGGAAAACATCTGATTTAATATTTGTTTTGTCAAATACATATCAGAAACAATATATATTTTCTTTTTTTTCGACAAAGCATATGTGAAAGCATCAAATAACGATTTTCGAATCGATAGAATTTTTTTCTCTATCACAATTTCAAAATTCAATCTATCTGTTATTTGTTTTTCTGATAAATCTCCATCACCTCTAATATTAGAATAAATATCATATATTGTTGGATTCTTACCCTTAGCATACATTTTATTTTCCATGTCTAAACGCTTGTTAAAAAATCCACTGATACGATTTTCATGTTTTTCAACATAAAGATCATCAATTATATCAAAAATGGTCTTAGGATTAACTATTCTTCTCACGAATAACGTATCAAAAGCATCAAAAGAAATAACTTCATGCTCGTCTATTGCATTTAGTAAATCATTATAGCTTATATCCCAGTAGGGCAGACTCATATATCCCCTTGATTTATTCAACTGAATCCCAGATAGTTCAATTATCGGAACATCTGCAGGAACTTTATTTTTTATACGCTCATATACAGCTCTAGCTGAAGATGGAATTGCAGCAATCAAAATAATATCAGCATATAAAAGAGCTTCTTTGAGAGTCATAACTCTTAATCCAAAGAAATCTTTTCCAATCATTTCCGAATCATTAGAGATAACACATACAAATTGGTATCCTTTTACTGTACGTAGTACCCGTTCGGCATTTAAACCTGTTCCATATATAGCAATACCCTTTTTTTTATATTTTTTTAAAGCATTGTCTATTAGTTCCTTCATTATCCCCTCTTCATAAACAAAGGTATCGCTTCGTTATACCCTATTTTTCTTAAGTTTGCGCGTGCCTCTGCTTCATTAGGCTTATTCATTGCAATAATAACTCCTGCATTTTTTAATTCAGCGTCTGATAATTTAATTATTGGAGACAAATTTGAAACACATTTATCAAAATAACAGTCAGTTACAATATATGCATCTATTAAAAAACCTAAATTTCTGATTACAGTTTCAGCCTTTTCTCCCTCTATACCTGCACCATAAATATATATTTTGCTTTTATCCTTTAGATACCTCTTTAACCGATTATTATTTTTCTTTTTGTATTTTTCTTCACGCTCTATCAAACGTTCTCTTAGATAAATGTATAGATTTTGTTGCATAAGAGATGCATAAAAAGAATTTTCTACTAAAGCCGAATAATATCCTGCATCCTGTGCCACATATATTATTAGCCTTTCAAGAACATGATTTAGTTCTCCATCCATCCTTTGTCCCATTTCTTTGAAATCTGATATATTAATATCAGATTCCCATATCTTCTTTAATGCATCCGTTTTGCACCAAAAACAAGTAGAAAACGCAAAAGGCTGATTATAATCATCAAAGGGAACGTTTAGCCCTAATCTTTTTTCCCATTCTCTTGCTTTTTCATAATTTAATGTCCATCCATTCGGTAATAGTATTTCGTACCCCGAATGAATTGGTATGGGTGGTGATAATAATCCTAATCTTTTATTTTCTTCTAACAAGTGAATCGTATTCTTTATATAATTACCAGAGGAAAGCATAGTTTGCCATACCATGTCATGAAAAGATCTTCCAGTTGTAACAAGTCCACGTCCACCACTTGTTTTTTTATCATGTACAAAGCAAAGATAATCATATTTTCTAATAACATCTCTACACTCAACAAAAATCGCACCTACATCTCTACCTCTATTTTGAACAATTTTCGTTTCTATTTTATTATTAATTACCTGTCCAAGCCTTTCTTGTACAGTATCTAATATTATTTTTTTGCTTGAGGTAATTAAAATATCTATTGAATCTGGAACCTGCATTAGATATTTTAAACATCCCTCAACTAAATCTTCATAATAAAGGTGTGCAATGACAATAATTCTTTTATTTATAGGTAATTCGTGTACCTTCATGTCCGATACAACATAATTTAATCCTAAATTGTCTTTTAAAATTGAAATATTAACTTTACGGAGCAAATCTTCCCAAATATTATCCACATCATATCCTATCGTCTCTTGAATGTACGAAAGAATATTCATGGTTTCTTCTCCGTTACCACGTTTTAGATCTTTATTTTCTGAAAAACAGTATTTTGGAAGAACAGGTATTTTATATTTTGATAAAATAAGAAACGGACTATATTTTATATGATTATAATTAAACGCGGTTTCTATATTAAGGTCATCATCCTTTACATACGCATTATATGAAAATCCATTTTCAGAAAAGAACCATGTTATTCCATAATCAAAATCTGAATTATTAGCTACTATTTTTTTAACACCTATATTTCTAGCAAAAAATGCCCAAAAGAAGTCGCTTGAAAGAATTTTTTTTCGAAAAACGATAAAATATCTTTGAAGGTATTCTTTTATTAATCTTTCTTCTTCAAAATATTCAGCACGTTTAGTTATTCCCCAAAAGTCTGAGTCCGATTTCTCCATCTCTTCAAAAATTTTAGCAAATGGAATAAAAGGTCCATAAAAAGAGTCGTCGAAAATCACAAGTTCGTCAATATTTTTTATAAGTGATTTGATTTCATCTTTTATTATCACTTCTCTTATTGCTAATAAAGGGTTTACCTCTGGTAGAAAAAAAATACTATCAGCATATCGTTCAATTTTTTTTTCTTCACCATCACATAATTCCCCACCAGTAAGCAGAATAATAACCGAGTCTAAACTATTTCTGATATCTTCAATAATAACCGTAATATAATTTCCAATAACGCCACATCTAGTATCTACTACAAATAAACCCGCTCTTTTCATCACTTTACCGCCTCAATAATAATTGGTAGTTCTCCCATATATCCCCTTTTAACCGAAAAATATACAACAGCATAAACCTCTGAAAAGCCTACCTCTTTCAAAGTTTCCAAAACATCCCAACCAAAATCAGTATAAACTAGAGAACCATCACCCGAAATAGGATTTCCATGATAGACAGGAGGCAATAAATATTCTATTTTTTCATCATTAAATATTGTTCTTATCGTACTCCTATATCTGTCTTTAAATATTGGGATAGAAAACATCAGTTTTCCATTCTTTTTTAAACATCGATAGGCTTCATAAAATGCCTTTCGATAATCCGGAACATGCTCATACACATCCAGTGAAGCAACGCAATCAAGGCTATTATCGTCAAAACTCAAATTCATTACGTCTTGATGCATTACTTCATTTATTATCTCACCACTTTTGTATGTATCTCCTAAAAATTCACTACCTATAATGTTGGGTATTTTTCTTTTTAATTCACGAAATGTTGCGGTAACTTGCTCACAAATATATACTTTCGAATCAATTCCAATATAATTATTAGATATTCTTTGAATCATAAACCTCATTCTGCTATTACAACCACAAAATGGACAAAAAACAGTTTCTCTCCAAGCTGGCATTGAACCATCTGTCCATATATAATCGACCGAAAAATCTGTCTCCTTTCCACAAACATCACAATATCCGTGATATGCTATACGTTTTCCTATTTTTTTCTGATAAACTTTATTTAGTGCCCTCTCATACCTAATTGAATTACTATATTTTTTACAATAATTTTCATATTCAGATAAACTATATACTTTTTCTAATATTTCTTTACTGTCTTCATCTCCTTCAAATACAATATCACTCACTGCTTCGGTAATTCGTCTCATTTGAGGAGGTATAAGCATATAATCAATAAAAGAAACAAAATCTACTCCCTTTATCAATCCAAATCTACACAATTGCTCAGAAATCTCTTCATAATAATTCGAAGTAATAATTATAATAAATTGTCCCCAGTTAGAAATCTCATCTGGTGATACAACTTTCTTATTTTTAATTATCTTTTTTGCTTTTTCAGGATTATTGTCAATTACCAAATTAACGTATTCATCAAATCCGCCATCAAGCCAGCTTTTGCACAATAAACCTCCGCCAAATAGAACAATTTCTCTGTCATTCATAAGTTGCTCCTCTAACTCAACTAATTTTGTCTTATTCTCATCCATTTCACATCAAAATATCCTTAATCATCTAACTTAATGCGAAAACACCTGTTTATAAATTCATATTTTAACAACGCCCCCCCATACGCCGTCATCAATAAAAACATCTTTAAAAACATTGGGATTAATTATAACTGATCCCTCCCTTATAAAGTCTATCAACCGAAACATTAGCTTTGGATTAATCTCATAATTAGGGTCATACATATTTGAAATAAAATATTCCGCAAGTTTTTCTGTCAACAAACAATTCTCTTCTATCAATTTTTTAGATTTCTCTGTCCTTCTATCAGAAGAAAATACAGGTTCTCCTGAACTGTCAAATCCCTCAACCATTGGTTCCGTTGCTCCAATAAATGTTTCCAGTATTAGATTTCTTTTAGCATCAATATTTTCCTCATAGATCATGGATTGTATGTCTGGCATTTCCCATAAATTACCAAGATACAAATCTAAATAAAAACCCTTCAATTTTAGTCCTATCTTATCCAAATAATATTGCGTTGTTCCACACGATGTTAAATCTATAAAAGCATATTCATCTTCCAACCCAAGATTATTTTTATTCATGTACTTAAAATAGTTCTTTTTATATATTTCCGCATCGGCCAAACTAGTACAATTATTAAGCATCTTATTGATTATATTTTCGCCATAATATTTACAAGCCTCTTGAAATAAAAGCTCGTTTTCAACTGCTGCTTTAACTGCTGCAGTTCTTGATGTATAAAAATATATTGATTCTGGCAAAGACCTATATTCTTCACAATCCTTAAACATTCTATAGAGTTTTTCAAAAACAAGACCATCTCTTGCAGCAAATAGAATCTTTTTAAATTTCTTTTTCAAAATTCTGTTTATTATCCATATTGTGAAAGTAATTTCAATTGGAGATATAAACCCAACAATCAATTCTGTACTGTTTTCAATATATATTTTTCTTTCTAGGATTGTCATAAATGGTGAATTAAATAATTTTGCAACAACAAGTCCCATGAGATTTTTTTCATTTGAATTTGAAAGATATGGTAATATTTCTCCGATTCTTGTTTCTTCTGCAATTTTTTTACCTGACCATAATATATATGAATCTATACCCTCTACACATGAAAATAAACCATCTAAAATATAGTTATCACCTATATGAAGATGGTTAGTTATCTTAAATTCTTCTATAAATTTATTAAATAACCCCTCACTTTTTCTCGTCTTTTGTTCCTCTGAAACATATATTTTTTCAAAGCCAGTAATTCCATTCTTCTCTAATATGCATTTTAAGAAATCTGATTCCAAGTACATATCAGATATAATATACACCTTTTTACCATTGCTAATCGCATAATTATAACAATCTACAACATCCTGTCTTGAAATCAAAACCTTTCTTTCAACATCTAGTTCAATTTTTTCTAATGTTTCTCTACATTTATCATCTATATGTGTTAACCTCTGAAACTCATCATATATATCACTTAATACTCCATGTTTAGACAGTACATTTCTTCCAGCCCTCATTCTAGTCATTTTGAAATTATTTATTTCTATTCCTTGCCTTCTAGCGTATAAATCAACTATATCAAAAACATCTTCTGAATCCATTGTTTTTCGCATGAGTAACGTATCAAAGATATCAAAACTAATAGTGTCATGATGATCTATTAAATTAATCAAAAAATCCTTCTGGTTCACAGAATTAATTTGTTGTTCTTTAATTTTTGAAAAAGAATCTATTAAATATCCACCATATATCCCAAAAATTTTAATATTATGTTGCTCACACAAAACGGATATCCTATCATATATTATTTTTTCTATAATTAATTCCGTTGATATTAATATAACGTCTATTTTTAAGTTTATAGCCTCCTCAATGGAAAGGATTGGAAACTCCTCAAATCTTCCAAAGTTTTTTTGACCATCCAAAAAACATACAATATTTAGTTTTTTAAGAACTGGAAAACACCTTCTCGCATTATTTCCCGTACCATATATAGCAACTCTTAATCCAAGTAATTGTTCGACATCAGTATTTAACTTCTCTAGTAATTTGTCCATAAAATGACCTTTCTATGAAACTTCCAAATAACATTGTTTTATTGTTATTTTCTCCTAATCATGTAACAAAATAGTACTCAATGTAACTATATCATCAAGTTCAAACCCCATATCCAATAGACTGTCTATAATTATATTTTCAAGAAACATACCACAAACAATAATCTTGCATACCTCTCCCTTTCTATACTTCTCAAGTAACTGTGTAGGTGGTATATAAAATACGCCTGATTTTTCCACCTCATTTTCTATTTTCTTATCAGAAATATATAAAGGCTTCTCTGTATTTCGTCTTAGGTCGCCTATCAAAATATCCGTAAATATAGTGTCAGCATAAACTGCAATCTTTTCAGGTGACAAATCATCAAAGAAATCCTTTATGCTCCACCCATTAATCACTTTTTCAAGATATATTTTAAGATATCTAAATTGATAAATGTACCATTCATCATTTTTAGTTGTATCTAATCTTATATAGTCAGGATGCTGATCCCATTCTATTATTTTAACCATAGGGTAGTTTTGATCATTTTGCATCGGCATCCAATGCCTCCTTCAGAAACATCCTGGATTTATTCCTTGGTTTCTCTATATTAGATATTATATTATTATAATCCATATCCATATTAATCTTCTTTGGAGGAATATACCCATCAACGAACCTATCATTAATTCCCATATTATTTCCTATAGAATCAAATCTACTTCTCATACTTTCTGTTATAAAACTGTAAAATGGCTTTTTAAAATGTATTGAAAACATAGTAGCATGATAAGAATTAGTTACTATAATCTCTGCATTCTTTATATACCAAAGAAACTCAGGGACTCCTTCATAAAACATACAACCATCATCATGTGCTATCATCCACCATTTTGCTTTTACAATATTATGCTTTACTGGTAATCCATATTTTCTAGACAATGTATTTACAAATTCAATTCCTTTCATAACATCCTTGTCATGCATATACCAAATAAATAAAATAAATGCATGTTTTTTGATTTTAATCTTAGATATTATTGGCTCATAATCTTCAATATCTAATAAAAAGGTGGGATCAAGTACAGTTTCACATTCAATGCCGCAATACTCTTTAAGCCACTCATGATGTACGCTCTCACGCACAGATACCTTTTTAAAATCAGACAAATATCTTCTAAATACATCTTTATATGGCATCAGTTTATCAATTGATAATCCCACGCTTGGTGCATAAGAAACCTTTTTTGCTCGGCAATCCACATCTTTTAATAGATATGTATAATCATTACCACTTATGTCAAAATTCCAAACTTGATCACTTCCGACACAATAATAATCATACTCACACCCTTCGACATTTCTTACAATATCTTTCTTTACATCACAGTAATTCCAAAGAAATTTATAAAGCTTGGAAAGTTTTTCCTTCATTAAATCCTTACCAATCTCACCACACTCGTAGGGATATTCCACTTTACCTTCTGGAATATAATTAATTATTTCTGCTTTATAACCATCAAGCTTGTCAATTGCTTTTTTTAAAGCATATGCTTGAAGCATAGCTCCGTAATTATTTATGTAATGAAAAGTTACTATTCCTACTTTCTTCATGCTAAGTCTCCAGTGTTGTATTAGACAAATATAGTTTCTACAATACTAATTTAGAATCATTATTTATTAAAAATTCAATATAATCTGTAAATGACATTTCCGAATCTTCACATATTATTCCATCTCTTAATCTTTCTTCAAATTTTTCTCTTCTAATTATTCCCTTTATTAGACTATTTTCTAGCTCAAAAGGTATATATGTTACAGAATTTGTTGATTCATTATATGAAAAAATACCATCTGTCGAATAGGGTAGAAACCATAGTTCACTTCCTAGGTTTATTGTATTTAGGAAAGCAGGGAAATTTAAGTTTGATATTTTCCATTCGTCCCCTCCTATCTCGCAAAAGCTATCATTTTCCCAATATACAATTTTTTTTGAAGAAGCAGGAACGCCAAAAATTTTATTATTAAATATACTTACAGAACTATAATATCTCGTATTTTTATTCCACTTTTCAATATTATCGCCTTCATATTTAATCAGCTTTTTATTATTATTTAATTTGTATATATGGTTATTGTTCCTAGTAATTATCCAAACATCACTTTCTATACTTGATACAGAAAAAATATCCTCTATTTCCAATTGAGTTGATGTAAATATATTATTTTTGACATTCCATTCTACAAAAATATTTGTTCCTAAAATACCAAAACATATACTACTTTTTCCATAGCAGGAACAACGTGTTAACAAATGGTTATTTGGAATTTTTAAATTTAAAATTTTTTCATCTACACAACCATATTTTTCCAATGATTTTTTATTTAGGTCCAATATAAATATAGGTTCGTTTTCTAACCATGTAAAAATATAGATTTTGTTATCAAGTAATACAGCATCACTTACTATATCTTTTGTTATGCGATAATTTGAATCAACCAGTTCTATGATTTCAAAGCTATTATTTTTAAGATTATATATATGTATATTTTTAGAAAAAGCAGGAAGAAATATTATTTCATCCTTGTAAAAGATACATTTTTTATGTGTTAATCTATTATTAATAGGTATTTCCGGGAAAAAATCTACATATTCGACTTTCTTTGTTAATATATTCATACGAAAGAGTCCATTAAATGTATTATTAGAAAACCACAAAAAATCATTATATAAAACACCACCATATGTTTTTAAATTCCAATCCATAAAGAATATGTCCTTTCAAGCTATTTTTGTATTATCTTAAAAATATCAATACATTTTTTCCCATTTCCAACATCTTTACTGATCTCTTTTAATATATTTGATCCACATACAAATATAATATCATTATCCATCATTATTTCTTTATAATTACTTATCATATATCCAAAAATATTTTTACCTTGTTTCTTTACATCTGAATCAACTACTGCATCAATTCTTAAATCTAATATATCTAAAGCCGCCAAAACATGAGAACCAACCATACCAGTTCCCCATAAAATCTTTCTTCCATTGTTATTTTTATATATTTCACGAATGGTATCTATATATAAACCTATGTCAGGAAAACGCCACTTATAAAAATATAGCTTTCTGACCTGTTGATCCGTAGGTATAATATCTGATTTCTTTTCTTTGGCGTAATTAATTACATCAATTAATAATGCATCATCATTTTTATTTTTTATCATTTCACAAATAGTAATAAATCTATTCGCATAATATTTTTGAAGATTAAATACATCTTTATATAATTCCAATTTTCCCATTATGTCTAAGCAAAGCATTGTGTATGAGCATTTTGGACACAACGAACAATTTTGTGACAAATTTCCTGTTAATTGTCTGCCCGGGGTGCATACATTTAAATATCTATATGTAAAGTCCCATTCTGAAATTCTTTCTGTTTTTGCTGTTCTTTGATATTGGGCTCCATCTAGCACTAACTCAATATGTTCTGTAGATAACAATGATACAAAAATAGGCTCTTCCCATCCAAGTGTAATCATTTTACCTACTCTTTCTGATGGACGAAATGGAATTTCTCCATAATTCATAATATCCCAATAGCTATATTCACTTGGTATGTAATATTTTTTTACTCTACTTTGTATATTTAAAATACAAAAATATCTACTTAAATACATGGCGTCATTATAAGCAAACATTTTACCATGTAGATATTGATGAATATTGGTATCTATATGCACGATTTGAAGTCCTAGTTCAGCAAATCCTTTTTCCCAAAGAGATGTTCTATCCTCTCGTAATTTAGAAGTATTAACATCCTCCCATGAACCGTTTGTTCCACAATTAAACGAAAATACTGTGTTTACTTTATAATCATTATCCTCTTCAAATAACCATCTATCATGTAATGTTGATAGTGCATCAACCCCAAATGAGCATGGTGAGCCAACTATGTCTCTTTTTTCTTCAAAATCATCTTCTGTAAGAAATCCATCTACCATAATATTAATCTTATGCAAGCCCGGATCATGATTAATTAAAATTTGTTGGCCATAATTCATCAGATTATAGTATAACCTTTTAGACACCTTTCCACGTATCCTAACATCTCTGGCATAATACATTCCAAAAGCCATTGCTGCTATTAGATAACCATCACATATGTTCTCATTTATATATTTTTCATATTTTAAATCGACAGATATCCATAAATTTGATGCGGGTAGTTGTTCATAACAATCGTAGAGGATGGTATCACATACAACTTTAACACTTTTTTCATTATATTCTTTTCTAAAATTTGAAAACTCTATCATTTGTTTACTACCTCCTAACGTCCCTTCCACTGCTTCTCTAAATGTGCTACCATTTTTAAGATAATTTTCAAAAATATTTTTTCTTATATGACTAGGACGTGTTTCTGAATTTATTCTATTTCCCCTATTCATACACCACTCCAAAGGTACTTGCTCACACCTTTCAAAGGAACATTTTATATCCGATAAAAAAGTCTTAGCTTTTTCATTATTAACCAAAACTACACTTGTTCCATTACCTTTAACCCATGATGAGTCATTTTCCTGAATACCCCAAAAATCACCAATTGTAAAATCTCCCTCTCTAGGAAATAAAAAGTACTGGCAATTTTCACATATTTTATTTCTAGTTAAAACGCCATGAAACGCCCTTTGATAAGGATCATTTTCTGCCAACGGTTTTATTATAGAACCATTTTTTAATTCTATACTATATCCAAATGGAGACCATCCACGTGTTGATTTATCTCTAAATTTAACATTTGCAACATTTGAGATTCCAAATTCTTCTTCTAGATATTTTCTAAAATACACGTCTGATGGTGCACCAAAACATACCAAATCAATCAAAATTAGGTTATTATTTTCATATATTCCTTTATTTTTTAGAAAAGCTCTTAATCCAGCGATTTGACATGGTAGTCCAAAATACGCAACTAATTTTTTTTCTTTTAACCTTTTTGCAACTTTTTTAAAAGAAATTCCTGTTTTGCTTTGAACATATTTTGACAGTCTCATGGGGATAAGTTCATCTTTATTAGATGCTTCTACTATTTCACACTGAAAATCATCACACCATACTGCACCATAAACGTATCCGCGTCTATCTATGACATGTTCTGCCAAAACAGTAAAAAATCCACCTGATGATGATTTCATTCGAATTTCTTCATTAGCTTGAATTGCATAACAGATAGGTTCCTTTGAGTTTTTTTTTGATTGAATTTTATGATTTGCTGGACATATCAACGAACACTTTCCACAACCGATACATTTTTCTTTATCAATTATAGGTTTTAAATATCCATTAGAGTCATACTCCATATGAATAGAATTTTTAGGACAAATATTCATACAACTTCCACACCCAGTACATGTAGAACAAATAACATCATTTTTTTTCATTATAATTATCCTTTTTTATATTATTTATAACTCGAAAAGAGGGTAAGCAGGAAATCCCCACCTACCCTCTATAGATCGATTAATTTGATTTACTGAGCTTTATTTACAGTAATTGTTACAGTTGTTTCTGCACTGTCATTAAACTTAACTGTATATGCTCTAGAGTTTACTCCAGCCTCAATCCATGCGGAAAGCTGTCCCTTATCAATTGTTAATGTTGTGCCCTCTAAAGTATAAAGGCTTGAATCTAATGCTTTTTCTGCTCCTGTTGTACTTCTAAATGTAATTCCTGAAATACCTGTTGCAGCCAATGAACCGCCTCCAAGATTTACTGTTACATCTAAATCTTCTGTACCATTAGATGTATAAGTTGTTGTTGCAATAGATGGTGCTGCATTAGCTGTATAATCAACCGCATCATCAGAAGCTGTTGCATCATCAGCTGCTTTTGCATATGACCATGTTACATTTACTGTAGGTGCTGTAGTATCAGATTCAACGGCAAGATTGCTCACTGCGCCCTCCATGCTAAGATTCATTGCCTTCCATGTTGTAGCAGATGCCTTCTCCTGATATACATAAGACTTTGCACCTGTCTCCGCATTCGTCTGAACTGCCACCTCAAAATTGCTAGGTACACCCGCAATGTTCTTAGTTACGGTCTGCTCTTCCGCAGATACCACCTTAGTTTCATTTCCTACCTTAAGTCCTAAATAAAGGTTAGGGGTTCCTGTAGTTGCTACTGTGGAACTCGTTGCAAGAGCAATATCTTTTGCTGTATTCTGGGTGGTTTTAACCTTTACGGTAAGAGTGATTGCGCAACTACTCTTGTTGATTGCCTGGAGAGTGTTACTCGAATTGGCATAAGTATTCTCTGCTGTCAGGAAATATACTCCTGTGTCATCTTCAGCCTCAGGGAATGTTGTTCCTTCTGCATATCTTGCTGCACTTGTTGCCTGAATTAATCTTTCAGGATCCATTGTGTATGCGAATGGAGTTGAGCCTTCTGGAACTGTTGGAAGAACTACATTAATAAGTTCTTTTTCAACGTGACCTTCATTTTCACCTGAACCATTTGTTCCCCCACTTGTAACTGGTTCATCAGCTAATGCTGTGATGCTGCTGCCAAGCATCATGCTGGTTGCTAATACGATTGCTAAAATTTTCTTTGATTTCATCATACTTTTTTCCTCCTTGTGATTTGATATGTGAAATAATAAAGCCATTTCATCCTTGAATATGGCAAGTTACACGTTTTACTGTTCCACTATGATAGTGAATGCAATACGGAGAGTGCTTATTGAATTCTGCTGATCATCGATTAGGTGATAAACCATTACACAGTCATATGTTCCTGCATCAAGCGGTTTATCAAGCGCTATCTTATCCAGTTCAGCACCCCTTGGTATAACTGGTGACTTGAGAATTGCTTCGCTCTCATCATTTTCCAGAAATACATCAAAGTATACGTCGTTGGTATTGCCTGCATCGTTCTTTACATATGCATCTTCTGAAACTGCATCGCCTGTTTTGAAGTGCCATGTTGTTGACATCTGTGTGCTGTAGTAACCAGGTTCGATGTAATCTTGATTTATCATCTGTTCAGCTACTTCTTCAGCATTGTCCTTAGTAACAACTACATTACGCTTTTCTTCTTTTTTAGGCTGAGCATTTCGTGTAATCAATAGGTAGATTACTACACCTACCAGAGCAAGTATAATCACTCCAGCGACTATACCGATTACAAGACCTCCGTTTCTTTTTTTCGATTGCTCTTGCTTTTCCATTTCCGCCTCCCTTTTATACTTTTTAACCTCCCCTTTTATACTATGGTGGTTACTTAACGGGCTTTAATATGCCCTATGATTTTTCTATTATACAAACTCACCAAATCAAAATCAATTATTATTTATAAAACTGTCACTTTGTATAATTTTGACTTTTATTTTATACAAATTGCCCATTATAGATATTTTCTATATTTAGTTTGTTTGTAATATTTTACCAATATATTTAGTGGTTACATAAAATTATGCAAACTTAAATACAGGCCAAAATTGGCCACTGGACCTTATTACTAGGGCCTTTCAGGCATTTTATGTTTGCCACCGTATTGTATATGTTATCGGATTGAGGTTAACGATTGTTTAGTGGTTTTTGTAAGTTTTTCATTGGCATATTTCACATAAAAAATGGGATACTGTGGTGATTTTCACAGTATCCCGGAAAGACTGTTAACCTCAATCTATATGTCGCCATAATATCCATTTGTACTCATAATTCTCCAGGTAGCATACATTTCTTTATGATTATTTTTTATAAATACCTGGATTTCACGAATCTCTCTTTCATTTAATCTTCCACGATTAACCAGTTCAGAGGTTCCATCACTTCTCACAAAAAACTTGCCTGATCCTTCCTCGGTAAGTTTTTCATCACTTGCATGAACATGCATACATTCTAGCGTACAATGTGAAGTGTAATACAAATAATATCCTGCGATTTTATAAGGATAGTACTTAGGCATATACCGATTCCTCCAATAAATCCTTATTTCGCATATAATAGTCCAATATTATACTGTCTTCTTCATCTGACATTAATGATTCTGCAATGATATTATTTTGTATAGTAGCAACACGCTTTATATCTGATAAATCTATTACCTCTATGTAACCCTTTTTTATTTTATATGCATAACCGGCTACAATCATATCCGCTTGATCTGCAATTTCTTTTACTGTCATACTATTAATACCTCCTCAATATCGTTAAATGCCTTCAACGGAACATGTAATCTTTTAGCAATAAAAGCAATATCAATTGTATCCTCTATTATCTCCTTTGAAGTAGATACTTTACAGGTACAATCTATATATCCAGATTTATCCCATCGAATAATTTGACAATATTCAATCAAATGTGGTGATGTTTTAAATTTCATATTAATATCACCAAAAGAGAATAAACTATAATTATTATCTACTACTGATAAAGTTGCCACGTTATTGTTTAATCTTTTGGCATACTCCCATACCCTCTCTACTTGTTGTTCTTTATTTATTCGTTGATGCTCTGTATCAAGCAATTCAATTATTAATTGATTTAAACTCTTCCCCTGGCTATCAGCTAATTTTTTATATTTTTCCCTGTCTCCTTTTGGAACACGCAAGCTAAACTGATCATAATTATTCTTTATAAATTCAGATGCTTTTTTATCAGAATATCCCTTTATATATGATGATGGCACTATACTCTCCCACCTTTCCTGCAAAGTAGTTTAATTAAGTTAATTTTATCATGTATATCTATATGCTAGCAATACCCTATGGGGCATTTTTCCCTATGCCCAATATCCCCTATTATATGCTGTATTCATATTCTCATTGAGATCAGTTCTTCCGTAGGTCATGCCGGCGTAGACTTCCTCTGTGTTCTTCATAACAGGGCCGCTTGGATCTATCTTCGCTATCTTTTCATAGCTTTCATTCATCTTACGCATGATATTAAGGCAAGGGATAAGGTAGGTTTTATCCAGCTTGATATCGGCCTTGATAAGATATCTTTCTACAAACCTGTACAGGCTGTAGATATTTCTGGCAAGTTCATATTCTAAGTTAAGGGAATCAATAAGCTCAGATAACACAGCTCTTGCGTAGCGTATATTGTTCTTGAAGCCTGTCTGGTCGCCATCTTCTATAGCTGTCTTGGCATCGCTTACATATATATCAAACATATCGCAGAGTATTACTATAAGCTCACTCTTATTAGCATTGGTAATACGTCTTGTAAACTGCTGCTTAAGCTCATCTGTCATAACTATATCCTCTTTCTTCTATTAATATCATGAATATAATGCAAAATAAGGGCCGATATATCGGTCCTTATTAACTATAGCCCAGGCCCCATAGAACTACCACCCGAAGCCTTTGGCCGGCTTCTATTTACTGTAAAAGCTGAAGTATCTGCTCTGGCTTCTGATTAGCCTGTGAAAGCATAGAGATACTTGACTGGAGGATAACCTGCTGGCTTGAGTACTCTGTCATCTCCTCAGCCATATCTACGTCCATGATTCTTGAATATGAAGATGTCATGTTCTCGCTGGTTACATCTACGTTAGAGATGTTGTGCTCCATACGGTTCTGATATGCACCAAGTCTTGATCTGGCATCATTGACATAGTTAAGAGCTTCCTTAACCATAGCGATACCCTTCTGTGCTCCTTCGAATGTGCTTATATCAAGCTTCTCAAGTCCCATCTTCTTAAGTGAGATTGTTGATATTCTTACTTCGATTTCCTGGCCTTCATTTACGCCTGATTGAATCTTCATAGCGCCGATTCCTGTTATATCAAGCTCAACTTTTGAATTCTCTGCTGTGTAAGAGAGAGTCATCTCAAAGTTTCCATCAGCCTTGATAGTAACCTGTGTTTCCTGTAAGTTGCCATTATCATCAAATATTTGCTTACCTTCAGCAGATATATTGTGAAGGTTCTTGAAGCCTTCTTTGCTTTGAATCTTTGAAATATCAACTGAGCCATCGGGTTTTAGCAGGCCTGTTGTGTCAATTTCATACTTACCGGTCTTAACCTCATCTGAATAGTACTCAACCTTGGTATTAAGATCCGTTGTATAACCCTTAAGGTCAAATGTCCCATCAAGAAGTGTCTGACCGTTGAACTGTGTATCTGTAGATATACGTGTGATTTCCTTCTTAAGCTGCTGAATCTCGTCGTTGAGAAGCTCGCGGTCCGCATCAAGTGTAGAATCAGTACCTGCCTGAATTGCAAGCTGGTTCATTCTCTGGATGATACTTGTGATCTCTTCCATAGCACCGTCAGCAGTTTCAACTACTGAGATACCGTCATTAGTATTGTCCTTAGCCTGGCTAAGTCCTCTAATCTGGGAATTCATTCTGTGAGAGATGGCAAGACCTGCTGGGTTGTCCCTGGCATGATTGATCTTGTATCCTGAAGATAACTTCTCTATAGAAAGTGAAAGAGCGCTGTCTGCTCTGTTGACGCACGCATTAGATAATATTGCCGACTCGTTGTAATTTATTCTCATATGCTATCCTTTCCTGCCTTCTTTGCAGAGCCATAGCCCTCCCAAGGCATCACCAGTCTATCAGGCAGCTATGAAAGTCTTAATAAACTCCTTAGCCACTCTGTAAAGATTTCTTGTGGAAATAGCATCCTTGCCATCATTACCATCTTTATTTCCGAGTCCATTCGAAATGTTTCTATATTCTTTATCGGTATTTGTTAGAAAATGCTTAAGGCTTACAGCCGATTTTGCGAAAATAATATTTTTATTTCCTTCTATAAAGTCCATTTTCTGGTCAAATGCTTCCGATTTACCCTTAAGTTTTGCTAAACCATCCTGGTCTCCGCAGACTATCATACCCTCAAGACCTTTGTCCTGGCTTGCAGAAAACCTTGCCGTAATCTCACCATACTCTGCATGGTCCATATATATACTTACCTGGCCCTTGTCATCTTCCTGGCCTTTGATGATTCTTACTGACACGCTGGTATATTCTTCTCCAACCTTCACCGGAACCTGATAAAAGTCATTGTTTGCCAGAGCTCTTACTACATTTACCTGCTTATATGAAGCAGCGATGCTTCTTACGTCGATGGAATTATCTGCCCCTTCTTTAAGGTCAGAAAGCATCTTCTCTGTAGCTTCCGCCATCTTGCCAAATGCCTGACTTACTTCCTCTTTACCTTCAAACTTATCTGTAACCTCAGCTATAAGGCTATCAATCTCAGTTTCAAACTCCACAGGATTTGATATAATTTCTCCACCAATTCCTCTGTAGTTATCCACATTTTTATCCACATTCTGGGCCTTTTTTGTGGATTTGTCTGACAATTCCCTCATTGTCTGAAATATATTCTCACTATTCTTAAGTAAAGCATCTGTTGACACAAGATTATCTACAGTTGGCTCTATTCCTGTATTCTCAAGAAGTGTAACTATCTCTTCTGGAGTCTTAGCCGCTCTTTGAAGCTGCTTATAGCTTTCTGGATCTTCGGCTGCATCCTGGCTGGCATTTATCATATATGCCTTTGCAATCTGCTGGTCAATAGTCTGGCCCTTGCTTACAAGCTTATCAATATAGCCGAAGTTATCATCTATCTTAAGGTCCATACCCTTATTTCTTCTGGTTCTTACAGCGCTAAGAAGATTCTTAAAGTTGATTTCACCCTGGGTATTAATCAGTGTTCCTACTGCTGCCCCGTCGTCCTTAAGTGTCTGGGTTATCATACGGTAGATACCCATGTAGGACTCCTTCTCCTCCTCTGTGATGCTGTGGGACTGCTCCATCCTGTATAGGAAGTGGCTGTATCTTTCTGCCTCACCGGCTGGATCAGGGTCTTCCCCAAGCTTTGCCTCAAGTTCTTCCATAGACATTTCTAGTGGATTTGCCCCACTTCTTATAAGGTCTAGAACCCTGCCAGGAGTCATCATGTCGATTATGTTCTTCACATGACTGTAGGCCTTCTTTACCTTATCTATATTTTCGTCGGTAATTTCCATATTGTTGTAGCCCAGGATGCGAACTGCGCGCTCATTGTCCTGGCTAAGTTCCTGGTCCATCTCTTTAAGTATGTCATCTACATTTGCAAATGCCTTCTTAATAGAATCTCCAAGGTCTGCTCTTACCTCTGTCATAAGTGGCTCGTACTTCTCGCCGGCACTTTCATAAGCAGCTCTAAGGTTTATACCTTCGCTATAAACTACATTTAAGTTGTAGCTGCTTCTAACTGATACCAGACCTAGAGTTGCAAGAGGCAGAGTTTTGATTTCCTCTAACTTATCCTGAGTTTCGTCGTAAAGGTCTATAAGTGCCTCTGACTTATCCCTGCCAAATACTGCCTCGAACTGAAGGTTCTCAGCTTCTTTAAGCTGATCTACAAGAAGGGACAAGTCTGTAACCTCAGGATTTATACCATTCTTTAATAAGAAATAGGTTGAAGATACTGTCATAGATAGGCGAGCTTCCTGAAGAAGGGAGTAGGATGACTGGTTGTTGCCATAAACTGCCCCCGGCTCAGTTTGGGCAACCTGCTCCGTAGCTTTCGAAGCAGCTAAGTTCTGTCCCTTAAGAGTTTCTTCTATATTAATAGAGTTGGAACTAAGAATAATCTGTCTTGTCTCATAAGAAAGGTTTCTTATATTTACTGTCTTACCCTTTTGTATTACAGCATCTACCGCTTCATCGCTGATTTGGTTTACTTTATTAACTAATTCTTCTGCCTGTTCTAATAAGGTCTTATCTGTTGACAGGTCTGCCCCTTTTGCTCCAAGACCTTCTTTGATGCCCCGGGCTACCATATCTGCCGCCACATTCGCATTTATAGGAAATGCTACACTCTTAATCTTTTCATAAGCATCAAAAGTTTCCTCAGTAAACAAAAGTCCTCTTTCTATCATAGAAAATGCATCTTTTTCAGTTTCTTCATTAACCTCATAGCCAGATGACTCTATTACTTCTTCTATCTGTTTCTTAAGCTGGGAGTATTCTTCATTTGAAAAATGAGAGATATTACCTGCTTCTTTGCCTGTATGCTGGTTAGAAGAGCCCCTTGTTGTCAGGGTACCGGAATGGATAGCCTTGTAGTAATTACCTATAGTAGGGCCAAGGTCATTGTCCACCATATAGGCAATCGCATCTTCAGAAGGCCTCTCCAGACTTTCAGCTTCCGCTATCGCTTCTTTTGCTTCTTCTATATTTTCCTTTGTAACAGGAACATCATATTTTGAAAAGCTTTCTGCTAGAGCAGAGCTTCCCGTTATCTCTTTTAACATATCAGCATCAAGATCGCTGTTATATCCTTCAACTACTACACCTGCTTTTGCCATAGTAGTCTTGATTCTGTCGACTATGGTAACAATCTCATCCGGCTTCATATCACCAAACTTATAGTCACCATCCATAAGGCTCTTCATATCCTTGTCAGATACAGTTGAAGCCATAAGAGTCATATAATCGGTCTGATTTTTAATATCTATACCGGATGCCTTGTTTTTGATTTCATCTATAGCATCTGCCGGTTTGTAGGTATTATCAGCAAATTTAGCTTTTCCTGTCTTATCAGGAACAAACTCTGCTGCCGCAGATTTACCTGCTGCCTTTACTGCTCCGCCATATATTGCATTGCCATTTGAACCATAGCCCTGCAGCTTTGCTCCATAGGCATTTGCACCTTGTCCGGCTCCCTGACTAGCCTTATCTATATTCTTCTGTAATTCGTTAAGCTTTATATCCATTCTTTTCTCCATATTGATGCGCCTTTCTGCGGTTTCAGCGCATGGTAACCCCGTGTAACTGTATTATATTTCGGATAATCAGGGGCTTTTCTTTAGGGAAAATGAGGCGGGGAAAAATATTCTTTATTTGACGGGCGTCAAATAACAAGAGGTTTGATATGGAAGATGATCTCAAGAGTTTGCCATTCTCTTGTGCTTTTGCTTATTCTTCTTTTGCTGATAATTCCGACATCCTGTCAGTAGGTTTTACTTTTCCACTTTTCCTTTTAGGCTTGTGGTTTAGATAGATATCCAGATCTTTGATGTTTTCTTTGATTTCATCTAATAGTTCAGAGCACTTTTTTTGTGATAGGCCAGCATTAGTACCAACTTTTATTAAATCAGCGTCAGTAATATCTTTTCCTTTTCCATTAACAGAAGTAGTATGTTCTCCCCAATAAGTATCGCTATATGTAATATCATATGCCGGGGCAAGCCTCCACTGTCTTTCATCATCATAAACAAAAGAAAAATTCTTTGTATGATCATCAAGGTTGTGGGTCAGGACGTTAAAACACATAATCTTAAACATTTGCATCACATCCTCTTTATTGTCCCTCGTTAGAACCCTGATTGCTTTCATAAAAGTATCATAATCACAGGACGGAGCTCTATAATCAGTCTCAAGTAGTCCTGAAAAAGTAATCACAAATTTCTTATGATTAACAATTCTATCAAATCGCTCTGTTTTAAAATAACCTTCACATACAGTAGACTTAATTAAACCAGTTTCAGTCATGTTTATACCACATTTTTTAGCACATAAAGAATAATCATATTCTCTTTTTCCGCATATGGAAGGATCATTACTTGCAGGAAACTTTACAATCCATTCTTTACCATTCTCCGAAAGAAGAACTTTAGGTCTTGTTCCACCGCTAGAGCCTGCAAGATTATAAAGCATATCAAGCTGATCTGAAGGTTTTGAAGTTAATATTTTTTCACACTCTGAAGCTATCATGTCATAATCGATTCCTGAAATATCAATTGAATAATCTGACTTCTTACAAGGTCTGTATTCCAGAGCACCCATACCAGATTCACCTATATATGCCAATCTGTCTAGTGTTGAAACAGACTCTTTTTTTATTCCTATAGACATTAAATACTTATCAAGAAGAAGACTACCCCAGCTATCTGGTAGACTGTCCGCAAAAACTCCAAATAGTCCTAAAAATTTATCTCTTGAGCCTTCTTTTGGAATAAAAACTTCATTCTTTAAAGGGAGAGAAAAGGGACTTATAGGAAAGCCTTCATTCAACCATGACTGAGCGTATTGAAAAGCTACTCTTTTGTCAGGCATCTCAGCTAAGGTACCTACATGTCTATTATGATAATAAACATCTAATTTATTTTCTGTCATTGATTACCTCTTCAATACTTAGATAAACTGGCTGAGTAAATAAATCATTAATTTCGTTTATAAGACCAAGTTCCATAACAACTTTTATAAGAGAAACAAATGCTATCATTCCTGTTTCTTCGAATTTTCTGTACGAGGCATAACTTACGTTGCATCTTGTTGCCATTTGTTTTTGTGTTATTTTTCGCCTTTTTCTTATATTTTTAATTCTTCTGGCAATCTTCAATGCTATGTCGGAAGGTGTTTCAAGAATAAAATCCATAATAATATACCAATTCCCAAAATACTATTGTTATTATAATAGCATTTTATATGATTTTCTTCAATATTTGCCATTATAGTAGCAACTATTTTGTATCAGCCAGCAGCTGTGCCAGGTAATACATAACTGCGCATTCATTTTCCTGCCATATACGCTGGCTTCTGGTTACTACACAGATAAGATATCCCAGGACACAGTCATTGCTACGAATTTTAGAAATCATACCGGATTCAAAGCCTTTGTCCTGTAGCGATGAATAGAATATTGGTGACTCTTTCTTGACCTTTTCAGGGCTTCTGTCAGTAAACATATCGTCTATCATAAGATTGCCAATATCATCGGCTGGAGCTTCAAAAGAATCATCTCCTGCACATCTGATTTTTCCATCTTTCCAAATATAATATAAAGCCGATATTTGTAATATCTCCAAAAGAATAGGATTAACAGCTTTGATTTTTTCTTCGATACTATCCTTGCCTTCTATCTCTTCCCTTAATCTTTTCATGGTTGTAAACATACCATGATTGGCAAGCTTTGTTATTTCTATATCTTTATGCTCTTTATGATTATATATTGAATAACAATTACGTCCTTTTCTCTTGCCAAGATATAACATCTTATCAATAAGTTCGAATATCTTATCAAAATTACTGGCATCCTCCGGGTACGATGCTGCACCTGTTGTGGCAGTTATATATGATGATCCATTTTCAAATTCGACATTGATACGAACTACTCCTGAATCAGTATAAAGCCTTTTGAAAAATGTGGATTTGCTTTCAGAAGTTGTATTATCAAGGTCGATAAGTAGTAGCTCATCTCCTCCAAATCTGCCAACTAACCCATGTCCTTCAGTATATTCTGCAAGCTTGGCAGATACTGTCATAAGGGCTTTATCTCCGGCACCATGCCCATAGGTATCATTGATATACTTAAAATTATCCAGATCCAGCATCGAATATGTAAATGGTATTTTCTCTGCTATCAGACTACGGACAAACTGAACCGCATAGGAACGGGAAAGTACCCCGGTTAGGGGATCTAGTATCTCATCAAGGCTTATCCCATCAATTATCTTATCGAAAAAACTATATTTTCGTAGTTTTTCAATAGTATATACTTCCTGACCCTTTGCTTCTTTACGACGCAGCACATCTGTAATATCAACGAAACTGCCAACTAATCCAACAATCCTATCTCCGTCGTACAGTGGCCGTTTTGAAGCAATAATATCTCTTTCCTCTCCCTTGATGATGCATTTTCCCTGTACTTTATATGTACTTACTCCTGACAGAACCCTAAGTTCGTCCTGCATAAAAGGCTCCGGATCAGAGTGCCATCCCATATCCTCATCTGTTTTTCCGATTAGTACATCTTCAGATTCAAAACCATAATAATCGAGAAATGCCTGATTTACTCCCAGAAAGCGCCTGTCTTTGTCCTTCCAGAACACACAGTCCTGTGAAGTATTGATTATGTTATCAAACAGCTCTACTGTCATTTCCATATCAAATTACCTGACCTATCTATATAACTATTATGTTATTATATCATATGCAAAAATCCCGCTAACATTACGATAGCGGGATCAACATATTCTACTTTACTTCTTTATTGTTAAAATTTATACATCACTGCTCCATATGCTGGTAAATTAAACTTAATTGCGTATGGCTTTCTGTCACATTCCATCTCTTCAGCTGTACATGAAGGAGCAACCTCAAGTCCGTTACCACCAAATCGCTTTTCATCTGAGTTAAGAATTAAGTGATATTTACCCTTTTGTGGAACACCAACGTAGTAGTCATCTCTCTGGATTGGTGTCATGTTAAGAACTACAAGGATATTGTTCTTGCCATCCTTAGATTTTCTAATGAAGCTGTAGGTGCTGCGGTCAGCATCGTCAGCATTGATCCATTCAAATCCGTCCCATGAATCATCAAGCTCATAAAGGCAAGGATTCTTTCTGTATATCTTAAGAAGCTCCTTAGTATATTCAAGCATACCTTTATTAAGGTCATTCTCAAGCATATACCAGTCAAGCTCTCTCTTCTCACTCCACTCTCTCTCCTGGCCAAAGTCCTGACCCATGAAAAGAAGCTTCTTTCCAGAGTGGCCAAACATATAAGCATAACCAGTACGAAGGTTTGCATATTTATCAACCTGGTAGCCAGGCATCTTATTAACCATAGAACACTTAAGGTGAACTACCTCATCATGTGAAAGTGGCATGATGTACTTCTCTGAGCTGTTATAACTCATGGCAAATGTCATCATATGATGAGCGCCTTTTCTAAAGTAAGGGTCAAGCTTCATATAATCGCAGAAGTCATGCATCCAGCCCATGTTCCACTTGAATGTGAAACCAAGTCCGTCATCTTCAGGAGCTGCAGTAACCTTAGGCCATGCTGTAGACTCCTCAGCTATAGTAATAGCACCATTGTTCATACCGCGGATAACTGAATTAAGATGCTTGAAGAATTCAATAGCATCAAGGTTTTCATTGCCACCGTACTTGTTAGCAACCCACTCGCCATCCTTCTTACCGTAGTCAAGGTAAAGCATAGAAGCAACTGCATCAACTCTAAGTCCATCGATATGGAATTCCTTGATCCAGTAAAGTGCATTGGCAATAAGGAAGTTACGAACCTCATTCTTAGAATAGTTGAATATCTTTGTGCCCCAGTCTGGGTGCTCACCAAGTCTCTTATCCGGATGCTCGTAAAGTGGAGCCCCGTCGAACTCTGCAAGTCCGAAGGCATCCCTTGGGAAATGTGCCGGTACCCAGTCAAGGATAACACCAACACCGATAGAATGAAGCTTATTTACAAGATAAGCAAAATCCTCAGGAGTACCATATCTAGAAGTTGGTGCATAGTAACCAGTTACCTGGTATCCCCAGCTTCCATCAAATGGATGCTCAGCGATACCCATAAGTTCTACATGGGTATACTTCATCTCCTTAAGATATTCTGCAATACGATCTGCGAATTCACGATATGTGTAGAAACCGTCCTCTGTTCCGTCCGGATGTTTCATCCATGAACCCATATGACACTCATATATAGCCATAGGCTCACAAAATACGTTCTTCTTGGCACGTTCTTCCATCCACTTGGAATCAGTGAACTTAATCTTAGAAATATCATAGACTACAGAGGCAGTGCCCGGTCTAAGTTCAGCATAGTTAGCATATGGGTCAGCCTTGTATATTCCCTCACCAGATTGTGTCTCTATATAGAATTTGTAAAGCTCGCCTTCTCCAACCCCTGGAACAAAGCCGGCATATATGCCTATATCACCTAACCTATTTAAGTAAAATGCTGTTGGATTCCAGTCATTGAATGTACCTACAACACTGACATTTTTAGCATTAGGCGCCCAAACACCAAAGAATGTACCCTTAACTCCATCCTTTACTGT
Organism: Lachnospiraceae bacterium NC2008; assembly: GCA_000687675.1. GTDB lineage: Bacteria > Bacillota > Clostridia > Lachnospirales > Lachnospiraceae > NK4A136. Next base: position 49,086 of record JHWS01000010.1, on the reverse strand, counting down.
AGGGTGTGCACCAAGTTTTTTATATATATCGTAATGTGACCCCTGGCCAAATACGAACATATCTGCTTCTGAGATAAAAACCTCCTGATTAGGAGTCTGATTTGCTGGTTTTTTAGGCTCAGCTTTTTTGCTAGACTGCGACTTTACTGCCTTTTTGCTTTCTCCCATATTCTAGTAACCTGCCCTTCATATACATTTTATGCTAACGCAAGTAATATTATACCACATTAAGTGCGAAATTGGTAATATTTTTGGGCAAATTGCCAAAGATTTTGCTATAGAAATGTTTTAGTAATACAAACAACCGCCTGCCCTGTATAACCCACAAAGCAGACGGCCGTTTATCAATTACAAAATAATATTAATTTTATTCTAGGCTGAGTCCTAGTACTCGAAGTCCTTCTCTCGTAGAATAACCATATCATCGTAGTCATATCTCTTGTTAAGAAGTATATTTACGAAACCTGATATCTTAGCCCTCTCTGAGTGCCAGATAGCATCTTCCACGATGTCTTCGATTTCTTTAGTTGTTACATTGTGGTCGCCAATCTGAAGCTCGCCGATTCTCTCGCTAAGAGCAAGTACAGCCTTCTCTTCATCTATCTTGTACTCTCTGGAATATGCATACTTCTTAGCATATTCAATAAGTGCCATCTCATTCATAGGAGTAATATCTACTCTGGCACCAAAGTATCCAGTGATTATACCGTAGCTGTCAATAAGCTTCTCTATGTTCTTCTTGCTATCTGTAAGTACGATAATGATACCGTCCTTATCATTTTCAAGAGCCTTGGTAAGGTTCTCTAAGGTATCTTTGTTAAGTTCGCCAGCATTTTCTACTATAAGGGCACCATTAGCAAGCTTAGAGATAATCTGGTTAATGTCCTTCTTATTAAGCTTAAGACCACTAATCTTGGCAACCTTGCTTGCGCTGAAGTTGCTGTCTATAAGCTGAACTTCCTTGATCATAGCCTTGGCAAGAGCTGTAATTTCTGTATCAGAGTCACCTGTGATAATGACATTGCCCACGTATGGAGCAAGGTTAATAATATCAACAGCCTCTAAGATCTGACCCCTCATCTTCTTAGAATATAAGAAGTCGCCAAAGAGTTCCTTCTCATCAACAGAAAGCTCTCTTTCCTCGTCTACGCTGTAGTCATCGTTGCTTTCATTAACAACATCGCTCTCTACCTTTTCAGCATTGGCTTCAAGGGCATGGCCTATATCGTTAATCTCTGCAGTATTAAGGGAAGCTGCTACTTCCTCTTCATAATCTTCCTCAGCATATTCATCTTCGTATGACTCTTCTGCATACTGGCTTTCTTCGTCTTCATATACCTCGTCAGTATAGTAGCCTTCTACATAGTTACCATCTTCATCATAGTAACCCTCAACGTACTCACCTTCTATAAGGTTGCCGTCTTCGTCATACTGTTCATCATATTCCCCAGCGTACTCATCTTCAGCATATGCTTCATCTGTATATTGTTCATCCTGTGAACCATCTTCTACGATTGGTTCATCATTAGAACTTTCTGCTATTTCCATAGCAGCAAGAGCTGCTGCCTCAGTCTTAATATCACTGTCAATTATCTGGGTATCACCGAATGTAACACCTTCATCAGATGTAGCACCCTCTATAGGAAGGTCTGATGCAAGAGCTGCTGCTACGCCAGCTACGTCTCCTGCTACTTCTCCTGCAAGTCCTGCTGCTGCCGCTTCTCTAGCTGCCTCAGCCCCTGCTACTGCTGCTCCGGCTGCCACTGCACCTTCTGCAAGTGCACCTGCTCCGCCGGCTACGCCAGATTCTTCCTTCTCTATCTCATCCCAGATAGTATTTTTAAATGTACGATTAAGTGCTTCTGTTGCACTAAATGGCTTCTTATCTTCAAGATCATCTATATCTTCGCTAACCTCAGGCTCTGTAAGCTTAAGGTCATCAGCCTTCTTAAGCTCAAGGTCATTTTTAAGGATACGCTTGTTGGCCTTCTCTTCTTCTTCGATCTGAGCAAGGATACCAGTTTTTGCACCCTTGTCATAGTTATCAAATATATTGCCAGTCTTCTCTAAGATAGAATTCTTAATATCTTCCTGCTGCTGAAGCTCTGCATCATGCTTCTTGCTTTCCCACTGATCCATCATGTCATCAAGGTTAAGCTGGCCAGTAATCTGCTTTTCAACAACTGGCTCAGATGAAAGTGCAAGACTAATCTGGCCGTCATTTTCAAGAGAAAGAATCTTATTAAGCTTCTCTGTATTTCCTGTGCTCTTTGCTGAGGCAGCTGTGCTGGAAGAGTTAACCACATTACCAACCTTAGCTGTAAACATCTCTGGCGATGTAACTGAGCTTCCTGGTATAGCTGGTTCTACTGGCATAAGAGGTATAGTAAATCCTGCTGGATTAACCTTCTTAGCTTCATCCTTTGCCTCTTCATCCTTAACAAGTGTAGCATTGGAAGGGGCCTTCTCAGGTTTTTTCTCAGGCAAAGGCATACCCTTAGCTGAGAATCCTCCAGTACGAATCTTGCCGTTCTCATCAATCTTAAGATTACCTGTATCACCAGTAAGTTTAATCTTACCTGTACCGCCAACTGCAGCACCAATAGTTGCAGCGGCAAGTGCCATAGCTGCATCTTCGCTAATCTTCTCTATATCATCAAATGCAGATTCATTAACCATACCTGCAGGTGGTGTGTCGATTATTATGTCTCCAGTCTTATCATCGAAGAAAGTATCAGTCTGGGCATGGCTGTTAACTATGTCATTAACAATATCCTCAGCTTCTCTTTCATAAAGAGCTGGCTCTTCATAAACAGGTTCCTCGAATACTGGCTCCTCTTCATAGGCTTCATCTCTGGCAGAAACCCTCTGTGGCTCAGTATTAGTGCTGGCAAATCTGTAACCAGGATTAGCGATAAATGCTGTCTCATCAGGTACTCCCTCAGGAGTATTTGCTGGAACTTCAGCATTTTCCTCATAGATAGGCTCCTCATATACAGGCTCTTCTTCATATTCGCCCTCTTCATAGCCCTCTTCATAGCCCTCTTCGTAGCCTTCTTCAGCATACTCTTCTGTTGTATAATCCTCGTTGTAGTTATAATCGCCGTAATTCTCAGCAAGCTCTTCTGACTCGTAGTCACCTTCGCCCTCAAGGATAGCATCTGTATCCATAAGAGGATTAGTATCGTCGTCCATCATAGGAGACATAAGCTTCTGAGTAATCTTCTCGTTCTTATTCTCTTCCTCACCCATAAGCTCTCTCATACTTTCAGCAAGAGCCTTCTGGAGGTTGATAGTATTAAACTTACTCATATCGATAGTCTTAACGTGGAAGTCTTCATCTTCCCCAAGCTCAGGCATAGCACCTGGTTCTGGCTTCTCAGATGTATACTCGTCACTTTCCACAGCCTCTATCTCACTCTGTATATGCATTCTCTTGTCATATACTTCCTGCTGCTTTGGAGTAAGCTTTGTATGAAGCATCTTAAGCTCCATAGCCTTAATTACAAATGGTCCATCTCCAAACCAAGTAATTAACTGGTCGCAGGCCTCGATACACTTTGTAGCAAAGCCAATTCTATGATAAAGATAAGCAAGCTGGTAAGCCCACTCTTCTCTATAATCCTTACGGCAAAACTCCTCAAGAAGCTCAATCTTATCTTCAAGAGATGTTTCTTCAAGTTCAAGAACCTTGTACTGTAAGATATAAACTGAAGCATCATTTGGTGCCATTCTCTTAAAGAGGGCAAGATACTGGAGGGCTGAAACTAAGTCCCCAGTTTCCAAATATAATTCACAAAGTGAATATACTATACTTCTGCTGTTTGAATTTCTGTCATATGCAAGGAGCTCAATCTCAAGAGCTTCTTCATATCTTCTGTTAGACTTATATAAATCGCTGATTCTTTGAAGCATGCTAAAGCTTCTAACTTTACGCCAGTCTATCTTGTCAGCTATCTTAGCTGCTTCCACAAACTGCTCGCTTGCTATAAGAGTCATGATTTCTTCTGTTAATATTTTGTATTCCTGCTTATCCACGGTATACCTCTTTGGAAAAAAATTTCCCCCTTTTAATAGGAAGTAATCCTATTAAATATAAAAAACAATTCGGCTCTAGTTTACCATAACAAGGTATTCATGTCAAAAATAAACCACCATATTTAGGTGTAAAATACACATTAAACCTAAAATATGGTGGTTTACATATTATTATACTTTCAAACCGGTAGACATAAGTGGTTTATGCCTCTGGCATACTAATAAGTATACTGGTTTACCTCTGTTGGTTCTTCAACAAAATACCTATTTGGATTATTAGGATCCACATATACATATATTGTGGAACCAGGCTGTATCCATGTCTCTATAGGCTGGTATATTCTGGTACTGCTGTATTCATTGCCTGTATATGAATCCCTGCAGACTATTACTCTACCAGTTACACCATTCATCTGTACATTGGACATAGCAATCCTTACTACTTCGCAAGGAATACGTCTTCCGTTAGCTCTAAGCTTCTTGGCTTTACTAGCATTAATGATATTAATAGAAAAGATACTTCCGCCTACTGCGGCAAATATAAGTCCCATAGGTACCATAAGAAATAGTATTATCTTAGCCGAGCCTGATACAACCACATCTGTTGGATTGTCTGGATTAACATATATTCTTATTTCCTTACCAATGTAGTAGCTACTAGATGAGTAGGAAAGATGTACATGCTGATACTCTTCTCCATTATATGTGTAGTCAGCGTAGTATGTAGAGTGTCTGTCTCCATCGCTGTCTCTATAAGTAGAAACGTCGGAAATCCTTGCTACTACCTTATCTCCATTTTTAATTTTGTTTGTAGTGTTGATATAAAGGCATATTCCTGCAACTAGTATAATGACACCTACTATAAAGAATATTCCGCCAAATATCTTTGGAAATAATCCACCTGTTTTTTTACTGTTCATCTGTTATACCTGTCTCTGTTGTTCCAGTTGTTTCGGCAGTTACTACTGCTGAAGCAACTTCATTCTTAACCTCTTCCTTTGCTGCCTCAAGACCTGTGATGTTCACATTTCTGGTAATTTTAGCTTCCTTACCATTAGCCTCGATTAAGTCTTTAAGGTCGATTCCTGTAGCTTCTTTCATAGCTGCCATAGTCTGAGCAAGTGCACCTGGTACATATGAACCAACTGAGTTAGTTCCACCGTCACCTGCGCCGCCGATAATTGTGATCTTATCAATCTGTTCATATGGCTTAGCAACAGCTTCAGCAATCTGAGGAAGCTTCTCAACAATCATCTGTGTGATAGCAGCCTGACCATACTTCTTCATAGCCTCTGCCTTCTTATCCATAGCTTCAGCTTCTGCTATACCCTTTGCTTCGATAGCCTTAGCTTCAGCTTCACCCTTTGCTCTAATACCTTCAGCTTCTTTAAGCTGTTCCTGAAGTCTGGCTTCAGCTTCTGCGATTCTCTTGAACTTCTCAGCTTCTGCTGCCTGCTCCATCTTGAAACGCTGTGCCTGAGCTTCCTGCTCAGCTGCGTAACGGTCAGCATCAGCTTTCTTACGAATCTGTGCGTTAAGACTTTCTTCCTGAATTGCAACTTCCTGCTTTTTAAGTTCTGCTTCTCTACCGGCTTTTGCGATATCAGCATTTACAGTTGCAGTTTCAATTTCACGTCTCTGTTCCTGTTCCTGAATACTATAGGCTGCATCAGCTTCAGCCTTCTTAGCATCAGAAATCTTTTTAAGTTCAGCCTGCTTAATAGCAAGTTCGTTATTCTTTTCAGCAATTACTGTGTCAGCTTCAACTCTTGCATCGTTGGCCTCTCTTGCTGCCTGTGCCTGTGCAATTGCAACGTCACGGTCTGCATTGGCCTTAGCAATAGATGCGTCCTTCTGAATCTGGCTCATGTTGTCCTGACCAAGGGCGATGATAAGCTTATTTTCATCATCAACTCTCTGGATATTACATGAGATAATCTCAATACCAAGGGCATTCATATCAAGCTGAGCTTTCTGCTGTACCTGATCACCGAACTGCTTACGGTCTGTGTTTAAGTCCTTAAGCTTGATTGTACCGATAATCTCACGCATGTTACCCTGAAGGGAATCTGTGAGGGCTGCTACAATCTGCTGCTCGCTCATATTAAGGAAGTTCTTTGAGGCTTTTGAAAGGCCCTCCTGGCTGTCCATAATACGAACCTTAGCTACGGCATCAATATCAACACCGATGAAATCAAGTGTTGGAACATATCCATTTGTCTTGATATCAATAGATACCTGCTTTAAAAGAAGCACGTCCTTTCTTTCAAGGAATGGAATCTTGATACCTGCACGACCAATCAATATCTTAGGATTTTTATGAAGACCTGAAATAATGAAGGCCTTATCTGCTGGTGCTTTCACATAACCTGACATTATAATGATAAGCAACAATAAAGCTACGACTGCTCCAATAACAATTGGAAGTGATACATCAAATGGCATAATTTTCTAGTCCTTTCTGCTTTTCAAGCATTTAAATTTTTATACCCTACAAGGTAATTTAATAATAAAAAGTTCATAAAATAAACTAATAACACATCCACATTATATATTTGTAATGTAGATTTAGACGTATATTCTAGTATTCCCAGGCCAGGCGCTCACATCTACGCTCTCCGGCTTCCAGGATTACAAGTGTTGGCTGATATTCATCTATCATATCCATGGAAAATGCTTCCGCATCTACCCTGTGTACGTTAGTAAATGTTTTAGAACCTACGTTATATAAGAATCCTGAGAATGAATCTCCTATAAATAACACAGTTTCATCCTGAATATATTCTGGACTGCATCCCTTATAAGCATATACAGTATCTTTAATCTGGGTATTTTCAAGGATTCCCATATGGCTTACTGTTGCAAGGTCCCCAAGATAATTATCATCCGCTACTGCAAAGTCATCAAGGCAAACTGGTATGGATACACCGTATCTGTCTCTGTATATTTCATTTAACACAGTAAATGCCCCAATCTGGTTCATATGAGTGTCTGTTTTATAGTAAACCTGCATATCCTGACTGGCAGCCTTTAAAGCATCAATTGGATAGTAGGTATTGATACCATAATTATCTCTTACGTAATCAGTAAGCTGTTTTCCTCTTGAATATGTGGTAGTTCTGTATATATCCTCAGGCATATACTGGTCATAGACCATCTCCTTATTAGGTACTACAAGTACTACAAGGTCTATCCCCTTAGCTTCAAGGTCTGACTTAAAATTAGCCAGATTGCTTCCTATCGTATCAAGAGCCGGACCATCGAAGTTGGTTAAGCCCTTGTAATCAAGAAGAGGCTTACCATCTGCTTCCGTCTTGTAGAATAGATATCCTTCATCCCCAAGTATCACCTGAGATGATTCTGCATATTCTCCGCCGGTTGTTACATAGGAAAATTTAAGACCTGTATCTACAAACTGGTTATTACATACAAGGTTACCAGCGAATTTTGCCATATCCTTCTTGCTATCTTTCATAAAAGAAACTGGATCAGTAACCTTGGCCTTCTTAACTTCGGTCTCTTCGGTTTCTTTTTGGGCTGCCTTATCCTCAATACCTGCGGTGGTACCGTTACCATTAAGCACATTATCCCCATCAGTTTCTATAGAATCCTTCTTGGGCATCATATTCTTAGCCAAAGTGCATAAAGGCAGTCCACATATAAATATGGTAAATGCTACCGCTATTATTTTTTTTGTTAATAAGTTATTTTTCATAGGTTTATCCTTATTATATTCCCTTGGAGGACACATTTCCATCTTGTATCCTGACATCATAAGAAACATTTAAAAAAAGCAAGAGTTTCATCAAAAAACTCTTGCATCTCATTCATTGATTTTCTGTTTTTATAAACAAACTTTTCTTTCATAATATTATTATTTCACTTTATATACAATTTCTTTGCTTGGCTTCACAAAGCTATAAATTCAGGCTTTCCTCCTGATTTCTACTCGGACAGTATTTTGGTGCATCAAGACTTTTTCCCCAACAATCACAGTGGTAGTGATACGCATGTGTGCATCTGTTCTGCTTTCCAACAGTGCACTTGTCGCATACATCTTCCACTATAACAGAGTTGCCAGACTTAATATTTTCTCCCATACTTTAATTCTCCTATATATTAATGTACTAATTCCAATGTTACACGTACAGAATATCAGATAAAAAATAACAGACCGAAATACGCACTGATTTCAGCCTGTTTTACACTTAATTATTTATCGTCGACTGTAGTCTGCTCAGATATATGCAATATATGATTGCTGTAGCTATCGTCGCTCCGATATAGAACCCGTCTCCAAAATTACTATCTGCTCCATAAAGTGATAAGGCGTCAATCATAGCATGGGCTATAATACATGGAATCAGACTTCCACTCTTATAAAATGCCATGGTGAAAATGAATCCCCAGCTTATGGCAAATATGATTTGAAGCACTGTTTCAAAACTTGCTTGTCCAGCAAACAAGTTCACAATATGACCTATTCCAAATGTTAGTGCAGATACTATAATCGCTACGATAGCCTTGTCTTTTGCCAGCATAGCTTTGAAGAGAAAGCCTCTGAAAATCATTTCCTCTACGAAACCAACAAGAATCATAGAAATTGTTGCTATGGCAAGCCCGGTTCCTTTATATGAAAGAGAGAAACCATCCCATACATTTCCAGTAGCTAGTAGCAGCATAGGTATAAAGAAGAGGTATTTCTTCATATTAGAAGGAAATCCCCTAAGCCCATATTTCCCTTCCAGTTTGTTTTTCCTGACAAATATAATAATTCCTAAGGAAAAAATACTCAAAGCAAGCACTACATAGATATGGTCATATCCAAACTTTTCTTTAAGTGTCGACATTGCCACACAATATGCTACTATCCATAGTATCGCAAAAAGTATTTCTTTCTTTTCATATAATTTCTTCATAGTGATTATTCCCTTCTACAACATTTTCTATGTTCCCTCTCCAATATGTTTTCTTCAGGAATCAAATCGTTCTATTATTGTATCATCCACAAAACTGGTCTTCAATTCACCCAGTCTTGCATAATGAGCTTTCTTACCATGCTCTGTTACAGCTTCCGCATCTTTCCACTTTTCTACCAATAGAAGTTCATCTCTATCATCTGCTGAAAGATAATAATCATATTTAATATTTCCCGCCTCAGCACGGCTGGCAGAATCAATCCCTTCTTCTTTAATTGCAGTAAGAAAGGCATCCCTCTTTCCAGGTTTACATTTATATATCACATTTAACACTATCACTTAATTCACCTCTGCAAAGAAATGCTCACCAGCATTTTTTCAACTTTAGTTCTCCATACGTATCCTGCATAGTTTCCTGTAGTTTAGAACAAATCGGATACTTTCATCTGCAACTACCATAATAAACAGGGCCATGATTCCCATATGGAAAACAAGCACCAGGATAGTTGAAGTGATTACTACAAATGCTGTTCCAAATAGCTGTGTTTTTAGCATCCAGCTCGGTTCGCCGTATCCCTTGATTCCAGAACCGACAATCATATTTCCTCCCTTAGGGAACAAATCAAGTCCTACTATCAGGAGGTATATCGGCGCTGCCATGATTACAGCCTGATCCTTTGTAAATATTCCGATTATCTGCTTAGGAATAACCATAAACAATATAAGGTTAACTACCGCTATAGCAAGTCCGATCAAAAATGAATCGATAACAACATTCCAGACACCTTTTTGGTTTTTACGTCCCTTTTCATATCCCGAAAGGGTAAGGGTTGCACTACCAATAGAAGCCATAAGTACAACAGTCACAAGTTCTACGCCAAATATAATAGAATGTATACCCGCTGCATCTACCGATACTTTGTTAAGCATAACTATCAGGTACATGTTACCCATATTCCAGGCAAAATCCTCACAGGCTGCAATTGAGCCCAGTTTTATAGATTCCACATACTTAGAAAACTTAGCCTTGATTATCTGTGTATATGATGGTTTAAGTACCAGCTCTTTAGATACGAGAACATAAACAAGTACTACCACATCTCCGAGAAGTTCAGCTATTGTTGTTGCAAGTGCCGCTCCCTTTACTCCCATAGCAGGAAAACCAAAGTGACCAAATATCATTACATAATCCAGGAAAATGTTTGATAAAGATCGAATTAGTCCATACCAGATCATAATCTTCGTCTTCTGGCTAACCTGAAGTAAGCAGCTGATAGATGCCCCTATACCGGTAAGTATAAATATAGGTGCATAATATCTTGCATAATCAACACTCATACCTATTATGCTTTTATCAACCTTAGTCAGTGTAAAAACATACTTAGGACATAAAAACCAGAATAAGAACATGGCTATTCCTATTACATTGTTAAATTTAAATACTGAAGACAGTACTTCTTTAGCCCTTTTGTGGTTTCCCTCTCCATAGGCCTGACTGACAAGAATCGTTGCACCTGTAGTAAGTGAGAACAAGAAACTCATTGTAGTCCATATAGGTGTAGATGCATTGCTTACAGCACTCATATGATTGAGAGATATACCACCTATAAATACGCGGTCGATTAACATTTGAAGCTGCGATATCAGATTCGATAACATAATTGGTATGGCTATAGCAAGTATTTTTCCTGTATATTGACCATAACCTGACAAGAATCTTCTTTTAATTAGTTTGTTACTTCCTTTAATTTCGTAATCCATAATTTACCTCTTTCAGTGATGGTCCATTTTCTTTTATGACCATCTGTAAAACATATAATATTTACTAACCTGTGACTCGGGTAAATCTTAAGAAAAAAAGAAAATCGCATCAACAAGTGATGCGATGAAATGCAAAAAGTATATGGTGAAATGCAAAAATTAACTCTATTAGTGCATTTCCTTTAGCTTTTTATTAAGCTGCTGAGCAGTATTCATATCATAAACAAATTCAATAAGATGATTTCCAAATGCAATTATGATTATTATCATTATTATAACTATCATTCCTGTTACGGATTTCCATAGCAAAGCATAGTGGGTAAGTGGCAGTGTTACAGCTATATTAATAGCAATACACAATATTTCACGCATCCACCATGAAGCACCTTGCAGTTCTTTTGAAGATATGAATACAAGACTGGAAAGAGCAGCAACAAAATCACATGCCACTATGATTCCAAGCTGAGTATTATTAATACCATCTATAATATGTAATACAGGCCCAATGATAAATAGAACTATAATGCTAAAACCGGATACAGATACAAATCTTCTGATTATATTTTCAATCTCTCTTTTCACTCTTACTGCTCCTATAATTCCATCTTTTCTTTTAAATCTCTAACATATTTACGTGACACTAAAAGCTTTTCCCCATTAATCATGGTTAATTCAAATCGACCTGACAGGGAAGGCTTCATATTGTCTATCTTCTTTATATTTATAAGCATAGACTTGGAAGCCTTAAAAAATAAGGTGTCACGGCACAGCTCTTCTGCTTCGTAGAGTCGCATCTTATTCTCATACACTTCATCCTCACAGTATATAAAGAGATGCTCATCCACAGTTTCTATATAATATACATCATCCATACGGATCTGATAGGTCTTACCTTCTTTTCTGCAGGTAATTTTGTGACTGCCATCAGCAAACTGCCTTGCAATCTTCTGCATCATATCCCTATGATTTTCATGACATAATATATTTATTTTTTCTTCATCTGACTCGTCTATAACGCTTATGTTTATCTTTATCATAATAATAGTATTGTACCATTTTATACCAATAGAAAAAGAGTAAAAAGGCAGCAACCTCTCTACTCTTTTCATTTACACTTAGTTAGGTATCTTTTCAGCAGTTTTATTTAGTAGTAAGATGTCCCTCTCCCCAATAAATCGTTTCATCTTCGCCAAGATTATAAATTTTATCATTATAATCGTTTACACTATCCCAATCCTCTTTATCAGCAAATTCTGAAGGATAAGACTTGAATGTGATTGTAGCAAGCACTCCTTTATTCTCTTTTTCAATATACATATTTCCTTCGTAGAACATATCTTCAAAATAATCCTGGGAATATGATGTATTAAGGGCATTATTAAAGTCATTTCTCATCTGTTCTGTAATATCTTCATCACCAGATCCTTCTAAAGATGTATCACAGATAAGATTTAAACTACCATCTTTTTCAATCTTAACAATATAAATACGATAATCTATTCCATCAGCAAATGAATATGCCTGGCCTCTTTCCTCGACCATAATAGCCTGGCAGCCGTCATTAAGCTCAAGTGTTGTAAACAGAATCTTACATGTATCAGAAAGATTCATAAAATTATCTAATGTTAAAGAACCACAGTCCTCTATATCATGATCTTTATATCTGACAGAATTGAAATAAACCTGGTTTTCAGAACCTCCAAAACCTACTGTAACTGCATTATCAACGTAATCAGGTCTTACAGCAAATATAATTCCTCCTTCTGCGTCTAAGCTTGGATATAAACCTGTTTCTTCATTGAAACCACAGTTAACTGTGAAATCACTTCCTACCATCATAGATAATTCGGCAATATAATCATCTATGCTGGTAATATATCCGTCTGCGCTTATATTATCGGAATTTACTTCATCAGCTATGCTTCCAGCAGTTTCACTGCCACTAACAATTTCTTCTGTTACAGATGCAGCTACGCCTGCATTATTTGTTGTATTATCATCTTTCTTTCCACAAGCTGTAAAACTTGCTACTAAAGCCATAGATAAAACCATAGCAACTAATTTTTTCTTCATGTTTGTTCTCCTCTTATGTCTTCGTTTTCTGGTTCTCTAAACCATTCTACCTATATTACAATATCAAATATTTAAAAACAGACCGATAATCACACTGATTTCGGTCTGTTTTACACTTGATTGTTGCCCCATTACTTTATTCCACTGATAATTATTAACTGCTGATTATATAACTACCGGCAGCACCGCCTTCTCGATGAATTCCACCCTGTCAAATATCCTTGGCTTAAATGTACCTGTCATTCCCACAGCTATGTTTTCTTCTTTATTCACATAGATAATATTTCCGCTGTCACCTATGGCAGCATATATTTCCCTGTTATCATAAGGCTGATACCAAAGATATCCATAATTCATGTTACCAAAACGCTTATCCAGCTTGATATGCGGAGATGTCATCTCCTGTATCCATTCCCCGGAAACAACCTGCTTTCCTCCATATACACCACCGTTTAATACCATATCACCAATCTTTGCAAGGTCTCTTCCTGTTGCACATAGTCCCCAGCCGGCAGTAACCGTATCCTGAGGGTCTGAGTACCACTCATTCTTTCTTGGACCCTTATTCATAAAGAAATTGAACTGATCCTCCTTGTCGGAAGTGCCATGCAATGTATGCTCAGGTATGCCTAAAGGTAAGAATAGGTTCTTGTTAGCAAAGTCGATGCATTTTTCTCCTGTTGCCTTCTCTATGATACCTGAAAGAATATGGATTCCAAGGGTTGCATAGCGAAACTTCCCGGTTATACCCTGTCTGCCCCCAAGAAAATCCAGGGTTGTTTTCATCCAGTTATCAGAAGTACATACCTTCTTCCAAGGCTCACTTTTTCCCTTATATGGAGCAGTCATAGTAAGAAGATGTCTGATAGTTACATCATATATGGTCTTCTCTCCTCTTTTTACCTGATAATCCGGAAAGAAATCCATAACCTTGTCATCTACGCTCTTTATACATCCCTTGTCTACTGCAATACCGGTAAGTATTGCCATAATGCCTTTGGTTACAGAGTTTACGTTGATGGCATCCTCTGCCGTAAATCCCCGCCAGGTATCTTCATATACCACCTGACCATCTCTTGAAGCACATATCTGACAAATATTGCTTTCATTTTTCTTACTTTCTGCTACCAGTTTGTGTAATTCTTCTTTATTCAATTAAATTAGCCTCCTCTTAGGTAAGATTTGGACGTCCTAAGAAAAGGCTAATCTAATTAAAAATTCTTTTCAAGAAAAATCTTAAAATATTTTTCTACTAATTTTAACTATACTTATTTGGTTTATATTTTCACTAATAAAGTGGCCAAAAAAGGGCTTAGGGTTTAATCTGCGACATTAATTGCCGCGGAGACGAAATCCCAAGCTCTTTTACGGCCACGTATCCGAAAAGTATTCGAAACTTAAAAGTTGAAGTATATAAACGGACTATAGGCATTTCCGAAGATAAATGTCATAGAAAATAAGAACATAAAGAGAAGAACAAAGCCCTCTACTATGTTAAAGACTGTAGCGGTAGCGCCTTCCTTCTGGCTAAACTTCTTCTCAAGCCAAGGTACCACCGGTACTGCTGCCACTATGGCAAAGATATAATAAATCCAGTATCTTCTTAAGAATATAGTCACCACGCCGGCGCCTGCCCCCGTGACATGAATACCAAATAATGCCATAACATACTTGGCCGCGCTGCCAAGTCCTGTAGACCTGAAAACTACCATACTTACAACTATAGCTACTAGGGTATATAACCTGAGGATTATATTCTTCTTCTTAGCTATTCCAGTAAATCGTTCAAAAAGAAGTAAGCAAAGGTTTAATATTCCCCATGCAAGATAGGTCCAATTGGCACCGTGCCATATACCTGTACATAACCAGACTACAAACATATTAAAGATAAGACGAGGCATCTTCACCCTGCTGCCACCCATAGGGAAATAAAGATAGTCCCTAAACCAGGTCTGCATAGAGATATGCCATCTTCTCCAAAAGTCAGTAATATTGTGGGCTATGTAAGGATAATTGAAGTTCTCTTCAAAGTGGAAACCAAACATTTGGCCAAGTCCTATAGCCATATCTGAATATCCGGCAAAATCAAAGAATATCTGAAGTGTATATGATATGCCACCAAGCCATGCAAGGGCTACAGTTCCATCAAAACCTGCTGCCCCTACTCTTTCAAAGATACTGTCAGCAACCATGGCAAGATTGTTGGCTATAAGGACCTTCTTACATAGTCCCACCATAAATCTGTAGACACCTTTGGAAAAATCGTCGAAATTCTCTTTTCTGTTATCTATCTGATCAGCTATAGTCTCATATCTGACAATAGGTCCTGCTATAAGCTGTGGAAACAGTGCTATGTACAAGCCGACCTTAAGAGGATTATATTGAACCTTTCCCTTCTGTCTGTATACGTCAAAAACATAACTCATAGCCTGAAAGGTAAAGAATGATATACCAATTGGAAGTGCTATCTCTGGAACTGAGATATTAGAATGGGCGAATCTGTTTATCTGTAGGACAGTAAATCTGTAATATTTAAAATATCCAAGGATACCCAGATTAGTAATAACCATTGCTGCAATTATGATATAAACCAAAGGCTTCTTACCCCTGAATTTATCCACCAATATGCCATACAGATAGTTAGCAAGCACGGTGCCTATCATAAGATATACATATACCGGCTCTCCATAAGCATAGAAAAAGAGACTGGCCAGTAGAAGCCAGATATTCTTTAGATTCTTGGTTTTACGAAGAATCAGATAATATACAGCCAGAACTACTGGCAAAAATATAAATAAGAATTCTTTACTTGGAAATAACATATTTGATTTACTTCTTTAATAAATCTGAAAGCTGGGCAAACTGCTCCAAAGTCAGAACTTCACCTCTTATAGTTGCGCTAAGCCCCATAGTTTCAAGAGCAGCTACTACATCGTCTCTTGTAAGCCCCAGGCTCTTATCGTTGGAAAGTCCGTTAGATAAGGTTTTTCTACGCTGATTAAATGAAGCTCTTACCAGCTTAAACATATGAGCCGGATCCTTAACTTCAACCGGTGGCTTATCATAAAGTGTAAGCTTGATAACAGTACTTGATACATTGGGACGGGGCATAAAGCACTCTGGTGGAACCTGAGCTGTAATCTCAGGCTTAGCATAGTACTGAACAGCCAGAGACAATGCTCCGTAGTCCTTAGTTCCAGGACCAACCTGCATCCTGTCAGCAACCTCTTTCTGCACCATAATAGTTATGCTTTCAAGAGGCACATGCTTCTCAAGAAGACCCATAATAATAGGTGTTGTAATATAGTAAGGAAGGTTAGCTACTACCTTAACCGGCTTTCCTTCATTATAATCATCAACAAGCTTGTTAAGATCAAGCTTAAGTATGTCTTCATTTATAATAGTTATATTGTCGTAATCAGACAAAGTATCCCTAAGGATAGGAATAAGGTTAGTGTCAATCTCTACAGTTATAACCTGCTTAGCGCTCTCTGCAAGATACT
Source organism: Lachnospiraceae bacterium NC2008 (assembly GCA_000687675.1). Classification (GTDB taxonomy): domain Bacteria; phylum Bacillota; class Clostridia; order Lachnospirales; family Lachnospiraceae; genus NK4A136. The sequence goes on along the minus strand of JHWS01000010.1, from coordinate 32,792 downwards.
GAGTCATAGTACCGATACCCGGTCCAATCTCTAAGACTGTGTCATCCTTAGTAATATCCGCACTTTCCACAATCTTTTCAAGCATACTCCTGTCTATAAGGAAGTTCTGTCCGAATTTCTTAGCAAAATGAAAGTTGTATTTATTAATTACTGCCGCTGTGGCAGTTGGTGTTCCAAGTGTTGGCAAATTTCCTATCCTTCTCTTTCTATAACTAATACTATTTCTTACTCTGGAAGGTTATAAACCTTGCAGGTTGTCTTATAGCAGGTTTCCTCAACCTCTTCCCTGTCAATACCCTTTAAACTGGCTATCTCATCTATTACAAGAGAGATATATCTGGAGTCATTTCTCTCACCTCGGTATGGTGTTGGAGCCATATAAGGGCAGTCTGTTTCAAGAACTATCTTATCAAGAGGAAGTGCTTTAACTGCTTCTTTAAGTTTGCTGGCATTTTTAAAGGTAACTACTCCACCTACTCCAATTACGTAGCCCATATCCACATACTGAAGGGCTGTTTCTTTTGTATAAGAAAAGCAGTGGATGATACCTGTGATGTCCTTGTGAGCTGATAAGATGTTCATAGTGTCCTTGCAGGCATCTCTGGAGTGAATGATTACTGGCATGTTCAGTTCTTTTGCCATATCAAGCTGGGCATCGAACCACTTCTTCTGAACCTCTTTTGTAGGATCAGGCCAGTGATAATCAAGTCCAATCTCTCCAAGGGCTCTTATCTTATCGTGAGCAAGTATTTCCTTCTTTATATAGTCCAAATATTCATTAGTAAGAGGCTGGCACTCGCTAGGGTGGATACCAAGGGCCCCATATATATATGGATATTTCTCTGTAAGTTCTATAATCTGGTCTATAGAATCCATCTCTGCTGCTACATTCATAATCCTGCTTACTCCGGCAGGGGCCATGGAAGCTAAAACTTCTTCCCTATCCTGGTCAAATGCCTCCGAATTATAATGTGCATGGCTATCAAATATCATTATATCTCCAAAAATACCCCGGCCTTCACTATATTAAACATATAAAGCCGTATTTTATAAATAATAAATCGCTAATTTCCTAGGTTTTGTGCTGTTACAAATACCACTTTATCATTATTTTCATATATTTTCCATTTTTTTATAAAAAAGTACTTGAAAAGTTATAGACACTATAATATAATACAACTTGCGCGTTGATAAATGCGAAACAATAAAGCATACGCACCGCTAGCTCAGTTGGTAGAGCACCTGACTCTTAATCAGGGTGTCCAGGGTTCGAACCCCTGGCGGTGCATTCTCAAAGTTCGGTTTTGGCACCTCGAGAGTGCTGGGGTCGGACTTTTTATTTTAACATCTAACAAAAGGGAAAAAAGGGGCAAATATCATAAAAGGGCTTATGACGATGACATTTGCTTCTAATAATGAAAGGAGCTAATGTTATGAACGAGAAAACTACTAACGTGCTTTACTACTGCACATTCATTGGCTGGATTATAGCTGCACTTGCAGGGGATGCCAATGCGTCACTTAATCACAAGAACCAGGGCTTTGTACTTGGTGTTGCAGGATTACTTCTTGGTGTAATTGGTAACATCTTCTGGTTCGTTCCAGTAATAGGAGTTATCTTTGGTATAGTCCTTAATGTTGTTCACGTAGTTATAGTAATACTTATGATAGTAGGTATTGTTAATGCAGTAAATGAAGAAGATAAGCTTATCCCATTCATTTGTTCATTCAGAGTATTTAACGAATAAGATATAATAAATCAAAATCGAGAAGGAGGGTGCCCCACCTTCTGGCCGCGCGGGTCGCGCCCGGTTTTAGCCGGGATTTTTCCACACGCGAGCCTGCGCATAAAAATAACAGACCTGTTGGTGTAACTAAGTTAACCTTCGGGCCTGTTTTATTTTAATCGAGTAGAGAGACGCAGTCTCATCTACTCGCTGCGCGGCCCGTGCCCGGCTTTAGCCGGGATATTACTCTGCACGGGCCTGCGCATATTATACTCCCCAAACCTTCTTGTATTCCTCGAAATTAGGATACATAAGGGAGATGATTCTTCCTGACTGAGTCTGGAAAAGAGCTCTTATTATTCCTTCATTATCCGTAGTATAAGATATTAGTGCTAAGCTCTGACCTGCTTCATATGGGCCAAATGCTTCCTTAATAGTAAGATTTATGCCCTTGGCACGGCTTACAGGTGTAGATAAGGCTTTATTAATAGCCTGATCAACCTTGTCCTCTTTAGTATCAACAGCTTCCTGGGCCTTATAAGTAACTGAAGCGGCTTTCTCGCTGGCTACGACATCTACTTCGGCCTTGTCTTTGCTAACATCGTCCTGGCTGACACTGTCTACAACAGGCTCATCTAAAGTGCCCTGCTGCCTTCTTTCCTCATATTCATCTACGCTTATAAAATCGTCATCACTTGACATAAACATACTGCTGTTATCATCAAGCATATCAAATAATGACATCTGATTATCTCTATCGTCCATGACACATATTCTACCACAAAAATAAGCATGGGGCGAGCATATTTGCCGGCCCCATGCTTTAATAAAGTCTGTTACCCCAAGGGGTGGAGTAACGTTCTTATATTTTATTAATTGTTCTGTGCAAGATCTACTACCTTTTTAATTGCCTTCTTAACTGGTGGAAGGTTGATTACGATAAGTGTAACAATCATCTCAACAAGGATATAGAAGTAGTTGTATACGATTGGATAGATTGATGCGAGACTCTTTGGGAAGCTCTTTGGCATATAGTCCATCCAGTACATGTAACCACCGATTGTGTGGAAAAGACCTCTTACGATGCAAGCTACAACATAACCTATAACAAGTCCGTGTTTCTTCTTGTACCAGAAACCTGCTACGCCAAGAGCTGTGAATGCTAAGAAGTAGTCACAGCAAGTCTGGAATGGTGTAAGGAAATATGTACCACCACTTTGTATAAACTGAAGAAGTGAATAGGCAAATGCTGTAATAAGGCCAACATTAATACCATATATATAACCAATAATTGTTATAAAGAACATACTAAAGAGCGTTACACTACCACCCATAGGCATTTCAAACTTGATGTAAGAAGTAACAAAGGCAAGGGCAAGAGCTATACCTGCAAATGCAAGAGACTTAGCTCCAAGCTTATTTGCCTTCTGTCTCTTTCCGATAATAAGAGCAGCAACAGCTATGAATAAGATCATAAGCACAATTAAAGCAATATAGCCTGATTTTGTCATTGCATAGTATGAATAGCCGTCCTCTTCGATTAGTTTAATAAATTTAGACATAAAAAAATCCTCCTGTATTCTCTGCCAGGAGGATATGCATCATAATTTATTATATGCTGTTCACAATGTGAACTAATGGCTCTAAGCCACAGCATATATATAAGCTTCCTTACGCCGGTATTATCCGGTTCAAGTAATAAGGGTTCATTTTTCAATGATCTCAGCACATGCGCCCCTAGCATTTATATTATTGTCATCTGATAGCCTATTGCATTTTTATTTAATTGTCAATCGTTAATTTATCGCATCACAGCTTCAAGCATATTCATAAGCCTGTTTAAATCTATTGGCTTGGCTATATGTCCGTTCATACCGGAAGCTATGGCTTTTTGTGCATCTTCTTTGAATGCATTGGCGGTCATAGCAAGTATAGGGATAGACGCCTTGGACTTTTGAGCCATGCAGCGGATCTCATGAGTTGCCCTGTAACCGTCCATATTAGGCATCTGGATATCCATAAGGATAGCATCATAGGTTCCTACAGGTGCCTTCTTAAGCATATCTATACAGATTACTCCATCTTCAGCCCTGTCAACAATCATACCTACTTTACGAAGGATTTCCATAGCTATCTCCGCATTGATATCATTATCCTCTGCAAGAAGGATACGCTTACCCTTAAGGGCCTTAATTTCATTCTTCAGCTCAAAATGAGGAGATATCTGGTCCTTAGAACCTATCTTATGAGGAGTACGAAGTGTAACCTTGGTTCCTTCACCGATAGCACTTTCTATTACTATAGTACCTTCCATAAGGTCTACAATATGTTTAACTATAGCAAGGCCAAGTCCTGTACCCTGTATACCACTTAATGTTGTATTACGCTCTCTTGAGAATTCTTCAAATGCTCTGTCTACAAACTCCTGAGACATACCTATACCGGTATCTTCAAATACTGTTTCTATAATACACTCTTCGCTGTATCTGCCAGGAAGTTCTCTTGACTTAACAGTGATAATACCACCTTCTGGGGTATACTTTATGGCATTGCTTATAATATTCATGAATATCTCAGAAAGATGGGTCCAGTCCATATAAAGATATCTGCTGTTAACCCCAAATTCCTCCCGGATATTTAGCTTCTTCTTCTTAAACTCAGCATCAAACATAGCCATCCACGAATCATGGAATACTACTGTATCTTCTACATCTGTCTCGATGGTCATGGTACCGCTTTCGATACGGGCCATCTCTAAAACATCATTAAGTATATTAAGAAGCTGACGACTTGCCAGTTTTACATTATCTATGCATTCCTTACGCTTCTTTGTATTGTCCTCATAGGTCTCAGCAAGCTCTGTAAATCCGATAATTGCATTAATTGGTGTACGGATATCGTGTGACATATTAAAGAGGAATGAAGATTTTGCCTTGTCTGCAGCCTCAACCTTCTCCATAGTCTTTTGAAGTTTCTCCTGGAATTCTACCTCCTGCTTAACAAGAGCTTTTACATCTCGAATTCCTATAACAAAATTTTCCTGACCGTTTATTACCACCTTGCTGACACAAAGCTGAAGATGGCTGGTTTCGCCCTCTATACTTACACGTCTGAAAGTTATGGTATAAACCTCATCATCTTTTACATTGTTACGAAGATTATCTATAGTAAGCATCTTAAGGACTCTGTCTCTGTCTTCTGCTTCTACAAATTTATTAATTGTTGCCTTCTTACATAGCTCAAAATCTACAAATGAGGCTGTTGTGCTGACAAACTCCTTAATTTCCGGATACTTCCTGTTTACTCTTATCAGCTTTACTGTTCTATCTTCTGAGTCTACAAGCCAAATTGTAGTATAGTCATTGCACAAACTAGCTAATACTGTTGTTTCTTCGTCATCCTTATCCTGGAAAAGAAACTGTGCTTTATCGTCAGACTCATCATCAAAACTAACGATGGCATATCGTTTGCCATCTTCTGTATACATATCGTGAGCAATACTGTGAATCATAATACGTCTGCCTGCCCGCGTAAATGTATGATATATAACATTAAAAGGGATATTTCTTTCTACGAATTCACTGATATTTCTAAGTAATTCTTTAGATTCACTTCTTGGAAGGTTACAGAATGGATCTTCGCTGGTAATCCTTTCAAGATGTTGCTGCCTGCTTTCCTCGAATAAGCGGCATAAACCATCAGATACAAGATATATCTTATATCTTCCGTTTTCCATATAATAAACAGCAAAAGGAATCGGCGACTTCTCCATCGCACTCTTCGCTTCTGCTGACATCAAACCATATTCATCCTGCCCAATATCTATTATACTTTCAGCCATCTAGTAATTCCCTATGTCGATATAACATCGGTTTATCTCAACCGATAACCCCCTACGATACATAAATATTGTAACATATATTTATAACTATTTCGTATCCTCATACATATAAATTTAAAAAAGGTTCCGACTTTAATTCGGAACCTTTACATTATTATATTTACTTTTTCTTATACCTCAAGCTTCTTACCTGTAAGCTTCTCATAAGCTTCAAGATAGATGTCGATTGTCTTATCTACAACATCCTGAGGAAGTGTGTCTGGTCTTTCGCCAGCTGCATTCTTGTTAGCGTTAAGATAATCTCTAGCAAACTGCTTGTCGTATGATGGCTGTGAATGACCTGGTTCATAGCCTTCAAGTGGCCAGAATCTAGATGAATCTGGTGTAAGCATCTCATCACCGATTACAAGCTTGCCGTTCTCATCAAGACCGAATTCAAACTTAGTATCTGCAATGATGATACCCTTAGAAAGTGCGTAATCAGCGCATTTCTTGTAAAGAGCAAGTGTTGCATCACGAAGCATCTTAGCGTATTCCTCACCCTTACCTGGGAATCTCTTCTCAAGATATTCTACAGACTGCTCATAGCTGATATTTTCATCATGATCACCAATCTCAGCCTTTGTAGATGGTGTATATATTGGTTCAGGAAGCTTATCTGATTCCTTAAGACCTTCTGGAAGCTTGATACCACATACTGTACCATTCTCCTTGTAGCTAGCCCAGCCTGAACCTGTGATGTAACCACGAACGATACATTCTACTGGAAGCATCTCAAGCTTCTTACACATCATAGAATTACCTGTGAATTTTGGCTGTCTGAAGAATTCAGGCATATCATTAACATCTACAGAGATCATATGGTTAGGGATAATATCCTCTGTCATATCGAACCAGAACTTACTCATCTGTGTAAGAACTGCACCCTTCTTAGTAACAGTGTTCTTAAGGATTACATCGAAACAGCTGATTCTATCAGTTGCTACCATAATAAGGCTGTCGCCGTTGTCATAAATCTCTCTAACTTTTCCTTCTTTAATAGGATTCATTGTGGGCCTCCATCTTGTTTATTATCGCATATAATGCAGATTGTTTATTCTCGCGGCTTTCGCAAGATTGTTAATATAATTGCAAACAAAAGTGTAGCATAGTTTACTGTAAGGGGCAATCAAACTATAGAGCCTCTTATTAACTAAATACTTCTGTCATAAATATTCTAATAGTGTTAGAATAAGAAAGTACTTCACGGAATGTGGCTCAGTTTGGTAGAGCACTTGCTTCGGGAGCAAGGGGTCGCGCGTTCGAATCGCGTCATTCCGACTACATAAGCTGCTACATGCAGCTTTTTTAGTACTGATACATGTAATAATTCTTCCCTTCATGAGCCAGAACTATGGTCATATTGTTAGGATCCACAATCTCTATCTCACCAAAATTGATATCCTTCTCATGCTTATCAATAACTGTTATAGAAAGCTTGATTACTCCAGCTTCTCTAAGGCTCTGCATATCACTTATTTTATAAGTATATGTTCCCCCATCTGCAAGCTTCTTCTTTCCAAGAATCTCACTTCCCTTAAGGTTACCTGCAGAGAATGTTACATATACTGCATCGAGACGTCTTCCTGAAAGATTGGCAATAGTAAGCTCATTATTCTCCTTAGGTGTATAAACAGATGCTCCTAAATCTTCAAGCTCTGCCTTATCAGAAGAAACTGTATCTTCTGAAACAGAATCAGCTGATACTGAATCTGCTGACACACTGTTTTCTGATACATCTATAGCATTGTCCGAAACTGCTTCATTACCTGATACATCCATGCTATTTTCAGACACTGTAGGCTCTTCTATTACAGAATCTGTTGTAACTCCTGGCATATCTGCATACTGCTCAAGACCTTCAACCTTAGTTGGATCATCTTTTATAAGATTATCTGCAACTGAAGCCTTCTTTTTTCCACATCCTGCACATAATGCTATACAGGTAATTAAAGTTAATGAAATTAATAATTTCTTTTTCAAGTTTATTCCTCGTATGTGTTATATTTGCTACATTTTACCATTTTTCAAATTCAGCGTCACTTAGTGAGATACCGTTTTTTCCAAGTGGTACTTCATGGTCAAGTCCTACAAACTTGCCATTTTGCTGCCATAAAACTTCTTTTACAAATTCATACTTCTCATCATCCCAGGTAGTGAAATCATCAAGAACGAGTCCACCTGTATCTCCTGAGTTAGAATTAAAGCACCAGAATGTGTAATTAAGATGATATTTACCAATTAAAGTACGAAGATGTGTCATCCAGGTAAGGTTAGGCTCTGTCATATAGCCGCCCCATTCACCTATAAGTATAGGTGCTGTATTTTCTTCGTAGATGTAGAACCAGTTATCATGCCAACAATCTGCCATAAGTGAATCATAGTCGTATCCATCATAGAACCATGGCTGCTGGTAAACTGTTGGACCGTAATCATGTGGTGAATATACAAGCTTATTATTAAACTCTCCAAGGTCTACTGGATAATCCTTAACTCCTCTAAGGTTACCACCCCACCATGAGAAATAATAATCGTCATCATCTGTTGAATGATAATCACCATTGGTCTTTATATCCACAGGATATATCTCAAGTCCTTCTACTACTATAAGGACATTAGGATTCTTCTCAAATATAGCTGCTGCTGTCTTTTCTGCTACATACTTCCAGTTATTAGAATCTGTAGAATCATTCCATATAGCTTTCTCTTCCTCGAAAGGCTTACCATGAGGCTCATTCTCAAGGTCAAATGCTATGATAGTATCGTTATCTTTATAGGTTTCAGCAACCCAAACCCAGGCATCGATAAAGTCCTGTTCTGTAATATCGCCGTTAGTCCAAAGGTTCACAGTGTGACCTGAAGCATCTGTCTTGGCACAGTGAACATCAAGCATAACCTTGATACCATTCTGCTCGCAGCGGTCTAAGACATAGTTAAATATCTCAAGAGAATTCATACCTACAAGATAATCATTGGTTGCCTGGTTAAAATTAGCTGTAGGATATTCTCCGTTCTTCCATTGAAGAAGAAGTTCTGTTGAAATAGGTATTCTAAGGAGGTTAAATCCGTGGTCTGCAATTGCATCTATTGATGAATTAAGGTCGCATGCCCAAAGACCATCAAAAGTATTAGTACCTGTGTTATAACCAAACCAGTTAACACCTGTAAGCCATACTGGTTTACCCTCTCTGTCAACAATCTGATTACCTTCTACAAAGAGCCAGTCTCCTTCTTTTGACTGACTTGCATTGGAAGTAAATACTACAGGCTGACCTTTTTCAGAACTTACTATATTTCCATTTTGTTCACCTTGTGAACTATTATTACCTGTCTGTCCTGTTACTTCACTGTTTCCTGAACCTGTCTGACTTGTAGTAACAGTATTATTTCCTAAATCGATAGGGTCCTTATCAGCCTTCTTGGCACCTGCTGTTCTGCTTATAAATACTATAAGCATAATTAAGAATATGGCACCTAAGAATCCACAGGCTCCCCAGATAACCTTTTCAGCATTATCTGTATTCTTCTTCTTTGCAGACTTATTAGAAGAAGTTTTGTTTTCCTTTATGTCATCTTTCTTAGCTTCTGCTTTATCAAGACCTGCTGCCTCTTCTTTTTCATTAAGTCTGTCTAGTAAGCTTCTGTTATCTTCCATAGGCTTCCCCCGATTTATAACCTATTAATATTATTAGTTAATTGTAACTGTAGGATTAGAAACTGCTCCGTTTGCTTTAATAATAAATCCGACTTCCACACTAGAACCTGCCTTAATCTCATTGTTAAAGTCAGCAGGTGTTACTGTTACAGTGTTTCCACTAGCTGAAAATGTACCATTCCATGAATTGTTAATAGATACACCAGTTCCAAAGTCTACACTTACCTTCCAGTTCTTAACTGCTGAAGAACCTGTATTCTTTACTGTAAGTGTATACTGATAGCATTTCTTTCCGCCTTCATCCCAGCTATTAGAAGATGATAGTGAAGCCGAAGTGTTAGCTGATGAAGCTGTAACTGCAGCTGATGAAGAAGATGTATTATTGCTGCTGTTATTATTATTGTTATTATTAGTTGTTGTTGTAGAAGAAGAACTTGCTGTAACTCCTGTAGCCTTACCATTAAGTACGTCTACATACCATTTTCCTTCTTCTGAAAGCTCACTTTCTGTCCAGCCAGATTTCTTATCGCAGCCGCTGGAAATAAGAGAACTTGACTCATTTTTATTAGATAAGTTCCAGATACAGTAGCTAACATTATTATCATTCATAGAAGCGATCCACTTGTTAGCTGAGTCCTTATCTATAGAACCATTACCGCTGGCATCGCAGATACCAAATTCTGTACAGAATATTGGAAGTCCTGATGCTATAGCAGATGACATCTTATTTCTAAGGTCATCCTTATGTGTAGCAGCATAGAAATGAATGGTATACATGATATTAGTGTATCCCTTAATTGGGTCCTTAGCTGCCTGGTCTACATCCTGACTCCATGTTGGAGTACCAACGATGATAATTGCATCTGGATTATTAGCCTTAATTACAGGAATAACTTCCTCTGCATAAGACTTAACCTGTGACCATGTTGTTCCACCATTAGGCTCGTTACAGATTTCATAGATTACATTGTCGTAATCCTTATATTTCTTAGACATCTCATCAAAGAATGAGATAGCTTCTGTTTTATACTTATTTGGATCTAGGTCGTGAAGTATGTGCCAGTCAATGATTACATACATACCAAGATCTGTTGCATATGATACGCCGTCATTAACAGTCTGCTTAATTGATGCCTTGTCACCACCATTGCAGTAACCGCTTTCATCTGTATACATAGCAAGTCTGATACAGTTTGCGCCCCATTCATCACGAATAGTTTTAAATGCATCCTTGTTAACATACTCTGGGAACCACTGAATTCCGTGAGTTGATACACCCTTAATCTGGAAAGGATTACCATTCTTATCTACAAGGTTAGTACCCTTTACAGAAAGCTTACCGTGGTTAGCTACTGGTGTTCCACCTTCTGTCTTTGCATTGGTAACTGTATTTGTTTCTACCTTTTCAGTAGCAGGTACCTGATTTTCATCTATAACCTTATTCTCATCAGGTTTATTATTATTTTCTACCTGGCCGCTAGCATCTCCATTAGTGGTAGCAGCTTCACTAGAAGTAGATTCATTTGTAGCTTCAGTAACCTTTACTTCCTCACCAGAGTTAGTAGTTTCTACCTTTGCCACATCTGTACTTACAGAGTCTTTCTTTGTCTCCTTCTTTGGCATCTTAACTGCTAAAACAATTATGCCCAGTATAAGAAGAAGTGCCAGTCCGATTCCAAGTTGCATTTTTTTATTCTTCATACTTATTCTCCCCTGATGTGCCCTAATGTGCCTTATTTTACTGTGCTAGCGCCCTGTTTAGATTCTATGCGCTTACTTCCGGATACTTGTGATACATAAGTTTAAGTAAAATCGGAACACTTATACTTGATACAAGTATTAACAATATTACCGGTGTAAAGAAGGCTGAACTTATTATATTAAGATTCAGTCCCTTCTGTGCAATGATAAGAGCAACTTCACCTCTTGTCATCATACCAAAGCCTACCTTGATACATTCTGATGTCTTCATCTTGCATATTTTAGCCATAAGTCCGCAGCCAATAATCTTTGTAATCATAGCTACTAAAACGAAGCCTACAGAGAACCAGATCATATCTGCAGATAAGCTACTTAAATCTGTCTTAAGTCCTATAGATACAAAGAACATAGGACCAAATATCATGTAGTTACTAACTGTAACTTTTCTATCAATATAGCTGGCATCCTGTACGTTACAAAGGATGATACCGGCAACATAAGCACCTGTAATATCCGCTATGCCGAAGTATTTCTCTGCCAGATAAGCAAATGCAAAGCAAAGTGCAAGACCTATAATAGGAATTCTTCTTGTGTGTGGATATCTTGCATCAAGCCATTTGAATATCTTATAAATAACGATACCTGTAATTATTGAAAGAACAAAGAATAAAACTGTCTTTCCGGTAATCATAACCGGGTTAGCTGTTGGGTCCTTAAGTGCTATGACAAATGTAAGTACGATGATACCTATAACATCATCAATAATAGCAGCGCTTAGTATTGTCTGGCCTGTAGAGCCCTGTAAGTATCCCATCTCTTTAAGTGTTTCAACTGTGATACCAACACTTGTTGCAGTCATGATACTTCCTACAAAGAGTGCTTTAAAGAATTCTTCAGTACCAAATCCATCAAATCCGTAGAAGCACATATATAATATAGTTCCGCCAATTAGTGGTACAGCTACACCCATACATGCAATTAAAAATGCTTTAAGGCCTGATTTTTTAAGTTCTTTTAAATCTGTCTCTAGTCCTGCTGAGAACATAATAAGTATTACACCTATCTCTGCAAGGTATTTAATAAAATCTGTCTGCTCAACCCATCCAAGTAGACATGGACCTATTATTAAACCTGATATAATCTCTCCAACTACCATTGGAGCCTTGAACTTCTTTGCTACGATACCAAAAAATTTTGCACAAATAATAATAATTGCTAGGTCTCTAAGAACCTGATAACTTTCCATCTTAATTCATCTTCTTTCTATCTTTATTTAGTAGGGATATTCATTTTACCCTTCTATAATAAGCACGTAAAGGCAGAGGTATAAAACCACTGCCTTACAAGTTATTATTATGAGGATATTCTACTTATTCATCCTCATCTTCCTCTTTAGGGAAGATCATATCTTCATCTTCGTCGAAATCATCATCTATGATTTCCTGTTCTGGAATATCTTCAAGTGCATCATCAACATTGTCGAATTCACTTACACCATCACTGACTTTTTCTCTAACCTTGGCAATCTGTGCAACTGTTACGCCATCTTCAAGATCAATAAGTTTAACACCTGATGTATCTCTACCAATCAGACGAAGATCTGACATCTTAATCTGTATGATTATACCTGTTGAAGTAATCATCATAATTTCATGATCATCATTAACAGCCTTAACACCTATGATATCACCGGTCTTATCTGTTACCTTGTAACACTTCACACCCTTACCACCACGGTTCTGTACGCTGTATTCGTCAGTAGATGTTCTCTTACCCATACCATTTGCAGACACGATAAGAAGTGAATCACCCTGATGATCAAGCTGCATACCAACTACTTCATCGTCATAGTTAAGTGTCATACCTATAACACCCATAGCACTACGACCTGTAGTACGTACGTCAGTTTCTTTGAATCTTATACATTTACCATATTTTGTAACAAGGAATATCTCTGTATCAGCATCTGTCTGCTTAACTTCGATAAGCTCATCATCATCACGAAGGTTGATACCGATGATACCAGTCTTTCTAATATGAGCATATTCCATAATAGATGTCTTCTTAACGATACCCTTCTTAGTTACGATGAAAATATTCTTATTCTCATTGTATTCTTTAACAGGGATAACAGCTGATACATGCTCGCCTGGGTTAAGCTGAAGCAGATTAACCATGGCTGTACCTCTTGCAACTCTGCTTGATTCAGGTATTTCGTAAGCCTTAAGTCTGTATACTCTACCAAAGTTTGTAAAGAAGAGTATGTAGTGGTGAGTAGTAGTCATAAGAAGATCTTCTATAAAGTCATTCTCTATAGTAGTGATACCCTTGATACCCTTACCACCTCTATGCTGTACCTTGAAGTTATCAACTGTCATACGCTTGATATATCCAAGGTGAGTCATGGCAAGTACTGTATTCTCATTAGGAATCATATCTTCCATAGAGATTTCACTATCATCAAAGCCGATTGATGTTCTTCTGTCATCACCGTACTTCTCACCAATCTCAGTAATCTCAGTTTTTATAACTCCAAGAAGAAGCTTCTCATCTGCAAGTATAGCTTTTAATTCTGCAATTAATTTAACTAACTGCTGGTGCTCTTCTTCAAGTTTTTCTCTTTCGAGACCTGTAAGAGCTTTGAGACGCATCTCAACGATAGCATTGGACTGAACTTCTGAAAGACCGAATCTTTCTTCAAGTCTTGTCTTAGCTTCAGCAGTTGTCTTACTGCTTCTGATAATTGAGATAACTTCATCAATATTATCAAGTGCTATAAGTAAGCCCTGTAATATGTGATCACGTTCTTCAGCCTTGTTAAGGTCATACTTTGTACGTCTTGTTACTACATCTTCCTGATGCTTTAAGTATTCTGTAAGCATATCAAGAAGTGAAAGTACCTTAGGCTCGCCATTTACAAGGGCAAGCATAATTACGCCAAATGTATCCTGAAGCTGTGTATGCTTATAAAGCTTATTAAGTATAACGTTAGCATTGGCATCACGGCGAAGCTCAATAACTACACGCATACCTTCACGGTTAGACTCATCTCTGATATCTGTAATACCATCGATTTTCTTATTCTTAACAAGCTCTGCCATCTTAAGAATAAGATTAGCCTTATTAACCATGTAAGGAAGCTCTGTAATAATAATCTGGCTCTTACCATTAGGAAGTGTCTCAATATTAGTAACACCTCTAACTCTAATCTTACCTCTACCAGTTCTATAAGCTTCTGTTATACCTCTAGTTCCTAGTATCTGGGCACCTGTTGGGAAGTCAGGACCCTTTACTATCTCCATAAGTTCTTCTATATCAGTATCTCTGTCTTCTTCAACACGGTTATCAATAATCTTAACTACTGCATTAACTGCTTCTCTAAGGTTATGAGGTGGTATGTTAGTTGCCATACCTACAGCAATACCAGTAGTACCATTAACAAGAAGATTAGGATATCTTGAAGGAAGTACTGTTGGTTCCTTCTCTGTTTCATCGAAGTTTGGTATAAAATCAACTGTATTCTTGTTAATATCAGCAAGGAGTGCAGAAGATATCTTTGAAAGTCTTGCTTCTGTGTATCGCATAGCAGCAGCGCCGTCGCCGTCCACAGAACCAAAGTTACCATGGCCATCTACAAGTATGTATCTTGTATTCCAGTCCTGAGCCATATTTACTAATGCACCATAGATTGAACTGTCACCATGTGGGTGATATTTACCCATTGTATCACCTACGATACGAGCGCATTTTCTATGAGGTTTATCATATTCATTATGAAGCTCTGTCATAGAGAAGAGAATTCTTCTCTGAACTGGCTTAAGACCATCTCTTACATCTGGAAGTGCTCTTGAAGCGATAACACTCATGGCATAGTCTATATAAGACTTTTCCATGGTCTTCTTAAGATCAACTTCTTGAATTTTATCAAAAACGTTCTCTTCCATTATTTCTCCTTTATGCTATATATCTAAATTAGATACAAACTTGGCATTTGCCTGAATAAATTCACGTCTTGGTTCAACCTTATCACCCATAAGTGTTGTAAATGTAAGGTTTACCTCTGATTCATTATCTTCGTCCATGCAGACTCTAAGAAGTACACGTCTTTCAGGATCCATAGTTGTTTCCCAAAGCTGTTCTGCATCCATCTCACCAAGACCTTTATAACGCTGAATCTTATTATTCTGGTCACGACCAACTTCGTTAATGATACTTGCAAGTTCTTCATCAGAATATGCATACCAAGTCTTCTTATTCTTCTCTAACTTATATAGAGGTGGCTGGGCAAGATATACATGTCCCTGCTTAATAAGTTCTGGCATAAATCTGTAGAGGAATGTAAGCATAAGTGTTGCAATATGGGCACCATCTACATCGGCATCGGTCATGATAATAATCTTATGATATCTAAGTTTAGAGATATCAAAGTCTTCATGTATACCTGTACCAAATGCTGTAATCATAGCTTTGATTTCAGCATTGGCATAAATCTTATCAATTCTTGCTTTCTCAACATTAAGAATCTTACCACGAAGTGGAAGAATAGCCTGTGTTGCACGGCTTCTTGCTGACTTAGCACTACCACCAGCAGAATCACCCTCAACTATGTAGATTTCACAGTTTTCAGGAGTCTTATCTGAACAGTCTGCAAGCTTACCAGGAAGTGAAGAACCTTCAAGAGCTGTCTTACGTCTTGTAAGATCTCTGGCCTTTCTTGCTGCATCTCTGGCACGCTGAGCAAGCACTGACTTATCACATATTGTCTTAGCAATAGTAGGATTCTGCTCAAGATAAATAGTAAGTTTCTCAGTAAGAAGTGATTCAACAGCACCTCTAGCCTCTGAGTTACCAAGCTTCTGCTTAGTCTGACCTTCGAACTGTGGATTACCAATCTTAACTGATACTATAGCTGTAAGACCTTCTCTTATATCATCACCTGATAAATTAGGGTCTGTATCTTTAATAATCTTGTTTGTTCTTGCATAATCATTAAATACTTTAGTTATAGCTCTCTTAAATCCTTCGATGTGAGTACCACCTTCAGGAGTATTAATATTATTAACAAAGCCATAAACCTTATCATTGTATCCATCATTGTGCTGAACTGATACTTCTACATAAACATCATTCTTATTTCCTTCGAAATACATGATGTCTTCATAAAGTGGAGTTTCGCTTGAGTTAAGATACTGAACATATTCCTTAATACCACCTTCGTAGTGGAATACTTCTTCTTTCTTCTTATCATCTTCACGAATATCATAAAGCTCTATTCTAAGACCCTTTGTTAAGAATGCCATCTCACGAAGTCTCTTTTTTAGAGTATCAAAATCATATATAGTTTCTTCAAATATTTCAGGATCAGGTTGGAATGTTACCTTAGTACCTGTAACATCTTTTGGACAAGTACCAACTACCTTAAGTGGGTAGCAAACTTTACCTCTTTCATATCTCTGGTTATAAACCTGGCCATCTTTAGATATTTCAACTTCAAGCCATGTAGATAAGGCATTTACAACTGAAGCACCTACGCCGTGAAGACCACCGGATACCTTATATCCGCCACCGCCAAACTTACCGCCGGCATGGAGCACAGTAAATACAACCTCAACTGCAGGAAGTCCTGCCTTGTGGTTAATGCCTACAGGTATACCTCTACCGTTATCAACAACAGTTATTGAATTACCTGGATTAATATATACTTTGATAGTATCGCAGTATCCAGCAAGTGCTTCATCTACTGAGTTATCAACAATCTCATATACAAGATGATGAAGACCTCTAAGAGATGTAGTACCAATATACATACCTGGTCTTTTTCTTACAGCTTCAAGACCTTCAAGTATCTGAATCTGGTCAGCACCATATTCATTAGTAACTGTCTCTGTTCCCGTATTTTCTACGTTGCTCATTTTCCTCTTTTACCTCCACTAAGATAAATCACATATGTAATTTATCTAACAGGTTTATAAAACCTATTAATTCTCATTTATAACTACCCCGGTTTCAACTTTGAAAATCTTATTAATCTTAATTCTGTTATTAACAAAATCCTCAAGACCGGTACAAGTAATTATTGTTTGAATATCACCAATATTGTTAAGAAGGTGATTCTGTCTGTTAGAATCAAGTTCTGAAAGTACATCATCAAGAAGAAGTACTGGATTATCACCTGTAATCTTCTTTACAAGCTCTATCTCTGATAATTTAAGAGAAAGGGCTGCAGTTCTTTGTTGTCCCTGAGAACCATAAGTTCTTATATCTATTCCATTAACAATAAATATAAAATCATCTTTATGAGGGCCAACTGAAGTAGATTTAAGCTTTATATCCTTTTCTCTGGCCTTCTTAAGCATCTCTTCAAAATTATCTTCACTTACGTAAGGAGCATATTCAACTTTTATTTTTTCCTTACCACCAGATAATTTATAATGAATCTCATCTATAATTTCATTAAGTTGTTCTACAAATAATCGTCTTCTCTTAATAATCTTCTGGCCATATGTAATAATCTGCATATCCCATATGCCAAGCATATTCTTAAGGTCCTGGTTATTATACATATCCTTAAGAAGCTTATTTCTCTGGGCAATTATCTTATTATACTGATTAAGATCATATAGATAACTTTGATCCAGCTGACATAGCTCCATATCAACGAATCTTCTTCTTTGAGCTGGAGCATCTTTGATTATTGAAAGATCTTCAGGAGAAAAGAATACTACATTAAGAAGTCCAAGCAGCTGGGCTGCTTTCTTAAGTCTAACTGTATCTATTGCTATACCTTTGGATTTAGATTTACGAAGATGCATATCTACTCTTCTTTCTAAACCCTCTTTATCAAGATATGTCTTTATATGTGCTTCATCTGCTTCAAAATTAATGATTTCTTTATCTTTAGCACCTTTGTGAGATTTTGTAGTAGCTGATACATATATAGCTTCAAGAATATTAGTTTTACCCTGGGCATTGTCACCATATAAGATGTTTACACCCTTATCAAACTCTATATTTAAGCTTTTATAATTTCTAAAATTTTCCAGTTCTAATGATTTGATTATCATCTTATTCTATCTTTATCTTTTTATTATCATATTCTACTTCATCTCCACTATAGAGCTTCTTACCTCTCATAGTGCATACCTGGCCATTAACTTTAACAAGTCCATCATTAATAACAAACTTAGCTTCGGCACCTTCTGATACCATATTAGCAAGCTTCATAGCCTGACCAAGCTTTATAAATTCATCTTTAATCTTAACTGTTTCCATATATGTTCCTAATAATTAATAATTGCTGTTATTAAGATTTACAGGAAGTACAAAGTAAATGTAATTGTCATTCTCGTCCTTTATATAGCAAGGAGCTTTAGCATTTACAAAGTATAAATCAACTGTTTCATCATCAATAACTTTAAGGGCATCTATAACAAACTTAGGATTAAATCCAATAGTTATATCCTTACCCTGCTTATTCATCTCAAGCTCTTCATCCATAGATCCAAGTGGAGAATTAACAAGAATCTCTAATACATTGTCATGAATGTTAACAACTATAGGCTTCTTATTACCTTCTTTAGAGAAAAGCATAGATCTGTCTATACAGTCATAAAGTGCCTTCTTACTAATAGTAACCTTAGTTTCATAGTCATAAGACATCATCTTATCAACTGCAAAATACTTACCTTCAATAAGTCTTGAAACTACAATAGACTTACCAAATTCAAATAATACATAATTATCTTCAATGTAGATGCTAATATCATCATCAGCACCACCAGATAAAATCTTACTTACTTCGCTAAGTGTCTTTCCTGGAATAATAATTTCCTTAGCTTCATATTTATCTTTAAGTTTAACTTTTCTAATAGAAACTCTGTGTCCATCAAGAGAAGTCATCTTAAGTTCATCTTCTTTAATAACAAGATGAATACCACTCATAACCTTGTTGCTCTCGTTAACACCTATAGAAAAGATAGTTTGTCTAATAATATCTTTAAATGTAAGCTGGGAAATAATAACAGCATCTTTCTTATTAACTGTTGGAAGAGTAGTAAAGTCTTTACCGTCTTTACCCATAATGTTGAACTTAAGCTTACCGCATGTAATATTAGTAGAAAAATTATCATCAGTTGCTATAGTAATATCTGCATCAGGAAGCTTTCTTACAACTTCAAGAAGCATCTTTGCATCTATTGCAATAGTTCCCTTTTCTTCAATAGTTCCATCAACAACTGTTTCTATACCAATCTCAGTATCATTAGATGTAAATTTAATCTCACCCTTAGAAGCATCAATTAATATACATTCAAGAATTGACATTGTTGTATTAGCAGGTACTGCCTTTGATACAATATTAACTCCATTAACCAGTTCAGATTTTGAACAAACAATTTTCATTTGAAAAGGTCCCTCCTTTGCCCTGTATATTATTTATAAATATATTAATTATTAATATTCTTAATAGGTCTTGTTAATTAAGTGCAAAACCTATTCTATTATACTAAATTAAAGGGAAAAATAAAAGGGATAACCCTGTGAATAAGACTTATTTTTAATTTTTTATATTTCAAGTTATAAACACTTCTAAATAAGCCTAAAATAAGAAAATATTATTTTTTATATGTGTATAAAATGCTATAGATAGTTATCAACTTTAAGTTAACAATTACTTAACATTATTTATACACATTATGTGGATATTTATATTGATAATTTTTTATGCGCACGTCCGCGCAAGGAATTAATCCGGCTTGGCCGGACGCGGACGGCGCTGCGAGTAGGGAAATATTTCATATTTCCTACTCGATTTTAAAATAACCCGGTAACTGCCGGGTATAATTTTGTACGAGTTTCTTCCTATTATATATATGTATTCTTATAAATTATTTTAAGAAGAAGTTATTTTGTTTTTTAATACCTTAATTGTTTCTTTAAGTTCTGGATTATTATCAATCTCATTTGATATTTTATCAATACCGTGCATAACAGTTGTATGATCTCTTTCAAGAAGAGCAGCTATACCTTTAAGTGTTGTATCTGTCATATTTCTGCAAAGATACATAAATACATGACGTGGATTAGTAAATTCAGAAGAACGTTTCTTAGAAATAATATCTTCTGGATCAACATTATAATGTTCTGCAACTATATCAAGTATAAGATTTGGAGTGATAATAGTTGGTTTATCAGGATTGATTGTATCTTTAAGAGCTTCTTTAGCAAGTTCTATATCAATTTTTCTATTCTGATTTATCTTTGAATATGCATTTACTTTATTAAATGCTCCTTCAAGCTCTCTTACATTGGACTTAATATTAGTTGCAATGTAATCAATTACATCATTAGGTATTTCTTTATCAAAGTTTTCTGCATATTTTCTAAGAATAGCCATTCTTGTTTCATATACAGGTGGCTGAATATCCACAATAAGTCCCCATTCGAAACGACTTCTAAATCTTTCATCAAGAGTAGTCATCTCTTTTGGATGTTTATCTGAAGATATAACTATTGCTTTACCAGCATCATGAAGAGCATTGAATGTATGGAAGAATTCTTCCTGTGTTGATGTTTTACCTATAATAAACTGAATATCATCAAGAAGTAGAACATCAATATTTCTATACTTATCACGAAGCTTAGTCATAGCTGAAACATTACCACTTGAAGAACCAAGTCTGATTGATTCAATAACTTCGTTAGTAAATTCCTCACTGGTTACATATAGAACCTTCATATTACTATTATGTTCAATAATATAATGTCCTATTGAATTCATAAGGTGAGTCTTACCAAGTCCAGATCCACCATATATAAATAGAGGATTAAAGTCTTTTCCAGGAGACTCGGCAACTGCAAGACAAGCTGAATGTGCCATATTATTATTAGAACCAACGACAAATGATTCAAATCTATACTTATTATTAAGATTAGATTGTCTTAGTATCTCAGCGTGTTTCTCTATATCAGTTTCCTTATTATTAAGGTCATTATCATCTGATTCTGGTTCAAGTAAGAATTCAATATCGTAATAATCATTCATCATATCTGAGATAAATGCTACGAATAACTGTTTATATTTCTTAGTAATATACTGAACCATCTCTTCCTGAGTATTAGGAACATATATAGTAATAAGGTTGTTATTACAAGATGAATACTTTAATGGACTGATCCAAATGTTATATGAAATATCAGAAATATCGTATTCTTTCTTTATATTAATTTTAATTTCTTCCCATTTTTCTTTAATTTGGTCCATTAAAAAAAACTCCTGTGTATATATTTCTATAGGCATTAATCCTTATTATATATAGTAAAAAGATGTGGATAATGCCTCAAAGGTCCATGTCATATAATACTTTAAATAAAAGAAAAATTCAAACGTCATAAGCCTTTTAGGTAGTGGTTAACATATTATTATCTAATTTTTTCAAAAATGATATTTGTGTATAATCTATTAACATTGTTAACAGGTAAAAGGTGCATAATTTATGGGAATTTTTAAGGTTATAAAAAAGTTTTCAACATTTTTTCCACATTTAGTGGATAAATTTATGTAAATTATTTATTTTCAATCAAAAATAGATGTTGTAGATGATATATATGATGACCCACAAGATGTTGAATAATAAAAAAATTGATAAATTTTTCAATTATTTTTTATTATATAAAAGTCTTATTTTTCCTTGACGCACAGGTTTTCTTTTTATATAATCATAACTGATTTTCTGACACCAGATTATTTCTTGAAACAGAAATTTATCTGTTTAAAAAAGAAGAATTTCTGTAACCAGAAATATATAGTAGAAAGTGAGGTGTATTTGACTATGAAGATGACATTCCAGCCTAAGAAGAGACAGAGATCTAAGGTTCATGGTTTTAGATCAAGAATGAGTACTCCAGGAGGAAGAAAAGTTCTTGCAGCTAGAAGAGCTAAGGGTAGAAAAGTTTTATCAGCTTAATCATAAAAGAGGCCGCTTGGCCTTTTTTTGAGATTAGGGGTTTTTATTAGATGAAATTATCTAAAAATTCAGATTCTTTAAAGAAATACAGTGATTTCAAGAATGTTTATGACTTTGGCCGTTCAAAGGCCAATAAGTATCTGGTTATGTATGTGTGTGAAAATCAACTAAGTATGAACAGACTTGGAATATCAGTTAGTAAAAAAGTTGGAAATAGTGTCGTTAGACACCGTTTAGCCAGATTAATTAGAGAAAGCTATAGACTTAATGAAGTGGTGTTAAGTAGTGGTCTTGACATTGTAGTCGTTGCACGAAAGTCAGCCTCAGAAGTAAGATATCATGAGATAGAAAGCGCTTTCATGCATTTATCAAAACTTCATAAAATAACTATAAAATAAAAAAATAATGAATTTGTAGCAGATTTGTTGTTATAAATAAAATAATAAAATAGTGAAAAAAGTTTTCATATTTCTAATTAAATTATACAGGAAATATTTATCACCTTTAAAGCATACCAAATGTCCTTATTATCCATCATGTTCAGAATATGGATTAGAGGCCATTGAAAGATATGGTGCATTTAAAGGTGGTATTTTAGCGTCTTATAGAATATTAAGATGCAATCCTTTATCAAAAGGCGGTTATGATCCTGTTCCAATTAAATACGTTCGGAGGTGTAAATCAACCAGTGATTGATAACGCAATATTATTAACAAAGCAAGGAGGTATTCTTAAACCTTTCGCTTTAATTCTTGGATTTATTATTGATAAGGTATTCTTTGTACTTGATTCAATCGGAATTCCTAACTTTGGTCTTGCGATTATATTATTTACAATTATAGTTTATCTTTTAATGCTTCCACTTACTTATAAGCAGCAGAAGTTTTCAAAGTTCTCTGCTAAGATGAATCCTGAACTTCAGGCTATTCAGGCTAAATATAAGGATAGAAAAGATCAGGAATCTATGATGAAGATGCAGTCTGAAACACAGGCTGTATATGAAAAGTATGGTGTATCTCCAGCAGGTAGCTGTCTTCAGCTTCTTATCCAGATGCCTATTCTTTTTGCTCTTTACCGTGTAATATATAACCTTCCTGCTTATATTACTAAAGTAGGAAATATGTTTTCACAGTTATCAGCAAAGATTATTTCTGTTGATAATGGTGCATTTTTAAAGAGTGATGCATCTAAGACTATGGCAACAGCTGTTAAGTCTTATGGTAAGGCATTTACTAAAGCTTTTGGTGCTTTAGGTGATAGTGCTACTCCACTTGCAACAGATGCAGCTAACTATAAGACACTTAGCAATGGTATTGTTGATGTTCTTAACAGATTAAATACCAGTGACCTTAAATTAGTTGCTGATAATTATGAACTTTCTGGTATCAAATATGGAAATAGTAACATTCTTTCAACATTTGATGACGCTGGAAAGATGGTTCACAAGGGACTTCTTGATACATACAATACTTTCCTTGGACTTAATATTTCTGATTCACCAGCTGCAATACTTAAGTCTCATCCAAGTATTATTATTATTATCATAGCTATTATGTTCCCTGTACTTGCTGCAGTAACACAGTGGTTTAATACTATTCTTATGCCACAGCCTGCTAATAATAATAATCAGGATAATTCTATGGCATCTTCTATGCAGATGATGAATAAGATTATGCCAATCTTTTCAGCATTTATGTGTTATGTTCTTCCTGTAGGTATGGGTATCTACTGGATTATCGGTGCTGTTGTAAGAAGTATCATTCAGATATTTATTAATAAGAAGATTGATAAGATTGATATCGATGAGATGATTAAGCAGAATGTGGAAAAAGCTAATCTTAAGCGTGAAAAGAAGGGTCTTCCAGCTAGACAGATTACTAATGGTGCTAGTGTAAATCCTAGAAATTCAGCTTCTTATTCATCTGAATCTTCTAATTCTTCAAATTCAAATAAGAAGAAGAGAAGTCAGGAAGAAATTAATGCTGCAATTAAAGATTCTACTGCATACTATGATAAGCTTAACGGTGCAAAGAAGGGTTCTCTTGCATCAAAGGTTATGATGGTTAAGCAGTATAATGAAAGAAATAATTCTGAAAATAATTCTGATAGCGAAGATAAGTAATTTTAAGAAAGGTTATGGTTATTAATATGGAATATAAAGAATTTTCTGCAAAGACAGTTGATGATTGTATTACAGATGCCTGCACAGAACTTGGTGTACCAAGTGACAGACTTGACTATGAAGTAGTTAATGAGGGTTCTTCAGGTTTTATGGGAATCGGTTCTAAGCCAGCAGTTATCAAGGCTAGAATTAAAGAAGAAAATGCTTCTGTTTCTGAAACTGAAGTAAAGAAAGAAGTTAAAAAAGAATTAAAAAATGAAGCTAAAGCTGAAAAGAAAGAAGCAAAGGTAGAAAAGAAGGAAGCTAAAGCTGAAGTTAAGGCTGAAAAGAAAGCTGATGATCATGCTCCTAAGGCAAAGAACATTCCAGATGAAGTTATAGAAGGAATGAAGAAGGAAGCTTCTGAATTCTTAACAAAAGTATTTGCTGCTATGGAACTTAAAGTAACATCAACATTTGATTACAATAAGGAAGATAACACACTTAATATCAACTTAGATGGCGATACAATGGGTGTTCTTATTGGTAAGAGAGGTCAGACACTTGATTCACTTCAGTATCTTGTATCACTTGTTATCAACAAGGGAACAGCTGAGTATGTAAGAGTTAAGGTTGATACAGAGAACTACAGAGCTCGTCGTAAAGATACTCTTGAAAACCTTGCAAAGAATATTTCTTTCAAAGTTAAGAGAACACGTAGAAGTGTAACACTTGAGCCAATGAATCCTTATGAAAGAAGAATCATTCACTCAGCACTTCAGAATGACAGATATGTTACAACTCATTCAGAAGGTGAAGAACCATTTAGAAAAGTAGTTGTAACTCTTAAAAAATAAAAACTTTGATTTTAAAATGCCTTGTGTTTTAACACAAGGCATTTTTTTTATCCGCAGTGGTGCCCTAAAGCCTTGAAAGTTAACCTAGTGAAATTTATAATTGATTTAACTATGGGTATTTATAGGTGAGGTTTGTGAATGAGTAAAACTATTGCTGCAATTGCAACAGGTATGACAGGTGCAGGTATAGGTATTGTAAGAATATCTGGTGATCATGCTATAGCTGTAGCTGATAAAATATTTGAAGCTAAGTCTGGAATAAAACTTAGTGATGCCAAAACCCATACTATTCATTATGGTCATATAGTTAGTGACGGTCAGGTTCTTGATGAAGTTTTGGTTTCAGTTATGAAGGGACCACATTCTTATACAGGAGAAGATACTGCTGAGATTAACTGCCATGGTGGATTATTTGTAGTTAAGAAGGTTTTAGATGCAGTTCTTACTCATGGAGCAGAGCTTGCTGAGCCTGGAGAGTTTACCAAAAGGGCATTTCTTAATGGTAAGATTGATTTATCTAAAGCAGAAGCAGTTATGGATCTTATAGCATCTAATTCTGATTTTGCTTTGAAGAATTCACTTAAATCCCTTGGTGGTAATGTTTCTAATGAGATAAAGGGACTTAGAGAAAAGATTCTTTATGAGATAGCTTTTATAGAGTCTGCTCTTGATGACCCGGAGCATTTTGATCTGACTGGTTATCCTGATGATCTTAAAGTTAAGATTCAGGATATTGTAACGAGAATAGATAAACTTATATCCAATGCCGGTTCCGGTAAGATTCTTAAAGATGGTGTTTCTACAGTAATAGTTGGTAAGCCCAATGCAGGCAAGTCTTCATTTCTTAACTTACTTTTAGGTGAAGATAAAGCTATTGTTACTGATACAGCTGGAACTACAAGAGATATTATTGAAGAATCAGTTAGGTTAGATGATATTGTTCTTAATATTATAGATACTGCAGGTATAAGAGATACCGATGATGAGATAGAAAAAATAGGTGTTGATAAGGCCAGAAAGTATGCGGCTGATGCAGACCTGGTTCTTTATATGGTAGATTCATCTATTCCACTTGATGAGAATGATGATGATATTATAGAGATGCTTCATGATAAGAAGACTATAGTTCTACTTAATAAGACTGACCTTGAAACAGTTACATCTAAAGATGACCTTAGAAATATTCTTGGTGATGTTTATATTATCAATATTTCTGCTAAGGAAAATATTGGTTTAGATGAATTTAAGGATGTGGTTAAGACTATATTCTATAATGGTGATCTTAATTATAATGAAGATGTTATTATCACCAATGTTAGACAGATTAATGAACTTAGGGAATGCCTGTCATCATTAAAGCTTGTTATTAATAGTATTGATGATGGTATGCCTGAAGATTTTTATTCAATAGATTTGCAAAATGCTTACGTTCATCTTGGTTATATTATAGGTGAAGAGATTAGTGATGATGTGGCAGACGAGATATTCTCAAAGTTCTGCATGGGTAAGTAATTATAAGATTGGAGATATATTATGGGATTTAGATCAGAAAATGAAATTTTTAATTTTGATTTTAGAGATGCAACTATCGAAGGTGTAGAGATAGGACCAGAAGAAATATTAATTAAGGTTGATGGTCTTATTGTTGAACCAGAGAATTCTCAGAACGAGAATTATACAAAGTCTTATGCTGATACTTCTAAGATTAGACTTACAGGTGGCAAGATTAAGAAAGTAATTAAAGATGGATATAAGAGATATGATGCAGATAATAACCTTCTTGAAAGTGTAGATGATAAATCACTTAGCCCAGATGAAGGTAAGAAAGTTTTAGAAAATGCTAAAGGCGCTTTCTTATTTGCAGCAGATGTTAATGATAGTTCAACTGATGAACTTTATTCTTATGATTTTTCTATAGAGATACCAAGTAAGGTAGCTTATGATACATCAGTTACAGATTCCTATTCTATAACTATTACTTTTACAAAAGCTGTAGTTACCTGGAATAAGTATATGAATAAGGTGACTGAATAATTAATAAAAGGATATCTATAATCCATGAGTGATATAACCAGAAAGAATACTATAAGAGAAAAAGTAGATGTGTGCGTTATAGGTGCAGGTCATGCCGGATGCGAGGCAGCTCTTGCATGTGCAAGACTTGGTCTTGATACTGTTATGTTTACTGTAAGTGTTGATTCTATAGCACTTATGCCATGTAATCCTAATGTAGGTGGATCTTCTAAGGGACATCTTGTTAGAGAGCTTGATGCACTTGGCGGAGAGATGGGTAAGAATATTGATAAGACATTTATCCAGTCTAAGATGCTTAATGTATCAAAGGGTCCTGCTGTTCATTCTCTTAGAGCTCAGGCTGATAAGGCTGAGTATTCAAGAGCTATGAGAAAGGTTCTTGAAAAGCAGGATAATCTTACTATAAGACAGTGTGAAGTTTGTGAGATTATAACTGATGCAGATAATTTAGAAGATAGTTCACAAAGTGAACTTAATATTAATAGTAATGTAAAGCAAAGGATAGTTGGTGTAAGAACATTTACAGGTGCTGTTTATGAATGTAAAGCAGTTGTTATATGTTCAGGTACATATCTTAAAGCAAGATGTCTTTGCGGTGAAGCTATTACTTATACTGGACCTAATGGTCTTATGGCTGCTAATTATATTACAGAATCTCTTGAAAAACACGGTGTAAAGCTTCGTAGATTCAAGACTGGTACTCCTGCCCGTATGGATGCAAGAAGTATCGACTTTGATAAGATGGAAGAACAGTTTGGAGATAAGAAGGTTGTACCTTTCTCATTTTCTACTAATCCAGATGATGTACAGATAGATCAGGTATCCTGCTATCTTACTTATACTAATGAAAAGACTCATGAGATTATCAAGGCTAATCTTGATAGATCTCCAATCTATGCAGGAATTATAGAAGGTACTGGTCCTAGATACTGCCCTTCTATTGAAGATAAAGTTGTTAAATTTGCAGACAAGGAAAGACATCAGGTTTTCTTAGAGCCTGAAGGACTTCATACTAGTGAATGGTATGTAGGTGGTATGTCATCTTCACTTCCTGAAGATGTTCAGCTTGCTATGTATAGAACTGTTCCTGGTCTTGAGCATTGTAAGATGGTTCGTAATGCCTATGCTATAGAGTACGACTGTCTTTGTCCTATGCAGCTTAAGCCTTCACTTGAAATTAAAAATATAGATGGTTTATTCTCTGCTGGTCAGTTCAATGGTTCTTCTGGTTATGAAGAAGCAGCTGCACAGGGATTAATAGCTGGTATCAATGCCGCTATGCAGATTCTTGGAAAAGAGCCACTTGTTCTTGATAGAAGTGAAGCATATATTGGTGTTCTTATTGATGACTTAGTTACTAAGGATAATCGTGAACCATATAGAATGATGACTTCACGTGCTGAATACAGACTTCTTCTTCGTCAGGACAATGCTGATCTTAGACTTAGAAAATATGGTCATGATGTTGGCCTGGTTGATGATGCTACTTATAACAGATGTCTTCGTAAGCAGGAAATCATAGATAGTGAAGTTTCTAGAATGTTTGAGACAACTGTAGGTGCAGGAAAGACTGTTCAGGAATTCTTAGCTTCTAAGGAAAGTGCTCCTATTAAGAAGTCTACTTCATTTGCAGAATTAATATGCAGACCAGAACTTGATTATGAATCTATTAAAGATATTGATAGGGAAAGAGAAGAGGTTTACAAATCTTATAAGATAGAAGAACTTGTAGATGTTAACCATTCTCTTACCAATGTTCTTTTAGATATTTATAACCAGATTAATATTAATGTTAAATATGATGGATATATAAAGAGACAGAAGCAGCAGGTTTTAGCCTTTAAGAAGATGGAATCAAGACATATTCCTGAAGATCTTAATTATGATGATGTTCCTTCACTACGTCTTGAAGCAAGACAGAAGCTTATAGCATTCAGACCAGTATCTATTGGTCAGGCTTCAAGAATATCAGGAGTAAGTCCAGCTGATGTATCTGTACTTCTTATATATCTTGATTCATTACTTAAGAAGTAAAAGATTATGTTTTTAAATCTCGATAATTTTGACCCAGGTCAAATTGCAGATAGCGGCCAATGCTTTAGATGGCATAAGGTTAATGATCAGATATATATTGTTCCTGCTTTTGGAAAATATTTGATAATTAAAAAATGCCAAGACGGATATGAATTTTCATGCGATGAAAATGAATGGAATAGTATCTGGTCTTCATATTTTGATAATGCTAGAGATTATAACAAAATTAAAAAAGTTATTCTTTCTGGTAAAGATAAGCATCTGAAGGATGCTTATTCTAAAGGATCAGGTGTAAGAATTCTTAAACAAGATCTTTGGGAAATTATATTTTCTTTTATGATTTCTCAGAATAATAATATTAAGAGAATCAAAGGCAGTATTGAAAAAGTATGTCAGTATTGCAAACTTGATAGATTTGATAATAGTTCACTTAGTGAACTAAATCTTGATAAAGATGAGATTAGTTTAGCAAGTGATATTTATAGGTTTCCATCTTATTATGAGATTCCTTTAGAGATATTTGATGATTCATCTTTTGGATTTGGTTACAGGGCTCCTTATCTTAAAGGACTTTGTCAGTATGTTAGTGATAATCCAGACTGGCTTGATTATCTTAAGACGCTTTCTTATGAAGATTCTATGACTGAGCTTCTTAAGATTAAAGGTATTGGTAAAAAGGTTGCTAACTGTATCTGTTTATTTGGACTTGGCCATGTTAATGCATTTCCAATTGATACTCATGTAAGGCAGCTCTTAGATAAATATTATCCTGATGGATTTGATTATAAGAAGTATGATGGCTATGCTGGAATAATTCAGCAGTATCTATTCTACTTCGAGCTTCAATAAATATATTTAATTTTTATGAATAATTGTAAGTTATACCTTGCTCCTATGGAGGAGGTTACTACCTATGTATTTAGACAGGTCTTAGATGAATGCTTTGGAGGAGTAGATAAATATTACACTCCATTTATAAGTCCTGATCAGAATAAAATACTTAAAACAAGAATGGGAAGGGAGCTTGACCCTGAACATAATAAAAATCTTAATACTGCTATTCAGGTCTTAACAAATAACCCGGAGCATTTTAAAGATTTTTCTAAGATTGTTAGTGACCTTGGATACAAAGAAGTTAATCTTAATATAGGTTGTCCTTCTGGAACAGTTGTAAAAAAGAATAAGGGTTCAGGTATGCTTAGGGATCTTTATTCTTTAGAAAGATTTTTAGATGAGATTTTTAAAAATAAATCTGATGATTTAGAAATATCTGTTAAAACAAGAATAGGTATAGATGAAAGTGATGATGTAAGTGAGATATTAGAAATATATAACCAGTTTCCTATATCAGAACTTATTGTTCATCCTAGATATCAGAAGCAGTTTTATAATAGTAAGGTAGACCTTGAGGCATTTAAATATATTTATAATAATGCGAAGATGCCAGTAGGTTACAATGGAGATATTAAAACTAAAGATGATTTTGTTCACTTAGTGAACCAATTTCCTAAGGTTAGTTCAGTAATGATTGGAAGAGGCTGTGTAACAGAACCAAGATTATTTAGCTTTATCAAAAATGATATAGATGCTGGTTATAATATTGAGGATAAAAAGGTAATTAGAAAGTTTCATGATAAGTTATTAGATTATTATGTTACTGAGTATGGCCCAAATGATTCTGTATTTAAGATGAAAGAATTCTGGTCTTATTATATTTTGAATCCTTTATTTAAAGGTAAGGATTTAAAACCTATAAGAAAAGCGAAAACTTTATCTGAATATAAATCAGGAATAAGAGAAATATTTTATGAGTGATATTAATAAGTTAAATGAATATACTAAAGAATTAAATATAGAGTTAAGTGACCTGCAGCTTGATCAATTCCAAAAATATTATGAGCTTTTAATAGAATGGAATGAGAAAATTAATCTTACTGCTATTACTGAATTTGATGATGTTTTGATTAAGCATTTTATTGATTCGATTTCTATAGTAAAGGCAGACAATGAAGAGATAGTTGAAAGAATAATTTCTGGTGATGAAGTTTCACTTATTGATATTGGATGTGGAGCTGGTTTTCCTTCTCTCCCACTTAAGATAGCATTTCCAAATCTTAAGGTAACTATGCTTGACTCACTTAATAAAAGAATAAAATTTTTAGACGAGGTTATAACTAATCTTGGGCTTACTAACATAAGAGCACTTCATGGCAGAGCTGAAGATTTTGCCAAGGCAGGTAATGACAGAGAAAAATATGACATAGCAGTTTCACGTGCAGTTGCTAACCTATCTACTTTATCTGAATATTGTATGCCATATGTTAAACTTGGTGGAAGCTTTATTGCTTACAAAGCGGATCTTAATAAAGAAGAACTTGAACCAGGACTTAAGGCAATAAAACTTCTCGGAGGAAGTAAGCCTAACATATATGAATTTAATTTAGTGACAACTGATATGCACAGGTCACTATGTGTTATAAGAAAAGAAAAATCTACTCCATCAAAGTTTCCTCGTAAAGCAGGACTTCCTGCAAAGGAACCAATTGGTGTAGCTATGAAATGTTAGTTTTTATTTTTATAAAAGGGGCATAGTATGACACTTAAATCTGTATATGATTTTTTAAATGATGAGATAGACAACATTGGTAAGAATATTTCTAAGCTTGAAGAAGAAATTAAAGTTAAGAATATTTCTATCGAAGAAGCTAAGGTATTCTTAAAGGAACTTAATGGTGAAGATTCAGATGAGTCACTTTTTTCTCCTTTATATCTTGAGCAGAAGAAAAGTGAAAATCTTTCTCGTGAAGAGGAAACTATAGAAAGATGTTCTAAAGAAATCAGAGCATTATCTTCTCAGTTATCAGAATATCTTACTAAAAAAGATAATCTTAAAAATCAGATTGCTATTATTGAGAAATTCACCAAGACTGGAACAGTTATTCCACATGAAACACTTGACCTTCTCAAAGAGAACAATGACTATGTTACCAAGGAGATGAATTCTTTACTTAAGAAATTTAATAAATGTCTTGAGTCATTTATCTATGTTGATCCAAAACGTGTAATCATAGAATACAAATCCTTCCAGGATAGAGTTGAGTCTCTTAAAACCAGACTTGATAACAACAATCAACTTATCGAAAAACTTAGCAAGGCATAAATATGTCATTATTTAAAAAAGTAAGTTCTAAATCTATTAATAATTCTTATGATCCAGCTACCGAGGTTCCAGTAATTAAGTGCAGCATATGTACAGGGGAACAAGTTGCTGGATTTCAAAATTTATCTTCAGGTCACTTTCGTGATGTTATGCTTATCACAGATTCTGCTGATCTAAATTATTTCCGTAAGACCTACAACATCGCCTCGGATATTAAAAAGATTTACTAAAATCTTTTTATTAACATACGATAGTGCCCGGCCCCTTCTATATACGTCTACCCGATTCGCTCATGACTTAACATTCTTATTTTTCTAAGGCCATCAAATTTTCCTAAGCTAAACTTTCCGCGTTAAACTCGCTGCAGCTGCAAACTAGGGCTGGCACCTGTTTTAGGGCGCATTTGGACAAGCCGCTGTAAAACCCGCGTGTCTTTCGTAGGAAAATGTAACTTCCGCGCTTTATAGGGTTTACCCCTACCTCAGATTGAATGAGTCACCCAGCGCGGAATACATTTTCCAGAAAGACTAAGCGCTGGTTTTACAAGGTGAAGTCTAACAGCGTCCGCTGAACAGGTGCTTGCCCTAGTAAGCAGCTTTGCTCAAACAGTAACTGCGGAAAGTTTAAGGAAAATTTGTTATGGCCAAAGAAAAATATAGAATGAAAGTCAACATCCCTC
>JHWS01000009.1 GCA_000687675.1 Lachnospiraceae bacterium NC2008 | reverse complement strand
TACGGCAGGTTACCCACGCGTTACTCACCCGTCCGCCACTAAAACGTATATCACTAGGTTTCAATACGTTTCCGTTCGACTTGCATGTGTTAAGCACGCCGCCAGCGTTCATCCTGAGCCAGGATCAAACTCTCTATAAAAAAGTTTGCCTGCTTCTTTTGAAGCTAGCTAATTTGTTTAACCGTTATTACTTGGTTTTCGATTCGTTTGAATCAATCTGAAATTTTCAGATTTTGTTGCTTACCTAAAAGCAACTTCTCTTTGAAATTTTCAGGGTTGCATTACTGTTTAGTTGTCAATGTTCTTTTGCTTTGGCGTCTTGGGCTTTCCTTAACGCGCTTGATTAGAATACCACCCATATTTTTGATTGTCAACAACTTTTTTTAATTTTTTTTGAATATTTGAAAAATAATACCGAAATGGTTTACAGAACATAAAAAATGCCACTTTTATGTAAACTAAAGTAGCATTTTACTTATTATTTTAGAGTTATATTTTTAATTGCGTCTTGTGTGACTATAGTATATTTAGTAGCTGATGATGTAGGTATCATAAGTGCTACCATCTCATCAAAGTCATTTTTATATTTTAATTTACCATCTGTTCTATATATCTCTGCGGAGGATCCGTTGTAAATAACCACCATACCATTAGCAAAGAATATATCGGTATATTCTATATCGAAATATATAGAAGACTTCCTCTTGCCGTCTGAATTATATACGTCAAGACGATTTCTAGCCTTACCTGTCTTATCAGCAAATAACAGGCCCACATTGCCATCACCATAAAAGACAGCCTGTATCTCCTCGTCTATAGTTATAGTTTCAGTGTTAGTTGGGCGCTCTTTTCCCTTAAAGAAAAGTAGCTTGTCATTACCTACTGCTACCAGCTTATCACTGTCTATAAATTTCAAACTAGGGATAACCTCATCCTCATAGTCATATCCACTAACCAGGTTATCAGTTTCATTCTGACCTACATCACCAAAGTTATACATAGCCAGTTTGGTAGTTAGCTTACCACTATCAAGATAAAGGTATGAGACAGCAAGAAGCTTGCTGTTATCAGATATAGCCACCTCTATAGGGTAGCCACTTTTAGACATAGTAGTTCTAAAGTTTGCAACTTTAGTTCCATCATAATAGTAAATATCAATAGGTGTAACTTCGTCATCTTCAGTTACAACAACAATGATACCATCCTTAGAAATGTCAATATCTTTTATTGGAGCACCAGTCTGAATCTCTCCAAGTACTCCACTAGTATTAAATACATAGACCTTACGGCCATTAAAATCTGCACAGGCTACATATTCGCCTGCTACTGCTACCATAGGAGACTGCATCTCAAATGGTTCACTCCAGGTATCCTTACCCTTAGAGTTAGTACAGTGCATGCCGTCACAGCTGTATGTCAGGAACTTACTTCCGTAGCTTAAGACATTGCTGCCTTCAACCTTTTCACAAGGAACACTCCTTGTAACTTCATAATCTGAATAAACTTTGTTGTAATAAGAAATCCAAATAATCGCAACTATAATACATATTGCGATTAATGCAACAGCCACAGCAGTAAAGACTCTTGCCTTGTGGGCAATAATCCTTCTCTTAAAGCTGTGTCTGTCTACTTTATTCTCTTCTTTATTAGTTTCTGGTTTCTTACGAAATTTTGTTACTACGCCCATCTTATAATTCCCAAATAAGCTGGTTTCACTATCTATTTACACGGCACATACTATACAAATTTGTAGATAGTTTCTGTGTCATAAGGATGATTCTTATCAAATATAGGATTAGGGAAATTCTTTTCGTTAGCACTATTAGGATAGTACTGTGTTTCAAGACAGAATCCCTTACGCTTACAGTTCTTATACCCCTCTTTACCTATATTGCTACCTATAAAGTTACCTGCATAGAACTGAACACCTGGAAGGTCAGTATACACTTCCAAAGTACGTCCAGATTTATCATCTACCGCAGTTGCAATAAGTTTCTTCTTTCCATTATATCCATCAACTACCCAGTTATGGTCATAGCCGCCACATATCTTAATCTGAGCAAAGTCTTTACGGCCTATTTCTTTAGATATCTTCTTAGGCTTAGTAAAGTCCATAGGAGTACCCTTAACAGAAGCTATCTCTCCTGTTGGTATAGCATCTTCAAGAACAGGTGTATAGTTAGAAGCATTGATTGTAAGCTTAGTATGTTCAATATTAGAAGACTTTGGTCCTGAAAGATTAAAGTATGAGTGGTTAGTCATGTTGATAACAGTCTTCTTGTCAGTATCAGCATGGTAAGTAATCTTAAGCTCGTTCTTATCTGTAAGAGTATATGTAACAGACACCTTCATATTACCCGGGTGTCCCATCTCTCCATCTTTCTTCTTTAAAGAGAATGTTACACTGTTCTTTCCTTCTACAGCGTCCCAAACTCTCTTATGAAAGCCATTAACTAAATCAGTATGAAGATTGTTCTTTCCTCTATCATTAACTGGAAGCTGGTACTTCTTCCCACAAAGAGAAAATGCCCCCAGGGCTGTTCTGTTAGCAATAGGTCCAATAGTTGAACCAAAACAGCTGCCGTTCTTGAAATACATCCAAAGCTTGTCATATCCAAGTACAACATCATCTAATTTGCCCTTCTTATCAGGTACATATAAATTCTTTAAAATAGCGCCAAAGGTAATAACCTTGGCACACATCTTATTCTTGTTTTCTATTGAATAACAATATACTTCCTTACCATCTCTTGTTTTGCCAAATAGTTCTTTTGTGACTGACATAGTATCCTCTTTATGTAATTATAATATAGTATTATATTTCTGTTCTTCCCTCAAATGCACGAAGAAGAGTTACTTCATCTATATATTCAAGGTCTCCGCCTACAGGTACACCACTGGCTATTCTTGTAACCTTGATGCCAGCAGGCTTAACCAGCTTGCTGATATACATAGCCGTAGTTTCTCCCTCTAGGTTAGAATTGGTTGCTATAATAAGTTCTTCTACATCTCCCTTAAGTCTTTCAATAAGTTCCTTAAGCCTAATATCCGAAGGACCTATTCCATTCATAGGAGATATAGCACCATGAAGTACATGATATACTCCATCGTACTTTCCAGTTTTTTCATATGCTATAAGATCCCTAGGGTTTTCAACCACCATGATCATCTTATGATTACGTTTAGGATTGTCGCATATATTACATATATCCTTATCCGTCAGGGTCTGACAGCATTTACAATACTTAGCTGTTTCCTTTGCAGTGATTATAGCCTCTGACAGTCTTTTAACCCTGTCATGAGGTAAGTTAATTATGTGAAATGCCATACGCTGGGCAGACTTAGAGCCTATACCAGGAAGTGCAGCCAATTCGTCTATTAACTTATTAATATCACCACTATAATATTCCATTAGAAAGGAAGGCCTCCAAGATTCATTCCACCTGTAGCCTTACTCATAGCTTCGTTATTAGCATCATCTACCTGCTTAAGAGCTTCGTTAGCTGCTGCCATAATCATATCCTGTAATGTTTCAATATCATCTGGATCAACTGCTTCTGGTGCAAGGACAACCTTTGTTATCTCCTTCTTACCAGTCATAGTAATACTTACAGCACCTCCACCAGCATTGGCAGTAAATTCCTTAGATTCAAGAGCCTTCTGGTTCTCTTCCATCTGACGCTGCATTCTCTGCGCCTGCTTCATAAGATTGTTCATTCCACCTGGCATAGACATACCGCCAGGAAATCCACCTCTTTTTGCCATAATTTCTCCTTTAGTATAATTATTCTATTTCTACTGACATTCCAAGTCTTGACTGTAACTCTACAAGATCACCGGAATCAAAAATAGCTGTATCCGCTGGACCTTTTACTATAAAAGGTACCTTCTTACCAGTAAACTGGGTAAATATCTCATCAAGGGCTACCTGATGATCTTCCTGACTAAGCAGTTTCTCATCAAGGGCAGTTGCTGCATTGATAATTAACTTCCCATCTGGTCCCATATATCTTTCTGCTTTTAGCATGGCAGGCTTCATAAGGCCATCTACCATCTGGCAAAGACTCTTCCATCCCGTAGCTATCTTATCTATATCTTCAGGAAGTGCTGCCTCTGCAGCAGGTTTAACATTCTTCTTTGGAGCCTGAGCTACTGGTGCCTGAGCAGCCGCTGGCTGGGCACTAACAACAAAATCTCCAGACTCGAGTTTCTTTTCTAAAACTCTTACTCTCTCTAGAATAGACTCTGTATCTATCTCCATTTGAGGTCTGCAAACCTTAATAAGAGTCATCTCAAGAAGAATTCGTTTCTGTGATGAATACTTCATCTTATTAGATAATTCTGAGAATACAGAGATATATCTAAAGATGGTATTAATATCAACCATTTGGGCTTCTTCTTTAAGTCTTTCAAAATGTTCCTTTGACATCTCCAGTGCATCCTGAGCTGATTCATCAGCTGAATCGAATGACTTAAGAAGCATAAGATTACGAAGATACCAGGTAAAGTCTGTCACGAAGTTAGTAAGTTCTCTACCCTGCATAACTATCTTTTCAAGAAGCTCTATGCAGCCAATAATATTATCTTCAATTATAAGTCTAAGCATCTGACTAAAGACTGTAACATCAACGCTTCCAAGTACATTAAGAGCCATCTCATAAGTGAGGGCTTCTCCATAATGGAAGGCAAGGCATTGGTCTAAAAGACTAAGAGCATCTCTCATAGAACCGTCAGCAGTCTTAGCAATATACTTAAGAGCCTTATCTTCTACATCTGCTTTTTCTATAGTAGTAAGTTCTTTTAATCTGTCAGCTATTGTTTCTATAGATATTCTCTTAAAATCATATCTCTGGCATCTGGAAAGAACTGTAATAGGAATCTTCTGTACCTCTGTTGTAGCCAAAATAAATATAACATATTTTGGTGGTTCCTCAAGAGTCTTTAAAAGCGCATTAAAAGCACCTGCAGAAAGCATATGTACCTCATCGATAATATACACCTTATACTTTCCATCAACAGGTGAATAAGCTACTTCTTCTATAATCTCTCGGATGTTATCTACACCATTGTTAGATGCAGCATCTATCTCTATAACATTCATACTGGCGCCATCTGCTATAGCCTTGCATGATGGACACTCTCCGCATGGACTTCCTTCTACAGGATTCTCACAGTTTACAGATTTAGCAAATATCTTGGCGATAGTTGTCTTACCTGTACCTCTTGTTCCACAAAACAGATAGGCATGTCCTATACGGCCAGTTTTAATCTGATTCTTAAGGGTAGAAACAATATGGTCCTGTCCCTTAACATCTTCAAAAACTGCCGGTCTGAATTTTCTATATAATGCTGTGTAACTCATTACGTCTTCCTATTTTAATCTCCAAAGCAGATTCCAAGCATCTTAGCTTCTTTTACTATAGTAGCGTCAGGATCAACTGTCTTAAGCTTTCCTGCTACTTCCTCAAGTGGAACCTTAACTATCTCACGGTTCTTATAGCCTACCATGAAGCCATACTCTCCCTTGAGAATAAGTTTTCCTGCTTCAGAGCCAAGTCTTGATGCGAATACTCTGTCGTATGGGCAAGGGCTTCCACCTCTTTGCATATGACCAGGTACAGTAACTCTAACTTCAAGACCTGTTTCATCCTGTATCTGCTTTGCAAGTTCGTAAGATACTGTTGGATGAACTCTCTTTTCTACTTTCTTCTTATATTCTTTCTTTGTAAGCTGAGCGTCCTCTTTAGATATAGCACCTTCAGCTACTGCAAGAATAGTAAAGCCAGAGCCATTCTCCTGACGTCTCTTAATAGCTTTAACAATCTTCTTTATGTCATATGGAATCTCCGGGATAAGGATAATATCTGCACCAGATGCCATACCTGCATTGAGGGTAAGCCATCCAGTCTTATGTCCCATTACTTCCACTATAAATACACGTCTATGTGAGTCAGCTGTAGTATGAATACAATCAATAACATTGGTTGCTATATCTACTGCAGACTGGAAGCCAAATGTCATATCAGTTCCCCAAAGATCATTATCAATTGTCTTTGGAAGAGTAACTATATTAAGTCCTTTTGTTCTAAGAAGGTTGGCAGTTTTGTGTGTACCATTACCGCCAAGAACAACAAGGCAGTCAAGGTTAAGCTTATGATATGTATGAACCATAGCTTCCACCTTATCAAGACCATTCTCATCTGGCTCTTCAATAGTTTTAAATGGTGTTCTTGATGAACCAAGAATAGTTCCACCCTTTGTTAATATACCTGAGAAATCCTTACCTGTAACCATTCTAAAGTTGCTATAGATAAGTCCTCTGTAACCAGCAAGGAATCCGAAGATTTCTACATCCTCTTTGCTGTTGTTATAAATGGTCTTAACAACACCTCTCATAGCTGCGTTAAGAGCCTGACAATCGCCACCACTTGTAAGCATACCTATTCTTAGCATAATCGTAACCTCCTTTTAAATACATAAAACCCCGTTTATTCAAATGAAATATTCTTCATAGCCCAAAGCTTAAGAGCCTCGGCGCTAGTAGAAATCTTCTCAAGAGAATCAATTATCTCATTGAATCTTTCCTGCTCGTCAGATGAAATAACACCATCTTCAGAGATATCTATAAGATTAGCTCTAATATCATCAATATCTTTTAATGAACCAAGAAGCTTAAGTGAAAGTCTGTCAAAGTCATCCATCTTAACTTCCTTAATCATATCTTTACCAAGAGCACACTCATTGGCACAGTACCAGTTCGTAAGCTCAGGTGTGTTATATTCCTTAGCCATGCATTTTACTTCTTCTGGATAAGGTGTTATATTGCCAAGTTCTATATTGGCAAGTCTGGTTCTTTCAATATGAAGTATCTCTGATGCTTTTTCTCTGCTGACAAATGTCTCATCTCTTTCTGCAGCTTCGCTTCTTGCATCGTAATACATATTTCCTTTTGCTTTAGACGCTTTCTTGCCCATAGTTCTTTCCTTTCGCGCTATATAAATATTAATTAGTAGTTTAATTCCTGATCTAAATTATCAAATCTTTGCTGGTCAGCATCATTATACATATTGACGCCTTCTTCTAAGTCCTGTGCCTTTTCTTCGCCAACAGAAATCTGACTCTGAGTTTCCTGTACTTCGTCAAGATCTCTCTTTGCAAAGAAAACAACGAGAAGAATAACAATAAGCACAGATGCTATTAATACTATAAAAAATACGCCAGAATGTTTTTCTTTCATACTTTACCTCCACGAAGACATATCCTGAATGTGATTTGTCTGAGTTAGGAAAACTTTAAATAGTTAAAAGGACTGCTGCCATAAGACAACAGTCCTGGTAATTACAAGCAATATTACTGAGGATATCTTGTCATATTATATGTGAATACGTTGCACATCTGAGCATATGTAAATGTTCTTCCCCAGTGTACTGAAGAGTTATAGTTTGCTTCTGCTACAGTATATACACCATTCTCAATCTTAAGAACTATAACTGAGTGTGCATTATTGTTAACTCTAACAACGTCACCGACTCTTATAGAATTAACATCGTAAACTTTTCTTGCTGGAAGATCTCCGAAACAGGCATCAGAGAGCATAAATGCAAAACCCGCACAACCATATCCTCCTCTATAGATACCACCTCTCCACTGGTAGTAATCTTCATTAGTATATCTCATACCTTCTGGATATGAACTACTGAACGAAATCATAATATTGTAAAGTGTCTGTGGGTCATATGGATTAGCTACCGGAGTCTGTACTGGAGTAGCAGACTGAGATGGATTTGCAATAGCTGCTGCCTCAGCAGAAGTTGCTGTTCTTCCCTCAGCCTTACCAGTATTAAGATAATGCTGGTAATATAATGGAAGATTATCTCCAAATGCTGTTCTAAGATCAGTGTACTTA
Organism: Lachnospiraceae bacterium NC2008; assembly: GCA_000687675.1. GTDB lineage: Bacteria > Bacillota > Clostridia > Lachnospirales > Lachnospiraceae > NK4A136. Next base: position 76,336 of record JHWS01000009.1, on the reverse strand, counting down.
GCCTTGTATACCTGAACATTGAATTCTGCACATCCCTGACGGCCTTCTACCATTCCACAGTTAATGAAATGACTAAAGAGTGCCTGCTCATTAGCTCCTATAGCCTGAGCTACATCAGGATATTTATTCATATAATAGCTTGCATCAAATATTGCTGCATAAGCCTTAACGTCAACCTGCTGCTTTCCTTTCTTGGCGCTGGCATCGATACCTGTGTATGAAAATACACCGAGAATCATAACAAGAGCCATCAGCATGCTTAAAGCTCTTTTTGCTACCACCTTTCTCATATTAGTACCTCCCACATACATCTAAAAATCTGTACAAAAAACCGATATGCGTTACCACTACAGTTAGCTACTTCCAGGCGCCCTCGCGTCACATACGAATTCCTGCTTAATGCTGCTACGTTCCCGTCCTGACATGTTTCACTGGCACGTATTGCGCAAGACCCAGAGATCAACACCACTTACAATGGGCAGCCATACCGGCAATAATAGTATATCTATTAATAGGCTTAAGGTCAAGATTCTGTACTAGTTTTAGCCTCTTTATTTACTTTTCTAAGCCTTCCAAAAAAGTCTTTAAGAAGGTAGCTGCACTCCTTTTCAAGTATACCTCTTGTTATCTTCACCCTGTGGTTAAACTCTTTCATATCAAGTATGTTAATTATGCTTCCCGCGCACCCCGCCTTAGGATTCATACATCCTATAACACATCTTGGTATTCTGGCCTGAACTATGGCTCCAGCACACATCTGACAAGGTTCCAAAGTTACATACATAGTGCAGTGCTCAAGTCTCCAGTCACCAAGCTTCTTTGAAGCTTTTTTAATAGCTATGATTTCAGCATGGGAAAGAGTGCTTTGGTCTGTAATCCTTCTGTTATATCCTCTTGCAATAACTTTATCATCATATACAATAAGGCAGCCAATAGGTACTTCCCCTAACGCTGCAGCCTTTCCCGCAAGCTTAAGAGCCTGCCCCATATATTTTTCATCCTTTTTATACTGCAATTTTTCTTCTTTTTCTTTAAGCTGTTTAAGAGCAAGCTTTTTTTCTTCTCTTAAGGCTATTCTTCTTTTATGCTTTTCATCAGCTGACAATTTCTTTTTTTCCATATCTAAAACCTTATATAAAAGTGTTATACTTATTTTGTTAATTCACATACTAAATAGATAGAATAATAATTCCCTTATAAAGGATATTTTACAATGATAATTGGCGGTTTTCAAACAACTACATTACTGGACTATCCTGGCAAAGTTGCCTGCACAATCTTTACTGCAGCCTGCAATATGAGATGTCCATTTTGCCAAAACAGCGATTTAATAACAGGAAGTTTTGAAACAAGATATAGCGAAGAGGAAGTATTGGCCTATCTTTCTAAACGTAAGGGACTTCTTGACGGAGTTTGTATTACAGGCGGGGAACCAACTCTTCAAAAAGACCTTGCCGAGTTTATATGTAAGATTAAAGATTTAGGCTTATTAGTTAAGCTTGATTCCAATGGACTTAATCCTGATATTATAAAAATGCTTTATTCTGGTAATCTTATAGATATGGTTGCCATGGATATTAAATCTGGCCCTTCTACCTACGGTGTGGCCTGCGGTATTAAAGATATAGATATGGATAAGATAAAAGAGTCTATAGATTTTCTTATTACTTCTGGTATCGATTATGAATTTAGGACCACTCTTGTTAAAGGAATTCACAGACTAGAAGATATGGAAGAAATAACTTCTTTAATTAAAGGTGCCAAGGCATATTTCCTCCAATCTTATAAAGAATCTGATAAGATACTTGGACTTGTAGACGGTAATAAAGAAGCCTCTACCTACTCTTCTTTTTCAAGAAATGAACTTGAAGAATTTCTGGATATAGCAAAGAAGGTTGTTCCTAGTGCCATGCTTAGAGGTGTTGATTAAATTTAAACCTTAATTGTTCTTATAAATATAGCTGGTATATTTTGCTACCATCATAGCTATCTTTAATGTCATTGCATCCTCAAACTTGTTAATATCAAGTTTCAGAATCTCATTGATCTTTTCTATCTTATAGATAAGAGTTGTTCTTTTAATATCAAGACTTCTTGCCGTTTCAGAAACATTAAGATTATTATCAAAGAATTTTTCTATAATATTAACCTGTTCATTAGTTAATAAGTCTTTATCATTCTCACCGAAAACTTCTTTTAAAAACATCTCACAGAGCTGTCTTGGAAGCTGGTGAATAAGTCTTCCTATTCCAAGAGATGTATATGAAGCTATATCTCTGTCATCATAGAATATCTTAACTACTTCCATAGCCATAGATGCCTGCTTGTAGCTTTCTGACAGGTCCTTAAGTTCTGTTACCAGGCAGCCATATGTTACTTTAGCTCCAGTCATAAGTTCAGTGTTTATAGTACTAACAATCTGCCTTGCGCATTCATTAGCTTCATCTTCGCTGCCATCTGAGAATTCTTTAATAAGAAGAATTACATTATCATCTACATTTAAAACATAATCTTCTTTTTTATCAGGATATATATTCTTAATTATTTCAAGACAGATTGGAAATAATTCTTCTGTGTCTTCACCATGAAGACTTATAGCCATAACTCTTCTAAGTGCTTCTGTATTAATATGAAGAGCCTGACTTCTTGTTCTTATTTCATTAAATAAAACATTACCTCTAATAAGGTCCTTATAAAAATCTTCCTTGGTAATCTTCGGTGTCTGAATAGACATAAGATGAGTTACTTCGCTTGCAGCTATTCTGCCGATCATATAAGAATCACCATTTGCAAGATAAGTAATCAAGGTATATGTTTCCTTATCATTTTTACGAATTTTAACAAAGTTATACTGACGTATATTCTGCCTGTCAGCATCGCCTTCTACAAATAAGGATATCTCTTTTTCATCAAGGTCTAGTTTTTCAAAAGTCGAAACTAAGACTTCCTTCTTGCTGTCGCAAAGATAGAAATCCGCCTTGGTAATATTCTTTAAATCTTCTAATGAACTTTGAATTAATCTAGTGTTATACATAAGTCTATTATACAACGTAAAAGAGGACTAACAAAGTAGTCCTCTTGAATACTTGTGCCATGCTAGGGCGATTTTACTGTGCCGCCAAGGCTTCTTCATACTTAGAAAGGATAAGTTTCTGCAGATCTTCTCTTGTCTGTGTATTGATTGGATGAGCAATATCTCTATATGTTCCATCCTGTGCCTGCTTACTTGGCATAGCAATGAAAAGACCCTGAGTTCCTTCTATTACTTTTATGTCATGTACAACAAACACATCATCAATTGTGATAGACACAACTGCTTTAAGTTTTCCTTCTCTCTCAACCATGCGAACACGTACGTCGGTAATTGTCATAGTCTAATTCTCCTCCCCCGGTTTATACTTTTTAGATAACGTATCTCTCGTTCTTTTCTACCACTATCTTGATACCATCTTCACCCTTATATACAGAGCCTGCACGAATAGTATCTCTAGCTTCTACAATACAGTTTTCAATAACTGTATTATCCCCAATGTAAACATCATTAAGTATGATAGAATTTCTAATCACACAATTGTTACCCACAAATACCTTCTTGAAAATGACTGAGTTTTCAACAGTTCCGTTGATAATGCTTCCGCTAGATACAAGACTGTTCTTAACAGTAACCCCAACATTGTATTTAGCTGGTGGAAAATCATCAATCTTTGAATAAATTTCAGGATACTGTCTAAAGAAGTAGTTACGAATATCTGGCTTTAAGAAGTCCATATTTGTATCATAGTAATCCTGAATTGTTGAAATATTTTTCCAGTAGTCTGGTGTCCTATAAGCGTACATTCTCTTAAGATCTTTGTATCTTATAATGATGTCGCTTACGAAGTCGTATCTGTTCTCACCAGCTGCCTTCTCAATCATCTCAATAAGCTGACGTCTTCTAACAACATAGATACCACATGAGATTGTATGAGAGAGTGCCTTAACTGGCTTCTCTTCAAACTCTGTAATACGGTTGTCTTCATCTGTCTTGATGCAGCCGAATCTTTCAACATTAACATCTTCAGATACATCCTTACAAACAACAGTTACATCTGCTTTCTTTTCAATATGATATTCAAGCACCTTGTTGTAATCCATCTTATAGACACAATCACCTGATGCAATTACTACATAAGGTTCATGGCTATCTTTAAGGAATTCAATATTCTGTGCTATAGAATCTGCAGTACCTCTGTACCAGTCGCTGTTGTCTGCAGTTCTAGTTGGTGTGAATACGTAGAGGCCGCCCTGCTTTCTACCAAAATCCCACCACTTAGATGAACTAAGGTGTTCGTTAAGGCTTCTAGCATTGTCCTGAGTAAGGACTGCAACCTTCTGAATATGAGAGTTTGTCATATTACTAAGAGAGAAGTCAATACTTCTGTAGCTACCTGCAACTGGCATAGCTGCTACGGCCCTCCTAGAAACAAGTTCCCCCATCCTACTATTCTTTGCGCCGCCTCCGGCTAAGATAATTCCTAATGCTCTCATGCCTTGTCACCTTCTTTCACCAGAGATTTACCACTTGCAAGAACATTATCTGGATAATCCTCAGATGATGTCTGGCCAAATATAACTGTATTCTTTCCTACAGTTACACCTGCTGGCACTGTGGTATGTTCTCCAATACAAACAAGTCCATGATTGTATATATGCGGAGCTGTATCATTCTCTACTTCATCGCCGATACCTGTTCTTACCCCATCACTTAAAACAGTATTCTCAGCTATGATTGTCTTATTAAGTTCGCAGTTCTTTCCTATTACTGTGTCATTCATAATAATAGAATCACGAACTACTGTACCTTCCCCTATCTCTACATTACATCCGATGATTGAGTTATATACCTGGCCATAGATCTGTGAACCTTCGGCTATAAGGCTTCGCTCAACTACACCATCAGCAGATATATACTGTGGTGCAAGTGCATCGGACTTTGTATATATCTTCCAATACTCTTCATAAAGGTTAAACTCTGGAACAATATCAATAAGTTCCATATTAGCTTCCCAATATGAATTAAGAGTTCCTACATCTTTCCAGTAACCATTGTACTCATAAGCATATATAGGAGACTGCTTTTCATGAATATAAGGAATAATATGTTTTCCGAAATCCAATGAAGGCTGATCAGCCTTTGCAAGAAGAGCTTCTTTTAGAGTCTTCCAATTAAATATGTAGATACCCATGGATGCTAGGTTGCTTCTTGGATTCTCCGGCTTCTCTTCAAAGTCAACAATCTTACGATTGTCATCAGTGATAACGATACCGAATCTCTTAGCTTCTTCCATAGGAACCGGCATAACTGCAAGTGTAGCTTCTGCCCCGTTGGCTTTATGGAAGTCAAGCATAACCTCATAATCCATCTTATATATATGGTCTCCAGAAAGGATAAGTACATAATCAGGATTAAAACTTTCCATGTAGTCGATATTTTGGTATATAGCATTAGCTGTACCTGTATACCAATCTGTGTTAGACATTCTCTCGTATGGAGAAAGAATAGTAACACCACCAACATTACGGTCAAGGTCCCATGGAATACCAATTCCGATATGGGTGTTGAGACGTAATGGCTGATACTGGGTAAGAACACCTACTGTGTCTACTCCAGAGTCGATGCAGTTACTCAAAGGGAAATCGATGATACGATACTTTCCGCCAAAAGAAACTGCTGGTTTAGCCACTTTTCTTGTTAGCACACCAAGACGACTGCCTTGCCCCCCGGCTAACAACATGGCTATCATTTCTTTCTTTACCATGTAATCACCTCTAGCATTGTATTTTTGTAACCCGTTAACACATTTATAGTCTCTACAATAACTATAATGGGAATTATAACACATGTTTTCGTGAAAGTGAACAGTTTTATTGTTTATTTTATCTAAAAAAAGAGTCCTTCTTAAGCATTTTTCATATTTTATACAAATTAGTACTTAGTGTTTTTGTGCAGTATTAACACCAGCTTAACGAATACTATTTGTGATTTTTCACAAAAAGCCCCAAATTGATTGTTTTTTACCCTATGAGGGCTATAATTTATCTAGTAAATCAAAGAAATTGGAGAAACCATATTTACTATGTACAAAGTAGATTTTAACAAGCCTTGTAAGGTACATTTTATAGGTATCGGCGGCATAAGCATGAGCGGTCTTGCTGAGATTCTTATGTCAGAAGGCTTTACAGTAACAGGTTCCGACAGAGCAAAGTCAGAATTAACAGAGAAGCTTGAAAAAAGCGGAGCTGTTATATACTACGGCCAGAGAGAGAGCAATATTGCTGATGACCTTGACCTGGTTGTATATACAGCAGCAATAAGCAAAGATAATCCTGAACTTTGCAAGGCTATAGACAAGAAGATTCCTATGCTAACAAGAGCCCAGCTTCTTGGTCAACTTATGCTTAACTATAAAACACCTATAGCTATAAGCGGTACTCATGGTAAGACAACAACAACTTCCATGATATCCGAGATACTTATGAAGGCAGAAACAGATCCTACTCTTTCAATTGGCGGCATCCTCCGTTCAGTTGGCGGTAACTACAGAGTTGGCTCTAATGACTACTTCGTAACTGAAGCCTGTGAATACACAAACTCATACTTAGAGTTTTATCCTAGGATCAGTCTTATACTTAATATAGAAGAAGATCATCTTGATTTCTTTAAGGACATTAATGATATTAGGAATTCATTCCACAGATTCGCACTTAGACTTCCTAAGGACGGAGCCCTTATTATTAATGGAGATATAGATAATCTTTCTGAGATTACAGCAGATGTTGCCTGCCCGGTACATACATATGGAAGCAGTTCTTCATCTGATTACTATCCTGAAGATATTTCATTTGATGAATTTGGTCGTGGTATCTTTACATTAAAGCGTAAGGAAAAGGAAGATGTAAAAGTTGAGCTTGGAGTTGTAGGTATTCACAATGTGTACAACGCCTGCGCAGCACTTCTTCTCTCAGACCTTCTTGAACTTGATATTAATACCAGTGTCTTGGCCCTTAAGCATTTTACAGGTAGCGACAGACGTTTTGAATTTAAAGGCAAACTTGGAGATATATCTATAATTGATGACTATGCTCATCACCCTACTGAGATAAAAGCTACTCTTAATGCTTGTAGGAATTATCCTCACAAGGAACTTTGGTGTATCTTCCAGCCACATACCTATACAAGAACCAATGCATTCTTAAATGAATTTGCTGAGGCTCTTTCGCTTGCTGATCATGTAGTTCTGGCTGATATATATGCTGCTCGTGAGAAGAATACAATAGGTATAACATCAAGAGATCTTCTAAAGAAGATAGAAGAAAAGGGAACGGATGTACATTATTTCCCAACTTTTGATGAAATTGAGAATTTTATTTTAGAAAATTGTTCCACAAATGATATGTTGATAACCATGGGTGCCGGAGATATTGTAAAAGTCGGCGAAAACCTTCTTGGTAAATAGTAATCCACACTGTCCACATTATAGATTGCATTATGTAAACTCTAAAATGTGGACATTTTTATTTTTATAAACCTACAGACATAAGTCTGAAAAATGCTACAGTTTATACTGAATCGGCATCATATAGGCATATTTATTCCAGGGTCTATTCACAATATCCACAAAATCCACACCCGGTCAGAACCCTTGATTTTACTGGTTTTGTGGACTTTTCATCTATTGCTTTTTGCCCTTCTTATGAATATAATTAGCAATACAAAGTAATTATAGAGGGGCAAGTCATGATACCACTAAACATTAAACTAGAAGACTCTAAAGGGATAACATTATTATCCAATACATTCATAGATCAGTACATGCGTGATGCCAATGATGCACAGATAAAGATTTACCTTTATCTTCTTCGTATGGTTAGCGCTAATCTTCCTACTGATATTTCAGAAATAGCAGATAAATTCAACCATACAGAAAAGGATGTTATCAGATCCCTCAAGTACTGGGATAATCTCGGTCTTATTTCTTTATCATATGATGATAATAACAATATTGCCGGTGTAACATTCAAAAATGCTTCAGGCTCTGTTTCTTCAGCAAATCCTGTAAAGAAAACTGTAACCGAATCACCTGTAAGCAAGGAGATACCTATGATATCTATGGATTATGCTGCTGAAAGAGAAAGCTACTCTCTTGATGATATTAAAAGACTTTCTTCTGACCCAGAAGTTAAGATGCTTTTAAATGCTGCAAGCCAGTATTTTGGAAGACCACTTAATCCAACTGAGATTCGTACTATCCTATTTATACATGACAGACTTAACTTCTCAATAGACCTTACAGATTATCTTATTGAGTACAGCGTCAGCCATGACCAGAAGAATATTCATTATATAGAAAGTATAGCTATTAACTGGTACGAGCAGGGTATAGATACATTATCTAAAGCTAAGCAGAACACTAAGAAAACAGATAAGTCTGTTATCTCAGTTATGAAAGCACTTGGCAAAGATGGTACACCTGCTGCCAATGAGCTTGAATATATAAAGAAGTGGTTATTTACATACAATTTCCCACTTTCTATAATAGAGGAAGCTTGTCAGAGAACAGTTCTTGCTACTGATAGAAACCGTTTCCAGTATGCAGATTCCATATTAAAGAACTGGCACACTAGTGGCGTACACTCTAAGAAGGATATAGTAAAACTAGATGAAGAGTACGCAAGCAGCAAGCAGGCTAAGGCTTCTAATAATAGTAATAACAGCAATAACAGCGCAGCTCCAAAGTCTTATAGCAAGACTTCCAGCAACTTCCTAAAGATGGAACAGCAGGATTATGATTTTGAAGCAATTGAGAAAGCACTTACAAAATAATGGCAATATCTAATTCACAATACGACAAGATTATAAGAGAATATGATGAAGCCAGACTTAGACACGCACGTGAACTAAGTGCAAGAAAGGCTGAGATAAACTCTAAGATACCTGAATATAAACCACTTGAAGATCAGGTTAGTGCTTTATCTATGGCTTATGCAAGAATGCGTATATCCGCTTCTATTAACCCTGATTTTGAAGCTGTTAAGAAGGAATATCACGAGAAACTTCTTGATATTAAACTTAAAAAGAACCGACTTCTTGAGCAGTATGGTTATTCTAAAGACTATCTTGAGATGGAATACGACTGCAGCGAGTGTAAAGATACAGGATATGTAGATGGAGAAAAATGTTCCTGCTTTATGAAGAAGCAGGTTAAGCTTGTTTACGACTTCTCAAGAATGAAAGAATTCTTAGAAAGTAACAACTTCTCTCTTCTATCTAAAGACTATTACCAGGGTGAAGGCCTGAGACAATTTGAACACGCTGTAACAACCTGCAAAAATTTTATTAATAACTTCTATTCAGACTATCGAAACCTACTCTTTTATGGTACAGTAGGTACTGGAAAATCCTTCTTATCAGGATGTGTCGCTAAAGAACTCCTTGATAAAGGATGTTCTATAATATATATTAGTGCAGTAAACTTATTCCAGACTATTTCCAATTATATATATAGTCCAGCAAAGGAAACCTATATTTGGATTAACGAGTCACTTCTAGAATGTGACCTCCTTATAATAGATGACCTTGGAACAGAGACTACTAACGATTTTATAAGAACTCACCTCTTTGAGATAATCAACGAGAGAAATCTTAGAAATCACTCAACTATAATATCAACTAATCTTAGTATGGAAGATATTCGTTCAAGATATTCAGACAGAGTATTTTCCCGTATATGTGAGAATTACGAACTTCTCCAGTTATCAGAAATAAAAGATATTAGAATCCAGAAGAAGCTTGAACAGTCTGGCTAGTTTCCTAAAAAGAGGTAACACACGGTAAAACCGTATAATATAATTTTTTCAACATCTGAAAGGAGCAACACAATGTCAACATCAAAGGAAGATGTACGCAATCTTGAGTCAATTCCTGTTGGAGCATTAGGCATCATTCCACTTGAGGGATGTCGCCACTTGGGGGAGAAGGTAAATCAGTATCTTGTAGAATGGAGAGCAACTAGAGAGCACGAGCACACCGATACCCTCGCATTTGCAGATTATAAAAGAGAAACTTTTATATTAAATGCTAAGGTTCCACGTTTTGGTTCTGGTGAAGCTAAGGGTGTTATCCTTGAATCTGTAAGAGGTACTGACCTCTATATACTTGTTGATGTAGGTAACTATTCACTTACATACTCACTCTTTGGTAAAGAGAATCACATGTCACCTGATGACCACTATCAGGATCTTAAGAGAATCATCGCTGCTGTAGGTGGTAAAGCAAGAAGAATTACAGTAATCATGCCATTCCTCTATGAAAGCAGACAGCATAAGAGAACTACTAGAGAGTCACTTGACTGTGCTATAGCACTTCAGGAACTTGTAGCTATGGGCGTAGATAATATCATCACATTCGATGCTCACGACCCACGAGTTCAGAACGCTATTCCACTTAATGGTTTTGAAACAATCCAGGCATCATATCAGTTCATCAAGGGTCTTCTTGAAAATATTAAAGACCTTAAGATTGACGCTGATCACATGATGATTATCTCACCTGATGAAGGTGGTATGAACAGAGCTATCTATATTGCCAACGTACTTGGTCTTGATATGGGTATGTTCTATAAGAGACGTGATTATACACAGGTTGTTAATGGACGTAACCCTATCGTTGCACATGAGTTCCTTGGTTCTGATGTTGCAGGTAAAGACGTAATCATTGTTGATGATATGATTTCTTCAGGCGACAGCGTAATCGATGTTGCTAAGGAATTAAAGGCTAGAAAGGCTAACAGAATCTTTGTATTCTCTACATTCGGTCTCTTCACAAGCGGACTTAAGAGATTTGATGAAGCTTACGAAAAGGGTATCATCACAAGAGTACTTACAACAAACCTTATCTTCCAGACACCTGAGCTTCTTGCAAAGGAATGGTACATAAGCTGTGACCTTAGTAAGTATATCGCATTTATCATCGATACACTTAACCACGATACTTCAATCTCTGATCTTCTTAATCCAAGTGAGAGAATCCAAAGACTTGTTAACAGATACAAGAACGGCGAAGTATAAGATATACAAAAACAAAACCCTGCGGAGTAATCTGCAGGGTAATTTTTATGTTTAAAAGTTTTCAGTATTAAGCTTTTAGTCCCAAAGCTTATCTGGGTAGATTCCCTTATCTTTAAGAGCCTGTATAGAACTAACTACGAATGGCTTGTCTTCTTTATATGTTACACCAAACCACTTATCCTTAGATGAAAGTACCTTAACTGTTGCGATTCCATCTTTTACCATGCTGCCTACTTCCATAGGAAGATAGCACTCTGCTTTAAGTGGATTAACATTAATATCCTCTTTAAAGAATCTCTTCATAGACTTATCAAGTTCTGGGAAAATATCTGGAGTAAATCCCCACATATTCATAGATACTAAGCTGTCTGCCGACATAGGGATATATGTCTGGCCGTCATCCTTAGAATATGATGCACCTTCTGGAGTCTTGATAATATTAGTTCTTTCATCAATAGTTTCAAGCATACCATTAGCATCCATCTGACAGCATCCTCTTGCTACTGAACCATTCTCTGTAAGGGTGTTTTTAAGCTCATAGCCAACCATACAGAATGGATATGGATTAGACTCATGACTTGCTGTTAAAAAGTCGTATAAGCTCTGATATGCGCTTACACCATAGTAATCATCTGCATTAATAACTGCAAATGGTCCCTTTACTGTATCTTTGCAGCAAAGGATAGCATGAGCTGTACCCCAAGGCTTAACTCTTCCTTCAGGTATAGTTGCTCCTTCTGGAATATTAGTAAGATCCTGGAATACGTATTCAACCTCTATCTTGCTCTTAACCTTATCACCTACGCAGGTTCTAAAGTCAGCTTCATTCTCTTTCTTAATAATGAATACAACCTTGCCAAAACCAGCACGGATAGCATCATATATTGAGAAATCAATAATCTTATTGCCATTATCATCTATCGGATCAATCTGTTTAAGTCCGCCGTATCGGCTTCCCATACCTGCTGCTAAAATAACTAATGTTGGTTTTGTCATAAGAACAAACTCTCCTCTCTACATACCCCTTTGTACTAAAGATAATATTCATTATGTTAACTCATTGTATCACACTTGCCATTAGTGCGCTACATATGTCTTATTTAAGTTCTCATAGCCTCAAGCGGGCTAAGTCTCATAGCTCTAAGTGAAGGCAGGAAACCTGCTATCATACCTATGATGGTTGAAAATACTATTGCTAAAACTACAAGCCAAGGCGGTATAACCGAAGCAAACATCATGTCCTCCCCGTGTGATAATGCCTTATTAATAACTGGTGATAAAGCATAGCTTATACCTGTTCCTACAGCACCTCCAATAAGACCGATAAATGCTGCCTCCATAAGGAAAAGAAGCTGTATATCTCTAAGACGACAGCCTATAACCTTCATAACGCCTATTTCCTTGGTTCTCTCGTATATAGACATCATCATAGTGTTGATAATACCTATTGCTGCAACTATAAGGGATACAGCGCCGATTCCACCAAGAACAAGCTGGATAGTATTCAGGGTCTTCATCTCCGAATCTATCCACTCAGCTGAGGCATAGGTTTCATAGCCCATATCTTTAATCTGTTTCTGAAGTTCCGCTACATTCTCCATGCTATCAGCGTATACGTTTACAGTAGTGTAAAAGAATTCCTTGTATGGTTTACCCTTCTTGGTTGTTGGTTGCCCCGGAATAGTGCTGTTTTTATATTCTTTCTTAAGAGCCTTCTTTAGAGCTTCTATGTTAACAACAACGTAGTAGCTGTAGTTGTTCCAGTCCTCTACGCCACCTTCCATAAGCCCTGAACATTCAACAATACGTTTTTTAGGTGCCTTAATAATGTTACCTTTTTCATCCTTTTGACCGGCACTGTCATAAGCCATAGTATTAAGTATCAAAAAAATAGTGTCATTTTGGAGATCAACATCTGCTAATTCGCCTAGTTCATAATATGGATAAACGTTTGTCTTTTTATCAAAGAACTGCGCTATAACATTATTACCATAGACTGGTTTAATCTCCGTCTCATCTTTTGGCAACTGGCCACTAGCAAGCTTGATATCCAGTTTTTTCATACCTTCATAGTCTACGCCATAAATATTGACATAGCACTTATATCTTCCAGTTAACAAGTATCCCGAGCATTCCAAAATAGGTACTACAGATTCCACATGCTCCATATTTTTCAGCATATCAACTACATCATTACTTAGTTTACCCGCTGTAGGATCATCATTACTAGAATTATCGTAACTTTCCGTAACTTCTATTAACTTTAATGAGCCGTAGCTTTCCATCTGATCAAGCATAGTCTTTTTCATACCTATGCCCAGGCTTATCATAATAACTACCGATACAGTACCTATCACAACCCCCAGGACAGTAAGTATAGTTCTAACCTTACGTTTCCAGAGACTTCCAAGACTCATAATCAGTAAGTCTGTAAATTTCATATATTCTCCGCATTCATATCATTTGCTTCTGCAATAATAGTTTGCCTTATAGTTAAAGATTATCTTCGTCGTCTCTTTCAAGTTCTCTAAGCATCCTAAGTTTCTTGGCCTTCTTTGCTTTTACAAGCTTTATAATTGCAACTACCGCACCTGCAGCGCCGCCTACGATTGCTCCAATAAGCCAAAGTGGCATACCCTTCTTCTTAGGCTTAGTATCCTCTTCCATATAGAAGTCATCGCCCAAGTCTTCTTCAGAGTACTCCATCTCGTATACATAAAGATTGATTTCTTTTTCTATAGTTGTAACATTACCTGCTTCATCTTCATAAGAGATAGTAGCTGTAACTGTGCTGGTATCATCATTAGGCATAGCACCTTCTACAGTACAGTCAACAGCACCAGTTCCGCCTGGCTCAATCTTACCAAGGAAGCAGTTACCTCCTGTTACATATCCATCTTCAAATGAAATAGAAACATTGTTAAGAGTAGTCTTACCTTTATTGTATATGTCAAAGCATATATTACTCTGCTCATATAAACCTATTGCAGCTGGCATAACCTCAGCATCGCCAGTATCTACTCTTGCTTCCTGATATACAGGTATAGACACATTGGTAGTGGCTGTAAATGGATTCTTATCAGGATCTTCATAAGCAGCATCTATAGTTATGACATAAGGCTTTTGAGTAAGGTCATTTCTGGCTGTCATCTCTATATTAAGATCAGTTGTTGCACCTGGTGCAATACTTGATACATAGATAGTAGCTGAACCCGAAGTTGGTAAAAATGCTTCGTATGTAGTCTTAGAATCAGCATCTGAAGACTCCTGAGCAGCCTTAAGGTCAAACTGTATATTGCTTACTGTTGTCTGAGCAGTATTCTGAACTGTAATTGTAAGAGCAAATGTATCGCCAGCGTGAACCTTCTCTGGCTCTGTTACAAAGCCTGTTACGATAATACGTGGTGTTGAAGGCTTATTCTTATCTTTATCTGATGTATTCTGCTCTAAGCTACCGTTGCTGGCTTTACCCTTAATATTTACGTATGTAGTTAGGTCTGTCTCCTCCTTAGTACCATTTCTGTAATACTGAACATGGAAGGTAAGAGGATAAGTACCTGTATATGCCTTATCTGAAACTGTGAAGTTCCATGTAAGACTCTGTCCAAGTGTTGTAGCTTCCTCAACAGATGAAGCCTTCGGAATAGACTTTATAAGCTGTACATCTGAAGCATTGGTTATGACAAATGGCCACTCTTCTCCCTTAGTTGATACCTTAGGAGTTACTACTACATCTGTTACACCTTCCTTACCAAAGTTGGCAAATGTAAGTGTTATAGGCGCTGAAGAGCCATATGATATTGTATTAGTTGGTGTTGGATTAATTAAGAAGAGGAAGCTTGATGTTTCTGAAACTACTGAAGCGCCTCCAAGAGATGCGTCCATATCAGCTTCTACTTTACTAATATACGAAGACAGTTCCCCAACTGTCATGTTGGTATTAGCTATATAGACATTGGCCTGATACATAACTGCATCAAGACGCTTTACTGTATCACTATTAAGATCGTAGAGAGCCTTAAGACCATTCATATGCTGAATAAGAAGGATATAGGCTGTATCTCTGTCCTCGTTAGTAATAGTCTTATATGGTTCTTTAGTATCAAGAGATGTGGCATTAACAGAAGTACTTGGTGAATATACTCTGTCTCCACCAGCAGCCTGTGTGTTAATCCCTATACCACCTGCTAAGGCAATTACTGAGGCTACAAGGCAAACTGAAGCCATAATCTTTCTTAATCTCATCTTCATCATATCTTTCTCTCCCGTCTAAAAACAAATGCTGTCGTGTATCCTATACTATGGCCATAGCCTCTGTATTATTGATATTTTCCTCCAGAGAAGCAAAGTTCCTCTCTGCATTCTCCCTGTTGTCTTCTATGTTAATAATCTTGCCATCGATAATATGAATTATCTTATCCCCAAAGCTGGCAAGATAGTTATCATGTGTAACCATAACTATAGTCTGGTTCTTTGTTCTTGCTATGTTGTGCATAAGCTTAAGCACTTCCATAGATGTCTTTGTATCAAGGTTACCTGTAGGCTCATCCGCAAAGATAATCTCCGGTTTCACTACCAAAGCTCTGGCTATACCAACTCTCTGCTGCTGTCCACCTGACATCTGGGTAGGTCTATGCATGGCATATTTACCAAGTCCTACCATCTTAAGCATCTTAATAGCTTTCTTTTCTCTGATAAACTTGTCCACTCCCTGGAATGTCAGCGGAAGTTCAACATTCTCAAGAGCTGTCATATTAGGCATAAGGTTGTAAGCCTGGAAAATGAATCCCACATGCTTTTGTCTAAAGATAACAAGCTGTCCCTCAGACTTATTCTCAATGTGCTCACCAGCAACTATAATCTGTCCCTTGGTTGGCCTTTCAAGTCCGGCTATCATATTAAGCAGAGTCGATTTACCTGAACCTGAAGTTCCTACAACCATACAGAACTCCCCTCTGTTAATGGTAAAATCCACCCCGTTAAGAGCATGAACCTTGGTTTCGCCTACTACATATGTCTTTTTTAGATTCTTAGCTTCTATAACTACTTCGTTTGAATATTCCATATAAACTACGCCTTATAAGCAGCAAAAATTACTCCTGGTCAGCTTCTGCCCCAGCCTTAATCTTACCCATTACTTCTTCCTCAGTCATAATAGCGCTGTTTGCAGATACTTCAACGCCAGGAACAGCATTGTCACTAACTGATTCAACTACGCTTATTAGGGTCATACTGCCTGCACTATTTGCAAATGCTTCGCCCATACCTGAAGTCTTATCCAGGCAGTAGCATACAGTGAAGATGTACTTGTCTGTTACGAATATATACTCTGTGGCGTCAAATGTTGTACGTCCAAAGGTATATTCCATAACAATCTTTGTTCTTGTATATCCTTCTTTTTCAACTTCTGAAAATTCTGAAAAAGTTGCTTCAACATTATATTTCTTTAAAAATGACTCTTCAAAATCCGCCTGTGTAACAGGTGTATATATAACCGGCTTATCAGTTCTTGAATAAGCAATATATGAAAGATCATCAACACTATCGCTAAGATAGTACTGCTTATAATCGCTGTTATCTCTGTCAGGCTGCAAGCCTTCTGGTATGTTAAAGGATACCGATGTATAATCCTTAGCTTCCTGTGGAATAATCTCTTCTGTTTTTGTCTCTGCGATTTCATCAGACACACTTCTTGTATTTCCACTTACAGAAGATTTACTTCCCTTACCTCCACATGCAGTAAGAGACATAACAAGTGTTGTAATTAATAATAATGTTCCTATATTTTTCTTAATCATCCAAATAATCCTTTTACCTTTATTTCTCTAGTAATAACGCTTAGGCTGTCCTTATTATTGCATAACAATCGTTAGGCATTTATGTGAAAAAACGCAACCAGATACTACCGATTGCGTTTATATTGACTCCCTATTCTCTAACTCCTCTTTTCTTTTGGAAGCATATACAGCACGTTCAATAATATCTAAAAGTACCTGTATAACTTTTTCCCTATGAGGAATATACTTGCTTTTCTTAATTACTTCCTGGATACCTTCAGGAACGTCATATAACTGTAGGAATTCATCCTGTGAAAGACGGAGCATGCAACACTTACCCCTACGAGCAAACTCCATAATACGAAGTGCATCTTCCTGCCATACATTCTTCTCAAGAAGAATTTCATATATATCTTCCAAGGTGTAAACCGGATTCCTAACGAACCAATCCTGCTGATATAATTTCTCCCCAGGATCTACATCATACTCTGCGTAAGATAATGCAAGTGTATCACACATCTGCCAAAAACTTGCAGGTTTAAGTTCCTCAAACAATCGTTTACGACTCTCAGAAGTCTGCGCACCTGCTATATCCTTCCAAGTGAGCTTTCTGAAGTCCTTTGGTCTTATTCCCCTGTCCCTTAACATCTGGTTGATCCAAGTAGCATTGATACAAAGTAGCATATAGCCCATGCTATTTTTCTTTATAACGTACTTGTAGCCTCTGTTTCTCACAGATTCTCTCCTCAAAATTTAACTTTAGAACCACCTTTTCTATTATACACATTTTGAGGGCAAAGTGTATCACTTTTTTCTATATTTTGTGTTTTATTTTTCTGACAACCACATCACCTTGCGTTTTGCCTTATTTTACAAGGGTTCTGAGACCTATATTTTTTACTATATATTTCATTTGAAATATATATGACATTCTTGTCACTGTTGTTATGTCAACCAACCACAAGGTTTTGTGGATTTTTTATTTATAACCTTGATATAATACAATATATAGTCAATCTATTTTTCTTCTTCAAGGTAGTCATTTACAAATTTTCGAATTTGATCAAACTGACTATTTGTAACCGGATTATCACTCTCAAATGCCATAAGTTTATAAAGATACCCCTGCTCTTTTAATATCCTCATACTCTCCGGATATACAATCTCAAATATAAATGAAATATGACCAACTATGTTATCTACGCTGGTTTCTTTATATTTTCTATTTGTTGCAGTCTTTTCAAACAGATTTTCCAGTATCTTAGGCGTTACCTGATCACTCTTAAGCTTCTTTGTAGATACGTTGTACACTTCTTCAAGTGGGGTCTCAACATTAACCCTAAGTATATCTACCTTGTCCGCATCCCTGAGTATCTGCAAGAATGTCTTCTTTCTCTGGTCCATATCCTCAGGAAACCTGTAATCGCTATGATAATATATGGCATTGTGAATAAGGTCATCATACTTGTCATCCTCTATAAATTCCCTTATACCTGCCTTGCCATAGTCTGCAATCTCTATATCTTCATTGCCTCCTCTTATGGCCTCTTTTAAGCTGTCTCCAAAAAGAATATGACATCCAAACCTTGCATGATCTACGGACTCACTATCAATAAATGTATCATATATCCTGCACTGTTCAAAACGGCCTATATCATGAAGCATACCTATAGCCCAGGCTATATCAAGGTCCTCACCTGTAAGTCCTATAGACTTTGCCACCTTCTCAGCTATCTCTGCCACTCTGTATGAATGACTTGCCTTTAGGCCTATTTTAGGGTCCTTCAAATCATAGTGATTAATATAATCTTTAAACCTCTTGGTTAATTTTGTTCTGTCTATCACTTTATTCTCCCGCGGTATATGTGCCTGTCAGTGTTCCAACTGCAAGAATATTACCAGACTCTCCGTCATCTGTTATATCACAGTTATATTTATTCTTTTCAAATGTCATATTTCCTTTATCAAAAGTACCATAAAGCTCTGAAACCGGATTCTTTAAAGCAATAACATATATCTCATATTCATGTGTTCCATCCGGTGGATAAGGTCCTTTATATTCCTTTGTATCAGCCCATCCCTGCTCAAGCTCTGTTTCCTTTACATCTTTTGAAATCCAATGTAGCCAACTATTGGCAGAATTATCAACCATATATATTACATACGAATCTGCCCCTTCTACTTCTTCCCATGAAAGCTGAGGTGAAACATTGGAACCAGCATTTGTATTTGTAATTACAGTATCCCACACTCCATCATGTAAATCCTTGGAAGTTAGTTCTATTGTTTCAACATCTGATACGTTAAACATCTCTGTTGATACTTCTTTTTCATTCTCATCCTCCTGGACGCTTTCCACAGTTACATTTTCCTCAGTTGTTAATGACTGTTCTTCTGAATTATTCTTCACTGTAACAGTTTCATTTTCACTTTTTGTCTGTCCACTACACGCAGTCAAAGCCAACATACATATTCCCATTGCTGCTAAAAAACTAAGTCTTTTCATGTATATTCTCCTTTAATATCCTTCTGTTACTATTTTGTATATTTCCGCAATCTATTGTATAATTTATTTAGTTTTTTTGAAAGGAGCTTTTGCTATGGGTTTAATTTTAGGACTTGTCATCGGTGGTGTTATTGGTTGGCTTGCAGGCCAGATAATGAACGCACCAGGCGGAATTATTAGAAATGTTATTCTAGGTATTGTAGGTGGTTTTGTAGGTAGTTTAGTATTTGGATTCTTTGGATTTAAATCAGCTAACATTATCGGCGATCTTATCTCAGGACTTGTTGGTTCTTGTATCGTAATCGCTATCGTAGCAGCAATTACAGGCAAGAAATAAACTTCAATTACGCTTAATAAGGTGGAGCCTCAAACGGCTCCACCTTTTTTGTTGCAAAAAAAGGTCCAGCCTGTAGTTAGGCTGGACCTTGTGTGATTAAGTTATAGGTTGTGAATTAGTGTACTACCTGTGAGAAGCTTGATACGCCCATAATCTGGAGGGCCTGATTCCAGTATGCCTGAGCATTGGCACCATCCATGTTATTAAACATATCCTGTGCTGCTGGAAGGAGTGTTGTATCAAAGTTGCCATGGTTAGCGTTGAGGTAGATAATCTGCTCAACGTATGGGTTATTAACTGCTGCCACATATGATGCACAAAGAGCTGCAGCCTGAACCTGATCACCCTGGGCATTAGATATACCTACTTCTGAAAGAAGGATAGGTCTAACAGTGCCGGCTGGGCTAAGCATAGCAGGGTTAGTAGACATATAGTTTGTAATTGTTGAAAGATTCTGGAAGGATACCATCTTGTTGTTGTTGATCATACCTGCCATGTAACCTCCATCAGGACATCCTGACATATCCCAGAATTTAGCATATGTAAGAGGTACTGTGTATGGGTGCTGTGCAAGTCCCCAGCTAATGTTACCTGTTGCTGCTATGTCTGCTGCGAATTTATCAAGGAAATCCTTGCCATCTATGTATTCATAGTACTCTTTATGAGAAGCTGGTCTGTTACGATCCCAGTTCTGATCAAGACAGATGAATACTTCTGCATTAGCATTGTTAGATTTAATAGCTGTGTAACAGATTCTAAATACCTGCTCGTACTGTCTGATGTACTCGTCCCAGCTAATGAATATCATATAGTTCCACTGGCGAACATTGACCTCGTTACCGATAATCCAATCATCTGTTACACCTGCTGTAGATCCATAGTATTCCATCTTGTTAATAAGAAGGCTTACTCCCTGAGCATCAGCTGCATTGAGCATATAGAAAGATGCTGCATTAGGATGAGGATCAGCTGGTATAGCACTTACTCTTGAGTAAGGGTTTGTCATAAGCTGGTCTGCACCGTTATTAACAATCTGTGCTACTCTTGGAAGTCGGCTGGCAAGGATCTGTGTCTGCTGGTTCATAAGAACGTTCATGAAATCAACGCCCTGAAGGCCCTTCTTGCTATGTGCCTTTCTTGCATGTGTATGAGTAGCAAGTATCTCAGGATTAGTGATGTACTGTGGCTGCGATAACATAGTCATAACACCGTTAACCTTAGTGGCTACCACAAACTTAGAATAAAGTCTTGAATTTGCTGTCTTATGGTTAAGTGCAAATGTAAAATATGGCTGCTGGCTGTTAGCCACCTGTGCTATAGGAGCTGTTGCTGGTATAGCATACTCATATGTTGCTAACTGGTAAAGATAAAGGATACCGTCGTCGCTAGGTGGTGCAGCTGGGAATACTGCTGTAAATGCAACTGTGTTACCATCAATAAGCTGGCAAGCAGCTGCGCTAGCGTATGTTGCGTCATATGCAACAGTCTTAGTAGCCTTCTTTTTCTTAGCTTCTACATCCATAGAACCACTTAAGAAAGTAAGTACTATGGTCATAAGAGCAAGGATACTTGTAATTCTTCTTAATTTCTGCGTCATAATGTACCTCCTTACTTATATTTAAAAATTTCCCCTTATATATTTTTTTGTAGGTAACCCCCTGTGATTACCTACAATTCCCCCACCTTCTCGCCAAAGGACTAACAAGTTTTGCCTAGGCCTACAGCTTGCTCCCTATACTGCAGGTAGTCCTTAACGATAGTAAATTAAAATCGGTAAGAAAATTATATAACTTTCTTACCGATTTACAACACTTTATACAAAGATTCGATGTTTTACACACTTTTTTTGTATATATTTGTATATTTTGTATAAGGTATTTTTCCCTTAAATTCCAAATTTCTTAGACATTTGTCCAGGTATGCAAAAATTAGAACTCTCTCTTAGGTCTTTCACCCTCTACATGCTGGAATCTAATCTTCTTAATATCAAGACCATTCTTAGCTACATTAAGTCTTAGTACTGCCATCTTGTTATGACAATATAATCTCTTTGTTATATCTACATCTTCGCCCTTAGTTCCGTTATATGTATATGTAAGGAATGGAACGCCTGTGTAGTATAAAGTAGCTGGAAGCTGAGCAACTTCTGATAAGTTAGAACTTGCAGTAAGTGTTATATCATAGAAGCCTGTATGCTCAATCTGAAGAGGAATAATATAGTCTGTTCCAGCCTTAGATTCCTGATATGTAAGATCAACAGTTACATCATCAACAAATGAGATGTACTCAAGGTTGCTCATATCAATCTGTTCTTTTTCTTCGTCCATATTGATAATTGTAACCTTATTAGCCTTCTCAACTAATCTTGCAAATGCCTGAGTTGTTAAAGCAAACTTAGTTACATCTATAGCAATACGCTGAAGTTCTGATTTCTCTATATAACCGCTTTCAAGTTCTTCCTTGGTATTTTCCTTATACTCAAAGTTCTCACCCTTAGGAACAACCATGTATAAGTCATTATTAGCACGAACCATAGCAGCAAAATCAGTTTTACACTGCTCTTTGCCACGTCTGTTCATATCTGCCCACCAATCAGTCATAACGACGCCTTCGAAGCCCCACTGCTTTCTAAGAATAGTATATGTAAGGTCGAAGTTACTTGCTGTCCAAAGTCCATTAACTGAACCGTATGTTGTCATGACGCTGTGGCAGGCGCCGCTCTTTACAGCCATCTCAAAGCCCTTAAGATAGATTTCTCTAAGCGCTCTTTCTGATACTACAGCATCTACGTAAAGTCTCTTATATTCCTGGTTATTAGCACAGAAATGCTTAACAGTACCAAAGTTTCCATACTTACTAAGTCCCTGTAACATAGCTGTACCCATAGCACCTGTTACAAATGGGTCTTCTGAGAAGTATTCGAAGTTACGTCCATTAAGCGGATGTCTGTTAATATTCATACCAGGTCCAAGTAGACAGTCAACTTTGTTGACACACATCTCCATAGAGGTATATTCATAAAGATTTCTTGTAAGCTTGGTATTAAACGAACTTGCAATTAAAGTACCTGATGGAAGTGAAAATGCCTTGGCACCACTATCAAGTCTCATACCTGAAGGTCCGTCATCACAGCAGATACAAGGTAGTCCCTTATCTCTTAAGCTCTCTGATACACCGCCAAATGCTGAAGCAGTACCAGGAGTAACAAGGCTGCTTCCCATACCTTCGCCTCTAACGATTGCAAATAAATCATCATCAGTAAACTGACCGACAAAGTCTTCTACGCTGCATTTTCCATCAGCAAGGTCTTTAAGCTTGTATCCCTTATCTTCATAAGGAATCTCTTCCATAAGGTTCTCTTCTCTTCTAGCTTCTTCGTCTATGTCTGATGCTGGAACCTGTTCCTTAACAAGTTTGTACTTACCATCTTCTTCTGTAGCTACAAATCTATCAAATGGCATCTGTGGAAGAAGTGCCTTCTCATAAGATTCAAGAACGAGATCTTCATCTAAGTCAAATGAATATACCTGTTCTGCCTCTCTTATATCTCCGCCAATATAAAAGTCATACTTACCCTTTTCAAGAACAAATGCTGACTGGTGGCCTGTCTTTGCAAGATCATCATAAGAAGCAAATGTTTTATAATCCACCTCTATCTTAAGAATCTGGTTCTCACCATTAGCAAGAGTCTCTGTCTTATCAAATCCACCAAGAACTCTGGCAGCCTTACCAAGTTTTCCAGTTGGAGCAGCTACGTATACAAGAACCGAATGTTTTGCAGGTGCATCACCAATATTAGTTACTTTAACTTTAAGCTCAACCTTATTGTTCTCGTTAGTAACACCTAAAACTTCAGTTTTAAACTTAGTATAAGAAAGACCATAACCAAATGGATATCTTACCTTATCCTTGGCAAATGTCTCAAAATATCTATATCCAACAAAGATATCTTCTGCATAGAAGTTTCTTGTTTCATCTCCGTAATAATCATAAGATGGATAGTCTTCAAGCTTGTAAGCAATAGTACTTGTAAGTCTTGCTGAAGGTGATACACGTCCATCAAGAACTCTCGCTGTACCTTCACCGCCTACCATACCACCTGTCCATACAAGCAGGATAGCATCTGGTTTATATTCATCTATAAAGCTGATATCCATAAGACTTGCTATATTAAGCACAAGTACCATCTTGTCAAAGTGCTTTCTAACAAGAGATATCATCTTTCTCTCATCTTCCGAAAGAAGATAAGCTCCCTCTTCACACTTTATGTCTCTATCTTCACCTGCTGTTCTTCCAAGTATTACAAGGGCAACATCTGAATTATCTCTAGCATCTTTAACTATACTCTCTGTAAGAGGCATCTCAACCTGGCTCCAAGGCTCTGTTCCCCAGCCATGGCCTTCATCAAAAGGATTCTCCTCTTCCCACTTTTCATATATCTTATACAGTTCCTCATTAAGGATAACTTTCCCGCCGTTTCTAAGACCCTCTGGAATATTAACTACATGAGATACGTTAACCATACCTCCTGAACCTGTTCCAGACTTATAATACTTAAGCTGAATACGTCCAAATATTGATACGCACTGTTTCTCCTTAAGTGGAAGTACCCCGTTATTCTCAAGAAGTACGCAGCCTTCTGAAACCATACGTGCTGCAGTTTCTTTATATTCTTTCCAATCAAGTTCTAAATTTGCCATGTAACACTCCTATAGTATTTGCTTTTCCCTTAATATACGATAATTCTATAACAATTAACTAAACAATAATATATATTTACATTAATTCATAATTTTTTTAATTTAACGTAAAACCTACCTTGATTTATATAATACAAGTTCATCTCCTGCTTTAACAAGAAGATGTTCTGCCTCTACGTCACCTATCCTCTGTCCATCCCTTACAACAGCAGCCACAAATATTCCCGGCGGAAGCATCAGTTCTGATATACTCTTACCAATGTAAACATGCCCTGAAGGAACCTTGGATATCATAATATCCTGCTCGTTTTCTTTTGTAACCCCCATCTCCCTTATCTTGGAATAATGTTCCACGAAACCGGCAGACATGATGCCAGTTGGTATGGCAACTATACCTACTCCTAAGAAGGCTATAACAATAGCAAGTATCCTTCCAAGTAAAGTTATTGGATATATATCTCCATAGCCAACAGTAAGCACCGTTGATACCGACCACCATATACCTGAAAAAGCATTGGCAAATGCCTCCGGCTGAGCCTCATGTTCTAAGGAGTACATAGAAAGAGATGATGCAAACATCAGCATAATAATAATAACAAAAGAAGATATAAGCTGATCCTTCTTATCCTTAAGAACATTGGTTATAACATTGTAGGCGTCATACTGGGCATTGATCCTAAAGAGTCTGAATATTCTGACCACGCGAAAGATCCTAAATGCCACAACGCCAACAGGAAAGATGAATGGTAAAAATGTTGGTATAAAGGTTAAAAAGTCGATAATACCAAAAAACGAGAATATAAATGATACTCTGGCTGAAAGCTTTGATTTGGAGGGATAAAGCATATCCGCCGTCCATATCCTTAGGATATACTCTATAGCAAAGATAACGGCACAAACATATTCCAGAACTTCTATGGTATCTGCATATGCCAGCGATGCATCAAAGGTAGCAAAAAAAGTTATGAAAAGATTAAAAAATATAAGTACAACTATAAAATAATCAAAGAATTTACTTAAAAAATCTGTCTTAGTCCCTATTTGAATAATGTCAAATACACGTTTTTTAACTTTCACGTTATCCCCTTTTACTCATTCATAATTACTATAAAAATAGGGGCAACTATAAGTTGCCCCTTAGTTAGCAAAAATCAAAGCTATTTGATAACAAGCTGATTCCAAACATCTGCAGGAACAATAGCGATATATGTCTTACCTGTGTTAAGAGTAAGTGGCTGCAATGTTGATGCATTGAAGTACTGTGTCTTTGAAAGCTCGTTCATCTTAGACCAGAGAATTGGAATAGCCTTACCATCTGTAAGATAATATCCTGGCTGACCACTAGCTAAGATGTTATATACAAGGTATCCGTGTGTATCAAGCTGTGTAAAGCTTGCATCCATAAGGATAACGTTCTTGAATGTTGTAACCTTGCCATCAAGAGCATCTACATGTGCGCTTCCATACTCATAGTAATCATAAGTCTTAGTTGCAGCATTGTAATTAAGCTTAGATGAGTTATGAGGGAAAGGAAGTTCAACCTTAGTTGCTGGAATAACATTAGCCTGTCCATCAAGTGTGAACTCTGTATCAGAGAAGTTGAAGTGCTGTCCCTGATAGTACTGGTTGTATGTTGATGAATATCCAGCGGACTGTACTCTTGAAATAAGACCTGCGTAAGACTTACCTGTCTTAGGATTCTTGTATCCCTGGCTTGTTACATACTCTGTAAACTCTGTTCTCTTACCATTAGAGAATCTTGCAAAACCTGCACTTAAGCTGGCATTGTAAGGTCTAGTCTTGTAGTCGTTGATGTAGCATGGACCACCATCATGAACAAGAATTGCATTCCACTCATATGCAAGCATAAAGTTTGTTGGACGTGCACTTCTTATACTACCAAACTGTGTAAGGTTGCCCCAGTCTTTAACAAGAACCATAAGTCTTGTAATACGACCGTTAGCTGTTGAGTTCATCATCTCATAAACAACATCTCCCTTGTTAACACCATAGTGTGGAAGAGCTGTCTTCTCATTATCAACCATAACCGCAATAGGTCTCTGGTTCTGAATACTTGCTGGGATAAGCTCATTAGTAAGTTCACTTCTTACATATCCGCCATCTCCATCAAGTGTTGTTTCTGTAGTAGTATCATCATCACCATCTGCTGCATAAGCAGTAAGAGCCGGTGATGAAACAAGCATAACTGCTGAGAGAAGCAGTGCTGCTGCCATCTTAAATCTTTTCATTCAAAATCCTCCCTAAAATTTTTTGTTTACACTATTTATAATTTTATCATCAGCCTGTAGCATTTTCAATTTATTTAACGTGTGTTATGCGCTGAAAATAAAGCCTGATTATTGTTAAAATCCAATAGGTTATCTTACTCCTCTGTTGGAAGCTTTGACTTCTCAAACATCTCTACAACATCATCTGAAGGCTTCTTATCAAGAAGTGTGAATATTACAGCAAATAACAAGCCTACTATAAAACCAGGTATGATTTCATAAATATGAGTATTGAAAATTGTAAGCCCCGGTTCTGATCCTGAAAAGAACATATACCATGTGGCATCAGTTATGAATCCGGCAAGGATACCTGCAACAGCCCCCTTATAAGTAAATCTCTTCCAATAAAGAGAAAGTATAATTACAGGACCAAATGCGGAGCCAAATCCTGCCCATGCGCATGATACAAGTGCCATGATACCCTGGCAGTCTGGATCCATAGCTATAAATAAAGCAACAAGCGAGATGAAGGCAACAACACCACGTCCAATCCACTGCATCTCCTTATCTGAAGCATTCTTACGGAATACCGGCTTATAGAGATCCGACGCAAATGCCGAAGACGAAGCAAGAAGCTGTGAATCAGCAGTTGACATAGATGCCGCAAGTATAGCTGAGAGTAAGATACCTGCAAGAAGAGCTGGGAATAAATGTCTTACCATAGTAACAAAGACCATATTCTGACTTCCTTCTGCAAGAAGCGAACCAAGATAATTATGTGCTACAAGAGCAACTACACTTGCCATAATAAGTATAAGTGTTGTCCAAAGAGAGCCTATAAATCTAGATCTCTTCATATCCTTTTCTGACCTGATAGACATAAATCTGATAATAATATGTGGCATACCAAAGTATCCAAGTCCCCATCCAAGACCGCTAAGGATATCAGATACAGACTTCCAGTCAAATGAACCGCTTGAAAGCAGGTTATAATAATTGTCAGAGGTGACTACTTCTGCTAAAGGAATAAAGTCAGCCTTGTTCATAGCAAAGCAGGCAACGATAGGAGCTGCCATAAGAGCTATAAGCATAAGCATACCCTGGAAGAAGTCTGTCCAGCATACAGCATTGAAACCGCCAAGTGTTGTATATATTAGGATAATGATTGTTGCACCAACCATAGCATATACTGGGTCAACACCAAAGATAGCATTGAAGAGGTTTCCGCAGGCATAGATACTAGATGCCGAATATATACAGTAAACTATAATAAAGATTACAGCACATATTGCCTGAAGCACCTTACTGTCTGAATTAAATCTATTAGTTAAAAACTGTGGAACTGTAATTGAGTCCTTAGCTACGATTGAATATCTTCTAAGTCTTGGAGCTATAAATATCCAAGCTAGTACAGTACCAAAGAAAAGACCTACTGATATCCAAACCTGTCCCATACCGAAAAGGTATATAGATCCAGGAAGCCCCATAAGTACCCAGGCACTCATATCTGATGCACCTGCGCTAAGGGCAGCAACAAAACCATTCATCTGTCTTCCACCAAGGAAGTATGCCTTGTCACCTGATTCTTTACGTCCTTTTATAAAGAAGTAGACGCCAACTCCAAGTACAAGGATAAGATAGCAGGCAAATGCTATCATCTCCATAACACTACCATTTTTCATTGTTTCCTCCACTATATATTTTTCGCTTACAGCACACTGCCATGCCAAAAAGGCATGGCAGCATACTCTAAGCTATAAATTTTAATTACTTACTAAGCACACCTGCAAGTGAGAATACAAGTGGTGAGTTCCAGTAAATTGTAATCTCATTACATGAGTAGCTCTGTTCATTATCTACATAGCAAAGAGCTGGTGCCTTATCAGCAAGTACAGCCTGCGCATATGGATCATCAAGGTTAGCATTAGGTCCACCAACAAGCATACCCTTCATAGTCTTACCAGTAGCCTGCGATGGTCTATGATGTGTGCTTACTGGGTTAAGTGAACCATAACCTGTAAGGTAGCAATAGCTTGTACCGTTATTACCAAAGAGGTAATCCACCTGTGCCTTCGCTATATTCTCATAATTATTACCATTAACTTCCTTATCAAGAAGAAGTCCCATAGAAGCATTGGCTATAGTAGAGTTAGAACCCCATTCATATTTTTCGTAGATACCAGCTTGATATGAATCCTTACCGGCATTGTCAACTACTTCTTTAGAGAATGTTGTAAGAAGGGCCTTAGCATTGCCAAGTGCAGCCTTATCTGTATTCTGGCTTGATGCATAAGCGTAAGCACCGTAGATACCTACCTCTGCCCAGCCAAGACTTGGTCCATCAAGCTCTTCACCGTTCTCATCAACAACTACTTCCTTGCCATATGTTTCAAGAATCTCTGCTGCGTCATCTCCATATGTGCTGTCGCCTGTAGTCTTAAAGAGTTCTGCTGCTGCCCATAGTCTTTCATCTATATCATACTTATCAGGGTATTCTCCTGTTACTACACCGTCCGGATTAGTAAATCCGTCGCCACCATCGTGAGAATCAAGATATTCATAAGCTTCTGCTGCTGCATCAAGGCAAGTACCAGCAAAATCGGCATCTACATCAGCATATACTCTACCAGCCATAGCCATAACTGCTGCAAAGTCTGCAGTTGCACATGTAGACTTAGGACAAACAATAAGTTCATCTGTCTCTTCTTCTGGCATACATGCTTCTGGGAATACAGCACATGTTACCTTGTGGTATACACCGCCGTCTGAATCCTGCATCTTAAGCATCCACTCAAGTTCATATCTTACTTCATCAAGTACATCAGGTGTACCGTTGCCTGACTCAGGAATACCAACTGCGTCGTCAAATGCTGAAGGATAAACTTCATAAGCAAGCATAAGGTCGCCTGCTGCCTTAGCACCTGCAACTACATACTTACCGTAGTCACCAGCGTCGTGCCAGCCACCAGATACATCAATAGTCTTGCTTGTTCCATATATAGTAGCCTTTTCAGTATGACATGCCTTATGAGCATAGTCGCCAGCATAATCATCTGTAAGTTCCATACCACATCTCTGGAGGTAGTACATCTTAAGTGTATCCTTGAATACTTCATCATACACATCATCTGCAATCTTGAATTCGTATGATTCACCGCATTTATCAGAAACAACCTTATATGTACCCTTATCTTTAAGTGAAGAGAAGTCACCAGTTGCTTCTTTTCTACCTGTATTGTCATTCATTACTGGGTCTGTGATTGTACCCTCGAATACTACTTCCTTAGTATCTACATTAACTACTGAGAATGAACTATCTATGTTCTTACCTGTAAATACAGCAATCTTATCATCGCCAGGTCTGTAACCTATCTGATTAATCTGGATATCTGGTGTGTCAACTTCTGAACCACCCTTAACAGTATTAGTCTCATCTATACAATATAGTTCGAAGTTATCGAAAGTAATAGTATGGTCGCTATATGACTTTGATTCCTCTGTAAATCCCATATTGAAGCAGAATCTTGGAGCAGGATCTGAAGTTTCTTCCATAGTAAACTCAATATCTACATGCTGAGTATCTGGAGTAAGATCAAGAGTCTCAAGCTTGTATGCATGATAGTCGCCACCATTCTTCTGTATACGGCAGTCAATCTGTCTTTCTATAGTAGAAGAAACATCAAATGAAAGTTCATAAACGCTTCCCTGATTAACAGCAAATCCGTCGTAGTAAATCTGAACACCATGCTCAACCTTACCATTATCCTGTATATTAACTACAAGCTGTTCATCCTTCCACTCAAGAGAGCCCTTACCGCCGTTAGTATAGAAATACCACTGTTCATCTATAGGCTGTGAAAGGTCACCGTTTTCTATAAGGTTATATCCCATCTGAGACACGAACTCTGGCTCTTCCTCTTCAGGTTCTTCTTCAATTACTGACTCTTCAGCTGCTGAATCTTCAGTAACTGACTCAGGTGTCTCAACCTTAACCGCATCACTTTCTTTCTTCTTGCCGCAGCCCACAAGGCTTACGCACATAACCGTGGCCATAAACAAAGCCAATACCCTTTTCTTCATGCAATAACCTCCATAAGTTAGTATTAGTTTTATATAGTTTTTTCCTTTAATATAACAAAACCAAAATCCGTTTAATTGTAACATAAAAGACCTGGGCAAGTAAACGTTTAGGAAGAGGAAAAGAAAGCATATATGCAGGGTATTATTCATAATAAAAACAGGCACTTTGCAAAGCAAAGCACCTGCCTTTCGGGATTTTCTATATTTGGGAAACGAAACCCGAGGGAGCAATTGGGTTTCGTTTTGGGGGCAAATTAAGATAATGAAAGTATTTCTACTCCTTCTGTATTAACCACCTTGATACTTGTTGGTGTTCCATTAGTACCATAGTCGAATCTAACTGTAACATTAGGTGTTGTTATCTCATCTGTAGTTGCCTGATCTGGAGAAGGAGAAGTTTCCTCTACTGTTATAACAACAGTTCCGTCATCTTCTTCTGTAATATCTACAACACCGATACCATATCCGCCGTTAGCCTTTTCACCGGATGAAACAGTAACCCAGATTGGTGCATATTCCTCATCTAATGAATCCCAAATCCAGCAATGATTCTTAAGGTCTTCTTCATAGTACTTTTTGCCTGCAGTAAAGTCAGGTTCTATTTCATATGTATATTCTCCAACTGTACCTGATGTAAGATATGTTGAAGAGCCACTTGTAGCAGATGCTGAACTTCCTGTGTTATCCGGATCTTCCTGAGCTTCTGATGGTTCTGTAACAAGAGATGGTTCCTGAACCTTTGATGGTTCCTGAACCTC
The DNA here is from genome assembly GCA_000687675.1 of Lachnospiraceae bacterium NC2008. Taxonomy (GTDB): domain Bacteria; phylum Bacillota; class Clostridia; order Lachnospirales; family Lachnospiraceae; genus NK4A136. The sequence goes on along the minus strand of JHWS01000009.1, from coordinate 44,844 downwards.
TGATGGCTCAGTGACAACTGATGTCTGTGCAGAAGGTTCTTCATTTCCTCCGTTAGTTTCTTTCTCTTTGCCGCATGCTGTAAATGCAAGGCATGCTACTAATGCTAATACTGTTAATTTCTTAAATTTCATAACTAACTCCTTCTTTCTTAACGATTGTTAATTTGTATTTTATATTTATTATACGAGGTTAGTTATGATTTTTTATGGAATAATATTTAAAAAAATAATTATATTTCGATTTTAGTCATTTTCACTTCTCTGGTAGCTGTATTTACTGCAATATAAGCCACTACAACTGAAATAAACGGTACGAGAATATAAACAAATATCCAATTAATAACAAATCTAAAACCTCCTGCTCCAAGAGATGCCAAAACCATCCCTGCCAATATCTGTCCAATGAATATACCCATGATTATACCGATAGCAATTCCTGCAATTATATAAGGAAATGCCCTTTTTATATAATCTTTTCTGATATCTGTAACACTAAGGCCCAATGCCTTCTTTAATATAATATCTTTCTTCTCCTGCCATATCTTAAGTCGTACAAAAAGAAGTATCACGATAAAGATTATTAATCCTGCCGTAAAAACTGATGTGCAGGCAGCCATCTTTATCCTTTGTATAGTCTGTCCGTAGGTTCCTTCTATATAACGGGCTATATCTGTTATTTTTACTGTTCCGTCAAACCTGTCGCTATAAGTCTTATAATCTGCTATAAACTCCTGAACATCTTCTCCATCCTTTAAGGTTATATATATGATGCTCCACATAAGAGGCGAATCCATATCACGTAAGGAAGCTTTCGATAAAGCATTATCATCATTTTGGCTTATGGTATCAGCTGATATCTTTGCCGTCTTACCTCCATTAGTTATATCAGAATATATACCACAGACCGTGTATGGAATCTCTGAATCATCTATATATAAGCTAATAGTATCACCAACCTTGCATCCTATATCCTGAGCCTGGAGCATAGATAGTGCTATCTCCCCATTCTTAGTCGGTTGAGCACCTTCGATATAAGAAAGCGGAAATGCAGTATGGTCTCCTGTCTCTGTTAGCAGATTAATCTTTGTATTATTATAGGTAGCCTTGTAATTTCTGGTCTGCATAAGAGCAAATCTGTCTACCCTGCTGTCAGCTTCTATCTTTTTATAGAAATCACGAGATACATCTTCAATACTGTCACATTGAGCTATATCCATTCTTACCTGACTAAGGCCAACTCCCATATAAGATACAAACTTATCAGAAGATATTGTTGTAGCCATATTAATAGGAACAAGCATAAGAAATACTGAAGCAACGGTTATGGCTCCTATCCAAAAGAAACTGTCCGTCTTTCTCTTGCCGGTTCTTCCATCGTCTCTTATTGCCTCTACTGCCGATAACCTGTCATACTTTTTAAGATGTTTTTTTACACTAGAAAGAATAATAACTTCTGTTAAAACTATGCCAAGAACAGATACCAGTATGATTCCTGTCATATTATCAGCAGGACCATATAACTCTGTCATCTGACGGCCAAGAGGTTTTGAAAGAAGAAAAGCTGCTAATCCTCCAATAATCCCTCCTGTATAAGATAAAAGAATATACTTCTTTATATATATCTTTCTTATGTCTTTTGCAGGAATACCAACCGCTTTAAGCATTCCCGCTTCCTTCTTGTCTTTTTCAAGTCCCGTAAGAACGATATAACGAATGCAGATAAGGGATATAATCAATACCACTATACTCACTAAAAGAATAACAAGAATCATCATTCCGTCCGACAGTGCATTCATCATCTTAATTAAAGATGATGTTATAGTCGGACCATTAGATGGAAGTCCTGCATCTGAGTAAGCAGTAGCAAATTCGTTAATGTCATGCCCATCCTTTATTAGGAATTCGATAAGATACTCAGCACTTCCAATCCCCTCAAGTTTTTTATAATCTGCAGGGTTAACAAGAAATCTCTTTGATGAAGCCATCATGGAATTCATCTGTGAATCTCTTAAGAATCCTTCAATAACCAGCTCCATATCCCCAGCCTTCATAATCTGACCTTCCTCAAGATCATATTCAGACTTGTAGCAGATAGGGACATATACCTTGCCTTCTTCCGGATAGATGATTTCATTATTCATACCAAGAAGGTGATCAAAGTTGTCATTTTGAATGCAGAAGCCATTGTCCTGTGTACTGTCAGTTAAAAGTCTTCCGTTAAGACTAAGGGCGCTGTTTTCTACATTAAGAAAGTTAGCAACAAGCATATCCTCCACATCATCTCTTGATGCTGCAAATGCATTAAGCTCATCCATATCAAGATTGCCAGCATGCATTTGCAAAAAGTCGCAGGTTTTAGCATCCGTCATAAGATTGTCTATAGAGTTAAGGAGGCTTGCAAAAAGGAGAACCGTTAGTCCTATAAGAGCAGCTGAAACTGCCATAAATATGCAGGCTGCTGCCGAAACAAGTCTATTCTTTTTTATGTCATTAAAAATCATTCTCTGATACATATATTCATCTCCAAATATGAATGTGGTGAAAGCATTTACCAGCCAAATGAACTAAGCCAGGTATTTATCTTCTTCTGACGTTCTTCTTCCTCTTCTTTTTGGTATTTGCCAAGAAGAAGTTCTCCCCTAAGCTGTCCGTCTAATATATAGAGAACTCTGTCGCACTTGATGGCGACCTTGCTGTCATGAGTTACCATCATGATAGAAGTACCTTTTTTGTTTATCTTTAAAAATGCATCAATAACTGTTCCTGCTGCCTTCTGATTAAGCGCTCCTGTTGGCTCGTCTGCAAAAAGGATTTCCGGCTCCATCATCATACTTCTTACTATGCAGGCTCTCTGAAGCTGACCTCCTGAAACCTGATTAGTCATATGATCTGCAAGGTCAGCAATCTCAAACTCTTCCATAAGCGCTAGAGCCTGCTGCCTTACAGTTTTCTCATGCTTCTTTCCCTTTGCATAAAGAGCAGGGAACATGATGTTATCAATTAGATTAAGATTTGAAAGGACATTCATCTGCTGGAAGACAAATCCCATTTTGGTAAGCCTTACCTTAGATTTGTCCTCTTCAGATAGTTTTGTTATTTCACTATCTCCAATAAAAACTTCTCCCCCGTCAGCATGGTCCATGCCTGATACATTGTAAAGAAGGGTTGATTTACCCGAACCTGAGGGTCCCATGATAGCAACCATCTCTCCAGCTTCCATGGTGAAGCTTATGTTGTTTAAGATTCCATCTTTAGCTATATTCGTAACTTTTAATATCTCTTTCATGTTATGTCCTCCCTCGCCTCTTCTATGCCTATGACTGCTGCCTGTTAACGTTTTCTTCCAAGGCTCGAACGCTTTTCATAGGCAAGATAGAAAGAGCTATAAGCGCTAACATAATCCCTGCAATCTGTATTACTACTGCTGAGCCTTTACCTACGCCCTGGCCTGTTATCTTTCCAATGGCATCTGCTGAAACGCCTGATACTGCATATGCAACCACATAGCCCATCTGGGATAAAGATCCGATAAAGCCCCAAGCTCTTCCCTGAGCCTCTGACGGGATATTAGTTCTGGCAAGATAATCAAGACAGTTATTGGCAACCGGAAGCATCATAAAGAAAAGCAAGCCAAAAGCGCAGTTAATATAGATATTTTCTTTTATTACAAAGAAGAACATGCACACTCCTGCCATAGCAAGTGATATGGCCATATGGTTTGTATAGTTTTTCTTTATTCCTTTTATTCCAAGATATACAGCTGATATAAGCATTCCGCAGGCACATACAGTTTCTGCTACTCCAAGAGTTTTAGCCCCTGAGAAAGAAAGAACATAAGGCTCAACTAATACCTGGAACATCCCCATAAACATAGTAATAGCAGAAGATACAACTATCAGCATCACTATCCCCTTATTCTTACTGATTATGCTCCAGCCCTCTTTAAAACTTTTCATAAATGATTTATTCTCTTTCTTTTCGGTTTCCGGAAGTCCTTTCCTAACAACCGCTGCACTTATAACAGTCAGAAAGAATGTGCAGATATCTATAATAAGAAGAAGCTTCACATCACTTACTCCAAGAAGGAAGCCGGCTATAACCGGCGAGAAGAGGTATCTTGCACTTCCCGCAAGAGAAACAAGGCCATTGGCCTTAGAAAATTCTTCCTTTGTAAGAAGGTCTGTTATAGTAGCTCTATATGATGGTTCAAGAAGTGCAGAAAAGATTGCACTTACAGATACACCTATACATATCTCCAGCAAAGAAGCATTGCCTCTAAGCATAGCAATGAGGATATAGATCACACCAAGAGCCGAGCATCCATCTCCTATCATCATAAGAAGCCTTCTGTCATATCTGTCTGCAAGAACACCTGCAGGTGTGCTCAAAAGAAGAGTTGGCAGAAATCCAAGAAGAGTTACCAGTGCCATACCTGTGGCAGAACCAGTAGTGTTAAATATATATACTCCAAGTCCGAAGCTTGTTAATCCTCCACCTATTGAAGAGATAAGTTCTCCAGACCAAAGCAAAAGGAACTTTTTATAATTCTTACTCATTATTTCCTCCCTCTACCAACATCCTTATAAAGTCAAAGGTTCCTGGCTTTGCGTATAAGATTCTTTCAATAACATCAACAAATACATCTATATTAGGCTGACCGCCCATATTGTCATCAAAGAGTGCGCTACTTAGAATCAGAATCATCTTCACCCTCTCTTCTAAATCATCACAAGCCGCGATACCTTCATCCACAGCCTGCTTTGCAACTTTTGCAAGAATAGGAACTGCTCTCTCAATTAGTTTTCTGTTAGTTTTCTCGTGCATCACGATATTCTCCTGATTATGAAGTGCTTCACCTATAGTAGCCTCGCTTTCATCCGGTCTAAAACACATCATGACCCCTATAAGTTTCTGCTGAACAGGAAGTTCCTGAGCCTGCACCATCTCAGCTTTTTCCACCATAGCATCAAGCATCATATCTATAACTTCTTCAAGTGTTTGTTCTTTGCTTTCGAAATAGTAGTAGTATGTTCCCTTTGCTATACCAGCCACTTCGATAATGTCATCAACGCTTGTATTCTCATATCCTTTTGTAAGGAACATCTTGTAAGCTATCTTAAGTAATTCTTGTTTTCTTCTTTCGCCTTTTTTCATTGTGTCTCCAGTTATTTTTTATATTAATTTCTATGTTGATTTTAATTTTCGACCGTTAGTCTATTTTTAAGATATAGCATTATTTTTATCATGTCAATAATTTTTTCGACTATCAGTCGAATTTAAAAATAAAAAAACACCAGGTTAATCAAACCTGGTGTAGGATTTACTATATTGCGGAAACGAGCCACACGTTAGCAAGTGGATTCCGTTTGTTAGCTAATTAATATGCGCTAGGGATTTCTACGCCTGCTGTATTAACTACCTTGAAACTTTCTGGTGTTCCCTTAATACCATAGTCGAATCTAACTGTAACATTAGGTGTTTCAATTGCTTCTGTGGTTACCTGATCTGGAGCAGGAGAAGTTTCCTCTACAGTAATAAGGATAGTTCCGTCATCTTCTTCTGTAATATCTACAACACCGATACCATAACCACCGTGAGACTTTTCACCTGATGAAATAGTAACCCAAATCGGTGTATCTACCTCTTCTAAGGATTCAAAAATCCAGCAATGATTCTTAAGATCCTCTGCATAGTACTCTTTGCTATCAGCAAAACCTGGCTCGATTACATATGCATAATCACCTACTGTGCCTGATGTAAGATATGTTGAAGGTTCTGTAGTAGTTGTAGAACTTCCTGGTTCTTCTGGTTCCTGAACCTCTGATGGCTCTGTAACCACTTCCTGTGGCTCTGATGGTTCTGTAACTACCGATACCTGAGCTGTAGGCTCTTCATTTACCTGTGATGGTTCTTCCTTGTCCTTACCACATGCTGTAAATGCAAGGCAAGCTACTAATGCTAATACTGTTAACTTCTTAAATTTCATAATAATTTTTCTCCGTTTCATAACTTTAAATTGTTATTTTTTATCGCTTATGTTTATTACACGAAACGAGTTTCAACTATTTATGGTAAATCTCAAAAAATTTTTACAATTTTGGATATACGTCTATTAGATGCTGCAAATGCTTCATAATCCTTAGTTCGTCCACTGCATCCGTAAGTGCATTATGAAGTTCCATATATCCACCTTCCCCAAACATACAAAGAATATCCTCCACTTTGTAGCCGCACTTAAGTCTTCCAGTTTTACAGCAAGGCGCGTTAGCTGGGATAGCTGGATTATACTGCTTATATGCTGCAAGTCTTAAGATATCATGCCAGCTGTAAGCTGATAGTTCAGGCAGACAACGATAGTCAAACGATGCATTATAAGCAAACACTTCTTGAATATCATGTTTATTTAAGAAGTCTTTAATTTCAGCAATCCCTACTCTCTTAGCAAGAGTCTTATAGTCCTGTCCTTCTATATAAAGAGAACTTGAAAAGAGGCCACCAACTTTGGCTGCCTCCTCAAATATAATATAACAGGTATCTATAGGTTCAAAATCTCCATCTCTGGCAATAACTATACCTACAGACATAACTTCATTATCCCAATTAGTTTCTGTATCTATAACCGCAAATGTTTGTGACATATTTTATTTGTCCTTCGTCTAATGTCTATCCAATAAATATCTTGATATAATGCAATTTCTACACCTTCGCAAGCATCTCTGCTTCAATCTGCTTCACGTAATCTACAGAAACATCCAAGTAGTTTGCAATATTCTCTGGAGAAACATTTTTCCCAAGCATACGAATCACATTCTCATGCTGTTTTTGCTCAGCACCTTCTTCTCGAAATTCTGCAGCAAACAACTTCATTGTTTCTTCTTCATTGTATTCAGTAATACTCATATTTCTTACCTCCGCCTTGTGGATTATAAGTTACAGTTCTCAACTTGATATATAAGTATATCTCTTTCCTCAGATTTTGGTTCTGTCTCTAGCCAAGATAACACTTCATTTTTATCAAAAGTGAATCCTTGTCCAAAATATTTATATTGTTTCTCAAAAGATCCACTAAATGGTTTAGCAATAACACGCTTAACATTGTCACTAATATCTGCATTCATTTTCTTAGATTGGTTTGCTGTAAGAAGTGAACAACCATTATCAAATATAGGAGCAGGTCGAAACTCAACACCATCATACAATAGTGTCAAGTTATTGACGTGCCTGTCCTCATTAAGAATAATCGCATCAAGTGTTATTATCTTTCTAAGATAGTCGGTGTAATCTATTCCACATACCTTTTTTACAAAATTTATAACATAACCGATTCTATCTTCCATGTCATCAAATCCCGCTATTACTTTTGCTAGATTCTCGCCAGTCTCATTATTATATAATCGATATAAAGTAATTAGTTCTTTGCTACTATCTCCAATAAAATCTTTACTTCTACATCCAGGTCTACCGTTAATCATCCCCTGTTCATAAAGAACATATTCTTCCTTTGATAGTGATGTAAAAGTCAAAAACTTTGAAGCGAGATACTCACATAAGCCTTCATTCCCACGATTATCAAGTTTATACCAGTATCCACCCTTTTTGTATTTAATCTGTGTCCCCTCTGATGTACCCACAGTTTCAACTATGTATTCACTGTTCAATTTTACATTAAACATGCTTTCACACCCTTTCTCTGACAAGTACATCTTCTGCTTTCAAATTTTCTCCTGGAAACCTTATCCAAATATAATCATTATATGAAACCCCATGTGTCTTCTTAACAATCTCAAGTGGGTTATATGAACTAATTCCTCTATACTTAAGCCATTCATTAATATCAGGCCGGCCTTCTTCTAAACAGCGAAGTTTCAATGTTTCCATAAGCTGATTTCTGCTTATTTTATTTGCATGAAATATCTGTCGTACTGGATTTTTAATATATCTTGAAACATGCACTTGATTCTTCCTAACACTAACCCTTGCTGAAAGCTCATTCTTCCAAAAGACTTCAAAAGTAAAATCTTCTTCTATAGAAGGTTCCAGAGCATATTTACGAAGTTCTTCAACTTCTTTTTTCTTCACTTTAATAAGAATGGTTAGTTCTGCTTTTTTCTTTTCTAGTTGCTTTCTTGTTACAATCTCATTCTCAATATCCGCCGCTACAGAAGGTTCGGCTTTGCCTATAAGCTGTGATTTAACCTTTTCTCCGTCTCTCCACTGTTTATAATAATATTTATTATCTCCAATAGACTTCACAACAATAGAATTCAGTCCTTTTGCATAAGCACATAACCTAGCTTCAATCTCTTCTAAGTCAGAAACATATTTATCATATTTCTTTTTTTCTTCTATGTACAAATTTCTTATTTCTTCCATAGTTTTATATCCTATAAGTATTTTCTACAATTCGATATTAACATACATTTTGTTTACTTTCAATATTTGTATGTTAACCACATCTTAACGCTTGATACATTTAATTATATTTTGCTAGAATTAGCCAGGGCAAGGATATTTCTAAATATTATTGGGGAGACAACTATGACATACAAAATGAAAAACAGGCACAAATGTTATATCCCTACAGAGACAGATTGCTATGATTTCCAGGTCTATACATATACAATGTTTCTTCTTGGTTTAAGACATTAGATAAGAAAGAGACTATATATATGCGATGGGGTAGAGCTTTAGTTGAAGTACACTAATATTTTACTATTCAAGCGGACATAGAGGGACTTGAACCCACAACCACCCGGTTAACAGCCGGACGCTCTGCCAATTGAGCTATATGTCCAAAACTACGGTAGCAGGACTCGAACCTGCAACATCCTGAATCAGAATCAGGCGCTCTACCAATTGAACTATACCGCAATACTACTGTCGGTGGGATTCGAACCCACGACCTTCGGTTTAAGAGACCGTTGCTCTACTAACTAAGCTACAACCGTATACGTGCTCCCCATGGGAGTTGAACCCACATATCACGGCTTAAAAGGCCGGTGCATATCCGCTCTGCCAAGGAAGCATAATGGGCTCGGACGGAGTCGAACCGCCTCACAGAGATTTTCAGTCTCCCGCTCTACCTGTTGAGCTACAAGCCCATAAAGACGTAGATGAGATTCGAACTCACGCTCACGGATTTGCAGTCCGTTGCCTTTCCTGCTTGGCTACTACGTCATACTGCGGCACTTGGAATTGAACCAAGACTCTAGGAATCAAAATCCTGCGGGCTGCCATTACCCCACACCGCAAATTCTATTTCAACTAATTGCTATTATTCTTTCTATAGGAACTCCAAGATATATCGAGAGTGCAACTATTCTGTCGATACTTGGAAGTACATCTCCTCTTATATATCTGTATACTAGAGAAGTACTAGTTCCAAGATAATCAGAAACCTCTGTTACTGTATGTCCACTCTCTCTAATTAAATCTCTTATACGCATCCCTGTTGTTTCTACATCTATTACTGGATAATCCATTTTCTTATTTCTCCTTTATTGCATTAAAAAACCACTTAACATCTGCAAGCTAAGTGGTTACTGATTTATTCAATATCAGGTATTTTAATGCTACGGATTATCTTCTAACGTATCCGGGTCCACTTTCCACCAACTTGCAATTTGCATAATTAACAAAGCCTTTCTGTTTTTTACAGAACTGCTTAAACTGTTTGTTATTAAATTGCTTGTTGATAATTGCATAATACATTTCTTGTAATTCCTTTTTCTTTTGATAAATTTATTATCGTCTTCTTTATTAGTTTTGTATAGTGTCATCGTACGACACAACGCCGTGTACTGGACTCGAACCAACTAATTAATCTGCTGCCTTAAAGTTGTAGATTGGTTTCATTACATCAACGATATCTACAGACTCTCTAATCACATCGATAATATCATCAAGTGACTTGTACGCCATAGGTGCCTCGTCAAGTGTAGCCTCGCATACAGATGATGTATAGATTCCTTTCATTGTTTCCTTATACTCTTCCATTGAAAGATTGTTCTTTGCTGCAGTTCTTGACATAAGTCTGCCTGCACCGTGAGGTGCTGAGTAATTCCACTCAGGGTTACCCTTGCCGATAGCAATAACAGAACCATCTCTCATATTAATTGGTATAAGAACCTTCTCACCCTTATGCGCCGCAATGGAGCCCTTTCTTAATATCATCTCATCTGTATCGATATAGTTATGGATTGTATGGAAAGCCTCCCCGCCGGCAAGACCTGTTTTCTCCATAATTATCTCTGCCATCTTCTCACGGCTTCTCTTTGCAAATGCCTGGCATATCTCTACATCGTGGAGATAGTCATCAAGATATCTGCCCGATAAAAAGCAGAGGTCGTCTGGCATGGTTAGTGCACCCTCATGATACTTCTTATCATAAAGTTCCTTAAGTGCAGTCTGAATCTCAGAACGTCTGCCCTGCTCCTTGTATGTTTTAATCAATTCCTCTCTAGCTTCAAGATACTCGCCAATTCCCTTATCAAGATCTACTGCCAGTGACTGATAATACTCTGCCACCTGCTTGCCAAGATTTCTTGATCCTGAATGAATGATGAGATACTGTGTACCATCAGCAGCACGGTCTACCTCTATGAAATGATTACCTCCACCAAGTGTGCCAAGCGATCTCTCAAGACGCTTTGCATCCCTAAGCTGACGATAGCATTTAAGACCTGTTATATCGAATCTTTCTACTCTCCCCTCCCACACATCACGTCCAGAAGGAATATAAAATGCCGCCATATCAAGTTTTTCTAAATCGATAGCCTGCTTGCCTAAGTTAACGGTATACATACCACATCCAATATCAACGCCTACTACATTAGGAACAGCTTTATCCTTAATAGTCATTGTTGTTCCTATTGTGCAACCCTTTCCTGCGTGAACATCAGGCATAATTCTGATCTTTGAACCCTCTGTCATGGGATAGTCGCACATTCTTCTTATCTGTTCTATCGCCTCATCCTCTACGACTTTTGCGTAGCAGATGGCTGTGTTTATTTTTCCTTTTATTTCTATTGTATTCATAATTTATAATTCCTTTCAGACCGGGAGTCTTACATTCTCCCGGCCGGTTACTTTTATATCATGCAGCTATCCTCTCGTATCTCTTTGATGAAAGAACGCTCATCATGAATTTATAAGGTTCTAAATTGCCGGATTTAAGCATTGAAAATATCTGAGGATTGCAACCCGATACAAGAGCTACACCCTGCTCATTGATTTTTACTGGTTGCTGTCTGTTACGGCTGTTTACATTCCAGAATATTAACTGTGGCAACTTGTATCCGCACTTAGCATATTCTGCTTTTGCTCGTTCAAAGTTAGTAATATCTGCATCCCCAGCACAACAGTCAAATTCCATATCCGAAATAATGTAAAGTCTCTCAGGCATATCTTTCTGCTTAAGACCATTTTTTACTGCAGTGTTCAAAATTAAGTCGAATGTCTTTTTTATATTTGTATTTGCACATTCGTTGAATCCCATACAATAACGAACCTTCTCTACAATATCCCTACCTTTGATTTCTATTAGTCTTGGATTTTCAGAGAATGTTATAAAGTTGTTGCGGAACATGCCTTTATTTCTCTCTGCAAAATAAATACCAAGTGACTGTGCCACTGCAGCAGGGAGGGGATTTGCACCCCAGTACATTGATGCCGAACCATCAACAACTACAAGAGAATTTTCGGAACCCACAAAGTTTTCAAGCGAATTCCAAGTCACATCCATTGAACGTCTCTCATCTTCGTTAATCTTAACCTTACATATTATAGGAGCTATGACATCATAAGGAGTAAGAGCAGATGTATTTAATACCGAAGGCTTCTCATCTGCTTTATTTAAAAACGCCTGATATCTCTCCTTATCATTTCTAATAAAAGCTTGTCTGTATTTGTAAAGAGCTTTAGAAGGCTGAAGTATATAATCAAAAGTGTAATCTCTTTCGCGAAGATTATTCTCAATTATCTTTATCTGAGCTCTAAGAGCAGATAATGACTTGCGATACTCGCCATCAGACATGTTTATTGTTCTTGCTATTTTCTTACCGTTTCTTACAGCTTCTTTATTGCTTGTATTTACAGAAGGAAGCCACTTTGCAAGCAAAGTAATTTTTGCGTTAGAACCTTCTCTCTTTAACTTGGCAAGATCCTCTTCAAAAGTTTTCTTTATATAAGACATTGCTTCCTTTTCTACAGGAGTACCTATAAGAGAAAGAATATCGTCATATCTGCCGTATTCTGCTACATTCTCGATATTTTTCTTTACAGATTCTGTCTCGTTTATTGCAAGATATTTAAGGATTGTCTTAAACACCTTTCTCTCACCGAGACCACCTCTGATATCTCTTGCAAAGAAAATAGTCTTCATTGCAAGATTAGGATTTTCAGCGAAGGCTCTCTGAAATCTCACTATAACTTCTTCCTCAGAAGCATTTCTTAGTGCGCCTATTGTTGCAAATAAATCCAGACATTCTGACTCTGTTGTAAGATAAGTAACTGCTCCGTTTTCTGTATATGTTTTATTTGATTCATTTCTTAAAAGGTTTAATGTTTTGTTTGTTTCTTTTCTTAAAAAATCTAACATTTTATTTTCCTCCATTATCAAGGTGCCCCCGGGATACGGCCCGGGTTCCGTTCCTGCACTTGCAGGTCATGTTAACCATACATGTGATCTTCATCAAAACCTTTGCTGTATGCACCTTTATCCAAGACACGTTTTTTACGGTACGGGATTTGAACCCGCATAATCCGAAATTGCTTTCGGTGATTTGCCAATTATCCAACCTGTGTATTTTGCTGTCTGTGTCTTTCTTTATTGTGATTTAATCATAGCGCGAAAATTTGGAGATAAATAGATGCAGGTTGACTACTTGTTACAACCCCAATATAATTGGATATATACTATAAATTACAGGTATTACATATATATTTACAACCCCAAATAAGAGACATATTATGACAGAAAAATATAAAATTTATCTTTCAGATGACACAAAAACAAGAATTATTAACGACGCGGAGCTCTTTGAATTTACAAAAAAAGATGAAACCGTGAATCTTAATGCGTTCTTAAAGACGCTGATTGTTAATTACTTTGACAGATACAGGCATGACAGCGCAGATCTCCTTTCGAGAATTCAGCAGGACCTGGTATCAACTGCTTCTATAAGCGGCAAGGCTGCAGCTGCTCTTGCGGAAAGAATAGCAAATACATATATAAAACAGGATCACGGACAAAACAGCAAAAATTCAGCGATGACTCTCACTGTCAGCGGGCCGTCATATGAGATTCTGAATATCATTGAACACAATATGCTAAAGGACACTTCTCTTTCTCAGTATCTGAAGGATATGTTTAACTCTTATCTTTCCATTCCGAGAAATGAGAGAGAGGCAATTATATTTAAGGATAATTTTGAAGACATCAAGAAAGCTATAAATAATCATAGAATACTGACATTTACAACAACCACTTCAGAAGAAAATCTATTCTTTGATGTTGAACCTTATATAATCGCTCCATCAAAAGAAGAACAGTGCAATTATCTTTTGTGCAAGGATAGGAAAACAAGAAGACCTAGGACATTCAGAATATCAAGACTAAGAAGTCTATTTGTAAAACCTGAAACATTTCAGATTGATTCAGACATTGAAAAAGAACTTAAAGAAAAAGCTATGCGAAGCCCCCATTCTGTTTCAAAAACAATTCATGCCGTCATTCGTTTGAATGATATAGGAAAAAACAAGTTTAAGGTAATTACCAAAAACCGCCCTATCGTTTCCATGATAGAAGGAAACCTTTACCACTTCGACTGGCCAGAACTCCAGCTAGAGGAATATTTCATCAGATTCGGAAAGGATGCCACCGTTGTAAAACCAACATCCCTCAAGGAACGGATTAGGAAGTTTTATTATTATGGACTGAGAGAATACAACAAATAGCAAAAATCGCCCAGCCAAGCAAACTGGGCGATTTATTTTACCAAGTTATCAGGGCGAAGCCCTACATTTATTTCTTTACCAGCACCGCTATAACACAAGGAATAGCTCCTTCTACCACATGATACTCTACATCCTCGTATCCGCCGTCAGCGAAGAATTGTTTGTAGGAATCAAGGTCGAATTCACGCTGGAAGCTGGCGCCAGCTTTCTTAAACAAGGATACAAAGAAACTTGGTTTACCATTATGAAGAGTTGTATATGTTGGGATTATTACCTTTCCGCCTGTTTTGCAAACTCTGAACAATTCGTCTAAAGCAGCATAAGGATCATCTAGAAGGTGGATTACGTTTCCTGCAACTACTTTGTCAAATACCTCATCTTTAGACTTAAGATTAGTAATATCAGCTCTCTTAATAATCACGTTATCGTATGGCTTCATATTCTTTGCTGCTACCTTAAGCATATTTACAGAATAATCAGTTGCGACTAACTTCGTACATACTGGAGCTATATACTTGCTTATGGCACCTGTTCCGCATGCACATTCAAGTACATAATCATCAGTTTCTATCTCATCAGCTACAACAAGTCCTGTATTAGTATATACTTTGCCGTTAAAGACAGTTTCAAACAAATCATATAAACCAGAAACTTTATCCCAAAACATAATTCTCTCCTTCAGACAAGCTTATATATTCTTACCACTAACACTTTATATCTTCATACATCTAATTGCGTTAATTACAGCAATAACAGTTACACCTACATCGGCGAAAATAGCTGCCCACATGTTAGCAAATCCCAGTGCGCCCAGTATAAGTACAAGTACCTTAACACCAATTGCGAACCAGATATTTTCCTTAACTATGCGAAGGCACTTTCTAGAGATGCGGATAGCTGTAACTATCTTTCTAGGATCATCGTCCATAAGAACTACATCCGCTGCCTCTATAGCTGCATCACTACCAAGACCTCCCATGGCGATACCTATATCTGCTCGTGATAACACTGGAGCATCATTAATTCCATCCCCGACAAATGCCAGTATCTCCTTTTCCGAATCCCTGTCATCAAGCATCCTTTCCACTTCAGATACCTTATCCTGTGGAAGGAGCTGACTTTTTATAATATCAAGTCCAAGCTCACTACCTACATGATCAGCAACTTCCTTGCTGTCACCTGTAAGCATAACTGTCTGTCTGATACCATTCTTCTTAAGTGAAGCGATAGCTTCTTTACTACCTTCCTTAGGTACATCCGAAATAACGATGTGGCCTTCATATCTGCCATCTATAGCTACATGTATAATAGTTCCTACATGATGGCAAGGCTTCCAGTCTGCACCTATACTTTCCATCATCTTGGAATTACCAACGCATACCGTCTTTCCATTAATAGTAGCCTTAATTCCATGGCCTGCTACTTCTTCTATATTCTCAACACTGCAGTCGTCCTTCTCATGTGCGTATGCATCTCTAAGTGACTGAGCTATAGGATGACTAGAATATCTTTCTACATGTGCTGCCATATGAAGCAGTTCCTCCTCATCCAGTTCCTCAGGATGTACTGCAGTTACAGTGAAACTTCCCTTTGTAAGAGTTCCTGTCTTATCAAATACTACTGTTCTTGTATTTGAAAGTGTCTCCATATAGTTGGAACCCTTAACAAGAACGCCCTTTTTACTTGCAGCGCCAAGTCCTGCAAAGAATGAAAGTGGTATAGATATAACAAGCGCGCATGGACAACTAACTATTAAGAAGGTAAGTGCCCTGTATATCCAGCTACCCCAGTTAGCATTAAGTCCAAATGCCATGCTAACAAGCGGTGGCACTATAGCAAGCCCAATTGCAGCATATACAACTATCGGTGTATATACTCTGGCAAACTTTGTAATAAAGTTCTCAGACTTAGACTTTCTAGAACCTGCATCCTCTATAAGCTCTAATACTTTCGAAGCAGTAGATTCTCCAAACTCTTTAGTAGTTCTTACCTTAATAAGTCCATTAAGATTGATACATCCTGAGATAACCTCGCTGCCTTCTACCACATCTCTCGGAAGAGACTCCCCGGTAAGAGCTGCCGTATCTAAAGAAGAATGCCCTTCTACAACTACTCCGTCGATAGGAACCTTCTCACCAGGCTTAACTACTATAACAGTACCTATCTCAACATCATCCGGATCAACTTCCTCAAGTTCTCCATCTTCGCCTTCAATATTGGCATAGTCAGGAGCTATATCCATAAGATCTGATATGCTCTTACGACTTCTTCCTACAGCGTAGCTCTGGAACCACTCTCCAACCTGATAGAAAAGCATAACTGCTATGGCTTCTACATAATCACCACTGCTATAAAGAGCAAGTGCTATAGCTCCTATAGTTGCAATAGCCATAAGTAAACTTTCGTCAAATGCCTGACGGTTCTTAATTCCCTTAAAAGCCTTAATCAGTATGTCATAACCTATAATCAGATAAGGAATCAGATATAATCCGAATCTTACTAAACCTTTGGCTGGTACAAAATGAAGTCCCACCAAAATCACTGAAGTTATAATAATTCTTATCAGGTTCTTCTTCTGCTTCTTGTTCATAGTCTCTACCCTAATCATGAGATTATCTCATGTAATCCGGCCTCGTAGCCTTACTGTATTATCTCTAAATCTTATAAAAAGATTTCACAATCATCTTCTACTTTCTTGCAGTTTGCAAGTACATCTTTCATAACTTTATCTACATCTGCGCCTTCTTCAAATTCAACCTTCATCTTAAGTGCCATAAAGTTAACGCTTGCATCTGCAACGCCAGCAGTCTTCTTAGCTGCTTCCTCCATCTTGTTAGCACAGTTAGCGCAATCAACCTCAATCTTGTAACTCTTTTTCATATTTTCTTTCTCCTTTTCTTTATAATGATTATATTTTTTTCTTTGGAATCCAAGGTATAATACGATTTACTTTAACTTTATATTTCTTGTACTCTTCTCCGTATAAATCAAGCAACCACTTTTCTTCTGTATTTTTAAGTACATCAGTTATGATCATCCAATCCACCAATAAAAACGGAAGGATGAATATGTTATGCCACATAAGGCTGATGCCAATGATCAGTAGCCAGATACCACTATACATAGGGTTTCTTACCCAGGCATATATACCGTCAGTCTTAAGAATATTCTCTGTAATATTCTTGTCCATACCGGATTTTAATGCTCCTATAAACCAGACCGATACTCCAGCAAGGCTCAGTATAATTCCTGCCACCTGATAGAGATAAATCCATCCTCCATGTGTAATTCCCGACTTAAGTACATAACTTGTCATATATATAACTACAGCATGTAACAGAGCTATGCCATATATGAGATATGGACCCACTCCAAACATAGGAAGCTTTTGTCCTTCTTTAACATAATTTTTAAGATTCTTAAACATTTGTTTTCTCCTTCTCAATTAAATGTTTGTTTAATCGTCTGTAGTAACAATACATCATAATAAAGAGTCTGTCAATATTCAATTAAATATTTGTTTAATCTTTTAATATTATGTTAAAATACAATAAAATAACACATTCATTTTTTCAGGAGAACATATATATGGGAGACATAATACTACCTCATCATCATCACAGCGAAGAAGAAGAAAAAATACTTATGCGTAGTATGCCTGCTGATGACGCAGTTGCATCAGTTGCTGAGGCTATGAAACAACTTGGTGACCCTACCAGACTCCGTATCTTTTGGATTCTATGCCATACAGAAGAGTGTGTTCAGGATATTGCTGCCCTTATCTCTATGTCATCTCCTGCCGTAGCCCATCATCTCAAGCTTCTCAAAACCGCTGGCCTACTTACCACAAGACGCGACGGCAAGGAAGTCTATTACAAGGCTGCCGAAACACCCCTTGTTTGGAAACTCCATACCACCATCGAAGATATAGCAGACATAAACTGCCCTCGTTAGTCTCCGGCCCTTTCAAGCCCCATCCCACTATAATCTCTGCCCCTCTCCCAGCCCCGTCCTCTCGCATATTTCAACTGTGACGTGCGCACCCTTGTTTTTCTAAGACCATCAAATTTTCCTGTGCTAAACTTTCCGCGTTAAACTCGCTGCAGCTGCAAACTAGGGCTGGCACCTGTTTTAGGGCGCATTTGGACAAGCCGCTGTAAAACCCGCGTGTCTTTCGTAGGAAAATGTTCATTCCGCGCTTTATAGGGTTTACCCCTAACTCAGATTAAATGAATCACCCAGCGCGGAATACATTTTCCAGAAAGACTAAGCGCTGGTTTTACAAGGTGAAGCCCAAGCAGCGCCCGCTGGACAGGTGCTTGCCCTAGTAAGCAGCTTTGCTCAAACAGTAACTGCGGAAAGTTTAAGGAAAATTTGTTATGGTCAAAGAAAAACATAGGGGCTTGTCAATGTCTCATATGTGAGAGGACGTGACCGGGAGAGGGAAGATATAACTATAGGGGATGGGGCAGATAAACGAATCGAAGATAGAAAAACGGTATAGATAGTCTGAAACAAAAAAGTGGATAAAAAAAGCCGGGTAATAATACCCGGCTTTAATTATATGCTTATAAGTTTGATTAGAACTTGCCAGCCTTAGCTGCTTCTTCGATAGAAACTGCTGTTGAAACTGTCATACCAACCATTGGGTTGTTACCAGCACCGATGAGACCCATCATCTCTACGTGTGCAGGAACTGATGAAGAACCAGCGAACTGTGCATCTGAGTGCATACGTCCCATAGTATCTGTCATACCGTATGAAGCAGGACCTGCTGCCATGTTATCTGGGTGAAGTGTACGACCTGTACCACCACCTGAAGCAACTGAGAAGTACTTCTTGCCTTCTTCAAGTCTTTCCTTCTTGTATGTACCAGCTACTGGATGCTGGAATCTTGTAGGGTTTGTAGAGTTACCTGTAATAGATACGTCTACGTTCTCTTTCCACATGATTGCAACGCCTTCTGGAACTGAGTTAGCACCATAGCAGTTAACCTTTGCACGTGGTGAGTTAGCATCCTTAGAGTAGCACTTACGTGATACTTCTTTTACTGTATTTGTATATGGATCATATTCTGTCTCTACGAATGTGAATCCGTTAATACGAGAGATAATCTGAGCTGCGTCCTTACCAAGACCGTTAAGGATAACTCTAAGAGGTTTCTGACGAACCTTGTTAGCCTTCTCAGCGATACCGATAGCACCCTCAGCTGCAGCGAATGACTCGTGACCTGCAAGGAATGCGAAACACTCTGTATCTTCTTCAAGAAGCATCTTACCAAGGTTACCATGTCCAAGACCAACCTTACGTGTATCAGCAACTGATCCTGGGATACAGAAAGCCTGAAGACCTTCACCGATTGCAGCAGCAGCGTCAGCAGCCTTCTTGCAACCCTTCTTAATTGCGATAGCAGCACCTACTGTGTAAGCCCACTTTGCATTTTCAAAACAGATTGGCTGAATACCTTCGATAAGGTGATATACATCAAGACCAGCTGCTTCTGTGATTTCTTTACATTCTTCTATAGATGAGATGCCATATTCCTTAAGCTTAGCAAGGATCTGAGGCTCTCTTCTTTCATATGATTCAAATAATGCCATGTGATTTATCCTCCTAATCCTTATTCTTTTCTAGGGTCAATAACGCGAACAGCATCTGCTACTCTACCATACTGACCTGAAGCTTTTTCAAGAGCTGTATTAGCATCGTCACCCTTCTTGATGAAGTCCATCATCTTACCAAAGTTAACGAACTTGTAACCGATGATCTCATCGTTCTCATCAAGTGCGATACCTGTGATATAACCATCTGTAAGTTCAAGGTATCTAGGTCCCTTATCAAGTGTACCGTATGTTGTACCAACCATTGAACGTGTACCCTTACCAAGGTCCTCAAGACCAGCACCGATCTGAAGTCCATCTTCAGAGAATGCAGACTGTGTACGACCATAAACGATCTGTAAGAAAAGCTCTCTCATAGCTGTGTTGATAGCATCACAAACAAGGTCTGTGTTAAGTGCTTCCATAACTGTAAGTCCTGGAAGGATTTCTGATGCCATAGCAGCTGAGTGTGTCATACCAGAGCATCCGATTGTCTCTACTAATGCTTCCTGGATGATACCGTCTTTTACGTTAAGTGAAAGCTTACAAGCTCCCTGCTGAGGTGCACACCAACCGATACCGTGTGTGTAACCTGAAATGTCCTTAACTTCTTTTGCCTGTACCCATTTTGCTTCCTCTGGGATTGGAGCTGCACCGTGGTGTACTCCCTGGTGTACAGGACACATGTTTTTAACTTCTGTTGAGTAAATCATATTACATTGTCCTTTCGTTTATATTAGAAAATTCAATTTTCTGCTGTTCATAATAATATCACAATGATATTTATTTAACAATAAATGCTTTTACGATTCTTTTCGCTTTATTTCATAGAAAGAAACATAGTTTCCTTCATGTTTTTTACTCTTATATGTGCATTCATCAGCTCGTTTATACAGTTCTTCGAATGTAATCATCTCCGAATTGTAATAGAATGCAACACCTACACTTACTAATACCTTAGTATCACCAAGTGCGTCAATCTTGATATTCTTAATCTTCTCAAAGAATCTTTCTATAATAGGTCTTCCTTCTTCCTGAGAAGTAACACCTACTGCATATGCTGCAAACTCATCGCCGCCAAGCCTGAAAACTATGTCTCGACTTCGGAAAGTCTTCTTCATACTTTCAGCTATAGCAACAATTACCTTGTCCCCTATATCATGCCCAAAGTTATCGTTTATAGACTTAAACTTATCAACATCAAGGAGCATAAGCATACCGCCAACGCCTTCACGCATAAGCTTTGTAATCTTATTCTCACCAGCACTTCTATTAAATATATCTGTCATACGGTCTGTTTCAGATAATAGAAGAAGTTTATCTCTCTGGCGCTTTTCAGTATCGATAGGCTCTACAACCCAAAGGACACGTTTAAGTTTGTCATCAGCACCCCTTTCACCTGCAATAAATCTACCACGACACCACTTTCCTACATTGTTAAGATGTTCTTCGGTTATGGTATCCTGATTCTTCATTCTTTCATCAAGAGTAGACATGTTGATGAATTCATGAACCTCGTCTAAACAACTTTTATCTGTAAGAAGATTCATGGCATTATAAAGAGTTTCCTGTGCATGATCTCCTGTAGGTCCTACAACCTCAGATATTCTCTCTGCATTACAGCATATTTCCTGATATGTATCTTTTTCAAGATTAACATCATACATAGAGATGTATATCTGACTAACTGATGCAAGCTGAGCATTCTGCTCCTTAGTAATAAGGTTACTCTTACTTATATCAAGGAATATAAGAGTGATAATCGTAATTATTATTAATATTGCGAAGAAAGCTACAAATGCGAATATTCGAAGCCCCCTAAATAGGTCATGTGTATTAATAGCAGATACACAATACCATCCACATTCCAATTCTTCTGCATAGATTAGGTATGTATCGTTGTCATAGACAATCTCAAATCGACCTGAACCTCCGCTTAAAATCTTATTATATATAAGCTGACCAAGTTCACAGTCATCTTCCATAAATTTATAGTCAGTCTTGTTATAGTCCGAATGAGCAACTATAGAACCAGAATTATCGAAAACTATGCCCTGTGCACCCTTGGCTGATGAAGCAATCTTATCTGTTATATCCTTTATTCCTGCTAAACTTATGTCGAGAGCTATTACACTTTCACCATCCCTGAGTTTCTTGGCAATGGTCATCATAACTGTGTTTGTCTGAGCATCTACATATGGCTTAATATAAGTCAGGCCTTCACCTTTATTTTCCATAGTTTCTATATACCATGGTCTTTCTGTAGGCACGTAGTCATCATCTGGAACCCAGCCATCACCATCAAGATATCTGTCATTGACCCATCCATATATGCCGGTAAAACCAGCATCCACAAATGACTGTATACTTCTGGTCTCGTCAGTCATATAGTTAAGCATCTCAACTGTACTTCTTCCTTCTGCAAGCATATTGTCTATGGTGTAACCCACAAGAGCTGTGGTGTGATTCCCCACAATAAGATACCTGTTGAATTCCTGAGCAGATATTTTTGCATTACGCTCACACTGAAGCGACGTATTCTCTTTTACATTCTGATAAACATAACGACATCCAGCAATAAGAAGTGCTGTGATAGTAACGATAGCAACAAGCGCTGCTATAAGAATTTTAGCGCCTATATCGGCGATAAGATCTGAAAACCTGATTTTCCTGTGATTCATACCTAAGCCCCAAGACTAGCGTCCGCAGGCTACATCAGCAATCCCTTCTGTCCCCCCGCAGAATTCTAGCGTCCCCTTTGTATTGTTATCAGCCATACCACCATCTCTTGCCGGTGTGCTGACAACCATCTGAAAACATATTACAACAACTGCTATTAACATTGCTACAACTGCAATTATATTGTGTAATGTAATTTCCTTCTTCATATCTATACTCCTCTTATACATAACATTTTCATTTGCTCCGGTACTATTATTATCGGAAGAAATGCCATTTACTTTAGTATATGAGAAGTATTATTTTTTAATTTTTTGAATTAACGTAATCCAGAAACTCGTTGTAGTCCCTAATATAATCAGAAGTATCATAATACTCTGATGCAAGCACAAGAAGAACTGTTCCTGGTGTGAATTCGCTCATCTCTCTCCAAACATCATTTCCGATGTAGACACCTTCATTATGTTTGTTCATCTCGATTATCTCTGAGCTATGGCCATCATCAACCTTAAGCTTAAATGACCCGTTAACACATATAAGAACCTGCTCAAGATGTCTATGAGCGTGCTTACCTCTAGTTACGTCATCAACTGTTTTTACTATATAATATACTCTCTTAATTTCGAAAGGAACATTTTTAAACTGTTCAAGAGGTACTAACTGTCCCTGTTCGTTACCAAAAGAGTCAAATTGTATACGCTTAACGTTCATCTTGCCTCCAGAGCAAATATCATTGGGATTATTATAACATATAAGTGACGAGGAAAAAAACAAAAAAAGCCCCTAAAATTTAGAAAACCTGCAACTAAGTGCAGGTTTCTAAAAAAGTATAAAAGGGGGGGAATTAGTCTATTTTATATTCAAATCCGAAGTGCTATTTTTTTTGCGCTCCGATGTTTCGTTCCTCTTGATGGTGTTAATTTAACATATGCTTCTTAACAAAAACTTAACCCAAACAAAAATTTTTAAAAAAATTTTTTTATTTTTTAGAAACCCTTTATTTATGCGGGTTTTCGAGCGAAAAATTTTTTATTTTTTTTTTTAATTCACTTCGCTAAACTGGTTATGTTAACCTACTTAACAAAAAATGTTAACGACTTAACGCCGGCTAATATATATGAATTTATTGAATAAATCATTTTAATAAGTTACTATATCTATATACGTACACAAGGGGAATTGATTATGTATAAGATTATTGCTGTAGATGACGAGCAACTTGCTCTTAAAAAATTCCAACATCAGATAAAGGATATGAACAATCTGGAACTACTTCAGACATTTACCAATCCTTTAGATTCTTTAGATTTCATCAAGGAAAATACTATAGATATAGCTTTTCTCGATATTGAGATGCCTGAGATAACAGGTCTTGAGCTTGCAGAGAGGATTCAGGAGATTGATCCTTATATTAGTATTGTGTTTATTACTGCATTTGACCAGTATGCACTTGAAGCTTTCAAGGCTCATGCTATAGGTTATCTTCTTAAACCACTTGATATGGATGAGTTTAAGAATCTTATCGAGAGCTTAACAAAGACCCGTCCACCTAGAGCAAGCAAGGCTGCCGAGAAACATACAGAAGCTGACAAAGGAAAGCTTATTGTAAAGTGTCTTGGTCAGTTTACTTGTTATGCTGCAAGTAATCCAACTCAGCCTATATCATTTAGAACTGCAAAGACTGCCGAGCTATTTGCTCTTCTTATACATCACTATAAATCATCAATTACAAAGTATCATATACTTGATACTCTCTTCCCTGACATTGATTACGATAAAAGTAATAAGCTTTTCTATGTAAGTTGTTCATACCTTAGAAATGCATTTGCTAAGTTTGATATAGTGGATGTTCTTCTTAGAGAGAATGATAGCTATAGAATTAACACAGAGATTATTTCTTGTGACTACATTAAGTTTATGACATGTGCAGAGAATATACCTGGTCTTAATCTTGACCAGCTTAGAAGCTGCGCTTCTATGTATAACGGTGAATATCTTATGGGCAGAACTTACGAATGGGCATTTGAAACAAAGCCTTATGTAGATAATATCTGCCAGAATATTACTTTTACTTTAGTTGATAAGCTCAGAGAAGCTGGACAGAAGGATGAAAGCTATCAGGTACTTGATAGATATATTGCTCTTGATCCTCTTCGCGAGGAATCAATCGCTAAACTTATGGAGATGTACGTAGAAGACGGTAAGAAGGATGCTGCTGTTCAGATATATAGAAACTTTGAAAACAAGTTATCTGAAGAACTTGATATTCTTCCATCGCCTAGACTTCGTGCAATAATTCGATAAAAGAGGTTTATTGCTGCTTTGGATAATAAGAAGAATTATAAACTAATCTATTTTTCTCTTCTTGGACTTTCTATTATCCTTGTGTTTATTATTGGTTTTTTTAATAGAAACCACTCTTTATTCCAGCAAAAGGGTTATATTAACCTGTCCTCTTCACGTCTTGGAAGCAGGGTTATTACAATCAACGATTTATTTGAACATCAGGAATCCCGTTCAGGCGCTATGTATGACGTGTACAAGCTTGAAATGGATTTATCTCCATATGACAAAGAACTTGCCATATCTCTCCCACCATGTAATGGAAACTTTCAGATAATAATTAATGGGCAGAATATTTATACACAACAAACCAAGGATATGCCTATCTCATATCTTCAGATTATCAACTATCACACTGACAATCCGCATCTTAACATAGTATTATACTCTAGTAAGAAAGGTATAGAGGAAAGCCCTCTTACAACACCTCTCTACTCATCTGACTTTACAATAGGAAGTGCAGAAGCAATTAACTCAAGCAGGCGTTTTGGAGATATTGCCTCTATGCTTATACTTATAATCTGCTTAATCTCAGCAGTATTCCATGTAACGCTGTTTATTATGCGTGATTATTCTAAGATACACTTATACTTCTGCCTGCTGGCATTTTCATCTGCAATAATATTTCTGCTTCATAATTTTGCTCTTCTTGTAGCATTTGTTCCTGTTATTTCATTTTCAATTGGATATAGGATAATAATACTTGCTCTAAACCTTAGACTTCAGTCATATCTCCTTTACGCTGAACAATTCATAGGCGCTACAAAAAAGATGATAATTAAAAAAATCTTTATTGGCATAAATATTCTTTTCTATATAATTCCTTTTGTAATACCAACTGGTAAGCTCTATATGGCTGAGCAAACCATTAACATAATCTTCCTAGTTGCTGTTATGCTAACTATTGGAAATACTATTCACTACCATGTATACGAGGAAAACCTTAACAGTTTCCTTCTTTCTATTGCTCATCTGATTTTATTTGTTGGAGCATTCACTGATTTCGGATATGTAATACAATTAACAAGCCTAAATTCTATGGTTATGTACTGTATTATGATCTTTATTCTAATAGAGACATTTGTTCAATCTATTACCTTTAAACATTCAGCAAGAAATGTAGGTAAACTTGCTGATGATCTTAAAAGCACAGTATTCGAACTTCAGAATAATAAATCAACATTTATTAGTTCACACCTTAAACCAAATTTCTTATATGAAACTTTAGATTCAATATATAACTACTGCGGTAAGGATGATGCTAAAACAGATAAACTTATTCAAGCGTTAGCAAAATATCTTAGACAATCTATCGATTTTAGTAATGAAAATCAAAAGTACTCAATAAAAACTGAGATAGATGTTTGTAGGGCATATGCAACACTTGCTATGGAGCAGCACCCGGAAATCAAGATTAACTTTGATATAGAAGAAGACCTTCCTAATGTTATTGTTCCCCAGCTATGTATTCTTGCCTTAGTTGATAATTCTGTAACTTATGCATTCGACGCTGTATTACAGCCAAGAGTAAAAGTTACAATATATCAGGATATAGATGACAATATGATACATATATCTGTTATAGATAATGGTAATGGTATGTCTTTAGAAGATGCCAAGGTTGCTCTTGTTATACCTAATAAGCACCTTAGTATCGGTTTATATCATATTAACCAGCAACTACTTGATATGGGTGGCACTGGATTAAATATTAACACCGGTCATAGAAAAGGTACTCAGATATCCTTTGCTGTTGGTATTAATGAAGTGGAGGTGCAAAATGAATTCTAATCTTAAAAAGTTCATCATAGTACTTCCTATGCTTCTTAGCGTTATTCTCACATTCTCATTTTCTTTTTACTATGACTTTAAGTTCTATCGTAATAGTGATGAACCTGTAGTTAATGGAAAGATTAATTATTCAGCTGAAGCCTTTGATAACGACAAGATTATTGCTCTTGATGGAGACTGGGCAAAGACAGATGATATTTATAACAATACTGTTTCTTTCCCAGAATGTTTAAGATTCACTTCAAAGTCACCTGTTACATATGAAGTTAATATTACTGTTCCAGAAGCAAGACAGTTCTACAGTATACTTATACCTGCTATTTATTCCAGATCCGCTTTGTATATAAACAATACATTACAGTATAACAATCTGAATATGGGCAAGGATTATGTTTATAGTCCTCAGAAGATATCAACTATATACGCAAAGACTACTAGTATTAATGTAAAGCTGATTGTTTGTAACGACGAGGGATATTTCCCTGGTAAGTTATCATCATTTTATTTTGGAAAGTCAGATGCTGTTTCTAACAGAAGTTTCCTTATGAACTTTTCGGATATACTTCTTTCAGCAATATCTATAATTACTTTCCTATATTACATAATTGCATTTATATTCGACAGGGAAGATAAGGGTAATCTTTATATGGCTCTTCTCTGCTTAGTTGTTGCTTTAAAGATACTTATTAATAACCCAACCTTTATGTATTATGATTTTCCTTTTATGTCTTTTAAGTCAGGGGCTATGCACTACATTGCCTTTTTCTACCTGCTTATTATTTCATATCTAGTTTATGTAAGACATTTCCTGAAGAAATATCTTGTATCTGTTTTTTATTACACTCTTTTAATCACATCATTTGCTGCTATGATACTAGTATTCTTCCTGCCTCTTTCAAAATATAAGTATCTAGATATTGTACTTGCCATTACAGTTACCATCACAAATGTACTTGTATTAATAGGTACTATTCGTGCAATCAAGAATAAAATCCCATTTTCAAGGACCTTCCTTTTATCTTCAAGTTGCGTTCTTGTAACTGGTTTCGTTGATATTTTTGACTACTATACTGACTACCTTAGTAAAAGATATTTCACCAGTGGATTTATTTTATTTATAATTATTCAGTCATTCTCATATATTATTCATAATACTCAGCTTTATAACCAGGAGACTGCTCTTACTGTATCTCTTTCAGATACTCTTAATGACCTTAAGAGAGAAGAAAGTAACTTCCTCTCTTCACACCTAAGAGCCCATTTCCTCTTTAATGCTTTGAATATCATATCTGGTTATTCAGTATTTGAGCCAGATAAGGCTAAAGAGATTACTACCGCTCTTACTATATATATTAAGCAGTTATTTGAGCACGATAACTTAAATGAGCTTACTTCTCTTAAGAATGAGATAGACCTGCTTCATGCATTTGGTTTTATTGAAGAAGAGAGGTTCCCTAACTTAAATATTGAATATAACATACCTGAAGATATACCTGATATTCAGGTTCCTAGTCTTATTCTCCAGCCACTTCTTGAAAATGCTGTTAACCACGGTATTAGAAAGAAGAGCGCAAAAGAAAAGGGAACTGTTACCATAACCCTTAAGAAAGCCAACGGTTTCGTTAATTTCTCAGTAAGAGATGATGGCGCTGGCTGTGATGAAAATATAATAAAACAGGCTCTTGAAGAGCCTGCTGATGGTACATATAACAGTCTGTTCCAGATTCAGAGCAGACTTAAGAAGTTATATAATCAAGAGATTATATATATGAGCGTTCCTGATATAGGAACTGTAATCTCATTTAAAATACCTTGCTCTTAAGAAGGTTAAGAGATTTTTCAAATTCGAATTCTCTAAGGTTATCAGCAACCTCTTTAAGGAAAGTAACTACTTCTTCAAGAGGTTCCTGCTCTATCCACTCGTTAATCTCATCAAGTGCAAGAGTTCTGTCATAGTCTTCAATAGCAGTCCTTATCTCGGCTGCTTTTTTCTTTTTAGCAGCATTGATAATAATACCCTTTGAATCAGAATCAAGTATCGGATTAGCCTGCTTTAAGCTACTTTGTACACTGGATGCTGCCTGTGCTGCTGGCTTAGCTACAGTTTCTGTATTTCTCTCTAAGAGCCTGTTATCTGCAAGAAGCTCAGTAACACCCTTAAGAACTATATCCATCTCATCTCGAATAAGTCCAAAGTTGTTAACTATATACTTATAGTCCTTAGCCTTACTTCTCTTCTCATGTTCGTAGGCAATATCTCCAAGGGTTGCCGCACCTATACTTCTGGCATTGCCCTTAAGAGCATGGACTTCTATAGCATAAGAATCCATATCCTTTCTGTCTATGTAGTCAATAAGCTTGTGTCTTCTTGGCTCATCAAATTTTGCATAAGCAGTAAGTACAATCTTATACTTACCAGCCTTACCTGCAGCGAATTTGATACCCTCATCTATATTGATTCCATATCTTGAAAGATAATATTCATTGAATTCGTCAGCTTCCTTGTTTTCCTGCGTTAATTCAGTAAGAGCAGCATCTGAAACCTTCTCACCTGTACTTGAAACAGGAACAATAAGATTAGCTGGAAGGTACTTCTTTAAACATGATAAGAGGTCTTTAATTACTATAGGCTTAGCCAGATAATCGTTGAAGCCCTTCTCCATATACATCTCTTTTGCACCTGAGATAGCATTGGCAGTAAGAACTACTATAGGAACCTTTGCTCCCTTATCACCAAGAATAGAAGCCTCATATGTCCTTATATGCTTAAGGGTTTCTATACCATCCATACCAGGCATCATATGGTCGATAAATGCCATATCAAAGTCATTTTCCTTAAAGAGCTCTATAGCACGCTGACCTCTGTCAACAGTTGTAACCTGCACTCTTGTTTCTTTAAGAAGACCTCTTACAACTTCAAGGTTCATCTCATTATCATCAACTATAAGTATCTTTGCATCTGGAGCAACAAAGTTAGAAGTATCACTATCTTTATGTGATTCATACTTGCTATAGGCTTTCTTAAAGTCTCCGATAGCAGTTGGATCAAGAACTGACTGCTCCAAGATAAAGTGGAAGTCAGAGCCCTTGCCATATTCTGAATCGATTTCAAGTTTTGATTCCATCATACCAAGGAAGTGAGAAGTGATACTCATTCCAAGACCAGTACCCTCAACACTTCTGTTATATTTAAGATCCAGACGGCCAAATGCTTCAAAGAGCTTACCTATATCTTCTTTCTTAATACCAACACCAGTATCAATAATATGCACTTCGAAGATAGCTTTTTCCTTGCTGTCTACTCTAAGCCTGTTGCATTTGATATTAAGTATAACCTTACCCTGCTTGGTATACTTAACAGCATTGTTAAGTATATTAATAAGAATCTGTCTTATACGAATATCATCACCATAAAGCTTTGTTGGAGAGTTCTCATCAATATTAACTATAAACTCAAGGTTCTTTCTTTCAGCATTAGTCTTGATCATAGTGACTACATCACTAAGAAGTGGAACTAGTTCATATTCTGCATTAACAAGTTCCATCTTTCCTGATTCAATCTTAGAAAAATCAAGAATATCGTTAATAAGAGAAAGCAGAATCTTACTTGAGTTTCTGATTTTATTGGCGTAGCCTATTATATTCTCGTCCTGAGATTCTCTTAGAATCATCTCATCCATACCAAGGATAGCTGTAATAGGTGTACGGATCTCATGAGACATATTTGCAAGGAAAGTATTCTTTGTCTTGTTGGCATTTTCCTCTTCACGCTTATGCTTCTCTTCACTTATCCAGTTGAAGATATAGGAACCTCCCATAATAAGCATCATAAAGAGAGCTCCCATATAGAGTAGCAGGTTAGAAAACTTTTCAAGATTGTTTGGGAAAAAAGATAAGATGCACTTAAGTAATCCAGCTACTCCCATAACTGAATATGCCCAGAATACTGCTCTTGAATCCTTCTTATGGCCATTTCTAAGATCCTTAAATATACAGTAGAAGGTATAGATAGTTACAATGACGATGAGTATCATAGTAGATATTACTGATTTGTACATATCTATAACTTTGAACCAGTCAAGAAGAAATATAGCTATAGCATTGATACTAAGAACGAAACACATAAAATAGTTAGATTTTTTGTACCTATGCTGCTGCCTGATTTCAATAAAATGTAGAACTGGAATAATCATAATTGCCAGGAATATATAACTGGCTTTCTCGCAGAATGCAATTCTGGCAGACACAAGCTGTCGGCCTCTGGAATTGCAGAAGACATAACCTCCCATAAATATAGCGAAATATCCAAGATAGAATACGCTTGCGTACTCGCCAAAATATTTATAGAGGATTGTAAACATAATAATCCAAAGAATACCTATGATAATAAAGATAGCCCCGAAAAGTATATCTACAATATAAGTGTCAAGAAGATATCTGTTAAGCTGTCTTTCATTACCGATAAGCATCTCCTGAACAGTTCTGCTTATCTTATCATATGGTCCTTTGTCTATATGTATTTTGATAGTTTTTCCTGAATCATCAGGATAAAGATATATAGGCATATAAGCTCTAGGGATAACCCTACCAAATATAACAGCATCTTTACCGCCATACTCTTCTCTAAGTTCACCATCAATATAAACTGTTATATGCTGATGGTAAGATTCAAAGAATATACCTATATCTTTTGCTTCGATTTCTGGGATAGTGTTGTAGAGATCTATTCCACTATCTGGAATGTCCCCAGAAAGTGTATCTGGTGGAGTGATTGTCTGATGAAGGAGGCCCCCTCCTTCTATTTCATACTCCACACACCAGCCCTGGCTAAAGTCTTTAATACCAGATTCAAATCTGGTATCATCACCCTTATCCATCAGAAAAATAGCGCAAAGGGTCCCCAGCAAAAGCAGGAGACCCAATACACTAACTATTCTCATTCTCTTTTCTTCTTGACTACTATCTCTCATCTAACCCCTATACTTTTTATCTTTGCCAATTGCTATTATTCCTTACCGTTCCAGCAATATGTGCAGAGCTTATCTGTATCTATACCTACTGAGTCAAGCATATCATCTAGTCTGTTGAACTGAAGGGTTGTGAAGTTAAGCTTCTTTCTGATGCCTTCAACCATGTTTGCATATTCTGGTGTATCAGGATCTGCATATACCTGAAGACGTTCCTGTGACACATCGCTTCCTTCAAGTTCTTCTATAACAACTCGTGTGATAAGTTCCTTATCTGAATTACTTCTTGAGAAGTTCAGATATTTACATCCAAAGAGAAGTGGTGGGCAGGCTGGTCTGATATGAACTGCCTTAGCACCTGATTCATATAAGAATTCTGTTGTTTCTCTAAGCTGTGTTCCTCTTACAATAGAGTCATCTATAAGCAGAAGGCTTTTTCCTTCAATAAGATCCTTAACAGCTATAAGTTTCATCTTAGCTATAAGATTACGCTTAGACTGGATAGTTGGCATAAATGATCTTGGCCATGTTGGTGTGTACTTAATAAATGGTCTCTCAAATGGAATATGAGATTCATTAGAATAACCAACTGCATGAGCCGTACCAGAGTCAGGAACACCAGCAACTATATCTGGCTTTGCTGAGTCTCTTGAAGCAATCTTGGCACCACAGTTATATCTCATCTTCTCAACGCTGATTCCTTCGTATGAAGAAGAAGGATATCCATAATATACCCAAAGGAAGGTACATATCTTCATCTTACTGCCTGGCTCAGATAAGGTTGTTATCTTGTTCTCATCCATAACAGTAATCTCGCCTGGCCCAAGTTCCTTATACTGCTCATAACCAAGGTTGATAAATGGTGTATTCTCAAATGTAGCGCAGAAACC
This sequence comes from Lachnospiraceae bacterium NC2008, assembly GCA_000687675.1. Taxonomy (GTDB): domain Bacteria; phylum Bacillota; class Clostridia; order Lachnospirales; family Lachnospiraceae; genus NK4A136. The sequence goes on along the minus strand of JHWS01000009.1, from coordinate 12,618 downwards.
TTCTGGCTTCTTACCGATAATAATAGGAGTTCTTCCCATCTTATCTCTGGCTGCATATATACCCTTTGATGTAAGTATAAGCATAGACATTGAACCATCTATAAGTTCCTGAGCATACTTAATACCCTCAACAAAGTTAGCCTTCTGATTAATTATTGCTGCAACAAGTTCTGTCTGATTAATCTCGCTGTTACCCATCTCAAAGAAATGAACCTTGTCCTTGAGAATCTCATCTACGATTTCGTTAGCATTGTTAATCTTACCAACAGTTGTTATTGCAAATGTTCCATGATGTGATCTAACAAGAAGTGGCTGAGCTTCATAGTCTGATATACAACCTATACCATAGTTACCCTTCATGTTATTAACATCTTTATCGAATTTGGTTCTAAAAGGTGAATTCTCTATGCTGTGAATGGCCCTGTCATATCCCTTCTCACCATATACACAAAGACCTGCTCGTCTTGTTCCAAGATGTGAATGATAATCAGTACCGAAATACAGATCAAATACGCAATCCTCCTTAGAGGTTACACCAAAAAAACCGCCCACTTTAACTAGTCCTCCTTAATCATTTTAAGCCTGGTAGATTCTTACACCATTCTATATCTCCATCAGAATATCTAAATCTGTGAAGCTTATCAACATTAACTTCTCCATCCTGCATGCATCCTGCATACATTCTGAAGTATCCACCCCTCTTAAATGCGCTTCGAAGTAAATAATTCTTATCACCCTCATCTTCAACTTTTACAACATGAGTAGCAAACTTAGCTACAAGATTCTTCTCATTTGATGTCTTCTTGTTAGCAATATAGTATTTACAAATAGCCTTATCAGATACATCAAAATGAAGTCTGTATCTGGCTACGAAGTCCTTAGTAATTCTTTCCTCGTACGAAATAGATATTGTAAGTATCTTATCTAAGTCGCGTCCCATAGGGATAACCTTACGAGGAATTCCAAATGCCATACAGTATATAAGCTTGGTAGTAAAGAATACTTCCTTGGATTCAAAGATAAGCTTTGCAAATTCTGCCATCTTCTCTTCTGATATAGGTCTAAGCTTAAGCTTACTGTTTTCAAGGGTTCTAATAGCCCCTGTAATTACTTCCTTGCTTTCTGTACTAATAATATGTTCGTAAAGGTCAACTACTCTGTCTCCCGAGTTAAACTTTACAACCACCTTGAACATATCCTTATCAGCGAGAATCTTATTATAATACAAATTTTCCAATCTGTATCTAACAATAAAATGCCCTGCTATATTACTTCTCTTAGAAGGACATCCTTCTATTAACTTATCTATAGCTTCCTTATCAGGAAGCAGCTTTTCTGGAAGTTCAAATGAAGTATACATCTGAAGCTTTAACTCTGCAGACACATTAGAAGCTAAGATGTCACTTACATAGGCATCCATCTTAGGATCATACTCTTCTCCAAAGCCCTTCTTATCTTCGTATACTCTTGATAAAACACCCCAGAGTTTCTTATCAAGACCTTCTTTAGCCAGTCTGCTGCTTAGCTCAAGAAGTTCTATAGGAGTATGACTAGCTGCTATCTTACGTATCTGAGCAGTTCCAGGAATTAACTTGTTATCAATAATCTCATTATCCATAAGCACCTATAACCAATTAGTTAAATATCTTAGGTAAAACATCTGCAACTTTGTCATGGATTACATAGTCAGCATCTTTATCCATGTAATGTTCTTCTTTAGTAATCAGTACCAGTCTGTTTCCCTTATAAGTCTCTGTACAGAATCTAACCATATTGTCATACATATTAGTTCCAAGAGCAAGAATGAGGTCAGCTTCTTCGCAGGCATTGACTGCTTCTGTCATAAGCTCATTACCGATACTTTCACCAAAAAGCATAACTCCAGGTCTTATTGCTGTTCCACATTCATCGCAATGAGGAACATTCTTTGCGGCCTTAATATAATCAAGGTCGAACTTCTTGCCACAGTGCGGGCACCAGTTCTCATGTACATTGCCGTGAAGTTCTATTACATCAGTAAGGCCTGCATCATAATGAAGTCCATACATATTCTGTGTAATAAACTTTGTTATCTTACCTTCTTCCTGAAGTTTCTTTAAATCGTAATATAAGCTTGAAGGCTTCAAATCGAAGTTAAGAATTTCTTTCTTATAAAATTCGTAGAACTTATCTCTTCTTGCACTGTAGAAACCTACTGACCACATCTCATCAGGTGACTTGTGGTATATATCTTCGATACGGTAGCATTCTCTGGATGACCAGAAATTCTCACCGCCACTTTCGATAACTGTTCCTACTCCAAGTAGTACTACAATCTTTGAACTTTCCTTAACAAACCCCCGGACACGTTCAATCATCGCTTCTTGATTCATAATCCCTTACCCTCTTTTCCTTTATTGCCTTATGCAAATGCTAGCTGTTATTTATTTAATGTTCTGCCGTTTCTTCCTTCAGCAAAACCAGCTGTTAAATAATGCATGTAATATGCCTTGTAATTTCCGCCATATGCTGCAACTAAATCTGGATAGTTTTTAGCATATACAGTTACATCAAAGTCTGCACATCCCTGTCTGCCTTCTGCCATACCTACATTGATAAAATGATTTAAAGCAGCCCCTTCATCGTTACCATATAATACCCTGATGTCAGGATATCTGTTGCAGTAGTAATTAAAATCAAATACTGGTGCGTAGCCTGTTGTAGCTGGGCTATTTGGCTTAGTTGCTGTATAGACTGGTGTTGAAGTTGCCTTTATAGGGATTGCATATAAAGTACAGTTTGCACCGTTAGTTGTATACCATACAATATTTCCACCATATACAACTGGCTGGCAGTCTGATAGGCAACCATCTATAGACATGTTGTCTGATATTCTGTTTCCCGAACCATCTATAAATGTATAGTAAGTCTTTAATGTATCAGAATATCCGTATTTCTGTTCCCAGATTATAGCAAATACATTGTCATTAACTTTAACTAGGTATGGAGTATCAACTGTCATAGCATCTCCGTGAGCAAAACCTGTAAGGTAGTATACTGATGATGCCTGCTTATTAAATGTGCTCTTATTAGTTCTTACAACAACTATATCCTTACTAGCTGATGTTCCATCCATAGGCTGTGAATTACCAACAGCAAAACCATAAGTTCCGTTAGTTGCATAACCACCAAGAGTAAACTCTGGTATAGAGCTTGTAAGCTTATCTGAAGCACCAAGAGCGCTGTATGAATATGCTCCTGCCTTGAATGTATTGGCACCAGGTCCTCCTATATATCTTGTCATAAGAAGAGCAGCTGGAGCTGTAAGACTTTTCTCTGCAACAGTTACTACACCATTATTAGCATCGATATATGATGCACCTGAGTTTTCAACTGCTCCGAAAGCTGAAGTAGTTGGATAGCATGAAACTGCTTCAACAGTATTAGTATCTGTTCTAACCTCTATGGTCATAGAGCCTTGCTTACCATCATATGTCTGATGTCCGCATCTGATATAGAGATATGCACCATATTCAGCAAAACTTGTATTACTAAGATAGAAAGGAACCGAAGTATTACAGTTTGTTACTGAGATTACTCCAACTCTGTTCCAGTTCTTATCATACTTTACAACTCTTACTATCTCTTTAGCATTGTTATGCTCTGGGTTATCCTGCCCGAATACAAGATAGTTATAATTTGCACCACTATAGAATCCACCAAACTTGGTAAGTTCAAATGGAAGCATACTCTGTGATACAAGTTTGAACTTTGAATTATATCTTTCGTTTAAAATAATATCTCCAAAGTTCTCTATTCTTGATAAGGTTCCATCTGGGTTTACACACATATAAGAATTTGAAACCTTACTTGTTGTCATATATGAATTATCATGGATATTGTTAGAAACAATATTAGAACCTTTATATGAAGCTGCAGTTAATTTACCTGGCATAAGTGTTACTGCTACCACCATAGCCATAGATACTGCACATACTTTAGATATGATATTTGATTTTCTCATATTACCTCCATCATCACAAAGATAAAACGTAATGAAGCACCTTATATTTTATCACAAAAGCGACGAGGAAAGAACATATTTATATGTTCTTGACGACCGCATTGTGATAACAATCGCTTGCGATTGTTATATATCACAAAAGCGACGAGGAAAGAACACATTTATGTGTTCTTGACGACCGCATTGTGATAACAATCGCTTGCGATTGCTATATATCACAAAAGCAGGAGCCATGCGAGCATTAGCGTTTTTTTCTCGTAATAATGTTTGTGAGGAAGGTTATGAGTATAGATATGACTAGTACAAGGCCTAAAATAGCTGTAAATGTTACAGCCAAAGTATATGGACCAGCATCGATAAAACCTTTTAAATCTCTGAATTTATATATTATATAGTGATGTGTAAGGTATATAGCGTATGATACGCCACTTAGATATGTTATTGGTTTCGAAATAATGCCTGAAAGAGGTTTTATACTCAGGCATTTATAAGTAATAAGCTCTATAACTAAGAAAAGAGATATACCAAGAAGATTCTTCCATATCAGTGGATAATATGGCAATTTTACGTTAATTATAAGTATTATAGGCATAATAAGCGGAATTGCTATAAACCAAACCTTATGGAGTTTATCCTGATATTTGGCAAAGAGCATACCAATCCAGAACATAAGTAAGCCTGTAAATATAGTTGCATCTGGTGAAAATGAGAATATGCCATATTTTAGGTTAGCAAGATATGCAAGTAATATAAGGATTGTTGCTGTCCATTTAAAATGATTAAGGGCATATCTAAGAAGTGGATAAATAATATAGATAGCTATAATTATAGCTGTGAACCACTCTCCTACCAAGGCATATGATGATATGCCAAAATAGCCTACATATCCATCTATTCCAAACAGTGTGTATATAAGTTTTTTAAGACTTCCTGCAAATGTAAAGTATCCCCTTAGATGGGCCTCAAATAAGTAAGCCATTATAAATGCCATATAAAATGCTGGAAAGATAGACAGAAAACGTCTCTTATAGAAGGCCTTCATAGAGCCCAGTGTAAGGAGGTAGCCTGACAGGATATAGAACATAGTTGTTCCTACAGCTCCCCAGCCACCATTCTTATAGATATAGAAACTAGAATCAGTAAAGCCATAGGCTTCATAAAAATGAAATACAAAAATCATAAGGATTGCAGTAATCCTTATGATATCCAAATCTATTCTTCGTTTTTTATTATCCTGTTTAAAGGCGCCAGTAGCTACTGACGCCTCTTTATTATTTCTAGTCAATTTTAAGTCCTACACGTAAGTAATATATTTTAGCCCCTTATGTTTTTATGCTTATGACACAAGGTGCTCTTTAATATTATCTGAGTCAACTACACTTGCCTTGCACTTGATTCTATCAGATGGAAGTACAAGTCCATCTACTATGTTGTTGTAGATGTAGATAATAGGGTCATGGCCCTGGCTAAATGGATCATGGTCAATAGCTGCTGCAATAACACCCTTATTGATGTAGCTAAATATCTCATCATTGTGATCGAAGATAACAGCTCTAACCTTGCCAGCTCTACCAGAATCTTCAATTGCTTTAGCAAGCTGAATCTGCATACCAGTTGTTGAATAGATAAGGTCAATTTCTGGATGATTCTTAAGAATCTCAAGTTCTGTCTTGTATGTATCCTCTGGAATATTTGTAACCTCTGTTGTACCAACAATCTTTATGTTCTTGTAGTTCTTTGTTATGTAGTTAACAAATGCATTGTATCTAAGTGAGTTAACAGCCTGCTTACGATCACCTGCAATAATATAGATATTACCAGCTCTCTTAATAGCCTTAGCTGCTGCCTTAGCTGCAAGCTCACCAGCCTCTTCCTGATCTGGTTCATAGCAAGATACACGCTTAATAGAAGAATTACAATCACAGTTATATGTGAATATCTTAATACCCTTATTAGCTGCCTGTGCTATCTCTTTATTGGCAAGTTCAAGGAAGCCAGGATAGATAATAGCATCAACACCATTCTCTATACACCAAGAAACATCTGAAGGGAATTGCTTCTCCTCAATATCATCCTTATATGGGAAGTACTTAATCTCAACATTGTTGTCCTTAAGTTCCTTCTGAGCATATAAAACACCACGTCTAATCTGATACCAGAAGAAGTTATCAAGCTTACTAAAGTATGCAATAACAACCTTGTTACTTCTGTTCTTGCTAGAAGGTGTAACACCTGTATTAAACTGCTTAATAAGATTACGGATACTTATAAGCATAGATTCAAGTGACTCAACATTCTGTGTCATATGTGCTGAGTTAGCTGAAGTCTCTTCAGATATAGCAACAACATCTCTTGTGCTGTCTGAAATAGTTTCTGAAGCCGAGAAGATATTCTCAGCTTTCTCTCTTGAAACAGATGAGTTAGAAGCAATATTTTCATACTTGCCAGACATATCATTCATCTTCTTGTTAATCTGCTGGCTCTGTCCGCTTATTACTCTGAATGAATCACTTACATCAACGAAAATCTCAGAACTTGCGCTAAATGTTGAGCTACAGTTATTAATACTTTCATTAACAAACTGGCTGCTTTCCGTAACCTTAGTAAGGATGCCGTTAATCATATCCATATTCTCTTTGGTCTTACCAGAAAGAATACTCATCTCCTGAGATACAACTGCAAAGCCCTTGCCTGCCTCGCCAGCTCTGGCTGCCTCTATAGAAGCATTAAGAGCAAGAAGCTGAAGTTCTTCACTAAGATCTACAACTATCTCACCGATAGTATTAATCTCTTTAATTTCCTCATTGAATTCATTAAGGATATTCATAGACTTATCAAGATTGTCTGATACAACCTTCATATCAGACTCATACTTCTCAAGATTCCTTATTCCCACTTCACAGCTATTAACTGACTCATGTAATGTCTGCTGAATTGAATGCATAGAAGTATCAATAATCTTAAGCTGCTCGTCGTTAGACTCAATCATTTCAAGATTGTCTTTAACAAGCTGAAGCTGCTCATTGGCCTTCTCTGCTACAGTGAGAATAGAATTAGTTGTCTGCTCTGTGGCATGTTCATTAGATGTTGTAGATTTAGAAAGGGCATCAATTGCGTCAGTAAGTGTTATAACGTTGCCCTTAGTAGATTCGATAAATGATATTAGATTGCTCTTTATAACGTTAATGTTATGTGCCAGAGCTTTCGTAGAACCTGAACCAGATAGTGGTATGTCTTCTACTTCTACATTCTTACTTGCAATCTGTTTAGTATTCTCATATATACGGTTAATTGATGCGGCATTGATTGCAAGATATGCGATTAACCCGAGAATGATAACAGCCTCTGCAATCGCAATAACAAGTAGTGCAATATTCATAGTCGTAACCTCCTTAGCATAGTAGCATTTAGTAACATTGTATAGTATTTTGCCTATTTTTCATAGACTTGGAGGCTATATTAACAGTGGCATAAATCACAGAAAAATGTTCGGATAAATTGTCTATTTTTTTTGCCTTTTATTGCATATTTTGCACTGATGTTAGGATTTTATCTTTTGGAAGGTACTTCTTAAGCATTTCCTCCAATTCCTTACCTCTAACTGGCTTTGGAAGATAGTCTGCAAATCCCTCTTCTATATACTGCTCTTTAACCCCATTAACGGCATTGGCAGTAAGCATAATAACTGGCGTATCGTCGTTAGGAGTTCCCTCCTCTTTCATCTTGTTATAGGTCTCAACGCCGTCCATATCTGGCATCATATGGTCCATAAATATCAGGTCATACTTATTCTTTTCAATAAGTTCAAGAGCAGACTTTCCGCTTATAGCTGTATCAACCTGTATCTTGGTTCTCTTAAGGAGGCCTCTAATTACAGTAATGTTCATCTTAACATCATCAACTACAAGTATCTTGGCATCTGGAGCTGTAAATAAAGCATCATCCTTATGGGTTTTAGCCTTGGAATTATCAATATACTTCTCATTAACATCTCCAACAGGGGTAGAGTCTGCTACCTTCTGAGGGATAGTAACTCTAAATGTTGAACCCTCGCCGTATACGCTGGATACTTCAATATCGCCGTCCATCAGGTCAGTAATAAGTTTTGTTATTGCAAGGCCAAGACCTGTTCCTTCGATGTTACGATTTCTCTTTTCCTCTATACGAACGAAGTTACTAAAGATTTCATTAATATTGTCATCTTTTATGCCGATACCAGTATCCTGAACTTCTAATATAAGATTAATATGCTCATCATCTATAGCATTATATCTGGCTCTTAGAGTAATCTTTCCTTCTTTCGTATACTTAACAGCATTGGACAAAAGATTGATTAGTATCTGTCTTATTCTGACCTCGTCACCTGTAAGCTTAGAAGGAATCTTACTGTCACAGTCCAATGACATCTTAAGATTCTTTTCTGTGGCTCTCATAACAAGCATACTCATACTGTCATTAAGAAGAGAGGCTAAACTATAGTCAGTCTCCATAATCTCAAAGCAGCCTGATTCAATCTTAGAGAAGTCCAGAATATCGTTAATAAGAGCAAGAAGTGCTCTACCTGCTGTCTGAATATTCTCAGCGTATTCTAATATCTTCTTATCTTCAGATTCTCTAAGAATCATCTCATCCATACCAAGAACAGCATTGATAGGAGTACGAATCTCATGGGACATATTTGCAAGGAAGTCACTCTTTGCATTATTAGCCTCAGTAACCTGCTTAATAAGTTCTTCTTCCTTACTAATATCATATGCAGCACAAAGGATACAGTATGGGTCATGAACCTCGTCATATATGGCAGTTATACTTAAGGCATATTTCTTGCCTGTTTGCATAGAGATTCCTCGGCATTCGATTTCACCAAGTTTTATAACTTTTCTATATAGTTCATTAACAGTAATATCTGTAAGTGTAAAAACATCGCCTATTCCTGAGATTCCCCTCTTTATGTTAGGGAATTCTGCTTTGGCATAGTTGTTGGCCAGCTGTATTCTGTCATCATCGTTAAGTGCCAGAATGGCAACGTTAAGGGAGTCATAAACATAAGAGCTTAGGTTGGTAAGTGTGATATTAAATGAGTTGTATCTTGTTGAGAAATACCAGAGTAAATATGTTGTTAAGAAGCCTCCTATTCCTGATGTTGGAAATGCTGGAAGCTTATATACATTAAGTATTGTATCTGGAAGCGCTCCAAGAATAATAAATACATTAGAGAAGAAGAGACAGATAATAAACTTCTTTGTTCTTCTGTACTTTGAATTAATGAACCATACTATAGCAAATAAGGTCATAAGAACAATCATGGAAGCAAGGAAGAAGAGGTGGTAATACCTTTCAAAGTTCATATTACCGTACCATGTAGTCCAGCTTCCAATTCTTACAAAACTATCTACTTTAGAATTTGAAAATATAATCCAGTCAGAAATGGCATAGAAAAAGATAAACACTTTATAAAATAAGGCTGAAACTGGATCCTTATAGCCCATATCTATGATTATGTAGCACTCAGCCACAAGAAATCCAATAATACCAAATAAGGAGATGATTCTGGCGATTTTGGCAACAATAAAATAAGGTATAAGACCTATTGCTCCGTAGCCAAGGCACCAGAGGCCGCAGAAAATTCCTATAAATAGCATGAATTTTCTGTACTCTCCTGCTTCCTTTTCTTTCTTATAGAAACTAACACCAATATTAAAAGCAGTTGCAGATAAAAATATTAAACTTAAACTAAGGATTATTCCTATTGCTTCCATTTACTTTCCTTGTAAGTCAAAAAATACTTTTAATATTATATATCACCAATATAAAAACGACCATATGAAGTTTTATATTTCTTCATATGGTCGCTATAGTTTTTAAATATTATTTTGTAGTATTTACTGTACCCATAAATACAGGTGCACCTGTTTCATTATCAATTATTGCAAATGCATATGGTCTATCAAGGTTTACATATAAAACAGGGGCAGGGGCAACTGCATTTTCTTTCATCAAAACAACTGTTGCAGCAGCAGCCTGTGTTCCATCTTCGTTAATATCAATCTTTGTCTTATGAATTACTCTGCCAACATAAAACTGATGAGCATCTGGATCTGCTACCATATCGTCAAACTGAGCAAGCTCTGAATCAAAAGCATCTGTCATACCTAAATCTATAAGTGTCTTATTAAGGTCATTTTCATATTCAAAGCTGATCTTTGGCATAATAGTTTGAACATCTGTATACTGTGCACTGTTATAAAGTTCCATATAATCGGCACCTGTAAAGTTACCTACAAAGTCAGCAATATTAACCTCTTCATCCTTTGGAAGGATAGCCATAAAGCTAAACTTATCTCCCTCATATGGCTTAATAAATCCTGTTGCACTAGAGTTTTCAAGGTATATTCCTTCTGTGCTGGACATCATAGTAGCCTCTTCTTCACCGTTTATACCGTTAAATGTGCCATTTTCATTGACTCTGCCTTCTTCATATGCTTTTTCCCAGCTTCCGTCAAATGCAAGACAGTTAACAAGAATCATAGATGATGAAATTGCAGTATCATCAATAACCTGTGGAATCATATGGTTAGTATTATCATCAATCCATTCATTTACCTTATTAACTGTTTCCCCAGTAAATTCCTCTGAGAATGCTTCTGCACTATAGTAATTTTTTAATGTGCTCATATAGTTAGCATTGAGACCATCTTTACCAACGATAGACTCATTAGCCCAAACAGAGTTTGCAATATGCATAGTATCATCTTCAAATAGACTTACAAAATATGCTGCATCCTGCTTAAGGTCATCTCTTTCTACACCTGGAGCTATAATATTTGCCATCTGCTCATATGTGTCACCACTGGCTCCTTCTGCGCACATATCAAGTGCGAACATAATAGAAGCAGGTGAAATCATAACATTCTCACTTGCTGATGATTCTCTCTTAAGAAGTTCAAGTGACATATCAGCATACTGCTCAACTCTAGACTCAGAAGGTGTAACTACGTTAACATTGATAACAGTTGGTTCTTCTTCTACAACCGAATTAGGCTTTTCTTCTTCATGTACAGAAGTTTCTGTTTCATTTTCTTCAACCTCTGATACAGGTGTAGGTGCAGGATCTGAACCTGTCTGCTTATTGCCACATCCTGACATAAGTAATGAAGCTGCTGTAATACCAAGTAAAACTTTCTGTGCTAATTTTCTTTTCATTATTTTCCTCCTAATGGTTTTATTCATGTCATTAGTTCCTTTATAAAATCTGAGCTTATTATCTCATAAATATATGATGTTTTTTACTTTATATATTACATACGATGGGATGATATTGTTTTTATGGAAAATTTTAAAATTAAAAAAAAAGACTCAAACAATTATGTTTAAGTCTTAAAATTACTTTTTAAATGAGACACGGGGGATTCGAACCCCCGACAACTTGATTAAAAGTCAAGTGCTCTACCACCTGAGCTAGTATCCCATCTTGTTATATATAATTATATAACAAAATGCCCAGAGCCGGAATCGAACCAGCGACACGAGGATTTTCAGTCCTCTGCTCTACCAACTGAGCTATCTGGGCGAATAAGAAGTATAACGAATAATCGCTTTCAGCGATTATCTAAGAGCGTCAAATGCTTGCATTTGTAAGCGCTTAGATAAGAGCTGAAGTAGTTTGTCGCTTTGCGACAAACGGTCATCGGATAAACCGTAGGTTTAGACGATGGGCGATTATTCGTGATAAGCGACACATCAAAACCTATAATTTAAACGACTTTTGACTATGAACGACATAATCAAACTTTTAGTAGCGGGGACAGGATTTGAACCTATGACCTCCGGGTTATGAGCCCGGCGAGCTTCCAGACTGCTCCACCCCGCGTTATTAAAGAATCAAACAATCCTTTTAACTTAAAATCACCAAGGTAAAATTAACCACTTGGTGATTAACTGGGCGGAGGTGGATTCGAACCACCGAAGTCAGTGACAACAGATTTACAGTCTGCTCCCTTTGGCCACTCGGGAATCCGCCCATAATATATTTATTTACTTAGTGGGGCCTACAGGGCTCGAACCTGTGACCCTCTGCTTGTAAGGCAGATGCTCTCCCAGCTGAGCTAAGACCCCAGTTTATTAGTATCCAATACCTCATAACAAATTTACGAAGTAAATTTGTTTAAGTATGTCAGTTTTACTTTGCGAAATTGCCTCTGCAATGAGCAATTAATAAAACTCAAACTTTAGCTCCCCAAGTTGGACTCGAACCAACGACATCATGATTAACAGTCATGCGCTCTACCAACTGAGCTATTGAGGAATAGTGTTTGCACACTGAAAACCGAACACACACTTCATATTTAATCACTTCCAATTTTTACCCTTATCAGGATAAGCCCTCGACCTATTAGTAACCATCCGCTTAATACATTACTGCACTTACACTCTGGCCCTATCTACCTTGTAGTCTTCAAGGGGTCTTACTAATTGGGATATCTCATCTTGAGGGGGGCTTCACGCTTAGATGCCTTCAGCGTTTATCCCTGCCGGACTTGGCTACTCTGCCATGGATTTGGTATCCAACAGATACACCAGCGGTCCGTCCACCCCGGTCCTCTCGTACTAAGGGC
>JHWS01000008.1 GCA_000687675.1 Lachnospiraceae bacterium NC2008 | reverse complement strand
GCTTTTTTTAACACATCAAGTGCATCTTGAGTATCACGGAGTTCACGCTTGAGACGAGCGATTTCTTTCGCCTCCTCTGAAGCATAACTACCGGAGCCAATAACCGGAATATCGCCGTCGTTATCCCTAAACTGTGATTCCCAACGGCCTAGGGTACTAACACCGATACCTAGATTCTTGGCGCATTCAACTTGTGTAAGATCAGGATGCTCCTTACGATAGTTGATAGCATCCAACTTGAACTGCTTGGTGTGATGAATTTTTTGACGAGACATAATGAGTTCCTCCTCTTCTAGATTATACAATAGCTTAAGGGGATATCTCATTTCGTTTTGTACTATTTAGATGCTAACACTATAATACGAAATAAAACATTAGAGTTGACAGAATGATTTATTGACAAAAGATGACATCTAAATTAAAATGACACCAAGTCATTTATAATGACAAGGTGTCATTTTTACGTAAATATTTAATCTATTGTGTTACACAATAAGCTGAAGAAGTGAGAGGAAGTTATGCCAAGAGTAACTGAAGAATACTATGAAATGAAGAAGAAAGAGATAATTGATGCGGCTTATCGCGTATGCCTTAAGAAACCTATCACTGCGGTAGAGATGAAGGATGTGATAGCTGAGGCTGGCTTTTCTCATGGAGTTATATACAGATATTATAAGGATCTAGATGAGATTCTCAGTGATATGGTCATAAGGATTAATACAGAAAATAGAATGGATGAAAAAGTTGAGAAGATTCTTTCTGAAGCTGGGACAGAAAACTGGGAGAAGGGCATCAGGAATATCTGCAGTAGTCTTTCTGATTACTTACAGAAGGTGGGAATTGATCTTCTTAAAGTTTCAATCTACTGTGATGTATTGGCAATGAGTGACCCTGAGAGAGTTCTGAAGATGGCTGAAAAACTAGGGAATAACGTGCAGAGCCCCCTGCTTTATCTCACAAACAGACTGAGTGAGTACCTGACGGAAGCCATAAAGAAAAACAAACTAAAGCCAGTTAAAAGCGTAAAGGAGATAATGGAATTCTTCATAGCCTCATTTCATGGCATAGAAACAGGGTATGTGCTGGCTGAGAATTATAAAGCAGAACATATAAGAGGAAATTATAAACCGGATGATATGCTTTCTTGTTTGGCAGATTCTATGGTGCTAATGATGGGAGGAAATTAAGTGTTTTATAATGCAAAAGAAGATGATTTAAAAATAAGCACGGGAAATGTGCACTATATAACCTTCGGTAAAGGTAATAAGCCTCTTGTAATGATACCGGGGCTCAGACTGGCAAATATAGCTGGCGGTTCAAAGCCGGTTGCCTGGTTCTATAGAATGTTTGCAAAAGAATATAAGGTTTATATGTTCGACAGAAGGGACAACATTACAGAACCTGTTACAATACATGATCTGGCTGAGGATACTGCAGATGCTATGAAGACGCTTGGCGTAAAGGAGGCCTTTATCTTCGGGGCTTCTCAGGGAGGTGCTATAGCACAGGATCTTGCAATACATCACCCTGAGCTGGTAAAGAAAATGGTACTTGGTGTTACACTCAGCAGAACAAATTCAACAGTGGAAGAGTGTATTAATCTATGGATAGATATGGCAAATAATAAGGGCCTAAGCGCAGTGGCTGAGGATTATACCTATAAGGGATTTTCTGAAAGCTATTTGAAGAAAAACAAAATATTTATCCCACTGTCATTAAAGATTCAAAAGTTCATGGATAAGGACAGATTCATAGCTCTTGCCAAGGCTGTAAATACAGTTGATACCTACGACAGACTGGAAGAAATCCAATGTCCAGTTTTAGTGCTTGCAGGAGGGCAGGATAAGATAGCAACAAGGGCAGCATCGATAGAGATAGCAGAAAAGCTTGGATGTGATTATTACGTATACGAAGAATTGGGCCATGAAGCGTATAGTGAATCCAAGGATTTTAACAGAAGGATTTATGAATTCTTCGAAAAGGATTTATAATAGATATGCGCATGCACAGCTTGCCTACTTTGAACAGATAAAATGGATCAAGGAAGTCGAAGCGTGGATGATGACTTAAATGAAGACGAGGTAGATTAGAATGGATGAGAGAATAAGGAAACAGCTTGAGTTTTCATTGGAAATAGACAAGGAAAAGAATGTATTACGTCAGACAAGTCTTTCGGGAAAGGGAAGAAAGGAAAATGATGCTGAACACGCCTGGCATATGGCAATTATGGCATATTTGCTGCGTGAATACTCTAATGAAAATATAGATATAGCGAAGACTATGCTGATGTGTTTGATTCATGACATAGTAGAAATCGATGCAGGTGACACTTATGCGTATGACACGGAAAGGTTAAAGACGCAGAAAGAACGTGAAAATGCGGCGAAAGAAAGGATTTTTTCTCTTCTTCCAGATGACCAGAAACATGAATTAATTGCCCTATTTGATGAATTTGAATTGGGGCAGACAGCGGAATCTAGGTTTGCACATGCAATGGACAATATACAGCCACTGCTTCTTAATAATAGTAACGATGGAATGGATTGGAAGGAACACAATACTTCTGCAAAGGATGTTTATGGCAGGCATGCAATGACTAAGCTTGGATCTGAGAAACTCTATGAGATAACGGACCAGATCATAAAGAAGCATATAGAAAAAGGAAATCTAACTGAATAGTTGTAATAAGCGCAGTAGTTTTTTGAGCGATTGAGGTAATCATGATTCTTACTGGCATATGGTGAGGGTCGAAATAGTCACTGTTACTACAAATTTATAGATGATAATAAATCGACGTTTAGGGGGATATAGGGTATGGAATTCAGAAGTTTAAACATTTCGGATTTAAAGTCTTTGCTTGAATTATATCAGCAACTTGATAAAGCTGATGATCAGGGATTATTTGAGCAAAGTGAACGCACCTGGCAGGAAATAGAAGGCAATGCTAATATTCAATACTTTGGTGCTATTGATAATGGTAAGGTTGTATCAACTTGTTATGCAGTTTATATACCAAATCTGACTCGTGGAAACAGAGGCATCTGTTTCATCGAGAACGTGGTAACGGATAAGCAGTATAGGAATTGTGGTTTGGCGTCTAAGGTTATAGATATGGCGATTTCATTTGCTAAAGATCATAATTGCTATAAAGTAATACTACAAAGTGGAGCGTCTCGGACTGAAGCGCATCGGTTTTATGAGCATGTAGGTTTTAACGGAGCATCGAAAAAAGCTTTTGATATGCGGCTTGAGTGACAAGTGAAACTTTGTTGGTAATTTTGAAATGAAGGAGAGTAAATAATGGTAAATCTTAATGAAGTATATAAAAGTGTTCTAGAAGCTGACAAAGCTGCTGTGGTTATCTGTGATCTTGATCATAAAATAATCTATATGAATCCTATAGCTATTAATCGATATGTGAAATGGGGCGGAGAGAAGCTTATTGGACAAAATCTTCTTAACTGCCACAATGATAAATCCCGTGAAATGATCATAAAGGTATTGGAGTGGTTCAAGGCATCTAAGGATAACAACATCGTATACACATCATACAACGAGAAAGAAAACAAAGACGTGTATATGGTTGCTCTTAGAAACGATGCTGGAGAACTGATTGCGTACTATGAGAAACATGAGTATAGAAATCGGGAAACGATGACTATGTACAAAATGGATTAGCATACAGTTTTATCGAGGATAAGTAATATGATAAAGGTTTTACCTTTGTTTAAGGAATACTATTTGGGAATATCCTTTAAGCATAAAAGAGAAAGTGATATGTGACATGGAAATCAAGAGAGTTGATGAAGATGAAAGAATAGGCGAGTTTATTAACGTAGAGTTTTCGAACTATGCCACCGATTGTGAAGTAAAGCTTAACTTCGAGGAATTTTGTTTTGTAGCAGAAGATGAGGGCAAAATTGCTGGAGTTATCGTTGGCAGAGCCTACTACAATGAGGTACATATTGGAGATTTGATTGTTGGCAAGGATTATAGAAAAGATGGTGTTGGAAGTAAACTTGTTGCTGCTGTAGAGAATGCATATAAAGGCAAGGGATATGATAAAATTGCACTTACAACGTTTGGATTTCAGGCACCGGAGTTTTATAAAAAACTTGGATATGAACTAGAATATGTTCGTAAGGATAGTGATCCAAAGCTTAGCAAGTATTTTTATTTGAAGAGGATATGATTAGACAAGTCGCAATTTGTCATTACAGGAGGGAACAACGCTGATGTCACAATTGAACCAAAATCCTAATACTAACGGTATAATGAATGAGCAACAGTATAATCAAATAAGTTATGCCTTAAATAGTTACTGCAAAGTAATGAGTGTACCTAAGATGGGACCAGCCCCTGCAGTGATCACTATTCTTACAGGGGGGATGATAACTCTTGTCATTGCTGCTCTCGGGGAGAGCCTCTTGCTGGCTGTGGCCATAGGCGCTATAGTAATTGCAGTGTTTGCTTTTCTTTTTATTCTTGCCTACAGATATCGAGTAAAAGCCTCACAAAGGCTTAACTCCTACCTTGGTGAAGATGGTGGGCGGATGATGATTAGCGAATTTGCTTATGCGCAGCCATTTGCAAATGACCAGTTCAGGCTGGGCAACCATTATCTTTATATCAAAAACGGAGCTGTGCTCAAGATTGACAGCATCGTCGATATAGTAAGGGTATTTACTCGTTCGTGTGTGGGTGTGCACGCTAAGGTTAATGATGCCAGCGGCAGTGCGTCATTCCTGCTTTGCATTTTGCCTGTGTTCAGTTACGGGCCAAAGATTGATGAGATACGTAAAGCAGTGATGCAAAGGCAGATGTCGGTATAAATGCTGAAAAATAATTCGAAAGAATAATTCAAAAAGGGGAAGAAAATATGGACGATCTTAGCACATATCAAGGTGCACTTAATATCTTTCAAAATGTAAATTGTATAGGGCAAACCGAAAATTGTATTATTGGAACAATCGTAGATTATTCGAAGAGTAGTGAGTTTACCGCAACCATGGTGGGATATGGTGCACTGGGCCCAGCAGGATATGTTATTGGAAATTTGCTTGGAAAAGAAAGAGATGAAAGAATAAGCAGGCTGAATAACTATTTTTTTGCCTTGCTTAATTTTACGGAATTCGGAGTGGGCATCATGCCTCTACAGGGCGGCGGATTAAAAATTGATTCTGCAAAACTTACCCCATGTTACGATGCATTTTTCTTTTTTCACTATCAGGAATTATCGGGTATTAAAGCCAAAAACTACTATGGAATCAGAAAGAGCGTAAAGAGCATAAAAATTACCCTAGCCAATGGTAAGAAGCTCTTCTTTAACGCTAATATGTGCGAGAAAAAGCTTCCTTACCAGGAAATTGCCATGAGGCAAGTCGTGGAAAAATATCAGTGAAGAACAGGCTCAAATTAGTGTATTTGAGCCTGTTTGACTTGGGGAATGATAGTAGGCATTGTAGTAATACAATGCCTTTTTTATGCCCACCGGAGACACATAGAACACATAAATATAGCATAATGTACAAAAAGCATCCTGAAAGTTTATAAAAAATAAACAAATATTATATTGAATTGTTGAAAACACAGTGATAAATTACATACAGTGAAAAATTATGAGGATATAAAACTATGAAAAGAATGAAAAGAAAGAATTTGAAAACAACCGCATTATGCCTTCTTGCATCATCTTTTCTTCTTACTGGATGTAAGACAGTTATCAATGTTACTGTAGAGGGTTCTTCTACTGGTAATGGTATCACTGTTGACTACGGTAAGGATACAGCTGAAGTTAAGACAGCTGAAACTATGGATGCACCAGATACAACTGGATGGGATAGTTCGAAGAAGATTTATGCATACTGCTGGGACACAGACTTTGAGAACAAGCTTAATGTAGTGCTTGATCACTATCCACAGTACAAAGATTATGTGGAAATCGTTGTAACAGGTCAAAGTGGTACATCTTATGAATATAAGACCACTATTGATACTGCATTTGCTAATGGTAGTAAGTACCCATCAATTATTGCAGCGGATAACGATGTTGCAAAGCTTTGGTCTGAAGATTCATCTAAGACTATTGCTCTTAATAAGATCGGTATTACTGATGAGATGTATGCTAACTCATACAACTTCTCAAAGCAGTATGGTACATATGATGGAGATATCACATGTATGACATGGCAGGCATGTCCTGGTGTATTTACATATAGAGCAGATATTGCTGAAGAAGTATTTGGAACTTCTGATCCTGATAAGATTCAGAGTATTCTTAAGGATTGGGATTCATTCTTTGAAGCAGCAGATAAATTAAAGGAAAAAGGATACTATATAGTATCTGGTTATGATGATATTAAGTATGCTGTACTTGATTCACAGGAACATCCATGGGTTAGCAATGTAGATGGTCTTGAGACACTTTCACTTGATGACAGTGTAACAGAGTACCTTGAACTTGCTAAGAGATTATATGACGGTGGATATGTTGATAAGGCATCATCTCTCTGGTCATCAACATGGTCTGCTAACATGAGTGAGAATGGTAACGTATTTGGTTACTTTGGTTGTCCTTGGTTCTTCGGTTCTATGAAAGATCTTGGAGCAGAAGAAGGCGCTTGGAACTGCTGCGTAGGTCCAGCTTCATATCACTGGGGTGGTACTTATGTAATGGCAGGTAAGAACTCTACTAATCCAGAGTTACAGGCATTTCTCATTTATGAGCTTTGCTGTGATCCTGACGTTGCATATGATATTGCAGTAGAGTATGGCGACTGCGTTAATAATAAAGCAGCAAACGAAAAGCTTATAAAAGAAGGTGCTGGTACTGCAGCAGTACTTAAAGATCAGAATCCTACACAGACACTTACAGATGCAGCTCTTAATATAGACCTTAGTAATGTATCATATGCGGATTCATCAATTAAGGGATATATCGATATAGCAGCCAAGGGATACCTTAATGGTACATTCCCAACTGAAACTGCAGCTGTAAATTATATTAAGCAGCAGGCTCAGATAGAACTTGGTCTTGTAGTTAAGTAAGCAGAGGTAGACAGATATGAGTTTTAGTACAAAAAGAAGACGTAAGAAATCAGTTGAAGTTGGAAAATATGGACTGTATTTCGTAACTCCATTCTTTATTATATTTTTTATTTTCCAGTTTTATCCACTTCTCAATACAATATACAATTCACTTGTATTTACATATAAGAATGGACGTAATGTAATATCACAGCCAGGTCTTTCATTTGGCAACTACTCTACATATGTATTTGGTAGTGCAGGTGGTGGAGAGTTCTGGCAGGCTATGGGCGTAACTATAGCAATGTGGTTAATTAACTTTGTTCCACAGTTATTCGTTTCCCTTCTCTTTGCAGCATGGTTTACAGATACTGTTAATAAGATTAAGGGTGTAAAGGCATACAAGGTTATTATGTATATGCCTAATATTGTTACAGCAGCCACTGTATCAGTTCTTTTCTATAACATGTTCTATGGACATGGACCTATAGCAGAACTCGTTTCTATGATGGGCGGTGCTATTGATATAAACAAGGGCTGGACATCTATGCTTATCATCGCATTTATTCAGTTCTGGATGTGGTATGGTAATACCATGCTTATCCTTATGTCAGGTATCATGGGTATAAGCCCTTCATATTATGAAGCAGCAAGAGTTGATGGTGCTACATCTATGCAGCAGTTCTGGAAGATTACAGTTCCACTTTTAAAGCCTGTACTTCAGTTCACTCTTGTAACATCACTTATTGGTGGTCTTCAGATGTTCGATGTGCCATACCTCTTCAATGATGGTGGCCCAGTTGTATGTGTAGGCGATACACCAGTTCAGTCTACAAGAACTATTGTTATGCTTATCAAGAAGTATGTATCTCCAGGTGAGGCTCAGAATATTGGTAAAGCGGCATCTTACTCTGTAGCATTGTTTGTAATAACACTTATCTTAAGTCTTGTATTCGTTAGAATTACAAACAAGAAGCAGCGTCGTACTTGGAGGTATTAGTCATGGGAAATGTTAATAATACAATCGCAGTTGATACAATAATAGAAAAAGAACCATTTAGAATTAAGAAAACATTCTTTAGAGGAATTGTGTGTGTGCTGTTTTCAATTTTGGTTATAGTTCCATTCTATATCCTTCTTATCAATGCAACACATCCAACAGCTGATATTATGAATGGTATTAAGTTACTTCCTGGAGCTGATTTCTTTAAAAACTTCCAGAAGGTTCTTGATGGAACAGGTAGTACAAGTACAATAAGCTTTGGTAAAGCACTTTTTAACAGTCTTCTTGTTACTATACCTACAACAATCCTTCAGATTTATTTTGGATCACTTACAGCATATGCAATTGTTGTATATAATTTTAAGCAGAAGAAGAAAATATGGGCATTTATCTACTGTATCATGATGATTCCTACACAGGTTTCTATTGTCGGTTTAGTAAGAGTATGTAACATTACAGGATTATATGGTACATTCTGGCCACTTATCCTTCCTGCAATTGCAACTCCTACAACTGTATATTATATGAAGCAGTATATGGAGAACTCACTCTCAATAGATATTATTGAGTCTGCTCGTATAGATGGAGCTAAGGAACTTTATATCTTTAACAAGATTGTTCTTCCAATACTTAAGCCAGCTATGGCTACACAGGCTATCATCGCATTTGTGTCATCTTGGAACAATCTTTATACACCATCAATTCTTCTTGCAACAGAGACTTCTACAAAGGGAACTATGCCTATGTTTATAGAAGCTCTTAAGGCAAATGATAAGGAAAGAGACTTTGGACAGATTTACTGTGCACTTCTTATCACTGTACTTCCAATCCTTATTGCTTACCTCTTCCTTTCAAAGCGAATTGTTGAGGGTGTTGCCTTAGGTGGTGTAAAGGAATAATCCTTTATTTGTAACTTATATTGAATTTTATTAAGAGGACAGTATATGTCAGGCAATGAATTAAAACGATCAAAATTATTTAGTGTACTAGATGTACTAGGTAATCTGTTTGTTTTAAACCTGATATACATACTGTTCTCTTTGCCTATTATAACCATAGGTGCTTCTACAACAGCCATGTACAGCGTTACTATCAAGATGGTTAGGAAAGAAGACGGAACTTTGTGGTCTGGCTTTGTAAAGGCATTCAAGGAATCTCTTGCAAGAGCAACAAAGCTATGGTTAATTATATTAGGCGTTTTAGCATGTGTATTTGCTCAGTACGTGGTAGTAGTTAACTATCCAGGTACTTTGGCAAATATCTATCTTGTCATAATTGTTATAGAATTACTTCTTATTTTCGTTGGAATTCCTTTTATATTTCCACTTCAGGCAAGATATGACAGTGATATTAAAACAACTATTAAAAATGCATTTCTGTTATCTGTTAGTGGGCTAGGGGCATGTATTAAGATTAATATTGCCTGGATAGGACCTATAGCACTTTCTATCATTTATCCAAAGTTATTCCTATTTACTTGGTATTTCTGGATTATACTTTTCTTCGCACTTATTGCCTATATGGCAAGCATCTCTGCCAATAGAATTTTCGAGAAGGTTGAGAAGGCAGCGGAAGAGAAGAACGAGTAAATATATGGTGTTTATTCAGGCTTTACGGCACAGATTATACAGCATGAGATACAATATTTAGTGTGGACTTGATATAATAGTGTATAACAGGCTCAAATAAGTGTATTTGAGCCTGTTTTTATTTTGCAGATGATATGATATAAAAAATAGTATAAGGAGCAGGTGGGAAAATGGAATTACGTAAAATTAACACAAAAGATGCATACGCTCAGTGGGAATATACATCAGCACTACCTGAAAATGAGAATGGATTAACTAATCCATATGCAGGTGTATCATATGACGAGTATATTAATAATGTTCTGCCAGAATTGTTATCATATGAACATCCAGTAGGCATGCCGGATTGGTTTGTTCCAGAAGTATATTATTATTTATGGGATGATGATTGTCTGGTAGGGGAATTTAGAATAAGGCATCATCTGACGGAAGCACTCAAAAAAGGTTCTGGAAATATTGGCTATAGTATTAGGAAAGACAAACGTGGAAAAGGTTATGGTACAGCAGGCCTGGAACTTACCATACAGGTTGCAAAAGACATTGTTCCAGAAGAAGAGATTTACCTTAGGGTAAACAAAGATAACATCGCCTCTCAGAAGGTTATGCTGAAAAATGGAGCATATATAACTGGAGAAGATTCTGAGCATTATTTTATGAGAATCAAAAAATAGTAATTAATAAAGGATAGAGAATAATGGTTGTTGAAATTATAGATTCAAATGAAAAGCAGGCAATTGCACGAAAAGTTTTAGAGGCTCTTACTGAGTGGTTTGAAGTTGAAGAGAGTAGAGAGGGCTATATCAAAGACTGCGCTGACTGGACATTCTTAGCTGCAAAAGAAGATGATAATATCATGGGATTTCTTTGTCTTAAAGAAACTGGTGATGCCACTGTTGAACTTGCTGTTATGGGTGTTATGAAGGAATACCATAGAAATGGTGCAGGCCGAGAACTTGTAGAAAAAGCTAAAGAAGTTGCTAGAGCTAAAGGCTATGAATTTATGCAGGTTAAGACTGTGAAGATGGGGATGTATGAGGATTATGACAGAACAAACCTCTTTTACATTAGCTGTGGTTTTAAGGAGTTAGAAGTATTTCCGCTTTATTGGGATGAGGCTAATCCTTGCCAGATTTATGTTATGTCCTTGAAATAATAACTACTAGAACAAGTTGCACCGATTCAGAAGGATACTGCAAAGCATGTAAGGTTGTTTATGGGATTTTGATTTGAAAGGGAGAATAATTTGAAATGAAGAATATGAAACGATGGTTTATAGCGGTGTTTGTTTTAGTAGGCATCATGATGTTTTTCGTTGGATGCGGGAAAAAAGGCATCGAGGGTGAATGGGTTCTTGTAAAAGAAGTTACAGGAACTGGAGAGACACTTTCAAAGAAAGATTTGGAGAAACTAGGTGTCTCAGAAACCTATACTATTTCCGGAGAAAATGTACATTATGTTTTGGAAATGTCGCTTAATAATAAACCGATAGAAATTGATTTTACATTGGAAGATTTAGGCGATGGCAAATATAATTTCAAGGCTGAAGATTATACATTTGCTACTGTTACTGTAAAGGGGGATAAGATGACCTATACAGCCGGCCAAGGTGAAACTAGTAGTACAATGACTTTTGAAAGACAGTAAATATACTAAAGGAATAACTAAACGTTATAGTAGCCAACTATAGGGATTATTCAATTTTAACGGCATATTCCTTGTGATATACTAAGGGCATGGCAGAACAGGCCGGTATATATAAATATCAGAAGGGGAAAGTAAAAGATGGGATTAGCTAAATATACTGTAAAAAAAACAGACAATAATAAAAAAGATGAAAAATTTTTTTTAATCATAGGAATATTATTGGTAATAGCAGCGATAGCGCTTACGGGCTACGATATTTATAAGCTTACACATTACGAACGCGTTGAATCAAAAGTGGTAAATGTACTTAGGCGTTCAAATGGTAGACATGCACATGTAACTTATGAATATGATGGAAAACTTTATGAAGATATAGCACTTTCATACTATGATGCTTTTACTATGAAAACTGGAAAGAAACTTACAGTGCTAATTAATCCGGCAAAACCAGAAAAGCCTCATACAACAATGTTTTTTATGGATGTGTTGCTTTTCCTTATGGGATATTTGTGTACGCTTCCTGGTTTGAAGAAGAATAATGACAAATCAAAACAAAGTAAAAAATCGACTGAAGAATCTTTATACGGAGATATATATGATAAGTGACAATGAATTATCTGAAATAAAAAATAGAGCAGAAGGTGCCACAAAAGGTCCATGGAAAGCATATGTTGAAGGCAGAGATATGGAAAGTGGCTCAAGCTTCATTCAAACAGAAGAAAATGATATTGAGATGATAGGCGCCACACAGGCCGATTTTGACTTTATCGCAAATGCAAGACAAGATATTCCTAAATTACTTGAAGAAATAGAAAGACTTAGGTAGGGATAATGTAGATTATTAGATAAAGTGTGTGATTTTATCGAGGAGATATCAGGGGATTGGTTAGATGAGAGAGTATATTTTGCTTTTGCCAATACTGTTTATATTTCATGATATGGAAGAAATCATAGGTTTTGGAAACTTTTTTAAGAATAACAAATCCTTGTTTGAACGATATCCAAGGATTACTAAAGCTTATAAAACATATTCAACAGAGGGCATGGCTCTGGGAGTTTATGAGGAATTTATTCCATTCTTCGGAATTAGTTTATTGGCATATTATTATCCTAATAGGATTCTTTGTACAATCTGGTTTGCGCTGATGCTTTCATTGGCTGTACACTTTGCGATTCATATAGCTTTATGCATTTTTATTAGGAAATATATACCCTCACTTATTACTAGTATTATCTGTTTGCCTGTTAGTATATTGATTATTTATAAGTGTATCCCGGTGATGAAGTTTGATTGGCTGAGTCTTGTGGTGATTCTTGTTACAGCTGCTTTTATGATGCTCAATTTAAAATTTGCTCATTGGATTATGTATCAATACAACAAAAAATATATTCATGATAAAATAAAATCATCAGTGAAAGGTATAAAACTATGACATATTTTGATGATTTTGAAATTGATACAATGGAGGAACAGATCCGGCTTATAGAAGAAGTTGGATTTGTTCCTTTTTTCAAAAATGAGATTGAAGGGTTTTCCCTAGAGGAACATATAGCTCCAGGGCACTGGTATACCGATAGCCAGGAGTCTTTTTGGGATGCATGGGAATGGAAAGGACCTGTTATAAAAACTGCCAAGTGTGCATATGGTAAGTTTTTAAAGGGCAAAGCCATGTATGTTAGTAAAAAGTGGTTCTTTGACTTCTCCAATTATCGCAGGGATGGATATGATTTCGACGCAAGATACGATGATGGACTAGCGCCAGCGGCTGACAAAGTTTTGTATGAATTAATTGATGCCAATGCACCTATTTTATCTAAGCCTTTAAAGCAAATAGGCGACTATGGTAAGGGTGGTCGTAAAGGCTTTGACGGCTCTGTTACAAGACTTCAAAAACAGTGCTATGTTATTATCTCTGACTTTAAATATGCTACAGATAAGTTTGGCAACAAATACGGTTGGGGAGTAGCCGAATATTCAACTCCAGAGAAGTTCTTTGGCAAGGCATTTGCAGATAAAGTGTATAAGCGTACACCAGAAGAATCTTATGATAGGCTCTTCAAACACTTTAAGAAGATACTTCCTGGAATCGATGATAAAACTATAGCGAAAATATTGGTGTAATTAATAAAAATATAAGAAATAATGTGACTTTAGATTATGCTAACTACTACGTTTTTGAATATACATAGCTTCATCGGCAGTATCAATTAGTTCCTTTAAGGATATGTCTCCACTAGATGAAGCAGAACCTATGCTAACAGTAAGTTCAAATGGTATATTGGTACGTGTATTAATTAACACAAGCTTTTCTTTGATAGCCTGTTCAAGATTTGTTTTGTCATCCGGATTGTTTGATTCAAAAAGGATAGCAAATTCGTCACCGCCGTATCTTGCAATATTAGCTCTTTTGGAAAGAATACTACAGCCGAGTCGTAATGATTCGGCTATATTTTTTAATGCCATGTCGCCCTGAATATGGCCATAAGTATCATTTATTGATTTGAACTTATTGGCATCAATCATCAGGATATTAATAATATCTCCTGTGTTATGATTTTTAATCCATAGATCATAATAATGATTTAATTGTTTTCTGTTGTTAAGCCCAGTTAGAGGATCTAAAGATATAAGCTGGTTGATCCAGTTAAGGTATAGAAGAAGAGTTGTAAGAGAAAGAACACCACATGCAACCGGAAGCTGAGGATACACATACTGTATTATGCCTGCAAATGCTGGGGCGGCAGGGAATATCATAAGCAGAATAAGTGTATGCCTGTCAGAAGTAGATGATTTATCGACCATCTCCTTTATAGTTCTTATAAATGCTATTAATACATAGCTATATGACAAAACATATGTAAGGATAAAATATGAACCTCTGTGATATACCCCATTTGAATCTACATAGAATAAGCATCCTGTAAAAAGGTTAATAAGAAGAAGGATACCCATTCCCCACAAGAATAGAGAAGCAATTTGTACTTTCCTCTTTTCTTTTACAAATGCAGTGTTACGTAAGTGTTCAAAATATATGAACCAAAAAAAGCACATCATGGATGTTGATAAGAAATATATTTCTTTGCTCATAAGCTTTATGATGTTGTTAAAGGAACCAAAGCGAAGCGTGCCTGTATTAATGAGAATAAACAATGTATCAGATGCAAAAAAGACCATCTCAGAAATAATAGACATAGAAAAATTCTGCTGTGCTACCATTTTGGATAATCCACGGGTTTGATATAAAATAATGGCGATAAGAGCCAGTGAAAAAAAATTAAGTTCAAAATATAGAACAGGATATTCAATCGTCATATTATGCTAAATCCGTTTCATTTATATAATTTACAACTAAGTTGTTTAATTATAGCATATTTTGGAAAAATGATAATTATAGCCCTGATATGTATATTGGTATTAGTGTAATTATGTACATATTAAGTGTATATATCATGAACTTAAAAAATATGTTATAGAATACAATATATAGATATTAAAAAGCGAGGAGTGGAATATGCGTATATCAGAGTCTTGTGCACGATGCCTTTATGACAAACAACAGCATAAAACAAACAATGACCAGTACCTGGCAGAGGTAAAGAATATACTTGACGGAAGAAGCGAAGATGATACAAGTCCCTATATAGTATATCTTTTTAATAAAGCTCATATAAAGCATATTGGAAAGCCTGCTGACTATTCTGAAATAAAAAAGAAGTACAATGACCTGGTGCTTAAGCTAGAAGATAGGCTTCGCTCGGAAATTGAAAGTTCAGAAGATCCTCTTGCAAAATCACTTATGTTTGCACGTATAGGAAATTATATAGATTTTGGTGCTATGAACCATGTGGATCAGGATGAGTTTTTTAAACTATTTGAAGATTCACAGATGCGTGAGGATGATGAGAAAACGTATAAGGCATTTGTAAAGGAATGTGAGAATGCTTCGAATTTTCTTCTTGTCTGCGACAACTGCGGAGAAATCGTTCTAGATAAACTTATGATAGAGCAGCTTATAAAAAGATTTCCGGGGATCAAAGTTAAAGCCCTTGTGCGTGGAACAGAAGTTTTAAATGATGCTACGGAAGAAGATGCAAAATACGTTGGACTTGATAAGGTTGCAGATATCGTGTCTAACGGCGATGCGATACCAGGAACCGTTTACAATATGCTTCCCAAAGAGGCTAAAAAAGCAATTGATGAAGCAGATGTTATCCTTGCCAAGGGACAAGGAAACTATGAATCTATGTCAGACCAAGGAAGACATGTTTTTTACGAATTCTTATGTAAGTGTGATTTGTTTACAGGAAGATTTAATGTTCCTAGACTGACAGGAATGTTTATTGAGGAGATTTGAATATGGGAATTGTATTTGGCATAGCAACAAAAGAAGATATAAAAGAACTAATCCGTATGCGAATTGCATATATGATAGACGATTTCGGCTTTGTTAGCGATATAGAAAGAAAGGGAATGGAAACTCAGCTTCCAGATTACTTTAACCGAAAATTAGGCACTGAACTTATAGCATTTGTTGCTAAGGATGAAGATAGAATTGTGTCTGTAGCATATTTGCATATTATTGAAATGCCTGCAAATTCAATACTTTTAAATGGTTTATATGGTGAAGTGTTAAGCGTTTATACAGAACCTGATTATAGAGGAAAAGGGTTATGTTCAAAACTAATGAATAATCTAGTTGAATACGGTAAAAATAAAGGTCTAGGTCGAATTGATCTTTCAGCTACTGACGATGGATATCCAATATATGCCAAGATTGGTTTTAAGGAAAAAGATCATAGATATAGGGATATGCGTTACAAGTTTCAATAGAGTACAATTTTTGATTTAAATGGGGGAAGATTAAATATGATTTCTGAGTATAGTAGAGTTCAAAAGATTGCAAAAGACACAATTGAATTCATTAAAAGAAAAATAAGTCCAGGGATGTTGCTTTCAGAGGTTCGCAGTTTATGCGAAGAGAAGATGATGGAACTGGGGGCTGATTCTTTCTGGTATTGGGATGTTGGAGCATTTGTATTCTCAGGAGATGAAACAACAATTTCAGTATCAGGACGAGAGTATACCACTTCGAAAAAGGTGATTGATGCTAATGATATTATCACAATAGATCTTAGCCCACAGGTAGGTGATACATGGGGAGACCATGCAAGAACTATCATCATAGAAAATGGTCGCGTTGTGAATTCCGTGGATGAAATCAAAAATGATGAGTGGAGAAATGGACTAACCATGGAAAAGAAACTCCATGAACGTATGAAGGAAATAGTTAGTCCGGACATGACCTTTGAAGAACTGTATTATCAAATGAACGACTACATCAAAGACGAAGGTTATATAAATTTGGACTTCATGGGAAACCTTGGACATTCTATAGTTCGCCAAAAGGATGA
The DNA here is from genome assembly GCA_000687675.1 of Lachnospiraceae bacterium NC2008. Lineage (GTDB taxonomy): Bacteria > Bacillota > Clostridia > Lachnospirales > Lachnospiraceae > NK4A136. The sequence continues at coordinate 73,796 of JHWS01000008.1, read as the reverse complement.
CCGTGTTTATATTGAAAAAGGCAATAATAAAAAACTTGAAGATGTAAATTTCTTTACCTTTGAACCACATATCAGTGTTGAGGGTTCAAAGTATGGATATAAAAGAGAAGATATCTATTATTTTGAAAATGGTGTCTTAAAGAAATTGTAAGAAGGATAATGTATGAGAATAGAACATGTTGCTATGTATGTTAATGATTTGGAGGCAGCCAGAGATTTCTTTGTGAAATATCTGGGTGGCAGTTCAAATGCTGGATATCATAACAAATCAACAGGATTCAGATCTTATTTTATAAGCTTTGATGATGGAGCAAGACTTGAAATAATGAATAAGCCAGATATGGATGATGTTAAAAAGACAATCAACCGCACAGGATATGTGCATCTTGCATTTTCACTAGGAAGCAAAGAAGAAGTTAATCGCCTTACTGAGATACTAAAAAATGATGGCTTTGAAGTAGTAAGTGGACCTAGAACTACAGGCGACGGATATTACGAGAGTTGTATCGTAGGAATCGAAGGAAATCAGATAGAACTTACAGTTTGATATAAATAAGGATACCTACTTTTCTGCAAGGAGAATTTTAGTATGATACAGGATATTTATCCAAGTAAATTAAGAAATGAATATTTTAATTATGATATCAAAGAAAATGATTATCTCTTAGTCTTTGATAAAGATGGCAAGATACTTGCGGGAGAAGATGAAGGTAAAGCTGTTTTTCTTAAAGGAAAAGATATAAGTGATGATGCAGTATATCTTTTTTCAGTTGATGAAACCAAGTTCTTTTTGAAAATCGGAAATCAGGAAATTAGAAAAGAAGGCTATGACTATTATTCTATCCGTGATGCCCGCGACAGATTTTCTAAAAAAGATGTATTTATAATTTTTACTGGTTACCACCTATGGAAGTGGTACAGTGATAACCAATTCTGTGGAAAATGCGGACATAGACTTGATCTTAAAGAGAGCGAAAGAGCCTTAGTATGCCCAGAGTGTGGCAATACAATATATCCTCGAATCAATCCTGCAGTAATAGTTGGAGTAATCAAGGGAGATAGTCTCTTAATTACAAAATACAGAACTGGCTTCGCTCACAATGCATTAGTAGCTGGATTTGCAGAGATAGGTGAGACTCTTGAGGAAACTGTTGCCAGAGAAGTGATGGAGGAAACAGGAGTTTCAGTTAAAAACATACGTTACTATAAGTCACAGCCATGGGGCATGGCTCAGGATTTACTTGTAGGCTTTTTCTGTGATGTGGATGGAGATGGCCAAATCCATATGGACGAAAATGAACTTAAGTATGCAGATTGGGTGAAAAGGGAGGACATAGTACTTCAGCCTAATAACCTAAGCCTAACAAATGAAATGATGAAGCTATTTAAAGAAAATGGATTATCCCATGAGGAATAATAATTGCTAAGGAGGTGGATTTATGGAAATATATGAATATGGAAATAAAGACGCCTCTATTGTTTTAGTTCAATTAGTGGATGGACATATGTTAGGGGCTATTCAGGAAGAGATTGAATTGATTAATGTCAGAACAGATGCAGACTATTCTTTAGTGGTTTTCAAGGTGGATAACTGGAATAGTGACTTGTCACCATGGCCTTCACCAGCAGTTTTTGGAAAAGATGATTTTGCTGGGAATGCGAAAGATACTCTGGCAGAGATAGTTGATTACTGTAAGGATAGTAATAAAACTTACTATATTGGCGGTTATTCATTGGCTGGATTATTTGCCTTATGGGCTTCATACCAGACTGATATATTTGAAGGCGTAGCAGCTGCATCACCTTCCATGTGGTATCCAGACTTCGATTCTTACATGAAAAAACATACTATAAAATCAAAGAGAGTATATCTAAGTCTTGGAGATAAAGAAGAAAAAACTAAGAATCCAATAATGGCAACGGTAGGAGACAGAATAAGAGAGGCACATGAATATCTTAAAGCCGAAGGCATCGACTGTATTCTTGAATGGAATGAAGGAAATCATTTTAAGGATTTTTCACTACGTATGGCCAAGGCCTTTGAGTGGATTTTAAAATCTTGATAGTATGAGGGGATATGAATGAATCAAAATTTACTAAAAATAAGGAGACCGGAATTATTATGAAAAGCAGGAGCTTTGTTGCACTAGGCTTAGTGGCATGCTGTCTTATAGGCTGTGGCCAAAAGACAGATGATACTAAAGGGGACTATGCCAAGCCTGCTGAGACATCAGTAGCTACAGAAACTGAAGCCAGCATGGAAGCAGAAAAAACTGATTCTAACGAAATAGCAGTTATTGAAGGATTTGGTGACTATGTAACTTCTATTGATAACCTTGAGATACCAGAAGGAACAAGAATAGTTGCACTTGGTGAAGCTTCTCATGGAAATAGCGAATTCCAGCAATTAAAAACAGAAGTATTTAGAGTGCTTGTAGAGAAATATGATATAAGAACCCTGGTTATAGAGGGTGACTTCGGTGGCTGCACTTTAGTTAATGACTATATACTTGGCGGCGAAGGTGATGCTGAGGAACTTACAAAACATCTTGGCTATAGACTGTATAGAACAGACGATATGATGGGGTTTATTACATGGATGCGTGAGTATAATGAGTCAGCTCCAGATGATAAAAAAGTTCGCCTTTACGGTATGGATGTCCAAAAGAGTATGGATAATATCCGGGTGTTAAAAGATTTCTATAGTAAAGTTGATGAGACTAAGGCTAAGGAAGTTTCTGATAATCTTGATTTACTATTTGGAACAGAAGAAGATGGTTATGATAAAGAGAAAATCGATGAGATTATAGAATATACAGATTCCTTAGTTACCGATATATCTGATAATGCTGAAGATTATATAGCTGCAACTGACCAAGACCAGCAATTTAGAGCTATGTTAGCCGCTGAATCTCTTAATTATTATATTAACCTTATGGAAAAAGAAAACGGTAGCAATAAGTATAGAGATGGTGCCATGAAGGTTATTGTGGATCAGGTTCTTGAATATGAAGAGATGACTCATGATACTGAAATTATGATGTCATGTCACAACGGACATATGACAAAGAATAATTCTTCGGCGGCAACATTCTTAGGAACAGATTTGTATGATGAGTATGAAAGTGCCTACTTTGCTATTGGTACTGACTTTTATATTTCAAATTGCAACCTGCCAGATAAGGATGGAAGAATAGTTGTAGAGTTTATCGGGGATGATCCTTTAGCATATAGCATGAAGGATAGCGAGTTAGATAAGGGGCTTCTGACATTTTCTAATGTTGAAGAGGGTACACCTCTTTACGAAGTTATTAATTCAAAGATTTCTACAGGAAGTATAGGTGAGTACTATCAGGCTGGCATGAATGCTATTAAGCCAATGTACGAGATAAGATATGCACCTGTAGATATGTATGACGCTATGATATTGTATTATGAAGTAAATCCAACGGAGATATGGGAATGAAAAAAGTATTAGCAATTCAGGGAAGCTTTAGAAATAATGGAATCACAACTACTATGCTTAACCATGCAGTAGATGAGGCGAAAAAAGCTGGACATGAAGTGGAATATATTAAACTACATGACAAGAATATTAACTACTGCAAGGGCTGTAGAAAGTGTTTTGAAACAGGAGAATGTGTTTTTAAGGATGATGATATGGCAGGAATATCAAAATCTATTAAGGATGCAGATGTAATTATTCTTGCAAGTCCTGTTTACTGGGCCAATGTACCAGCTGTAGTTAAGAACCTTTTTGATCGTATGTCTGGAACATCTATGGAAGAAACTAATACATTTCCAAAGCCAAGACTTTCAGGTAAAAGATATATTCTATTAACTGCATGTAGTACACCTATGCCATTTGCAGAAATATTTGGTCAGACATCGGGACTTAAAAGAAATGTTAAAGAGTACTTCAAAACTTCAGGAATTAGCTGCATAGGCACAGTTGCCTGTGGCAATACCACAAAGTGCAAAGAAGTTCCAAAAGCAAAGTTTAATAAAATTAAGAAATTAATTAGTAAAATTTAGTATAATTGGAGATGTGGTTAATAATCGCTAGTCATTATAAAAACAATTAGGGGGAAATAAAGAGTATGAAGAAAAGATTATTTTTAGTTTGCTGTGTATTATGTATGGTTCTAGGGCTTTGTGCTTGTGGAGACAAGAAATCATCAGATGCTGCTATTACTTCTACATGGAAAGTGACTGAAATCACAACAAATGGAGAAACTCGTAGAGCCGAAGATTTTACATCTGATGCAAAGGATATTTTGCCAGCAATTACTTGTAGTGATGAATCTAGCTGTGTATTTTCGGTAAATGGCAAGAGTCATAACGGTAAGCTGGAAAAGATATCTGATAATCACTATACAATAATATATGATGACACTGATGTTACGATGGATGCTCAGATAAATGGTAAAGTACTAACAGTTGAAAGTAGTAATGGAACAGTTAAAGTGGTTTTTGAAACCGAATAATTATTTAAAACCATCTACGTAGTTAGATGGTTTTATTTTTAGAATGAATTGGAGAGGAAAATTATGGATAAAATATGGGAAGAAATGCATAAGGCTGCAGAAGCAGTTCTTGGTGCAGTAACAATCTCAGACTATGTAACAGCAGGAGAAGTATCAGCTGCTGTACTTTCAAAGTCGGGAAAGATATATACAGGTGTATGTATAGACACATGCTCAACTTTAGGAATATGTGCTGAGCGTAATGCAATATTTAACATGATTACAAATGGAGAATATGAAATTGACAGAGTATTATGTATCTCACCTAATGAAGGCAAGGGAGCGCCTTGCGGAGCTTGCCGCGAACTTATGGTTCAGCTTATGCCAGGAAGATACCATGATATCGATATTATGATTGATTACTCTAAAGGCAAAGTTATGAAGCTTGGAGAACTTACCCCACAGTGGTGGATTGACTAGTTTGTATCTATAAAATGTAGTGGGAGATAGAAATGAAGAATTCAAGATTACCTTATTTACTTCCAATAAGATCGATAATATTTATTTTAATATTTTTACTTGGTTCTATTTTTGGGGGAAAAGAACTAAGTGATATTACCAATTGGTGGACTATATTAGCGACAGTTGTTAATTTTATCACTATTTTTATACTGGTTATTGCTGCCAAGAAGAATGGTATGTCTTATCTTGAACTGATTAATTATAGAAAAGGTACCACTAAAGTTAAAGAAGTAGTTCTTATATCCATAATGATTCTATTGGTTGGAATGGGAGGAATGTATCTTGCAGGTTACCTATGTTACGGAGTAATACCATATGCTTCGCCTATGATGATAGAACCGGTGGCAATAACACTGGCTGTAATTAATGTCTTTCTTCTTCCTGTTACAACAGCTTTGGCTGAGGAGGGACTTTATCTTGGATGTGGTGTAAATAGGATAGAGAATAAAGCCGCGGGTATTATTGTTCCTGCCTTCTTCTATGCATTGCAGCACTGCTTTATTCCTGTCCTTCTAGATGGAAGATACTTTATTTACAGATTCATTTCCTATTTACCACTAACAATAATATTATGCTGCTATTACCAGAAAAAGAAGAATCCAGTACCTATTATGATAGGCCATGCTATTATAGATTTGATGACCGTGGCATGGGTTTTGGCAACATCAATGGTGCCAGGTTTCTACGAAACTATGTGTAATATGGCAAAGTAATTTGAGATTTTCAATTTATATAATAAATTAAGAGTGAGATAACCAGAGATGGTTATCTCTTTTTTATCTTAAAAAATTTTGAAAAGTACCATAAATACAACAATAATCATTCGTATATAACATAAACGTATATTTTATAGGCATTTGAAAACGTTATAAAGGTTTGGAGGAACAGGATTATGAAGAAAAAAATAGCTTTTAGTTTGTTAGTGGGAATGATGGTTCTTGCAACTGGATGTGGAAATAAAGGCGCAGACAGTAATGGCAGGGATAGAATTGATACTAATACACCTGATAGTGTAACAGTTGATTCAACTGATGTTTCTCAGGAGGTTGATGAGCCGTATGTATCACAAGATGCTAATTCATCTAACTTTAATCATGGACATTCAATCGATGAGGCAGGGGGCGACAGGTTTAGTGAGATAGACAGATCCTATGATTTAGTAATACATGACTCCAATGAAGCCAAGGATTATCTCTTAGATAATATACAGCCTCAGGATAGTAAGATATCTTTAAAATTAACAGATACTTCTGATGATGACCCTGGAGCTTATATGTGGTATGAGTTTACTGTATATTACGACAATATTATTGTTGAGGGTGCTAATTTTACAGTAATTGCATTTACTGATGGTTCTATTATTGAAGGTAGAACAGAAGTATTCGACTGTAGCTTCGCTGACAGAAACGATAAACTTTCAAGTGATGATATAATTGATAACTATAAGACACAATATTACGACGACAGAGATTACTACTATGTAGACGAGTATTACTATTTTTCAGGCGGCTTTGATGAGTGTCCATACGTATATGTTTATAGACACGATAGTACAGACGTACTTGATTGTATAACATTAACTCTTAATGCTAAGACTGGCGAAAGAGTTGGATACCGTCCAGATGCAATTGATTAATAAAGACATTTTTGGAGAATAAAGGAGAAATAATATGAATCAGAATAATAATTATATTCCACAGGATAACAAAGAGGCTATGCTTTTAGATCTTAATAAGAAAGCAAAGACAGGAAACATCTTAAGGGGAATAGGAATCGGTGTGTTTGTAGCCTTTGGAGCAGCAAGCATAATAATGCAGATTCTTAACGCAAAGAAAATAGATAAGGTTAATAACAATCTTTCTGAGATTCAGGGTACAGTAGATGATATTTCTGGGGATGTTTTTGACATCATGGAGCAGGGCTGTGATGGTTCAGATTTTACAATTGATAATATTGATCCAAGAGATGCAAGAGCATTAAAACCGGTACTCTACATATATGATGACCAACCAGGACGTGAGGTTGAAGTTAGTCTTAGGCTTAATGACTCAGATATGACTACTATGTGGCCAAAGGCTGATAATATTCAGGATAATGAATATACATGGGAAGTAAAAACATCAGAAGATGGTACGCTTTTTGATAATTCTGGAAATGAATACTCATACATCTTCTGGGAAGCATCTAACTATAATTACTCATCATTTGACCAGGGCTTCTGTGTAAAGGGCAGTGATACTGCAGAATTCCTTCGAGAGAAACTTAGGGAGATAGGACTTACACCAGAAGAATACAATGAATTTATCGTATACTGGGCACCTCAGATGGAGAATAATGAATATAACATTATCCGTTTTGATGGCTTGGATCCAGATGATGCATATAACAACCAGTACCAGTTATCAGTAACAGATGGTGAGAATGACCTTGCAGACAGCACACTTCGAGTATTTATGGTATGGCAGGCAGCTGATGAATATCAGGAGCTTGAACCACAGTCATTCCAAACATTCGAAAGAGAAGGTTTCACTGTAGTAGAGTGGGGCGGAACAGAGGTAAAATAAAGCACATTAAGGAGATAACCTAATTGGTTATCTCTTTTTTTGAACTTTTTAGAAAATCCTCCATAAAAATATCAGATTGCATTCGTATATATAACATAAGTGATTAACGTGCGTTATAGGATAAATGTAAAAGGAGATTTATTTATGGAACAGAACATGAACAACTATAATAACATGTCTCAGGACAACAAAGAGGCACTGCTTAGAGAACTTAATAAGAAGACAAAAACAGGAAATATATTAAGAGGAATTGGAATAGGTGTATTTACAGCTTTTGGAGCTACAAGCATCATAATGCAGTCTATTAATACTCATACGCTGGATAAGGTTAATAACAATCTTTCTGAGATTCAGGATACAGTAGATGATATTTCAGGTGACGTATTTGACATCATGGAGCAGGGCTGTAATGGTTCAGATTTTACAATTGATAATATTGATCCAAGAGATGCAAGAGCATTAAAACCGGTACTCTACATATATGATGACCAGCCAGGACGTGAGGTTGAAGTTAGTCTTAGGCTTAATGACTCAGATATGACTAGTATGTGGCCAAAGGCTGATAATGTTCAGGACAATGAATATACATGGAACGTAACTACATCTGATGATGGTAAGATTTTTGATAACTCTGGTAATGAATATTCATATATTTTCTGGGAAGCATCTAACTATAAATACACAACATTTGACCAGGGCTTCTGTGTAAAGGGCAGTGATACAGCAGACTTCCTTCGTGAGAAGCTTAGCGAGATAGGTCTTACACCAGAAGAATATAATGAGTTTATCGTATACTGGGCACCACAGATGGAGAATAATGAATATAACATTATCCGTTTTGAGGGCTTAGATCCAGATGATGCATATAACAACCAGTACCAGTTATCAGTAACAGATGGTGAGAATGACATTGCAGATAGCACACTTCGAGTATTTATGGTATGGCAGGCTGCTGATGAATATCAGGAGATTGAACCACAGGAATTTGAAACATTTGAAAGAAATGGTTTCACAGTAGTAGAGTGGGGCGGAACAGAAGTTAAGTAATTCCAGTGTATATTTGAGCTAAATCTGTGTGTGAATGCAGGTTTAGCTCATTTTTTATATAATAAAATAGACTTAATTAAGTAAATTGGGGAGATTAATTTATGGGAGATATAACACTTAACAACCAGCCACATATGAAGCCACAAGCAGAAGCTAACAAGTGTCCAAGCTGCGGCGCTTCGGTTTTATCTGAGGTATGCCAATTCTGCGGAACATATGTTGGACAAGTTTCTACTTTAGATTTGGCTGCTGAATATCCTACACGCGAATGTAAGAATGCAAAATTATCTTTCTGGGGTGCTGGGGTTCCATTTGTAGTTATGATGGTTTGCATATGTGTAGGGGTATATAAGATTTTACCTCTAATTCTTGTAAAGGATATAGGTTTAGATAGAGAAGCTCAGAGTATGGTTAATATGTTTGGACTTATGTCGGCGGCTCCACTTGTTCTTGTAGCTGCTATCTCAGCAATAATATTCTTTTACAACTTCATAGCATTTATAAAGGTCACTATTAAGGGGACTAGTTTAAATGGAACCATATACGGCTATATGGATGACACAGTTGCATATAATGGAGTAAACGGACAAAAGGTTAAGATTTTAGTAAATACCAGTCAAGGAAAACGATTTATTATTATGCCTCTTAAGGTAACTAATAAACCTTATCCTGTTAACAGTAACGTGTCAGTAAAAGTGTTAGAAAACAAAGTTTTAATTAAGACAGGCAAATATACTTGGTAAATAAAAATAAGTATTACTATGAATCTAGAAATAAAAGGCTTTGTATTAATAATACATAATAGGTGAATACTTTGAAAAAGAAAAATAAGAAACATAAAAGAAGAAAGATAATCTGGGGAATATTAGCATTTTTTATTATTTGGACAATATGGTCCTGGGTACCAGTAACAGAAAGAATAAGCCTTAATCTATTAGGTGATTCTGAAGAGGGCGTAAGAATAGTTTTAGTAACTGATTTACATTCTTGCTATTACGGAAAGAATCAAAACTGGTTAATTAAGAGAATAGATAAGGAAAATCCAGATATTATTCTTATGGCAGGTGATATCTTTGATGATAAGATTGGGGATAAGAATACCAAGATTTTAGTTGAAGATTTAGTTAATAAGTATCCTTGTTATTACGTAACAGGAAATCATGAATATTGGAGCAACAGGGCTGATGAGATGAAGGACTATATGGAGTCTGTTGGTGTTCATGTGCTTGCAGGTGATTGTGAGACTATAACTATAGCGGGCAATACTTTAGATATATGTGGTATTGATGATCCTAATGATTTAACTGATAAAGAGTGGAAAGATCAGTTAGACGCTGCATATTCTAAGACAGATGAATCTCATATCCGTATACTTGTTACTCATAGACCAGAAAAAGTAGATGTTTATGAGAACTATGATTTTGACTTAATAGTTGCTGGGCATGCTCATGCAGGACAGATTAGGATACCATTTATAAACAAGGGAGTATATGCTCCAAGCCAGGGCTTTATGGCTGAATATGTTAGTGGATTATATACCTTGTCCAATGGTAGCAATATGGTTGTAAGCAGGGGACTTGCAAGAGAAAGCACAATTGCGCCAAGATTTTTTAACCACCCAGAAATTGTAGTAATAGATATAAATTAGTATAACAGATAATTGTGGGGTAATGAATGAGGGGGAATAGGAGTTTTATATGGAGTTTTGGGATTGGTTTATGATATTTCAAGCTTTGCTTGCTTCTGTATGTGTAACAGCGTTCATTGTATATGTTGGTACACTAATAGAAAACAAAAAATATAATAATACCAATAAAATGGAAAATAAAATTATTTATTTAGATGTAGCTGTTATTGTACTAAGTTTAATATATTACTTGGGAAATATTGCTACAGTATTGGGATTTGTGGAAGAAATTAGATTATTTCCATATTATTACCCTCTTGATGAAATAGAATCTATTATTGTTAACACCTTTGGAAATTATCATGGAGAGAACTTTGTTATTAGCTTAGAATTAGAAAATACTTCTTTATGGTTTGCTCATGTAAATTTCATTTTTTTTATAATATTAGCAATTCTAATGATTCATTCATTTATAACTAGAAAAAAAGAGAAAAAGATTAATAAAGTTCTTATTGGATATTACATTTTAAATCTGTTTATCGGGGCGTTTATTGCTTTCTGTGCATCGCCTGTATATATAGAGTATATATGGAACGAATGGGCTTGAGAAATGGTAAATATGGAACGATTTGAAACATTTGAAAGAAATGGCTTCACAGTAGTAGAGTGGGGTGGAACAGAGGTAAAATAACTAACGTTATGTACTATTGTTAGCTTAAACCCTTTATGTTATAGTCGCTTTAGGCACATTAACATAAGGGGTTTTTAATATGTTAGCAATAATTGTTATAGGATATTGTTTATTCGGAATTGGATTTGCTGTAATTACTGAAGAAAGAGCTGAGGCACTGGGATATGATCATCTCAGAATGTGGTTTTGGTTTGGATTCTTTGGATTGTTTATAGCCTTAATTGCAGTACACTTGCAGGATGAAAATAAGTCTGAAAGGCAGAATGGAATCTTTACTATTTCATGTTTGGTACTATTTGGAATAGCTCTCATACTCTCATTTTATAAATTATTAGTAAATCCAATTGGATTTAAAAAGAATTATAAAGCTTTAGGTTCTTTTAATGAGGAAAAATTAACTTTTCTAGAAGATGTGGGACGTGCATTCTATCAAGCTGACTGGTATTTATTTAAAGTTGATGATCCCAAAATGCGTAATAAATATGGATATACAGTTGAATTTGATTACAACGAAGATTATAAAATTGTATTTGATCCAAGATGTGCTGAAGAACCAAGCGATTGGAATAAAGTTAATTTTAAGAAAGATAGTTTAGATTGGTATATTGCTTCAAGCTTTTGGGTTCACAATGGTTCTGATAGATTTTATATTATTGAAAAAAAGCCTAAGGAAGGTCGAGAGGATGTGTTGAGCATAGACATTATAACTGATGGGTGGTTTGGAGATGATTTACGTTATAAAGTTTGGTTAAATCCATCCTATGGGAGGAAATTAATAGACTACATAATTGAAAATAGGACAAGTGAAGCGGTGATACTGTATTAAATTATAAATATTTTATTAGTAACATTACCAATAACACTCGTAGTTATCGTCTTCGTTTCTATAAGTATTAAAAACATACCATTTGTTATCAATTTCAACTAATCTATATGCACAATAATATTGTGTGTTTAATTCTTTGTGTTTTGGCACTTCTATTGTTACTTCAATATCAATAGTAGCCCTATTGGTCCATTTATTAATATCGAAATTAATATCATCAAGATTGGCATCTGCTATATGATTAGTCTTATGTTCCCATTTATATACTATTTTTTCTTTTGTATATTTTTCCCATTTGTCATCAGAATCAGTGTCAATATTAAGGCTAGTGATTTTATAACTAATCTTGGCTCCGTTCTTTCTATATTCTTCAAATCTGGCAGCGTCGCTTAATGCCACAGGCTTAATACGATCATAAAAATATGGATGGCAGCATGCTTCAATTCCTTCTACGTCGTTATTAATCGAAGCTTCCATAAACTTCTTCATAACTTTCATAGGACGATAATAGGTATATTTTTTGTATGCTAAAATTGATAGCCATACTACACCAGCAAGTAGTACAGCAATAAATATAACCTGTTTAACTATTGGAAGGATTTTTTTAATCTTTTCTTTCATGTCATGCTCCCATAATTTCTAGAATATAAGATATCATTACATCAATACTTTTACAATAAAAATTGTGCAAAATGTTAAACTAAAGCAGGGATAAAACTGTGTTTGATAGTGCATATTAACTAACGTTACATACAATAATTCCGCTAATGTTAATTGTTGAAATATATTCTTAAAAGCTTATTATATACAGAGAAATAAAGTATAATAGATAAGCATATAACCGTATTGGAGCTATATAGATGAAAGAAATAACATATGATGAATTAAAAAATCTTCCAAAAGAGTCTTATAAACTAATTGATATAAGAGATGAGGGACTTGTAGCTTATGGCATGATGCCTGAGGCTATTAACATATATGTTGAAGACCTGGAAAGCAGTAAGGAACTTGCTGATATTCCAAAGGAAACTAAGTTGGTTTTTTATTGTGAGATTGGCCGTATGTCCAGAGAACTTGATGATAGCCTCGAATATCTTGAGGGCAGAGATTGTTACAGCCTTGCTGAGGGATATGTTGGCTATATCAGGTCTGGTATGAAGAGCCAGGAAGATATAGAAGAAAAGAGAAAGAAAGCGGAAGCTAGTATTCAGAAAAAGTTCCATAAGCAAATTTTTTCGCAATTTGCCAAAGCTGTTAAAACCTACAGGCTTATTGAAGAAGGAGACCATATTGCTGTCTGTATATCCGGGGGCAAGGACTCTATGCTTATGGCAAAGCTCTTTCAGGAGATAAAAAAACACAGACAGGTGAATTTTGAACTAACCTTTCTTGTTATGGATCCCGGGTATAATAAGGAAAACAGGGCTCTTATAGAAAGCAATGCCAAGGCTCTTGGTATTCCTATAACTGTGTTTGAAAGTACTATATTTGATACTGTAGATACTATAGAAAAGAGCCCATGTTATCTCTGCGCAAGGATGAGAAGAGGCTACCTCTACAGTAAGGCAAAAGAACTTGGCTGCAATAAGATAGCCCTCGGTCATCATTTTGATGATGTGATAGAAACTATCTTGATGGGAATGTTATACGGAGGTCAGGTTCAGACTATGATGCCTAAGCTTCACAGTTCCAATTTTGAGGGAATGGAGCTTATAAGACCTCTTTATCTTATTAGGGAAGCAGATATCTGTGCATGGAGAGATTATAATGAACTTCATTTTCTTCAGTGTGCATGCCACTTTACAGAAACCTGTACAACCTGTCATGAGGATGGTACTACCTCAAGTAAGCGACTTGAAACTAAGAAGTTAATCGCCCAGCTTAAGGAAACCAATCCTTTTATTGAGTACAACATATTCAGAAGCGTTGAGAATGTTAATCTTGATACTATTGTTGAATACAAGAAAGATGGCGTAAGACATAATTTCCTTGAAGAGTATTAATGTTTTTATGATATAATTTATCTTACGATTGGGGTTATCGAGCGTTAAGCGGTGGCTATATTATAAAAGTGGACCAGGAGAGCATTATAGTAATATGACTTACTCTTTTATAAGTTTATTGGCTTTAATTCTTAATTTCATAATTAATCGTGGAATACTTTTTAGAAAAAGTGTTCTTCAATCGAAAAATGATGATGAAAAAAATACTTTTTTCAGTTACAGATTATTTCTTATAGCAACAAACTGTTATTTTATCTCTGATATAGGATGGGGGATTCTTTATAACTATCATGAAGTAGATTCTATATTCTATTTATTATATATTGACTGTTTGCTGTATTTCTTCTTCATGTTTCTTACCATGCTTACATGGATGCGCTGTGTTGTTACTTATATGGCTTCAAAGAAAAGGAAAAGCAGGTTTTTATATCATTCAGCGTTATTTATATTTGTTCTTGGAATTATATATCTATTAATTAACTATTTTTATCCATTTATTTTTTCATTTAACAATAAACATGAATATATTATGGAACCGGGAAGGCATATTGCTTTTATTCTGCAAATATGTCTCTATTTTGCGGCCTTAATCTACATGATATATATCGCAAGATTAACATCTGGAGCTGAAAAAGTCAGATATTTGGCCTTAGGTACAACATGTCTTGTTATGGAGCTGTTTTTAGTGCTGCAGATTTTGGAACCTTTATATCCCACATATGCAGCGGGGCTTATTATCAGCATATGTGTAGTGCATTCATTTGTTGAAGCAGGAGAAAAGAAGGAAAAAGAAATATATGATCATATTGCTTCTGGACTTGCAAAAGATTATGACGCTATGTATTACATAAGGATAGATACAGGAGAGTTCAGAGAGTTTGTGAAAAGTCAGAGATATGAAGCTATGAATGTTCCTGTAGTTGGTAAAGACTTTTACAGTGAGACGGAAGTGAATGTTGATAAGTTTGTTCATCCTGACGACAGAGAATTTGCCAAGAGTATTCATAAAAAGGATGCTATGCTCAAGAGTCTTGAGGGCAGAAAGTCATTTTCTTATAAATACAGGCTTATGATTGATGGACAGTCTAGATTTTTCCTGTTTACATTGATGCGAGCACATGACAATAAACATTTTGTTTTATACGAAAAGGATATTGAAGATGAAATTGTTGCTGAGAACATTCGCAAAGAAACTCAAAAGAGTTATGCAACATTTACTCAGATAGCGGAAAGTCTGGCATCAAACTATGATATTTTATATTACGTAAATATAGAGAATTCGAATTATATAAGCTACGAGTGTAAAAACATATATGGCAGGCTTGATATGAAATATTCCGGGGAGGATTTCTTTGGGGATTCCATATTGGATATTAAAAAGATAGTTTATAAAGCTGACCGGGATATGGTGCTTGGATATATAGATAAAGACTATATAATCAGTTCTCTTAGTGAACGAAAGATGACTTCTATCGATTATAGAATTGTGGCACCTGATTCTGTTCACTATGTAAGGATGACTACTCATAAGACTAACGATGGTATTCATTATATTTTTGGTATTGTTAATATCGATGATGAAGTTAAAAGGGAGAGGGAGCATCTTAAAGCTCTTAGCAATGAAAAAGAACTAGCCAGACGAGATGAACTAACTGGTGTCAAAAACAAGACTGCCTATAAGGAACTTGAAAAATCAGTTCAGGAAAACATTAATAAGGGGCTTGATTATCTGCCTTTTGGTCTTGTTGTATGCGATGCCAATAATCTTAAGCTGGTTAATGATACTGAAGGTCACAATGCAGGCGATGAGTATATAAAGCAAACGGCAAAGGTTTTATGTGATATTTTTGCCCATAGCCCGGTATTTCGAATAGGTGGCGATGAATTTACAGTATTTTTACGTGGAGATGATTATACTAATAGAGCAGAACTTATGAAAAAGCTTCGCTCGAAGATTCTTGATAATGCAAAAACAGGCTCAGGACCGATTCTTGCATCCGGTATGTCAGAATATATCCCGGCAAGTGATAATTTAATATCAGATGTTTTTGAACGTGCCGACAGAGAGATGTATGAAGATAAGAAGCGTTTGAAAGAGTAATTAATAGAACGTATGGTGTGAAGGTGAAGCGTTGTAGATTACTACAGCGCTTTTATATATTATTATGGATGGATGAGGGATAGTAGATGGCGATTTCGCAGTTATTTGTAGAATTTATTTTTTATAGTTTTCTTGGCTGGATATGGGAGTCCATATATTGTTCTGCTAAGGAAAAAAAGTGGGCTGACAGGGGATTCTTGTTTGGACCTATTTGTCCTATATATGGATCATGTGTAGTAGCTGCATCGGCAGCATTTAGCTCTATTAGTTTTCTTTCGTCGCCAGATTTTCCGGTATGGGGCATATTTGTAGTAAGCTACCTTGCAAGTGCAGTTGCAGAGTTTGGGACTTCATGGGTACTTGAAAAGAGGTTCCATGCCAGATGGTGGGATTATAGTAAGATGCCACTTAATATACAGGGCAGAATCTGCGTGCCAGTAAGTATAGGTTTTGGTCTTGCTGGCGTTGCTATTGTGAAGTATCTTATTCCTTTTGTTAATGGTATGCATGAAGCTATAAATCCTCTTGTTTATGAAGTGTTTGCTCTTATATTTGCAATACTCTTTGGGGCTGATTTTGCACTAACTGAGGCTAGCCTTTCTGCGCTTTTAACTGAAGTTGAGAAGATGCATGAAGAGTTTAATATTAGGGCACAGGAGAACTACGAAAAGCTTGCATCTACTAAGCAACTTGTAGTCTCATATGCAGAAAAGCTAACACTTAATCAAAAGAGGATGCTTTTCAGAATCCGTAGATTTATGCCAGGCAAGGTTAGAAAACATGGTAAAAACCTAATGAATATCGTTCATATAACTGATGCTCTTAAGGATAAGATTAGGGAACTTAAGGGATAAAGCTAATGTGTTTTACATAGAAATCCAGAAGTAAGGAATTATTTCTGGATTTTATATTTTTACCATAAAAGTTTTAATCCCCATCCGTATATACTATAGTAACTAGTTAAAAAATATTGGGAGTGGGCGATTATGAAAAAGAAGTTTAGTATTTTATTAGTTTTAATTTGCACCTTGGCACTGGCTATGACTGCTTGTGGGGAAGAAGAAGGAAGACGTCGAAAAAGAGATACTTCAAAAGATTCGGTTACAAAGTCATCAGTACCATTCGAACAAATTAAACTTGATAAGATAGGTAATCATACATATATTGATGAAACATATTTTGATAGGGTATATGTGGATAAGTCTACCAAAAAGGAAATATTAAAAATATTAAAAGAAGCGGATGAATCAATTGATTTTGATATTTATTTCACAGGTTATGGCAATAGCATGGCTGACGGAAGTCTTAGAGTTAATGGTTATTTCTGCAAAGAAGGCGCAATAGTTGTTGATTTATTATATGAAGCTATAGAAGGTAGGGATGGAACATATCAGTGGTATGGCCTAAATGATACACCTTATAGATTAAATATTAATTCAAGTGATATTATCCCTGTTGCTTCTGTTTTTGATACAGTATATAACCTTGCAGAAGATAATAAAGATAAGATTTTTGAGAATACAAACGAAGAACCAATTACAGGAACATATGGTTTATACTATAATGAGTTTGATGGATTATATTATGAATTTAAAATAAATGAGTATAGTTGCATAAAAGTAAATGCCTATACAGGAGACGTTATCAATGAATATTACTGGGATGGCGTTTATGTTGATTAATACTATATTTGACTAAAAGAGGAAAGACATGAAAAAGAAAAATATAGCAATTTTACTAGGACTTATTTTAACTACAGCTTTAACAGCTTGCGGAAAGAACTCTGATGATAACAGTAGAAATAGGAAATCTGAAACAGAGGTTAGTACAGCGATAGATGCCAATGCCGATGTAAACACAAATGGAAAAACTGAACCTAAAACAAATAAGTCACAAGAAATTGACTATGATACTTATATTAAAAGTCAGAAGATTTTAGATGATAATAAATATCAGCTGAGTATTGGATATAAAGATAATTCAGGATTATATCCAATAGTTACTTCTGAAGATGGGATTATAGGATATACCTATCTTGGTGATAATAAGCTGGTAACAGTTTCTTTAGATAGTTCTAATAATGAACTAATATTATCATCAATTGGAACTGCATCTGATGGCAGCTTCGTTACAGATGGAAGTGTAACTCTTGAAGGATTTTTTATTATCTCAGACATTAGCAATGTTCTGTTTTCAAATATAACTATGCCAGATGGTAAGGATGCTATTCTAATCGAAGCAAGAAGTACAGCATACACATTTAGTGACGGCGTTGATTATCATATGTACATAGTTGAGATGGAAGATGATGGTAAGCTTAATCTTGTTCTTGATACATGGACATGTGGATCAGGGGATGAAGATATAACATCAACTATTCGAAAAGAATTCAATGATGTTATGGAATCTGATTATACTCAGGATTATTTTGAAGATATTTTCTGGAAAGGAAATATGTATGTAGAAAAAGAACATTTACCAGTGTTTGCTAAGCTTACATTCAAGTCATATACGTCAGACTGGGCTGACCAGGGTGACTGGGACCGTTCAAATAAGGTGATTGAAAAAATATATGGCAATGTAGGTGAAGTCACAGAGTGGGGCATAGGGGAATTTAAAACATTCTAGATTTCATCCAAGGTTTGATATAAGAAAATTAAAAATGGCACCAAGGGTACGCTGAATATAAATCAGTGTAAATGCAGGCTGAATACGTGTGAGTCTTCAGCCTTTTATTTTTATATTATAAGATGTATTTGTGTTTTTATATTTTTGAAGATGCAAAGGTAGAGAATGATGCAGAGGCTGCTATTTTTTATAAAATGATAGCAAAACCAGATTAAGGAGAATTTTTACATGAAGAAGACAGTAACCATAGTTCTTATACTGATTTTTACACTTACACTACTAGCAGGGTGTGGGAGCAAAGAAGAGACCTTAGATGGAAAGTGGGTTATTGATGAGATAATAAACCCAGATGGATCTAAAACAACGGCTAAAGAGGTTAAGGCAGGCGGAGTGTCTGAATCATATGAGTTTAACGGTGACAAATGTCATTATATATGCGAAACTACACTAACCAAAAAGCCAATAGAAATTGATTACGATGTTGTAGAGATTGGCTCAAATAAATATGAACTACAACTAACATCAAGTTTTACTTTTTGTGAAATAGAATTAAAAAAAGATAAGCTGATATTTTATCTTAGTGATGGTAGTAAGTTTTACTACAAAAAGGCAAAATAGTACTTTGTATGGAAAAACATATTGCAATAAGAATAATTATAGATATTACATTTCATCAACTCTGGAACTTCTATAAGGGGATATATGCTTTATCACGATAATTTGGTATAATTTCGTAGGATAACTATTATATTAGGTTTAATAATTATGGCTAGATTTAGATTAAAAAATATTAGGATTTCATCAGTTCATTTTATACCTATAAGTTTTCTTATATTTATTCTTTTGGGGACAGGATTTCTCATGCTCCCTATTTCAAGTGCATCAGGTCAATATACGGATTTCGTAACTGCGCTTTTTACTTCAACTACATCAGTCTGTGTTACAGGTCTTGTTGTAGTTGATACCTTTGCTCATTGGAGCCTATTTGGACAGCTAGTTATTATAACCCTTGTCCAAATAGGAGGGTTAGGTGTTGTTGCAGTTGGAACACTTATTTTGCTTATTGGGCGAAAGAAATTCTCACTTTCGGAACGTAAGCTTATTGGTGATTCTCTTAATGTTGAAAAAAATAGAGGATTACTATCCTTTCTTGTTCGCATATTCAAAGGCGTATTCTTGGTTGAAGGAATAGGTGCATTATTATATGCAATAAGTTTCGTGCCTAGATTTGGTACATGGAAAGGCATCTGGGCCGCTGTTTTCCAGTCTGTTTCAGCATTTTGCAATGCAGGTATGGATGTAGTTGGTCCAACAAGTATGATAGTATTTAGAGATTCTAAATATCTTATGTTTGTGACTATGACTCTAATTATACTAGGCGGTCTTGGTTTTGTTGTATGGTTTGATGTTATGGACGGAATCGTAGCGGGAATAAAAAAACGTTTTAGTCCTATTGCTATATTCAGACACTTATCTGAACATACTAAACTTGTATTAATTATGACATTTGTCCTATTAGCTGTAGGCACAGCCTGGGTATTCTTTGCTGAGTACCACAATCCAGCAACTATGGGAGATATGGGGCTTGGAGATAAGCTATTAAATAGTTTATTCCAATCTGTAACATTTAGAACGGCAGGCTTTGCTTCAGTTCCACAGGATGGCTTAACAGAATCAACTTGTATGCTGGGATATATACTTATGTTTATAGGTGGATCACCTGTAGGCACTGCAGGTGGTGTAAAGACAGTAACTTTCTTCTTCGTATTCATGAATGCACTTTCATATATTCGTGGCAAGAAGGAAACTGTTATCTTTAATCGCAGAGTATCGGAGGAAATGATGCGTAAGGCTGCTGCGGTAGTATTTGTTAGTTTTACTACTGTAGTATTGATGACCTTATTACTTATGTCTAGGGGAGGAATACTTCTTACTGATGCTCTTTATGAAGTTGTCAGCGCTCTTGCCACAGTAGGATTATCAAGAGGTTTGACTCCTAATCTTGATACTGTAGGAAGAATAATTATTATCATTTCCATGTATTTAGGAAGAATAGGACCTATTTCTATGGCTATATTTTTTACTAAAACATCAGGAAAAAAGAATACAATTACTCATTCAGAAGGAACATTTTACGTAGGATAAGGAGGCAGTATAATGAAAAAATCTGTTGCTGTATTAGGACTTGGAAAATATGGAAAAAGCTTATGCGAGACATTGTATCACCACGGTGCTGATGTTCTTGCTGTAGACAGCAATGAAGAACTTATCAATGAATTTTCAGGCCACTGCACCAGTGCAGTATGCGCTAATCTTACTAATGAGGATGAAGTAGCTGCTCTTGGCCTTAAGAACATGGATATAGTTGTAACTGCTATGGGACGTAACCTTGCAGCGAGCATTATGTCTATTGCAGTAGCCAAAGAACAGGGAGTACCTCTTGTTATAGCTAAATCGTCTTCTGACAGGATGGCTGCCATATTAAAGAAGGTTGGAGCTGATAAGGTGTTAGATCCGGAAGGTGAAGGTGGAACACGCTCTGCCAGAATACTTATATCCAATTCCTTTAAGGATTATTTTGAACTTGATGACAATATGTACATGATTGAGATGGAGCCGAAAAAAGATTGGATTGGGAAGAATCTTATTCAGCTCGAACTTAGAAAGAAGCTTAATTTAAACATAGTTGCCATGAAGGAAAAAGGCGAGAAGTGGCATTTTGTTGATCCGGGTAAGGCATTTACCCAGGATACTCTTTTAATAGCTGTTATGGAAAAGAAAGACTTAAATAGATGGAAATGATATAGTATAATATCATTAATATTCGTTAATATCTATGCGAAGGGAATATTGTTTTAGTCGTTAAAAAGGGGGCAAACGATTATGGCAAAGGCGAAGAAATATCAGTCTATATCTAAAAGACTACCTATTATGGTTTCTATTACTTTCATCATTCTGGTTGCTATTGTACTTGTTATTACATATAACCGTGAAGAAAAGCGAATGGTGGAAGAATATCGCAAGATGGCAGATGGTGTCACCAATCTTATGATTGAGAGATTTGATCCAAATAAGATTGATATTTATCTTGAGGAGAATTATAGCTCAAGAGATTATTTGGATATCATGAAATATTATTATTCTTTAAAGGATAATTATCCTGATATATATTATCTTTATGTATATCAGTTCTATAAGGCAGACGTTCCTGCCGCCACCATTATTATTGATTTAGAGGATGAATATACCGAGGAACCTAACCAGGTAAGTATTGACTGGGTAGGCAGTACCTATATTGCATTAGAGCCTTTTGCTTCATTGATAGATGACATACTTACAAGTAAAGAGCCTATATTTAAAGCTGCTTATTCTGATGAGGATGGTTATCTTCTTTCTTATGTAAAACCAATATTTGATGAAGATGGTAATTATGTAGCAAGTGCATGTGTTGATTTCTCTATGGAGGAGATGCATAAGGAGAATATAAGATTTGTCCTGACTCTGGGTGTAATTATCATACTTATTGGAGCTGCAGTTATTGCCTTCTTTACTATTTTTGAACTTAGAAGAACAATTACAAAACCACTTGCTCAGATTACTGATATCGTTTCGGAATTTAAGTATGATACTGAAGATGATATGACTTTCAATTATGAAACACTTAAAAATCTTAAACTTAATTCTAATAATGAGATTGGGGTTTTGTATGATGCTTTGTTAATCGCAGAAAAAGACAGTTTATTCTATATGTCTAATTATAAACAAGCTGAGAGTGAAATCTTAACTAAAGATGAGAAGATTAATGAACTTGGAAGCCTTGCACTTAGAGACGGTATGACTAATGTTGGAAATAAGGAAGCATTTACTAACAGTATTTCTAATATTCAGGATAATGAAAGATATGGCATAGTTATATTTGATGTTAACAGTCTTAATATGATTAATGACAAATATGGGCATGATGCAGGTGATGCATATATTGTTGGATGCTGCAAGGTTGTAAGTGATATCTTTTCTCATTCACCGGTATTTAGAATAGGTGGTGACAAATTTGCAATCATACTAAAGGGACGCGATTATGTTAAGCGTGAAGAACTATTCCAGAATACCCTTGATATGTTTGACAGAATATGGGATGAACTTGAAAAAGATCCTGCTCATCGGTATTCATGCGCACTTGGTATGGCTGATTCTACTTCATGTAAAACTACAAGAGAGACAATAAAGACAGCAGAAGATAACATGAAAGAGAATAAGAGGGCTTTCAAGGAAAAGAATAATATAAATTAGTATTGTTCTTAATGTGAACTAAATTTTGAATATGATTGACACTGCAACCGATTGGTCGCATACTAGCAATCATAGGAGTAGATTACTATGACAAAACAGGATATATTGGAAGCAACATTAGATCTTGCCTGTCAGCATGGCCTAGGAAGAGTTTCCATGCAGATGATTGCAGATAAGGTTAATCTGAAGAAGTCTTCACTATATAGTCATTTTAAATCTAAAGATGAGATTATTGAAAGTATGTATACATACTTTAGAGAACAGGCAAAAACTGAGACAAGCAGGTCGCAAATAGACCTTGGTAAGTTTGTTGAAGGAAAATCTTTAGAAAACATATTAACTGATGTAGTAGCTTCCTATAGAAATATGAATGCCAGCACCATTCTATTTAAATTTTACCAGATGATTATGGCTGAGCGTTCTGTTAATCCTATGGCGGCTCAGGTTATGGTTGAAGAAACTGAGAAGATGCTTGGTGCAACAAAGATGCTTTTTTATGCCATATCAGCAAAGGGTATAACAAGGTTTGATGATCCAGACGGGGCAGCTCTTGTATTTACCATGGGTGTGCATTCTATTATGGATTTTGAGTTTGATGCCAAAAGTGCTGGCTTAAAATCAGCAGATGGAACTATGAAGGCATATATAAAAGAATTTTGTAGAACATATTCATAACGGGGGAAAAATGTACTCGGTTCTAGTTTCAACTTGTTTTTTATCTATTTTATATGTTGTAGTTATTATTATTGGACTTTATCAAGCTCCAAAAGAAACTTTAAAACCTACAAGGCATTTTCGCTATTGTATGTGGATATGTTTATTAGGTCTTATTGTTGAACTATCAGCATATAAGTTAGATGGCAGAAAAGATTTATCTAATCTTTCTATACTTATCAACTATCTTGGATATGCTTTGATTGATATCATAACTATAGTTTATTCATATTATTTGTATAATCTTATAGCTGAAAGTGATAAGGAGCATTCAAAGCGTTTTGCGTATTTAATAACATCTTTATGTTCTTTAGAAGTGCTATTTTATACCATTGGTGTTTTATCAGGAAATCTCTTTACTATAAATGATGGTAAATATGTAGCAGGACCTTGGAATGAGTATTCAGGAGTAATGGCAAGTTTTTGCTTCATTCTAATGGTTATTCTTTATATTATTAAATTTAGAGCATTTAGAATTAAGAGTGTTATATTTGTAGTTTTAATAGTTTTTGTTCCGACTATGGCAACGGTTTTGGTAAAGGTTGATCCTAATATAAGATTTGGATTTATTGGCGCAACTCTTTCTATGCACGTTGTATATGTAATAATTCAGTCAAGGTTTGTATCTGATGCAACTGCTACGGCGGAGTTGTATAACAAGTTATCTTATAGCGATGCATTAACAGGGTTACCTAATAGAAGAGGTTATGGTGAATTTGTAGATAATTTTGAAGGTGATAATACTGTCGCGGCTGTATTTGCTGATGTAAATTCGCTTAAAATAGTTAATGATAGTTTAGGACATCAGGCAGGTGATAAGCTTATTCAAAAAGCCGCTAATCTTCTTAAAAAATATATGGTAGATGGCACAGTATATAGAATAAGCGGTGATGAGTTCGTTTGCATATTCGAAAATCCAGATTTAGATGAATTTGAAGAAAAAATGATAAAATTTGCTGACAAGATTATATCTTCTGGTAGAATATTATCGTTTGGATATGAAATTAGTCATGGTGAAAAACTTCAGGCAGTGATTAATGCTGCAGAGCAGAAGATGTACGTTGATAAGCAACGTTATTATGAGGAAACTGGCAAGGAAAGAGGAAAATAGGTTATTTCCTTGCTTTATAGGAAATGAATAGAAATAGTAAAAGAAAAATAATTGCATATTTTATGGCTATAGTTATGTTGCTTGTTTGCCTTGCATCTATAACATATATTGCTGAGCATACAGGCCATACACACCATTGCCATGAAGAAGATTGTCCAATTTGTAAGATGGTATCCTTCTGCAGAGATACTCTTAGAAATATTGGCAGTATAGGTCTTGCATATCTTGCTCTTATTATGATTCTAGGTCATATCAAAGAGCGTATATGTCTATATATTCTTAATGAAGATAACACATCTTTAGTTTCTTTAAAGGTAAGACTTAATGATTGAATTAATCTTTAACTAGATTATATTTACAAAATTAAGACTTACAGGAGAATAATTCAAAATGAAAAAATATATTATATTACTAGCTATGGCTTGTATGCTTGTTTTTAGCATGACTGCATGCGGCGCAAATAAAGATAAAAAAGATGATGGAAAGTTCCAGATAGTAACTACTATTTTCCCTGAATATGACTGGGTGCGTGAACTTACAAAGGGTAATGACAACGTAGAAATTACACTTCTTCTTGATAATGGTGTAGATCTTCACTCATATCAGCCAACAGCAGATGATATTATTAAGGTTTCTGACTGTGATATGTTCATATATGTAGGTGGAGAATCTGATGAATGGGTAGAGGATGCACTTGCTAATAAAACAAATAAAGATATGGTAGTTATTAACCTTCTTGACGTTCTTGGTGAGAATGTTAAAGAGGAAGAACTTGTAGAAGGTATGGAAGGTGAAGAAGAGGAAGAAGAGGGTGAAGAGGAAGAAGGCCCAGAATATGATGAGCATGTATGGCTTTCAGTAAAATCTTCATCTATAATCTGTTCTAAGATTGCCGAAGAGTTAGAAAAAGCTGACCCTGACAATAAGTCTATTTATGAGGCCAATGCTAAAGAGTATATTGCTAAGCTGGATGAACTTGATAATAAGTATCAGGATGTGGTATCAGGAGCTAAGTATGATACAGTACTTTTTGGTGACAGATTCCCATTTAGATATTTAGTGGATGACTATAATCTTGACTACTTTGCAGCATTTGTAGGATGTTCAGCTGAATCAGAGGCTAGCTTTGAAACTATAACATTTCTTGCTGACAAGGTAGATGAACTTGGACTTAAGTCTATTCTTCAGATAGAAACATCTGATGGTAAAATCGCAAATACTATCAAAGATAACACAAAGAGTAAGAATCAGCAGATTCTTACTATGGATTCTATGCAGTCTGTTACAGCAGATGAACTTCAGTCTGGTGTAACATACATATCTGTTATGGAATCTAATCTTGAAGTTCTTAAGAGTGCACTTAACTAAAGGACGGCGATAGTATTGTCTTATATTTCTTGTGATAATCTTTCACTTGGATACGAAGGAAAATCTATATTAGATAATATCTCCTTTAAAGCAAATAAAGGGGACTATCTTTGTGTGCTAGGCGAAAATGGCGCCGGTAAGTCAACGCTTTTAAAGACCATCTTGGGCATGAATATGCCCATTGATGGTCTTATTGAATTTGGTGATGGTTTATGTAAGCATGATATAGGCTATCTTTCGCAGCAAACAGAGGTACAAAGAGACTTTCCGGCTTCAGTGGAAGAAATAGTATATTCAGGCTTGCAATCAAGCCATGGATTTAGATTATTTTATAGTAAAGAAGAAAAAGAACTTGTTCGTAGAAGTATGGAACGTATGGATATAGTACATCTTGCCAAAAGTTGCTACCGTGAACTATCTGGCGGGCAACAGCAGAGAGTGCTTCTAGCAAGAGCCTTATGTGCTACCAAGAAGGTATTAGTTCTTGATGAACCTGTATCAGGTTTGGATCCACTAGTTAGTTCTAATTTATATAGTTTAATTAGTGAACTAAATAAAGAGGGAATAGCTATTATTATGATTTCACATGATCTTCAGGCTGCTTTAAAATATGCCAGCCATATTTTGTACCTTTGTAATAAGCCTTTTTTTGGAACTAAAGAAGAGTTTATAGAAAGTAAGCAGGGAAAATTATTTATGGCTATGAAGGATATGGAGGATAACTAGATGGAGAAATTCTTGTATTATTTATCATATCCCATGGTAAGACATGCTTTGATAGTAGGCGTTCTAATTGCACTTTGTTCTTCACTTCTTGGAGTGACACTGGTTTTAAAAAGATATTCTTTTATAGGAGATGGTCTATCACATGTGGCATTTGGAGCTATGGCTATAGCTGGAATTCTTAAGGTAAGCAATGATACCTTTGTTGTTCTACCTTTAACCATATTATCTGCTATATTTCTACTAAAATCAGGAAATAAAGCCGTTATTAAGGGAGATGCTGCTATAGCTATGGTTTCGGTAGCTGCTCTGGCATTTGGCTACCTATTACTTAATATATTTTCGGCATCTGCTAACTTATCTGGGGATGTATGTACAACTTTATTTGGGTCATTTTCAATACTTACCTTATCTATAGCTGAGGTTTGGTTATGTCTTGCTTTGTCCCTGGTTGTAATAGTTCTCTTTGTGATCTTTTATCATAAGATATTTGATGTGACCTTTGATGAGGACTTTGCAAGGGCAGTTGGAACCAAAGTAGATTTTTACAACTTATGTATTGCTATAATTATCGCTGTAATAATAGTTCTTGCTATGAACCTGGTTGGTTCTTTATTAATATCAGCTCTTATTATATTTCCGGCACTAGCCGCTATGAGGCTGTTTAAGAACTTTAAGTCTGTAACTATAGCATCGGCTGTAATATCAGTTATATGCGCTTTGGTTGGTATGATTATAGCTATTATGACTGGAACTCCGGTTGGTTCTACTATTGTTGCTGTAGATGTTGGAGCATTCTTTACCTGTTTAGTTATTAATTACTCGAGGAGAGGAAGTAGATGATGAAAATACGTAAAATAGTTTTGGGCTTATTATTATCTAGTATTCTTACTTCGGGCTGCGGTAATAGTAAAGTTGATGAGATTATTCAAAGCCAGGAGGAGAAAGAAGAGAGTATTAGCACAGATTCTGCTGAAAATATATCGGTAGATGTGGAAAACCAAAACAAAGATGCAGAAAATAAGCCGGCTAATATGGCGGGACCTGTAAAACAGGAGGATATCCAGAGTGGCAATGATATAAATAATGTTGCTAATAATCAGTGCGATGATTCAAATATTATAGATATTGATCTTGATTTAACCACTATGAGCTCTACCATGGTTTATTCTGAAGTATATAACATTATGTGCTATCCAGATGAATATAGGGAAAAATGCATCAAGATGAGTGGTACATGTTCTATATTTGAAGACTTGACTAAAGGCCAGTTATATTATGCCTGTATTATTCAGGATGCAACACAGTGCTGTCAGCAGGGAATAGAGTTTAACTTACAGGATTCATATATATATCCTGATGATTATCCAGAAAATGGCCAGGAAGTTACTGTTGTAGGTATATTTGAAACTTATGCAGAAGATGGAGTCTTATATTGCAGGCTTAGAGACGCTGTTCTATGCGATTAAGCGGCACGAAGGCCTTGATAATACTGGTTCTTTATCAAAAATGATTAATAAGGCATTAGTAATCAAATATTATGATTATTAATGCCTTGTATTATTTTAACCTCGATAATATAATGGTTAAAGATTTTTAGAAGAGATATTTTTATTGGTGAGGCGCATACAAGTGGTATGGGCGGTATCTTTTCGGAATGGAGATAGGATTTATGAAGACTTATAAAGAGATGACAAAAGAAGAGCTTATGTCTCTTAAAGCAGAACTTGAGAAGATGTATGAGGATGTTAAAGGTAAGGGCCTTAAGCTTAATATGGCTCGTGGACTTCCTTCAAGCCAGCAGCTTGATATGGAAGCAGATTTCTTTAACACATTCGATTCAACCTCTGAATTTAAGTCTGAGACAGGATTAGATTGTAGAAACTATGGTGAGTTACTGGGTATTGCTGAAGCTAGAAAGCTTATGGGCGATATGATGGGAATACCTGCTGATAATGTAATTGTATTTGGTAACTCATCTCTTAATATTATGTACGATACAGTTTGCAGATCTATGGTACACGGTGTATGTGGTAGCACACCTTGGTGTAAGCTTGATAAGGTTAAGTTCCTTTGCCCAGCACCAGGTTATGACAGACATTTTGCTATTACAGAGCAGTTTGGCATCGAGATGATTAACATACCTATGACAGAAGATGGTCCTGATATGGATCTTGTTGAGAAGCATGTTAACAATGATGCAGCTGTTAAGGGTATCTGGTGTGTACCTAAGTATTCAAACCCACAGGGCGTTGTATATTCTAAGGAAACATGTGAGAGACTTGCAAACCTTAAGCCAGCAGCAGAAGACTTCAGAATCTTCTGGGACAATGCTTATGCAATTCATCATTTATATGAAGATAATCAGAAGGAACTTCCAGAAATCATCTCTCTTTGCGAGAAGGCTGGAAATCCTGATATGGTATATGAATTCTGCTCAACATCTAAGGTTACATTCCCAGGAAGTGGTGTAGCAGCACTTGGTTCATCTAAGAAGAACCTTGACTATGTAAAGAGCATAATTACAATTCAGACAATCGGTCATGACAAGCTTAACCAGCTTCGTCATGTTAGATATTTCAAGAACTTCGATGGTATGAAGAACCACATGAAGAAGCATGCTGAAATTCTTAGACCTAAGTTTGAACTTGTTCTTTCAAGACTTGAAGAAGAAATCGGCAGTCTTGGAATCGGTTCATGGACTAAGCCAGTTGGTGGATACTTTGTATCATTCCAGGCACTTAATGGATGTGCTAAGAACATCGTTGCTAAGTGTAAAGAGGCAGGCGTTACTCTTACAGGAGCAGGTGCTACATATCCTTACCACAAGGATCCAGATGATTCTAATATCAGAATCGCACCAACATTCCCACCAATCGAAGAACTTGCTGCAGCCCTTGATGTATTCGTACTTTGCGTAAAGCTTGCAAGTGTTGAGAAACTCTTAGAGGCATAATTTTTAGCCAACGGCGGTTTATATTATTTGGCCACATTGGAATAATTGTTCTGATGTGGCTTTTTTATGTCTCGGGATTAATATTGCGAACGCCCAGGCCGTACCTTGAATTAATCTTTGCTCGTAATTGCCAAGCGCTCCGAGAAACTAATCCACGAGGCTCTAACACTCTCAGGAATGCCTTCGAGCGTAAGAGCCTCGGGATGGATTTCCTCTCTGCGGCAATTAATGTCGCAAATCTTAACCCAAGGCATGGCCTGGGCGTATCTACAAAACTTGAGATAAATAAACTATTGTGGTTTAATCTAGTGGTAGACTTGGCCAAGGAGAGAATATATGGCATACGATGGAATAACGGTTGCGGCTGTAACTGATGAACTTAATAGATTGTGTATAGGCGGCAGAGTTATGAAGATAACTCAGCCTGAAAAGGATGAAATTGGCCTTCAGATAAAGAACGGTAAGGATGTAACTAAGGTGCTTATTTCTGCATCGGCTTCATTACCTCTTGTTTATATTACTGATGAGAGTAAGAAGAGCCCTATAACTGCGCCAGCATTTTGCATGCTTCTTAGAAAATATATGCAGAATGCAGTTATAACCAGGTTTCACCAGCCTGATTTTGAAAGAATCATTAAGATGGAGTTTACACACTTTAATGAGATGGGGGACATTGAAACTCTGTTTTTAGTTGTAGAAATCATGGGTAAGCACTCTAATATCATCTTAATTAATGATAAGAATGTGATTATCGACTCTATAAAGCGTATTCCAGCTTCGGTATCTTCAGTTAGACAGGTTCTTCCGGGACATGAATATTTTATCCCTAAAACCAGCGAGAAGTATAACCCTATGTTTACAGACAGCCAGGAATTCAGGGAGAAGATTTATGAGGATAATGCCACAAACGGAACTCCAGTATATAAGCTGATTTATGAAACCTATAACGGAATCTCGCCTATGATTGCTATGGCAGCCTGCAATATGGCTGAAGTTTCTACAGATAAGAATGTAGCAAGTCTTTCAGATAAGGAGAAAGATGAACTTTGGCAGGCATTTGCAGCTATTATGAATAAGGTGAAGAAGGCAGAGTTTACACCGAGATACTTTATTGAGAATAATAATATCTCAGAGTACTGCGCTATAGAGATACCTGGATATGCTAACTATGTTGAGTCTAAGTCGATTTCTGATTTGCTTTGTCAGTATTATTCCAAGAAGGAGGCGCTGGTTAGGGTTAGACAGAAGTCCAGTGACCTTAGACGAATCGTGCAAAATGCCTTGGAAAGAACTTCTAAAAAGTACGACTTACAGCTTAAACAGCTTAAGGATACTGAAAAAAGAGAAAAATATAAGGTGTATGGCGAACTTATAACGGCTTACGGCTATTCTGTTCCTGAAGGTTCAAAGAGTATGGAGGCATTAAATTACTATACTAACGAGAATATAACCATACCTCTTGATCCAGAAATAAGCCCTCTTGAGAATGCCAAGAAGTACTTTAACAAGTATGCAAAGCTTAAGAGAACAAATGAGGCTCTTACAGAGCTTACTAAGACTACAGGAGATGAACTTAATCAGCTTGATATGATTATGACATCTCTTGATATAGCCCCAAAGGAAGAAGACCTGGTTCAGATAAAAGAAGAACTAATGGACATGGGGATAATTAACCGTAAGAATGGCAGTAAGAAGGAAAAGGTGGTATCCAAGCCTTTCCACTACGTAGACGAAGACGGCAATGATTACTTTGTAGGAAAGAATAACTATCAGAACGAAGAACTGTCATTTAAGATAGCGGGACCGGATGACTGGTGGTTCCATGCTAAGAAAGTGCCAGGCTCACATGTTATAGTAAAATCAACCAAGGTCAACGAAAAAGGTGAGCTTGATGATAAAGTTTATGAAAGAGCTGCTTCCCTTGCAGCATATTATTGCAAGGCAAAGAATCAGGATAAGGTGGAAGTTGACTATACAGTAAGGAGAAATCTTAAGCATCCTAATGGTTCAGCACCAGGATTTGTAGTTTATTACACAAACTATTCGCTGATTGCCATACCTGATATAAGTCAGCTTAAAGAGGTCTAGTATAAAAGATTAATAAAGAGGTTTATTTATGGGAAAAGGATATGTTACTGAAGAAGAGATGTATGTTGAAAGACTAGATAGAAAGCTGGTCAGAGAAGGACGAATAATTAATATCTACGAAGATACAGTTAAGATTCCTAATGGACATATTGATAAATATGACTTTATTGGTCATAAAGGGGCTGCTGCAGTAGTGCCAGTTACAGCTGATGGCAAGCTTCTTATGGTAAGACAGTATAGAAATGCCTTAGATAGAGTTACATTAGAGATTCCAGCTGGTGGACTTAACTCAGCAGATGAACCTACTCTTGATGCAGCAAGAAGAGAACTAGAGGAGGAAACAGGCTATCAGGCTGATAATATCGAACTTCTTATTTCTATATATACAACGGTAGCATTTTGTAATGAGAAGATAGATATTTATGTT
The DNA here is from genome assembly GCA_000687675.1 of Lachnospiraceae bacterium NC2008. GTDB lineage: Bacteria > Bacillota > Clostridia > Lachnospirales > Lachnospiraceae > NK4A136. Next base: position 41,644 of record JHWS01000008.1, on the reverse strand, counting down.
GCAACAGGTCTTCATAAGAGACAGCAGCACTTAGACGAAGATGAGTTTATAACTCCTGAGGAATGGTCGGTAGATGACCTTACAGATCTTATCTATAGCGGCAAGATGCAAGACTCAAAAACCATAGCAGCTATACTTGCATATAAGGATAAGTTTGTGAATAAGTAAAAATACAATAAAATGACCTGAATAGTCAATTGACTTCATAAAAGTTATGTCATCAATGCTTGACATAACTTTTTTTAAAAATTTTTAAAAATATTTTTTTACAAGATGTAGTGGAGGGGGTAAAAACTTGAAACATCATCTTGCGAAAAATGCTCGCAAAGCCAGTATTGGCAATGGTTTTGAGAAAAATTAAGGATTGCTTTTACAAAAACATTTCCCTATAATTACATCTAGATGTGGTTAACAAGTGGTTTCAAATAATTATTTGACATAAAAGGTTAACCCAAAAGTTATACTAATTTAAACACGGAGAGAGGGAGCTAGGCAGTATGGAAAAGCAGATTAACGATTTTATGGAGTATTTACACGGGGTAAAGAAAACATCTGCCAATACGGAATTATCTTATAAGAGGGATCTTAACAAACTTGTTAAATATCTTGCTATGCAGGGTATCGATGATGTATCTAAGGTTACAGTAACTAACCTTCAGTCATATATCTTATATCTTGAGAAGAACAACTTCGCAGCAGCAACAGTATCAAGAAACATTGCATCTATTAAGGCATTATTCCATTATTTATTTAAAGAAGGAGTTGTTGCAAGTGATGTATCTGAGATGCTTAAGGCACCAAAGATTGAGAAGAAACTTCCAGAAATATTAACGACTGAGGAAGTCAATAAGCTTCTTGACCAGCCACGTGGCGTACTTCCTAAGGAAGTTAGAGACAGAGCTATGCTTGAACTCTTATATGCAACAGGTATCAGAGTATCAGAACTTATTAACCTTAAAGTTTCAGATGTAAATCTTCAGGTTGGATATATTATCTGCCGTGATGCACATAAGGAAAGAGTAGTACCATTTGGAGCACCAGCTAAGCGTGCACTTACAGACTACCTTAGAAATACAAGAAGCGTACTTATCCAGGATAAGACATCAGATGTATTATTCACAAACTGCCAGGGACAGCCAATGAGCCGTCAGGGATTCTGGAAGCTTATTAAGTACTATGCAAAGAAGGCTGGTATCACAACAGATATCACACCACATACACTTAGACATTCATTCGCAGCTCATCTTGTTGAGAACGGAGCAGATCTTAGATCAGTACAGGAGATGCTTGGTCACTCAGATATATCTACAACACAGATATATGCCAACATGACACAGAACAAGATTCGCGAAGTATATGCTAAGAACTTCCCAAGAGGATAATCCCTCTTCACAAACCAACCTAACCAGCGCAGACCATACGGCCTGCGCTTTTTTATGTCGTAGCCGCCTGCCTAGCCTGTGCATGCCCATATGAGACATTGACAAGCTCCCTATATTTTTTTTGAACAATTTGTTGTTCATTAGAAAAATAAGGGAGCGCATGTCACCAGTCGATATATGGGTTATGCATAGGCTATGGCAGGCGTCATAGAAAAGGGTATAAAAGAAGCCCCCGAAGGGGCTTGGGATTAGAATTTCATGACCTCTGGTTTACGCTGGTTGAAGATGTAGTAATGGTCGAAGCCGCATTCTTTAATAAGGGCCTCAGCCTTGTCATAGTCAGCTGCAATATCAGCTGGCTTGTGGGCATCACTACCGATTGTAAGAATCTCACCACCAAGCTTCTTGTACTCAAGGATAATGTCTTTACATGGGTTAGGACCATTCATGCCCTTTGCATATCCGCTTGTATTAACCTCGATACCTTTTCCGTTATCAATAAGAATATGTAGAATTTTATCAATTTCTTCTTTATATTCATCAAAGACAAAGTTTTGATTTTTTGTTGGACCATATCTAAGAGCGTAGTCTAAGTGACCATATACATCAAAGTTTTGGAAGAGTTTGACGTTGTCATATATAGATTGGAAGTATTCGTGATATGCTTCCTTTTCAGTTCTTCCTTCGTAGAAACTGGCTTTATATGGATCCTTGCCGTGGCAAAGATGTGATGATGCAATAACGAAATCGAAGTCATACTGGCCAACGTAAACATCATTACTTTCTGCAAGATGTTCCTGCATACCAAGTTCTACACCTATATTAATAGAGATTAGTTCGTCGTACTTAGCCTTAAGCATGGCAACATCAAAGAAGTACTGGTCTGTGTTGAATTCAAAATAACCGGCAGGGCATTCTTCATCTACTGGGAAGTCAAAGTCCTGATGGTCTGTAAAGCATATATGGGTTATACCCTTATTGATAGCACTAAGTATCATACTTTCCTGCTTTGCATCTGAGTCGCCGGAATATGAACTGTGCATATGATAATCTGCTCGAATCATGTTTCCTCCTAAATAAATTAATGATTAGGTAAAATATACCATAAATAGGCTAAAATTTCTTGTTATTCTTTACAAATACATCTTGAAAATGAATTTAAGATTATATAAAATAAATTTACTGCGATTAGTGATAATCTAATCGAAATATTTTTAGGAGGACTTCAAAATGTCAGTAAAAGTAGCAATTAATGGTTTTGGTCGTATCGGTCGTCTTGCATTCAGACAGATGTTTGGTGCTGAAGGATACGAAGTAGTAGCAATCAACGATTTAACATCTCCTAAGATGTTAGCACATCTTCTTAAGTATGACTCATCACAGGGTAAGTACGCTAAGGCTGATACAGTTTCAGCAGGCGAAGATTCAATCACAGTTGATGGTAAGACTCTTAAGATTTACAAAGAGCCAGACGCAAACAACTGTCCTTGGGGCGAGCTTGGTGTTGATGTAGTTCTTGAGTGCTCAGGTTTCTATACATCAAAGGAAAAGGCTCAGGCTCATATCAATGCAGGTGCTAAGAAGGTAGTTATCTCAGCTCCAGCTGGTAACGATCTTCCTACTATCGTTTACAACGTTAACCACAAGACACTTAAGCCAGAAGATAAGATCATCTCTGCAGCTTCTTGTACAACAAACTGCTTAGCTCCTATGGCTAAGGCACTTAACGATCTCGCTGGTATCAAGTCTGGTATCATGAGCACAATTCACGCTTACACAGGTGATCAGATGATCCTTGATGGTCCTCAGAGAAAGGGTGACCTCAGAAGATCACGTGCAGGTGCTATCAACATTGTTCCTAACTCAACAGGTGCAGCTAAGGCTATCGGTCTTGTTATTCCAGAACTTAACGGAAAGCTCATCGGTTCAGCTCAGAGAGTTCCAACTCCAACAGGTTCTACAACAATCCTTGTAGCAACAGTTGAGAAGTCTGTAACTAAGGAAGAAATCAACGCTGCAATGAAGGCTGCTGCAACAGAGTCATTCGGTTACAACGAGGAAGAAATCGTTTCTTCAGATATCGTAGGTTCAACATATGGTTCAATCTTCGATGCTACACAGACAATGGTTGGCGAAGACAACTTAGTACAGGTTGTTTCTTGGTATGATAACGAGAACTCTTACACATCTCAGATGGTAAGAACAATCAAGTACTTCGCAGAACTTGGCTAATTATAGTTCTTAAAAATGTTAAAGGTCCTGACAGTTTTCTGTCAGGATCTTTTTTTATGCGCAGGGAGGCGTAAGGTAAATCTCCGGCTTCGCCGGACGTATCCCGCGCAGCGAGCAGGAGTAAAGCTCCTGCTCGATATTTATAATCTTGAAAAGATTCATACTTATAGTTAATATAATATTTATGAGTAAAGAATCTAAGGGCAAGAATAATAAAAATAGATTATCTAAAGTAGCCTATCTCATATTAGGGCTTATTCTTTTAATTGCAGGCGTAGGGATGACTGTATATCGTATATATTTTCTTCGCACTCGTATGAATTCTACTGATGTTTCCAAAGATTACAATTCTACATATGTTTTTGTTGTTAGCGATATAGATGATGAATTTATGCGTGAGGCGTACTATGCTGCAAAAGAAGCAGGCAAGGAAAAGGGTGTATATGTAGAGCTTATGGGGAATGGTCTTAGAGGCTCTTATAATAAGATTGATTACCTTACTATGGCTATAGCTTCTAAGCCAGACGGCATAATTGTGGAAGCTGATGAGAGTCCAGAAATTAAGAACCTTATTAATGATGCAAAAAGTGCAGGTATACCTGTAGTTACCATGCTTGTTGATTCTTCGGATAGTGAAAGAAAGGCATTTATCGGGCCTAACTATTATGATCTTGGAAAGATGTATGGTACCGGAGTATACAATGTGGGTTCCAGCGTTGGCATCAATGTTACAGTTCTTATTCCAGAGAATATGTCAGAGGCTAACCGTAACAACATCTATCAGGGAATCTTAGCTGAGGCCAATGCCGGCCCAAAGACTTACTCAATTGATATGAAGCTTGTTAACTGTAAAAGTATGCTTACAACAGAAGAGGATGTAAGAAATATAATCTATAACGATAAAGAAACAAATATTTTTATTGCGACTAATCCTGATATTACAACCTGTACCTATCAGGCTCTTATTGATTACAACAAAATCTCCAGCGTTAAGTATATAGGATATTACAAAAATGCATCGGTTATAAAAGGTATATCTACAGGTGCAGTTGATGCTACAGTTATCCTTGATTCTGAAGATATGGGAAATCAGTGCGTACAGGCACTTTATGAATATATTAATAATAACTATGTTAGTTCCTATATTCCAACTGGCATAAGCCTTATTGATAAATCTAATGTTGAAAACTATTTGACGGATAAGTAATGGCAAAATCTATATTTAAGTCAAAATTTAAAAAACTTACCAAGCAGCTGTCTGTAAACAAACAGCTTTCTTTTGCATTTGCTTTAACTATTGCCATCATTATCATGGTTAACTTACTTGTATTCGCTATTATAGACAGGGAACTTGAAGATCACGATGAAGCATACGCAAGTAATAAATATAATAGTAAGCTTTCAGAAGAGATAAAGACTGTTCATGACAACCTGACAGAATATGTTCTTACAAAGTCTACAGGGGCTATGGAGAACTATTATAAGGATATTGAAAAACTTAAAGATTTAGTTCACGAAATGAACCTTTCTGATAATGATGAGATGATTCTTGGTATGCAACATGACCTGGTTTCCATGATAGATGAATATATAAGTCTTACTGAAAAGACTGTTCAAAGTAAGCGTGGACGTAATGTGCTTAAGTATAAAGAAAGTTATGAAAGTGCAAGCAAGATGGAGGAGTACATCTTAGACTACATCTATTCTATAAACGTACTTCAGTTCCAGCAAAACAATGACAGATATGATGTTATGAAGAAGTCCATGCATTATCTGGAAATATCCAGTATCATATTCATAATATTAATTACTGGATGTACTTTCTTGTTACTTCAGTATTTCTCGTTACATATTACTGTTCCTATTGAAAAACTTGCTGACAATGCTATAGCAATATCAGAAGGAAACTTTGATACTGAGATTGCTGTATCTGATAGAAAAGATGAAATAGGAGTTTTATCAAGAACCTTCTCTGAGATGCTTGTATCCATTAAGGATTACATGGCTAGAGAAAAGAAGAACCTTGAAGAACAGAGAGATATTAGAGAAAGAGAACTTAAGATGGAAGCCAAGGCTAAGGATGCTGAACTTAAGTATTTCCTTTCTCAGACAGATCCACATTTCTTATTTAATACCTTAAATGCCGGCATGCAGCTTGCCATGCTTGAGGGAGCTAGCAAAACAAGTTCATATATTGGCAATGTTGCAAAGTTCTTTAGATACAACCTAAAGAAGGATAATGGTGTTACCAACATAGAAGATGAGCTTAAGTTAGTTGATTATTATATGGCTATTCTTGATGTTAGATTTGGCGGAGAGATTAAGCTTGTAAAAGATATAGACGAATCCCTTCTATATACTGAAGTTCCTAAGATGATTATCCAGCCTCTTATTGAGAACTCTGTTAATCACGGAATTCGAAATATGGAAGGAAAGGGAGTTATCTATCTTTCTATATACAAAGAAGCTGATAAGGTTATTATATCTGTATCTGATAATGGTGAAGGTATGTCATCAGAGATACGAGAAAAGATTCTTGATGGTACATATAAGAAGCCAGAAGGAGATAACAATGGCAACGGAGTTGGTCTTATTAATATAATTAGTAGATTAAGACTATTCTATAATAGTGATGATGTTGTTGATATTGCAGAAAAATGCGAGTACGGCGGATTTGAAATGAATCTGAAGATTCCTGAGAAAGGGCCTAGGGAGTAAGTATGTATAGAATTCTTATAGCAGATGATGAGAATATTGTTATAGAGTCACTTAAGTTTATTATTAAAGCCAAGCTTGGTGACAACTGTGAGATAGAATGTGCCAAAACAGGTAGAAGTGTTATTGAGGCTGCAGAAAATTTTAGGCCGGATATAGCATTTATGGATATTCATATGCCTGGTATCAATGGTATAGATGCTATGAAAGAGATTAGAAAGAATAACAATTCTATTATCTTTATTGTTATGACTGCTTTCGATAAGTTTGATTATGCAAGAGAGACAATTAAGATTGGTGTTCTTGAATATCTTTCTAAACCTGCTAACAGAGAGGATATAGAGGCAGTTCTTTCCAAAGCTATGGGTATAATCGATAAGAGAAGAGAGATTAGAACCAGAGACTTAACTATTAAAGAAAAGTTAGAAACCATCATTCCTTTCATGGAAAATGGATTAATATATACCATTCTTTTAGGAGAAGATAATGAGTCTATTAGTAAGTACAGAGAGATATTAGGTATATCGGAAGAGTTTGGTTATATTATGGTGGTGGAAGCCAAGCAGGAATTTGCTTCTAATATGACTAACGTAGTTGGTTCCAGTGTAAGGCTGGAAGACCACTATGAACTTATTAAAGAGTCAGTAAAGGATGAAATCAATGCTGTAGTTGGTCCAGTTATGACTAACAAGATTATCATTCTGGCACCATTTGATAAGAATGCTATGCCGTATGAATATAGAACTAAGCTTGTTGAAAGAGTTAGAACTCTTATTCATAACCTTGAAAATGACATAAACATAGAACTTAAAGTAGGTATTGGTAATGTTAAGAATTTTGAGAAACTTAATGAATCATACCATGAGGCTATATCGGCTCTTAGCATAGGTAACGGTAGTGTACTCCATGCCCTTGACGTTAAGATAGGTTGTGAATATGAAGATGATTATCCTATTGATACAGAAAGAAATATATTCGACGCCGTAGAAAAGGGTGATGCAGACAGGGCATCTAATGAAGCACTTCATTTCTGGAACTGGATGGTTAATTATCATGCAGATGCCATAAGCGATATACAGATTAAAGTTATTGATTTCGTATTAAGAGCAGAGCAGAAGGTTTATAACAAAACTAATTCTACATATAGGTTCACATCGAGAACTAATTATCTTGAAGCGGTAACCGGAGCCGGTGATCTCAGTGCTCTTAAGCACTGGTATCTTGAAAAGATTACAGATGCTGCAAGGAAGGTTAGTAAAGTTCAGGATGATATACAAAAAACTCCTGTTGAAAAGGCTCTTAATTACATCAATGAAAACTTTGGACAGGATATATCTCTTGATGAGATGTCACAGATGCTTGGTATATCTTCATATTACTTTAGTAAACTGTTTAAGAATGAGACAGGAACAAACTTTATCGAATATCTGACTAATCTTAGAATAAGTAAGGCTAAAGACCTGCTTGATGAAAACCGGTTATCTGTAAAAGAGATAGGTATAACAGTTGGATATCCAGATCCAAACTATTTTAGTAGAATCTTTAAGAAGAATGTAGGTCAGACACCATCTGAGTATAAAGGAGCGGAATGATGAAAAGATGCAGAAAGTTATTACTAGTTTTAGTTTTATCAATAGCTACTATAGTTTGCTCTTCATGTAACCGAAGACATGTAAAGACTAATCCTACAATTGATGATGGAAGAATCAAGATAGGATTTACATTTGATACCTTCGTAATTGAAAGATGGGAAAGAGACAGAGATATATTTGTATCAAGAGCCAATGAGCTTGGCGCTGATGTTAATATACAGTCTGCAAATGGTGACGTAGAAGAACAAAAGAAACAGATTGAATACTTTATAGAGCAGGATATGGATGTAATTGTTATTGTTCCTGTTGATTGCGGTACTCTTGCAGATGAAGTTAAGGCTGCTAAAGACAGGGGAATAAAGGTTATTTCATATGACCGTCTTATAGAGAATGCAGATGTGGACCTTTACATATCATTTGATAATTCAATGGTAGGAAAGCTTATGGGACAGTCTCTTGTGGATGATGGTAATAATGAGAACAACATTATTATGGTAAGTGGACCAACTACTGATGGCAATGTTATTATGGTAGATGATGGCTTTAATGAGGTAGTAGAAAACAACGATTACAATATAGTAGATGTTACTTATATTGATGGTTGGAAGCAGGAACTTGCCTATGACTATATAAGTGAGAATAAAGATACTGTAAAGAAGGCCAATGTTATTATGTGTGGTAATGACGCCTTAGCAGGTCAGGTAATATTAGCACTTCAGGAAAACAATATGGCTGGTGACTATGTAGTACTTGGACAGGATGCTGATCTTGATGCCTGCCAGAGAATAGTTGAAGGCACTCAGTATATGACTGTTTATAAGCCTATAGATGAACTTGCTAATTCTGCTGCGGATTGTGCAATTAAACTTGCACAGAATGAAAAGCTTGATTTTACTGCTAAGCTTAGTAATGGTAAGAACTATATTGATTATATTGCTATAAAGCCTGTTGCAGTAACTAAGAAGAATATGGATTCTGTAATAATAGACGGTGGATTCCACCTAAAAGATGAGGTTTATCTTAACGTAAAGAAGTAAAAAAGAAGTTAAATAGGATATTTATAATAGCAAAATATAGCAAAAAATTAAAAATAGCATTTTTTTAATAGCACTTTTTTGTCAAATGGAATTTATTGACAGAAAAGTGCTATTTTAGTCCACGTTAAGTTTTTGTTAATAAAAAATGTCCACTAGATTAACAAACATCTACTATTTTTTATACAAGATATGGGGGTTATATTAAGAGTGTACCAAGAATATTTCAGCGATGAGCTGAAAAAATAAAATCCTAAAGGGAGGTAAACTCAATGAAGAAAAAATTATTAAGTCTTTTGCTTTGTGGAGCAATGCTTACAGCTACCATGTTCGGCTGTGGTAAGACAGCAGGCGGCAACGACGCTGGAACAGCAGGTGGCGGTGAGACTGCAAAGAGTGGAGACGTACAGGTAGGTATCGTTCTTCCAACAAAGGATGAACCAAGATGGCTTCAGGATCAGAAACAGTTCGATAAGATCTTAGGTGATCAGGGATTCACATCAAAGGTTCTCTTCAGCCAGGGTAAGTCAGAGACAGAGAAATCTAACGTAGAAGCTCTTATCGAAGACGGTGTAGATGTTCTTATCATCTGTGCACAGGATGCAGCAGCAGCTGGTGCAGCTGTACAGGAAGCTAAGGACGCAGGCATCACAGTAATCTGCTACGACAGACTTATCACAGGTACAGATGCAGTTGACTACTACGTAACATTCGATTCAGTAGTAGTTGGTAAAGCTCAGGGTCAGTACTTAATAGACAACAAGCCAGAAGGTTCAGGAATTCCTCTTTATCTTTACGCTGGTGCAGCAACAGATAACAACGCATTCCTCTTCTTCGAAGGTGCTTGGGAAGTATTACAGCCATACGTAGCTGACGGTACATTTGTAATCGCTAACTCAGACGAAGCTAACAAGCTTGCTGACAAGGCTGAACTTACAAAGGACGAGCAGGCTAAGATTATTGGCCAGGTTACAACAGATTGGGACTTCAACGTAGCTAAGTCTAAGGCTGAAGCTCATCTTACAGCTAACGATGCTTCACTTAAGGGTGACGTAGTTATCCTTGCTCCTAACGATGGTACAGCTAGATCAATCGCTGATACATTCGCTGCTGATGCAGATGTTAAGAGCTATGTTATTACAGGTCAGGATGCAGAAGTTGCATCAGTTAACTATATTGCTAACGGAAAGCAGAGCATGACAGTATTCAAGAATACTTCAACACTTGCTGCTGACTCTTGTGCAATGGCTGCAGCTATCCTTAACAACACAACACCTGAAACAGTTACAACATACAACAATGGTAAGAAAGATGTTCCAGCTAAGCAGACAGACATCACAGTTGTAACACAGGACAACTACAAAGAAGTACTTATCGATTCTGGATACTACACAGAAGACGAAATCAAATAATCTAACAAGAAATTAAAATACATAGTATAAGAGGGAGGCGGCTCAGCCGCCTCCCCCACTATATAAAGATAAGAAAGGAATGACAGATGGAAGATTACATTTTGGAAATGAGAGAGATCACTAAGGTATTCCCTGGAGTAAAGGCTCTTGATAATGTAAATCTAAAAGTAAAGCGTGGCGAAGTTCACTGTCTTTGCGGTGAGAATGGAGCCGGGAAATCTACACTTATGAAGGTCCTTTCTGGCGTATACGGATACGGAACATATTCTGGCGACATACTCTACAACGGAGAAGTTCAGAAATTCAAGGGAATAGCTGATAGTGAGCAAAAAGGAATAGCAATCATATATCAGGAGCTGGCACTTATACCAGAACTTAGCGTATATGAAAACATCTATTTCGGACATGAAATTATGAAGGGTAAGACAATTGACTGGAACGAAACAATCGTACAGGCAAGCGAGATGCTTAAGAAAGTTAAGCTCGATGTTGATCCTTCAACAAAGATAAAGAACCTTGGTGTTGGTAAGCAGCAGCTCGTTGAGATTGCAAAAGCACTTAGCAAGAATGTTAAGCTTCTTATCTTAGATGAGCCTACATCATCACTTAATGAAGATGATTCAGAAAATCTTCTTAAGTTAATAAAAGAGCTTAGAGATCAAGGTGTAACCTGTATCATGATATCTCACAAACTTAAAGAGGTTATAGCAATCGCTGACTCTATTACAGTTTTAAGAGATGGTTCAACAATCTGTACTATGGATTGCCATGAGCAGGAAGTTAAAGAGTCTGACATCATTAAGAATATGGTTGGACGCGAAATTGACAACATCTACCCAACTAGAGAGAAGAAAGCTCCTGGTAAAGTAGTTTTCGATATAAAGGATTGGACAGTTGAAGATCCAGTTAAGGGACGTGAAATTCTTCACAATGTTTGCATGAACATAAGAGAAGGCGAGATAGTTGGTCTTCAGGGACTTATGGGAGCTGGTAGAACAGAACTTGCTCTTTCAATATTTGGTAATACACCAAAATATAAGATTAAGTCTGGTGAATTAACATTTGACGGTAAGAAGTCAAGATTTAAAACACCAAAGCAGGCAATTAAGAGTGGTCTTGCTTATGTTTCAGAGGATAGAAAGGGTAATGGTTTAGTACTTATTCAGGATATTAAGTACAACACAACTCTTGCAAACCTTGAAAGAATCACAAACGGCCTCTTTGTAAATAACAACGAAGAAATTAAACAAGCAAAATATTATAAGGATTCAATCAACATCAAGGCACCAAGTGTAGAACAGAAGGTTGGAAATCTTAGTGGTGGTAACCAGCAGAAAGTACAGCTTGCCAAGTGGATGTTCGCTCGCCCTAAGGTACTTATACTTGATGAGCCAACAAGAGGTATCGATGTTGGTGCTAAGTACGAAATTTACACACTTATGAATAAACTGGTGGAAGAGGGTATGAGTATCATCATGATTTCATCAGAATTACCAGAAGTTCTTGGTATGAGCGACAGATTATACGTAATGAGCGAAGGTACAATTACAGGCGAACTCTCAAGAGAGGAAGCAACAGAACAGAAAGTTATGGCACTTGCCATCAAATCAAAGGAGGATTAACCAATGACAGAGATTAATGAGACAGTTCAAAAGAAGGAGAGTCTAGGCAAAGAAATTGGACATCTTTTGAAATCTAATCTTCGTGACTATATGATGTACATAGTGCTTATTCTCATAATTATTTACTTTTCAGTTAATACAGATGGTAAATTTATAACAGCTAATAACATATCAAACTTATTTAACCAGGCAGCATACGTAGCAGTACTTGCTATAGGTATGACACTTATCTTAATTCTTAAGCATATCGACCTTTCAGTAGGTTATGTAGCAGGTTTCTCTGGTGCCTTATGTGCCATTATGTTATCGAAAGGTATCTCAGTATACATCGTTATACCAGCAGTTATCTTATTCGGACTTGTAATTGGTATCTATCAGGGTACTTTAGTAACAAGGGTTGGTGTACCGGCATTCGTAACTACTCTTGCAGGTATGTTCATCTTCAGAGGACTTCTTGGTGTAGTTCTTAAGACAGGTACAATCGTTGTAGATAATGATACATTCAACGAATTAAACAATGGTTATATTCCTGATCTTCCAATCCAGAGTCCACTTCACCTTATTACAATGCTTACAGGCGTTGTAATGGTAGCACTTATAATCATCTCTCAGATAAAAGAGAGAAATAACAAGAAGAAATATGGATTCAAGGTTTTATCAACACCTATATTTGTAGTTTCACTTCTTATAATTGCAGCCGCAATTATGACAATAATATATGTTCTTGCTCAAACAAAGGGTATTCCTTGGTCAGCAGTAATAGTAGCAGTTATCCTTGTAATCTATAACATGATGCTTAACAAGACAAAGCTTGGCCGTGCAATCTACGGTATCGGTGGTAACGATCAGGCAGCTGAACTTTCAGGTATCAACGTTAAGAACGTTACAATGTTTGCATTCTGCTCAATGAGTGTACTTGCTGCAATAGCTGGTATCCTCTATACATCAAGACTTAGATCAGCAACTCCTACAGCTGGTAACGCATTTGAAATGGATGCTATCGCATCATCTTACATCGGTGGTGTTGCAGTATCAGGTGGTGTTGGTAAAGTTACAAACACAATTATCGGTACACTTGTAATTATGTCACTTACAAACGGTATGAACCTTATGGGTGTAGATGCTTACATGCAGTACATCGTAAAGGGTGCAATCTTCATCTTCGCTGTAGCATTTGACGTAATCTCAAGAAAGAAAGCAAAATAATTAATTAACTTCATAATAGGAAACGTTTAACATAAGAAAAAGGTTCTGCGAGCGGTAGCTTGTGAATATAATGTATCGCTCGCAGGTAAAGACCTGGGGATGTAAAAATAAGTATAAGATTTGCGATAATCGGGGGATTAGAACAATGGGTTTTTCAAAAGATATATTACATCTGATTGTTAAAGACGAAGAATTTGGTAATGAAAGCGAAAGAATCTCTTTAATTATTAGAGCCCAGGCAGTTATATTATTGATACATACGTTAGTATTGTATAGCGTTTTCCCTTTTCTAGGCGAATGGCAGTCCTTCTATGTAGGGCTGTCATTCGTCACTCTTTTTGCAATGGTTATTGTTATGGGGGCAAAAGGACATGTAAAATGCTCTAAGATATTACTTATTGTTACATGTACTCTTTATTCAATAGCCTGCATGATAACTTACGGTTACACAAGTGGATCTCAGTATTTTCTTATAATTGCACTGGAATTATGTTGTATAACATTCTATTTAAAATTTAGAACCAAACTTGCCATAGCATCCTTTGGCTGTGTTTTGTTTGTTGCTTTAAATATAGTATCAGGAGCTCTTACACCTTTATATCCTTTATATGGAATTTGTAAGATATTTGTTAGAATCTTTTCCAGTATATTAGTTTTTGCCTCGCTTCTTATAGGGCTTGAACTTTTTTCTGGCAAGTCTCTAAATTCAGAGAAGAAACTTATAGATTATAACAAGAGGATTCTTATGGCTGCTTCTATTGATCCTCTTACACAGTTGTTTAATAGAGGTGCGGTTAAATCATTTTTAACTACACTGACTCAGGATTTTGAAGATGGAAATAATGTCCTTTCAATAGGGATGGGAGATATAGATCATTTTAAACATGTTAATGATACATATGGTCATGGCGGCGGTGATGAAGTATTAAAAGCAGTTTCTGCTACTTTGAAAGAATGCATGGATGGCAAAGGTTGTGTTGCCAGATGGGGAGGAGAAGAGTTCCTATTTGTATTTGATAATATTAACGGCGACCAGGCATTTGTGCTTCTTGAAGAAATGAGAAGTAAGGTTAAGGAACTTACTATTCCTTATGAAGATAAAGAGATAAAAGTTACTATGACATTTGGACTTACAGAATATAGTCCAAGTCAGGGTGTTGAAGCGGCTATTGAACATGCTGATCAGAGACTGTATTTTGGTAAAAATCACGGAAGAAATAAGGTTTGTTATTAGCACTTTTTCAGTTTAATTCTGTTTTTAATGATTGTATAATATATCCATAGCTTTAAAATAAAGTACAAGGATTACAGATAGATAATGACGATAGGTATTGTTGTATCAGGTCTTGTTGAGGCCTATGTTAGGGATATATGTAAAGGGGTTTCAAGGCTTGCTAAGCAGGAGGATGTTAATGTTGTTATTATTCCTGCTAAGTATTATGGGCATGACTATGAACTAAACTTCGAATATCCATATATTTATCAATTCAATTCACTTTTTCCATACACTCAGCTTGACAACTTAGACGGTATAATCGTAGAAGTTGCCTCTGTTTGTATGTTCGCTGATGATGAGCATAAGAAGATATTCGCGTCTCAATATGCTAATATCCCACATGTTTATATAGCTTATTCTGATGATACTGCTAAGGGCGTATTTCTTAACAATGCATCTGGACTGCTTGATGGTCTTCATACTCTTTACAATGCTGGTGTCAGAAAGTTTGGTATGATTACAGGTCAGAAGGATAATGTTGATGCTATTGCCCGTAGGGAAACATTTCTTAATTTCCTTGATTCTAATAACCTTCCACATGATGAAAATTCAGTTTTTTATGGTGACTTTTTCTGGCCTTGTGAAGAACAGATTAATGACTTATTTGATGCCCATCCAGATGTAGAAGCTGTTATTTGTGGTAATGATATTATAGCAGGAAGAGTATATAAAATTGCTGAAGAAAGAGGCAGAAAAGTTGGCGAAGATTTATCTGTTCTCGGCTTTGATGATTCTTTCAATGCAGCAACTATGAATCCACCTCTTTCATCAGTAAGAACTGACTGCGTTGAACTTGGTGCGGAGGCATTTCGCAGTTTGATGAGAGTTATAAGAGGAGACCGGATAGAGGACCTTGAAATCGGGACTAAGTTTGTAATGAGAAAATCATTTACATGCTTTAATAAGATTAAAATCCTGGAAGAGGAAGATAGTAAGCCGGATTTCTTTGATATTATTAAGTCCAGCGTTCATGTAATTGATGAGAGAGTCATTCTTACTCTCAGGTCACAATTTAACAAACTAGTAGATCTTGTTCTTTCTGTTTCAAAGAAAGAGATGACATCCAAGGAGTATGCAAAAAACGCAGTTGAATACCTGGACAAGATGTTTGAGCTTGGGATGGAAGATTATATTGACATAGGTCGTATGATCAACATTATGGATGACTTCTTTGATAAAATTATCAAGAAGTGCTGGGACAAAGAGATAATAGATATATATATTAATATTAAGTCAAAATGCTACAGAGAGATGGTATTTAAACTTAATGCTTCTTTAAATGATAAAACTCATCGCTATACAGAAAAAGTAGTTAGTATGCAGTCATTTGTCAGAGATACTATGGCATTTGAAAGGGGCAATGACCTTAGCTATGTTCAGGTGCTTTCTACTTTAAAGTGGATGAATATTAAGAATGCTGTTATCTATATGTATGATCATCCTATTATACATTTTCAGCATGAAGATTTTGTTATTCCGGAAAAACTTTCTGTTAAGGCTGTACTTCATAACGGTGAAACTCTTTCTATTACAAAGATGAAGCAGCATATAAAGAAAAAAGAAATATTTAAGAATAAATATTTTGACTGGGAATCATATAATACAGCCATTCTTATGCCAATATTCTTTAATGAGATTATATATGGTGTGTTTATTTGCGATATGCCTAAGGAAGAGTACCTATATTCAGAACTTCTTGTAAGTCAGGTTTCATCTGGTATAAAGATGCTTTCTCTTCTTGGAACTAACGAAAAGCTTCTTAAAGATTATGAAGCAACTCTTAGATCTCTTAAAGAGAATAATATCGTTCTTGAAAATATATCTAAGTCAGATGCACTTTCTGGATTATATAACAGAAGAGGCTTTGAGTCCAATGCTCAGAAGTTTATAGATAGTCAGTTTGCTGCTGGTAAGAAGGTATGTATCTTCTACGTAGATATGAATAACCTTAAGATTATCAATGACAGATTTGGGCATCAGGATGGTGACTTCTCACTTAAGGTTATATCAGACAAGCTAAAGGAGCATTTTGGCAATAAGGCAGTAATTGGACGAATCGGTGGTGATGAGTTTTGTGTTGCTACTGAGCCAAGAGAAGATGTATTCCCTGGTGAAGACTTATTTGAACTCTATGAGAGCTTTAGTGCATTCAATGAGAAGTCTGATAAAGACTACAATATTACAGTATCTGCAGGTGCCTGCGTAATGGATAAAGATGCGGGACTTAGCTTATCTCAGGCTATGACAATTGCAGATGAAGATTTGTATAAGGTTAAGGCTCTTAGATCTAAGAATGTAATCAAGGAAAAACTTAGATAAAAATAAGGTATAAATCAAGCATTTTATTGGAAAAATCCCTATTCTACAGCTAATAATAATATGTTATAATGTACGTGCTCTGTGTAAATGGGGCACGTTTTTCTGTGGCGATGCGCAGACCACAGAGAAAAAAATTATTTTTTAAGGAGGACATTAAGATGTCATTAAACAAGAAAAGCGTTGATGATTTTAACGCAAAGGGCAGAAGAGTACTCGTAAGATGTGACTTCAACGTACCACTTAAGAATGGTGAAATCACAGATGAGACACGTATCAATGCTGCACTTCCAACAATCAACAAACTTATTAACGATGGAGCTAAGGTAATCCTTTGCTCACACCTTGGTAAGGTTAAAGAAGGACCTAACGAGAAGGAATCTCTTGCACCAGTTGCTAAGAGACTTTCAGAGAAGCTTGGTAAGCCAGTTAACTTTGTTGCTGATTACAACGTAACAGGTGCTGACGCAACAGCTGCAGTAGCAGCTATGAAAGAAGGAGATGTAGTTCTTCTTCAGAACACAAGATTCCGTGGTAAGGAAGAGACTAAGCCACAGGAAGCTGGCGAAGCATTTGCAAAGGAACTTGCTGATCTTGCAGATGATTATGTATGCGACGCTTTCGGTTCTGCACACAGAGCTCACGCTTCAGTTGCAGTAGTTACAAAGTACATCACAGAAAAGGGTGGTGTTAACGCAGTTGGATACCTTATGCAGAAGGAAATCGACTTCCTTGGTAATGCAGTAGAGAATCCAGTAAGACCTTTCGTAGCTATCCTTGGTGGTGCTAAGGTTGCTGATAAGCTTAACGTTATCGATAACCTTCTTGAGAAGGCTGATACTCTTATCATCGGTGGTGGTATGGCATTCACATTCCTTAAGGCTAAGGGATATGAAATCGGTAAGTCACTTGTTGATAACGAGAAGATTGATTACTGTAAGGAAATGATGGCTAAGGCTGAGAAGCTTGGCAAGAACCTTCTTCTTCCTGTAGATACAGGTATCGCAGCTGGTTTCCCAGATCCAATCGATGCTCCTATCGATGTAGAATATGTTGATTCAAACAGCATCCCTGCTGACAAGGAAGGTCTTGATATCGGACCTAAGACACAGGAACTCTTCGCTAACGCAGTTAAGAGCGCTAAGACAGTTGTTTGGAACGGACCTATGGGTGTATTCGAGAACCCAACACTTGCTAAGGGTACAATCGCTGTAGCTAAGGCACTTGCTGAGACAGATGCAACAACAATCATCGGTGGTGGTGATTCAGCAGCTGCATGTAACCAGCTTGGATTCGCTGACAAGATGAGCCACATCTCAACAGGTGGTGGTGCTTCACTTGAGTTCCTTGAAGGTAAGGAATTACCAGGCGTATATGCAGCTGACAATAAATAATTAAGAAGCCGTAATCTTTCGAAAAATATTAACATTGCGAAGCCGTAATTGCTCATAGCAGAGGCTATTTCGCAAACGGCTTCTGCAATATATTATTTTTCTCAAGAACGCCTTCTAAATTATTGGACATTTTGCTTCGCAAAATGCCCGGCGTTTTGAATAGGGCAAGGATATGGATGCCCGGGGTTTTGAATAGGGCAAGGATATTGATGCCCGGCGTTTTGAATAGGGCAAGGATATAGATGCCCGGACTTTGAATAAAATATAAATAGGAGATAGTTAAAATGGCTAGAAGAAGAATTATTGCCGGAAACTGGAAGATGAATAAGACTCCAAGCGAGGCAGTTGAATTATGTGCAACACTTAAAGATTTAGTAAAGAATGATAACGTTGATGTAGTATACTGTGTACCAGCAATCGACATCGTTCCTGTAGCAGAAGCAATCAAGGGTACAAACGTACATCTTGGTGCTGAGAACTTCTACATCGAAGATAAGGGTGCTTTCACAGGTGAAATCTCTGCTCCAATGCTTAAGGATGCAGGTGTTGAGTACATCATCATCGGTCACTCAGAGAGAAGAGATATCTTCGGTGAGAACGATATCCTTATCAATGCAAAGGTTAAGAAGGCATTTGCTTCAGGTCTTAAGCCAATCCTTTGCTGTGGTGAGTCACTTGCTCTTCGTAAAGCAGGTACATACTGCGAATGGATCAAGAGACAGATTACATGGGATCTTTCAGGTGTAACAGCTGATCAGGTTAAGGAACTTGTTATCGCATACGAGCCAATCTGGGCTATCGGTACAGGTGAAACAGCTACAGCTGATCAGGCACAGGAAGTATGTAAGATGATCCGTGAGACTATTGCTGAGCTTTATGATGCTCCAACAGCTGAAGCTGTACGTATTCAGTACGGCGGATCTATGAACGCTGGTAACGCTGCTGAACTACTTGCAAAAGAAGATATCGATGGTGGTCTTATCGGTGGTGCAGCTCTTAAGCCAGACTTCGGTCAGATTGTTAATGCATAATTAACTAAATAGAGCTGATTTTTATTTCTAATAATTACTCCTTCGCAGTTAATGCGGAGGAGTTTTTATTTTATTTATATTTTGATATAATGATTAAAGAGTTTACATAGCGCTTTGCGGGGGGACTCATTTGATTCTAATTTTATTAGGTAAATGACATGATTCACTATGTATTACAATATGACATATATTCTGCCATAATAGCAGTTATTGTATTTATTGCCCATCTTTTTATTCCTGCTAAGAATAAAAGACTTAGAAGAATATATCTTACAATGATTGCAGTTCTTTTCTTGTGCTGTATTTTAGACGGGGGCTCAAGCTATATGCTTATGCACCCTAGTAAAAGCGTATTCTACAATCAGGTTCTATATACTGTGACAGCAATATACCACCTTGTTCATATCGTGCCACTTCCTTTAATTGCTTACTATCTTTTCTATAATATTAGTCCTAGGAAGATGGCAAGAAAAGAGCATTTTCTAATGGGATTTCCATATTTATTAGTGGGTATTCTTGTTGTTACTAACACCTTTACTGGGGCTTTATTTGAAGTAAAAGATGGCGTCTATTACAGAGGACCGTTTATAATGGTTATATATGTTGTCGCTGCAATATATATGATTGTTTCTGTTTTCTATTTCTTTATACATTTTAGTAAAACAAATAACTCTGTAAGAGTTGTTATGTTTGCTTTTATATTCTTTACAACTGCAGCTATAGCTATCGAATATTTTTACCCAGAACAGCTTTTAGAATGTACTGCCATGGCAATCGTTTTGTTAACAGTGCATTTTGCTATACAGAATAAGGATATGATAGATGAGGCGGTTGATGCTCAGACCAAGATAGCTGAGGCGGCCAATATTGCAAACCAGGCTAAGACAGATTTCCTTGCTAACATGAGCCATGAGATAAGAACACCTATTAATACCATGCTTGGTATGAACCAGCTTATCCTTAAAGAGTCACAATCACTTACAATTAAGAAGTATGCTCAAAGTTCTAATGAAGCTGGTAAAGTACTGCTTTATCTTGTTAATGATATTCTTGATGTTACCCGAGTTGAATCGGGAGAATTCGTTATTAAGAACGAGATTTATTCTGTAGAACAGTGTGTCAGTTTCTTAATAGAAGAGATAAAACAAAGATCTTACGATAAGAAGATAGACTTTAAGATTAATGTTGACCCTGTTATGCCTAAGGCTCTTTATGGTGATGTTATAAGACTTCATCAGGTAATTATCAATCTTCTTTCCAATGCATTTAAATATACAGAAAGAGGATTTGTAGAACTTGAAATCACATACGACAGATTAAATGAAGATGAATTAATCCTTAAAGTATATGTTAGAGATAGTGGTATAGGTATTAAACCTGAAGATCTTTCAAAGCTTACTCAGAAGTTCCAAAGACTTGATCTTGAAAGAAACAGAAAAATACAAGGGGCAGGTCTTGGACTTAATATTTCCCAGCAGATACTTCTTCTTATGGGTTCAAAACTTGAGTTTGAAAGTAAATACGGTGTAGGTTCTACCTTCTCATTCCAGGTTAATCAAAAGATTGCTGACAATGCATCTCTTGGAAATGTTAACTGGTTTAACAAGTATAGCGTTGTAGTTGAGATGGATGAAAAATTCACTGCGCCGGAGGCATTTGTCCTTGCAGTTGATGACAATGCTATGAACCTTGTTATCTTTAGAAAACTTCTTAAGAGTAACAGAATAAAGATTGTAACGGTAGAAAGCGGCGAAGAGTGTATTAAGGCTTGTAAGAAGATTAAGTTTGACCTTATATTCCTTGATCATATGATGCCTAAGATGGATGGAGAGGAAACACTTAAGAGAATTAAAGAAGATTCAGAAGGTCTTAATAAAGATACACCGGTAGTTGTTCTTACGGCCAATGCTATAGCTGGTGTTAGAGAAAAGTATATAGAGCGAGGCTTCGATGAGTACATGAGTAAGCCAGTAGAATATGAAAGTATTCAAGAGATGCTTATTAAGTTCTTACCAAAAGATAAAGTTAAATTACAATAACATCTTGCATTTACATAACATCGGTGTTATACTCACATATGGTTAGATGATTTTTAGCGAGAGAAGGTTGAAGAAACCTTCTCTTCTTTTATGCGCAGGGGTGCATAAAGTATTTTTCCGGCTTCGCCGGATGCACCCCGCGCGGCGAGTCGAGAACGATTACATCGTCTCTCCTCGATTAAAGAACGCGAAGAAGGAAATTAAATATGAGTGAACGTAAAGGTTACGAAGAAAAGGTTGAACAGCTTCTTCTCCCCATTACACAGGAGTATGGCGTATCTATATATGATGTAGAGTACGTAAAAGAAGGTGCTGATTATTACCTTCGTGCATATATTGACAAAGAAGGCGGAGTAACAATCGATGATTGTGAAAATGTTAGCAGAAAGTTGTCAGATGCACTTGATAAGGATGATTTTATAGCTCAGGCTTATATCCTTGAGGTTTCAAGCCCAGGACTTGGCAGAACTCTTAAGAAGGATAGACATCTTGAACAGAGTATAGGTAAAGATGTTGAACTTAAGCTTTTTGAAGCTATAGATGGTACTAAAGAATATGCCGGCAACTTAAAGGCATATGATAAGACAAGTCTGACTATTGATATAGATGGCCAGGAAAAAGTTTTCGAAAGAAGTAAAATATCAATTATAAAATTAGCTTTGGATTTTTAAAGGTATATTATTAGGAGGATTAAATAATGAACACAGAGTTAATGGAAGCTTTAGATCTTTTAGAGAGAGAAAAAGAGATTAGCAAAGAAGCCTTATTTGAGGCTATTAGCAACTCACTTGTTACAGCATGCAAGAACCACTTCAAGAGTGCTGACAATGTAAGGGTTGACATTGATAGAGATACATGTGAATTCCATGTAATAGCTACAAAGGAAGTTATCGAACTTGCTGATGATGTTATGGATCCAGCTATTGAGATTTCACTTGATGAAGCTAGACACATCGATCCAAAGGCTGAAGTTGGCGGATTTGTTGATGTTGAGATTAACTCTAAGGAGTTTGGCCGTATTGCAACAACTAATGCTAAGAGTGTTATTACTCAGAAGATTAGAGAAGAAGAAAGAAATGTTGTATATAACCAGTTCCATGCTAAAGAAAAGGATATCATCACAGGTGTTATCACACGTAAGGTAGGTAGAAACCTTATTATTAACCTTGGTAAGGCTGATGCTACACTTGAAGAGAACGAGATGGTTCCTAATGAAAAATATTCTTCAAACGAAAGAATGAAGTTCTTTGTTCTTGAAGTTAAGTCTACTCCTAAGGGATCAAAGATTAAGGTCAGCAGAACTCATCCAGACCTTGTTAGAAGACTTTTTGAAGAAGAAGTTACAGAGATTAAAGATGGCACAGTAGAAATTATGTCTATTGCAAGAGAGCCAGGTAGCCGTACAAAGATGGCTGTTATCTCTAACAATGAGAACGTAGATCCAGTTGGTGCTTGCGTAGGTGTTAACGGTGCCAGAGTTAATGCTATCGTTAAGGAACTTCGTGGTGAGAAGATTGATATCATCTGCTACGATGATAACCCAGGTAACCTTATTAAGAATGCTTTATCACCAGCTCAGATCGTTAATGTATTCGCTGATCCTGATGAGAAGACAGCAAACGTAGTAGTACCTGATTCACAGCTTTCACTTGCTATTGGTAAGGCTGGTCAGAATGCTAGACTTGCTGCTAAGCTTACAAATTACAAGATTGATATTAAGTCTGAAACACAGGCTAAGGATGCTTACGGATTCAGAATCGAAGACTACATGGATGATGAAGAATACGATTATGAAGACGAAGTTGAATATACAGACGAAGAGGGTGCTGATGTAGTAGAAGAAGCACCAGAAACTACAGAAGAATAATATTCTTAGTTAATACTGGTAAAGGAGTCAATTATTGGCAGATAGTAACAAAGTTTTGTCACTTCTTGGTCTTGCTAAGAAAGCTGGAAAGTTATCTGGCGGAGAGTTTATGACGGAGAAGTGTGTTAAGGAAGGAAGGTCCCAGCTTGTAATAGTAGCGGAGGATGCTTCGAACAATACAAAAAAGAATTTTCATGACATGTGTACTTTTTATGAAGTGCCAATTATAGAACTTGGTTCAAAAGAAGAACTAGGGAAATGGACGGGAACTGAGATGCGAGCTTCCCTATCGGTTAATGACCCAGGTTTTGCCAGTAGCATAGTTAAGAAATACGATAGTTTCAGGGAGATGGAGGAGTAATAGATGAGTAAAAGAATTAGTCAATTTTCGAAGGAGTATGAGGGACTTGATAATAATAAAGTTATCGAGTTATTAGAGAGCAAAGGCGTAGCCGGTAAGAAAGCTCAGAGTGGTATTACTCCAGAGGAGGAAGCCCTTATTATTCCTGAACTTGGGAAATTAGGATATAAAAAAGCAGGCGGTGAAGATGCTGCACCAGCTGTAACAAAGGAAGAAAAGGCTGAGAAGCCAGCTTCAAAAGTTGCACCTAAGGCTGAAGAAAAGCCAGCTGAGAAGGCGACAGAAAAGCCAACTGAAAATAAAGAAGAAGCTAAGAAGCCAGAAGATCAGGCATCTAAGCAACAGCCACCTCTTAAGAAGAAGAAAGCTATCATTATCGTAGGTAACGAGCAGAGAAACCAGAGAAATGCTCAGCCAGACAGACGTAATGGCGGCGGTACATACAGACCACAGAATCAGGATAACAGATTTGGTAACCAGTACGGTCAGAGACCATCTGGTCCAATTAAGCCTAGAGAAAATATGATCGACAGAGCTCAGCAGGCTACAGATAGAAGACTTGCTAAAGAGCAGGAGATGCTTAAGGCTCAGGAAGCTGAGAAGGCACAGAATGCTCCAGAGAGAGAAGTAGCTCAGCCATCACGCGAGGGTGACCAGCGTGGATTTAGACCAGCTCAGGGCGGTCAGGTAAGAGACAGAAATCAGGATAGAGGCCCAAGCAGAGGCTTTGCTCCAAGAGATAACCAGTCAAGACCAGGTCAGAGACCATTCGATAATTCTAGACCAGGCCAGAGACCTGCTGGTAAGTCATTTGCAGGTGCTGCACCTTCTATGCCAGAAAACAATGAAGGTAGACATAGAGATAAGGGCAAAGACAGAGATAGAAAGAATAACAAGGATCTCTTCTACGAAGATGATAACGAGATGAAACTTGGTAAGGACCGTAACTCTAAGGCTGGTAAGTTCCAGAAGCCAGTTAAGGTTAAGGAAGAAGTTGTAGAAGATGATATTAAGGTAATTACAGTTGGCGAGCAGATTACTATCAAGGAACTTGCTGATAAGATGAAGATTCAGCCATCTGCAATTATTAAGAAACTCTTTATGCTTGGTGAGATGGTAACTGTTAACTCACAGATTCCATTTGAAAAGGCAGAAGAGATAGCACTTGATTATGAAATCATGTGCGAGCAGGAAGAGAAGGTTGATGTTATCGCTGAACTTCTTAAAGAAGAGGAAGAACCAGCAGAGAAGCTTAAGGAAAGACCACCTGTAATCTGTGTTATGGGTCACGTTGACCACGGTAAAACTTCACTTCTTGATGCTATTAGAAAAACAAATGTTACAGACCGTGAGGCTGGTGGTATCACACAGCACATCGGTGCTTATACAGTTAATATCAAGGGTAAGAATATTACATTCCTTGATACACCAGGTCATGAAGCATTTACATCTATGCGTATGCGTGGTGCTAACTCAACAGATATCGCTATCCTTGTTGTAGCTGCTGATGATGGTGTTATGCCTCAGACAGTAGAAGCTATTAACCATGCTAAGGCTGCTGGTATCGAAATTATCGTAGCTGTTAACAAGATTGATAAGCCAGGTGCTAACATCGATAGAGTTAAGCAGGAACTTACAGAGTATGGTCTTATTGCAGAAGACTGGGGCGGACAGACAATCTTCGCTGGCGTATCAGCTAAGACAGGTGAAGGTATTGAAAGTCTCCTTGAGATGATTCTTCTTTCTGCTGAAGTTCTTGAACTTAAGGCTAATCCTAACAGACGTGCAAGAGGTCTTATTATCGAAGCAGAGCTTGATAAGGGACGTGGTCCAGTTGCTACAGTACTTGTTCAGAAGGGTACACTTAGAGTTGGTGACTTTATATCAGCAGGTGCTTCACATGGTAAGGTAAGAGCCATGGTTGATGATAAGGGAAGAAGAGTTAAGGAAGCAGGTCCTTCAACTCCAGTTGAGATTCTTGGTCTTAACGATGTTCCTAATGCTGGTGAGATATTTATCTGTCACAGCAACGATAAGGAAGCTAAGCAGTACGCTGAGACATTTATCGCACAGAACAAGGCTAAGCTCCTTGAAGAGACAAAGAGCAAGATGAGTCTTGATGAACTTTATTCTAAGATTCAGGAAGGTAACCTTAAGGAACTTAATATTATTATTAAGGCTGACGTACAGGGTTCAGTTGAAGCTGTTAAGCAGTCACTTGTTAAGCTTTCTAATGATGAGGTTATCGTTAAGGTTATCCACGGCGGTGTTGGTGCAATCAACGAATCCGATGTAGTACTTGCTAGTGCTTCAAGCGCTATTATCATCGGTTTCAACGTTAGACCAGATGCTGTTGCTAAGCAGACAGCTGAACACGAAGGCGTAGATATCAGACTTTATAGAGTAATCTACCAGGCAATAGAAGAGATGGAAGCAGCTATGAAGGGACTTCTTGATCCAGTATTCGAAGAAAAGGTTATTGGTCATGCTGAAGTTCGTCAGATATTCAAGGCTTCTGCTATTGGTAATATTGCAGGTTCATACGTACTTGACGGTGAATTCCAGAGAGGATGTAAGGTTAGAATCACTCGTGAAGGCGAGCAGATCTTCGAAGGTGATCTTGCATCACTTAAGAGATTCAAGGACGATGTTAAGGAAGTTAAGGCTGGATATGAGTGTGGTCTTGTATTTGATGGCTTTGATCAGATGAAAGAACTTGATATTGTTGAAGCATATATTATGGTTGAGGTTCCTAGATAGGAACCTTGCCTATAGGCTGCCTTTTATGAAAGGTATGGTAATATAATGAGAAAGAATAGTGTAAAAAATACAAGAATTAATTCTGAAGTATTAAAGACACTGGCAGAACTTTTTCGTGATGGAATAAAAGATCCTAGGGTTCCAGCATTTACATCAGTAACCGATGTAGAAGTTGCTCCAGATCTTAAAACTTGTAAGGTATATGTAAGTTTCCTTTGCGATGAAGATAAGATTAGCGACGCTCTTAAGGGAGTGCAGTCTGCTGAAGGATATCTTAAGAGAGAACTTGCCAGAAGAGTTAATCTTAGAAATACTCCAGAGCTTAGATTTTATGTTGATAATTCTATAGCATATGGTAATCATATGTCTAAACTTATTGAAGAGGCTAATAAGAATATTAAGCCAGATGAAGAGTAAGCATGTTTAATATTTATGATGAAGTAAAAGGTTTAAAAAGCATAGCTATTACTGGACACGAGCGACCAGATGGGGACTGTATTGGTTCTTGTCTGGCTCTTTATCTTTACTTAAAAAAAAGGATGCCAGAGGCAGATGTTAAGGTCTTTTTACAGAAACCTTCTTCAGCATTTAACTCCATACCAGCTGTAGATGATATTGATTCATCTTTTAAGAGCGATATTATCTTTGATGCATTTATAGTGCTTGATTCCGTTCCGGATAGAACGGGAACCATGGATATATATTCCAAGGCTGGTAAGACAATTAATATTGACCATCATAAGAGCAACGCAGAGGGGAGCTCTATGGTTAACTATGTTGTTGCAGGAGCTTCATCAACAGCAGAACTTATATATGACATTATTGATAAAGAGTTTATAGACAAGGATATTGCTACTCTTATTTATATGGGAATAGCTCATGATACAGGAGTGTTCAGATATTCATCTACTACTCCTAAGACGCTTAAGACTGTTGCATCACTTGTTGAATATGGTTTTGATTTTTCTGATCTTCTTGATAATACATTTTTTGAGAAGACATATAAGCAGAACAGATTCCAGAGCAGGATAGTACTTGATTCTAAACTTTACTTTGATGGTAAGGTCATTGTAGGACTTGCTGACAAAGAGCTTATGGAAGAGTTTGGTGCTACTAAAGAAGACTTTGAAGGCTGCGTTGAACTTCTTCGAATTACCAGAGAAGCCAAGGTTGCAGTTCTTATATATTATAAGAATGAAGAGACAAGTAAGATTAGTTTCCGCTCAACAAGCGATGATTATGATGTTTCTTTAATATCTCAGCATTTTGGCGGCGGCGGACACGTTAGAGCTGCTGGATGTGATGTTAAAGCAAGTGTACTAGATGCAGAAAAACTTGCTATCGATGAGCTTGCTAAGATTATGAAATAAATAGGTTATATGTTAAACGGAATAATTAATATATACAAAGAAGAAGGCTACACATCATTTGATGTGGTTGCAGTCCTTCGAGGCATATTGAAGATAAGGAAGATAGGACATACCGGAACGCTAGATCCTCTTGCAAGAGGCGTGCTTCCGGTTTGTTTAGGTAATGGAACAAAACTTTGTGACATGCTTACAGATAGAACCAAGACCTATGAAGCTGTTATGCTTCTTGGTACTTCTACTGATACTGAAGATACTTCAGGAAAGGTTTTAGAAACTAATGAGGTTAATGTAAGCAGGGAAGAAGTTATAGAGGCTGTTAATTCTTTTGTAGGAGACTACGACCAGGTTCCACCTATGTACAGTGCTCTTAAAGTTGATGGTAAGAAGCTTTATGAACTTGCAAGGCAAGGTGTGGTAATAGAAAGAAAGCCAAGAAGAATTCATATTAATTCTATTGAAATTACTGATATAAACCTTCCTTATGTAATTATGAATATTGACTGTTCTAAGGGAACTTATATCAGATCACTTTGCAGGGATATAGGGGATAAGCTTGGCTGCGGTGGCTGTATGGATAAACTTACCAGAACAAGAGTAGGTGGCTTTGAAATAAAAGATGCCTATACCTTAGCTCAGGTTGAAGAGATTGCTAAAGCCGGTCGTATTGAAGATATTCTTCTTTCAGTTGAAGAGGCATTTGACATATATGAATGTTTGAAGGTAAAGAAGGAGTATAAGGTAAAGATTGATAATGGCAATCCGCTTTACCTTACATGTTTTGAAGAGGAGATAAATCCAGAGCCCGATAAGATATACAGGGTTCATAATACAGAGGATGTATTCTTTGCTTTATATAGGTTTGATGCAGCTAAGAATATACTTATGCCTTACAAAATATTTCCCATAGGTTAAACATAGTTTATATGCAGATTATTAAGGATAAAACAGAATTTAAATTAAATGAAGAGACAGCTGTTGTTATAGGAAAGTTTGACGGACTTCATAAGGGACATCAGATTCTCCTTGAAGAGATTTTAAAGGCCAAGAACTTTGGACTTAAGTCTGTTGTCTTTACCTTTGAACCTTCGGTTTCAGTATTTCTTGGTTTAGAGGATGGTATGGCTCTTACTACAAAAAGTGAGAAGAGAAGCCTCTTATCAAAGATGGGAGTGGACTATCTTATTGAGTTTCCAGCTGTTGCTGAAACTATGGCTATATCAGCGGAGGATTTTATTACTACTTATCTTAGGGATTATCTTCACGCAAGAATTATTGTATGTACAGAGGACCTTTCATTTGGCTATAAGGGACTAGGAAATCTAGACCTAATGAAGAAATATGAAGGCATCTGTGGTTTTAAGGTTAAGCAGCTGGAAAAACTATGGTATAAAGACGAGGTTATTAGTTCTTCAAGGATAAGAAAGACATTATCTGATGGCAATCTTGGTCAGGTGGGAGATATGCTTGGCAGACCTTATTCCTTTATTGGAAAGATTATGCATGGAGCCCATCTTGGAACTAGTATAGGTTTTCCAACAATTAACCTAATACCAGAAGACAATAAGATTCTTCCTGAAAAAGGCGTTTACTATTCAGAAACCCAGATTCATGGTGATACATATAGAAGTATTACAAATATAGGTTATAAGCCAACAGTTAATAAAGAGAATCAGATTACTATAGAAACATATATCTATGACTTTGACGAGGACGTTTATGGTGAAGAGGCACTTGTTAGCATTAAAGCATTTAAACGTCCTGAAATGAAGTTTAACGGGATAGAAGAACTTAAAGCTGCCCTTCTTAAAGACATAGAAGATGGGAAAATGTTTGGCAAATAAGCTATATTAGTAGGCGTTAGAAGGATATAGACTTAATGCACAAAAAATAATTCTTTTATTTATACACTTTTCGTAGTATCGACGAAAATATTATATTTACTTGTTTTACTATATATGTATGCGTATTATTAATAATGGTGTTATAGGATTAATACGATACTTTATATAAGTAGGACAGGAGATATAATGAGCGCTGCTGAAGTGATGACCCTTGTTGGAGGACTTGGATTATTCCTTCTTGGAATGAATCTTATGAGCGACGGTATTGAAAAAGCCGCCGGTGCTAAACTTCGAAGTATTCTGGAAATATTTACCAAGAACCGTTTTATAGGTATGATAGTTGGTGTTGTATTTACAGCTATTATTCAGTCATCATCTGCTTGCACAGCTATGGTTGTCAGCTTCGTTAACTCAGGTCTTATGAATCTTTATCAGGCTGCAGGCGTTATCTTTGGTGCCAATATCGGTACAACAGTTACCTCACAGCTTGTTTCATTTAACTTATCTGCATATGCACCTGTATTTATTCTTGTAGGTGTATTGGTTACCATGTTTGTTAAGAAGAATAAAACTTTCCAGGAGTTTGGTAATGTTATTCTTGGTTTCGGTGTACTTTTTATGGGTATCTCAACCATGAGCAGTGCCATGCAGAGCATGAAGGAATCAGAAAGTGTAATTAACTTTTTTGCAGGACTCAGGAATCCTTTACTTGCAGTTTTAGTTGGTACTGTAGTAACAGCGGTTATCCAGTCATCATCTGTTACTGTATCTATACTTCTTTTACTTACACAGCAGGGGCTTATGCCTGACGTATCTATATGTTTATATGTTATCCTTGGTTGTAATATCGGTGCCTGTGCAACAGCTCTTATAGCTTCTCTTACAGGTAAGAAGGATGCTAAGAGAGCAGCTATGATACACCTTTTGTTTAACATCATAGGTACCATAATAATGTTTATTATCTTTAGATTATGGTCTGACTCTGTAGTTTCATTTATAAAGTCAATCTCAGCTAATGATGGTAGATTTATAGCTAACGCCCATACAGCAATAAAGATATTCCAGGTTGTAATATTACTTCCTTTCTTATCACTTATTGTAAAGCTTACTTATCTGGTTGTTCCTGGTAAAGATCAGAAGATTGGTTACAAGGAACCATTCCAGCTTAAATACATCGGTGAGAAGGTTCTCTTTAACCCATCAACAGCTGTTGTAGATGGTATCAAGGAGCTTGAGCGTATGGCTTCACTTGCCAGCGATAACCTTAACCGTGCTATGAATGCACTTATTACCTTAGACCCTGATGATATCAATGAGGTCTATGAGATGGAGAAGAATATTAACTTCATGAACAAGGCTATAACAAGCTACCTTGTTAAGATTAACCAGTCAACTCTTCCAATCGAAGACTTGAAGGGTATCGGTGCCTTATTCCATGTTGCTAATGATATAGAAAGAATCGGTGACCATGCTCAGTCTATCGTTGAGCTTGCAGAGAGACGTAAAGAACTTGGAGTTGATTTCTCTAAGGAGGCTCAGGCAGAACTTAATGATATGATGGGTATTGTAAATACACTTATTGATAAAGCTATTAAGTACATGCTTTCTGGTAACAACGATCAGATTCTTGATGAGCTTTATGCTCTTGAAGAAAATGTCGATGGTAAGGAAACAGAACTTCAGCAGCATCATATTGACAGATTAACAAAACAGGAATGTACAGCAGAAGCGGGTATGATTTTCTCAGACGTTGTATCAAGTTTGGAACGTGTGGCTGATCATGCTATCAACGTTGCAAAATATATTTTGCATGTTGAGAAGGAAGAAGCTTAACATATTATGACTAAAAAAAGAAAACTTACTGTTATCGTAACAAGTGCAGTTGTAGGCGTAGTTGTTATTGCCTGTGCAGCAGAGTTATTGGTAGCATTACATAACAAGAAACATAAAGCTAGTGTTTCTTCTAATGAGGTAACTTGGACTTATACCACAAATTTCCTTGAAGGTGGAGATAAGACTGGTACAACAGGTGCGGTTATGTCTGCAGGTATTGAAAAGGATATAGATGATAATCTAGAAGGCCTGACTGCAAGTGAAGAAGAAGCAACATATTACGGATATCATAATCTGGGTATTGCCTCAGTAGACAACCATCTTAACATAAGAGAAACTCCAAGTGGAGATGGTAAGTTAGTTGGTAAGATGTCTAATGGAGATGCCTGCGAGATATATGAGATAACTGACGATGGATGGGCTCATATTAAGTCAGGAAAGATAGAAGGATATGCTTCAACAGATTTCTTACTTACTGGTCCTATGGCCCTTGCTAAGGCTAATGAAATCATTACACCAATAGCAACAACTACAGGTGAAGGTGTAAGAGTAAGAGAGGCACCTAATACAGAATGTTCAGTTATTACTCAGCTTCCAAAGGGTGAGGAACTTAAGGTTCTTGAAGAACTTGATAATGGCTGGGTTAAGCTTGATCTTGATGATGAAGAGGCCTATATATCTTCAGATTATGTAGAGGTTGAACCAAAGCTTACAACGGCTATATCCATGACAGAACTTCTCTATGGTCAGGGTGTATCCAATGTACGAGTTGATATATGCCAGTACGCTAAACAGTTTATTGGTAATCCATATGTATGGGGAGGAACATCCCTTACAAAGGGTGCTGACTGTTCAGGATTTGTAATGAGTGTATATGCCCACTACGGAATATCACTTCCTCATTACTCAGGTTCACAGGCACAGTGTGGTAGAACAGTAAGTCTTTCAGCAGTTAAGCCAGGAGACTTAATATTCTATACAAGAGGGGGAAGAATAAACCACGTAGCTATATATATTGGTAACGGTCAGGTTTGCCATGCTTCCAGTCCGAAGACAGGTATTAAAGTATCGAGCATGTACTATAGAACGCCATACAAAGCAGTCAACATAATCGGTGATTAACTTTCTGCTTGCCAGAATACTTTATTACGGCGTTACCTTCAGTCGACGATGCCGTACATCGCCTCCTTCAGGTGCCTTGTACTAAAGCATTCTACCGGCGCATAAAGATCATTAATTATTTTGAGTTTGATAAAAATTGTACTTGATTTATGAGTATAGTTTTGTTATATTAGATAAGCGCGAGTCGCGTAACCTTAACTAGGTTCTAGGATACTCCAACCTGGTACTTGGTTTTGGCCATAAATATTATTAGGAGGAAAGAAAATGATTTCAGCAGAAAAGAAACAGGCAATCATTAAGCAGTATGCTACAAAAGAAGGAGATACAGGTTCTCCAGAAGTACAGGTAGCAGTACTTACAGCAAGAATTGAGGAACTTACAGCTCACCTTAAGGATCATCCACTTGATCACCACTCAAGAAGAGGTATGTACAAGATGATCGGTAAGAGACGTGGTCTTCTTGATTACTTAAAGAGAGTAGATATCGAGAGATATCGTTCACTTATTGAAAAGCTTGGTATTAGAAAATAATAAAGTTGTCAAAACCTCTAGGTTTCACCTAGAGGTTTTTTTGTGTAGAGTTGCACAAAGTAATTATTCGGCTTACGCCGAATGCAACTTGCGCAGCGACAAGAAAACATTAGTTTTCTCGTCGATTGATTAAATCTTACTAATTTGACACTGTAAAATGGCTATGATATTATGTAAATTGCGGTCAAAGAGATTACGAGACCACTGAAAGATATTTAATAATTCTAAGTCTCTTTCAGTGTTTTCGCACTCTTTGATTAGTAATAATTATAGGAGATTTAAAATGAGTAAAGAATTCAAGACTTTTAGTATTGAAATCGGCGGCAGAACACTTTCTGTTGATATAGGAAGAGTATCTGCTCAGGCAAATGGTGCAGCATTTATGCACTATGGTGATACTACAGTGCTTTCAACAGCAACAGCTTCTGAAAAGCCACGTGATGGTATCGATTTCTTCCCTCTTTCAGTTGAATACGAGGAGAAACTTTATGCAGTAGGTAAGATTCCAGGAGGTTTCAACAAGCGTGAAGGTAAGGCAAGTGAGAATGCTATTCTTACAAGCCGTGTTATCGACCGTCCAATGAGACCACTTTTCCCTAAGGATTATAGAAATGATGTTACTCTTAACAACCTTGTAATGAGTGTTGATCCAGAGTGCAGACCTGAGCTTGTAGCTATGCTTGGTTCAGCTATTGCAACATCTATTTCTGATATTCCATTTGATGGTCCTTGTGCAACAACACAGGTAGGTCTTGTTGATGGCCAGTTCATCATCAACCCTAACCAGTCACAGTGGAAAGATGGTGATCTTCAGCTTACAGTTGCTTCAACATCTGAGAAGGTTATCATGATTGAAGCTGGTGCTAATATCATTCCTGAAGCTAAGATGATCGAAGCTATCTATATGGCTCACGATGTTAACCAGAAGATTATTGCTTGGATTAAAGATATCTGTGCTCAAGTTGGAAAGCCAAAGCATGAATATACATCATGTGCAGTTCCAGCAGAGATGTTCGAAGCAATGAAGAAGATTGTTACTCCAGAAGAGATGGAAGTAGCAGTATTCACAGACGAGAAGCAGGTTCGTGAAGAAAACATCAGAAAGATTACAGAGAAATTTGAAGAGGCATTTGCTGATAATGAAGAGTATCTTGCAATCCTTCCAGATGCAGTATATCAGTATCAGAAGAAGACAGTAAGAAAGATGATTCTTAAAGATCATAAGCGTCCAGATGGCCGTGAGATTACACAGATTCGTCCACTTGCTGCTGAAGTAGATATTATTCCTAGAGTACATGGTTCAGCTATGTTTACTCGTGGTCAGACACAGATTTGTGACGTTGTAACTCTTGCTCCACTTTCTGAGGTTCAGAAGGTTGACGGCCTTGATGAAAATGAAAAGACAAAGAGATACATGCATCACTATAATTTCCCAGCATATTCTGTTGGTGAAACAAAGGTTTCAAGAGGACCAGGACGTCGTGAAATTGGTCACGGTGCACTTGCTGAAAAGGCACTTGTTCCTGTACTTCCTTCAGAAGAAGAATTCCCATATGCAATCCGTGCTGTCTCTGAAACATTTGAGTCAAACGGTTCTACATCAATGGGTTCTACATGTGCATCATGTATGTCACTTATGGCTGCAGGTGTTCCAATTAAGGCTATGGTTGCTGGTAT
Organism: Lachnospiraceae bacterium NC2008; assembly: GCA_000687675.1. Lineage (GTDB taxonomy): Bacteria > Bacillota > Clostridia > Lachnospirales > Lachnospiraceae > NK4A136. The sequence continues at coordinate 7,031 of JHWS01000008.1, read as the reverse complement.
CAGCTGTGGTTTAGTAACAGGTGATACAGATGATGACTTCGTACTTCTTACAGATATTCAGGGTCTTGAAGATTTCTTCGGCGATATGGACTTCAAGGTAACAGGTACAACAGAAGGTATCACAGCTATCCAGATGGATATTAAGATTCACGGTCTTACAAGACCAATCGTAGAAGGTGCTATCGCTAGATGTCGTGAAGCTAGACTCTTCATTATGGACAACTGCATGAAGCCAGCTATTGCTGAGCCAAGAAAGACAGTTGGTGAGTACGCTCCTAAGATTATCCAGATTAAGATTGATCCTGAGAAGATTGGTGACGTTGTTGGTCAGCGTGGTAAGACAATCAACGAGATTATTGCTCGTACAGGTGTTAAGATTGATATTACTGATGAGGGTGCTGTATCTGTATGCGGTACAGATCAGGAGAAGATGGATGAAGCTCTTAACATGATTAAGATCATCACAACTGATTTTGCAGAAGGACAGACATTCACAGGTAAGGTTGTATCAATTAAGGAATTCGGCGCATTTGTTGAGTTCGCTCCTGGTAAGGAAGGTATGGTACATATCTCTAAGATCGCTAAAGAGCGTATCGAGCATGTTGAAGATGTTCTTACTCTTGGTGATGTTGTTAAGGTTATCTGCCTTGGTAAGGATAAGATGGGAAGAATGAGCTTCTCAATCAAGGATTGCCCACAGGCATAATAAAAAAAGTAATTATTAAGCAGGTGCTAATGCACCTGCTTTTTTTATGCGCAGGGGGATCTAAAAAGTTTACATAATTTAGTTGACATAAATTTTTATATTTTTTATAATATTTACTGTAAATTGTATTATTATGTACAGAAAACTACTATATATATAGTTTTACTGTTAACCATGGAGGGAATAGGATATGAAGTGCCCATTTTGCGGACATGAAAACACTAGAGTTATTGATTCAAGACCTGCAGATGATAATAATTCTATAAGACGCCGTAGAGTATGTGATGAGTGTGATAAGAGATTCACAACATACGAGAAGGTTGAAACTATACCACTTATTGTTATTAAGAAAGATAATAACAGAGAAACATACGATAGAGCCAAGATTGAGGCAGGTGTTCTTAGGGCGTGTCATAAGAGACCTATCAGTGCTGACCAGATCAGCAAACTTGTTGATGATGTTGAAACTATGATTTTCTCTAGAGAAGAGAAAGAAATATCAAGCAACGAAATCGGCGAGATGGTTATGGAAAAACTTAAAGATCTTGAAGCAGTTGCTTACGTTAGATTTGCTTCAGTTTATAGAGAGTTCAAGGATGTTAATACATTCATGGATGAGTTAAAGAAGGTACTTAAGTAATATATGTGACCTCACCGCTTTTTTGCGATGGGGTCCTTTTGCTTTACAGGAGGTCCTGGTTTGAAAACGTTTGAAGGGGAATATCAGTATAGAGATGCTGCATCTACTGCGCTTGCACAGCAGGAGCAGAGCAAGATACAGATGCTAGAGGGAAAGATGGATTATGGCAACCCTAAGCTTGTGTATTCTTTATATTGCAAATTATTAGATAAGAGCGTATTCAAAACATACGAAGGATACGCTTATCTTAACCATATACATGACTTTTTAACTGACCATGCTGTCGCACTTACGGGCCCTGTTCCAGAAATAAATGAGCAGGCTTATATTATGCCAGTTCTTGTTTCAGAACTAGAGGCAGAGGCTGCAGCTAAGGCAGAAGAACTTGCGGCTCAGGAAGCTGCGGCTAAGGCGAAAGAACTTGCGGCTCAGGAAGCTGCGGCTAAGGCAGAACAACTTGCTGCCAAGGAAGCTGAGGTTACATCCGAATCAGTTGCTGAAAGCATAGCTGATGTAGGAAAGGAAGAGTCAGCAGAACCAGCATTTGCTATTGAAAATGAACCTGAACCTCAACCAGAGAATGTTCTGACTTCAACAGATACTGAGCAAGCATCAGTAGATGCTGAGGTAGAGTCAGATAACGATGATGATTCTTCAGAAGAATCAGAAGAGGACGAACTCAGCGCTGATATTCAGCGTATTAAGCAGCGCAATCTTGAAGATCTTATGAAGAAGTATAAGAGAACAGTAAGTAAGAATACAAAACTTAGAGAACTCTTAATGTTCCAGCGTATTGCCATTCTTCTTCTAATCATTATTGTAATTGTTATGCTTACTATAGCTAAGAAAAGTGATAGTCCAACTATTCTTAACTATAGAGAAAAGATTCAGAATGAATATGCAAGCTGGGAACAGCAACTTAAAGAGAAAGAACAAGAACTTAGAGAACGGGAGAAAAAGCTTTCTGAGAATAACTAAATTTTCTTCCTTATTTCACATGAATTTCACAAGTGCTTGTTACAATACATACTAAGAATATTATTAAAAAATAAGTGTGATTATCGAAAAAGGTATATTTATGAAGATTCTAGTTGTTGATGATGAAAGCAGAATGAGAAAACTTGTAAGAGACTTTCTTGTGAAGGACGGCTACGACGTTGTTGAAGCTGAAGATGGAGAGAAAGCTCTTGATATATTTGAAAGTCATAATGATATTGATCTTATTATTCTTGATGTTATGATGCCAGGGCTTGATGGTATTCAGGTATGTAAGAAAATAAGAAAAACTTCAAAGGTTCCTGTTATTATGCTTACAGCCAAAACAGGTGAAGAAGATGAACTTATGGGCTTTGACAGTGGTGCTGATGAATATATATCTAAGCCATTTAGCCCTAAGATATTAGTTGCAAGAGTTCAGGCTATTCTTAAAAGAACTAATCCTTTTGAAGGAGCTGTTATTGAAAAGTATGGTATATCAGTAGATAAATCTGCCCATATTGTAACTGTAGATGGTTCACAAGTCGAACTAAGTTTTAAGGAATTCGAACTTCTAACATATTTTATGGAAAATGAGGGCGTAGCTCTTTCTAGAGAAAAGATTCTTAACAACGTTTGGAATTATGACTATTTTGGAGATGCCAGAACTATCGATACTCATGTAAAGAAGCTTAGAAGTAAGCTCGGTAGCAAGGGTGATACAATCAAAACTATCTGGGGTCTCGGATATAAATTCGGAATGCAATAATGATTAAATGTAAAAAGATTTGCAGACATTCATTAAAAAAGCAGTTATTTTTCAGGTCTATAGCACTTGTGCTTTTAACCTTATTAATTGCTATTGTAATGAATGCCTTTTTTTTGAAAGACATATATATAAAGGGTAAAGAGACTAAACTTCTTGATGCTTATGAAATTATGGAAAAGTATGCTGCTAATCCAGAATCTTCTGAGTATCAGGATAAACTTCAAAGTATATGTTCAACCTTTAACCTTAGCTTTATAATTGCGGATACAGAAACAAAAACAATTATATCGTCTATTAATAACACAAAAAAACTAAACAGAATTCTAAATGACGTACAATACGCCATAGAAAACGATGATGTTATTAAAGAATTAAAGAAGACAGAAAATTATACTATATGTACTCAAAAAGATATTTCTGAGGAACTTGTTTATCTAACTATCTATGGGAAATTAAGCAACGGCAATTTCTTTGTTATCAGAACCGCTGTTGATGATATTACATATAGTGTTAAGATAACTGGAACATTTTTACTTTTCGTTTCATTTTGTTCCATGGCATTTGCCTGCATAACTTCTCTGTTTGTATCAAATCATATTTGTAAGCCTATTGAAAAACTGACAAATATATCTATTCGTATGGCTGACCTGGACTTTAATGTAAAGTATGACGGGAATAGTAACAGTGAAATAGGGGTTCTTGGTGAAAACTTTAACCACATGTCAGAAACTCTTGAAAAAACTATTAATGAGCTAAGAGAGGCTAATAAAAAGTTACTTAAGGATGTGGAACAGAAAACTCTTATCGAAAAGATGAGAACTGAGTTTATATCTAATGTATCCCATGAACTAAAGACTCCAATAGCTCTTATATCTGGTTATGCAGAAGGGCTTAAGGATGGAATAAACTCTGATCCTGAGTCAACAGAGTACTATCTTGATGTAATTATAGATGAAACCAAGAAGATGAACTATATGGTTAAGGAACTTACAAGACTTATGCAGTTAGAGCTTGGGGATGGGGACTTTGATTTAGACGAATTTGATTTTAATCAGGTGGTTAACAACTGTCTTGAGACATATAAACTATTATTTGATGAGAAGAAAGTTGATGTTATAACTAATATAGATAAAGACGAGGCGTTAAATATTGTTGCCAATGAATACCATATAGAAGAGGTCATTCGTAATTATATAAACAATGCTCTTAATCATGTAGAAGGTGATATGAGAATTGAGGTTACTACAAAGCGTCAGGAAGGCTTTGCTTATTTCTCAGTGTTTAATACCGGTAAGCCTATACCTGAGGAAAGCCTTGAATATATATGGGATAAATTCTATAAGGTTGATAAGGCAAGAACCAGAGCTTACGGTGGAAGCGGAATAGGGCTTTCAATTGTTAAAGCTATATCAGAAATGAGCGGTGGTAGCTGCGGCGTTACAAATAAAGAGAATGGTGTAGAATTCTGGTTTAAGATTGCCCTAAATAAAAGTTGCCCATAAGCACCTGCAATGATAAAATATATAGATAAAATCAGTATATATGGGGAGTAGGAGAGTGAAAAAGAAATTAACAGGAATACTTATCATGATGATATTATCCCTGACTCTATCTGCTTGTGGTAAGGACTATATACCTGAGATGACTGATGAAGAGTTAGCTGATGTTGAAGAATATGCAGTTAAGCTACTTCTAAAATATAACTCAGGCTATAATGGTCATTATCTTTCTGAAGAGGAAGCCGAGCTTAAGAACAATGCAATTATGGAAGAGGCCAGACTTCAGGCAGAGGTTAAAGCTAAGAAAGAAGCGGCAGCTAGTGCCAATGCTGTTAGTAGCAATGAGTCAGATTCTGATAAGCCTTCAGAGGACGAAAAGCAAGAACCAGTATATACAGACATAAGCGAATTTCTTGCTATGCCTGAGATAGATATTGATTATGCTAGCTATGAGATATGTGATTCATATCCAAACAATACTGAAAGCAATGATTTTCAGGGAGTTGTTTATCCGTCAACTGGAAACAAGTTATTGATATTACACTTTAATGTTACAAATAATTCTGGAGAAGATTATTTTGTGGACATACCAGGAACCGGGCTTAAATCTGCTGTTAAGATTAATGGTGTTAAGACTAAGGTTCCACTTACTACTATGCTTTTAGATGATTTATACAACTGTAGGATGACACTTACAGCTGGCCAAAGTATAGAGCAGGTATTGGTGGTTGAAATATCATCTTCTGATGCAGAGGATATTACAAGCTTAGATATTACATTTAAGTACGCAGGGCAGAAGATGGATATGTCTATTTTATAGCATTTGTATAAAATAACATTTTTTCTGAAAGTTATAGACTTTTTTTTAGAAGTTTTGTATAATTTTTAATGGGCGTTAGTTTAAAAACTATAAAAGGTGAGGTGTGTTATGGATTCAAAGATTTTATTAGAAAACGGAACCAATGAGCTTGAAATATTAGAGTTCACTTTAGCAGGTAATTCTTATGGAATTAACGTAGCAAAGATAAGAGAGATTATTCCTTATCAGCCAGTTACTCCTGTTCCAAACTCACATCCTAGTGTAGAAGGTATATTCATGCCACGTGAGACTATGATCACAGCGATTGATCTTAAGAATTGTCTCCAGCGTGGTGATGCTGAAAATAAGGGATTATTTATTATTACAAACTTTAACAAACTTGATATAGCTTTCCATGTTGAGACAGTTGTAGGCATTCATAGAGTTTCGTGGACTGAGATAATTAAGCCGGATGCTACAATATCTACAGTTGAAGATGGTATTGCTACAGGTATTGTTAAGATAAATGGTAAACTTATTATTATTCTTGACTTCGAGAAGATTGTTTCAGATATTAGTCCAGAAACAGGGCTTCAGGTAGCTAGTATTGAAGAACTCGGCGTTAGAGAAAGATGCGATATTCCAATTCTTATTGCAGAAGATTCAGTTCTTCTTAACAAGCTTATCGTTGATTCTCTTAACAAGGCTGGTTATACAAAACTGACTCATACAGAGAATGGACAGCAGGCATGGGACTTCATATGTCAGTGTCAAGAACAGGGTACTCTCGATAAGAATGTTCATTTAGTTATAACTGATATTGAGATGCCTCTTATGGACGGTCATCGACTTACAAAGCTTATTAAATCTAATTCTCAGCTTAAAGATATTCCAGTTATTATCTTCTCATCACTTGTTAACGATGAGATGAGACGAAAAGGTGAGCAGCTCGGTGCGAATGCACAGCTTTCTAAACCAGAAATTGGAGAGCTTGTTGGAGCTATTGACAGATGTCTTGGTAGAACAGAAGTATAAATGAATTTCGACAAAGAAGTCGAGCTTTTGCTCGGCTTCTTTTTGCGTTTAGAGCCTTAAAAGTTAATTGTAGTTAGTTGTCATATATGGTAAAATTATATGATAGTTTTTGTAAGAATTATCTAATTTCAATTAAGGAATAAAAGGAATGGGAACAACCGAAGATTATCTTGATAGTTTACTTGCGAATGCATTAAATAAAACTAAAGAAGAGCCTAAGCCAGAGCCAGTGGCAGAACCAGTTGTGGAGCAGCCGGCAGAGGTTGCGGCAGTGCCGGTGGTTGAGGAACAGGCTGAAGCTCAGGAAGAAGTTGCAGAATTTGCAGAACCAGCAGTGGAGGAAGCAGCTGTAGAATTTGCAGAACCAGCAGTGGAGGAAGCAGCTGTAGAGACTTCTGAGGCGGAAGTGGAAGCGGTTCCTGCTGAGGAAGAGGAATTCTCTATCTCTGATGTGATGGATAAGTCTATCGAAGAGATGCTTGGAGAAGTTTCGACTGATGCTGGAGAATTGGCTTTAGATGAGTCTGTAGATGAGTCTGTAGCTGAGGGTGATGTTGTAGATGAGGGTTCTGTAGAAATTCCATTAGAAACAGATGATAAAGAGATTA
>JHWS01000007.1 GCA_000687675.1 Lachnospiraceae bacterium NC2008 | reverse complement strand
GCTGTAGCTAGTTCACTAGTTTATTCTTTAGTTGAAACAGCTAAGGCAAATGATGTAGACATATATCTTTACTTAAAGTACCTTTTGCTTAAAACACCTACTAATCAAACACCAGAAGAAGAACTTGAAAAGCTATGTCCTTGGAACCCAGAATGCCAAAGTGCTATCAATAAACTTTTTATAGAACATCAAAAAGCAGTCTTTGAACTAAACTAATCTTAATCATATGTGAATTGTCAATGTGCTCCAGTCCGTATGGGCTGGGGTATATTTATTTTATGGGCAGAAGCCCTTGTACCTATATGTATAAGATGGGAAACTATGCAACCCACCGGATTATTTAGCGCTTACCAAAAACATATGACATAATTTGAAATGTGAAAAAAGAAATTCCTAAAGGAAGAGCTATATTGAAATTAGAAGTTTTTCCAAATATTCCAAGTGTTGTAGATACTATAAAAGTAGAGTATTTGAAAACAAAGAGAAAAAGAATATCTAATGTAATAATAATTGATAATAATAGTTTCTTTTTGTTAACCTTTACCATTAATAATGTTAATAGGTAATTTAAGAGAATAGAAAAGAGTAATAGGAAGACAAATATAGGTTCACCCCATGCATAAAAACAAAGGCTGAATATTAGTAAAATTATATTTTGATACTTTACCGATTTTCTAAGTATAGGAAGGTAATATAGTATCAAAAGCGATGGAAGAAATAAAAATATAAATACTGTTGAAGTGAAAAGCATAGTAATATATCTCTCTATTTATAGAATTAATAGTACTATCAATCTTATATCTATGATACTGATTATTTTTTGCAACTGGTGAAGTCCTTACTATCAAGCAGGTCTAAGAGATGAAAAAGATTATGGCTCATCCCGAGTAAGAAAACCAAATATTAAAAAAATACTTTTATTCTCAGTCTGTGTAAAATCTTTCCGAAATATGAGGTGCGAATGTATAAATCACAAATCATTCGATAATCGGAAAGAACTTCTACTTTGTTGCTTTAAATATATCGCTACAACTCTAAACATTATCACTCCTTATTGGGTGATTATACTCTAGATGAAATATAAATTTTCAATATAAAAAGCAAAAAAATTTCAGTCCTTCGTCAAAATTATATTTAAAAGTGTGTCCATTTACTTGACTATGCTGCATATGTTACCAATTTGGATTTTCTTTCTCATATGTATATCCTTTTTTATATGCTTCTTCCATATCATCACCATTGCCCGTATATGAAAAGCCAAAGATTCCTTTATACCTATAGTACGTCCATCTTTCTCTTGAATCTCCGTCATTCCAATCAAATATTGAAGTTCCATATTCGTTATAATCCTCATCAAGTAATGATAAAATTGTGGCCTGAAAATCATCAGAACATATCGGTGCTTCAGAAAACTGCATCTCTCCGAATTTTTGATTAGGTAACTTAATCATAAATAAGGACATCTGTGGAGCAATATATTCTTGCGTATGATCTGCTAAAATAATAATGGTTGCTTTATCATATACTCCTAATTCCTTCATTTCGTTAATATACAATCCTAGAAAATTAGTAATTCCATATAAAACATCTTTTTTATTCTTATCCTCATCCCATATTTTATTTCCTTCTTTATCTATGTCATATGGTTTATGAATACCTCTCATATGTTGATAGATAAACATATTAGACTGATTATTATCTAATTTAATACCTTCTTTAGCTAGTCTTGCATATACTTCATAATTTCCTTCGTTATAATCATCCTCAGTATAAAACGTAGCCTCCTTATAGTAATCCATATTTACTTCAAATCTCGGTTTTGCTACATAAGGAACGTATCTGTATAAGGACATCTTAGCCATCATAACTGATAACAATTCTCTATTTCTATCTATATTAGGTGTAGAATAAACCACATTATCTACTTTATTTTTTAGATTTTCTATTTCACCAAAAACATATTTTTGATTCATCGCATATAACTTAACTTTGTATCCATTATTATGCAACCTATCATAAAAATAGTTAGCTCTTTTTGAATTCCACGCTTTTTCGTTCCATTCTATTTCTTGCCCTTCTGCATCTGGATCCATCCCAGTCAAAAGATGAGAAACAGACGGGAATGTTGGAGAATATTTTGAATCATAATTTGTATAAAGAGTAAAATCGTCTAGAAACGATAATTCTTCTTTATTTTCAAGATATAACTCTTTCATTGTCTTCGAATCAGTGCTATCTAAACATAATACAATGATATTATTATCATTTCCAAGGGTATATAATTCTGTTGAGTCCAAGAGATATTGATTAAAATTATCTCCCCTTTTTTCAATATTAAATACAACCATTGAAAAAGATACAAATTGAATTAATAAAAGAAAACTGGATATTGTTACACATATTTTTATACAATTCGCTTTCCTCCACTTAATTATATAAATTAAAACCATAATAATAATTAAAATCAAAAGCCAAATAATAGTATTAATTGCCATAGTTGTTTTTAATTTAGCCCATCTAACCATAGCACCATCTCTTTCAGCTATTTTAGAATTTAAAAAAATATTTTGAAAATATGTTGTTACTGAAATAGACGTAACAAAAGCAATTATAAATCTAAATATACTATCAGGAAATAAAGCTATCACAACACTAGCTAGGCATAGTACAACAATAAATACTATTAAAAGATTAGATATAAAATCTTTATAAAGAAATGTAAAGTCTGAAATATTGGCATAATATATTTCAGTTGGTCCAAATAGGACAACCATAAAAAGAGGTAAGGCAAAAATAAGTGCTGTAATTTTTATTTTTGAGATGTATTTATTATTTTTCACAACTATACCTCTGCCACCTTTTAATACTAATTGTTCTTTTTAATTATTTCGTCTACTGTTAGTCTTTAAGCACAAATCAGTAAATTCATTATTAATCATTCTTCAGTTAAACCACATTCTGCAAAAATAGCCATATGATGATATGTAAAAATAATTATCAAATATATTAATATTATTATTTTCTTCGTGTATTATTTGATATGTTACATATAAAATCTCTAATAGGTATACCTTTTCTACAAATATGATAAAAACTATTTCCTATTTTTTGTTTCCTTTCATATCTTTCTCCCCAATAATACCTATTTCTTCTATATGCATTTTCTAATTCCTGCTCAAAAATGTTATCTAAAAAGGCTTCTAATAATCTCTTTTGTTCACATGTTGAATAATTATAATTAAATATAGGTGCTTCCAGCATACTCCTATATAAATTATCATCATTATCTATTTCTATAATTCTATTAATTATCGATTCTATTTCAATAATATTTCCATCTCTATCAAGATTTTTACAGTTAATAAATGCTTTTTCATTAAATATTCTTGAAACTGTTGGATCACCCCAATATATTGGCACTGTTCCTGCTGAAAATGCTTGGACTAGTTTTTCTGTTGTATATCCTGGAGAAGATGAATTTTCAAAAGCCAATGAAAATTTATGTTGTTTTTGAAAGGCAAGCTTGTCTTCAACTATTTTACCTATGTTATTTAAAAACCTTCCTCCAGAATTAACTTTTTTATAATTAGAAAGTTTTTGAAAAAATATCTCTCTACAAGGAGCCGCATCAGCATTTGTGTAAACAAACGAACAAAAAGCTTTTTTTTCAGATAATGTTTTATCAACAATCTTATGTTTATTCTCCGCTAAAACTAAATCTTTTGAATACTGATCTTGTAAATATAACGGATATCTAATATACCGATCTTCAAAATCTATAAAATGAAATCCTATTGCGTAATCACAAATATTAAAATCGGGTGCAATGTTTTCCGCTGTATAAAATATTCTGACGCAATTGTATTTTAAATAATCTTTTGAAAAAACTGAGTAAAACAAATAATCAGGATTATTTGAAAAAACAACATTATATTTTCTTTTTAAAATATTATAAATAAAATTGTCTTTTTCATTAAACCCTCCCCACATTCCAGAAAACTTTATTTTTATCGTTTTCATAAAATATTTAACCTTTCTTTTTTCACTTATTATAAAGTTATTGACCTTAATAATAATAATCTATTCATTTAAAATAATAATGGTATTTTGGCGGTTTTTAATTGTTTATAATACTTCCAAGAAAGTTTTAATCCATCAATACCTACAAACCCATTCTTGTATGGGCTCAAAACAAACCTTAAGCCATATCTATTCCATTTTAACAATCGTAAGTCCTGTTTATTCCAATGATTATAAGCATATATGAAACGTCTAATTTGAGCCTGCTTCCTTTCATCAAAAACCTTTATTCCCTTTCTTACTTTTGAAATTGAATTATCACTTGATGAGACACTATATATCTTATCTAGGCATATATCAATTTCTTTTGCCAATACACCTGCTTTTATTCCAAATTCTATATCATCGTCATACCTAATATTACTAAATAAAATATTATTGTTCATAAGAAATGATCTTTTATATAGTTTTTGCCATGGAACATCTATTGTTCTTAGATATAATTCATTTCTTCTATTTCTATTATCATAAAACTTGTCTATTCTATCATTAACATAATCATTTCGATCACTTTCAATATTAGTTCCTTCTATAAAACTATTACCCTTAAAATATACTATATCATTATTAGTTAAAAAAAATCTTTCTATCACATTATAAAAATTATCTAGAAAATAATCATCAGAATCTCCAAACAACAACCAATTTCCTTTTGAATTCTTTATTCCAATATTTCGAACAGTTCCTGGGCTATGAAAATTCTCTGTATTTTCCATGAACTTTATATTGTATTTCTTTGCCAAATACAATGCACTTTCTTTTTCATCATCAGATGAATTATCATCAATAACTATAACCTCAATATCTTCTTGCTTAGGTATTGAAGAAAGCATTCTACCTAATCTTTTAGAATCGTTATAATGTGGTATTATTATTGATAAATTTATCATTCAACTACCTCCTACACTTATACAAAAATCTACTATTTTCAAATGGTTACAAAATTATTTTTTAACATATATTTTAAATTTTGATTTCAACCACTCAGCCATATCAGATTTCCATATAAATGGTAATTCTATAACTATTAGAACTAGGCTGCATATTAATAGTTTTAATAATATGGCAAACCAGCCCTCATATTTAACCTTTTCACAAATTAAAAATGAAATACAAGTGATAACTATCATCATAAAAATAATCTTCATCATTTTTAAATAATATCTAGCAATACTTTTTTTATAATAATTCATTAATATTACTCCGTCATACCAGAAATATGTAATTATTTTAGAAATTGGAGTTGCCGCTATTATACCTAAAACCCCAAATTTCAGTCCTAAAATTATAGACAAAACAATATTAACTATTGCCGCTAAAATCCTAGCTATTTGTCCCTTTCTAAAAATCCCAAGTGTTTCTCTGTAAATTATCATTGGTTGTTCTAATATTCGAACAAAAAAATTAAACACTAAAACAAAAATAAAAATACTACTCATTAAGTATTTTTTTCCAATCCACACTATAATAAAATCGTTTATTATGCATGTATAAAAAACCGCACAAGTCGTTGCTAATACTCCCCAAAGTGACAATAATATACAAAAATAACGGTACGATTTTTCTTTATTGTTTTCCGTTTGCATGTTTCCAAAGCTTGAAATAATTCCTGCAATAAACACCCCAAAGAAATTTATAATGTATATTATAATTTGATTATAATTCGAATAATAGCCAACTGTTATAGTATTGACTAAAACTGAAATCAATATACTATCTGTTTGAGATATAATAACATCTGATAATTTTCCAACAAATGTCATTGTGACATTTTTCGATATATTTTTTATATAATATTTATTTTCCCTAAATTTACCATCATTCAAGTATGGATAGTGTTTACATACAATTATGTTCCATACAAGTTTATTTAATAGATTGAATATTATTTCTAGAATTAGATATACAAGATAGTTTTTAGTTATTAAAAGGAAAACAATTTGAAAAACATATAAAACAGATGTAATCAGTGTATTACTAATATTAAGAATATACTGTTTTTGATCTGCATACATCACTTGACTTCTATATGTATATACATATGAAATTATATTATTAGTTAAAAAAAGAACATAATATAGTATTAATTTATTTCCATTGATATCACCTTTTACAATAAACCGTAAAAAAGGAATTATTGATATACCTATAATACCAACAGATATCATTATATATCTATAAATTCTTTTGAAAGCAATCGAAATTAAATATACCTTATGCTCGTCATTATTTGATAATGCACTATATAAGTAAAACGAACATATACTTCCCATTCCCAAATCGGCAAGTGACAAAACAGATAGTATATCGGAATATAAACTACTTATACCATTATATTCAGCTCCCAGAGTTTTAATAAAAACAGTTCTTACCGAAAAAGCAAATACTATCATTAATAGTTTTGTTATAATTGATACCGTTGCATTTCTTGATGCTTTTTTAGTCCTTGATTCATTTTTACTGACTCTATGCTTAATATCCTTATAATTCATACATCAAATATATACATCTTAATTTATATTAATAGTATTGTCTCTAAATTCTTATGTACAAAATCTACATCATATAATTATATAGCTGAATGGCCTCAATAATACTTTCTTCATCATCTCTCACTTGCATGATACTAGAGAGCACATCATTATAAAAAATTTTGTTATCACTCTCACTCCATAATTCTATTAATTCTTTTTTGAACTCCAAAAAATCAGAGCAATACTCACAACAAGACTCTTTTTGATGTATACTATCACTATAATTTATATAATAACTATTTGTACTTTTATCAATTATTGGAAATACATTCTTCGAATTATTTGTAACCTTATTTTTTATATTCTCTATTTCTTTAGTCAAGAACATATTCTTTTCTCCAATCATCTATATCATCAAACTTTCTTTGTTCTGTTTTTTTTAAAACATAGTTTCCTAAAACAAGTATATCCATCTCTGTACGCATAAAACATTTATATGCATCTTCTGGCGAACATACAATCGGTTCTCCTCGTACATTAAAAGAGGTATTAATTAGAATTGGACATCCAGTAATTTTCTCAAATTCCTTTATTAAATGATAGTAATCTGGATTGGTATCTTCAGAAACAGTCTGTATTCTCGCACTATAATCAACATGTGTGATTGCCGGAACATCAGATCTTGCTGTATTTACAACAGGTAACATGTCTCCTTGATGTGTTTTCATTAATTCTTCTCGATTAAATGGTAACCGTCTACTTTCTACAACATTTTCACATAATAACATGTATGGACTCTCAATATTGCATTCAAAGTACTCAGAATATTTTTCTTTTAAAATAGATGGAGCAAACGGTCTAAATGATTCTCTATATTTTATCTTCAAGTTAAGCTTAGATTGCATTTCTGTATCCATGGGATTTCCAAGAATACTTCGGTTTCCTAAGGCTCTTGGACCAAATTCCATTCTTCCATTAAACCAGCCTACCACTTTACCTTTTGATATTTCACCTGCTACATCTCTAAATAATTCTTTTTTATCATCATAAAATTGAGATGTATAATTATTCTTTTTAAGAAATTCTCCTATTTCTTCAGAGCTATATTCGGGTCCCAAATACGACCCTTTTTGCGAATCTTTAACTCCAACTTTTCTTGAATTATTATTTATTTGGTAATAACTATATAATGCGCATCCTAAAGCACCCCCAGCATCTCCTGCAGCTGGTTGTACCCATAAATTACGTACTACACCATTTTTGATTAGCTTCCCATTTGCTACACAGTTTAAAGCTACTCCACCAGCCATTACTAAATTTTTTTCTTTAGTTAGTTCCAATGCATACCGTGCAAGTCCTGCAACTACTTCTTCGGTAATCTTCTGAACTGAGGCTGCAATATCCATCTCCCTTTTAGTAATTTTACTTTCTATCTCTCTAGCTGGTCCACCAAACAACTCTTCCATCTTTCTTCCAGTCATATGTGACCCTTTATGAAACTCAAAGAATTCCATATTCAAACGATACGATCCATCCTGCTTGATATCTATAACATTTTCCTTTAATAAATCATAATACACAGGTTCCCCATATGGAGCCAATCCCATAAATTTATAGTCACCTGAATTAACTTTGAATCCACAAAATGACGTAAAAGCACTATACAATAGCCCCAGTGAATGCGGATAATCAATCTCCTTTAATATTTCTATTTTATTTCCATGTCCTATTCCAATTGTAGTTGTAGCCCATTCTCCTACACCATCTATTGTAAGAATTGCAGCACTTTCATATGGGGATGGGTAAAATGCTGAAGCGGCATGTGAAATATGATGCTCACAAACAGATAATGTATCTTTTTTTCCGATTACAGCAAATTCATTTCGAATAAGTTTGTCAATAGATAATCTTGATTTGATAAGACCTTTATATTTGGTTTCTAAAAGAAAATCTGCCTCATTTCCTAGTTCAGAAACATTGCTCATAAAACGATCTAATGTAAGCAACGAGTTGTCATAATAAACCACCTCGTCTACATCTATCATTGAGATATTAGCTGCTTCAAAGCAATATTTTATTGCATTTATTGGAAGGTTATTATCATGTTTCTTTCTTGTAAATCTTTCTTCCTGTGCTGCCGCAATAATATCACCATTTATAATAATAGCTGCCGCAGAATCATGATATAAAGCGGATATTCCTAATATAATCATTTTTTCCCCTTATTAAGGCTTTGCCTTGTTTTGTTTTTCTTTTATTGAATTAACTACATATGGCAAAATATTTTTTGCGATAATTTTGTTTCCCGACCCATACACATGACAATTATCATAAAAAATATTTTTTTTATTTCTAAATATGTTTGTAAAGTCTAAGAGCCAATCATATCTTAATTCTTTAATTGCATTAATTGCTTCCTCATAATAAGGATTTCGTTCCTTTACCTTTGAATCTTCTGCATCATCAAAATTTTGCGGTTGTAAAATACCTATAAATTTTGCATCCATAGACTGGGATATCGAATGCATCATTTTTTCACATCTTATCCAATGATCAGCTCTAGATATTGGTTTAGGGGCATCTATACCTAAAGAATAGTCTTTAACAATGAACCCTCTAAAATTATCCCAAATTCTGATTCTATCACCATGCATTACATCTTTTTCATTTAATATCCTATGTTTAATTACTTTGGGAATGATTCGCTTAGTATAACACAGGACAAAAGGATTCTTTTTATCCTGATAATGATTAGAAAAATCATTAACTCCACTATAACTAATTACTAAATCAGGTTTGAATAGATATCCATCCCTAATTAACTTAAATAATTCCTGACTGGCAACGTGTGAATTAACTCCTGCGCAAATCACACGAACGTTATCATAATATTTTTTTATGTCGTTATATAAATATTCGGACCAACTAATAACATTTCCTGTAGAAGTGTCCGTCGTTGACCCCCCCCAATGTTAATATAGTATATTCCCCCTGCTTAGGTTCAATACTTTCAGACTGCGGAAATATATCATATCCCGGTAGATTATTCTTTGATTTTTTCGTATATCCAATTAGGTAATCGTAATAATCTAGTTTACTACCTATTCCAACAGAGGTATATCTAATAAACTGATTTATATTAAATCCAATCTCTATTAATTTTTCTTCATGTTGCCTTGTTTTATCCCCATCACAAAAAACAACAATAAAACTATCTACATCCTCAAAAGCAAGTTGTGTGTAATCTTTTCCTAAATCATCCTCGTCGAACTTAGCTATTCCCCAATAATTATCTTTTTTTAGTAGAATTCTATTTATTTTTGCTACATCTTTCTCTTTACCAACTAGTACAATTTTTTTATGTGTTATTTTTAGTATTTTTATTAAATTTTTTCTTCTTTTGATATTTTCTATTCTTTCTATTTTCATTACAATATTCCCCCGTAAATAAGAAGCTTCTTAACATCTTCTAACATATATTATTGCATCTTAAAATACTTAATTTAAATACTCATTAACACGGTTTTTTATCAATGCCTTTTCCCAAATATACATATTTATTTCTTGCCATAACTTCTGTCCGGTAATAAGATCCGCAATATAGTCTTCCTTAGGATTTTTAATATAAGTCTCAAGTTTTTTTCTTATTTTCTTAGGATTTAATACCACGTTACTGTTTTTGAAATCTTGTGAATTCACAATATCAAGATATAATTCCCCTGAATCTCTCATCCACTCATTTATTGGTGCATTTAAACCTTTCTTATCTTTTCTATAACATATCTCATATGGCATTATATCTTTTAATGCATCCCTAATAATTGCTTTAGAATACCCATTTCTAATTTTAGAACTTCCTGGTATAGAGAATGCAAATTGAATTATTCTATAGTCCATAAATGGCATTCTTATTTCTACTCCTGATGACATTGAATTTCTATCATAATTTCTAAGCATTGTAGGTAATATTTTTTTGTGTGTTTCTATATATAATGCTTTATTTAGATTATCAAATCTTTTAAACTTTACATCATTTACATCATTATAATGAAGAATTACTTTTCGATAAAATTTCTCATATATATTTCTTTTCTTTACTTTTTTAAGTCTTGTACTAATCCATTTTTCGTAATCATTAAACTCTTCCAATTTTCCTATATTTTCAGCATACTTAATGGTTCTTGCCACATCATTAATATTATCATTTGTATAATCCAATAATGCAAACTGCATATCCATAGTATATCCTGAAAAAAGCTCATCTGCGCCATGTCCATCTATGGATACTACAGTTCCATCCGTTCTCTCTGCCTCATATATTGCCATGATTGGCATCTGGGAATTCATCCATAATTCTTCAAATAAATAAGCCTGTTGTAATAGTTTTTTTTCAGATAAACAATTTGACATGGTTATTGTTTTATTGTTTATTCCAATATAATCTGTCACTATCTTTGCATAGTTAGCCTCGTCTAATTTTGTTCCTTTAAAACTTGCTACATATGCATTTTGCCAATCTTTTTGGGTTGACTGCTCATTAAATTTTGCAACACTATTCATTGCGCAAATAACAGCACTAGAATCTAAACCGCCACTTAATGCTGTCCCTAATTTTACATCGCTTCTCATTCGAAGTTTGCATGCGTCTAAAAACAGTTCTCTAAATATTTCAACTTGTTCCTCATACCTAGAAGGAACATCTAATTGTTGTTCCAATGTATTCCAATATCTCTCGAATATGATTTTTCCTTTTTTAAAAAAAGCATTATAACCAGCAGGGAATCTTTTGATATATTTTATAAGACAATCATCCTTAAATTCATAGTGATGAAATATTCTAAAAAAATTTATCATTTGCATATTTACATCAACTTTTGGCATACATGGCATAATAGCTTTCATTTCAGAGGCAAATACTATTCCATCATTTTCAGTCCAATAATATAACGGTTTAACACCGAATCTATCTCTACTAAGAAACAAAGAATTATCAACTTGATCAAATATAGCAAATGCCCACATTCCATTAAACTTTTTTACACAATTATTTCCCCACTCCATGTATGAAGCTAGTATGACTTCCGTATCTGAATTTCCAACAAAAGAATATCCTTTTTTTTGAAGTTCTTTCTTTATCTCAAGAAAATTGTATATTTCTCCATTAAAAGTTATACAATATCTGTTATTTCCATATAACATAGGTTGTTTGCCTTTATCAGAAAGATCTATAATCGATAATCTTCTATGTGCCAAAACACAATTACCTTCAGAATTAAACCATACTCCCCTTCCATCAGGTCCTCTATGAGACAAAGTATCACAACAAAAGTCTGCTTTATCCTTTGTTATATATTTATTAAACGCACCAAATATTCCACACATTTTTTATTTTATTCCTATACTCTTTTTTGCAATCTCACTGTATAAAAACTTTTTTCTTTTTTCTGATTGAGCCGTACAAAGCATATTTTCATACTTTTTATTATCTTCTACTATTGGCTCTAATACTTTAATGATTTCATTCACCGAGTCTTCATATGTAAATGAAACATTTCCCCCCAAATCAATATGAGTAGTTCCTTCCCAATATTTACATATCATTGGTTTGCCCATAGCTACAACCTGTTCCCAAAAAACAGAATGCCTTCCTGGAAACGCTACTAAATCAGCCATGTAAAAGAAACTATACGATTCCTCAGGTTGTATCCAACCAGTATATATTATTCTATCCTTGCAACAAAGAGAATAAAATTCGTCTTTATATTCTTTATCTACAGATCCAAAAATAATTAACTTAATTTTATCATTATTTAGTTTTTTAATTGCTTTCATTAATAACAAAATTTGTGTTTTAGATGAATCTAGTTTCCCTCCAGATACTATTAAAAAATCATTATCTTTAATATTAAATTTACTTCTATAAATTCTTATAGTTTCATTATTTAATTTATTTATACAATCATCATCAGCACCAAGAACTAATAAATCACACCTTGCTTTAGATAGTCCATATATGTCAGTCAGCCACTTTACACGCGCAGGTAACACTCCGTAGAACTTTGTTACATACGGTTCGATTTGCTTCGCATAACGTCTCCATACTATCTTATGTAGTATATTTTTAGATAACCAATTTTTACCACTGTTTGAAAAATCAGAATGATTATCTATAAATAGAGCGTCTGTTCTATTATTTTTAACATAATCTCGTATTATTTTTAAATCGATAAAATTAATATTGTGTACAAATATTATATCTGGCTCTTCAATGTATAGTGTTTTGTATAAATTTTTAAATCTTTTAAATTTCCTTTTACTATTATTTTTTCCTTTTATGGATAGTCTTATTACTTTTACACTATCTATATTAATGTAAGTTCCTTCTGCTACCTGTTTCAGCTTTCCATCGTTTCCAAACTGCCAATTCGAAGTAATGATACTCACATCATAGCCTAACCTAACATGGTATTTAGTCAATAAATTATCTTGATAATTCCAACCATCTGTATAGGAACCCGATAGCATTATATGAACAATTTTTTTCTTTTGTGTACTATTACTCATTCTTCAATAATTCCTCATATAATTCATAATATTCTTCAAATTTTATTTCTTGATCTAACTCTTTTAAATCATATTTTATATTCCTAATGCTATCTATTTCTTCAAGAGCGTCTACTATTGATTTTAAATCACCTTGTTCAACAATTTTCCCATACCCAGTTGATTTAACAATCTCAACGCTTCCACCTGTGTTATATGTAATAACTGGAGTTCCACAAGCGATTGCTTCAAGATTAGTTGTGGGATAGTTGTCCGAATACGTCAGATTCAAAAAAACAAATGCAGCTGAATAATATTCTGCTAATTCCTCTATATTGTTGGTTCTTTTAATTCCTATTATATTTTTTGGTAACTGTTTGAGTTTTTTCTTACTTAACCCAACCATAACAATTTGATATTCTTGTGGTAAATCTTGTGATAGTTTAACAAAGTCATCAAATCCCTTTTCAGGCCCCCAAACCGATGATACTCCAAGTACTATCTTTTTATCACTTTTAATTGCTGTTTTATTTCTTTTGTAAAATTTACTTAAATCGATGCCATTATTTATAATCTTAATTTTGGCATCTTTTAAAAATGACTGTTTAACTAATTTACTAAGCCAAACTGATGGAGTAACAATTGTCAAATTATTATAATTTGCATATAACTTGTATTTATCAATGTAATTTTTTTTAGAACTGTCCCAAAATAAACTTTTGGGATGATGTTTCTTTTCAGGACAATCCTTGCAAAGTTTCTTCCATTTATCACATTTTTTAATTTCAAAATAAGGGCAATGACCTGTAAAAGCCCAACAATCATGAAAAGTCCAAACAACTTGGATTTTAGTTTTTTTTAAGAATTCAAACAACAGTTTTATATTAATATAATATCCATGGATAATATGTAAATGAATAATATCCGGGTTATTATTCGAAATAAACCTTATAAGTTTTTTTGTTGCTATTTTAGAGCCAAATCCTGCTCTGTCAAAAAGCCGTGCTTTAATTAAATGAAATATTACATTTAAGTTATTCCCAATCCTATACGTGGTGATTTTTTTATCAGTAACGGAATTTGTTCTTCCCCACGCAATAATTGCTTGCCCATTATTTTCAACAACTTTTTTTGATATAGCTTCAACAATTCTTCCTGTACATCCATATCCACTAAAGGCTGTAATTTGTATAACTTTCATTTTTTCCTTTTTCCAAATTTTCAATAAATTTAATGACTTTATACTTAGACTTTTAATTCACCTTGCTCATCCATTCTAATTCCTTTTTTTTCACATTCAAATAGTTTTGCATCTACCAAAAATCTATACCAATATGCTTGTAAAAAATGAAAAATACGGCCTTCTGGTCCATCTAAAAAACCAAGCTTTATATAGTATCTAAATATAAAATAGATATGGGCTCTCAGAAATTTAGGTAATCTGTAATATCCTTTATTCTTTATTTTCCTTTTCATTTTTGCTTGAGCAGAAGAACAAGATTTTTTTTCTATTCTATTATCTACTTTTGCTTTTTCTGAAAAAGAAAGTTGATAATCTAAGACTTCTCTATTGCTATACCAGTTATGTTTATTTGTCCACCATTCTAGATCTTTTTGATTATTGTCCTTAAAATCCGAAGAAAACTCAACAATTTTACCAGAATTTAATATAAGATGCTCATCCATTAACCTATCTTCACATAGTCCGGTTCCTCTTCTAAATATCCTAAGTAATTTTTCTGGATATCTTCCTCCATGCTTAATCCATTTTCCCATAAAATAGACCCTTCGTCGAAGTACTATACCATTAATTTCTTCATCTTTTTCTATAGATGGTATTCTTTTTTTCATCTCTTCTACTAGTTCTGGTAATAATTCTTCATCTGCATCCATACGCATAACCCAGTTTGTATCGATATCTGTATTCTCAAGCCCCCAATTAAATTGTGCTGCGTAGGTTGACCATTTGTGATAATAATAGTCTAATTTTGATCCTACACTACATAATTCATTATTTATTTTTTCACATATACCTTTTGTATTATCTGTACTTCCACTATCAACAACGATAAATCTTTTAGCTATTCCACAAAAAGAATGGATACATTTTTCGATATTCTTTTCTTCATTTTTTGTCAAAATTATAACTGATAAATCTATCATGTTTAGCCTCGATTTTTTATATTACTTTTTATCATCTTTATTGATACCCTAAATTAAATACATGAAATTCGCATAAAAAGCATTTCTATACAATTATGTAATTAATACCACCAATGTAGAATTATTCTTGCATTTTTTTGAATTATATATCATTAGCAGTTCTTATACGTCTACCTTTCTCCCTCCTGAAAGTACATTCCAAGTCCTTTTTGTATTTTTTATCATAAAATACATTACTGGATAAAGAACAGATAATGTAATAACCGGACATAATATACAACTAATTATTGCAGAATAATCAGATACTCCAAATAGTATTAAAAAGATTTTTGAAACAATTGTTGTTATCGTAAAATGGCTACAATATATAAACATTGTAACTTTATATTTCCAATTCATCTCTTTTTTAGAGAAAGCATAATTAGAAATAATAAAAGGAAACAGTAGCGCTGAGAATAATCTATATATAAATATAGTTCTAAAATTATTTATAAAGAAACTATAAAATGATACTAAAAACAATAACATCAAAGAAAAATACAACAACCATCTTTTTTTATTACTTAAAATATATGTAAATTGTAATTCTTCACTATTAAAGCACTGTCCTCCTGGCAATCCATGTAAGGCCACATATGCCCCTATAAGATATTCAGGCATCCAATAAATTAAACCATAATAATCAAATTCTATTACAAGATTTAATACACAAAATCCAATAATAACCAATTGTCCTATTATCTTATAATATAATAAATAATATACAAGTATAGATAACAAACTAATTATGATTATATTTCTTAAATACCAAAGCGGACCATTAAAACTGCTCTGTAACCACACTTCTTTTAGAAAACTAATGTTAAACTTAACCTTAGGTCTGTTAATCTTTATATTTAAAAAGGAAATCTGTTCTACTCCCAAAAAGAACAAGGCACATAAAAAATTCCATAATACATATGGAATAACTAACGATTTCAATCTTTTTTTTACTTTATTTTTATAATTATAATTTTTAAACATCAAATAACCTGACAAAAAGAAAAATACTGGCACAGCAATATATGTAATATGCATTATAATTTTTTCAAAAATAATAGCATGTTTACAATCTGTAGAATATAAATCCCATGGTATCAAGTTACAACCATGAAGTACTACTACTAAGATAGTACAGATAAACTGTATAAATGATATTCTATTACTATTTTGTTTACTCATATTTTCTTGTATGATTAATTCAGAAGCAAATTAATCAACTTTCCTTTCTTTTTGATAACTGTGCCATAATACATTCAAAAGTGTGTCCATTTGCTTGACTATGCTGCACATAACAAACTTTTTACCATGTATTATTACTTCCTATAACGTCATATCCATCTTTAATCTTTGTCCTTAATTCATTTCCATTATAATAATAAGTATAACCATTCATATCTGTACTATCATATGTTGTTCTTTCTCTTTTTTCACCAGATTCCCAATCAAATATACTCTTTCCAAAACCATTGTATTCAAGGTTTGCACACTTTAAAATAGTTGCTTGAAAGTCATCGGAACATATTGGGGCATCATTAAATTGTATAGAATTATGTTCTTCTTTAGGCAATTTTATAAAAAATATAGCTTGTAAATCACCATCAGGATCATCATACCAACCATGATCTGCAGTTACTATTATAGTCGAGTTATCATATATCCCCTCTGATTTGAGCTGATTGAAATATGTATCCAATATTACCATTAATCCATATACTGTTTCCGTTGGTGTTGCATTTTCATCATATGTTCCATCTTTTGCTGTATTAATTGGACCATGCATTCCCTGAATATGCTGAATAATAAAAGCTTTTTTATTATGATTATTAATTTTTAATCCCTGCACAACCTTTTCATTGAATTCAGTATTTGAATTTACAGTGGTGGTTTCCTCTCCATCATATACAACCACCCCCCTATAATGATCCATATTTACTTCTAATCTAGGCTTAACAATATATGGCGAATATCTATATAAGGTATATTTTTCTAACATAGAAAGCATCAATTTTTTGTTTACCTTTGGTTCTTTATACTTTAAATTATCAATTTTACCAATCATTTCATCCGTATTTCCGTAGACATACTTTTGTGAAGATGAATAAAGATTGCATATATATCCTGATTTGTGTAATTCTTTATAAAATTTATTACATTTCTCTGAATTCCATGCGTCTGCCTGATATTGTATTCTCGGAACACTGGTATCTGGATCATATCCAGTTAACATATGTATCATTGATGGGAAAGTTGGCATATATAATGAGTCATAATTAGTAAACCATGTAAAATCTTTTAGAGGACTAACTAATGAGTTATCACTTTCATAAATATCGTGTACATATTTTTCTCCCGTTGCATCCAATACTATAACTATAATATTTTCTTCCGAAGCAACCTCGAATTGCCCCTCTCCATCTAATTGATAGTGTGGCATCTTAATATCTATTTTGCATATATTGATAATTAGTGATATCAAAGCAACTATTTGAATTGTTACGAAAAATAGTGATATATATGTTTGTATTTTTGTACTACATTTCCATAATATTATTAGTAATATAGAGACTAATAAAATCCATATAATTGTATTGATTGTAATTAATTTATCTAACTCGTTCCATTTTACAGCTGTACCATCTTTTTCGGATAATTTTTTATTTAAAAAAGCATTTTGAAAATATGATGATAATGATAATGTTAGAATAATAGTTGTAAAAAAATGATATGATTTCTTTGAAAAAAATGATATGAAAAAAGAAATAATCAAAAATAACAGAAAGAATTCCTTTATTGTAAAATCAAAATCTGTCATGTTTGAATAATATATTTCGACTGGACCAAGTAACAAAAGCATAATTACTGGAAAAGAAACAATCGCAATAGATGACTTAATATTCTTTTTAATGTTATAAGCTATTAAATTTATGATATTTTTTATATTTTTACACATTTTCTTTAATAGATATTCCTTTATTCTGAACCATACCTACATACATCATTACAAACCAGCTCATTTGCGTTCTGTCCATCCCGTTTATCACTATACATGTCCCTAAAAATACTATAGCCAACATAATTGATACATAAAATGTTTTTCTAACAGGCGTATGTATAGCTGAAAAGGTGCTTGAAATGATAATTAACAGTGTTGCTATCATTCCTATATATCCATAATTAAAGAATACATGCAAATATTGATTAACAACCTGCACCATACTATCATTTACGCCTATACATTTCCATAACATACTTGAATTATCAAACACATATCTTGCTTTTTGCCACTCTATATATCTGTCACTTATATTATTAGTATCCGTAACCCATCTATTTATTATTTTGATTAATGTTGAATCATTATCATTTGTAAATACAGGCGATATTATACCAACAAGTATAACACATAAGAGCAAAAGAGCTATCGGAAGCAAGTAATCGCTTATTCGTCTTCTTTTGACAGCCCTCTCACCAATAAAAACAAATAATACGATATATGTAACTACTAACAACACCTTCTGAATGTCTGCTCCAGAATGTAGTATCATAAATGGACAAGTAATAAATACAGTAATAAATTTCAAAATGCCATTTCTTGCATACATAGCTATAAATACAAGTCCAATAAGCATTGCATATGATAAATCTGTATCAAAGTAATAAAAACATCCATCATTTACTTTTGATGTTAAAAATTTATCAAAACCAAAATAAAAATATCTGTATATCAAATTTGCATAAACAACTATGTATGCAGATATAGCAAGCATCCCTGAACATTCTTCTATTCTATCCTTACAAAATCTTCCTATAAAAAACATAAGAAAGGCTGACATGATTTTCCCATACAATTCTAGACTTACAGTAGAATATAGAAAATATTTTAATGAAGAAATTATAATAAAATAGCAAATACAAATATCGGTTATTGTTATATTCTTAATTGTTTTTTGACAGCATTCAATAAATTCTGTTTTATTATCAGGTCTTCTAAGCCACAATTGATATATCAAAAGAGAAAAAGCAAATATAACCATTACATAATCTAAAAATCTGTACTGGTAAAAAATATCTACTATTTGCTTTAAGAACAAGAATATGGACATAACTAACTATTTAATATTTCTTTCTTATATTTCTCAATAGATTTGGCCTTTGTAAGATGTTCATCCAAAAACTCTCTACCTTTAATTCCCATTTTTCTTAGGGAGTCTTCTTTTTTACACTCGATAAATCTTCTTATTAGTGCCTCAATTGCCTCATAATCCCCTGGATTAGCTACAAGACCACATCCACTTTCCTCTACAATACATCTAGCCTCAGTACCTTCTTCTAGTATACCAAGCACAGGCCTACCCGCTGCCATTACCCCATATAGCTTACTTGGGACAGAAACACCTTTTATACCTTTAGCATTTACTACAAGATGCACATCTGCCACGTTTAGACTATATACAAGGTGTTCTTTATCCTGATAAGGAACGAATACAACATTATTCATTTCATGCTTTGTTACATATTCTTGAAGATTTTCTTTTATTGAACCAGCCCCTGCAAATACAAAGGCTATCTTGTCGTTATCCTTGAACTTTTCGATTACTTTTATTAAATTAAGCAAATCATAATATAATCCAATATTACCAGAATACATTATGACAAACCCATCTTCTACTCCAAAAGCTTTTCGAAGTTCTATTACCTCTTTGTTGTCTTTCTCAAGAGGAATTATTTCTTTTTCATCTATCCAGTTATTAATACATACATGCTTAGGTGGCTTTAAAAATCTCTTTTTAAGAGTCTCTATCATGTCCCTACCTACAACAATTATCTTATCTGACTTTTTACAGCTGTGCTTATCTATAGCCATTACTGTATTAAGAATCATCTTATTATTAACATAATTTACAGCCATAATTTGCTCTGGATTAAAGTCTTGTATATTGTAAATTAGTTTAGCTTTCTTTATTCTTTTTCCTATTACACCAAGCATACCACCTAGAATAGGGGGTTGACTCATCGCATATATATAATCCTGATGTCCTGTTTTAAAAGTTGCTGAAATAGCTGCAAAAAAGTAGCTTGTAATATTAACTAGTCTACTTATTTTTGAATTCTTTTTAAATTCAGGAACCCTAACACGAATAATTTCAACTCCGTTAATATCTTCATAGTAATACTTATGAAGTCTGTAATGCCTTGCTATTTTCCCTCCATAAGAAGGTACTGTACATATTACTGTTATATAGAAATCATCCTTTAATCCTTCTGCAAGGTCTGTTAGAATCTGTCCAGTAGAGGCCACATCAGGATAATAATAATGTGCATATATAAGCATCCTCTTCTTATCATCTGCATAATCTTCTTTGCCTCTAAAAGCATTCCATAGCAAATATAAGACAAACTTTGCATTTGTCTCAATATAACGCTTCCAAAGTCTCTTTGGATCCTGAATAAGTCTATATAACCACTCAAGGTAATGTTCTCTCATCCACTTAGGTGCACGTTTAACTGTACCTGCATGAAAATCAAAACCTGCTCCAACGCCAAACATAAGAGCTTCAACCTTGCCCTTATGATTAAACATCCACTGTTCCTGCTTAGGTGCTCCAAGACCAACCCAGACAATATCTGCACCTGATTCATTAATTCTTTTTATAGCAGAAATATCTTCTTCCTCTGTTAGTTTTCTAAAAGGAGGAGACTCCATACCAGCAATTTTTAAATTAGGGTATTTTTTATTAAGATTTTTTCTGAGATTCTCTATAGCCTCTTGACTTCCGCCATAGAAATAATGTTTGATATCTGTATTTTCAGTAAGCTTCCACATCCTATCCATAAGATCTGGACCAGCTGTCTGTCTAGCGTCTTGAAAACCACGTAATCTTTGAACATAGGAAAGAGGGCTTCCATCAGGAAGCGCAAGAAAAGCCCTATTCTGTATCATACGATAGTCTTTATTCTCATAAGAAAGAACTGTAGTATGTACGTTTGATAGGGTAATATATTCACCTTTAATTTGATAAATATTTTCTAATATGTACTTTGTAATTTGTGACATATTGGTGACAGCTACGTTGACACCAAGGATACTACAACGTTTTGGTTTTTCCATGTTTAAAAAATAAGATACTTTTATCTAATAAGTTGCTTAGTAGATGAATAACAGTAGCAAATAAAAATGTAGCTATTGATATTACTATTACATTTTTTAAGTTTTGGCTTATTTTAGTTAAAATATAACCTTGAGAAATATAAAGTTCATATGATATTAAACCAGTAAGCCTAAAAAAACTATTTTTTTTGAGAAATATATATTTATTAAACAATAACAAACATACTATTGCTAATGGAAAAACAGTAAATATAGATAAATAGTCTCCTATAACATAATACTTTATTTTTATTTCATATATCTGTGTTATTCCAACAAATGATAAACCTATCGCTCCTAGTATGGTAATAATTATATTTGATTTATTAATATATTTTTCCTCAATTTTATTCTTATATTTTGCCGCAAAAACTCCAAACGGAAAGCTAATCATCTGCCTTGCTCTAAGAAAAGGAATCTCAATATCAATTGGGAAAATACATTCAATGCAGAAAAAGATTCCAAACATAATAAGTAAAATAACCAATTCTAGCTCATCTCTCCGTTCCGATTTAATAAAAAGATGAGATATAAGCTTACAAACATAGAACATTACATAGCAAATTATAATATAAACAATAAACCATTGTGATTCAAAAAAGTATTTTAATTCGCTTCCAATACTTTGTATAGATATACTTTTACTTAATAATTTATATATTATAATTGAAAATAAAATAGGTATAACTAGTCTATAAATTCTTTTTATCCAAAAATATTTAATTCCATTTTTTTTATATGATACTTCTAACCCATATCCTGAACATAATATAAATAAAGAAACTCCTATTCCCGCTATGAATTGTAAACCAGGAATTCCTAGATATGCACCCCCATGTGCCCAAATTACTGTAAGGATAGAAAATCCTTTAAGTACTAAAGTAAATTCTCTATCCATCAAAGTTACACTTCTATTTTTTTTTATAAATGTTCCTACACAAAAAGGAATAAATATAATTAAACTAAAAATAATAAAATAAATCATTTTTTACTGGATATTTTTTTATTCTGAATATTTGAAGAAGTAACAATAGCCCCCATAAAAAGAAATGGAAACCAGCTCATTTGAGTATACTCTATTGATTCCATAGATATTCCCATAAGTAAAAACATTATTAAAAAAGCATAACAAACATATCTATAATCACGATTAGAATTTTTTGAAATTTTAATAATAATTCTCCTAAAATATTCTATAGTTGTTAAAACACCAATGTACCCTATTGATAATATTAATTTTAGGTAATAACAATGTGCTCTATCTCCTATTGCGTTATGAATGCTATCAGAACATAAATCGATTCCAAGTAATCTAGTTAATAAACTTTGATTAGAATAATAATTTAAATTATCCCAAATAATTACATGTCTAGAATGGAATATTTTTTCTGTTTTCCAGTAAAATTCCTCTGAAAAATAATTATTAAATGTATCAATATGAATAGGGGATATTTGAATCACAATAAAGGTTAAGAATGCACTTATATAAATCAAAGTAAAAATAATATTAGTGAACATATGTTTATTTTTTACATTCATTTGTACCTTATTACTTAAATTAAGATTTTTACATCTGTATATATCATATAATATCAAGGAATCTTCTAATAATACAATTAACTGCCCCATTCTAGCATCACAAGAAAAAGAAATTAGATTAATTATCAGAAAAATAGTTATATATTTTAATAATTTACTTTTACCATATTTATATATAAAAATCATCGCAACAATCATTGCAACTACTAAATCTGTTTTATAATGAAAAAGCCCCCCACTATTTCTTATCCCAAACTCTTCAAATGAAAAACACCTTCCTGTAGCATAATAATGTGCATATTCTATAACTCTTGCAATAAAGTTTGCATATACTATAATGTATGAAACTATAGCAACCTTAAATCCATACTTAAAGACTTCTTCTCCGTATACCCTTCCTAAGAAATATAAAAGAAATACAGAACCCGTTTTTAAAAAAACTTCCATTCCTTGAGTATTTCTTAAAAATGAAACAAAATACAACATTCCCAAACTGACAATTAATACATCCAAAATGTCTATTTCATTTTTTATAAATTGAAATATGTTAATTTTGAAAGATTTATATATTAATAACAAAATTCCAAAAGCACAAATACCATAATCAAGTGCTTTATATTGATAAATAATATCAACAACTTGTCGTAATATCATAAATACTTCCATTTGCCAACCTCATAAAAGCTTGTATTTTTAGACTTTTTATGTTTTACCTTGCTAGTTCAACATTATAAATAATTCTAAATCAATTAATTTTTAGCTGTAATATAAGCCCAATTGTCTAAATCATTTATTAATTGTCTAGTTCTTATTTCTGTTCCTTCTTCTGTCAAATGCATTTTTGAATTATAAAAATACTTATACGGTATAAAGTAATCTGTGTAATCTGATATTACATCACAATCTAACTCAGCTTCTAGTTTCGTCTGAAACTCTATAAATTCTTCTTTATTTGCAGTAAACTCTCCATCACCTATTGGATATCCGGCAATTACCATCTTTCCGCCGCAAGATTCAACATATTTGTTAAGTTTATTTAATCTTTTTACACAAGTTTCACTTATTCTTGGTGGATTAACACCACTTTTAAATTCTTCTAAAGTTGACTGAAAATCAACATCAGGCTTGAATACAATATCACCATACTCATTGAAAGCCTGCCTACTATAACTGCCGCCTGCTATTTCATTACCAGTATGTTTTATTTTCATACCAAAGCACTTCATAGCATACCTAGGATAAGCCTTTAACATACTTGGATAATCTTTAGAACTAATTAGATAATATAAATCTGTATGTTTTTCAATGGTTATCCAAGCAAGTCCTGGATCTTCTAACGTTCCATCATCTCCAAAATCTGTGTGACAAATGACAACTATATCTCCTGGATTCACATTACCTTTTATCATATTTTCATGAAAAGCATTACCCATAGCTCCATGAAGACCAAGATTTACTACAGGCATATCAAATGCATCTTCTATCATTTTTGAATCTATCCCAAATGCAACATTAGAGTTGCCCACTAATATTATCTTTGGCTCTTCTATAGATTCCAATCGATTAATTTTATCAATTAGCGCAGCCTGATAATTATTTACGTATTGATTTCCAGAATAGAAAAAATCTATTCCCACAAATATCAAAAAGGAAAGAATAAACAATATGAAAAATATAGTTATCTTTTTTAGAAATCTTTTCATCACTTATGCCTATAAATCTAAAACTGAAAATAAACAAACTCTGAAGAACTTTTAATTGGTGTTAAAAATAATATCATCCATATAAATAATAAATATATTGCTATCCTTAATATTGGAGATAGTTTACTTATTTTTTCAAACACATCACATTTTAACGAATAATAATCATATGATAACAACACAATTAAAGCTATTCCTAATTCAGCAACTGTTTTATTATTCAAATCCAAATTACTATATCCAGTAAGAAAATAATTCTTTATATTTGATATTCCATATAGAGAATTTCTAAATATATAACTTACTTCATGAAAATTTTGTGCCCTAAAAAAGAGCCATATATATGAAACAATTATATAAACACCTATAGTTTTTAATATATTTATAATTATATTATTTGATTTTACTTTTATTTTTTCTTTTTTTGAAAATATATTTTCAAATACTTGAAGTATTCCATGGCTACCACCCCACAAAACAAATGTCCAGTTTGCTCCGTGCCATAATCCACTTATAAAAAATGTAACTACAAGATTAAAGTAGTGGCGGACTTTAGAAACTCTATTACCTCCTAGTGGAATGTATACATAATCTCTAAACCAAGTTGATAAAGAAATATGCCATCTACTCCAAAACTCTTTTATGCTCTTTGATAAATATGGAGAATCAAAGTTCTTCATAAGATCAATTCCAAAAAGCTTAGCGACACCTCTGGCAATATCAGAATATCCTGAAAAATCACAATATATCTGTATTCCAAATATAAAGGTTGCTCCTATCAAGGCAAAGCCTTTGTAGTAGTACAAATTATTATAAATATTATCTACAAGTTTAGCTGTGGTATCTGCTAATACTAATTTCTTAAAAAAGCCTATAGCCATTAGCTTTAGACCATATACTGCTTTATCACAGTCAAATTTTCTTGGACTGTTAATTTGTGGTAAAAGATTATTAGTTCTTTCAATTGGTCCAGCCACTAATTGTGGAAAGAATGAAACAAAAGCTGCATACTTGCCAAAATGGTGCTCTTCTTTAGCATCTCCTCTATATACATCTATTACATAACTCATTGACTGAAAAGTATAGAAGGAAATACCTACAGGCAATACAACTTTCAAAATCACTCTGTTTGTATGTATACCTAAAATCTGTGCAAGAGAATATACAGAATCAGATAAAAAATTAAAATACTTGAAAAAAAATAGACATAACAGACTTACTATTATTGAGATTGATAAGAATAATTTTTTATTTTTGGAATGTTTCTTTATTAGGATTGCCGATATATATGAGACTACAGTAACAAATAGTATTAATAAAGCATATTTTACATTCCAACACATATAAAAATAATAGCTTGATATAAGAATAACAAACCATTGATATTTTGGAACAATAATCCAATATAATATGAATACTATTGGTAAAAAGATTATAAATTGAAATGATGTAAATGACATCTGTTAATTCTCATCCCTTGTACATTTTTCTGCTGAACGGTATCAACAAAGAGATTTTTATTATTTCAGTTTTTAAATTAGTAATTTTTTAATTTTCAAAACTGGATAAATATTTACTTTCATAATATTATTACAAATAAATCCTTTCCCAGCTTTTGGGGTATATATCTTCTTTCCACATACCAATTATAGGACAAATAATTTTTTTTCCATCATTCGAATTAAGATATGCAGCCCACCAACTATAGGAACTATTAGCAATAATATTATTTTTACATATACTCATCAGATACATATCGAAAATAGTTCTATTTTCATTTTCATATTCGACATAATAAATGTTTCTATTGGAATACTCTTCCTTATTCATAAAGTATTCTTTAGCAAATGCCATATCATCAGAAAAAACGTAGATATTATCAGAAGAATCTATTTTTTGTAATGCATTATCATAATAATCCATAGGAATCTGCCAATTAAGCCCAATATAGTCAGTACGTCTAATATGTATAGATACACTTTTTGCCGATTCTATATGATTTTTAATATCTAAAACTGCCTGAGGAATTTGAATATTTATTGAAAATAGCTTTAAAATGTCATCTCTATATTCATCAAAATATCTATAATTCTGCCAATATCCCTCAAAATAGGTGTTTTTTAAAACACTTTGAGCTGTTGGATCATATTCATATTCTTTCTTTTCTTTATATTTTCTTAATCCAACTCCCGTATTAAGTATTTTAACTAATCTATTTAATCCAATTTTTTTGTAAACTATTGAATCCCTATATTTATATGTTATATGTTTATCAAAACATATATTATATTTTTCTATTTCAAGATTTCTACCTTTTACTTTGTTATTATCCTGCATAGCAGTATCAAGCCAAAGTTTGGTATTATTCTTTTTTGATGTGGCATATCCAAATGCATAGCAAAACATCTGGTTACCTAAGCCGCCTTTTATATCAACTATTATTTTCATATTATTTTATTTACACGTACCCCTGCTATTGTTTGCATTATTGTAGCCAATTTCTAATTGGTTTTTCTACAAACATATAAGACAATAAACCAAATAACCAAATTATTATTCCAAAAATCAACATGTTTTTTAATCTATATATATCCCACTGAATAATATTCATGCTATACATCTTTGATATAAGTACAATAAGTGGAAAATGCCAACAATATACCGAATAGGTTGAACTAGACAATAAAAAAATAATTTTATTATTTTTCCAATGTACACTATTTGAAATAATAATAACGCAAGGATATGTTATAAAAATACAAATATATTGTTTAACCTTCCAAAGAATTTCATTATATTCTAAACTCCATACTACCCCTATTGATATGAATACTATGGTAAATAAAATAAAGATAGTTAATTTCGAATTCTTTATTTCTTTGTCACTTAAAATAATACCAAGAAAAAACGATACGTATGCTCTTCCACAATTATGATTTAATAACGGATAGTTTGGCTTAAACTCTATCAACAAAATGCCAATAATTATAAAAAACAAACATACTTTTCTCAGAATTCTAACACGTCTTGTTTCTTCAACTTTTAGAACAATATAAACTAAATAATAGCAAATTAATAGCACGCATACATACCATAGTGGACTATTTATATTATGATAATTTAATCCCCATCCATCACTAACAAGAAAAACTGAATATATTAACTGCTTTACATCTATGTTAGAAATAACTTTATCCATATTTGAAAAAACCAATTCTATATTTTCAAATATTATCATTCCAAGAATAGACAAAATTGCTATTGGAACCAATCTCACATATTTATTTTTAATATATATCCTCAATAAACTGTTCTTCTTATAATAGTCACTGATATATATGCCCGATATCATAAAAAATAATTCAACTAAATATCCAAAATAGAATCCCCCCCGTAAAAATTAAGTCTGTATGGAAAAAAAGCACCAATATGTTGCTGATAATGATGAAATATTATGCACGTAGTAATAATTATTTTTACTGTGTCTATAATTACATTTCTACCTTTGTTTTCGTTTTTGTAATAATAATCTTTACTAGGCATAAGTTTAATACTCATATGTTTGTTTTTATTTTCTTTGCAGGTACTCCTGCGATGGTAATATTGGGTTCATCAAATGAATCTATAACAACTGCTCCTGCTGCCACAGTTATGTTATTTGCAAGTTTAGCAGGCCCTATTACTTTAGCCCCGACCCATAATTCACAATTATCTCCTATAATAGCTCCGCTCCCAATACAGTTTTGTCCATGAAGCTTACAATTTTTACCTATTTTACTACTACCTACTATTATTCCTGTATGAGCAATATATAAGCCCTGATCAAAAGCACCTTCTCCCATATCTATTCCAAGATTTCTCCCAAGTCTATTTTTTTTATTTTTATGGAAAATATATGGTAAATACATTAGTCTGTTTTTTTTCTTTCTCTCTGCATAATACTCTGTGTGTCTTAGCTGCTTGATATATTTATACACATAATAATCTCTATCTTGACATAACAATGTATATATTCTTTTTATTATACTACTTTGGCTTTCATAGTTATTTCTTTCTATTATTAGGATTTCTTTTAATTTTGCCCTATTAGTGAATTTCATCTTTTATTTTTCCTATGGTATTCATCATTTTTAACATATCGAATACTCTATATTAAATGACTGATTATATTTCTTATTAAGCCTATTAGCCAAAAAACAAAGGTCGGACACGCTGCAACTACATTGATAATAAGTATTACAACTATATGAAATACAGTTATCTGGATAGACTCATCCAAAGTCACATTGGAATCAGGACTCATTAGTTTTGTTCTTTTCTTCCAACTGTGATATTCACTAATTTCCCAAAGAATAAACACAATAAAAGCAGCAATCATAATATTCCAAATTTTTTCATAATTATTTTTTTCTATTAATTTCCAATAATATTCTGTACCATAAATATCAAACTTTCTTAAATATATAATATTATCTATAAGCATATTTTTCATATTATTGAAATCACTTGTCCAATACCAACTAATAGCATTTCCCAATACTAAACATGCTGTACAAGTTGTTTGTATTATAATCCACCGTTTCTTATTATCTGATAGGAAAATTAGTAACAACATAAACGGCAAAAGTAAAACTAATCGATATGGATGTGATTCACAAGTAAATAAAATAATAGAAATCGATATGAATATATCGAATATTATATCCATAGCGTCATTGACTGTATATTTTTTTTGAGTGTATAAATACATGCAAAAAAAACCATAAGCAATTACTATAAGTGGTATATTTACTCCATATATAGTAATACAACTCCTCAGCATTCTTTCAATCATTTCACCACTCAACGAAGAAACCGTTTTTGTACCAATTGGATCTAATACATTAAATGGGAGTTGTATAAGATAATTAATAACAAAAGGAATGCTTACTAATACAATTACGTTAAAAATATTAAGTAATTCATTCTTTGTTTTTATAAAGTATTTTTGTTCTTTTAGTGTTAAAAAAATAGGAATAAAAATAAATATGGGAAAAAATTTAAATTGTGTAGATATAATATAAAACACAAAAAACAATCCATCTTTCTCATTCAATAAATAATATAAAGATATTAATGCAAACAATACTCCAACAATGTCAAATTGTCCCATAACGCATACAGATGAATATGTAATGGCAGAACAAAGGAATAACATCTTAATAATTTCTCCTTCTTGTTCTGTTCTATTAATTTTTATAACAATCTTTTTTATAAAATTTGCCGAAATTGATATAACAATTATTAAATAAGATTTCCCCCATATTCTCCCCCAAAAGGTATCAAGAATATTAGTTCCAATAACTCTTTCTATAAGAAATAGCGGAAACTGCCATATTGCAATAAATAAATTGGATATCATATTATATCCACCCAAATGAAACATCTCGTAAGAATTACTAGATTCAATATTTACCGTATAATATTGAAAAAATCTTCCTTCAAACAATGCTCTCCATACGTTCATTCCTTGACGTAATATAGAATTTGTATCTGCATAATAATAATTTGTAATAACAAATATTAAAGACAGATACACCAGAAAATACATGAAGATTTTTCTTTTATTATTCACGTTAATTTTTAATTTTATTAAATCTTTACCATTCATAATTTTTATACACTAATGTCGGTTTTTGATTTTTCAATTCTCTAAGTTCTTCAATATCACCATTATATTCATAGCCAAAAAGACCATCTTCTCTTAAAAAAGTAGTTCTTTTTCTTTGCATACCTTCATCCCAGTCGAAAATAGATGTTCCATATGCATCGGTATTTTCACCAATTATTTCCATAATAGTTGCATGAAAATCATCTGAGCAAATTGGCGAATTATTTTTTATTAAAGCATTATTTGTTTCATTAGGTAATTTTATCATGAAAATACATTGTCTTCCTTCAATTTCCTTATCTCCATGATCCGACATAATTATAATCGTTGAATTGTCATATATTCCTAATCTTTTTAATTCATTTATATATTCTTCTAATATTTTTAATACTGCCTCAAAAGTTTCATCCCATGTAATACTATCAGCCTTACTTTCAAAATCACTATCAATATCATGTCCAATATGCATACCCCAAAAATGTTTATACATAAAAAGATTGTTGTATGAGTTATTTATTTCTAAACCATTATCATGTATTTTTTGATAAACCTTATTATTATGTTCTTCAAAATTATCGACTTCAACATAACGAACAACATCTCTGTAGTAATCCATATTAACCTCAAACCTAGGTTTTATAGCATCTGGAACGTATCTGTATATGGTCATTTTTTCTAGCATGCTAAACATTAATTGTTTATCTACTCTTGGTTTATCTTTCACCTTATGTATATTGTCAAATTTTCTGTATAGTAATCCTGTATCTACAAATACATAATTAGGAGATCCTGCATAGATATTTACTGTATATCCATTCTTATGCAAACTATCAAAAAAAGAATTTGCTCTCTCAGAATTCCATGCTTTTTTTGACCATTCATATTCGGATATGGAACAATCTACCTCCTCTCCAGTAAATAAATGAGCTACAGAGGGAAAAGTAGGCCAGTATCTAGAATCATAATTTGTATAAAATGTGAAGTCCTTCAAAAATAGCGAACTTTCTGGGTTTTTTTCAAAATAGTTTTCAACCAAATCATTTCTGGTCCAGTCCACATTTAATATAATAATATTATTGTTAGGAGCAACACACATTTCTTGACTTATATCTATTCTATAAGAA
Organism: Lachnospiraceae bacterium NC2008; assembly: GCA_000687675.1. Classification (GTDB taxonomy): domain Bacteria; phylum Bacillota; class Clostridia; order Lachnospirales; family Lachnospiraceae; genus NK4A136. Next base: position 82,001 of record JHWS01000007.1, on the reverse strand, counting down.
TCATAGTGTTTATTTCTGATTTTTATCTTTAGTAAAACATCCCCCATTGCTGCTAATTGTATAAACAAAAAAATAATCGAAAAAACTATAATATACTTTACGCCTTTTTTTATTTTCAGATATATAAATAGTGTTGATATTATCAGAAATAGAAATATCCATAATAGTGTATTAATTATAGTCAAGTTTTTTCTCTCATACCAATTTACCAGAGTCCCCCCCACACCAGAAATCTTCTTATTTATAAACATATTTTGTATATATGAAATAACAGAGAACGCAGTTATTATCGCTAAAGTAATATCTAATAATTTTGCTGGAAGTATAGAGATTATTAATGATAACAACACCCAGACAGCTAAAAAACACCCTAAAAACAAAGGAAGAAAATCGTCTAAGACAAATTCAAAATCATTAATATTTCCATAATATATTTCTAGGGGTGAAAAAATAAAAAACATAAAAGCTGGTAATAAAACAATGATTGCTGTTTTTTTTAATTTTTTAAAATAATCTTTTATCAATTTCATGGTTTTTCGAAATAATATAATTTAATTAATAATAAATTCTTCTTTGTATTTACAATAGATATAGTCTTCTATGCATCTATATTGTTTTACACGTTCAAAATTATCCTTTACCGCAAATAATCTTCTTTCATAATCAATATTATTACAACTATCAATTATACCTTCAATTGATTTACAATCATCAATAGAAACTTGAATTATACCTTGTTCATTAAAGAATTTATTTATTTTAGTCGCCCCAACATAAATAGGTACTGTCATAGATGCAAAACAGTCTAATACTTTTTCTGTGAAATAATATGGTTTAACATCATTTTCAACAACTATGCTATACCTATATCTATCCAATGCATCTGCTTTCTTTTCTATCCTATTACCACAAAAAGCACCATAAGCATCGACTTTCCCTGTATTCTTTGCATCTCTAGCTATTTGCAGCCTTAATTTATGAAACTCCGTGCTTTGTTTGTTAGATGCTATGACAGATATGTTTTTATCTTTCTTTTCATATCTTGTATCGTCTAACGCTCCGCCATTCTCTTTAGTTCCATACCATAATCCAGAAGCCGGTGCAAACACTGCATTTTCGTATTTATCCAACAGTCTATCTGAAAATGTAAACACTTTATCAAAGGATTTCATGATATCTGGATTATCAATAGCCCTTTGAAAATCTTCCCCTCTAATTGTTTCTGATTCAAATAACATAGCAAATCTTTTTTTTGCATATTTATTTATATGCCCAAAAATATGTTCATGGGTATAGAATTGAACTGGTAATCCAATATTATTTCTGTCCCAAAGGATTGTTTCAGGATTCTGTCCTAAAACCATGGTATATGGTGTATGCTGGCTCAAAGTATCTTTTAGGTAAAACACTCTTTTTTCATTACCATTTTTATTATATATAAGAGGCTCTTCCTGATTCTTTAATATCTCTTCTTTTTGATGCAATCTTCTCTCTTGCATATATCCATATGGAATTATTTTTTTTATAATTTCTTTCATAGTTTTTTCCTATAGCAATACTCTTCTTTAATTATTCTAGTTTATATTTATAATTGGTTTTAACCTTATAATTTAAAATCAATTCAATAAAAATATGTTTTATATTAAGGACTATTTTTTTTATAGTAGAAACGTTACCCTTATCAATTAATTCATCTACTTTTTTTATTAAATCAGCTGTTTCAAAACATTTGCTATTAATAATTTTCCTTATTCTTTTTAACTTATTCACATATATTGCTTCTTCTTTTCTATGCTCAATTACTAGTAAATATTCAAGTAAACTTTTCTTAAATTCCTCATAATCATAAAGCCTTTTTAACTTCTTAATAACCTTATTTGTTAGCTTTAATCTAGTTATACTTTCACTATAGGATCTATAACTATACAGGCAATGTCCATATAAAACCATATTATTTGTTATCTCTAATACTTTTGATGAATATTCTGCATCTTCACCTAATCTTTTGTCTGAAAATCTAATACTTTTGTATTTTTTAGTATTATACAAACGTCCCCATACAGTATTTCTTAATCTATATTGATTATTCAATATTTCTTGATTGTCATAAAAATACAATTCTTTTTTATCACAATTTTTAAAAATATTTCTTGTTTCAAGCATGTACACATTGCCACACTCTACCAAAGTTATATCATCTTTCATCAGATTAATCATACTAGTGATAAAGCTTTTAGCAACGTAATCGTCCGAGTCAACAAAAGTAAAATAAGAGCCCCTTATTTCTTCAAGGCCCATGTTTCTTGCATACCCTGCCCCTCTATTTTTTTGATATATATATCTTATATTATTATATTTTTTCTCGTATAATTCACATATTTTTTTAGTATTATCAGTGCTTCCATCATCAACCAAAATTATTTCTATATTTTGATAACTTTGGTTAACAAGAGAATCTAAACAATCTTTCAAATATTTTTCTGAATTATATATAGGTACAATAATACTAACTAATTCCACTCTTATCTATCCTTCTTTATCATTCCATGGTCTATTTTATATACCACATCACAATTCTCAATTGTAGATAATCTGTGTGCAATCATAAGTATAGTTTTTGTACCCTGTAAACCATCTATTGCTTTCATAACTTCTTTTTCAGTTTCATTATCTAGAGCAGAAGTAGCTTCATCAAAAACAAGTACTTCTGGATTCCTATATAGAGCTCTAGCAATTCCTATACGCTGTCTCTGTCCCCCTGATATTCTTGCTCCTCGTTCTCCGACAACTGTATCTAGACCTTCTGAAAGACATTCGACAAATTCTTTTAATTGAGCTTCTTCCAAAGCTCGCCATACTTCCCTATCTTCTATATCTTCTTTCTTTACACCAAAGGCAACGTTGTTCCTAATAGTATCATCTACCAGGTAAATAAACTGAGGAATATATCCTAATTTCTTTCTCCAACCCCAGATGTTAGTTTGAATATCAACTCCATCAACAGTAACCGTTCCCTTCTGAGGTTGTAACAAACTTAATATAATATCTGCTGTTGTTGTTTTTCCTCCGCCCGATGCACCAATAAAGGCAACCGATTGTCCTCTTTTTATCTCTAAATTCGCATTATGTAATACTTCGTTTTCACTATTATCATATTTAAAACATATTTCATTTAATCTTATTTCATCAGTGAACAAGAACTCTTTTGCGTCTGTTGCATCATCAAAAGACTGTACAAAGCCATCTGCTTCTTTAATATCTCTATATACTAAATCTACGGATGCTTTATGATATACAACAACATTATAGCTAGCATATATTGCATTTACTGATGGTAACAACTTATATGCTGCTACACAAAAAACTGCAAGTTGAGGAAGAACTTCCATATAATTAGGATTAAAAATAATATTTATACCTAAAAATCCTAAAATTGCCATTATTGCAAATACTTCTATAAGATATTTAGGCATAGTATTATATATAGAATACTTTACCTCCATAGCAGTACTGTTTTTGTATGCATCATCGTACATATCTATAAACTGCTGCTCCGTATTCATTATTTTTATTTCCTTTACCCCTTCAAAAGCCTGCTGAAGATGTTTAATCAAGAACCCATTTAATCTCTGATTAATATAACCATTCTTTAAATTCTTTTTTTGAAGAATAAAAATAATGATGAAAAGGCATATCCCAAGAACTACAGCTACCATAGCTGTCATAAGTATGTTTTCTATTGCCAAATATACTATGATACACATTGCAGTTAATGCATTAGAAATAACTGTTAAAATATTGGAAACAAGTTGAAATAACTGTGCAGTATCTGTATTAACACTTCTTATCAATTCAGATGTATTTTTATTTAAGAAAAATGAATATGGTTGCTTAAGATATGCCTTCATCAGTCGTGTAGCCATATCACGTTTTACAGTCGCAGCAAATTTAAACTGTCTTGAATACATAAAACATACAAAGGCGTTCTTTACTATATATATAAGAACTGTAATTATAATCATGCAAATTAGTATAGATTCCTTTGTGTTTGCACCTGTATATTTTTGAATAAAGTTTGCAAGAAAGTTTTCACTTATTGCCTCTTGATCCATAGCAAGATTTACTATAGGTAAAATAATAGTGATTCCAGAAAGTTCCAGAAAAGAACTAATTACAATCATGATAAAAATCATGAAGAGGTTTCTTTTTGTTTTTTTATCGAATAAGTATTTTAATTCTTTAACGGTTTCCATTTACTATATCCTTAAATAAGTTCTTACTAATATGTTGTATTTACTCGTATTTTACTGGTAACTGATATTCTGTCATCTCACGATTTTCAACTTTCTTTTCAAGTTCTTTTCTGTCACCAGTAAAAGTAAAGCCGCAATAAACTGTATATCCACCAACATGCAGATAATTTGGATCATAATATCTATCATACCAAGTTCTAGTTCTATCACAATCTTCTGAATAGTATTCAACTGGATATCCAAATAACTGCTCATCAGTTAGCTTAACAGTTACCTCTTTAGAATCTTTTGAAAACGTATCTTTTGTTGCACCTGGGATTAATTCATCAATAGAATTCAATCCCTGAGTAACTGTAGCACTTGTAACCGCTACATTACTATTCATATCCCCGTTATATAATCCAGCATTATATAGAAGAGTAGCCATAATATCACTATGACTTATAGGTGCATCATTCAAAACATATTTATTATGACTTTCATTAGCATGTTTTATCATAAATATAGGTGTTGCTGGTTCCAACTCTGTTGTTGTCTCTTCGATATGCCCATGATCAGATGTTATAATGATTGTTGCATCATCATATGTTCCTAGTCTCTTCATCTCATCTATGTACTTGTTTGCATAATTTAGACAATATTCATAATTCTCAATTTTATCGTTAGGTAAGTGAACTCCCCTAGTATGGTTAAAGATAAGATAATTATCATTATCACCTAATGATAAAGAACAATTATCAGCGAAATCTTCATTGTCATATGATCCTTTATCGATATTATAAACTATTATTTGGTCATTCCCTTTAAACATATTTTTAAATGAAACCTTCATCTTTAATATGTTTGGAAGAACACGGAACCTTGTTATCTCACTACTGCGTCCCCTAATAACCTTGTAATTTATATACTGAATTCCTATATTCTCATCTTCAATTGAGCGTGCATTGTCTACATTACCAATAACATATTCACTGGTTTCATTTTCTAAATTATAAAAGTTAATCCTATAACCTGCCTCATGGAACCTATTATAAAACTCTACAGCCCATGGTGTATTCCAAGCAATCTCTCTTCTTTTTTGACTTACACAAGTATTGTCAAAAGGAAAATTAGTTATCATCTGAAGCTGCGAATGATTAGTATAATCATATACACTACTTGTATTTGTATATACATTGAAATCATTAAAATTATCCATTATAGGATTGTTATTCTTGATTATATCATTGACTAGTACGTCATTGTCTGCAGCGTCTATTATCAAGACTACTATATTCTTATTATTTCCAACTACGAATTGTTCTGAAAAATCATAATATGTAGAAGCATATTTAAAGCACTGTTTGTCAGCGGATATTAATAATAGAACGTAACTTACAATATGAAGCATGCCCAAAATATATGTAATATACTTTGATGGTTTTAATAATAATTTATTATTCTTTAATGATATAACTAATGGAGCAATTATAAGGACTAGCCATACAACTGTATTAATTACAGTCTCTAGAATATGTTTTCTAATATCATATACAGAACCATCAAAGAAGCCTATTGAACCATTCATAAACATATACTGGACATATATTGCTATAAGTAAGCCTGTTCCAACAGCTCTTGTTATCCCATAAAACTTATCATTTAATACACCTATAATTGATGTAAGCATAATAGTATAAAATACAGCATCCACCATAGATGCTTTAATTAATAACCAATATGGATAACAAAAGTCTTGGAAACTCGAAAAGAAAGTTTCAGCAGGAATATAAAAGAAAAGTATAAAAATGAAGACAAAAACAAAAATAAAACTTTCTGTTAGTCTTTTTTTTGATTTTGATGTTTCCTTTTTATCTTCATTATGTAGAAAACAATGCTTATATAGAATAGATAGAATAAAAAGCGCTATAAAGAAAAATACATAGAAATTACATGTAAAGAAAAGTAGCCTTGTACTATTTGGTAAGAAATCCTTAAAATTATAAACTCTAACGGTGTTATAAGAATAATAAAATGAAATTATAAAGGCTAATATACAGTTATAATATGTTAAATTTCTAGTAACAAATTGTTTTCTATAAAAGAAAACTAGAATTAAAAAGCAGACTGTCAGTACTGAAATAAGAAGTATGCTATTGTAATTTACATATGTGAATTCTTTAAAAATTACATATTCTGATGCAATAAATACAAGCCATATAATAGGCCAAATTTTAGTTAATATACTTGGAATTAATTTAGGTTTTGAAAACAATTTATTCATATTCTAATTAATACACCATGTCAGTGTCTGACATCTTTACTACAATATAATTTTCTAGATAGACAACTGATTCTTCTCTTGGAAATACTGGCACATCTTCTAATTCTTGATTTGATATAGGTGATAGATTCCAGTTTGTTTCATCATCGCCAACTAAATAACAATTATCATTTTTATCTAATAGGTATACATCCATATTCGCACCTAGCATATAATTCATATAGAATCCTATAGTTCTGCCATATGTGATAGGAGAATCGTATATACCTGTTCCGCCAAGCATCTCTGTGTCTTTTATATCATTAAAGTAGTCGTTATCGCTAGCATTTCCCACGATTATTATCTTATATGGACTTTCCAGGTTAGCTGATTCTGCTGTCTTTTCTATCATCTCAACTAATCTACCTATTTTGTAATTAGTAGCTTCTTCCTGAAGGGATTTTTTGAGATATAGCTGATTTGAGAAGACTATATTTGACCATATTACTATTGATAGACATACAAGTAATATATTAGTTAATTTTATTGTCCATTTTTCTTTATCAGTTTTAATATTACATATTATTACTATAGCGTATACATATATCATAACCATACCATAACGCATAAGGTCATGCTCATCGCCCTTAGTCATGAAACATGCAAAATTAACTGCGAATGGTAATATTGCGAAAAGAAGGTATTGTATAGATAATCTAATAATATCTACTGATTTTGAATTTATCTGTTTTTTCTTAGATAAAACATAGTTTGCTATAGGATATATTCCTAGGATTGCTAATACAATGATATTAGCTATAACTATTACAAACTCTATTATCCTTGTACCTATTATCGATCCTGTATTATATAATGAGGGTCTTCTGAAAAAGATTGCAACATTCTTATAAGTTCTATATAAAGCATATACATATCCTTTTGCAGATGAAGATTCATCCATACCAAAATAATTCTGGCTATTTATACCCGATAGAGCAAGGATTGTTTTCCAGAGAACAAGATATAGGATTCCTCCTATAAGAATAGGGATGCAAGATTTTATAATACCAATAAATAGTGATTTTATAGAGTTTTTAGACTCGATATTTCCTAGTTTTAAGATGTATGCAAATACTATGATACCAAGAGTTACACCTATGTATGCCTGATATAATCCCATAGAAATGGCGACTAGAACTGCTGCCAGGATGTAATTTTTTATTTGTATAAGTTTGTTATCTTCTGCTTTTAGCAATAACCAAGCTGCTAATACTGCTGTAAAAAGAGCTAATGTGTACACATCCATCCATTGAATATATGTAGCATTGGATAAAGTTATTACATTGTTGCATACTATTATTCCTGATATTGCAATTACAGCCCATAAACTGTATATATTGAAGATTTTAATGATGAATACTGCTGATAATGATAGCCAAAGTATTGATATGACAGAGAAGAGCCATGGTGCACCAAGGACACCGCGTATTACATATAATACTGGCTGCATAAAACGACCTATACCAAGTTCCCATTCTGGCTTGTATTCGCATACGTTGAGAGAGTCATGGGAGAATAATAGGTTAGAAAACCTGTAGCCATGAGCGAGGAGAAAAAAGGATAGGGTTGAAAGTATTGATACTATGTTAAGTTTTGGTTGTGGTAAATTTTTATTTAATACATTCATTATTTATTAGTATAACACTATCTAAAGTTCTTATAAAATTAGTTATTAGTTGTATCTTCTCTTGCCCAATTTGAATATATAGAGGTTTTTACATCATTTATCTTTATAAATTCCTCATATTTTTGAAGAATAGTCGAATTATACTCTTCAGTACCTTTATTATCCAGAAAATATCCAACGGCATCTGCATTAATCATTTTAAAATATTCAGCATTGATTAGACTATATAATTTATCATCTTTATAATAATCTCTTTTCTGATCTACATTTCTAATATAGAAGAGTTTTTTTGCAATTTGTATTTGTTCTTCATTAAGCGGTTGTATATTGGCTATGTCTTGCAAGCACTGTTCATATTCACCATATGTAGATGGCTCTAATGTAATTCCAAATCCTGCATACCATGGTTTACCTATAATAACAGCTGGTATTCCGAAACAAGCGAATTCTGCACCTGCATTGCCACCTATTGTTACAAGAACGTCTGCAATATTCTTAACACTTTCTGCACTGATGTCATCATCCATATAGAAAAGGTTAGGTGACTTATATCTTTTATACATAGACTCTATAGAATCTGCTTCTTCATTGTAGGCATGTCTTGTAGGATGTGGTTTTAAAATCCAGTTAACATTCTCTACGGTTCTTGCTATTTTTAGAGTTTGCTCAAGCCAATCATAATAGTCTCTAAAATAATATGTGCCATAGTTAAATACAGCATCTGTAAAAGTATGAGCCATTATAATTACTGTCTTTTTATTTTCGTCTAATCCGAATCTAAATATTAAATCTTCTCTGCTTAATACAGCCTTTCCTACAAAGGCTCCCTTATCTATACCTCTTCCATTCTTACCACTAAACCTATCACTTAGAAGATTATCTGCTTTTTCAACAACGCCGTCAGGTAATTTGTCCAACTCCTTGTGATACTTATTGTTAGCAATAATCATTCTTTTTACTATTTCTCCTTTTTCATCAAAAGAGACATCAACATGATCCTGATTATTGCATGAAAGCAGTTTCGCATCATTTGCCTTAAATAACTTAATAAATGCAGCCTCATGATATGCAAAATCATCAACAATAGCATATTCAAGAGGATGATTCTTGATATAGCTGTTTATGGCATACATAGCCCATGTTATATGTAATAATTTCTTTAAAACTATTTTATTTTTACAAGTATGAATTGTGGATAGAGATGAAGTTCTTAATATATCTTCGTATATGTTATTTCCTACATTAAGATTAAGAACCTTGAATTTTTTTAATGACTCACCATTGTTATGAAATAAAATAAAGATTCCACTTTTGATAATAGAATAGATAAGACCTCTTTTGTCTTTCTTGCAGAGGTCATCTATAGCTATATGTTTTATTCCAAAAGATTCGAAAAACTGTGTTAATAGTGGATTAGGGCGCCAGGTTAGAGCTATAGGTGTGGCACCTGTTTTTTCCTGGAGTGCCTTGGCATAGAGTAGCTTTGGGATTACCCAGGCTACCTGCATACGAACCATGGATAGATTAATGATTATGTATTTGCCAGAAGGTTCTATTTCTGGCCACTGAGATTTATTGTATTCTATGAATTTTTTTACTACTTCTTCTGAAATTGGAAAAGATTCAAGATTTTTATTCATAATTTGATTTATTTATCTTTCTCTTTATTCTGAGAATTATCTATTAGTTTATATATACTGTCGGTGTTATTTTTAAGTGAATATGCTGTGTTAGCTTTTTCGAAAGCATTTGTACCCATTTCACGTAGGGAATTTCTTTCATCGATAAAGTTACTCATTTTATTAGCAAGTTCTTGAGCATTTCCTAGTTTATAAAGGAATCCTGTTTGGTTATCATCAATGATTTCAGATGTTCCCCCACAATTTGCTCCAATAACAGGCATAGAAGAATACATATATTCTACAGTAACACGGCCAAATGCCTCTGCCTTAGAACATATTACTCCTACGTCCATCTTATCAAGAATCTCGGATACATCGCTTCTGTAGCCACAGAATGTTACAAATTCATCTATTTTGTTATTTTTTGCGTATTCTTTTAGGATTTTCTCATATTCATCTCCAGATCCTATGATGTTAATATGAAAATCCTTACTTTGTTTTGATAGGATATTTGCAGCCTTTAATAATTCTAGCTGATTTTTGCCCTCGTTTAATGCTCCTACTATACAAAATTGAAGCTTGGCATTTTCATTAAAGCTTTCTCTTATTGGTTTGTTATTTGCTACGCCGTTGTATATACGAACAACATTAGCATACTTACCTATACCATTCTTAACATAGTTATGCATAACATCAGAGATAGTTATTACTGAAGATGCTTTCTTAAACCATTTTTGTACAACTTTTCTTGGATAACTAAATACGAAGTCATAATCTCCATATTCCGCGCCAAATTCTCTGACATGCCAAACATGAGGCACATTTAACTTATCTGCAAGCATTGCCCCAATTTGAACTGTAGAATTATTGGTATATACAAGATTAATATCGTAATTTTGTACTTTTTCTAATATATTCTGGATATTCTTTTTGTTTTCAATATACCCTTTAAGTCCACGAAGATACTTGAGTTTCTTGCTTTTAGAAATCACCCAGAACTTCATAGGTGAGATTATGTAAGGTATATTATGTTTTTCTAATTCTTCCGCCAATGGGCCATCGTTCTTGTCATACATAAGAACTACTGGCTTCACGTTATAGCGCTCTCTAAGGTCCAACATAAGGGCCAAGAGGCTCTTGTTGGCACCAAATAGGGTGCGGGTGTAGGTTAGGAAGAGGATAGTGAGGGTGGAATTCTTGTTCATTGAGTCTTCTTACTTTTTGCCCATAGGCAATGATATCATAGCTACTTTTAGAAGGTCTTCTAAACTATTTGATTTATCAATTGCCTGTTTAAGAAATTCTTTTTCTTCTGGTGAAAACTGTTTATTGCTGTATTCAACAGCTAGTTTGCTTAGGGTTGTTAGTTCTTCTTTAGTCATAATTTTTTCTACATATACTATATGTCTTTTCAAGACTTTTTCTTAGCGTTTTTTTCTAGCATTATTTATCGTTGGTTGTTCTATTATATATCCGGCTCTATTTTGCATTCATCGTAGGAGAAATCAGAATACTCTTTCTCAAATTTTGCAATAATAGTCGTTTTTACAGCTTCAGTTAACTCATCGACTTCATATACTGCATCTCTAAATGCATCTAAAGCCCTTAACCCTGCTTCATCATGCACTTTTCTTGTTATTGGATTAATTATGTTTTGCCATGCTTTTATATATACTTTCATTCTTTATTATCCTTATATATTAGTTTTAGGTATTATTCTAAGTAATTTGGTAAGAAGTAATATATTTTAATTCTTCCTCTTTACAGATCTCATTATACACAGCTTCCGAATTGTATCCTCTTCTAGACGATGGATGTCTTATTCCATATACCTTTAACGGCTGTTTCAACACTGTATCACAGTAATTATGCTTTATGTCTGGGGCATATTTATACACGTTTATAGTATCTAAATATCCAGTTTTTAATTGTATTTTTATTTTTAAGCTACTATCTATATCTTCTTCAGCAGAGGTCGGTAGATTCCAATATGAAGCTTTTGAAAAGCAAACGATTGTACTGACATTATTTTGATTCACAAAACAAAATAATGAATCATTATATTTAGTCCTATTCTCATTTATGTAGTACTTGGCAACATTTGTCTTTCCAATACCACATAATACTGGTACATAGTTTCCAAAATAGATTTTATCATAAAATTCTTTGACGTTGTCTTTTGAGTATCCAAAAGAAGCTGCAATTCTATCAAAAAATCTATCCCATCTTCTACTATCTCCTCCTGGTTCTCTATGTGACAAATACTCTTCTACTACGCTAGAAGTTGGATAAGGTACAGGGGTTCCTATATCTTCTTTGGAACCATAATGGGATTCTCCAAGAATTAGGATTCTGTTTTCTTTTAGGATGTTTTTGCCTTGCCATACGCCTGGACTCATATATTGTCCTTTTGAGAAACAAACGAAATTTCATTTGCTATAAATTCTTTTGCAAATGCAGTGTATTCTTCTGGAACTATATCAAATTTTCTTACATCCAAGGAATAAATGTAATCATTCTCTATATGGAAAGTCTCATCCACGTATTTTCTCAACACATCTTTAAACCTTCTCAGTCTATCTCTTGCTGCTTCTTCCCTTTCTACATAAAAACGCAATATTAACAATTTTTCATAAGTAGTAATATTGGAATCATCATATACTTTTATTAAGTTCTGTGAACTGCATTCTTCTAATAAGTTTTCATAATCAAACTCTGGAATATAATCTCTAATGTAATTAGTACCATTACTAATATCGACATCTGTCAACTCAATCGTTCCATCATTATCATATGTTGGTTTAATTCTTCCATGCATTAAACTAGAAATAATATTGTATGCTGGTGATTCTCCTCGAGGGTCTAAATATTGATGCTCGATATATTTTCTTAAGCAACCGATTCTTGCCGCAATGTATATTTTTTCATCCTTAGCTAATTCTTTCAATAAAACTACTGATGAAAGCATATCCTTTTCCTTAATAATTGGGGTAAACTTAATAATTCCTTCTTTATTTTCAACATAATTTGCACAAATCGTTTGGGGGTCCTGCCTTCCCGAATTTGTTTTGACATAATCTATTACTGGTTCAAAGTCATGTGTAAGTAATAGTACAGTTCTTTGGTATAAGCTATTTTCTTTTTGCCCCGTCTTAAATAAACGATTAATAATTGCGTATTTTTTATTTCTATCAAACGAAGATATAGGATCATCCAAAACAATAATATCTGCATTTTTACTAATTGCATCAAACATAAACATAATAAGCGCAAATGCATGTTTTTCTCCCCAGCTCAAATGTTCACTTGGAGAATCCATTCCTTCATACGTCTCATCTGGCAAAATATATTCTAATAATGCAGATGCATTCTCTTCTCCATCTAATTTGACATCAAAATGGTACTTAAATCCTGCTAATTTCAGAAACTCATTTATATCATCTGACCTATTTTTTATTTGGTTTTTCAGATATTTATTATATTTTGCAATCTCTCCTTTTAAAGTTTCCTACACTGTTTATTAATTCATCAATTTTATTATTTACTGCACATAAAATATCCTTTGAGGATTTTGTAGTAAAATATGAATCTATTGCAGAAAAATCTATTTTCATTTCCGAAAGCATTTTTTCCAAATCTTTTATATTTTCCTTATCAACTTTCGACCCATTAAAGTCTCTTATCTTTGTAAGTTGGGTATATAAATGGTTTGCCTCTGCATTCAATCTTATTAAATGAGTTTCTAAAGATGAAGTATTACCATTTGGTCCAAAATATGATTTTAATTGAGCTATTTTTTCTGCATCTATGAATTCATTTAACCCATCCAAAGTACTTATTATTAAATTTGCAGTTTCTACACTGCTTTTATCAAATTTCTCTGAAAAAATCTTATTTCTTTTCTCGGTATTATCATCATCAATTATTGCGCAATATGGACATATTCCCTTTTTACCAAATTGGTCGTAACCTTGTAATCTCCAAGCTGCCCATTTTGTAACATTTTGATCCTCAAAAAATGGTTTCATACTTTCAAGTTCCTTGGGAGGGTTAAAGTATGCTCCTTTACCATCTAGGATTCCCTTTGCACTTCTTTTATCAATTTGATTATTTGTACCCACCTTTATCTTGGATAATAGAATTTCTATTTTAGTAATCATGTTTCGAATAGATTCATCTTCTATTACCACGTTTTTTAATTTATATAATTCTGTATCAACCACTTCTTTTGCAGCATCATAGTCAGGAGTTCTTACCAAAATATCAAATGCATTATCCAATACAGATTTTCTTTGATAGACATACTGCTTTACATATTCATCATTAAACACCATTATACTTTTATCATTGACACCTGTAACTAAAGGTTGATTATCTAGCCTTTTTACTCCATATGGTCTAAGGCCTTCTAAAGCCGAAACATCAAAATGTTTTGATATTGCCTTAGCTATTGTTGATTTTCCGCTTCCATTTCTTCCAAAGAAAATATTTAATTTATTATCATTTATACAAACATTTGCCGACTTGATATTATTACAGTTTTCAATATGTATATCCATGTTCTATCTTCCTTAATTACCTTTTAAAAACATTTACCTTTTTACCTCTTTATTTCAAAACAACCCATTTCCCAGTTTTATTACCGCCCTGACGCTCAATAGCCTTCTTATCCTTTAGTGAAGTAAGTATCTTTCTTACATATCCATCCGAGTAACCACTTACTGTAACTAATTCCTTTATTGTCACACTTGGATTTTGGCTTATATAATTGATAACTCGCTGCTCTGCCTCAGTGAGATTATTTTTACCTTGATTAGCTTCCGCATCAGGTAATTCTTTTTCATAGTTAAATGGAATAGTGACATTCACAAAATTATCCATAATATCAAATGCCTGCTTGCCATAATTACTGATGATAAGTGGAATTCCATGGCCTGTTTGTTCTACATAACCTAGTTGTCCAAAAATCTTTTGAAGTTTGGTGTTTACCGGTTTACTTATTCCTTTATAAAATTCTTCCTTGTTTAGATCTACTGGTAATCCACCGGTGGAGATAATTTCTATTCTATCTGAAAAAATATACACTGCAGGTGGGTTTCCCTTATCCCATTTAGTATGTATGCAAGCATTTTGCCAAGCTTCTTTAAAGCTGGCCATATCAAATAGTTTTTCTTCTGAACGTCTATGATTACCCATAGTAACCTTGGTTTCATTGATTGATTCCATGTAATCCAACACTTTATCAATTGCAGTAATCAGGCAGGTTCCCCCATATTCATTTCTCTTTATAAGTTTTGTCTTGTCCTTTCCAGCGAAGGTAACCACTTTAATAGAAATATCATTCTCATCAGCAAGTAAGAACGCCATTAAGTTATATTTTCCATCACTGTTTTTTAAACCTACGTTGTCTTCAAAAGTTGTTTGATCAACGGTAAGCCCCGCTGTTACATAAGCAATTTTGAGCTTATTAAAACTTAATGTATTAACTGGTGCAGGTACCATAGTTAGACTATCTGATGTAGATTGTCTGTCCATTAGTTCTTTTAAGGCTGTTGGACTAAGTTCTCTATCTTCATCTGCTGAACGCATATAATAACGTCCATATGCTGAATATGGTTTATCTGAACCGCTAACTTCTATCTTTATCACATCTTTATCATCTATCAATTTATGTTCGATTGTTGGTATAACTTGAGGTTTAAGGAAATTTGCTATTGCCTGCGACACTTCTCTTAGTGTTCGGTCCCCTATTTGCTGACCAACCACATCTCCATTGTCTTTAACACCGAAATATAAAACACCATATCCATTTTTATTGAGCATAGAAGCCAATGATGTTATTCCTTCTCGAAGTTCACCTGTTGTTTTTTTGAATTCTATTTTTTCTGTTTCGACTCCAATATTCATTGCCCCTTGCCTCCTTTATTTTTTAATATTATTTTTTCGTGTTTTGTTTATTTCATCTAATATATATTATACTCGATTTTTTTCTTTTTGCTACTTTATTTGCTACTCTTTTTGCTACTCTATTTGCTACTATGTATATTTTCAACTTTTCATAGGAAATATGGTTGGTATTATAAAGAAAAGAAGGCTGGCTATTTTGCTCAACCTTCTTTATTTGCTACTCTTTTTGCTACTTTTATTTGCTACTCCAATATTAATTTGAAATTGGCTCTTGCAGATAGAATATTTCTTTGGATTGGTCTATTCTTCAATTACTTTCTTAGCATAGGAACAGCTGGCCTCAAGTTTTGCTTTTTGGCGTTCAGAGGCTTCGATGATCTTATATACAAGTCTTTTAGCGATGCCTTTACCCTTATAATCCGGGGAAACAAGTCTAAAATACTTGCAAACTTGCAACTTCCAAGCTGGCAATCTTCGAAATCTAGCATTTTTTCTCTTTTCTTCATTATCTCTTAATTATTAACGTCCAACTTTTCCATAACTTTGCAAATCTGATCTTCTCTGGATTCATCTATTCTCTCCATTTCAAATGAGAAATTTAAAATTTTATCATTTAATATTTAAAAAGGAGGTGTTAACCACCTCCTTTTGATGACAATTATGGCATAGCAAACTTTTTATCTGCTGTTCTTGGTGCAAAATACCCTTTTATACAATTCGGATTACATACACATAGTTGAACATGAGTCTTTTCTTTGAATGCAGAACCAGGATAAGGCGCATTTCCCTCAATAAATACTCCACGTACTGAATCAAAAGCTGGTTTTCCCTCTTCATTTCCATAAAAATCTTGCACTTGGAGAATTACTGCACAATCTAAGTCACGTAAAAGAATATCTTTTGTCTTCGTCGACTTTTTGTTTTCCGGTAATGGAGCTCCTGTCAATTCGCATCTTGCTTTTAGTAGTTAATATCCACCCTTCAAAAAATTGCTACTAGCACTATCCGTTAAATTGAGGCAATTACCTAGATCTATTACTGCTCCAATAACCGCAGCATCTTTACCATATCTACGTTTTGCCCATTCACTAGCTCTTTGAAGATTTTGTTCCCAAAAGTAAATGCCATGACCTAACCAATCATATGAATTCTCGCTTGCCTTCAACTGTTGGTTTTTGAAAATTACATTCTCGTATGTTTTTTTTACTACAACCATGAAACCCTATTACAAGATTAGGAAGTTTTTCATACATTCTCATTTACTCCCACGATACAATTACATCTTTTTGTTCACCCTTTTTATTTAACACTCCAGATCGAATCAACGCAGCTTTTGCTTCTTGCTTTCTTTTTGGTTTACCATCATATAACTGCTTAATATACTTATCTAAATCTGAATGGCTTTTCAAATTCGTAACACTTGAATAGTTAACATTAGATTTTGTCATTACATTTGCCATACCTTAACACCTCTTTTTTGTATCAACAATTAACACAATTGAGACAAAACACTCATAATTTTACTAGAAATTAATTTACATGATATCCATTTTACTAACAGCTTTTGCACAAAATATTGTTAATTAAATTATAGCAGATATGTCAACTGCCACTTATATTGGCTTAAATGTAAGGCCAGCATGTCTATGGTTTCTTCATCATTTTTGTCTTTATTATCTATGAAAGCTTTATGACACCAGAACCACGACTTTTCACGAGAATACTTAGCTTCAACTTCTGAGAAATCCAAAGAATCGATCATTTTCTGTAATTCAGAATTATTCATAACGAACCTCTACCCTATCTATATCTTTAATAAACGTATCTGGCTCTATACAAAGATTCTTTAATGTTGGAACTAAATCAATATATTCTTCTTCAGGTTCAGAATTATGTGAGTACTTTGTTAAAACCTCCATATATCCTGCATCCCACTTTAGTACTTTTATATATCTTTCAAGGGAATATGCGGCAATAATGGTAAGTATACAGTCTCCATACTTAAACTTTGTATACCTACCGTCACTATATAAATATGCAGTTTTATCGTTGATTTTTGTATTTTCCATATATCTTTTCTATTGAGTTTTTTATTTATACCGACATTTTTATCTTAATCGTAGAGTTAACGAAACGTTTTTGTGTTTCTTATTAGATTGTTTCATTAACTGGAATTTCACAAAAAATACACTTTACTTAAAATATATAGTTTTTTACTACAACCTGTCATTCTTCTCTTCTATCCACCTGCAATCTTCACTTTCTAACAGGTCTAAAACACTGGCAAAATTACTACTTCCAAGCTGGCAATCTTCGGAATCTAGAATTTTTACTCTCTCCTTCATTATTTCGTAATTATTAGCGTCCAACTTTTCCATAATCTGGTAAATCTGGTCTTCCCTAGCCTTATAATTCTTGACACCGGTATATTTCTCAATTAATGGGGCATTAACAGGTTTTGCAGGTGACTTGATAGTTTCATCTGTCCAGTGTTTAGCTACAATTTGCAAAGTGCAAGGGTTGGCAAATATAATTACCTCTTCTGCAGCACAGTTTACGCCATGAAACTCGTTAATCTTACGTTTAATATCCTCATACTGTTCATATGGCTTCTTCTCAGTATCACAAAAGATAAATATCATCTCATATGATCCATTCTGATACTTATCCTGGTAACGAGCTGGGATATTTCCGTTTCCGCCAGCATTTTCCAAAGTAATATCATATATATCGTTCCACACATTAAGACGTTTAAGTCTCTCTAGATACTGATATTCTTCATTTCCTTCACATATGACGCATATTTTATGTTTATTAGATATGTTAGGGAGCCTATTTTCCATACTCTACTGCTCCTCAACGTTTCCCTTGATACTTAATAACGAATATATTAGTTCTGGATCAGGAAGTGCGGCAAATGCACCTTTTCGGTATTTTTCAATGATATCAGAAGTGTCTCTGACGCCATCTTCCGCTGTAAAATCTGATAGTGAATACACATATGTACCCTCTTCGTCTTTATTAACAAACCAAATCTGCTCTTTTCTAAATAGCCTCTTACAATCCATTAGATTCAAATCATGAACTGTAAAAATCATCTGAGCATCTGTGTTTAATTCATTATTAAACATAGCAACAATAGCTCTAGTAAGCTTAAAATGTATGCTACTATCAAGCTCATCAACTACAAGGATTCTTCCTTGCTCCAATGCTTCTATAACATAACTTGCCATAGCAGCAATCTTTTTTGTTCCTGTTGAATCAAATAACATACTTGGAACCGGAACCCCTCGGTAAGTTGAAACCAGACGAATTTTATCCATAATTTGGTCAGGAATATCTAATACTTTCTCATCAGGTTTTCCATCAACTTCATTCAATATGCTTCCCATCTCAACATATTCGAAATTGTCCATATACAAGTCAGCATTCTTTATAAAGTCAACCACCTTATCCTGAAGTTTATTCTTGTTTTTCATTAGCTCTATAGTATGCTCCATAGGGATATTATTCATATTGATAAAGTCGATTTTGTATGCAAAACTTGTAAGAATTCTCCTCATTTCATTTATATGGGTAAACTTTGTTGTATCAATTAGATGAATTAATATATTATTCTTAGCCACAACTGGCATCATATTTTGTAAATCTTCATCTATGCACTCATATGTTTCATTTATTGTGTCTCTTTTGAGCCAGCACTGCTCTTTTTCGTTGTTATACTGGTCCTTAAATATTTCCACAAAAGACTCATAGATATATTCCTTCTTTGCAGAATCATACATAAAATCATAAGAAAATTTTCTTCCTTCAAATAGAAAGGTAATTCCTAGTTCACAAACCTCTTTCTTAGAAAAATAATTCGACATAAGGTTATTTTCTGAGTTAATAATAATGTTCCTAATAGCTTTTATGCATCTTAAAAGACAGGTTTTTCCTGCATTATTTGGACCATATATACCTACGGTTTTTAGTACATTAAAATTGTTTTCTCTATGTACATTTGATGAAAATTTTTTATTACGCATATCAGCCTTTAAAGACAGCGCAACTTCTTCATCAAATGCGTAACAATTTTTTGCTCTTACCTCTATAATCATGGATTTTTCCTCCAGTGTATTTATATTATATAGTAATTATATCATCCGTTTTATTTTTTATGCAATAATTTTACATATAAAATAATTCTAACCTCAGAAAAAGAAGCTATATCTGGATATTTAAAACCATTTGTAAAGGTACAGGCTACTTTTCAACGAAAAAAAAGAACCGGTCAGATCTCTCCAACCGGCCCTCAGCTGAATATTAAAATGTTAATCTATTAGGTCTAGAATTTTCTTTTCATCCCATATTTCATTAGGAAAAATAGAAATATCATCTTTATGCTTTCTTATTATCCTTTTTACTTTATCTCCACTATTATCATAAACATGCATAATATCACATATTTCAATAAGTTTAGAAATATTCTTGAGATTGTTGTTTTTCCAGAGCCATTTGGTCCTGCAAAAACAAGTACCATAGGTTTTTTAGTTGATATATTTGTTTTGTCCATCGGAATACTCTAAATATGCCTTCCCTTTTGAAAAATCAAATCGTGCTACAGGTTTACCACATACCCTAGCCTTTTTTATTGCAGCATTTACTGCTTCCTGTGCAAGTCTATCCATCTCTTTGTCTTGTTCACTAATATAATGATTCTTTAGTCGGGAGTTTTGGTTAACAACACTAATATTTAGCCCTTTTTTGGATTTAACAACCAATACTGAATTAGACTTATTATTTTTTGTTGTTTTTTCTTTTTTATCCATAATATATATATCCAAAGTCCTAAATCACAAAAGATTCCTTACAAATTAATTATAGCATCATTTTATACACTATTTCCCTCTCACCTTAAAGACCCAGGCGAACACTCTTGGAAATCTTCATTATTTTTTCGCAATAATGAGGATTTCTTTTGCATGTGCATCTGATGGTTCTAAGGCCTCATCAAAGTGTCCAGCCCTTACATAACGTTTATCAACAATTTTAAAGCCTTTCTTTTGCAGCATTTCTACGATTTCCTTCATAGTATATCGTTTATCACGAATTACATATTCTGCTGACAATTTACCGTCATTTGAAAATTGCTCTTTTCTGTATATCAGGTGCTCATCTTTATCAATTACTATATATTTTGGATCAAAGATATCTCCAGTTGTCTGCATAATAGTAGCTGGCTTAAGTTTTAGTAATAAATCAGGATTTTCTTTTACTTTACCCTTTTGCTTATTTGGAACTATTTTATCTGTTAATTCGTAATTCATAACAGACAGAGCCAAAAATCCACCTATTTCTAACGAATTGTATATTATCTGAAGAATTCTTTCATTATTTCTTTTATCTGGATATGAGCCGATAACATCATAAAGGCAGAGTGCCAAGTCATATTTTGATTTGCCTTTAAACTTTCTGATATCTCCGCAAACAAACTTGGTATTAGTAATTTTCTTATCGCTGGCATTTTTCTCAGCACTTGCTATATGGTCTTCTGAATAATCTATTCCGTATACATTAAATCCTTTTTGGGCGAGCTCTAGACTGTGTCTTCCAACACCGCATCCAAAATCAATTATTTTCAAATTTTTGCTAGAATTGTTAATTTTACTTAGAATATAATCTATTTCATTTTTCTGTCCTGATGCCCATTTCTGATTCTTCATAGACATTCTGCTGTATGCATCTCTAAGTTGTTCTTCAGAGAATTTTATTATTCGGTTGAATTTGCTCTTGTATATGCTCTTATATATACCTTGCTCTCTAAAGGTAAAAGCAAGCCACTCTCGTCCAGGCCTTAATTTTCCTAGCCTGTTCTCATACTCTTCCTTTCCTTCAAAACTGCTATTATCTACATCAAAATGAGAGTTGACCTGAGATGAGTGTTTGTCTACCTCTAAGGCGCCATCTTTTACAAAACCTATATCCTTGCCAATGAGGCTTATATCTTTCAGATGTTTTTCAATTATGGCAGGCTTACACTTACGCATAGTAGCACTTTCAAGTGTTTTTACTGTACAAGGGTTAGCTGTAGCAAGTCCCCAAGCAAAATCATCAGAAAATCCCCATATTGATCTAAGTAGTTTACTGGCAATACCCATTTTTCGGTAAGTTTTATTGACAACAAGCTGGACTATCCATGTCATAGTTCCAACCTTTTCATAGTTCTTACGAATATAAAATGCCTGACCTATGATTTCTTCCTTATCAATTGCCAATGCTACAGAAAAATTATCTTTAACATAGTTTTTTTGATAATAGGACACGCCCATTTTTACTCGTTCACCTGGTCGTATAACAGATTTTTCTGAGTATTTGCCATAGTTTTCGCTAAACAACTTTGAGCACTGTTCTAATTGTTCTTTTGTTAGTTCAAGGGTAGGTATATTTTTGTAGATGATGTTATTCTTCATATCTTCTTTAATCTCCATTTTGCTGGAAACATTTGACGTATAACTATTATACTATACGTTTTACTATATATAGTTACTCTTCTATCACTTTTTTAGCATATGAACAGCTAGCCTCTAGCTTGACTTTTTGGCGTTCAGAGGCTTCGATGACCTTATATACCAATCTTTTGGCGATGCCTTTACCCTTATAGTCTGGAGATACTTCGGTGTGGTAGATGTTCCATACGCCATCTGAGATATCATAGTCGCATTCGCCTATTACCTTGTCTCCGTCTAGGGCCAGGCTTTTCTGGCCTTCCAAATCTATAGTTATGTCGATGCCATGTCTATAGAGGCAGGAAAGGGCTCCGGATGGACACTGTGATATAGCCTGCCAGACTTCTTTATTATCGGCATGGCCCAGCTGAATCCAAGGCTTCCTATTTATGTCAAATGTCTTAGGGCTTCCAGTTACGCACCTCTTTGCATGAAAGCAGCGATCAGAATTCCAAAAAATAACTATGTCTTCGTTTTCGTATAGTCTGTGCATAATATACCCCCTTAGCATTTGTCATACTCTTCTTTATTCCCCATATTATTGTAAACGATTATACGTATAACTATTATACAATACGTTTTACTATAATAAGTTTTACTATAATACATTTTACTATAATATATATATTAGAAAAACTCACTGAAGTTTAATCCAGTGAGTTTTAGGTTAATCGAGCATTTGCCCACGGGTGTATGGTCTACACGGCATAGTGCAAGTTTTTATCATATACACGACGGATTACCACCTTTGAAAGTTCTTTTTTGACCAACTTGGCAAGTTTTTCCTTATCGTCATCTTCATAGTTACAATAATCAAGACTTACTTCGCTTGCATTTATGCCAAGGCATGCTGTACTAGTATCATAATCAAGGTTACTTGGTACAAAAGTGATTTCTCCGGCATAACTGCCACGGCTATCACGAAGAGTTACCTCTTTCTCCTCATCACTAAAAGTATCCATATAGACTCTTTTGTTAGTTAATACCGTTCCATCTTTGAATATAGCCTGAACCTTGTATATTTCTTCCTCAATATTTACGATATTCACATCTTTTATTGCTTCAGAAAATGTCAGTCCCTGGTTAAGTTCAAAGGCTATGGCTCTTAGAGAATCGTAATTTAAGCCTACACGGTTCGAAAACCCTATTACTTTTTCGATTTCACCATAATATTCTTTTCTCAGCTTATCTGATAGATATTCCTTGATATCATTTGCACTAGGATAATCAAATCTAAAATGATAATGAAATCTTCCTGGACGATTGACCATAAAGCCATTCAGATTCTTCAGATAATTACAAGTTACTACGAAAAGCTTCTTTCCAGGTGAAACACCATCGAATAATGATAGAAGGGACGCTTGTGGGTCGAAGTCATTTTCCTCTCTGGAGAATGTTTTATCGAATTCATCAAACAGAACCATAACTTCCTGATCAATCTTGTCTATAAATGTTCCTATGCCCTCATAGAATCTGTCTACTATTATAACTGGCATACCCTTCTTAACTGCGCTTTTTCCAAGAAGCCTTGCAAACAGTGATTTTCCTATGCCCTTGTCTCCGCTTAAGATTACACCAAGATTTCTTTCAAAGGCATCAAAGGAAGTAAGAACTTTGTTTACCTTACTGATGTGAATACCATAAATCTTGGTATCGGATATTACAAGTTCTGGGTATTTTTCAAGCCAAAAACCTGATCTTTGTGAGAATTTAACGTTATAGTATCCTGCTGGTAAGCTGTCATAGCTCTTCATGTTATCTGGATAAATATCATATTCTATTCCTGTACTAATTACTTTCATCATTTACTCCTTCATAATTTTTTGTGACCGTTGGTTATATAACCGATGGTCATTATATTATTATGCTTTTTTGGAGATGTCAACAGCATTTTGAAATATAGCCTCGCTTAGAGGACTTTGTTATGATATTCTTTAGATTAATGGGAGTATTTACTATGAAATATGAATTAATTCCTGAAAGACTTATATCTGCTCGTAAATTAAAGAAATTAAATAAAGCCCAGGCCGCCAAATTAGTTGGATTATCACCTATAGGCTACCTGCGCTATGAACAGGGACTTCGATCTCCATCCCCACAGATGCTTATTTTTATAGCTACTCAACTAGAAACATCTGTTGCATATTTAACTGGGGAAACAGATAATCCAGAGGCAGATTCTATATATATTTCTAAGGAAAATAATACTTTGCAATATGAATTGGCGTGTGAAATTATGGATCCGGAGTCGGAGTTGGGAAAAAGGATTCTTGCGTATTATAAAAAACTAACCAGTTCGTAGTGGGCTGGTTAGTTTTTTATATAAATTTTTCTATTCAAAATTTAATTTCTTGTATAGCTCAAATAAGCCATCTTCATTTAATGAATCCCTGATTTTTTTAAATCCTTGGTGTTCATAAAACTTTTCATACATATGCTCTCGGCATTCCAGTATTATTAATTCACCACCAACTAACTCACTGGCTTGTTTAAAAATAGCGTAACATTCATTAAGTAAGTCTTCACCTGATATCTCTTCTGAATTGCATCCTTCTGACCTACCCAATTGACCAATCAAAAAGGCTGATATGTTATTTATAGCGTCTCTTCCTGGGTAATTTCCTAGCATTTTCCTTTTTGCTTTTCCTGACATAGCAGATATATCAATTGATTTAGTTGCTAAAGTAACATACGCATCTACAACAAATCTTGATTCTTCAAGTTCTTTGGAATTTATAAACAAATAGGTTTTTCCAATATTGCCTTTTTCATAGCGAATCGCATTGTTAATTAAAAAGTCCTCCAGATCTTTCTCCAGAGGACATTTAAATCCTTTAAACGAATCAATTATCTTATTTTCGTCATATCCATTTTGAAGTAATTCTCTCAAAGATAATACTATATGATTCTTCATATTACTTACTCAATGCCTTTCTTAAGACATCCCTAACTTCTTTTTCACTTTTGTATGAGGACTTAAAGTTCTTCTTTAATGTAGGAGAACCAATAGTACTCATAGCCTCTGCAAATACATCGGCTTCTTTAGAATTAGCTAATCTAAAATCTTTTTTAAATGTTGATGTTGCCATATATCGTTTCTCCTTTCTTTATAATCTTTCGTTAAAATAAAAGGTGTTCTTTGATTCTATCAATACTATTTGTTCTTTTCAACCTCTTTGTAATTATATTATATCATAATTTATAATTTGTAGATTATTTTTTATTGTTATTGTTCCATCAATTGGCCATCGGCGGTGTAGATGGTGTAGGCTGGGGTGGAATAGATTTGGTTTAGGGTTATTCCACGGTCCCTGGCTATTTTTAATGCTTCGGATTTTTCCTCTGGGAGGATTAGGTAGACGGCTTCGCCGTTGTGGTTGTCTTCATATATTCCCTTTGGGTTAAGGTAGTCTATTGGGTCGTATATAGTGGTGTACCAGCCACCAGGGGTTATGGAGCCGTCGGAGAAAACTGCGATTTCTGGGACGGTGTTCCAGTGGCCGTAAAGGTAGTGGATATGGTTTTCTTCTAGGAACTGGCAGGTAAGTTGGTCCTGGGTTTTAGTAGTGTTTAAGGCGTTTATAGCGCTACTACCATAGCTGATTATGAAGGCAATAGACATAAGGATTACTATCGCCAGTTCGACGTATCTATTTGCTGCATTGCTAGCGTTATTTTTGTTGATTGCTTCATCGCTTTGATTCTGAATATCTGCGTTTGCTTCGATAGTAGGTTTTCCTATTAATAGGTATGTTAGTGAAGTTGCCACCAATGGATACCACATAAAGAAATATATATCCCTGATTTTAATATCCATAAGGGTTCCCATAGCGCCGATTGATAAGATGCCTAGGAAGAACAATATGATTAAAACATGTATAGGTTGAATTTGTCTTTCAGTAGCTTTTTTAGGGTCGCTTACTGTAACACTGCTGTCGTTGACATTATCACTTGCCTTTCCTATGGCAGTTTTAATTACGGTTACAATTGCTGATACCACTGCATATATAACGACGCAGATTACCATCACCGCGATTAATCCTAATACTATATTCTGCTTATAATTCTTTGCTCCCCAGAGGCTCTGGATTCCGGTTATCTTTGCAAGGTTTCCAGCTGACTTTACGAAGCCCTGGCCCCATGTAGAGATGCTTCTTATACCGGTTCCACCATAAAGGACACAATGGGATGGTTTGATAACAACTGCTACTAATAGGTAAGCTATGATATTTGTTATGGCAAGACTTGCCATCTTCCATGTTACGGCCCAGTCCTTTTTGGTGTAGGATTTACCGATTACTTTATAGAAGAATCTAATCCCCTCTACAAATGCTAGCGGAAGGATCATAATAGCAGTCTGGCGCAGACTCTGCATACCAGTGGCTATTGTGAAAATTATGGCGATGATGTAAGCTAAAATGCCAGGGTGATTTACAACGCTATTATTACACTTATCTGATATAGCGTCCTTTAATACAGAGTCATTTGATTCAGGAGCCTTTACTGTAAATTTTTCCTCTCTATTTGCAAATAAATACCTAAGATACACCCCATACACCAAGAATACGGTAAATATATAGCTTGCATAATATGACACCATCAGGAAATACAGCTGTCCCTGGTGGGTGTTAACTATGTCATATCCGGTAACTGCTGCCATAAAGCATATGATAGACACAAGAATCACTATTTTGTTGCTAGTTACTGCCTTTATCATATAGGCAAATGCCGCCAATATAAGCAGGGTATATATTGTAGTAGCCAGCTCCATAGACAGGTTCATGCTGCCAGTTATGCCGTAAACAACAGCTGCAATATTTGGAGCCGCCAGTACAAAGTACTGGTTGCTAAATGTCCAGTTAGGCGGAAAGATAGACTTACTATTCCAAATAAGCTTTGAGACATAGACATCCTGATACATATCTGAATCGCAAAAGCTCTCAAATCCACAGAAATTGATGATGCAGAAAACTGCAAAGAATATGATTATTATCCCTGTATATATGTAAGTAGATTTCTTCATTATTATCCTTATATTAATACCTTAGTTCCAATCCTCTTTAGCATCTATATGGGTGTAATCCCCATCCTTAGCCTTCTGGTTTAAATCGTTCCTATCACCAGTATATGTGATTACGTCAAAACCATTATTAGGGAAGTAGCTCTGTCTTTCTCTAGAGTCGCCTTCGTTCCAGTCAAAGATAGATGTGCCGTACTTGCTATAGTCCTGACCTGTAAGATCCAGAACGGTTGGAATAAAATCCTCACTTGAAATTGGTGCTGTATTTATAATTAATTCACCTTGTGAACTATTTACTGCAGCCATTGAGCCACCGGCATTTGCGTTATCCTTCGCTGGCTTTATCAGATATAGTGGCTGCAGATCATAAGTATCAAAATACCTGCCGTGATCCGAAGTTATGATTATAGTTGATTCGTCGTACTTTCCAAGGGCCTTAAGCTGGTTAAAATACTCCTCAAGCATCAGGTTTATGCCCTGCTGGGATTGCTCGATAGTCACTGAGTCGTCCGGAACCGAGTTGCCATTCTCGTCTATATTGAGCGGGTTGTGAAGGCCTGTAAGATGAGCTACAACAAGCTGGTTCTCCATAGAATCATCTACAGAAAGCCCCGTTTCCTTTAGCCCCTTGTAGAATGAGTCATTGCCGCTGGAGCAGTACTTCATTCCCTCCACATTCACTATCCCATCATAGTAGAATGTCTGAATCTCCAGCCTCGGCTTAGCCGCGTAAGGTGCATACTTAAGCAGGCTTGTCTTAGTCATAATAAACAGCATATATGGCTTGTTGATTGTACGCTTCACATCCTGAAGTTCTTCCACATTATCCACAGAGCCGATTAGATTCTCAGGGTCATAGCAGATGGCTTGCTGGGAATTGGTATAGAGGTTGTAGGTGTATCCCTGGCTGGCAAGAGTATCGTGGAATTCCTTACTTATGCCCTCTTCCCAGACATTTGCCTTGAATTCATTGGCTGTGATATCACAGTTTGCATCCACGTGGGTCATCATGTAAGGAATAGATGGAAATGTATAGTTATACTTGCTGTTTGCGTTGTTATAGTAAATAAAATCCTGATAAATGCCTGCGGCCTCAGGCCTGTCCTCCAGCATCTGGTCGAACTGGCCATTGCTGTAGCGGTCCAGGATAATGACGATGATGTTGTCCCCCTTAGCCAGCTTAAACTCCCTGTCAGGATTAAGGATGTAGATATGGTCGTTGTCAACTGTATATGGATTGGTCATGATGACAGAGGCTGCTGCCACAAGCTGGATAGCTGCCAGAACCCCTGAGATGTAGACCACGATTGTATTCTTCTTTGGGTTTTTGATTAGGTAATAGCCTATGATGATGCCAAGGATCACAATGATCCAGATGGCAGTGTTGATTTTGGTGTAGGTAGCGTACTGTGACCAGTCCACCTTGCTACCGTCTGTCTTAATAAGCTTCTTATTAAGGAACATGTTCTGGATATACATCATAAAGCTGACTGCAAAGCAGCTGATATGACAGAAGCCCCTGATTAGTTTTGGAAGCAGGGCAAGCAAAGCTGCCCCTACCACAACTGCTGCCAGGCTGATACCTGCAAAGAGCCAGATAAAGTCGCTGATTCCAAAGTAAAGCTCGCTCTTATTGCCGGCGTAGATTTCAAGGGGACTAAGTATCCCCAGCATAACAGCCGGAAAAAGTAGGATAAATGCTGAAGTTTTAAATTTTTGTAAATATCCTATTCCGGCCAATTTCTTACTTTCTCCCTCTCCCTAAAAAACTCCTGAACTTCTTCCAATTCTTTCTCAATCTCCTCTTCTCGGGTCGAATTATAGAATCTTCTCTGGTTCAGCTTTAGGTTCTCCAGATGCTTCTCTTTATAATCCTCTATATAGCTAGACACAGAGGCATAGCTCAGCTGATTTTCTAAGAGTTCACTAACTGTATAATCAAACTGATTGCTAAACTCACTGTTACGACTAAGGTGACCGAAGATTGTGTCGTCATATCTCAAGAACTCCTGAGGAGTGGTGGAGGCTAACTTGCATTCCATTGTTGCAGTATTAAGGTCAAATAATACATAGTTCCACTTGTACTGTGGTGTTCTTGTTTGCCATGCTCCGTAATTTTGAAATTCGCTCCAGTCGCAGTTGGCAATTATGTACTCTACGGCATAGTAGTCTATAAAGCTGTCCATATCGATGTACTGGCAGGCCTGGTCATAATTAGCCTTGACTGACATATCATTAGTCTTGATATAATTAACTGCTTCCTGATAAGCAGTCATATCGTCAGCATTTCCCACGTTAATTCTTCTATCTTCCATATAAACCACATCACCGGCGGTGCAGTTATAATATTGGTCGAAGAAGTTCTTATCGGTTAGCTGGGAGATATAGTAATAGCCCCAGTACTCACCGTCCAAGAACAAAACGCAAGGTATATAATCCCTAGTAACAATATGGGTATCTTTGCAAAGATCGTTAACTATCTTGTCACGAAGAAGGATAATATTGTCCTGGCCGCAAGCCTCAAGACAGAAGCCATCCAAATGCTTGCCATCTTCAAAGACATCCGGTCTACCTGCATCAAATTTGATTCTGAGGCTCTTTGGATTATATGCTACAGATGTTTCACCTTTTATGGTGGCAATAGCAGCTTCATCAAAAATAAGCTTGCCATCTTGGTCAAAACACTGAACATTAACATCGGCATTTTTACCGGAAGAGTAGTTGCAGTACCAGTTCTCCCATGAATCTCGGCGCTCGTTCTTATCTATAATCCACTGGTCAGACACAAGATAATTATCGAATTCCTTTCCTGTAACATAGATGCCCGATTTATAACCAAAAAACTCCGCTGGGTCACAGTTGATGCAAACAAATCTAACATTGTCATAACCTACTTTATCAGCAAATCCCACAAAATAATTCTTAGTATAAATATCGCCGGTGTGGCCTGTGGAATCGATGGCTACGGCGCGTATAACAGTGCATTTGTCAACTTTGAAATTTGGGACGGTATAACCTGGATCATAGTCAGGGCAGTACTCCTCTATATAATCATCAAGAAATCCAGTTGATACATCAGTAGACATGCACCAGATGTTGTCATTCTGGCTGGCATCGCTTATCTCGATAGGCTCGGTATAAAGAAGAGAAGACTTTGTAGGCTCCGAGCCGTCCAGAGTATAATAAATCTTTACCTTAGAAGATGCCTGTAACTCCAAAAAAAAGGCGTCTTCATAAAAGCCACCTTCTTTAGAAAATGTTATCTCATAATCCTTCTTACTATTGGTTTCATTAATAAAAAACAAGGCGCCGGCAAGCAGCAAAGAAGAAAATATTATAACCGCAAAACCTGCTAAATTACTTTTACCCAACTATATCCCCCGACTCAATCACACAATTAACCTTATTAACCCCTTCAATTCCTTCTATATCCAGCACAAGGTCTGACCTAATCTCCTTCTTAGCCTTCAGCTCATAGATGAATTCCATCTTGTCTTTACCAGCACCAGAAGTTCTAAGCCTATATGAATTACAAGAGGTTGCTAACTTCTCCTCTATTAGTTTACATAACTCGCCATCTTTAGATGCCGACACCACCATCAAATATTTATAACTAGTAGATATAACCTTACTACCAAGTATAAATATAATAGCGATAAAGAAAACTGATGCATAAGTCATTTTAAATGACTTGGTACCAACACTCAGTCCCTCAGCAATAGCCCAAAAGATAAATATGGTATCCCGGCTGTCCTTAATAGCCGTTCTAAATCTAACAATAGAAAGAGCACCAACCATACCAAGAGAAACTGCTATATTAGATGATATAAGTAGCATAATCAGGTCAGTAATTAGAACTGTAATAAGTATAGACAGGTTAAAGCGCCTGTTATACACAACCTTCTCGCTGCAGATATAGTAAGTAAAGTAAATCACAAGTCCAACTGCCAGCCCAATAAGTAGCATTACAAATGTCTGCTTTAGGTTGTAGCTGTATGCATTAGAGCTAAAATATTCGAATATCTCTTTCTTTGACATAATTCCACCAATCCAATTAAATATATATCATTCTACCACTGACGTACTTAGAATATGATTCCTGATTAAGATTATACTTAGACAAGAGGTCAGATATAAAGCCAAGCAGCTTACCTGAGTACTTAATCTCCAGTATACACCTGTCCTCAAGGATAGGATTCATAAGTATATCCTGGTTCTCTATATCAAAATCTACTTCCGAAGCCTTTACTGCGCTATCAATAGTTATACGAGTATCATATAAATCATGGATGTATGCCTGCCTCTCATAATCTATAAGAACCACCGGTTTGTATAGACCAGCTGTTAGCAGGCTGTACAATCTAACAGCAATATCCTTATCAAAATATGATTGTAATACTTCATAGTCTCCGGAGGCAAGTAGGCGGGCATCCTCTTCTGATACTATAAGGCTTTCCTTAAGCTGATTGTCAGATGATTTTTGCTTTAATTCAAGCTTGTAAACCTGACTATCCCCATAGGTTCTAAGCCTGATTTTCTTTCTTACCTGGGTACCATTAACTTTAGTATAGTAATCATGGTTATATAGAGAATCAAAGTATAAACTTCTTATTCTGTAACCGCTATCCCCATTATGACTGTCTTCCTGGCAGGTCGCGGAGATATCCTCTCTTATCTTAAGGGCCTTGTCATAGGGTATGATGTATTTAATTTCTTTTCTGTAGGTTTTAATATTCTGATCCATTAATAAATAAGCTGTAATACTTACCTTATAACTGCCCTCTACACCTTACAAACTTAACACTACCATCTTCCATAGTTTCTATCTTATATAGGGCTAATTTTTTTATACTTGATATCCCACCTTCAAACATATCTTTATATGTTTCTGGGAAGTTTCGGTTATAGTCCTCAATAAGGAGATAGTCGAAACTTTTAACTTTCTCAGCCCATTCCTCAGGTGGAGTACTAGCTTCATATGCGCTCATATCACGGCTACTATACGCCGGAAAGGCGTAATACAAGCAGTGGTCGGGGCCTAGGCAAAGGACACAATCTTCTTCAGTAAGTTCCACGCCGGCTTGCTCATACATCTTATTATAATCATCCCAGCCAATCTTGTCATCGATGGAAAGGATGTGGAATGGGTTGTATGGCAAGAGGAGCATCAGGAAGATTACGGAGCACATAAGAATCTTCTCTATATACTTACTGCCTAGGTTTAGAAGTTCGTATAATACCAGGGTAGTTACCAGCATCACAGCTGGGCCAAGGTACCTCTTTGGATATACGAATAAATCGCCTCTTATATACTTACTCTGTCTATATACATATATAAAAAGATATAATAGCATATACATAACATAACCGGAAAATGCTACAAGAATAGTGTTGTCCAAGTTATGGAGAGTGCCATTATAGGACAGTTTCTTATCTTCTATTAGGTACCTTACTATAATTATGACAGTTAAAAGTATCAGTATGTATGCCATATCAGATATAAACCAGCCACCAGCAAATCTACTTCCATCAGAATACTTTTCAGTAAACCACATATTAAAATATCTGTAGGCAATCTCTCTAATTTTACCAGTCTCTGTAATCTTTAGTCTTTGCCATGCTAGCTTAACAGATAATAAAACTCCATATGTAGTAGCAGCGAAAAATGAAAAAGTTACAATAAGTGAAGATATATATTTTTTTCCTTTAGCAAGTTTCTTTATAAGAAAGCAGACAATCCCCATAGCAAGATACATAAAATAACATACTGTAGGAAGCCAGGTAAGTAAAACATCTTTTCCATCTACTTTATTTCTTCTTCTGATAAATACTAAAGTTAAAACACAAGAAAGAGTTAAAGCAAATAGTGGTTCCAGTTTTTTATAGAACTTTTGCCTTGATTCCTTATCAAATATTCTGTCCATAGTTCCTATAACTGTTATACCAACTATGCCGAATATATATATTGCCCCAGCTCTCTTCATCACACAAGCATAAAGAAGACAGAGACCAGCGCCTAACAAATACCATGAATTATCTCCCTCTTTGTTTCTATAGAACTTAATCATCATAAGTGTTCCATATATTGAAACGGCCGCTGTAGGAATATCGGGCATATAGTCATAGGTAGCCCCAACCATACGAGGGATAACCATTAGACATAAAGAAATAAGAAGAAGCTTCTTCCATTCATTCTTACTTACTGATGTAAAGCAAGGCATAAATGCTGCCATAATAAATATCTGTCTGGACCAAAGGTTGATACCATCAGAATACTCATACCATAATAAATTGCAAAAATAGCTCCATGTTGTGTAGACAGGAGTTGTGTATAATAAGTTATAATTCTTACATTTTTTACCGATATCACCAATATCAGAATACCTATACATATTTAATACCTGTGGAATATGTGTGGCATATGTATTAGTATTCCCCCCTAGACCATTCTTACCTATAAGAATAAGACCAGATAATACAGTAAAAATTAGCATAATCCAAAGCCCAGGAGTAAGAACATAATTTCCGAATCTGTCTCTATCAACAAAAACTATAGTTATACAATAGATAATAGATATAACGCCTAGTATAACTCCTGCTTTATAGCCTGGAATAGTAGTTCCAAAACCATATCCTGATATAAGTATTGCTATAATAACCAGGCATATTGCCAGAAAGAAGTAATCTTCTATCTTCTTTCTGGATAGAAGGGCTATTGCAGCTGCTATGGGAAGGATAACAAGTATACCCATTATTCTTCCTCCCAGGCATCTTCATTAGATTCTTCTACTTCTTCAGACTCTTCTTCAATTATTTCAAGTCCAGCTATATATTCTATTTGAAGTTGTCCACCTCCATCATAAGCTACTCTATATAAGGCATCATTCCTTATATCCTCACCCCAATTAGCAAAATCTGTATAGAAGGTCATATAGAAGAAATCATCTACATTCTTAATATATACATAAGTATAATTACCCTTTTCTATCGTTGATGCCAATTCTTCCGGGGTAATAGTACGCTTGATATCTGACCATTTGTATGGGTCTGGATTATAGTACATACCATTAATAGAGCCTGTACCTGCTGGGAATACAGCATATTCGAAGGAAACAGGAAGTTCATCTAGAAGGTCTCTGTCTATATAGAATACTCTATCATCACCATTAAAGGTAACCTGTCCTTCTTCCTTACACTTTGTAATAAGTGGATATTCATCTGTATATTCTTTTTTATTAAATATAGCCTCTACCGGGTCTGCAAATACGCAGGCAACAAGGCATATGACAGCTACTATCAGAACTATGTCTTTCTTATAAGCTAAGAATGAAAGCATAAGAGCATATACTACAGAAAGTACTATAAGCGGAGCAGTATAGGCGGCTATAGAAGGCTGAATATCGGCATCTGGCCTTCTTATAAAGCATATATAATATATACAAAGAACTACCAGATACATAATAGTTCCGAAGATATATGACATGTTGAAGGCATAAATCCTTGTAGAAAGAGTTGGATTATCCTTTATAATTCTTCCTGAAGCAAGGCCGGAAATAAAAAGTACTATAATTAGGAAAGTTATATCATATATAGGAATTACCCTCCTTCCTATAACATATGGACTCTCACCAGCTCCCCCTTCAAAAAGCTTACCTGTGTATTCCATAAGTCCTGCCATTAGTTCAGGCTTATGACTGCCAAACCTAAGGGTTGCAACTATAATGCCAACAATAGCGGCTGTAATAATAAGAATAATTATAAGAGCCAGTTTCCTGTTGCGCTCCTGATAAATTCTCATAAAAAGAGTAAGAAAAGAAGCTAATAATATAGCCCCAAAGAAAACCTTAGGCAGAGTAAGAATACCTATAGAGCCCTTAGAAGAAATAGAGAGGCCGTAAAGACTAAATAAGGTTGCCAATATACATGCAGACCCAAGAGTTACTACAATATATATCCATCTTTTCAAGACTGTGAATTCATAAGAGGCTATAGCCATAATAAGAGGAATAGAGGCATAAACTCCATAAGAAGTTAGAAGACAGGATAATATAAGACCATAAGAGGCGTATGCTACATACCACCATCTTGAAGAATCTTTTACACTAGCATATATAATCTTATGAAACATAAGATATGTATATACCATAGATGCAAGCTGGGGAAGAACCATATGATAAGTGACATATCCCCCTTGAAACTTAAGAATAGGAAGTAATATACAAAGAAGTAACATAAGAAGCCACTGACGGCTATGTTCCTTAAAAGATTTTATTCCAGTAAAGAGGGGCATAAGTGCAGAGATAATAAATATATCATAGGCAAAGAGACATGTTCCCTGTGATAATGACTTAGCCGTAAAAGAACAAAAATAAGCCCATATAGAAACTAAAGGAAGGGGCCAGTTAAGGTCATAGTAAAGGCAATCATCCTTAAGGCTTCCTGTATCCCATATACGAAGCATAGGCCTAATATAATCCAAAGTATCAGCGTCTATAGTAAAGAATCTTCCCTTGGAAAAAAAATAGAAGAAAAGATATAAAAAAAGAAATGCTATAAACCCCGGAGTCAGTACGTATTCCTTAATTAGTTTTTTCTTAACTACAAGTCCTGCTACAGAGGCAATTAATATAATAGGTAGCCCAAAAAAACCTGCCTTCAGAGATCCAAAGATACCTGTAAGGAAGAAAGTTAGAATAATTATACCTATAGCGGGGAATACTGTTTCCTCGAACCTTCGCTTGCCAAGAACCGCCAAAGCGGCTGTGATAGGCAGTACAATAAATGAAGCCATTATACGTAAATATGTCCTTTATTCTATAACATTAAATCCTAATTTGTCACCCATACACTTTATAGCCGCCTCTAATTCTTTGGCTAAATCGTCATTATTTGATCCTACTTATTAATTTAGTGGTCTTTCATAGCTGGTCTCCAAGAAGATATGTTTACTTTATGCGCTAACTTCTTTATTTCCTTAAACTCCTCATCCTTTTGAAAGAAATAATATCTAGCTAGAACCTCCATCATCTCCTTGTCTTCCTGACAATCTATATCAAGTATTCCCGTATCCCTCATTATTATTGCATCAGCACCATCGTTAAAGAATCCTGTTGGCTCCTTATTTATCAAAGCATTGATTTCATATACATAAATCGAAGCATTCATGTCATAAACAAGAGGTGTTTCTTGCCTTGAAATATAGTTTGCATGAATAACTTTTTCATATAATCCATTTGTTTCTTTTGCCATGTTGAAATAAGGATTTTTTCTTGCTGGAGAAAGTGAGTAAACATAGTCTGTATCTTTTCGTTCTTCTTTTTTTCTTATCGCAGAAAGTACATCTTTTACTGTTCTAAGAGGTGATGTAATATCAAGGTCAATAAGATAATCAAATTTACAATTAAAACTCTCTTCTGCCCTAATCAAAGCATCTTTAATAACAGTAACTTTAGCAACTCTATCACCTGATAATTCTTCACTTCTAGGAAGAAATAGTATATCAAGCACCTTCTGTCTTGATATACTATCCGCTAACTCATTACTATCCGTACTCAAAACAACACTAGCATTATGACCTTCATCTTTCAACTCATCTATCACCTTGCTCATAACACCAACCGTATAATATACAAGAGGAATACCATCAAAGTCACTAATATTTTTACTTTTAAGTCCCTTTGATCCCGCTCTCCCGCAGATTGTAAAAAGATAGTTCATAATTATATTCTCCCAAATGTTGCTTTCAATGTTTGATACGCCCTACACATATCATTTATATTTTCTTTTTTATTTTCAAAAATATCCAAAAAATATCTAAGCTCATTCATCTGAAAATCATCTCGCTGTTCATCAAAGTCAAATGATTTCCCAGCACGTAAATACTTTATTTTATTCTTCAGTAAATCAATCTCTACAGTATCTTCCTTACAAAATAAAGTTAAGTTTCTAATATCGGATTTGCCTATATAATCTACATAAACCTGTACAATCGCTTTGTTAAGCCTTGCAATATAAACCGAAACGTCATCACTATCTATCTCGAGAGTTGACACATGACCTCTAATATTGTAAATTTCATTAGGCATGCCAAATAAATAAAAAATATAATCTAACTCATGAATTAAATCCAAAGATACTCCTCCACCCATGCTCTTTAAAGCAGAATATCCCTTTCTATAGTCAGTACCCTTTCTCCATTCTGGAAGATAGGAAGAGCATACCGCTATAGCAGATAGTACATTCTCTGGATTAATATTATTTTTCACAAATTGAATAACTTTCTTATAACGAATAGGACATGCGATATAATATATACACTCAGGATTTATCTTCTCTATCGTTTTTGAATCATCCGAGTATAATGGCTTTTCTATGAATAAACTTTTTGTATTCCACTGATATTTTTTTATTGTTTTAAAATGCATATAAGTAGGATTTGTTACAAAGATTATGTCATAATCTGAATCAATTGTGTCCTCATAAGTGTAACAATTACGTATTACATCTTTAAATTCTTTTGGAGTAGGACGAGCAGTATTTGCAATCCAATCAACTAAATAAGTATCTTCTCGTTCTTCCAATACTTGCATTATATTCCTTAAATGGCGAGAACCTATAGATCCTAATCCACAAAAAGCTATCTTCCATTTTTTATTCATTAATCAGTTTGTCCTCCAATCCATCCATGATATCTAGAACTCGCTGATCTTTCTCAAAATTATATATTGGTTCTACTCCGCTGTTTACTTGATTAAAAAAAGCAACTATTTCGTTTGCATATGCGTCCTCGATTATATTTTTAGCATACTTATCATTATGCTCGTAGGTATCATAAAGATGAATAGACTTCTCCTCTTTATTAGCAATATCATATTCCTTTACTCCAGTTGGTGTTCCATCCCATGTAAGATAAAGATTCTCACTTATGACTTCTAAATTAATTGAAGATTTACGAGCGACAACATCCATTAACACAACTCCTCTTGTTCCAGAATCATGATTTAATATCATAAAATAAGCGTCTGGATAATCAACCTTTAAAGAAGATATATTGCTCATTTCAATACTCCAGCTCTCTATGTCTCCAAATGTTTCTGTTAGCCAAGGAAGCTCTCGAACCATAATTTCCCTTACTCCATTTGTTCGTTTATTGAAAACAAAGAAATCTTTGTAGTTTTCCCATGGATGCCAATCAGGGAGCCACTGACCAACATGATAAAAATAAGCAAACTTTCCACCTGTTTTTTCAACCCTCTGTCTTATATATTTTATTTCTAAACGATAAAGGAATGTTGACGAAAGGAATAATACCTTTCTCTTTTCCTTTGCCAGTTTTTGATTTTCAGAGTATCCATCTGATACAACATTAAGTTCCGTAAAAACATTCAATCCTCTCTCTAGACACTCCTTAATGATTGAAGCATGCGCAAGCGGAGAAGCCGAAACAAAGGCACAAGTTGCACCCTCTTCAACAGCCTCTTTTATATCTTGACATATAATAACTCCATATAATTTATGGGCTTCTTCCTGACGAATTTTACTTGAATCTACTCCATATATTGTAATATTTTCATCATACTTTTTCAGCAGTCTAATCCGACGTTTCCCCATAGAACCCATTCCTACAACAACAACTTTCACGAATAATAACCTCCTATCCTTTTTAATCCAGAATATTACCTTAACCTTAAATCTATAAATACCTTTTGTATATTCATATTCCAAATAGCATCATTTCTAATTATTTCCATAAAGCATTTTGTACTGTCACCTTTTCCAAATTGATAACTTTTAACTCTATAATTATCAATTTTAGAAATAGCTTTCAGTATCTCATCTCTCTTTTCTTCCAAATGTTGTAAATTTTTATTCTTCTCAGAATATCTCCCTCTTTGTCGAGAACCAAGATCAATACTCGGAATTGCGTATACTCCTGTCTCACGTATACCAGCACTCGAGTTTCCAATCATAAAATCAGCACTTTTGAGTAATGTTAAAAAGTATTCGAATCTAAGAGATGGAAAAACTCGAAACGAATCATTACTATTTAATTTTTCGTATTCGTTTATGATAATATCTGATCCTAAATCATTATTTGGATATACTACAACATAATTCTTTCCTGAATTAATCATCGCATCAACAAGATTTTCAATATGATTCTTTAATTGCTCTACCTCTGTTGTAACTGGATGATACATACAAATTGCATATCTATCAAAAAAAATCTCATACCTTTTTTTTGCATCTTCTATCGTAGGAAGGTTATTAGACATCATAATATCAATATCAGGAGATCCTACAACGAAAATTCTGCTTTCTTCTTCTCCAAGTTGTACAAGTCTTTCTTTCGCCTCCTCATTACTAACAAAATGTAGATGTGAAAGCTTTGTTATTGCGTGTCTTATCGATTCATCAATAGTACCTGATAACTCACCGCCTTCTATATGTGATACTATAATGTTATTCAAAGCGCCTACAACAGCTCCAGCCATAGCATCAATTCGATCACCATGAACCACTATCATATCAGGTTTAACTCTTCGAACATAATTTGTAAGATTTGAAATGACGTTACCCAAATCAAAACTCATTATTCCACTATTTGCTTGCGAAAAATCCACATATACATTTTTATAATCGTCCTTTATTACTTCTCTATATGTACTGCCAAGCTTATTTACGAGATGCATCCCAGAAACAAATATATATAATTCAAAGTTTGGATCTCTTTCAACCGTTTTTAGTAAAGATTTAATCTTTCCATAATCAGCTCGAGTTCCTGTGATAAACAGAATTTTCTTCATAATTATAATCTTTCTATCATATTCCATGTTAATTGTGTATCGCTATCAATATCTATATTTGCTTTTTTA
Source organism: Lachnospiraceae bacterium NC2008 (assembly GCA_000687675.1). GTDB lineage: Bacteria > Bacillota > Clostridia > Lachnospirales > Lachnospiraceae > NK4A136. Next base: position 41,907 of record JHWS01000007.1, on the reverse strand, counting down.
CCTAGAATTTCTTCATATTTTTCTGCGAGAATTCCCCCTGTACCAGGACGTTTTACCCAAAGATTATCGCTCGTGAATTTTTCACCAGCTTTAATCTTTTTTATTGTCACAACTGTAGCAAAAGCAAAATCTATCGTAACCTGTTCCTCCTTCGCAGCTTCTTTCTTACCCCCTAACATTTTGGGGATATCAATTGCCGCCTCAATAAGTTCTTTGCATCTTTGTTCATCCATAGAACACACCACATCTGGACCTGGTCTATTCATTACATCAATGAAATGACGCTCAACTACACTGGCACCAAGAGCCATAGCTGCAATACACGCTGTATTAGAAGTTGTGTGATCTGAAAGTCCTATTGGCACTCCCGGAAAAGCTTCCATCATTTCCTGCATCGCGCCAAGCCTAACAAGCTTTGAATCAGTAGGATACAGATTAGTAGTGTGCATTAAAGCATATGGTACATTATACTCTTCAAGAATATTTACGGCTTTTTTAATATTTGCAATATTATTCATGCCTGTAGAAACAACCATTGGTTTTCCAAAAGAAGCGATATGTTTAATAAGTGGGTAATTATTTAATTCACCTGATCCAATCTTATAACCAACAACCCCAAATCGTTCAAGTCTATCAGCTGCAGCACGAGAAAACGGAGTACTTAGGAAAACCATTCCCTTAGACTCAATATATTTCATTAATTCATATTCTTCTTCTTCATTCAAAGCACAGCGTGACATAATATCAAATATGCTCACATCACTATTCCCAGGAATCACTCTTTTTGCAACATGACACATTTCATCTTCAACAACATGTGTTTGATGCTTAATTATTTTTGCACCAGCACGTGACGCTGCATCCACTATTTGTTTTGCTACTTGAAGAGAACCTTCATGGTTTATTCCCATCTCCGGTATAACAAGAGGTTCTTCTCCAAGCCCTACCTTTATGTCCCCAATATTAAAATTAGAATACATTGAATTACCTCACATTCTTTTGCCTTTTCATTAAAAGTTTTATATATCTATTTTCTCTCGAACCATAATATCTATTCATTCTTATATATTAATCTCTATTTCCTCTCTATATACTCAGAAAAAATAACAAGGTAGCTTAATATGTTATGCCAAAAAACACTTTATTATTAGCATTCCTCTGTTATTGATGATAATAAATCATGCTTTAGATAAATACCAATGTAAAGCCCCTCTTTCATAGAGTCATAAACCCCTGGCTCTGAAATATCATCAATTACAACATCTTTATTACTACAGTATCCTTGAAAAAATACCGTCGAATATAAAGAAATTATAGATTGAGTTTTTCTTATAGACTCTTCTATCGAAACAGTTTTAGAATCTTCAATTACATAATCAGAAAAAATCCCTTTGACCTCCTTGACTGTCAAGTCTCTTGGATGCGGTCTTATAGCAACTACAGCGTTTTTATTCTTTAGTTTTCTTAATGCCCTTTCTATAGAACAAAGTTGACTGTTAGAATGGGTAATTCCTAAATAATATGTATAATCATATTGCTCTTTTGTATTATTTTGTTCGATAAAAAATACTTTAGGTATTTCAATTACCCAATTATCACAATGAGCTCTTAGTTTCAAAAATAAAGTTTTATAATGTTCATGCCAAATATATATTTTGTGAAAATGAAAAAAAGAATCTCTAATAAAAAACACTTTCTCACCATGCATAACATCAATGTGCTTTATTCCTTTTAATTCACAATAATGTGTAAGAAAAGAAGATGTAAATGAGTATTCATTACAAGTAATTATAGCTTTAGGATTATATGCTTCAGCTATATAACTATAATATCTTAATTTAATTAGACATTTTAAGTGCATATGCCAGGCAAAAGGATAACTCTTCACAATAGACAATAATATTTTTTTATCTGTTGGGGTAAGATATCCAAACTCTAAATCTTTAACAATTAAATTCTTAAATTCATCCCTAATTGAATCAGGCAATCTACTTATATTTCTTTCATCAGTAAAATAGCCATCAACATCATACTGTGTTATTACATCATTTCGTTTAAATAAGAAATAAAACCAAAACAAAAATAGCGAAAAAAAATTAACCACATAGTAATATGGTCCCATAATACTCATTTGGCATTTATACTGGAAATATGTTCGTTCTATATCACTTCTTGGAGCTTTAAATTTATTTAAAATTTTTTTTTGAAATTTAATATTTTGTATTATTTTATGTTGAGATCTATATGCAAGTACTTGGCTCATTTTTTTGAGTACACCTAATGCATTCATTCTTTTTCCCCTATACTGTCTCCACGAATTTATACATTTGTTAATATCGAAATTTTAAATAGACAAATCACTTAATTATTATATGCACTATCATTTAATATTTTGCACACCTATTAATCCACTATTTTTCACAAAATTCATTTTTTAATGAATTACTATATTTAGAGAATGAAAATGCATGAAGAAAACCTAAGATTCCCCAAAATATAACGTATGAAAGTCCTCTAGACAATACAAAACATCCATTTATAAGTTCACCGACTAAAATTGCAAAACATAACGAAGCAATCACACATAATTCAATACTCTTTTCTCTTTTTATTAATATTACAACTTGAATAAACTGAATTATTAAAAAAAGCATTATCAAAAATAACCCTTGTATTCCAGTTGCTATCAGTAATTGAATATATCCATTATGAAGATTGGAAAACTCATGATTTGGCGTTCCATAATTTATTTCTACCTTAGCATTGCTATTAGAAACACCCAAAGGTGATGTTAAAAATAACTTAAAAGCTTCTTTCCATATTTCAATTCGTACATCTAAGCGAGTACTTGATATTCCTCTTTGAATGGTTCGCTCAACATTTCCATCAACCTTTAGTTCAAAATTATTTTTTTCATATTCCTCTTTTTTTGAACTTTTCTCTTTAGATACTACATCTTCATATTCTTCGTTATTATTACTAATTAATACCTTTTCACCATAATTTGATGTGTTAATTTCGTCATGAACAATTTGAGTTACAATACAGCTTGATATATTACTTAAAAATGATTGGGTCATTTTATATAAAAACATCCATATAACTACAATTAAAATTGAGATAATTACAGTTTTTAATATTTCTTTTATTCCTTTCGACCACTCTAACAAAATCCGAAATGTCATTAAAAAAAGCATAAATGCCAAAAACAAAAGGACAAAATAATTTGCATTTGCAGCAGCAAGTGCTAACCATGAAATAAAATCAGCAAAAATAATAAATAATCTTGTGGTGAATTTATTATTTTTTTTCCATAAATACAATGATGATATTATCGAAATTAAAAGCAATACACTATATTCAACTGGCGATCCAGATATGCCCCATAATTGATATCCCTGTTTTCTTGGAATTAATCCAAAATAAAAATCTTCTCCACAAATGATGATTTTTCCTTTTATTCGAAACAAGAGCATAATAATAGAAATCATAGTTTCAATAAAACAAAATACAAAAATTAACATTGAAGAAAAGTTTAAAAGTTTTTCTAATTCTTTTTTTCTTATCCGTTTAAACCCCCAAAAAACAATAAAGAAATATACAATACATCCTAATAATTGAGCAAAATCTTTTATATATTTTGTTGATTTAAACGCAACTAAAACAAAATCATTCAATATAAATAAAAAAAGAAGTATAACACTTACATCTCTTTCAAAAATACTTTTTAATTCCTTAATTGTAGTTAATAAAATAAAACCACCAAATAATAAAATTACTGGTATAACTAATCTATAAACTATTTTTGTAAAAATACAGGATGATAATAGATTACACAACAAAAACAGCATGCAATAATAGCTATATAGTTTGCTTAGTTTCACATTATTATAAAACATAACTCCATTCTCTCAATTCTTTTTTAATGTTTACAAAATATTTCATCTTCAAAAAGATCCACATAAGTCATTGATACTTTATCTCTTTAGCCGTTTATTCTAAGCGAAAACAGCGAATAAAACATCCACCTAATTATTTTTGTGTTACATAGAATAGTAAATAACGCATATGTAATAATAAATCCATTTATTTTTATCATACTTATTATAAACGTGTCTGTTCGAACATAAATACGATTTGTAAATATCAATAAAAGAGATGTTACTATTACGCTAATTAATATTTTTAATAACTCTATAATCTCTTCTCTATGAAAAATAAAAATTTTTTCTCGTTTCAAACTTATAGAAACAATAAAAAATTGTACAATTCCTGCCAAAGATGTTGCTACTGGCAGTCCACGATAACCTATTATCTTTATTAAAATCATATCAAGACCAATATTAACAGCAACCGATATCGCTGTATTAATCATTATTTGCTTCTGTCTCTCATTTGCTGCTAAAGCATTATTACCAACATTACACATAGCGTAAAATGGTATCCCTACACAATAGTATTTGAGGTAAATTGAAGTTATTTCTGCAGATTCACTTCCAAAGTGCCCTCTTTTAAAAACAATTTCTATTATATTTGAAGAAAAGAAAAAAAGCATAACTGCGAATGGTATTGCAAGGTATATTGCAATCAACATTGATTTTTTAAGATAGTATAAAGCTTTCCCTCTTTGCCCAGAAGCAAAACTTTGTGAAACCCTGGGAAAACACACAACAGAAATTATATTAACTGTTACCGCTAGAAATAACGATTGCATTTTATTGGCATAATTTAACGCACTTGTCATTCCCTCGCCCAATGTTGATGCAAAAATCCCGTCAGACATAGTATTTAAGTCATTAATCAAAAAACTAACACCCAAAGGAATAGCTAAAAACAATAATCTTACAAAAGAATCTTCCTTAAATCTTAACAAAAAGGAATACTGCACATGCTTTTTTTTACATGAATAAAAAGCCAAAATGATAAATGCAACCAAATTTGCGATTACATATCCAATGGGTAAAAAATAGGGATTTTTATTACTTGCGATACAAATTGTAAAAATAACAAGAATATTGATAACTATAAAATCACAGAATTTAGCAATTAAAAAGTTTTCTCTTACTGTTTCATCAGCTAAATAAATTGAAAAAACTGCTTGAATAGGAATAACTACGCTCATTATCTTTACAAATATTACAAGTAGTATTTTCACATCTCCATCAAAACCTGGAGCAAAAAGTGTTGCTAATATATTAGAAAAAATAAAACAAATACTTGCAATAATACATGCTCCCAAAAAAACAATTGTGACCGTATTATTAAAAAATACTTTTTTTTCTTTATCATTAATTCTCGAATATAAAGCTACATATGCTTCTGAAAAACCAACTGAAAACAATGAAAATGCAATATTACTAAATATTATTGACACTGTATACACATCAACTACATATGATGTGCCAAATTTATATGCCAAAAAAGAATCCCTAATTATCCCTAAACACTTGGATATTACTAACATTATTGTTAAATAAAAAGCAATATTACTCAGTTTTTTTTTCTTCATCTTTTATACCAAATTACAGTATGCTTTTAAGAATCGTTCTAAGGAAAAGTTATAGTTCAAAACATTTAAGAAATAGACTTAATTTAAAAAATATATTATTACTTGGCTTCAAGGATTTGTTCAACTCTTAATAATTTCATAAAGCCAAACGCAAAATGATAATCTGCTTTATACCAATGCTTATCAATCACCAAATCTCTTAATAAAGATGCTTTATCTCTTCTTTTATTCAATTCCTTTTTTATACTTTTCGGAGAATACCATTGCGTATAAACCATTCCTCCTCCACGAATTACTCGCTCAACAATTCTTATTGCTCTTTTTATTTTACTATCCTTATTATATCCATCTATTGCAACTTCCGTAGTTTGCGATCTAATACTAGATAATCCCTCAAGCATTATTAGCAAGTTTTTCTGTACCTGTTTGTTAATTAGAAATTCACTTTTCCACGATAACATTTCTCTAATAAATTTTGGATTTAAATATGTACATATAGAAGGAACCGTGTTATTAAATGTTGCATAATAAGCATTCTTATTTGCTACCGCAAATCTATAATAAAAAAATTTATGATAAATATTAATATTATCCAATCCTAATTGTTTTTGACTTTCAACCCAATTTATAACTCGATTAAGTACATCTCTTTGCTCTTCTAAAGAAATTACTCTATAAATCCAATCTTGTTTGAATTTTAAACAATTGTTCAATATTTTGTTATGTGTTAGCTGTGAAATTCTGCGACTTAGTCTTGATTTATATTTTGGTATATTAGATAACCTATATAACATGTAATTAGCTAATTCTTCATTCCCCATTTCCTGCATGTTGGAAGGAATAAGTGCTCCTAAGGCCTCTCCCCCAATTATACCGTTTATTAAGCAAATAACATCGTTTTGTTTCCTCATATTTTGAGCAATGTTATCAACCATCAAAGGTGCATGCACTGCTTCAAAACATACCTTGTCCTCAATTTCAATGGTTCTAGGATCAAGATATTTAATTTTTTCAAATCCTAAATGAAAGTTAACTTCTTCAGCACGTTTACAATCATTAGTAATAATTCCTATTATATTTTTTTTTCGACCAATAAATATAGGATTTATTTCATACTTATTTTTTTTAGCGAAATATGCCCCCACACGAGAATCTAACCCCCCACTCATACCTATTGTATATCTTGGTCCATACACATAATGATCTTTAAAATACTCATCTAGAATGTTGTATAATCTTTTAGCAGCAACATCTACAGTTTCTATCTTTCTAGTCATTATAAAATCGTCATAAGTCACTTCTATACAAGTATTCTTGTGAAAAAAATATTTAAAAATTGTTGCTGGTTTCATTCGGAATATATCATCAATATAAGTTTCATCAAAAATAGGCTCCGAAAACGCCAAAAACTCTCGCGCTTTTTTTTCATTAATTTGAATTTCAACTTTAGTATTATTTTTTATAGTTAAAGCTAATTCTAAAAAATCATCTGATATTGCAAATATATCATCTTTTATATAATAATATGCTGACTCATACCCAATAATATCCGTTTGATATATCATTTCATCTAATTCCGCATTGTAATCTAAGCAAAAAAAGAAATCATCCGAATCAATTGGTTCGTTAATATCACTATCATCCAGTTTTTGTGCATAAGTTTCAAAAAATCTCCAATCAGAACTTTTCCTTACTTTGAGCTTTTTTTTATCAATTTTTATACAATTTCCTAAATAATACAGATTTCCAAATCTACTACTACCATTGAAATTAAAATTTGAAATCAAGAAATTCATTTTTATTTTTCCCTCGTATTATATTGTCTGTATTTTTATACGAAATGATATTTTTACAATCCACAATTTCTACTTTTTGAAATCTATAGTTATCAAATATCATTGGTTTATTGAAGAGTTGCTTTTAATTTATCACATATCATCTTAATTTCTGAATCCTCTAAATACGGATGTATAGGTAAACACAATACTGTCTCACATAACTCCTCAGTTGTAGGACAATTTGCCTGTGAACTTCTTGTTCCTTCGAACGCTTTCTGCAAATGCATTGGTTTCATATAGTAAATATTAGTAGGTATTCCATCCCTTTTTAGTTTCTTACGAATCTCAAATCTATTGGCACCTATTGGTAGCTGAATGGTGTATTGTGCCCAAGCAGAAGACATACCCATTTTTACAACAGGAAGCTTTAAACCATCGATATCAGATAAAAGTTTTGTGTATTTCTTAGCAACATGGTTAACTTTATCCAACTCTTCATCCTTAAAAACTTGAAATTTGGCTTGAATTATCGCTGCTTGTATCGTATCAAGACGACTATTCATTCCAAGCCTTATGTTATTATACTTTGCATCAGGATTCTCTAAATCTTGCGTATTTTTGCCATGAACAGCAATAGATTGACATAGCAGAGCTATTTTATCATCATTTGTAAATATTGCACCTCCATCTCCGTAACAACCTAACGGCTTAGCTGGAAAAAAAGATGTAGTTGCAATATCACCTAAAGAACATGCCATGTACGTTGTTCCTGCTGAATCGGTATAGCTACCACCAAACCCTTGAGCCGCGTCTTCTAGAAGAAGTAAATCATACTTGTCACAAATTGCTCGAATAGAGGAAACGTCAAATGGTTGTCCGAAAAGATCAACTGCTACAACAGCACGTGGCTTAAGCTGTCCTTCACTAATTACTTTTTCTACTGCTTTCTGTAAAAAAACAGGATCTATATTATATGTAGATGGTAAAACATCTACAAAAATTGGAGTTGCACCAATAGTTGCTGGGCACTCACCAGAGCTAAAGAATGTGAAATCAGGAACAAAGACTGCATCTCCTTTACCTATACCATAAGCCATAAGTGCAATAGTAATAGCGTCTGTTCCGTTCGCACAAGTAATACAATTTTTTACACCTACATAGGATGCTAATGTGTACTCCAATTCTTTCACCTCAGGTCCTGAAATGAAATTAGAAGATTCAATTACATTAAAAACTTTTTCATCAATCTTGTCTTTAATATATTTATATTGCCTCTGAAGATCTCTAAATTGAATACTTCCCATTTTTAGTTCTCCTATGTATTGTTATGTGCAAATGCTATATGTTTTCAGATAGTAACTTATATAACTTTGATCAGTTCACTATCCACAACCTTATACTTTTGATTACAATCTCGACATAAATAATAACGCATACCTTCAACGCTTAACTCAGAAGAAAATTTTTCTCGCAGCACCTGTCCACATTCGCATACCCATCCTATTTGTTTTGCAGGAACACCTGCCATTAAAGCATGAGGTTTTACATTACTAGCTACTACAGCACCTGCTGCAATCATTGCATGATGACCAATTTCATGTCCACATACTATAGTACTATTTGCTCCTATTGTTGCATCATGACGGACTATTGTTTTCTTATAATGATGATTTTTAGGATATCTAGCCCTCGGCGTCAAATCATTTGTAAACACACAGGAAGGTCCACAAAAAACGTAATCCTCTAATTCAACACCTTCATATATAGATACATTATTCTGCACTTTGATAAAATTGCCTAGAGTTACATTATTGGACACATTTACATTTTGACCTAGCGAACATTCTCTTCCTATTACTGCACCTGACTGAATATGACTAAAGTGCCAAATTTTAGTATTATCCCCTATTTTTACATTATTATCTACTATTGTTGTTTCGTGCTTGAAATAGTTGTTATTTCTCAATATTAACTTTCCTTATCCCCTTGTGATTAAAAAGGTTAAATTCTTACCAAAAAATAGTTATAACCATTATCTCAATACTTTTCTTTCACCGAATCTTCCAACAAAATCCATAGTACTACAATCCGTTAATGGAAGCTTCACTGGGGCTCCTTCCGCTGCTGATTTGTATACCGCAAGAACTAATTCAAGAGCTCTTCTGCCATCTTCTGCTGTTACATATGGATCCCTATTATTTTTAATTGCATCTATAACATCCTCATAAAGCGGAGTGTGTCCAAATCCATAAACATTCGGAGGGTTCTCGTGAAATTGAGCCATTACCTCTTCGGGATTATCCAATTGATCAGAGAATCTCCATTCTTCTATGCGGTTCACGCTTGTACCACCAGCCTTCACAGTGCCCTTTTCTCCAAAGAGATACAAGGTCTCCTCAAGATTTTTGGGATAGATATCTGTCGTTCCTTCTAGAATTCCATAACTACCATTCTTAAATTTGATTAACGCGATACCCAAATCCTCTGCCTCAATATAGTCATGATTAAGCTTATCGGTCATACCAATAACTGTATCAATCTCATCTCCCATCATCCATCGCAAAAGATCTGTATTATGAATGCATTGATTCATAAGAGCCCCACCATCTTGCTCCCACGTTCCACGCCAATCTGCTCTGGAATAATAGTTCCAGTCTCTGCACCAACGAATATGAGCGGTTCCGTAAAACATCTTTCCAAATCTGCCTTTATCCACAGCATCACGAATCTTCTGTATTGATTTGTTAAACCTATTCTGATGATTTGCACAAACTTTTACGCCTTTTTCCTTACCACGTCTAATGATTTCATCAGCATCTTTTAATGAGAGCGCTATTGGTTTCTCTATAATCACATTACATCCAGCATCTATACAATCAAGAGCTATCTGAGCGTGCTTACCAGACTCTGTGCAAATTGCCACAAGTTCTGGCTTTTCAACTTTCAGCATATGTTTGTAATCGGTATATGTATGAATTGTATTTAATTCAAATTTTAAGATTTTATCACGCATATTTGATGAATTAGTATCACAGATTCCAATAAAATCTAATCCATTTGCTTTTGCAGCTACAATATGGTTAGGGCTAATTCTTCCACAACCTATTAAAGCATACTTCATTATCTTTTCTCCTTTTAGGATTTTTCTAATAGCATGTTATTTTCTAACTAATGTTTTACTAATCTTTCAATTCATTAGTTACAAGCGTAGAAAGAGGTGTTCCACATTTCTTTTCATGTCTCTTTATAATGTTTTTTATTTGCTCATAATAATCCGCACTTTCAAAGACAATCCCCTGTTTTAAATCTTCTTTCTGCGTACAATCATCAACAAGAAGCATATTTTTCCCGCACTTAACTAGGATACTTTCATTTAAGAGACTAATAACAGTTCCATTTTCACAGTCATCATACAAATCAGTGTCAATCACAACTGGTCTTGAAATCCATATCTTATACTCTTTTCCATTAAACACAGTGTATGCCCCTGGATACGGTTTAGTTAAGGCCCTAACCATATTGTCAATATCAATCGCATCCCTGTTCCAATCAATCTGACCATCTTCTTTTATTCTCTGCGGCAAAAATAGACCTTTTTTGCCTTGTGGTGTTCCCTCCTTTCTTGCAATCCTTCCATTCTGAATATTTTTTAAAATCATTTCAGCCTTATATATATTTATTTTTATATAGCTAACCAAAATATTATCTGAAGACAAATACTCAAACTCAACCGTATCTATAATATCTCCATTATCTGTTTCAGGCTCTATCCAGAATATAGATAGACTGAAGCTTCTCTTTCCTGTAAGAATCGCCCAATTCTGTGGGCTTCTTCCACGTCCTTTTTCTATTCCCTCATGACTTCCATGTGCACCTATTATTCCTATCTTACAATGATTTATTAACCATTCCGGAACTAGTCTTTGCCAGCTTGCAACAATAAGCAAATCAATATCAAGATTCATTATAATCTTTTTATCAGATTCTCCCTTTAATGTGTAAGAATCCAATTTTATACATTCAATTCCATGTTCATTACAAAATGCCGTATAGTCATAATATTCATTTGTATTCTCCGCTGCTTTGTGAGTCAATGTTATCATTCCCTTAATATTTAAACGCTTGCACAGAATCTCTGATAAAAGTTTTCCATTTAAGGTTGCATTTAATAAATATATATTCATTGTTTACACTCCCATCACATCTTTATCTCTCATAACTTCAAATAGATTGGTAAAATTATCGATCAAATTTCGATATCGCTCACGATTTGCCGAATTTACATACATTCTAATCGTGTCCTCTAAGCTCAATTCTTCATCGTTATACCAAAATGGATGAATTAATATTTGTATTTTTTCATATTGTCTACCGTTGATAATATCTAAAATAGGCTCTCTCCATCTTCTTCGCGAATCAGAAATATACTTATATTCACTAAAATACTTATAACTATATGTATTAACGATTTGTGGAATTGTAAGATTTGCTTCGATTATTTCTTTACTTGGACGATGCATTGAAACTTTTGTGACTTCTTTTCCTATTACTTTTGATAAGATACTTGCTTCTAGTACAATTTTATCTATAATCTCCTTAGGCTTCCCAATGATTTCAGGATATCTCATTTCATCAAAGTGAAGTCCAATATCATGACCCAAGGAAAGCAATTTATCAACAACATTCCTTCCTGATAACGAGAAAATATTATAAAAATCGCATGTAAGCATTATAAAGAATGTACTGTTAACATTATTTTTTTTTTCAATTTCAGCAATTCTAATCGTTTTTTCCAAACTATAATCCACATCATGGCGCAAAATTACTGCTTTTTCAACGTTATCTTTATAATCACTGAAAATATAATTATTCTTTATTATGCTATTAAGAAGCTTTTCATAACTTAAGTACGTAAATTTCACTTGTTTTTCCTTGACTATTCTATATAAAATCGTATTAATTGCTTTACTTTAAAGCATCAACTAATTTCTGAGCAAGATATTCATAACTATACTCTTTTGCAGCAATATATGCATTTCTACAAAACTCATCATATTTTTCCTTACTCATTGAAGCAAAATTATCTATGGCAGCGACAACAGTTTCTGGCTTTTCAGCATCACATTCAATTCCAGCCTTATATTTTATAACAGGATTCATTACTATAATGTTATCTGTCAATACAGGTTTTCCCGCCGCAAAATAATCAAATAATTTGTTTGGTGAAATTCCATATTTAAGAACTCCCGTTTTTGCAACGTGCATGATACATAAATTGCATCTTATCAAAATGCTTGGAATATATTTCTTATCAACCTTTCCCTTAAAAGAAACATTATTTATCACTTCTTCTTCAACTCTTTTCTTTAATGATGCTAACTCATCGCCATCCCCGTAAATCAAAAATCTAACTTTATCATTTTTTATTTGTTTCGCAATATTGAGAAGTGAACCAACATTATTTACAAGCTTTATTGCCCCCGTATATACAACCTTAAATGTATCATTATTATCTAAGTCTTTATCTTTGTATACATACGTAGTTGCATTCTTTTTAAACTCTTCCAAATCAGTTCCGTTATTAACGAAATACACTTTGCTTCTTGGAACATCATCCTCCCAGTGTTTATCCTCAATATATTTATAGGCGCCTTCTTGCGTAAAAATGATAGCATCCGCTTTCTTATAAAGATACCGTTCAAACTTATACATCATTTTTACAATGAGGTGGTTTTTTGGTAGAATTCCGTAGACAACAATGCTCTCAGGCCACAAATCTCTTATTTCAACAACTCCTTTGCAATTGTACTTCTTCGCTAATCTAATTGCTAATAACGCAGCAAGTGGATGTGATGAAGATCCTATAATTACATCCGGACGATTCATCTTTTTTACTGCCTTTTGGGCATTAAAGTAATACTCAAACATGGATATAATTTGCTGATTCCTACTGCCACTATAGTTACGTGTCCTTATTAGTATCCACGGAAATGGAGTATTTTGGTATACCTTAAATGGTTTTTTGTTTTTAATAAGCTGAAGATTTGTATTGTGAGGATGAGATCCCGCAAATATTATAGGTTCGTGCCCAAGCTTCTTGAGATATTTACCTAGATAATAACCACGATTTAATGTTCCATGCTCTGGTAGCATCGTGGTGTTATGAAAATACCAAATTCTCATTTTTGTTTGTATCTTTCTTTAAATTATTAATTCAACATGAACACCAATGAGTGTCAATTTGTTGTTAACCGTCAAATTTTCCCTAAGGCGACAAACCTAGTCGTTATACAATCCCTTCATATAAGAGCTTATCGCCTATGTGGACCTGATGAACCCCACTTTCTTTCTTCTTGTTGAAGTTAAAACTAAGCATATAACCTGTGGTCAGTCCATAGTAATCAAGATAAGAGCATATTTGCTCTTCACCTTCTGCGTTGTATCTTTCACCGTGCCAGATTTTCATCTCGATAATGTATTGTTTGCCAAGATAATCAACTATAACATCTGTTCTCTTCTGATCTCTTGTTTGTGCTTCTATATAATAGTTACCTGTTCCATTGATAATTGGTTTTAGATATAACAAAAATAACTCTCTTCCATCTTTTTCCTTGAACTTTTCTTCAAGCTCACCATATATCTCATGATATGTATCTATGAAACGTGTAAGTATCAATCGAATATTAAGGTTACCATCTTCCACAAAGATATTCCTGTCAAAATCGCCTCCACGAGAGAAGACATTACTCTTTAGCTCCTCATCTGAAAGGAACAGATTGTAAAGCATAGTCTCAAATATTCGATTTGCAACTCTCACAGTGTTATGGTCATTTATAATAAGTCCATACATCTGCATCTGGACGATGGCATCTTGTTGTCCGTTCCATGTAAGCCTTGTTCCTTCCATGAGAATACTTCTTATTGATTTCTTTAACTCTGGAAGATTGTTAAGATTTTTAGTCATAGACTGAAACAAGGTATTATTTTCGGACAATAGTTGTTTTACAGCTTCATCAACACCCTTAACAGACCACATTTCAGACATATTCATGGTCTTACTGACTTCTTCATCTATAAGCTGGCATATACGACTTACGAGGAAAGGATAGCCATTCGTGTAATCCCATATCAGCTTGGCAATCATACCTGTATCCATACCAGAATTATGGTCTGCTTCATATTCTTCAAGCATATCCCTGATACCGGCTTCGGATAAACTCATATCTATCGTAAAATCAGCTGCAATATTCCATGGGCTGTTTTCTTTGGCATCTGCTTCACCTCTAATCTTGCTCTTCATATGCTTCACATCAGTTACACCTGCAAGAATTACAGATTGAAAGGTCTTATATTTTGGATTTTTTTCCTTTTTCAGGTAGCCTGAGCGCAACTTTCCGAGGAAATCCAGAAACACCTGATTATTTGCTGCCGTATCAACCTCATCAATAATCAGAACCACCATACGATGGCTTTCCTTACACATCTTGTCAAAAATCCTGAATAAATCATTTAATTTCGCTTCATTCTTCTGAGTTGAAAGATTGTAAAGCTGGTTATAACACCCATCAGATAATGGTATATCCATGTTATCTTTGGTATCACAAAAGACACCTGCTAACCCCTTTACAAATTCATTTTCATCTATATAATCAGCGCCAGTAATGTCTTGAAAATCTATGCTAATTACATCATATTCTGAAGAAAGGCATTTTTCCAAAGCACTTAACGTCGTTGTTTTTCCATACTGTCGTGCTCTGTTGATTGTAAAGTACTTACCAGCATCAATAAGCTTTTTTATCTCTCTTACTCTTTCGGAAAGATCAACCATATAGTGTTTTTCTGGTATACATACTGTTGTTGTATTAAAACATTTCATCTAGCTAATCCTTTCCATAGTAATATTATTCATCTCTATAAGTGTATGCACTGGCGTCGTGCATTTTCCTGCTTTCCTCTTCTGTGAAGCCTTCGGTGCTGTCCTTGTGGAAGATTATCTTTATGGTTTCAAAGATAATCTGAAGGTCCAGGAGGAATGAATAGTTGGTTATATAGGTTAGGTCCATCTTCAGCTTGTCCAGGGCTGTTGTGTTATACTTACCATAGACCTGGGCATAGCCAGTGAGGCCGCCTTTAACCTTGTTTCTAAAGACGAATTCCGGGATATCCTGAGTGTATTTCTCTACATGTTCCCATCTTTCAGGTCTTGGTCCTACTATTGACATATCACCTGCCAGGATATTGATAAGCTGTGGTAACTCGTCAAGTCTTGTGGCTCTTATGACTCTGCCTACTTTAGTAATTCTGTCATCATGCTCACCTGCAGGATGGCTCTTACCATCCTTCTCAGCGTCAACTATCATAGACCTGAACTTAAGGATGTTGAATCTCTTGCCTCCGATAGTTACCCTCTCTTGCCTGAAGAATACCGGTCCCTTGTCCTCAAGGTGTATAAGTATAGCTGTTATAAAAAGCAATGGGCTAAATAGTATCAGGGCAAAGAGGCTTACGAAGATGTCGAATACTCGCTTAACAAATCTCTGTCTTACTGACATACCCCTGTTTCGGTTAAGGTATATTGGAGTATCTGTCAGGTTAAGTTCATCAGAGTCCCTTATTATTATATCTGATAACTTAGGAAGATAGTATACTCTTTTGTCCATCATATAACACTGTTTTATGATGAGGTTTCTTTCATGGGCTGGCAGGTCATTTAACAGGACAGCGTCGTAGTCTTTGATCTTGCCAAGGATTATGTCTAGATTGTGGTCAAGCTGGATGTGGTCATTGATTGAGTACTTTTTAAACTTGCCTGCTGCCATCTTTGGTGCAAGGTCATTGGCCTGGTCGCCGTAGATTTCTAGTATGGATATAGGTGGGAATAATCTTCTAAAGATAAGCACCAGGATGTAGGATACAAGGCAGCATATTACTGATGCCACCGCGAATGCTTCGCTATAAAGCAGGGCGAACTTCGGATAATATCTGAACTGGCCAGTTATAGCACATGATACAAATGTCTCGATAAAATCAACAACAAAGATAGTCAGCACCTGACTGGCAAATATGTTAGCCACTCTTTCGATGCCAATTCGAAATGCCCTAAGCCAGTTACCAATAAGGCAATACAAGAAGAGGTATATTCCAAGAGACATACCAAGATTGCCAATTCCAAGCAGCGAGCCGGTTCGGTTATTATTTTTTACGAATTCGTACCAGGCATTGAAGAAGACACAACAGGCGATGGTCGTTAGAATCGCCCCGCAGGCCATCCTGTAGTAGTGTCGGCTTCGGCCGGTGTAATGTTTTGATGACACGATAAGTTCCTTTTATACTTAGCAAAATAAACAAAAAAAGCCCCCCCCCCCCCCCGAAAAATCTGGGTTGGTGCACGGGTTATGGGGTTGGACCCCTTGAGTTTATTGTGTTTTCTGTTGGTAATTAGTTTAGAGTTTTTGTTAATTAACGCACCCTAGCTAATATTATATACCTAGATTATGTAAATCACAAGGTGAATATTGAATATATTAAAATTTATCTTAATTGTGTGTTCTACTCATTCTTCATAGGTACAGGAATAACCTCCTGCTGACCATCTTCTACCATTTTCTCTAAGGTTTCTGTGTTACCAGTATATGTGTAGCCATAGTAAACATTATATTTTTCACGCTTTGGATAAGCAGAGTCGTAGCGGCGGTTGTACCAGGTTCTTTCTCGCTGGTCATCGTCTTTGTAGTCGTAAACAGTTTTGCCAAATAGGTCTATGTCAGTCTGCGCAGATACTTCGTCATTAGCTGATTCGTTAGTTTTGATACTACTTGGGGCTATCTGATCACCGTAATATAACCCAGCCTCATATAATAATGTAGGCATAATATCAGTATGGTATATAGGTGCCTCTGACAGTACTGGGCCTTGCTTAGAAGTAGAGTTAGCACTGTTAGTTTCAGCGGCATTTTCCTTAGCTATGGTAAATTTGTCCCCGTAGGCTCCTGCGCTTCGAATCATAAACATAGGTGTTGCAGCCCAGGTTTCCCCTTCGCACTCATCGTGGCTGCCATGATCTGCTGTTATTATAATAGAAGCATTGTCGTATACCCCAAGTTCCTTCATCTGGTCTATGTAGTCTTCCACGATTCCCATACAGTAATCCATAGTTTCTACATTGTTGTCAGGCATATGAAGGCCCTTGATGTGGTGGATTATCAGGTAGTTTTCGCTGCCTCCAAGAGTAAGGTCCATATTGTCCTTAAAGTCCTTGTTCTCGTAGTAACCTGTGTCGGTGCTGTAGATAATTACAGGATCTGGGCTTGAGACCAAGGTCATATCCACTGTTGGTTTAAGGACTATTGGAAGAAGGCGGTATGCAACAAGGGCATCGGACTGCTTCTTGATGTTCTTGTAGTTTATATATCTGATAGTATCATGTTTTTCTGCAAACTGGCGGGCATTGTCCATATGGCCAAGGACCCCTTCACTGGTTTCATAATCAAAGTTGAAGAAATTCACCCTGTAGCCAGCGGCGTGGAATCTCTCGTAGAAGTCATTTACCGATTCCTGAGACCAGGCAAGCTCTCTTCTTGTAGCCGCATCAAGAGTATTGTCAAATGTGAAGTTTGTTACCATCTGCAGCATGGACAGGTTGGTGAAGTCGTAGACGCTGCAGGTGTTGGTGTAGATGATATAGTCGTCGAATGTGTGGGATATTTTCCCTTCTTCGTAAAGTTCCTTGATGAATTTGTTGTCCGCCTCATCGATTATGAAGAGGACGATGTTCTTGCCAGAGCCTACGGTGTACTGCTCGGAGTAGTCAAAGTAGACTGAGGAGTAGTGGTAGCACTGCTTATCAGCGCTTATAAGCAGCATGGCAAATGTCAGGATATGGAGAGCCAGGATAGCTACGGAAAGTTTTGGTGTTACAGATCCTGCGCCAGCTGCGACCTTGTTGCTTGTAGCTACTGCCACAGGAATGATTATAAGCGCGGCCCAAACGATAATATTTACACTGGCCAGCACCATATGCTCCTTAAATACAAATGGATGTCCATCAACTATGCCCACATTCTGGTTAAAGAACATGTACTGAACATAGATAGCAAGAGTAAAGCCAAGGACCAGAGCCTGAACTTTCCTTGATACGGCAGCATTTAACATGCTGAGAATATATGTAGCTGTGTACCAGATACAGATGAATTCTAAGATTAGGGACTTTAACAGGATCCAATATGGGAAGTTGTAGTCACTGTAACTATGGAAGAATGTCTCCGCAGGAAGGTAGATGTAGATAATAAATAGTGGCGCCAGAGTTACCAGGGCAGCAACCAGTACAGATTTCTTTGTTGGGTTATTTAGTAATTCAATAGTTGGCTGGGAAGTTGTGTCTTTGCTAGATTTCTTGGCGCAGGCTTTATAGATTGCATTTGCAAGGCAAAGAATACCTATAAATACAGCCCACACGACTATAGCTCCGCCCCCGAAGGCTGCCGCCCTCTGGATTGTAGTGCATCGGTCCTTAAGATTAAGCGCTGCACTAACCAGATAGGATATGTAAGCTGATATTGGGAGTGTTGATATTAAGAGGTGGATGGTTTTAGATATTTTTTTCATAGGGTTATTCTAGTCTTTCCAATTTGGACTTCTTGTAGTTGCTATCATTGGTCTTGTTTACAAGATTTCACGAAAAAAATAATCGCCTTATAGCTCCGACACTGTAGGCGATTATTCAACTACTATATTAGGGCTAACCGTCTATCGGTATTACCTTTGTGATTTCATTATAACATATATCAACTTCTTGTAAATGATATATTTTCTACTCTGTGCAAAGTTAGAAATTTAATATATGAAGGGCCAGAAATTTGTGGCAAAATAGTATTGGATACTAAAGCATTTTTATACTCTACCTGCGGTTGGAATCCTTTATTTACAAGGGTTTCCACAGGCATTCTACCTATGGTTGAGTAGGGATTTCTACCAGGGAACGAGGGCTTTTGTGGCAAACTCAACCTGCGGTTCCTGTCATCTGATAGGTAGCTGCGCTATGATGCAATCAGAAAGAGGCGGAGCGCGCAGTAATATGTCGCTTCTTTTGAGAAAGGAAAGGTAACAATATGGACCAGATGAAAATCGGAGCATTCATATCATCATGCAGAAAGGAAAAGGGGCTGACTCAGGCCAAGCTGGCTGAACAGATTGGCATATCAGACAGAGCCGTATCAAAATGGGAAAATGGCAAGTCTCTTCCTGACGCTTCTATAATGATGGAGCTTTGCGACATCCTGGGCATCACGGTTAACGACCTATTGAAAGGAGAAAGAGTTAATATGGAAGAAAATGCTAAAGTATCAAATGAAATTATTTTAAATCTCAAGCAGGACAACGAGGACAAGGCCAGAATGCTTCTTAAATTAGAAGTTTACATGGGCATTGTGGCCATGATTGCATTTACAGGCTTGTTCGTTATTGGATGCATACTTTGTAAGACCAATGAAACAATGGGTACGATATCAATTATATTAGGAACTGTTTGCATAGTTCTATTTGCACTTGTTGGCGTATATATCGAGGCCAAGGCCGGCTACTACGAATGTAAGGAATGCGGCCACAGATATGTGCCTAGTTACGTAAGCGCTCTGATGGCGCCTCATAACGGTAGAACCCGCCACATGCGCTGCCCGAACTGCGGCAAGAAGAGCTGGCAGAAGAAGGTTATATCAAAGTAGGCCAGGCGGCTCTGGGCTTTGGCCCTACTCTTTGGCCTGCCGGCCCCCTGATCGGTTTGTTCTGGCTCCCGTCAGCTCCACCATGGGCTGAATATTAAAAAGCACCCCTCAGGGTGCTTTTTTGCGCTACTATAAGTTAGTTCATTAGACTTGTGGCATAGAGCCGATTCTTCTTTTCTCTTCAAGGTATGCCATCCACTGCTTTTTATGGACGATAGCTACCTTATGCGAGATATCTTTTCCCTTCTTCTCGTCATAAGTAAATAGTTTAAATGCTAAAGGAAGGAAAGGTCCTACTGTTGCAGGCTTCAAATCCTTGATATTTTTATATTTTACTGACCAGCTTGTTGAACCAAGTAGTCCGCCAACAAAAACGATACTTTTCTCTGTGAAATAGTAAAAGCCTCTTATTTGTGAATAGGTAAAAAGAAATTTCTCCCAATAGTCTCCACGTTCTGCTTCAACAATTCTATCATCACTATCAATTAATCCGTTCTCTTTTAAGTTTATTTCTAATTCAGCTATTCTCTCAGGTGTAAGATTCATAACACGCCCTCCTTATAATGATATTGTATCACATAAGTTTTCTTTATTTTGGCACTGGTTTTATCATTACAAATAAAACCAATTGCAAACACAAGTTCGACTTGATATAATATATATAAGCAAAGGTAATACCAGAAACGGTAGGCGGTTAGCCCTCAGCAGAGGGCATGCGCCCTCTGACTATATGAAAGAGGGTGATGCTATGGTTACATATACAGATTTGTTCCAACTAGGACTTCTTATTGTTGCTATCATCAATCTTGTTTACAAGATTTTACGCAAAAAATAATCGCCTCATAGTCCCTCAACTGTAGGCGATTATTTTTATTAATCAAAAACATTAGGGCTAACCGTCTATCGGTATTGCCTTTGTGATTTCATTATATCACGAAGTGATATAAAGTAAATATCATGATGAATTTTAAATAAAATATATTATAAAGTATTATATAAGGATAAAATTTGATGCTAAAGAAAACACCTGTTAACAAAACAGCATATTTTCATCTTCCAGGGCTGTTTGAGTTCTATGATTTTTATAAAGTGTTTCTGCCTATATATAGGGAGCATCCAGAATATTTTTATGATTGGTGCAAGATTGGTTCTATATATGGGGCTCCCGCTGACTGCCTGTGGGGCGGTGGAAGGGTTGGATATGGTGACAACGACCCATTAGAAGTTAAGGAATTGATGGAGGAGTATGGAATCTCAGCGAGGCTCACTTTTAGCAATTCCCTTCTTAGGGAGGAACATCTAAAAGATAAGAAATGCAACGATCTGTGCAGGATGTTTGCCGATGCCTCTGCTAACAAAGCAAAACAATGCACCCTAGTGCAGAAAAATGATGAAGTGCATAATGGAGTCATAGTTTATTCTGACCTTTTAGTTGATTACCTTAAGAAAAACTATCCGTCTTTATATTTGATTTCATCTACCACCAAGGTTATTACTAACTTTGATGATTTTGAAAATGAACTTAACCGTCAGGATTTTGCTTATGTAGTTCCTGACTTTCGCCTGAATAAAGCATTTGACAGGTTAAAGGTCTTAAACCAGACTCAGAAGGATAAGGTGGAATTTCTATGTAACGAATGTTGCTATACAGGCTGCAAAGACAGGAAAGCCTGCTATGAGAATGTCAGCAAAAAAGCTCTTGGCGAGGATTGCCCTGACCATATCTGCAAGGCTCCAAACTCAGAAGGGGGCTATAAGTTTTCTAAGGCAATGAAGAATCCAGCATTTATAAGCCTTAAGGATATTCAAGATATCTATCTTCCTATGGGATTTACCAATTTTAAGATTGAAGGAAGAAGCCTTGGAAACGCATTACTACTGGAGTTCATTCTTTATTATATGACCAGGCCGGAATACCAGATTCATGTAAGAGAGATGACTTATCTTGATAATACGCTGGATTTATTTTAAAAAAGCACCCCGATGGGTGCTTTTTTATCTATAAAGGTCTAGGCGTTATAACTACTGCTGCTCTTGCAAGGGCTCTTCTTTGGGATTTTGAAAGAAGAGGTGTTTCTTCGTTTCCGTGTATCTCAGAATGATATTTGTTGGTTCTAGAAGGTAGATATCTTACTATAGCGCCTACATCAAAGCAATTTTTAACATAAAGAGATATGATATGTCCTCTAAATCTATGCCTCATATCCGCTATCACTTCCTGGTCTTCTCGGTAATCTCCTCTATCAACAGACAATCCCCTTGGATCAGCAAATGCTGCAGAAGATAAGCTACCATCAATCTTCCAATATATATCCGCAACTTCAGGTGGATATACAGCTCTATATAACTTTTCAGTATTTAAAAAAGTATTATCCATAAAATGCTCCAACCCTTTCATTAATTGTAGATATATCTGATGAAATTACTTCATTTATCTCTTCACCATTAAAAAGAACAGTGAACAGTTCAGCATCCCCAGCCTCACTTATTTCTATTTCCATATGATCTTTTCTGGAATTATCATACTCAAGCTGTATGGTTCCAAGTGCAGTAGGGAATATCTCTGGCTGAATCAATGAATTATCGATGATTTCTTTGAGCTTATTAATAAGCTTACTTGAAAATGCAGGTGCACCATTGCCATTCCAATTTTCTTTAAAGCTTTCTATCTTACCAAGTTTATCTAAATTATGCTTTTTAAGATTGCTTCTTACTGATAATGCCACATTCTTTTTCTGAACAGCATCATTTATCTTATCAGCATAAATTGCTAAGCGATCTTTACCTATCAAACGGTTATATTCCTCTTCAGATAATATAACTACATTCTTTGACTCCTTTCTTGGAACAACTATTACTTCACCGCTATAAGCCATATCAAAATATTTTTTTATATTTGTTCTAACGTCCATCTGTTTTACTATCATATTATCGTCCTCAAAAGCGTACTTAATTACGTACTTTTATTTTAAATGGTATTATATATCTGTGTCAATAAATTATATTTTTTTATCTTGATATTTACATCTGTTGTTATAATATATGTAATTCAAATTTTTAATTTAATATGAAACATAGAATGTGGGGTAAGTTTGTATATGGAAATATTATATATAGTAGTGGCTTTAATTTTAATTGTTGCTTTACGATTTGCAAAAACAAACAAATACGGGAAAAAGAACCATAAATCTAATTTATCAAATAACAGAACATTTCGTGATAATAAAAAAAATTCCTATTCATCCGGGAATAATCAAAAATTCGAAGAATTAAAGCGAAGCATTTACATAGGAAGTAATGAAGAAGAATATAACATATTCAGAAATGCGCTTAGCTCATATGGGGGTGGATATATTAAATACTCCTCCGGCACAATCGTAAAAAAAGAGTTCCTTGGCAAAGAAAAAGGTGACTTAAAAGGTATATTTTACAATGTTATTGTACCCAATCCTCATATACCAGTTGTAAAAAAAGAGGAATTCAGAGCATATTTAAGAGAAATAGGCGTTAATGGTCTTGATCAAAGGCCTGATTATGAAGGCAGAGATTCTAAATTAAGGAATAAAGCAAAAAACAAGGATGACTATGAGAAGAAAGAGGTCGGAAATAAGGGTGAGCAAGTAATTCGTGATATTTTAGAGGAACTAGAACCAAATTGGACTATAATTAATGGACCTGTCATCAAGTATAGAAATGAAGTACATGAATATGATCACATTGCAGTTGGATATAATGGTGTGTTTGTTATAGAAACAAAAGCCTTTGGAATGACTAATGGAAATGCTACAAAAGCATCTTTATTCATAGATGAAGGGGATAAGTGGTTTGTAAGAAAAAATAAAGAAAACAAAGAGGTTAAGTCACCTACAAATCAAATTACTGCTGAAAAAAATCTTATCCAAAATCTTTTAAGCAGTTATGTTTCAGAAGTTTATTCTATTGTAGCTCTTAGTAATTCTGAGCTTTTTGTAAAACAAAATATTGAGTTACCTTATAAAGTTTTAAAACCAAACGAATTAAATAACTATATTACATCACAAGCTGAATATATTAATGAAGCACAAAGACAAGATATTCTAACAAGTATAAATAACTGCAGACAAAATTAATCCTATTTAATATTTACTAAACCATGCATCAGAGAGCGCTGGGTGGCGAAGCCACCCCTTATTTTTCTATAAACACTATAAACTCTATCTCCCCATCATCTTGCTTGACGTAGATGTCGCCGCCTAGGCGGGAGGCGATAGTGCGGGCCTCGAAGAGGCCGATACCAGAACCTTTGATGCCCTGGGCATTAGAGCCACGCCAGAAGCTGCCGAAGATGTATGGGATTTCATTTTCAGGAAGAGACTTACCCTTATTCTTAACTGAGAAGTAGTAGCCTTCCTCCTGCTTGTCGATTGAAACCTTGATACCGGTGCCATCCCCGTACTTTATGGCATTTTCCATAAGCTGGGTAAGGATACGGAGGATACCGGACTTGTCTGAATTAATCATGGCATTCTGGCAAGAATCTATCTCTAGTGGGATTCGCTGAACCGCCAGCCTGTTGGAGTACTCTTCCCTAATAAAATCCTCAACCTCATTAATATAAAATGCCTGAATCTTAGGCTCGAAGTCCACCATACCAGTGGAACTTGTATTAATCATCTCTTCAACCAGGCGGTTGATGTCGCCGGCATTCTTCTCTATTTTAGCGGCAATCTCCGCGTCCACCTGATTTGGCTTCTTGTCTGACTGGTAGAGGCCAGTCTCTATAGAAGAAGCATAGAGGGTAATGTTGGAAACCGGAGTCTTGATGCCGTGGGCTATGGTGGTTAGCATAGTCTGGCGCTCCTTCATAAGCTTGCCAATTCTTTCCTTGTCTCCCTGAATCTGGTCGCTAAGCATATTTACACCCCAGATAAATCTGCCAAAGTAGCGGTTCCTGCTTTCAGGAAGCTTCTGGGAAAGCTCATTTTTCGATATCTTCACCGCATAGTCTGTCAAATCCTCGAATGGCTTAAGAATTCGGATTTGCAGATAAATAATGAAAGCGATGATAATTAAAAGAGAACCAGCGATTACGACCAAATATGTGAGATAATGCTTGTTATCATTTTCTGCATATTCAAACAAAAGCAGGCCTGATATGTTGCCGTATTCATCATATACGTATGCCACACGCTGATCCCCATAGTCACTTTCATTAGGGATTTTATCCTCAAGTGATACATATGAAATTTTATCTGGAAGGATATCTGAGCCAAACTGACTCTTGTAGGAAGACTTTTCTAAAGTGTATATTTCTTCAATCAGCTCACTAGTTAGTTCATCATCCCGTGAACTAACCTGGGCGGTAAATCTGTTTATGAAGACATTTCTCTCTTGATAAGACCGTGATCCCAACCAGCGGACATAGAAAAATAGGCCTGCTGCCAGACCCAAGTATAAAATCAGTATTAATATGTAGAGTCGTTTTATCCCTGACAAAAAGCTATCTCCTTACTTCTCCCCTCCAAAACAGTATCCAACCTTCCACACAGTTCTGATATAGTCCGGATTCTTAGGGTCATCTTCCAGCTTTTCACGAAGCCAACGGATATAAACATTCATAGTAGACATCTCGCTAAAGCAATCCGCCCCCCAAACTTCATTAAAGAGCTTCTCCTTCTTGATAACTTCCTCCGGATGCTCCATAAAATACAGGAGGATATCATACTCCTTGCCGGTGATATTAACCGGTTTTCCAGCCTTAGTTACAATACGCTCCTTGGTATTTATGGAGATATCCTTATAAGTAACTATCTCCTTAGACCCTGTCATATCGTAGCTTCTTCTTATAAGAGCCTTGATCTTTGAAGACAGAACCGGAAATGAAAATGGCTTATCGATAAAGTCATCAGCCCCAACCTCCAGGCCCAGTATCTTGCTGGCATCGTCAGTTTTGGCGCTCATCATAAGGACCGGAAGCTTGTACTCCTTCCTTACCTCCTGCAGCATCTCGTAGCCGTCCATCCCAGGCAGCATAAGGTCAAGAAGCAGCATCTTAAATGCTGCTTTCTTCACATACTCAAGGCCCTCTTCCGCACTTTCCATCCACTCAACGTCATAGCCGTCATTGGTTAAAAAGTCCCGAATCAGGGCACCAAGCTCTTTATTATCCTCTATAATAAGTACATCTTTCATAAATCTCTGTAACCGCCATTTCAGAAGATCCCCGGTCAAGCCGCATCCGGCAAGGCATTAAACTACTAGTTAATATCCCCAACATCCAGAAACTCGGGCTTATTAACCACGCCCTCTTTACCGGTAAATGCCACCTGAATATCCCCTGTCTCATAGTCAATGATAATAAGCTGTACTGCACTGTCATTATGAACTGTGCTAACAGAAACATCATTCACATCTTCCTGAGTTATCATATCTTTTACATCTTTAACTGAGAATTTGTCAGTGTTCTTAACCCACTCATTGTACTTCTCAAATCTTGTAAGGTTGAACTCGCTCTTGGTAAATCCGTCCTGATTTCCCTTTGAGGCAAATGAGTTTACAACGCAGAGGCTGTCATTGCTATCCCAGTGGAGGCCGTCAAGAAGCTGCGTATTCTCATCACGAAGTATGGAATAGCCGTCGCCCTTGTCAGCCACTTCCTTCACGCAGTCTTCCGCGCAGTAAGAGTGATTCTTGTCAGTAATTATAAGGTTGTGGCACCATGTGTAGTCCCCACTGTTTGAAACCATATAATTGCCCACTTCTGTAGCATCATCGAAATTTTCAAGAGCATATCTTATATCAAAAGTATAACTTTTTTTACCTTCATATACAAAAGGTTCTTTATTATTGGAGCCAACGTCTAAGATGGCAACAAAGACCCCGTCGTCATTTACAGCCGAGATAACATCCAAAAGGCCAAGCATGCCCATAGTTGTTATGGACTTTTCCCCATTTTTCATATGAGTTACGGCATTGATACTTCCCATCTGCTTCTCGCTACCAAGATTCCACTCAAGGCAGCGAAGAGTTATAGGCTGTCCCGACTCTGTCTTCTCACCCCATAGGGAAAGGGCGCTGCAGGAAGTTGGACGAAGGGCATCTGGAATAAGCTGTATAATTACAGCTTCCTCATAGCTTAGCTTGCCATTTTCAACCATACCCTCTTCTCCCTGAGATACAGCTTTGGCAAATGCATCAATCTCCTCTTTATAATCTGAAGGAACTGCACTATATATAGTCTCGACTCTTTCCCACACGGCCTCTTTGCTGTATTCATCAGTTCCATAGGCTGTCCGGACATTCTCATATATGTATGGCTCCATCATTGTTATATATTCCGGAAATGCCTCTATAATTGTCTGTCCATAGGCATAGCCCACCTGAGCATAGGTACCACTTTCATAGTCCAATGTGATATCAAAGTAAGAAGGCATAACCTTTATTACGCAAAGACCATCCTCTGAACTGTATGTAGCGATAGCTTCTTCCACCTTGCCCTCGCTAGTATATTCCTTGGTCTCATTAGCAGAGAGGGTTTCTACAAGGCTTACCTCTCTATCTTCTTTATTATCAAGCTTTCTGTCGCTTCCGCATCCTGTAAGAGTTGCAAATGCTATAGATATTGCTACAAAGCAGGCAGACATTTTCTTCTTATTCATTGTTGACCCTCCATATCTGTATCTTATCCATAGGCTTAAGGGCTGGGATAACTACTATAGTTACAAGAGCCACAATAAGCAGAGGAACTACCACAAAATGTACGCCTCTTACCGGTACATCAAATGTATATGTGCGGATGAAGCTTACGATAGCTCTTTCAAGCAGGCTCTTTATAAGGGTTACCATGATAAGAACTGAGGCCAGGCCTGATGCGATGGAAAGGATTACCATCCTCAGACGGTGCCAGCTTCTGACTGTTTTTCTTTCAAAGCCCATGCTCTTAAGAAGTGCCAGGTCTGCTACTTCTTCATCGATGAAGATAGTTTCATACATGCAGGTAAGCATGGTTACTACTATAACTACAACGATGGAAACGATAAGTAGCATGGCATTGAGAAGAGCGATATAAGAGCCCATCTCGTATTCTTCCACGTCTTCACTTCTGATGAATCTGATTTCATCGTCTGTGTAGAGGTCATCCATCATTTTATAGTAGCGGTCGTAGTCCTTAGGGTCGCAGTTAAGCTTGTAGCTGAATTCGTGATAGCCATAATTTGGAACCACATTGTCAATCTGGCTTGAAAGAAGCATCTTAGGAAGCTGGAGGCCGAAGCCTTCGAAGAAGCCAGTAATAACAAAGTCCTCTGTTACCTTGGATGTTGTAACATGGTTCATATTGTATTTTTCGTACTTTATAGTTATGCTGTCCCCGATGTTTAAGCCATTGTCCATAGCCAGTCTGTAAGGGATAGCGATTTCATTTCTAAGCATAGGGGAGTTGCCCTTTACCAGAACTACTTCGCTGGCATCCTTAAGGTCAAACATTAGGTAACAGGTTCTCTCCTGGCCATCGATGTAATATGCTGCCCCCTGAGCTGCGCAGTATTCAATCTCAGCTGGGATACCGTGCTCCTTGAAGTTCTTGTTGATAAGTTCGATACCTGCTTTGTAGTTTCCTGCTTTGTTTGCAAGTTTATCCAGATATCCCACTTCAGGTATGGCTTCGAAATCCATCTGGCCCTGCTGCCAATACTTCATAAAGTAGTCCTTGGAACAGATTGAGTCCTTGATCATAATTACTGAAAGTATCATACAGGCCCCGCATACATAAGCGATTATAAGGTAGATGTATCTCTTGACCTTCTTAAGTATGTCGCTAAGAGCAAGGAATAGTGGTATAGATATTCTCTTCTTTTTATGAAGGAAGAGGCCGGAAAGCTTGCCGAATCTCTCTCCTCTGTTCTCTCCGTGGATTGCATCCATAACCGAAATCTTATTCATACGGCGAAGGGAGAGAAGGGTAAATCCTACGATAAAAAAGAGAGTAAATAAAAGGGCTGCTACAAGTAAGATTACCCTTGTTCCTGTCTTTGGTGGTATGGTGTGGAAGACGAATCTTCCTATTAACATATGGCTAAACACAGCCGCGAATGGCAGGCCGATTAATCCTCCTACAATTGCAAATGCTATATATTTTACAGCAAAAAGAGTTCTATATGAAAATGAGTAGACACCAATTGCCTTCATGATACCTATTTCTTTTTCCTCCTGCTTAATTGTTGAGCGGAGGCTGAAGTTGATAGTTACCAATATCATCAGCACCATAAAGATAGCTACACCTATTAAGATGATGGATACGATAGTGCTTATCATACCGTCATTGGTCTGATCCATCATTTTTGAAGCAAAGAGGTTAATGTTAACTTCTTCATAATTTGCAAGAGGTGCAGTGGCAACCTTTGAAAGTACTTCATAGTAATCACCATCTACCCCGGAAATCTTTACCTCATAAAGATCTCTTCTAGAAGGGCATTCGGATAAGATTATGTCTCCGTCATGGTCAGAAAGATATATCATATCCAGACCTTCTGAAGAAGGGTTAGTATATATATCTGAAATGATAAACTCGTACTTGTTGCCATAGTCTGTTGTGATTCTTAAGTAGTCGCCAACCTCTGATTTAGTAAGATTAGCAACATGCTGGGCTATAGCTACATAGCCGTCATCAACAGTAAAGTATTCATAATTTCCATCAAGTGGACGGTTATAAGTATCTGGCACCTTACCTACAGCGAAGTCCTGCCATGACACCCAGTCATTGTCCAGTGGATCGTAGTGTTCAAATTCCAGTCTGTCGTCCTTTACAAATACAACCTCTGACTTGACTACACCTTCAACATTAGGAAGGGTTTTTAGGATTTCATCCATTCTTTTGTCGTTAGCAGTCTCATCAGAGATGTCTCTTCGCATAAGGTAGCCAAGGTCTGCCGTATTGCATTTTTTATATGTATCTTTTAGTCCAAATATATTTGTATAAAGGATAATCAGCCCTGTTCCCATAAATATGGAAGCCATAATCATAAGTACGAAAAGTACTGTATTAAGAGCCTTCTTATCTTTTAGATCTCGTTTAAGCATTCGAAGGTACATTATATTCACATTCCTTTCTCAATAACCTGCGCATTTGTGCCGCAGGCGCAAATGTGCCAGCTAAAAATCTTTGATTTTTAGGTTTACCAGCTGAGCATTTGTGCCGTAGGCGCAAATGTGGTTGGTAAAATCTTCGATTTTACCATCCCATCTCGGCGAGCCAGTTTTTCAGCTTGCGTTCTCTTTGATGAAGTTCCTGCATATCTTCCATCTTGCCAAGCTTTATCTCGCCCATAATATTTCCGTCTTCAAGATAAATTACCCTGTCAGAGATAGATGCAACTCTCTCTGAGTGTGTAACCATAAGAATAGTTGTTCCTGCTTTATTTACATTGGAAAGCTCATTGATAACTTCCATAGATGCCTTGGAATTAAGGGCGCCGGTTGGTTCATCCGCAAAGAGAACCTTTGGATTGTTGATAAGTGCTCTGCAGAGGCAAGCACGCTGAAGCTGTCCACCAGACACTTCTGTAATCTCTCTTTCCGCTGTCTCTATGATTCCAAGGCGGCGCATTAACTCTTCTGCCTTCTTATTTATCTCTTCTCTTGGCTCCTGCTTTGCCTGATATCCAGGAAGAACGATATTATCCATGATGCAGAGCTTCTTCATCATATACATCTGCTGGAAAACGAAGCCCATCTTAAGAAGTCTTATCTTTGAAAGCTCCTTCTCATTCTTAGCAGATATATCTTCACCATCGAAGATTAC
The DNA here is from genome assembly GCA_000687675.1 of Lachnospiraceae bacterium NC2008. GTDB lineage: Bacteria > Bacillota > Clostridia > Lachnospirales > Lachnospiraceae > NK4A136. The sequence continues at coordinate 11,124 of JHWS01000007.1, read as the reverse complement.
CTGACCAGCTGTGGCACTGTCCATGCCGCTTATTGTATATAAAAGTGTGGATTTACCGGAACCGGATGGTCCCATTACAGATATTAGTTCACCCTCTTCAACCTTGAAATTTACATTCTGTAATACATTGTTGCTCATCTTATCAACAATATAGGTTTTGCAGAGGTCCTTTGTTTCAAGAACAATATTTCCCATTGTTATACTCCTTACTTCTTCCCTGCCTCTAGGCAGGTTCTAAATCTATCTTACGATATGAATATAACAAAGGAAATATTAAAAAATCTTTAAATAATTTTATGTCCTACCAATAATACTCATAAAACTTCATAGTATACCCACCTTCAAAGGTCTTGCCCCCTTCAAGAGTCTGGGTAAATTCTCGCTGGCTAAGGTCTCCCTCAAAGTCGATAGCATCGCATCTTCCATACCATGGCTCGATGCAGATAAATGGGGCATTTTTCTTTTCAGGCGACCAGATGGCAAATAATGGTGTATCGAAGGCAACGTCCACGATATGTCTGCCCTCTTCATCGGCTATGCCCACGCATTTTGTCTGATTGCCTTCTATCATATATGTACAGCGGTCGAAGAAATCTTCAGTGATAGTAGCGAAACCATTCTCAAGTGGAAGTGTAATATCTTCACGAATTGCAAGGCCCTTTGCCACGTCATTGCCGTGATGGTGGATGGCATCCACTCCTTCAAAGTAAAGCTTGTAGCCTTCCTTGCAGTTCTTCTTATCTTTACTATAACCATGTACAGGACATAAGAATGCCGGATGGGCTCCGATAGAAAAGTACATAGTCTCATTTGCAGGATTAAGAACCTTCCACATAACCTTTACATCATCGGTTTCAGCATCTTTTTCCAGTCTGTAGCCTATCTGAAGTTCAAATGCAAATGGATATTTCTCCAATGTCGCATCGTTAGATACAAACCTGAACCATATTTCATCCTCACTCTGACTTACAAGCTCAAACTCATTATCCCTTGCGAAGCCATGCTGTCCCATAGGATACTCTTTGCCCTTCCAGGTATACTTCTTATCCTTAAGACTTCCTACAAATGGAAAAAGAACCGGCGAGGTTCTACCCCAGAACTTAGGATTTCCATACCACATATACTCACGCATATTGTTCTTATTAATTACAGACTTTACCTCTGCCCCAAATGAATCTATCTCAACCTTTAATCTGTCATTTTCTAAAAAATATCTCATGTTGATCTCCTTTTGTTAATTAATTCTATGCCAACCGCCCTTGTTATATTTTCGCTGTGGCATTTGATTCCAGCGGTTTAATGCCTGCTGTCAAATAACCAGACTAATTTTTCTTCTATATTATATTACTTATTCCGGCAAAATGTTTCCCAACATGCAAAAAAAGTGAGTTGACAAATTCGACACGCGTGTCTATTATAAAAATATACACATGTGTCGAAAAGGAGATTATCTATGGCAGGTAAAGCAGACAGAACTAGAGAGCAGATTCTTGATAAGGCTCAGAGTTTGTTCGCAGAAAAAGGTTTCAAGCAGGTAACTATGAAGGATGTCTGCCAGATAACTGGCATGAGCCGAGGTGGTTTATACAGTCATTTTTCATCTACAGCGGAGATTTTTGAAGCCTTGCTAGAGAAGATGACTAGTAACGATGCCATGGATTTTCGTGGGATGATAAATGAAGGAGTTAGTGCCCATAGCATTTTACAAGGGGCGCTAGAGCAAATTAAAGAAGAGATGCTTTCTCCGGAGGACTCTTTAAGCCTGGCCATGTACGAATATGGGGAAACCGTGGATAGCAAAGTGATGGCAAAGCTTAATGAAGATGCTAATAAAAAATGGGCAGACCTTATACGCTACGGAATTAGGCGCGGTGAGTTTAAGGATGTAGATGTGGAGGAAGTGGTAAATGTTATCCTCTACTCTTATCAAGGGGTCCGAATGTGGAGCCGGGTTGTAGCATTAAAGCAGGAGACAGTTAGTTCAATTTGTGAACATATTTGGAAGACATTAATAGGAGAATAATATGATTAGATTAGTTAGACCGGAAAAGGAACATGAGGCTCAGGCAGCGGCATTTAAGCAGGAATTCATAGATAATGGGACACCGATAATTAACGGAAGCGAACTGCTAGATCAGATGGATTCATACGATGACTGGCTTAAGTCGGTGACAGATAACACTTCGAATGATACCGTGAACCCAGCATGGGTTGTAACAGATACTTATTTTGCCATAGACGATAATGACAGTATAGTTGGAATCATCGACCTACGCCACGAGCTTAATGACTTCCTTAAAGACTTTGGTAACAGCGGCTACAGCGTAAGACCATCAGAAAGAAGGAAAGGCTACGCCACAAAGATGCTGAGGCTTATACTAGGTCGTGCCAAGGAAATTGGTATGAAAAGTCTTCAGCTTGGCGTAGAAAGAACCAATGAGCCTTCGGTAAAAACTATCTTAAAAAACGGAGGCAAATACCAGCGGAGTTTTACTTTTGAAGGTGAAGAAGCGGATGTGTATATTATCGAGTTGTAGGAAAACTTCTACTCGCGGGGCGTGCCCGGCGAAACCAGAAAAAATGATTTCCGTGTAAAACAAGTCATTAGCCGTGTATTATTTTCTTTTTCTTATATTAGGAATATGATACTTTTATAACCTATAGAAAGGAGACCTGCTATGAAACTTAGGAAATACATAAAAGAGGATGCAGATATTATATGCCGCTGGATACGCACGGAAGACGAATTATACAGATGGTCAGCAGATAGATTTAATATCTTTCCTTTAACGGGAGATGACATAGAAAATAATTACGAGCCGGGGGTTAAAGGTGGAAGATTTTTCCCGGTCTCTGCAGTTGATGACGCCGGCACAGTTGTAGGGCATTTTATTATAAGATATCCAAGAGAAGATGATGACAGTACTGTACGCTTTGGATTTGTTATAGTTGATCCTTCTATCAGGGGAAAGGGCTACGGTAAGAAGATGCTGTCCCTTGCTATAAACTATGTTAAAGATAATTTTAATGCTACAAGAATTGATCTTGGAGTTTTTGATAACAATCCCAGCGCAAAGGGCTGCTATGAGGCAGTAGGTTTTAAAGAGTATCAACGAAGAGAGTGCAATCTGCCAATTGGTAATTGGACTTGTATAGATATGGAAATGTATCTGTAACAAAATAGGATCGGAATGAGTTCCGGTCCTTTTTAATGCCAATATGGCTTTTGGTCTTTATGACTGTAGCCTTTAAGCTTTTCTCTATATGTAGTAAGGATTCCTTCATACTTAGAAAGAGTGCTACCTTTTATGTTTCCTTTATCTTTAGCATATTCAAGCGCTGCTTCAAAATCCTTCAGATTATCCTGAGCATTGTCCTTATAGTTGTTGGACAGGTTCATCTCCATACGCTGAATCAAGCTATCCAACTCTTTTTCAGTTTTACTTTTGAATAATCCCATAATCATTATTTACTCATCACCATCTCAATACCAAATATAACCCCGCAGCCAATAATCAAACTTAGGAAGGCATATAAGAACGCAATACCTGTATGTCCACCCTTAATAAGACCTGTAGTTTCCAGTGCAAATGTGGAAAATGTTGTAAAACCGCCGCATAAGCCGGTTTTAAGAAACAATATCCAACCTGGATTTATCCTGGTATTCTTAAGAGCAAGTACTGTTATCAGTCCTATTGCCAGGCATCCTATAACATTTATGGCAAATGTCTTTACAGGAAATGCCGTATTTTCACTAACCGGGACAAGCCCTATCATATATCTGAGCGCCGCGCCTATGAATCCTCCAGCGCCTACTATTAAAATGTTCAATTTTTATTTTCCTCTCGCTTAGCTTTTCTTTATATTATATACCCATAAAACAGGCCACTAGTTAGTGGCCTCTCTTATTTAAAAATCTTTATTTTTCACGATAGTGATACTTCTTCAGCTTTCTTCCTGTAACTAGGCACATGGTACTTCCAACGATTCCAAGAATAAACATCATAAGTGCTGCTCCTGAACCCTTACCGCTTCCAAAGAGGATGGTCAGGATTTCTCTATAGCCCTGGCGCTTCATAAATGGTTCGCAGACATGGTCTACTAGGAATCCACCTAAGAAAAGGCCTATAGGTATAGTGAAAAACTGGAAAGTATTTCTGCAAGCATACACCCTACCCTGTAAATCCACAGGAACTGAATTTCTAAGGATTACCTCTAAGTTAGTGCTCATAACTGGTACAAGAATCCAGCCAATCACCTGGGCAAGCACCCATAAATAAGGCTCTCTTGCAAATGCCAGAATAAAGTTCTCACTTCCAAGTGATATAAGCATAGTGATGTAAATCATCTTCACCCTGTCCTTTGGCTTTGGAAGGAATGATACCAGCAGGCTTCCCACAATCATAGCAAGTCCAGATGCTGAAGTTATAACTCCAAGCATAGCTGAGCCCCCCTTAGGATTTGGGATTACGTAAGCAGGTAGTGTGGCATTGAAGGCTGAAGCAACAAGATTAACCCCTGACATAAATAATATCAGAGTTAAAATCATCGGCTTACTCTTTAAGAATGCCAGCCCCTCTTTTGCCAGTGTCAAAGTCTTTTCTTTACTTTCCTTCTTAACCTCTGCAACTCTTATGAATCCTGCTAGTGCCACAAAAGCAACTACAAAACTTGTTAGATCCACTGTTATAACCACATCAAGTCCTGCCAGTGAATAAAGGGCTGTTGCAATTACTGGGTTAAGTACTGAGTTAAGTGACCTTGATAGATTCTGCAAGCCGCTGGTTTTCTGGTAGCGGTCTTTTGGAACTATAAGGGTCATCATAACTTCTGAAGCTGGCTGCTGAACAGTATTCATCAGACCCGATACGGCATTTATCAGATATAGGTGCCATATGGCTAAGCTGCCAGTTTTATACAGAAGAAATACTGTAAGCGTACACAGAGCTGCCAGGGTATCGCAAACTAACATGGTTTTCTTCTTATTAAATCTGTCAGTCAGGGCACCTGCAAATATGCTCATAAGCACATATGGCGCATAGGTGCAGATCGTTAAAGCCGCTGTACTTAAGGCAGATCCTGTCTTCTCATACAACCACAAAGTCAGCGCAAATGCAGTAATACTGCTTCCAAGCTGTGACAAGCTCTGGGTAGACCAGAGTACATAAAAATTCTTTAAACTATTTTCTTTTATATCTTTTGTTTTCATTTCTTTGCTCCTTTAATCTAAGTCAAAATCTAGTGTAGAAGCAAAGCTTGAGGATATCTTAGTCAGCTATCCGCTAACCTTCTTCCTCCATACAGGCTCCTCAAACTCTGCATGGAGCTCCTTCAATGCATAATCTCATATCGTCCTCCTATATTTTCCTTTGTAATTAAAATTCTTTTTTAGCCTAATTATACCATAGTCATTAATTCCAATGCAGTGACATATTATCGAGATGCCAATCTGGCATCTCGATGCAGATATCATAATAATTGTCTACTCAGAAATAGTATTATCATCAAAAAAGGTATCATCGTTATGTGATACCTTTAATTTTTTTATTTATTACTTTGTAGGAACTAACTTGTCCTTGCCACCCATGTACATGCGGAGTGGTTCAGGAATGTTAACTGAGCCGTCAGCATTTAAGTTGTTCTCGAGGAATGCGATAAGCATACGTGGTGGAGCAACAACTGTGTTGTTAAGTGTGTGAGCAAGATACTTGCCGTTCTCACCGTTAACTCTAATCTTAAGACGACGAGCCTGAGCATCGCCAAGGTTTGAACATGAACCAACTTCGAAGTACTTCTTCTGTCTTGGGCTCCATGCCTCAACATCTACTGACTTAACCTTAAGATCTGCAAGGTCACCTGAGCAGCACTCAAGAGTTCTAACTGGAATATCAAGTGAACGGAAGAGGTCAACTGTGTTCTGCCATAACTTGTCGAACCAAGCCTTGCTGTCCTCTGGCTTACATACAACAATCATTTCCTGCTTTTCAAACTGGTGAATTCTGTAAACACCACGCTCTTCAATACCGTGTGCACCCTTCTCTTTTCTAAAGCAAGGTGAGTAAGATGTAAGAGTAAGTGGAAGCTTCTCTTCTGGAATAATCTGGTCAATGAACTTACCAATCATTGAGTGCTCACTTGTACCGATAAGGTAGAGGTCCTCACCCTCGATCTTGTACATCATGGCATCCATCTCTGCAAATGACATAACACCTGTAACAACATTTGAACGAATCATGAAAGGTGGTACACAGTATGTGAATCCTCTGTCAATCATGAAATCTCTTGCATAAGAGATAACTGCGCTGTGAAGTCTTGCGATGTCACCCATAAGGTAGTAGAAACCATTACCAGCAACACGACCTGCAGCATCAAGATCGATACCATCAAATCTATCCATAATATCTGTATGATATGGAACTTCGAAATCTGGAACTACTGGCTCGCCGTACTTCTGAACTTCTACGTTCTGGCTATCGTCCTTACCAACTGGAACTGAAGGATCGATGATATTTGGAATAACCATCATAATCTTAAGAACTTTCTCTTCAAGTTCTGCCTGAGTCTTCTCAAGCTCAGCAAGCTTAGCTGCACCTTCAGCTACCTGCTTCTTAACTTCCTCAGCTTCTTCCTTCTTGCCCTGTGCCATAAGAGCACCGATCTGCTTAGAGATCTTATTCTTGTTTGCCTTTATCTCGTCAGCTTCTGTCTGAGCTGCTCGTCTCTTTGTATCAAGTTCGATAACTTCATCAACAAGTGGAAGTTTATCGTCCTGGAATTTCTTCTTAATGTTTTCCTTTACTACATCAGGATTTTCTCTTAAAAACTTAATATCTATCATTTTCCTGTTCTCCATTCTGCAGCCCTGCTGCATTCCTTGTTTGCTACGTCTGTCCCGCAGCGCACTATATAAATAATATCATAATGGGCATTTTATTCAAGACTTCCCTGGGCAAATGCCTGCCTGTCTACTCCATAAGTCCCAGCTTCTTGGCAAGGCCAATTGCTGGCTGGTTACTTGGGTCGATGTTAACGAAGATTGCATGATGCTCGATATGGTCTCTTGCATAGCTAATAGCAGCACTTGCTGCAGCGAAGCCGTATCCCTGTCTCCTATATTTTTCATCAACTGCAAATCCAAGCTCTAGATTAATTACTGCATCGAAACCTGCAAACTGGTCTTCATCTTCAGGGCATTTTCTTCTGGCCTGTCTTGGAGTGAAACCAACAAGACCAATTAACTTATCCTCAGCGCCTTCTTCAAGATATATTCCCCATATACCATAGTTATAAAAACCATAAACCTGGTCTATATACTTTGTGATATATTCCCTAGCATCGTCTATAGTTTCAAAAAACTTCTCTAAGAATGTTGGCTTTACATTATTATAAAGATTCATAAGAGGCATAACATCATCAACTGAAAGTTCTCTGATTTTGCATTTGTCAGTTTCAGATATTACAACTGGCTTTCCATCAAATCTTGCAAGAAGTATTCTGCAGTATTCATCATCTGCTATAGCAAGTATTTCTTCTTCCGATAATGTAGCGCTTTCCTCTTCCTCAGATTCTATAAACTCGCCTTCATCGTCATAAGCAAATGGATCAAAGTTTTCGATGTCGATTGCATATCTTGCAAATGCCACATCCTCAAATCTGTTCTCATTATTAATTAATAATACAAATGGTTCATTTTCTTCATACAGTTCTCTAAGGTGATCAACGTCAGAACTGAAAACTATATTTCTTCCATTGTATTCTTTTTCAAATGTCATATAAGCAATCCTATTTTAAATCTACTTCTTCTAAATCTTTGCTATCTTCAGATTCGTAATCTTCATCCATATCAAGCTCTTCTAATTTAGATGATTTCTCTGCTGGCTTAGATTTTAATTTTGAATTAGGTGTAGACTCTGGAACATATGCCATAGCCTTATCAAGTGAAATCTTTTCTTCAGGTGAAAGGTCAAGTTCGCAAACGCCCTTCTTAACTCTCTTAGTATAAGAGTAGCATCCTGTTGAAGAGTGAACATTGTTCATGATGATACCGTTGTTGTTCTCATCAAGAATACAGATACAACAACTGAGCATACCGCCCATCTCTTTAAATGCATCGTACTTAATAAGTCCAAGTTTCTGATATGAACTTTCATGCTTCTTGAATATTTTTACAAGTCTCTCTTCATGGTTGTCTGCTGTAGCATTTAAATCATTAACATTTTTAATAAGTGACTGAATCTGACTCTCTAAACTTGCAGCCTTTGTACCCTGCATGAATTTGTTATATTTCTTTTTTAGTTTTGAGTTCTGTACCATACCGATTATTACAATCACCATAAGTACCAAAACTAAAAATGTCAGAGCAAGAATAATTATTCCTGGGTCAATTGTATCCAGGCCAATTTGTTTTAATATTTCACTGTTCATTAATTTGTGTTTTCCTTTTTCTATATATTAAGCCGTGATTATTTATTTAACTTATCAAAGATTTTTTCAAAATCATCTGATGAATAGAAGTCAATCTCAAGCTTACCTGTTGACTTATCTTTTAAAGATACTCCAACTTTAACTCCAAGCTTGTCAGCAAGCTTAGCTGCATACTCATCAAAATGCACCTGATATTTTGAAAGATCTTCTTTCTTCTTCTTTGGCTTCTCTGGAGAAGTGAGCGCCTTAACTAATTTTTCAAGTTCACGAACTGAAAGCTTCTCATCGAATACCTTCTGTGCAATCTCATACTGCTTGTCTAAATCTTCGATAGCAAGAAGAGTTCTTGCATGACCTGTTGAGATCATGTCATCGATTACCATCTCCTGAACTTTCTGTGCAAGCTTAAGAAGTCTCATTGAGTTAGTAACATATGCTCTAGACTTTGATACTCTCTTAGCAACTTCATCATCTGTTAACTTAAATTCATCTTTAAGTCTCTTATATGCCTGAGCCTCTTCGATAGCATCTAAGTCTTCACGCTGTAAGTTTTCGATAAGTGATATTTCAACTATCTGCTGCTCAGTATAGTTTTTAATAATTACAGGAACTTCTGAAAGTCCAGCCTTAATTGATGCACGCCAACGACGCTCACCAGCGATAATCTCATAATGATCTTTTCTATCCTGAACAAGGATTGGTTCAAGGATACCAAATTCTTTAATTGAATCAGCAAGTTCTTCGAGAGCTTCTTCATCGAATTTCTTTCTTGGCTGTTCTTTATTTCTATCGATTTTTTTTATATCAACAAGTACTGCTGCATCTCCAAGTTTTGATTCCTTTGGAACCGCCACATTTTTATTCTGGATAATTCCGTCAAGTCCTTTTCCAAGTCCCCTTTTTGCTAATGCCATATTCATTTCTCCTTATAATTTGTATTTGAATATTTAGGCCACCCGGTTTACCGAGAGCATTTACTTTCTTGCGTCAACTTCTTTTGCAAGTGATCTATAACTTTCTGCACCAGTTGACTTTGGATCATAAACTGTTATTGGCTGACCAAAAGATGGTGCCTCAGAAAGTCTAACATTTCTAGGTATCTTTGTCTCATAAATCTTATCAGGAAAATGCTCTTTTACATTTTCTACTACCTGCTGTGAAAGAACTGTTCGGCCATCGTACATAGTAAATACGATACCCTCTAAATCTAATTCTGGATTTAATCTTTCTTTTACAAGATTGATAGTTGTAATTAAATCGCTTAATCCTTCAAGTGCAAGATACTCACACTGAATTGGAACGATTACAGAATTTGCTGTTGTCATAGCATTAAGTGTTAAAGTATTTAATGCTGGAGGACAGTCGAAGATAATATAATCATAATCATCTTTTATGAATTCAATCTCTTTCTTGATTATGAATTCTTTTTCTTCTATACCAATTAACTCTATCTCAGCTGCTGCAAGATTTACGTTAGATGGAATAATAGAAACATTAGGAATCACATCTTTTAAGATACAATCATTAACAGATATCTCTCCTAATAATAATTCATAAAGTGTGTTTTCCTGCTCAACTTTGTTTATACTAAAATTAGTTGTAGCATTGCCCTGAGGATCAGTATCTATTAAAAGAACTTTTCTTCCCATTTCTGCAAGACATGCTGCAAGATTGACAGTAGTTGTTGTCTTACCAACCCCACCCTTTTGGTTGGCGATAGCTATTATCTTTGTCATTTTGTTTCCTCTTTCTTTCTAGTCAGATATGTTAATTCGTGCCCATATCTATTACTCGGAATTAATCTCAAACTGTTTCAAATTATATCAAACTTACCTACCAAATTCATTTGGAAAAATCACGAAAAAATTATTGTTTCATGTGAAACACAAGCTCTATTTTTCGAAAATATATCATCACATGTTTCATGTTTCACAACCAAAACACAATATAATGTTTCACGTGAAACATTTCCAACCTAGATTTTGTGTTGTGAACTTTTCCACCCCAATTTGTTTCACGTGAAACAAATTTTGTAAAACAACATACATAAATCCCGGCCCCGCTTTATATGCCCAACCCGATATATTAAGTTAGATTGTATATTCTTAAACTAAAACTACGGCCCCAACTATATATGTTCTGCCCGATGAGGGATGTTGACTTTCATTCTATATTTTTCTTTGGCCATAACAAATTTTCCTTAAACTTTCCGCAGTTACTGTTTGAGCAAAGCTGCTTACTAGGGCAAGCACCTGTTCAGCGGACGCTGTTAGACTTCACCTTGTAAAACCAGCGCTTAGTCTTTCTGGAAAATGTATTCCGCGCTGGGTGACTCATTCAATCTGAGGTAGGGGTAAACCCTATAAAGCGCGGAAGTTACATTTTCCTACGAAAGACACGCGGGTTTTACAGCGGCTTGTCCAAATGCGCCCTAAAACAGGTGCCAGCCCTAGTTTGCAGCTGCAGCGAGTTTAACGCGGAAAGTTTAGCTTAGGAAAATTTGATGGCCTTAGAAAAATAAGAATGTTAAGTCATGAGCGAATCGGGTAGACGTATATAGAAGGGGCCGGGCACTATCGTATGTTAATAAAAAGATTTTAGTAAATCTTTTTAATATCCGAGGCGATGTTGTAGGTCTTACGGAAATAATTTAGATCAGCAGAATCTGTGATAAGCATAACATCACGAAAGTGACCTGAA
>JHWS01000006.1 GCA_000687675.1 Lachnospiraceae bacterium NC2008 | reverse complement strand
ATTAGCAGTCGTTTCCAACTGTTGTCCCCCAGAATACGGCAGGTTACCCACGCGTTACTCACCCGTCCGCCACTAAAACGTATATCACTAGGTTTCAATACGTTTCCGTTCGACTTGCATGTGTTAAGCACGCCGCCAGCGTTCATCCTGAGCCAGGATCAAACTCTCTATAAAAAAGTTTGCCTGCTTCTTTTGAAGCTAGCTAATTTGTTTAACCGTTATTACTTGGTTTTCGATTCGTTTGAATCAATCTGAAATTTTCAGATTTTGTTGCTTACCTAAAAGCAACTTCTCTTTGAAATTTTCAGGGTTGCATTACTGTTTAGTTGTCAATGTTCTTTGTTGCTTTTCAAGTTGTTTCCTTGTGACGCAACGTAGTTTATAATAGCACTCCGTTTCATCCTTGTCAACAACTTTTTTCTTTTTTTATAAAACTTTTTGAAGTCTTATAAAAAGCGGAGAAAGAGGGATTTGAACCCTCGCGCCGGTTGCCCGACCTACACCCTTAGCAGGGGCGCCTCTTCGGCCTCTTGAGTATTTCTCCAAACTCATTCTTCCAAGTTATGTAAATCCGCTATTTAACTGCATTCTCATGCAGTGCAAGAATGATTATACCCTTGCAAAATTCCTTTGTCAATAGATAAATTAGGACAATTCTTTATACTTTTCAATAGCTGTTTCATAAAGATTATTTCCTTCATGATCTATAACAACTATTACTGGAAAGTTCTCTACAGTAAGCTTACGTATAGCCTCTGTTCCAAGGTCTTCATATGCTATAAGTTCAGACTCTTTAATTGCTTTAGATAAAAGAGCCCCTGCTCCACCAACTGCAGCAAAGTAAACTGCGCCATTTCTCTTAATTGCGTCTATGACCTGAGGACTTCTCTTTCCTTTACCTATCATTCCCTTAAAACCTCTGTCGAGAAGGTTAGGCGCATACTTATCCATACGGCTGGCTGTAGTTGGACCAGCTGAACCAATAGGTCTACCCTCTCTGGCTGGAGAAGGTCCCATATAATAGATAATATTGTGATCCATATCTATAGGAAGAGACTCGTTTTTATCTATAGCCTCCTGCATTCTCTTATGAGCTGCATCTCTTGCTGTATATATTGTTCCTGTTATATAAACATAATCTCCTGCTTTAAGGCTTAAAGCATCTTCATCTGTAAGTGGAGCATTAATATGTCTGTCCATGTATTTCCTCCCAAATTAACCTAAATCTTCTATATTATAATTCTCTTACAGAGTGTCTGTTTACATGGCAGCAAATATTAACTGCTACTGGCATCCCTGCTATATGTGTTGGATAAGTATTAATATTAACTGCAAATGCTGTAGTTGAACCACCAAGTCCGCCAGGTCCTATACCAAGCTTATTGATTCTCTCTAATACTTCTTCTTCCATATCTTTTATATAAGGTATATCTGACCTCTTACCTAAATCTCTTGTAAGGGCTTTCTTTGCAAGTATGGCACATTTTTCGAATGTACCACCAATACCTACACCTACTACCATAGGTGGGCAGGCATTTGGCCCTGCGTCCTTTACTGCAGTAACAATAGCATCCTTTATACCTTCTACACCATCTGCTGGCTTAAGCATAAATACACGGCTCATATTCTCACTACCAAATCCCTTTGGAGCAAGTGTAAGCTTTAATTTATCTCCTGCAACAATATCATAATGAATAACTGCTGGAGTATTATCTTTAGTATTTACTCTGTCTATAGGACACTTTACAACAGACTTTCTAAGGAAACCTTCTGTGTATCCTTCTCTTACACCCTGGTTGATGGCATCTTCTAATAAGCCGCCTTCAATATGAATATCCTGACCTATCTCTGCAAAAATAACAGCCATACCTGTATCCTGGCAAATAGGTATCATATCATCACCAGCAATCTGAAGGTTCTCTTCAAGCTGGCACAGAACCTGTTTTCCAAGAGGTGATTTTTCTGTTTCCACAGATTTATGAAGTGCATAAGCTACATCTTCTGTAAGAAAGTGGCTCGCTTCAATACACATCTCTTTCACTGTTTTTGTTATGTCTGCGCATTGTATGTTTCTCATAGGTCCTCCTAACTATTCACAGCCCCGTACAGTCATACTTGGATTAATTTCTTGTTGAGGCTTCTTAATCGAGTATCGATGATATAATCTCGATACTCGCCGCGCGGCCCGCGCTCGGCATTAGCCGAAATGATTTCTTGCGACGGGCTTCTTAATCGAGTAGCAATGATGTAATCTTGCTACTCGCCGCGCGTGCCCCGTCCGGCTTTAGCCGGAATGATTCCTTGCGGGGCACTGCGCATAATAAAAGTCTTCAAGTTTTGAGGCTTGAAGACTTTAAGTTCTTTCTTATTATATTGTAGTAGTTATCAGCTCTTATGCTCAAATACTACAACAACCTGCTTTGTAGTGTTACTGAAGCCTGTCATAGAAAGCTTACGTCCGTTCTGAGTCTCACGGGCTGTAACACTAATTACATGCCATCCTGCATCTGCATATCTGTTAAGAAGCTGCTGGAAAGACTCGAACTGCTGGAGACTTGCCATTGGCTTATCTTTATCTGTAAGAACATCATCAAGTACTTCAACTGCATACTGATAATGTGGATTAACCATCTTATCAAGCTTGTCATTAAGTTTAATTAAGTTATCAAGGATACATGCCTGAGTTAATTTCTCAACATCAGCATCTTCAATGTCAGAAAGAAGATCTTCTTCCATAGCATGTTTCTTTCTGACCATAACTGTATCTGAATACTGAGAGCTTTCTTCGATATGCTTCTTAGCTCTCATAAGGTTATCTTCTCTGAATGCGTACCCTTTCTCTTCAAGGTACTCCATAGCAGCCTTCTGAATGTTCTCCTCATTCTTCTCAAGGCCTGTATCTATTAACTCCTCTATCTCATTCACGCTAGAAGTTTCAATGCTTCCGCACTTCTTGATCATGTCAAGGAGTATCTGATTGACGTCCATCATATTGTTGTAACCCTTCCTTTCATAACTTTTCCCAAAGGCCGTAACCTTCTATAGTCACAGTTACAATAGTATCATAGAAAGGCTATATTTTCAATATTGTTCATATCCGCTTTTTCTTTATCCATATAAAAATTGAGATAGACTTTTTGTCTATCTCAACTAAAATTACTTATCTTTTTTCTGATACAGATGTCTAGATATTGATCCGTCTTTCTTAATTCTCTTATTAGACTCTATTTCTCTCTGCTTCTTTTCTTCCTTCTCTACTGCCACATTATTCTGCACAGCGGCAACCTTTTTAAATACCTTATTTATAGTATGAGATGTTCCAAATGCAATAAGTGCAAACATGAAAATCAGCCACACATAAAAGGTATGATAAAAAATCCCTATATAATTAAAAGATAAAAATAATGGCATAACCCACGCAACCATAACCTTGAAAAATGCCCAAAGGTTACTTACTGAAAGAAGAATTGAATTCCAGATTGTATTAAAAAGCGAATTCTCAAACTTTGCAATAAGCGGAAACAGAAAGGCTATTGAAAGCATAAAGGCAACTACTTCTACTAATAAGATAATGATATATATATTAGCAATTATACCTTCATATGCCATGGTAAAGACATACTCGCCATACATAACAACAAGGGCAAGTATTACATATATCCATGCAAAGGTGGCTCTTTTGAAGTTAGATTTGAAAGCCTCAATAAAACTTTTCCAGATTGGTCCTTCTTCATTCCTTGCCATCTTCATTGACACTGAATATAAAGCAGTAAGTGATGCGCCTATTGTAACAACAGGTATACAGCAGAGTATAAAAATAATATTTAAAGCAAATATATTACCAAATGTCTCTACTGCTCTATATACTTTAGACTGCTGACCCTGAAGATCTGCCATTAATTACTTCCTCCGTTAACACTGTATCCGTGTTTGTTCATATCTTCACACAATTCATGAAGTTTAAGTCCTGTAAGTGCATCCTGGTTGACTGGTAAATTCTGAACACCTGAACCACTAAGCCAGTTTGTCTGTAAGTTTGTAAACATGTTCTGAGCACTCTGTGATGCCATAGACTGAATAGAATAAGATTTAAAATCATCATCCTTCTTCTTATTCATATGAATAATCATATAACCAGCTTCAGTTTCAACAATTTCTGATATCTCGTCATCTTCAAGTGCAGCTACTACATCATCTATCTCTTTAGAATATCTTCCTACATAACCATATTCATTACCTGATGATGAACTAACTCCATATTTAGCAGCAAGAGCTTCCATACCACCAGTTGGATCTCCATCCTCCTGTTTAGCAAGGGCTTCTTCTCTAAGTTCTTCTGCCTTCTTCTTAATTTCTTCCATCTCATCAGAAGAAAGAGAAACATAGTTGCCATCATTATCTTTAACCGCTTCACCATTCTCATATTTAATAGAAGGGAAAAGTACATAGTAAGCGCTAAAGAAATCTGTATCTTTAAACTGCTTATTGTACTGTTCAAGATAATCTGCCTCTGCATCAGCTATAGCCTTATCTTTTAACTTATTAACTAGTGCTTCTCTTTCAAATAAGGTTTCAACTGCCGCTCTATCTATACCATATTTATTAAGAAAATCTTCTCCAAAGAAGTTAATAAATGAATTAGCAGTATCCTTATATGACTGAACTTCATCGTCTGATAATTCTATACCATCTGTTACTTTAGCAAGTTCCTGCTGTACAACTTCTAGTTTTATTTCATCCATAAGAGCATTAACTAGTGTATCTAGATTGTCATCATTAACAGCAGCAGCCACAGTACCGTTATTAAAGAAATACTGGAGGGCATATAAATATATGTCCTGCTGTGTCACATCATATGTTTCAATAGTCATAACTACAGCACTTTTAGCATCTTCTACATCTACCACAGAAGTTCCTGCAGTATTTTCGGATGTTGTATTATTCTGAGGCTTTTGACAACCTGTAAAACTAGATACTGCCATAAGTACAGCAAGCATCAAAACTACAACTTTCTTTTTCATAATAATAATCTCCCATCCGTCTAGAGTATCTCGGCTCTGACCTTATCTAGTTTAGAATAAATCCATATAAAAAACAATATTAAAAAGCAATTACACAGATTATTCATAATCCATGTAATTGCTTTGAATTACAGTGAAATTGCTATAAAAATTATTAAACTAATACGCTAACACTGCGTAAGGATTATTCCTTAACACCACCGAGGGCTACACCAGCAACGATGTACTTAGAAAGGAATAAGTATGCAACGAGAATTGGCATAACTGCTGTGAAGATACCAGAGTAGATATAACCCCAGTTTCTCTGCTTATCGTTAGACTTAACCATCTCGATGAACATTGGAAGTGTACCAAGTGTCTTCTTGTTTGTAGCAAGAATAAGTGAAGGTACATATAAGTTGTTCCAACATGCAACGAATCCGAAGATTGCCTGTGTTGCCATAGCTGGCTTTAAAAGAGGAAGTGCAATTGCATTGAAGATGTAAAATTCATTAGCACCATCAATTCTTGCAGCTTCAACGATTTCTACTGAGAAACCTGCTTCCATATACTGCTTCATGAAATAAACTGTTGTTGGAGCAGCCATAGCTGGAAGGATAAGTGGCCACCATGTACCCATCATGTGAAGCTTTCTACAAAGAGCGATGAAACCGATGATTGAAACCTGTGTAGGAATCATCATGATTGCATAGATGAAGCCCCATGCTGCTTTCTTCCACTTAAAGTTGTATACAACGATACCGTATGCTGTAAGTGATGCAAAGTAAACCTGAAGAATAGTTGTTGGAACTGTTACAATCAAGCTGTTAAGCATAGCCTTTCCAATAGGAATAGTCTGTGCATCTTTACACCATTTGTTAAGTCCTTTAAAGTTTCTAATAAATCCTGAAATCATTCCCTGTGGATAGAATGTTCTACACTTTAATACCTGTTCATGTGAAAGTGTAGCGTTAACTATCAACATGTAGAATGGGAAGATACTTAAGATGCAAAGGAACACACAGATGATTGTTCTAACAACCTTTGTAATGTCTTTTGCTCTTTTGTCTTCTGTATAGTTTACACTAACTGTACTCATATTCTGCCGTCCTCCTTACTTTTTCTTTTTCTCTGCTGTTGCAAAGAAGAATATTAAACTTACGCCTAAAGTAATGAAGAACAATACTACAGAGTATGCAGATGCTCTACCAACGTTCTTAGTTGTACCAATTAAGTACTTCTTAATAAGCATAACGATAGTTGTTGTAGAGTCGATATTCTTACCTCTAAAGTTAACAACTGGCTTACCAGCATTGAATAACTGAGGAATATCGTACATCTGTAAACCACCGATAGCTGATGTTACAAGTGTAAACTGTAAAATCGGTTTAAGAAGTGGTAATGTGATCTTGAAGAACTGCTGTCTACCAGTTGCTCCGTCAACCATAGCTGCTTCATAAAGTGATGGGCTAATACCCATAATACCAGCTATAAGTACTATCATAGTATTTCCATACCACATCCAGAACTGAATAAATGCGATGATAAAAAGTGAATACCAACCGTGATCAAGAAGACCACCATCAGGTATCTTGGCTCCTAGAGCCTTAAACATTTCAATAAATACACCATTAACACCGAACAAAGCATAGAATAAGAATGCTAAGCTGGCTGCTGTAATGATATTTGGAAGATACATGATAACTTTATATGTACCTTCGAATTTAAGCTTATTATGGAAGTCTGTAAACCAAGCTGCCAATAATAATGAAAGTAAAATCTGAGGAATGAAGTTGCATAACCATAATACAATTGTTACACCAACTGCAGCCCAGAAAGCTGTACCATTTTTGCCAAAGATATACTCTTTGAAGTTATCAAATCCAATAGTTCTGATAACTTTTGCTTTTTTACCGTGACCCTTACTAATCTCGTAAATAAAAGATGTTCTAAAAGTCTCAATTAACGGATAAAGCTGAAATATAAGGAAGATAATAAAGAATGGAGCTATGAACATATATCCATATTTTCCATATTCTACCGTTTTTCTCTTCTTTTCCACGTTTTTCGCACCCCACTGTAATTTTTTTGTGTAAAACTAGTAGTAGTTTTTGATAAATTGTGCATCGATGCGACAAGTCGCACCGATGCACTCTTTAATTCATCATTGTTTTACTAAGAACAATTAATTATTCTACAGTAATTTCTGGATGAGCATCAGCTACCTTATCCTTTACAAGCTGAACTGCTGCGTCGATTGAATCAACTTCGCCAGCGTTGTAAGCTGCAGCTGCATCTGTGATGTAGTTCTTGATTTCTGAATCAAGGTATGAAGCGTTGCTAAGGTCGATTGTCTTAACTGACTCAGCCCAAACTTCAACTGGGTTCTGACCACCAAGGATTGGAGAAGCACCATCACCATTAGCGATTTCCTTCTCGATAACTGCCTTATTGTTTACGAAGTCAAGTGTATCACATGCAAGTGTGTACATGATGTCTTCATCACAGCAAAGTGAGTAAACAAGGAATGCAGCGAGTTCTGGGTTAGGGCAATCCTTTGTAATCATTACATATGTACCACCCCAGTGATATCCAACAGGTGCTGCACAGATGTTCCAGTTACCATATGTAGAACCATCTACAGGGTTTCCGTCATCATCCTTGTTGAATGCCATACACCAGTAAACTGACCATGTACATCCGAAGTAGCAGAATGTCTTTCCTTCGTACTCGCCGTTCCATGTAGCATCCCACATAGAAGCGTTAGCTGTGTACTCGCCATCATAAAGCTTCTTAGAAAGTTCGAAGAAGTCTTCAACTGACTTGTCAAGTGTAAGAGCTTCGCCGTCATCTGTCTCTGTGATCCAAGCAGATGTCTGCTGATCGAAGCAAGCATACTTGATTTCATCTGGACCAGCTACCATGTTGTAGCCAGCTTCCTTCATCTTATCAGCTGTTGCAAAGAAAGCATCCCAATCCTTAACAGCTTCTGCTACAGTGTCAGGATCTGAAGCACCAAGTACTTCTTCAGCGATGTCTGTACGATAGATGAGACATCCTGGTGTTGCCTGCCATGTAAGAGCCTTAAGCTCTCCATCATATGTAGCATAATCCTTTGTGTACTTATATGCGTTAGCATACATCTCGTCTGTGATTCCTACAGATTCCATTGAAACTGTATAATCGCTCTCTGTGTAGTACTTAGCAACATCGTTATCTGCTGCGATGATTGATGGATACTTGTCAGCTGAAGCGCCTGTCTCAAGTAATTCATCGATTGTCTGCTGGTATGTACCGTCTGTACCTGAGCAACCAAGGTTAACATACTCTACATAATCAGCATATTCTGGATATGCATCTAATACATACTGCATACGTGATCCGAACTCATCGTTCCATGAGTAGAAGTAGATCTTCTTTGAATCATCCCATCCATCTGTGCTAGGTGCTTCCATCTTAGCAGCCTCAACTACTGCTGGCTCTTCTACAGATGCTTCTGTTGCAGAAACGTCTGTTGTGCTAGGAGCTGGAGTAGCTTCTGTTCCGTTACCGCCGTTGTTCTTATCGCCACAACCAGCCATTACTGTTGAAGCACAAAGAACTGTTGCAAGTAAAACACTTACGATTTTCTTCTTCATAATAGAAAAAATCCTCCTTTGTTTTTGTACGTGGGGGCACCTTGCTCCCACAAGTGTGAATATAGCATAGTCATTAATTGTTTTCAAGTTTTTTAGCCTTGTCAGGGTAAATATTATGCACTTTTAACAAAATGTTTATGTACATATGTTAATAATTTACTATTTACAATTTGTTCATATTCTCGTAACAAAGCATTAACTTCTTGAATTATCTCTGACTTAAACTATCATCAGCTAATTTCAGTGCGCCTTTATGTCTGAATATTGCTGCACTGTGTTTTGGAAGTGTAACAGTTAACTTACCACCTTCAAGCTGGTATTCAACCTTACTGTCATCAAAGCCTTCTTCTGTAGTTAGCATAATACGTTTAACAGTAGCATCCTTTTTCATACCAAGAGTCCACATACTAACTTCTTTAGTAATCTCCTGATCCGAATTGTTAACAAGTATTGCTGACTGACCATCTTTTACAAATCTACCATAAGCTATATAGCCGTAGTCTTCACCAAGAACCATAATAGAACCAGTTTTGAATTCAGGGCATTTCTTATGGATAGCAATCATCTTCTTATGGAAGTCGATTAACTCCTTATCTTCATGGCCCCAAGGATAAGTTCTTCTATTATCAGGATCTGTAAAGCCGCATACACCAGCTTCATCTCCATAATATATAGTAGGACATCCCATCCAGGTCATCTGAACAAGTACTGCCTCACGCATAACATCTTTACGCACGCCTTCATTGGCAGCCTCAGGTCCAAGGTTATTAACACGTCCCACTCTTCTATTGGTTCTTGTTAAGAATCTAGAGTGGTCATGGTTGGACAGTTCGTTCATAGCAGTCATAATCGACGGCATAGAAAATGATGCGTTGTGATGCTTCATTGCTCCCCAGAAGCTCTGGGCATTGTTAAGCTGGTCATTTCTAAAGTCATCGCTATGCTTCTGCATACCAGTAAGGAACCAGGTTAGAGGCTCCATAAATGCGTCATAGTTCATAACACTATCCCACTGGTCGCCCTTAAGCCAGCTTGATGCATCACCATAATGCTCTGCTAAAATAATAGCTTCAGGATTAGCTTCCTTAACAGCCTTTCTAAAGTCATGCCAGAACTGATGGTTAAATTCTGGTGAATGGCCAAGGTCTGCTGCCACATCAAGTCTCCATCCATCTGCATTGTATGGAGGAGATACCCATTTGCGTCCAATATTGATTATGTAGTCATATAACTGTCTTGAGCCTTCATAGTTAAGCTTTGGAAGAGTATCATGTCCCCACCAGCCGTCGTATGTGTGGTTATATGGCCATTTATATTCATCAAAGAATTTGAAATAGTTTCTATATGGACTATCACTTGCTACATAGGCTCCCTTTGCGTAGCCTTCAGCATTTTCATATATACGCTCACGGTCAAGCCACTTGTTAAATGAACCGCAGTGGTTAAATACGCCGTCCATAATAACTCTTATACCGCGCTTATGTGCTTCCTTTATAACCTTGGCAAACAGTTCGTTAGAAGCATCAAGGTTAGCCTTGTTAGTTACCCTGTTAATATACTTAGTAGCAAATCTGTTTTCTCTCTGGTCGCCGCTTAGTACCTCGCCTTGGTCATATACAATCTTTCCAATATGTGGATCTATATTGTCATAGTCCTGAATATCATATTTATGATTAGAAGGAGATACGAAGAGTGGGTTAAAGTAAATTACCTCTATACCAAGATCTTCAAGATAGTCCATCTTATCAAGGACACCCTGAAGGTCTCCGCCATAAAACTCTCTAACACCCATAGTAGCTGGATATTTACCCCAGTCTTCTACCTTCTGTGTGTAGTCTCCAATATACATGTATTCATTAGTTTCTACGTCATTGGTTTTATCACCGTTATAGAATCTATCAATATATATCTGATACATGACTGCGCCCTTAGCCCAGTCTGGAGTCTTGAAGCCAGGATAGACCTGAAACTTGTACCTGTCATCTGCTTCCTTAACTACGCCTCTTGTATCAAAAAGAGTACGCATCTTGCCTGTATAAACTTCAAAATAATAAGCATAGCGCTCATTATCCATCTGTACTTCATGGGAATAATAGTCGAATAGCTCGTCAGAATATTCTTTGACCATAGTATGAGTGACATGGTCATCCACAAGAAGAACCTTATCTACATTATTTTTAGCTGTTCTGAATCGGATTGTAAGTAGATCGTAGGCTGTAGGTTCCATCGGAGAGATGAAATTGCCTGTGGTGTCTGAATAAAGAGCTTTCTTTTTGAGAACCGGCTTCATACCAGATATGTAAGAAGTTCGTCGTATGCCGGCTAAGTCGTCATTAGTGCTGTTCATTAAATAAATCGCGTGCTTATGTAAAGCACAACTCCCCCGTTATTTCTTAGATAGTTTATCTTAAAACAACCATGACATATTATACTATATATTGTATGACTATTCAAGAAAAACCCCTACAAAGTAAAAATGACAGATAAAATCTGTCATTTTCAGAGAAGGTATTTCTTTCTTATGGGGTTATAGCAAAAAACTATAAATGTATTGGGGGTTACATCTTGTATTATAGCATCCCCCTATTTTAAATCCATCCCAACATTTCACAAATATTACAAAGGACAAGTTGTTTTTTTGTGCATTTTTATATTATTCGAAAAGTGCCTCAAATTCATCCCTTGAAATACGCTCTTTTTCAAGGAGAAGCTCTGCACAGGCATCAAGTTTGTCTCTGTTTTCAAGAAGGATATCCTTAGCTTTCTTGTAGCAGTCATCAACAATTCTTCTAACTTCATCATCGATTTCAGCTGCTGTCTTCTCACTATATCCTTTAGTATGTCCAAGATCTCTACCGATGAATACTTCTGAATCTTCGTTCTCATAATTAATAGCACCAAGATTCTCTGACATACCGTATCTAGTAACCATCTTTCTGGCTACGCTTGTTACTTTCTTAATATCTGAACCAGCGCCTACTGAAATATCACCAAGTACGATTTCCTCAGCAATTCTACCACCAAGAGAAACCATAATATCGTGAAGCATCTTCGTCTTTGATTCAAACATATCGTCCTTTTCAGGAAGTGGCATAGTATAACCGCCTACGCCATTACCACCTGTAGGGATAATAGAAACCATATATACAGGCCCCATATCAGGAAGCTTATGGAAGAGAATAGCATGACCTGCTTCATGGTATGCAACAAGTCTCTTCTCTTCATCAGAGATAACCCTGCTCTTCTTCTCAGTACCTATAGCAACCTTAATAAATGACTTTTTAATATCTTCGCTAACAATAAACTTTCTTCCAGCTCTTGCTGCTACAATTGCTGACTCATTAAGAAGGTTCTCAAGATCAGCACCTGTAAAACCTACTGTCTTCTTAGCGATTTCCTTAAGGTCTACGTCTTCTGCAAGAGGTTTGTTCTTAGAGTGAACTCCAAGTATTTCCTCACGTCCCTTAACATCTGGTGGGCTAACAGCAATCTTTCTATCGAAACGTCCTGGTCTTAAAATAGCAGGATCAAGAATATCTACACGGTTTGTAGCTGCAAGAACGATGATACCTTCATTTTCACCAAAACCATCCATCTCAACAAGCATCTGGTTAAGAGTCTGCTCTCTTTCATCATGGCTACCGCCAAGACCAGCGCCTCTCTTTCTGGCAACTGCATCGATTTCATCTATAAATACAACACAAGGGCTGTTCTTCTTAGCTTCTGCAAAAAGATCTCTTACTCTTGATGCACCAACACCGACAAACATCTCAACGAAGTCTGAACCTGAGATACTAAGGAATGGAACCTTAGCTTCACCAGCTATAGCCTTTGCAAGAAGAGTTTTACCTGTACCAGGAAGCCCTTCAAGTAAGATACCCTTAGGAATACGAGCACCTACTTCAGTGAACTTAGCAGGATTCTTAAGGAAATCTACTATCTCTTCAAGTTCATTCTTCTCTTCTTCAAGACCTGCTACTGAGTTAAAGTCATACTTACTTTCTGTAATAAGCTGGGCACGGCTCTTACCAAAGTTCATCATTCTCATTCCCTGAGAACCACCGCCGCCGCCAGCACCTGCGCCGTTAAAGGCTGACATAAATATTACAAGAACAAATAAAATTGCAACGCCTATGATTACATAGGTCATAATATTGTCTGCTTCTACTTCATCCATAGTAACAGGAACATCATTCTCAACTGCTACTCTTTGAATCTCATTAACATCTGAGACAAATATCTTAGCCTGGCTTCCATCTTTTAATGTATAAACAGCCTGACCTGTAGGAACTTTTCTTCCCTGCTTAATCTCTACACTAACAACTTGATCCTGTTCAATGCTTCTATAATAATCATTTGTTTCAACTGTATCGTTATTCTTAGTAGATACGCTGTAATAAATAGCAATTATTATAAATGCCAGGAAAAATATAAGGTATAAGTTTACTCCTCTTCTTTTCAAAACGGTCCTCCGAATGTTTATTTGAAGCAGCGTCTATTGCTATCTGCTCCATAAGTTTTATTAGTCGTCAGTTTCAACGACTCCGATATATGGAAGGTTTCTATACTTCTGAGCGTAGTCAAGACCATAACCAACTACAAACTCATCTGGAACTTCGAAACCTGTATAATCAACATGAACTTCATGAGTTCTTCTTTCAGGCTTATCAAGAAGTGTACAAAGCTTAACACTTTCTGGTCCTCTGTTTCTAAGAAGCTCAAGAAGGTAGCTAAGTGTTCTACCAGTATCAACAATATCCTCTACAACAAGTACATGCTTTCCTTCAATAGACTGGTCAAGATCCTTAACAATCTTTACAACGCCTGATGATGTAGAACCATCACCGTAGCTTGAACATGACATAAAATCAATAGTTACTGGAACTGTAATTCTCTTTGCAAGTTCACAGGCAAAGAATACTGCTCCCTTTAAGATACAAACTATATGCACTGTCTTACCAGCATAATCCTTACTAATCTGCTCACCAAGGATTCTGATTTTATCATCAACATCCTTCTCAGGAATCATAACTGTAATCTTATCATCCATAACTTTATTCTCCTTTAAAAACAAGTTTTAATATCTTATTTGTTCTCTCTGTTACTTTGTAATAGCTACCAAGTCTGTATCCGATAATCCAGACAATATGGCTGCCATCTGCTATAAGTAAAACCTTGTCTCTTACTTCTGATGGAATCTTTTCGTCTACAAAATAAGACTTTAACTTCTTAGTCTGACCCTCATCATTAATGGTAATATAATCACCACGTCTCCTGTGCCTTACAACAAGACTATTTGATATTCTATCATAATCAACCCACTTAGTGAAATTTTTAACAGGAATTTCATTATTATTTATGATATTGGATTCCACTTCCATACTAATAATGCTGCCTTCAAAGGAGTTCTCCCCTTCTTTAAGAACAAGTTCTTCATCTAGTCCACTTGCAATATATTCTCCTGCGGCTTCTCTGACAACCTTTATTCCCTCGTAAACCCTTTTAGCAACCATACTATATGGAAGACTAACTTCTCTGCCAACCTGCAAATCCATAAGATTGATTACAGACTCAATATGAGCAGTAGTAATATCCTTTCTTGAACCTGCCACTTTTGAAAGAATATCTAAGACTACAGACCTCTTAATATAATCGTGATAGTTCCCCCAATGTTCTAGCTCAATTACAGCCTGTCCTGATTCTACCTTTGCTATATCACTAGCTGCCTTGGCAGTTTCCTCTTCGATAAAATCATATAAACTTTCAGCCTGATTAGATAATTCAAAAACTCTCTCCACAGCTCTTGGATTAATCTCCTCCTTAGCCAGTGGAAGAATATGATGCCTTATCTTATTTCTTGTATAATCATCAGAAAAGTTAGTTTCATCATTGCAGTAGTCCTGTCCTATTGATGAAAGATATGCTTCTATCTCAGTTCTCTTTATGCAAAGGAGGGGTCTGATAATATTATCTCTACTAGAACGGATACCTGAAATACCCTTTATGCCAGTTCCCCTAAAAAGATTAAGCAGTACAGTTTCTGCATTATCGTCCATATTGTGGGCTATGGCAACCTTAAAGTCACTTCCATGAAAATGCTCTTTTCCTACTTCTTCAAAAACTTGGTATCTAAGAAGGCGGCCTGCCTCTTCAGTTGATAGGCCATGTTCTTTTGCGTAAGTAATTGCATCAACCTTTACAGCTTTAAAAGCCAGGCCTTTATCCTGGCAGAGTTTTCTTGCAAATTCCTGGTCTCTTTCTGCTGTCTCTCTTATACTGTGGTTAATATGAACAGCAAGGAGCTGCTTTGCAGGAACAAGTTCCAATAAAACGCAAAGAAGGCAGACTGAATCTGCCCCTGAAGATAAACCAATTATTATATTATCATTCTGCCCTAGAATACCTTCTTCCTGGCAGAAGGCTTTAACCTTACTTATCATCTGGTTTGAAAACAATTTCCCCTTCATACACATAACCAAGTACTTCTTTTGCAACCTGTTCGGCATACTTCTTGGTATGAGTATATGTTTCGAATTCCTTTAATTCCTCACTTCTTTTATTCTCATCATCTATCTGAGCATTTAAGGTATCAATCTGACTTTCAAGCTCTACTTTAGTTTTGTGTAGTTCTACACCTCTAATAAACATATAAGTACAGAACACTGCAACTATTGCTAGTCCCAGCAGGGCTGATTTTCTATTTTTTTTCTTTTTCCTAAATGCTAGCTGTTTTTTCATATTACGTTTCTGTACAAATGTGGGATATTAGTGAGAAATTGATTAAAATTAAATCTTGTTTACATAATATGGTAATGATAAAAACAGAAAGCGTCAAGTATCTTTAGTTATTTTACAGATACTTATACATATCATCAGCTTCTTCTTTTCTGATAACATCTTTAACCTGAAGGACTTCAACCTTAGTTTCCTTGTTACCAAACTGAATAGTTATAACGTCACCTACTTTAACGTCATAAGAAGCTTTTACCACTTTATCATTAACAAATACTCTACCTGCGTCACAGGCTTCATTTGCTATAGTTCTTCTCTTTATTAATCTCGATACTTTAAGATATTTATCAAGTCTCATAGATTCTCCTTATAGGTATCTTAATCTTACTTTGAAAAAAAGCAGCTACCACATACATATGTATAGGGTAGCCGCTTTAAACTTTTATGCTTTAATTAATTAGGTCTTAATTAGTTAAGAGCGTCCTTAAGTGCCTTACCAGCCTTGAACTTAGGTGCCTTTGAAGCAGCGATCTTCATTGTAGCGCCTGTCTGTGGGTTACGGCCTGTTCTAGCTGATCTCTTAGATACTTCGAATGTACCGAAGCCAACGAGCTGAACCTTTCCACCCTTCTTAAGTTCCTTTGTAACTGAATCTGTGAAAGCCTTTACAAACTTCTCAGCTTCTGTCTTCTTAAGACCTGCCTTCTTTGCAATTGCATCAACTAATTCTGTCTTGTTCATTATGAATTCCTCCTAAATCTTTAAAAAAACTGACGCCCCTTTTATCAAGCGCTTTATAAACATAATATTTTTAAGGGTTTTTGTCAATATTTTGTAATAATTTTAAGGCATTTTCGTCATTCTATAAGAAATTCATACTTAGTATTTGTTAAGAAGTAGGTACTAGTGCTGAAAAAGAGTAGCTAGAATCACGGTTTGCGTCGTCTATTGTAAGGGTATATGACCGGGTCTTGTAGCCATCTTTTCTAAGTGTTACAACTACCTGTCCGGACTTCTTGGCAAACGATACAGGAGCTATACCGGCATAACTTCCATCCACATACACTTCGACACCTGATGGAGAGTCTATATATACCTTGTAGTCTCCGCCCGTTGATATAACATCCTTACTACTGTTAGCAGAGTTAGTACTGATAGAAGATGCCTTTTCATCCGAGTTGTTATTATTCTGGCTATTATTTGTGGTGCTGCTGCCATTATTGTTACTACTATTACTGATATTTGTATTATTGTTGGCGTTATTATTACTTACAGCATTTGAAGAAACCGAGTTAGCTGATAAACTGTTGTCCGATACCGTCTGCTTATCTGCTTCGTTATCACTGACTGATTCCTTGGCTTCCATAGTAACATCCAGGCTGGACGAATCGCTTTGCACTTTAATATATCTGCTTATAGTCTGGTAGCCATCTCTAATTACTATCATCTGATGGATACCATACTGAAGCTCAACAGCAGTTGTAGTATCAACTACACTACCATCTATATAAACCTTGGCATCAGTTGGAGACAGAACAAAGAGTATCTTTCCATACTTTGTTTCGCCTTCCCACTTGCTAACATCAAGCTCTACTTCTTCATTCTCAGCAACTGTTATCTTCTCTGTTCCCTGACATCCCTGATTTGAAACAGTAACATCATAGGTTCCAACAGGCACTGTGAGAATCATATCTGATTCAATCTTACATATCTGATTCTTGTTAACTTCAATCCAGCCGCCAATGAAATAGGTATCATTAGTAAGTCTAAGATAGCCATGGCTTCTGTCTATGTATATACTCTTAATCTCATGATCTATACCCTTAACTGTTATGGCATCTATAGCATTGACATCCATAAGTGTACCAAGGCCCTCACTACCAATAACTACCAGGTCCTTACTAAAGGTATATTTATTTCCAGATATATAAAGAGCCTTGCCGTTCTCATCAAGTTCATAATCAGTTGTAGCATTAAAGGCAAATGTTCCATCCATAAGCTTTAAATTATCAAGTCTCTTACGGTCTTTCATAAACCTGTCTACAACCAGGTCTCCCGGCTTAAGCTGCTTAAGACTCATACCCTGATCATATTTATCAAGAAACATGGTTGCCCCGTCATAGTTTAAGGTATACTTCTTTCCTGTATAAGTTGTCTGGAAGGTTATAGTTCCTGCCTCTTCATTAATAGCTACTATAACTGCCTTATCCTCTGAGTCGTAATTTCCTGGAGTTGCAGGAACAAATCCTGTAGAAGGTGCCGATACTGTCTTATTATCCTTTGGCCCTAAGCTACAGGCTGTTAATGAACATGTTGTAATAATAAGGCACAGCAAAAGCAGAAGCAGATTTGCTGCCTTTCTAACATAAGTATTAAGGAGATATTCCTTATCATTGTGAGCAGGTTCTTCTATAACGTCCTCAAGCATATTAGAAAGAATCTCTCCAATCTGCTTTCCTGGCTGTATCCCCTCATTAATAAGGGCCTTACCATCTACTGCAAGGTCTGATATTTTATAAGCCTGTCTCTTTTCCATAACACTGGCATATATCTCTCGAAGAGCCTTAATATCTTCAAGTTTCTCTTCTCGAAGATAGTTACTTTGAGCCATGGTATCAGCGTATTTTATATCGAATAGATATGGGAAGTTCTTCTCCCCAATCTTATTAAGTGCCCTTCTCATAGCCTTCTCACTATGCTCTATCTTTCTATCGTGATAGAGAGAGAAGTTATAAACACGGTCTATAGTGTCATTGTCAAACTTAAGTCTTCTAAGAATATCTTTAGACATCTTGGCGCTAAGTTCCTGATGTCCATGAAAATGCGTGATTCCGTCTTCATCAACAGTCAAAGCAGCTGGCTTTCCAAGGTCGTGGAAAAGCATACCAAGCCTAAGACACTTGTCAGCTGGAACATATAAAAGTGAATGGAGAATATGTTCTCCAACGCTATACATATGGTGTGGATGGTTCTGGGCTGTCTCCATAGCCTTATCAAATTCAGGCATAAAGACTTTTGTAAGCCCTGTATCGTAAAACATCCTAAAATAATCTGGATGGTCAGAAACAAGAAGCTTAACCATCTCTGTCTGTATACGCTCAGCACTTATCTTGGATAATGTAGGCGCAAGTTCTTTAATAGCAAGATAAGTTTCATTCTCTATTTCAAAATCAAATCTTGCTGCAAATCTTATAGCTCTCATCATACGAAGGGCATCTTCGGAAAATCTCTTGACCGGATCTCCAACAGCTCTAATAATATGATTGTTAAGATCATCAATACCATTAAATAAGTCTACCAAGCCTTTTTCAGGATGATATGCCATGGCATTGATTGTAAAATCACGGCGCTTTAAATCCTCTTCCAGGCTAGCTGTAAAAGTAACCTCTTTAGGATGTCTACCATCTTCATATTCACCATCAAGCCTATAAGTAGTTACTTCATAACCTTCACCATGGTATAAAACAGTAACAGTACCATGAACCAGACCTGTATCAACTGTTCTTTTGAAGATTGCTTTTATCTCTTCAGGCTGAGCACTTGTAGTTATGTCCCAGTCATCAGGCACGATATTAAGGAGGCTGTCTCTTACACACCCTCCTACAACGTAAGCTTCATAGCCTGCGTCATTAATTCTTTTGATTATGTCCTGAACATCATCAGGAACCCGGATATCAAACTGGTTCATAAAGTAAACTAATAATTATTAAGTGCCTCTATAACTCTATCCTGTTCTTCTTTTGTTATACCGTTATACATAGGTATAGAAAGAACAGTATCTGCAAGTTCTTCTGTTATAGAAAGGTCACCCTTCTTATAGCCAAGATTTTCGTAACATGCTGAAAGGTGTGGTGGAACTGGATAATGAATAATAGTTCCTACTCCCTTCTCATCAAGGTACTTTATTAGGTCATCACGAGTCTTACATCTTATAACAAACTGGTGATACACATTGCCTGCCCCTTCCCTTGTCTTTGGAAGGTCAATCTTATCATTCTTAATATTCTTAAGATAATAATCGGCTATCTCATATCTTTCATTAGTAAGTTCATCAAGATGGCTAAGTCTAACAGAAAGAAGAGCTGCCTGAATCTCATCAAGTCTTGAGTTAAGACCTACTTCATCAAAATAGTATCTCTTTGAACTGCCATAGTTTCTAAGCATCTTTATTTTGTTATATATTTCTTCATTATCAGTAACAATAGCGCCTCCATCACCAAAGCAGCCAAGATTCTTAGATGGATAGAATGAGAAGCATCCTACATCGCCAAATGTTCCTGTCATCTTACCCTCTACTTTAGAACCGTGTGACTGTGCGCAGTCTTCTATAAGTTTTAAGTTATGCTTCTTGCAAAACTCTACTACAGGCTTCATATCAGCTGCATGGCCATAAAGATGAACTACCATAACAGCCTTAGTCTTTGGAGTAAGAGCCTCTTCGAGCTTAGTTACATCTATCTGATGGTACTGGTCAGGCTCAACAAAGACTGGCTTAGCCCCGTTTCTTGTAATACCCATAACTGTAGCGATATATGTATTACCCTGAACTAATACCTCGTCTCCCTCTCCGATTCCTACTGCTCTGCAGGCAAGTACTAGAGCATCTAACCCATTGGCTACTCCAAGGGCATATTTTGAACCATTATATGCTGCAAATGCCTGCTCAAATGCCTCTAACTCCTTACCCATTATGTACCAACCAGAACGAAGAGTTCTTATAGCTGCCTCTTCGAATTCAGCCTGGTATTTATAAAAACCTCTATCAAGTCTGTTAGTTGCTATCTTTTCCATAGTCTGTCCTTTCTATTACAATCGAGCAGGGAAGTTCTTCTTCACTGCTCGTTGCGCGGCTCGTGCTCGGCTTTAGCCGAGATATTTCCTTACACGAGCCTGCGCAAAACAAAGGGAACTGTTGCCAGTTCCCTGTAAATCACCTTTTCAGCTTATTCATCTATTCCCTGACTACGTATATATTCAAGTACGTCGCCAACTGTTTCAAAATTCTCAAACTCGTCATCTTCTATCTTAAGTCCGAACTCATCCTCAAGAGCCATAACCAGTTCCATAAGTTCAAATGAATCAGCTCTAAGATCCTGTTTGAAATTTGTCTCTTCTGTAATAACTGTTCCCGGTGCAACATGTAACTGCTGCGATATTATGTCTGCAAATTTTTCTAACATGCAAATATCTCCTATATGTCTATAATATAAGAATTCCTATATAAGAATTCTATGCCCTCAAGATTCCACAAAATCAAGTAAAGTATATTTGCAGGTATATTGTTTGTCAATCAGTTTTATTTCTTATTATTTACCAGATAATCATATACCTCTCTTTTAGTAATTCCCCTGTCCTTAGCAGCCTTTTTCATAGCTTCTTTTCTATCATATCCCTGTTCCTCGTAAGATTTTACATGATCTTCTATGGATATATTTTCGAATTCCTGCTGTTTTTCTATAGTAGCCTCTTCCTTACTTTTTCCTTCTATAACAAGGACGTATTCCCCTCTAGGATCTTCGCTTTCATACATAGTAAGGGCATCCTTAAAGGTTGTAGGAAGAATAGTTTCAAACTTCTTAGTTAGTTCTCTGCATATTGTTATTCTTCTGTCTCCTAAGGTCTGATACAGTTCCTTAAGAGTTTTAACAAGGTGATGAGGAGCTTCATATACTATCATAGTCCTCATCTCAGATGATAAAACTTCTAATATCTCTGCCCTTTCCTTCTTGTTATCCGGAAGGAAACCTTCAAAGCAGAATCTTCTTGTTGGCAGCCCTGACATAGTAAGCGCGCATATACATGCCGCCGGCCCTGGAAGTGATGTAACAACTATCCCTTCCTCGTGACAAATCTTTACTAATACTTCTCCCGGATCAGATATAGCTGGCGTACCAGCATCTGTAATAAGAGCAATATTTTGTCCTTCCTTAAGCTTATCCACCAATGTGTAAGCCTTGTCATACTTGTTATATTCATGATAGCTTGTCATAGGTGTTTTAATACCAAAATGAGTAAGAAGATGGATAGAATTCCTTGTATCCTCTGCAGCTATCAAATCAACCTGTTCAAGTGTTTCTAAAACTCTTGCTGTTATATCTTTAAGATTTCCAATTGGCGTAGCGCATAAATATAATATTCCCGCCATTATATATCCTTTCCTGCTACTCTTTATCAATATGGCGAATTAAGGTCAGCTTTCATATATATCAAGATATTCTCTGGAATACTGACCAGGCTTATCATAAACACATAGTGGACTCTCTACTATAAGCCCACTGCTGGCACCCTTGATACCTTCTACAAGAACTATATTAGGTTCCTTATCAGCATATGGCTGGACGAGTCGCATCCTCTTTGGTTCAAGTCCGCAAGCTGACATCTTTACAAATATCTCTGAAAGTCTAAATGGTCTGTGAACCATATAATAATGTCCGCTACTTTTTAGAATCTTAGATGCATTACTTAGAACATCAGAAAGTGAACATAAGATTTCATGTCTTGCAATAGCCTTAGGTTCATCCAGATTCTTTAAGCCATGATTGTCGATCATATAAGGTGGATTACAGGTAATAACATTAAAGGTATTATGAGGAAATATATCTGCAGCCTCTTTAATATCTCCATGCACCACATCAATCCTATTATCCAGTTTATTAAGCCCTATGCTTCTTCTGGTAATATCTACACTTTCTTCCTGTATTTCAAGACAGGTGAAGTGGTCAGCCTTTGTAAGACTGGACATAAGAATAGGTATGATACCAGTTCCAGTTCCCATATCAAGAACCCTATCTCCAATTTTTGCCTTAGCGAAATGGGCAAGAAGTACTGCATCTATTCCAAAGCAAAACTTGTCTGGGTCCTGAATAATTCTTAGTCCGTCTCTTTGGAGATCATCAATTCTCTCGCTGCTTTTTATCTTTATTTCGCTGTCCGTGACCCTTACCGCCTTTGTTATTGTTGTTGTTATTGTTATTATTATTTCTCTGTCTTTGGTTATTCTTCTCTTCTTCTGCGTTATCTTTTCTGTCGCCCTGCTCCATCTTCTCAAGCTCTTTTATCTCTTCAAGCTCTTCTTTAGAAAGATTCTTATCTTTCTTGAAGCTCTTCTTAAACTTAAGTTCATCGGCAAGGTATTCCTGTATTTCTTTGTCGTCTCCAACATCTACAAGAACTTTAACTTTCTGTCTAAGAACGTTCACAGAGTGAACTTCTCCCTTAGAACCATCTGGGAGAGTAACAGTATCTCCAACATTTGGAAGGTGTTTGTTAAGCTCTTCGTATGTTTCATTCTCATGGTTAAGGCAACACATAAGTCTTCCACATACACCTGATATCTTTGTTGGATTAAGACTAAGTCCTTGTTCCTTTGCCATCTTTATAGATACAGGGTTAAAGTCAGAAAGATGAGTATGACAACAAAGTGGTCTACCGCATATGCCTATACCACCAAGTATCTTAGTCTCATCTCTGACACCAATCTGTCTAAGTTCTATTCTTGTACGAAATACACTTGCAAGATCTTTTACAAGTTCTCTGAAATCTACACGTCCATCAGATGTGAAATAGAATAATACTTTATTATTATCAAATGTATACTCAGCATCTATAAGCTTCATATCAAGTCCATGAGCTCTAATCTTAGTAAGACATGTCTTGAAAGCTTCCTTCTCTTTCTCTGTATTAGCAGCCTGCTGAGCATCATCTTTTTCAGTAGCTATACGAATAACCGGCTTAAGTGGAGATACAACCTTATCATCTTCCACCATACGAACATCACTTACTGCTGTTCCATATTCAACGCCTCTGGCGGTTTCAACTATTATGTGGTCCCCACGCTTAATATCGTACTCAAGGGGATCAAAGAAGTATATTTTCCCCGCAGTTCTAAATCTTATTCCTACTACTTTTATCATCTATAAACCTCCACGAAGAGTATTTTCGAAGGAAAATACTCTGAGCTGGGGAATTGGCGCGCACGCGAAGCGTCTATATTTCGCGACAATTCCAGTTTGAAAGAAAAGCGCTTCGGCGTTTTCTTTCAAACTTAAACCTCACTTAATCTGCCTAAGGCAGTATATTTAATTCTCCTTAATAGTCATAAGGAGTAGTTCCATTGTAAGCTCGTAGTTAACATTGGAACTAAGTCTGCTCTTTGCTTTTGAAAGAGCATCTATTACTTCCTCGATACCTTCATAATCTGTTCTTGAAGCTACCTTGGTAATATTCTGAATCTCATCTCTAAATACCAGATGATTCATATCATGAGTGGCTTTAAATAGGAGTACATCCCTATACCAAACCGCCATAATATCCAGGTAATCGTTAATATCGAAGCTGTACTCTTTAATCTTCTTAAGAGCTTCCATAATCTCAACGATTTCCATATCGTATATATTCTTTAGAAGTGACAATGCATCTGTACGAATCTTGTCGAAGTCTTCACTTGAAGCAAGTGACCTGGCCCTACCTACATTACCTCTTGCAAATGCTACGCATATCTCAGCTCTGTAGTCAGGAACCATCATGTCCTTCATAAGATATTCTCTCATCTGCTCATCCTTAACTGGCTTCATGTTAAGAACAACACACCTTGAAAGAATGGTTGGAAGAATCATATCTATACTGTTACAAAGAAGTATAAATACAGCATACTCTGGCGGCTCTTCAATAGTTTTAAGAAGAGCATTCTGAGCCTGAGGAGTCATCTTCTCAGCTTCCTGAATAATATATATCTTATAGTTTGAACTATATGGCTTAATAAATACTGTATCGTTAATACCATCTCGGATATCATCAACACCTATTGTATTAGGCTTTTCATGAGACACAAAAATAATATCATGATGGTTTCCGCTCATAGCCTTCTGGCAGGATGGGCATTCGCAGCAAGGATCAGTTTCACCCTTCTCACAAAGAAGAGTCTGTGCAAATATCTTAGCAATAAATTCCTTACCTGACCTATTCTCGCCGTTAATAATATATGCATGTGAGACCTTGTTATTGGCAATAGCACCCTGGAGCTGCTCTTTAATCATCTCCTGTCCCACAATATCTTTAAATGTAAAATTAGCCATAAAACCTTCCCCTTTCTATACCTACATAAGTAAATCCAAAAGTAACCCTCTTATCTCACCTATAGTGGCAAGTACATCTATACTTTCTTTTTCTTCTTCGCAGAGCATCTGAGCCAGCTTATCAAGATTCTCATCTACCAGCTTAACTATACCGTATACCCTGTGTCTTCCCTTCCTATCAAGGAAGTTCTGTCTTGAGAATTCATGGGACCTGTTAACCACTTCGTTCATGAACTCCTTTATAAGACTTCGATATTTTTTCATATCGCGAATATCTTTTTTCTTTTTAAGCTTTTCACCCTGAGCTGTAATCTCGCTCATAAGTCCTGTAAGCTTCTCCTGAAGTTCGCTTTCATGAATGTTACTAGCAAGAACGAACTTAAATGAAGAATCAGTCTCCACCGGCTTATTAACCTCAGGAGCTGGGGCCATAGGCTCTAGGTTATTAATTTTAATATCCATACTGACTCACCCCTAAAAAGACTGGCTGATATCCTTCTTTATCTCTTCAAAACAGGTATCCAGATTATCGTTAATATATCTCTTATCTATACCTGCCTCATTAATCTTTTCTTCTGAGAAATCTTCGCAGTCAGCCAAAAATCTTCTGCACATCTCTTTATACTTCGGACTTTCCTGCTGTCTTTCTCTAAAAAGTGCTCTCTCTAAACGAACTCCGTCATCAAGTTCTATGTATATAGCCTCTGTTCTTTCCTTGCCAAAATGCTCTCTTATACCTGTAAATGCTTCTAAAGTACCAATT
This sequence comes from Lachnospiraceae bacterium NC2008, assembly GCA_000687675.1. Taxonomy (GTDB): domain Bacteria; phylum Bacillota; class Clostridia; order Lachnospirales; family Lachnospiraceae; genus NK4A136. Next base: position 209,923 of record JHWS01000006.1, on the reverse strand, counting down.
ATAAGATAATCATTGTTATCTAAATCGATGTTTCCATCATCTACAGTAAAGTAATACCAGTCACCATGTACTGTCTTATAACATCTTGTTTCTACTACCTTGCCCTTTGCTGTTAAGTCATCAAGTCCAGCCTTATCAGTAAAATGATATTCCTGTCCCTCTTCCTCTCCAGCTCTTATAGGTCTTGTAGTATATGGCACAACCTTTTTAAGTCCAAGGTCCTTATCTGCCATAAGCATCTTGTATATTGTATCTTTGCCGCTTGAGCTCTTGCCCATAAGGCAATATAATTTTCCCATTTTAACCTTCTATCCTGTCTTATTATCTAGAAAGATTTTGATCAATAACCTCTATGAAATCTTCATTGATTCCATCGATTTTAAATCCATGTCTTCTATAATGACCAATAAGTGTAAGTGCATCCTGAGAAATCTCTTCTCCTGGAGCAACTATATGCTGGCCATATGGATAAAGACTTATAAATGACTTAGAGACAAGTCCCTTTGACATATTAACCTTCACAGCCTTAGAAGGCATATCCACTGCATCGCAGATATTAACCTTAACCTTGTTACCTCTAAACTGTGGATATATTGTCTTTATAAATGTTGCAGATGAGCCATCTCCCTTTTCTGTAACATCAAACAGCTTTGCAAGGCTTCCAAGAGATATTGTATCCTCTAAACCTTCTTCCTTACGTGTAAGCTTTTCATCCATGTTGTGAAGAGCTTCTGAAAGTTTATCTAGTCCCTCTTTTGTATCAAATAAAGTTAAGTTAAATAATACAAAATCAGGCATAGACATCATAGGTTCTATATCGTGTTTATCAACTAGTCTGTCATATAATCCCTTACCATCAATAAATGTTGACTTGGAATATATAATCATCTTTCCCATCTCAACCCAAGGATTGCTGAAATGATCTATAACACCAATATATTTAAGGTCTTTAAGAGATTCTGAAAGTTCCTTTCTCATCTCCCTGAATGTTTGCCATTTTTCTTCAGCATTGCCTGTTTCAAGGTATGAAATACAGTCATCAAGCCCTGCCATAAGCACGTATGAAGGATCATGACTTTGGAACATTCTAAGATATAGAACTATTTTCTCTCTATCCACCAAAGTACCATTGATGTGGAGAAGTCCAGTCTGTCTAGGAGCTGGAAGGGAGTTAGAAATATTCATAATTACTACGTCTGCCCCCTGACTACATGCACTTTCTGGAAGAAAATCTGCAAATCCAAAATGCGCGCCGTAAGAAGCATCTACAATAAGCGGTATCTTCTTTTCATGAAGATAATCTGCTATTTCTTTGATATCAGCTGTATAGCCACACACAGTTGGCGAAGTCAAAAATACAGCATCGTATTTATTATTTCCAACACACTCTTCTATATCATCAAGTGTAACTGGTGCATTGATTCCCAGTTCTATATCTGTATCTGTAAATATGTATGAGATGTTAGCATTTCTAATAATTGCTGCATCATATACTGCCTTTGATGAGAATCTTGAAGCAAGGAGTTTTCCTCCCTTTGGAACAAGAGACATAATAGAAGCAAATATACCTGAAGAAGAACCATTAACAAGATAGAATGATTCGTCAGCACCAAAGACTCTTGCTGCATCTTTCATGCATTCCTGAAGGATGCCTGATGGGTTATGGAGATTATCAAATATCTTGCTTTCAGTTACATCATGTTTATAGTAATACTCATAAAAATCTGTCAGGTCATACTTTCTCTTATGCCCTGGCATACCAAATGAATATACCTCTGAATAACCGTAATCATCTAACTTTGAGAATAAATCAGCCATATATTTCCCTCTATATCTGGTGGCGTACTACTCTGTACTCATCGCCATTCTGATAATAAGGGCAAGAGTTAGTATTGCCCTGTAAGAATCTCACCATATCATCTTCATCTAAATCCATATCACATACGTAGCATTCATAATCTTCATCGTATGTGTAATATGTACATGTATCGCAATTGTCTGCCATAACATCTTCCTACTTTCCGTTTTACTGGGCTATTCTTCTTATAGATGATATGCCCCTATAGTTAGCATTGGAAACCTTGATACCAGTTCTTTCTGTACTGGCATGAACTATCATACCGTTGCCAATATAAATACCTACATGTCCTGGATAGCAAACCACGTCGCCTGGCTGTGCTTCCTCAAGACTAACCTCTGTTCCATAATTTCTTAAAGAATAAGAGGTTCTAGGTACTGAATATCCAAAATCTTTATAAACAGAAAATACAAATCCTGAACAGTCAGCTCCGTTAGTAAGGCTTGTACCACCTGCTACATAAGGATTACCAATAAACTGGCAGGCATAAGCCGCAATTGATTTACCAACGTCGCTTCCAGATGCGCTATATATAGATGACACATCAATATTAGATGAGCTTGTGGTTTTAACTACACCCGTGTCCTGAGAATCAGCTACTTCGCTACTTGCCTTGGCTCTTGCTTCTTCAGCCTTACGCTTAGCTTCTTCTTCCGCTTTCTTTCTTGCAGCCTCTTCCTCAGCCTTCTTTCTGGCTTCTTCTTCGAGTCTTGCTATCTCAGCATTCTGAGCTTCAATCTGCTTGGCATACTCTGCTGCCTTAGCCTTGGCAGAAGCAATCTGACTGCCGTAATCATCAGCAACTGACTGAAGTTCTGCTACTACCTCTTCCATAGAAGCCTGCTGCGCTTCATAATCCTGCTTTAATGCTTCCAGTTCTTCCTGTTCTTCTAGAAGCTTCTCATGAAGCTGCTTAACAGTTTCTACTGTATTTTGATACTCTGAAAGCATCTTTCTATCATAATCATAGAGGTCTTCAACATACTCAGCCTTAGTTAAGGTTTCAGTAATTGAGCCTGATTCCATGAAAATATTTAAGATATTAGTATCGCCGTTTTCATAGAGATATTTAATACGAATCTTCATAGCTTCGTATTGCTGTTTCTCTAATTCAACAGCTGCATTGTAGTCGATAACAGCCTGATCTATCTGAACCTGTTTCTCTGCCATCTGAGCTTCTATAACGTCAATTTCGGCAAGTATCTGCACTAATGCGCAGCTTACTTCCTCTATTTCTTCTTCTATACCTTCCTGCTCAGCGGCAAGTTCCTCTATAGAAGCCTCGACTTCGTCAAGTTCTTCCTGAGTTTTATCTCTCTCGTCTTTTTTATCGTCTATGTCCTTGTCTGCATATGCCTGTCCACAAAATGAGGCAAACACTAGCAAAATAACAAGGAACATCATACCAATCTTTTTAATCATATTAGAATGTTTGCACCTTCTAACCATATAGTTATAATCCTAATTATTTTAGCATAATTTACATAAAGATAAAAGATTATGACAAACATAAAAAAGGCAGAAAACCTATGTTTTCTGCCTTGATACCACTTATCAACCTTATAATGTATACTGATCAACTACTTCATTAAGATCGTTTGCTATAGAATTCTGCTGTCTTGCCATAGACGAAACTCCATCTACAACTGCAGAAACAGTAGTAACCGAATCCATAATTTTACCGCTGTTATCTGCTGTTGTCTGTGCTGATTCAGCGATATTATTAATTGCTTCACCCACCTCGTTCATAACACGTTCAAGTCCCTCTGACATCTCAGAAAGTCTTGATGAAAGATCAGCTATACTATCAGCATCCTCTCCATACTGCTTAGCAATATCTACAAAATGCTCATAGTCAGGAGTAACTGTTTCCTGGAGGAATTCCAAAAATGTTTTTGAGTCATTTAAGAGTCCGTCAAAAGCGCTCTCTACGTCTCCTACAGTTGTCTGAATAATCTCAACAGCTTTAGTTGTTTCCTCTGCCAGTTTACCGATTTCTGTTGCAACAACCGCAAAACCTCTTCCCTGTTCACCAGCTCTGGCAGCTTCTATCGAAGCATTTAACGATAAGAGATTAATCTGCGATGCAATCTCAGAAATGGTACTTGCCATAGTTCCTATAGTTGATACTACCTTGGCATTTTCAATACTGATGCGAAGCTTTTCATTAAACTGATCTGATAAATCAGAGGCATTGTCGTAAGAAGCCTTGCTATCTTTTTCTATCTTACGTGCTCTTACACGAATCTCATCTGCCATAGCAGAACTCTTACCGGTTTCTTCACTCATACGGTTAACTGAGTTATTAACTTCCTGAGTTGAAGCATTAACCTCTTCAGTAGCAGCACTGGCATTCATCATAGCTTCATTGACTTCATACATCAGTTTCTCAATATTATCGAACTGATCAGAAAGCTGCTCTGCGGATTCGCTAAGCTCTTCACTTGCTATTTCCATATTTTTAGCTTTTTCAGATATTCCAAGAATGATATCCTTATTGCCCTCATACATGGTATTAAGAGAATCACTCATCTGTCCTACTTCATCAGAAGAATTGACAGGAATCTTATTTATAGAAAAATCACCCTTAGCAAGGGAACCGGCAAATATCTTAACCCTATTTAAACTCTTGGCAATACTTCTTAGATTAATAACAATAACCAGCGCTACAAGAACAAGACAGATAATTGTTACTATAATAAGCTTAGTGGTAAGAATCCTAACAGGCTCATTAATCTGCGACTTAGGAATCTGGATAAGAAGTTTCCATCCAAGGCCTGGAATAGTAGTAAAGTATACATTATTCACACCATTATTTTTTGTATAAGTAACGATACCACTATCTTTACTCATAATCACTTTTCCAGCTTCTGCAAGTGATTTGTTTTTATCTTCCGTTATAAGAATTTCTTCCGATGAAGCGTTCGGCTCATCTGCAGAATAAAGAATAGCACCTGCTGAGCTAAGAAGCATAGCATTGCCTTCTTTTCCAATCTTTACATTACTAACCATAGCCTGAATATCATCAAGCTGCATATCTACTGTTACACAGCCGACGAATTTACCTTTATCATCAAACATAGGGCATGAAGAAGATGCCATAACCATTCCTGATGTTGGATCAAAATATGGATCAGTAACCTTTACTGTGTCAGAGTTTTTAGCATTAAGATAATACTCTTCGTTGAAATAATCGTAATCACCATTGCTATAATCCCATGTGGTTACAATATCAGAGCCATCCTTGTAAACATATGGTCCCATATATTCTTTGCTTGAATCATAGGCATAAGGCTCAAACCAAAGTCCACTACCCAGTATCATATCTTCATCTCTGATACTGTTAGTAAGTACCTCTTCATAGTCTGAAAACTCTGTTGTTGTATAGGTACTTTGCACATTCTTGGCAATAACGCTACATGCAGTAGTAACCGACCCAACATATTCACAGATCTTATTTGCCTGAGATGCCAGCTCCGCATCCATCCTTGATGCTATCTGGTCTTCGATAATCTCTGTACTGCTTGTGGCACTGATATACATCTGCGCAAGCATGGCAAAAACTACGAATGGCAAAATATAAATCAGTAATTTGGTGCTGATCTTTTTAAACTTCATATATTCCCCTCCTTTTATACCTTTTATACTTATCGTTAGTTAAGTAAGATTGTACTAAAATAAATACAATTTCACAAGAACTTTTGTAAAAGTTCTCCTTTTGTACATACTTATAGATATTTTTTTTCATATAACAAAAAAACTCACAAGCCGGTATTATACCGATTTGTGAGTAATTTAACATTATATTATGTCCAGAAAACTACTTGAGTGGCTTAGCGCCTGCCTTCTCCTGAATTTTTTCAACAGTTTGTCTGTACTTGCTCTTCTTCTTTTCTTCTTTCTTGATAACAGTTCCGTGTACGCCCTTAACACCTACAATGAACATACCACTTACTTCAGCCTTAACTTCTTTCTTTACAGGAATAAGATCAAATATCTTCTCATCACAGAACATTGTAAGTACCTGTGGGCCTGCTTTAACCTTTACAAGAGGCACCTTGAAGTTTCTCTGGAACTTAGGTATCTGGTCTGTAATTGTTGAAGGAAGGTTAGCATCTTTAACCTTCATACGCTTCTTATCAATAACCAGCATAGAAACTGTCTGCTTGTTAGCATCAAGAAGCTGCTGATTTTCTGCCTGCTTCTTCTGAAGTTTCTTTCCAAGTATTGCAAGTATTACTATTAAAGCTACGATTACTACAGCTATTATTATAAGAACTATGCTCCAAACTGGCATATCATTAAACCTCCTAAAATCACGCTTGGTCTATTGTATCATTGTTTAAAACTAACCGCAAGAATATGTGACAGTTTGACTGGTGCTGCCCATCTAGGCTTAAATCATATTTTAAATTAAGCTTTAAGCCATCTTCGGTTTCCATAAGGCCATATTCTTTGGTGTCCATAGCCATAGCAAATGTCCCATAAGGAGTAATATAGCTGGACTTTGTAACTACTCCCGGCCTAAAGAACATGGTTGTTGCCACAGTTGTTTTCTTTGTGTATGTAAATTCCGCTTCTTTTATCTTTAAAGTAGTCTTATATGTCTGACCGTCCTCAGTAGTGGAATCATAGCTAATATATCTGCTTCCATTCCTTTCAAAATACTCACAGTCAGTTTTAATAACTTCCTCGTCATGAGTTCCATCACTGTAATGATGGCTGTTTAATTCAAGATATGCTTTCATACTATTCTTCTTCTAAGTGGAGGTTGCGCATAATACTTTCCTGCTGTTTGGTAATATGCTGCTTAACTACCTCTACTGCTTCATTTTGTTTTCTGTAGTATATACTTTCATACATCTTTCTATGTTCTTCGATTAACTCTGCATACATAGAACTGTCCTTGATGCATTCATATCTGTATCTGTATATCTGCTGAGAAAGATTAGCTGTCATCTCTGCAAGTTTTTCATTATGGCTGGCTTCAACTATGATATTGTGGAACTTTTCATCACTTTGAGCTATCCTTGCAAGATTCCCTGATTCTATAGCATTTTCAAATCTTTCCATAGCCTCTTTAAGGCGGCGAACCTGGTCGTCAGTGCTACGTTTGCAGGCAAGCTTAATAGCAAGTTCCTCTAATGCTTCTCTTACTTCTAATACATCTTTTAATCCGCTGGTTGTGATGCTTGCAACCTTGGCGCCGCATCTTGGAACCATAGTAACAAGATTCTCAAGTTCAAGCATCCTTATTGCCTCTCTAACAGGAGTTCTTGAAACTCCCATACGCTGAGCAAGATGTATCTCCATAAGTCTTTCTCCTGGCTTAAGTTCCCCGGTAAGAATAGCCTTACGAAGTGTCTCGAATACTACGTCTCTAAGTGGTATGTCTTTATCAAAATTTGTTATTTGAAGGGACGATGCCATATAAACCTCCGATTAAATTACTATTTTATAAGATTAACAGCCTGAATAAACACGTCAGGATACTTTTCTTTCATCTTCTCCCCTGCCTTGGAAGCCAGAGTCATATCTTCAAAAAGGCCAAATACTGTTGGGCCAGAACCGCTCATAAGACTTCCTACAGCACCTTCTTCTAGCATAGACGCCTTAAGAGAAGTTATTATCTCATTTTCCTTTTCAGAAACGCTTTCAAGCACATTGCCCATAGAATCTGCAACAGTCTTTAGGTCACCTGACTTATATGCAGTAATAACCTTGTCCATGTCTGGATGAATTACACTATCTAACTTAAGATGTGTGTAAACGTATTTTGTAGATATAGAAATAGGTGGCTTAGCAATAAGAACTGCCATATCTGGGGCTGTACCAAGAGGCGTCATAATTTCACCTATACCCTGACAGATAGCACCTTTACCTTCTATGCAAAATGGTATATCAGCTCCAAGCTTTACACCTATACCCTTAAGTTCATCTTTTGACAGACCAAGCTCAAATAACTCATTAATAAGTTCAAGAACTGCTGCCCCATCTGTACTTCCGCCGGCCATACCTGCTGCCATAGGAATACGCTTATCAATATAGATACTTACCTTGCCACTAAGCTTATACTCCTTCATAAGGATATCTGCTGCCTTATATGCAAGATTAGTTTCATCCAAAGGAATATCGTGATTATTCGAATCTATGGTAATACTATAGCCATCTTCGTCTTCCCTGCTTACTGTAATTACATCATACAGGTCTACCTGCTGCATAATAGAATTAAGAAGATGATATCCATTATCAGTCTTTCCAACTATATCAAGTCCAATATTAATTTTGGCATATGCTTTTTTCGAAACTGAATTAGCCATAATAATTCCTCTTCCTCAGATTGTATACACTATTCTTATAATACCTTTATTTTCCTATAATGTGAAGATATATTTATTTCAAAATCTTCCACTAATTATTTATCAAAAACTATATCTAGTGTATTAACAAATCCTAATTAGTATGCGATAATGTATATGTAACATTGTCTTTACAATTTAATTAAGGAGGGATCCAAAATGAGTGTAAATGGAATTACATCAAGCGGAACCTTGTACGATAGTGCAAGCTACGTGAAAAACTCGACCCCCGTTGCAGAGACAGAAGAAACTACAAAGAAGACTTCACCTATTGATGGTGTAGCAGCTGTGTATGAATCTTCTGATGAAGCAATGAAAGCCGCTGAAGAAGCGAGAGAGAAGTATGTCCCTAATCCTGAACTTGTAGAGAAGCTTAAAGCTGATGCGGATGCAAGAATCCAGCAGCTACAAGATATTGTTAATAAACTTCTTACAAAACAGGGTAATACTTACAATGTTGCTGAGGGACTTAAAAGCTTCTATGAAAATCTTGAAGTTGACCCTGAGACAAAAGCTCAGGCACAGAAAGACATCGCTGAAGACGGTTACTGGGGAGTACAGCAGACATCTGAAAGAATCTTTGATTTTGCAAAGGCACTTACAGGTGGCGACCCAGAAAAGATGGAAGAGATGAGAGAAGCTTTTGAAAAAGGCTTCAAGCAGGCTACTAAAGCCTGGGGCGATGAACTTCCAGACATATGCAAGCAGACAAAGGAAGCTGTAAATAAGCTTTTCGATGACTACGCTGCATCTACAAAAACTTCGGCATCTGCTGAAGCACAGGCTTAAAGCCTACATATTAAGTTAACCAGAGAATATTAAAAAAGAGGGAAGGCAGAGCCTTCCCTCTTTGTATGTGCACGCTGGCGCGTGGTATTTTCCGGCTGGCGTTTTATTCTACACATCCAATAATATCATTAATATCTTCAATACCCTTGTCCTTCATGAACTGCTCTATACCATCAGCAATCTTTGAAGTTGTTTCTGGATCTACAAAGTTCATAGTTCCAACAGATATTGCTGTTGCACCTGCCATCATAAACTCAATAGCATCTTCTGCTGTTGCTATACCGCCCATACCAATAACTGGAATCTTAACAGTATGTGCAACATCATAAACCATACGAACTGCTACTGGCTTAACAGCTGGTCCTGAGAATCCACCTGTTTTATTGGCAAGTACAAACTTCTTTCTGTTAATATCAATCTTCATACCCATAAGAGTATTAATAAGTGATACAGCATTTGCACCACCTGCTTCTGCAGCAAGTCCCATTTCCTTTATGTTAGTAACATTAGGACTAAGTTTCATAATAATAGGCTTCTTAGCTACAGCCTTAATCTTCTTTGTAACATCCTCAAGAACTCTTGCATCCTGACCAAATGCTAAAGCACCTTCCTTAACATTAGGACATGATACATTAATCTCCATCATATCGATTGGCTGGTCATTAAGTCTTTCAACTACTGCAAGATACTCTTCTACTGTTTTACCACAGACATTGACAATCTTCTTGCATGAATAATCCTGAAGGAATGGAATATCTCTCTCGATAAAAACATCTATTCCTGGGTTTTGAAGGCCGATAGCATTTAACATACCGCCATATACTTCGGCAATACGAGGAGTTGGATTACCTGGCCAAGGAACGCTTGATACACCCTTAGTTACTACAGCTCCAAGTTTATTTAAGTCTGTCATCTCAGAAAACTCCTGGCCTGAGCCAAATGTTCCAGATGCAGTCATAACAGGATTCTTAAGTTCAACACCTGCAATTGTTACTTTTGTATTCATATCTATTCCTCTCTATATATCAACTACTTCACTGTCAAAGACTGGTCCTTCAACGCAGATACGTGTGTTGTTAACATGTGTATGGTGGTCCTTATTAACTGTCTTTGTTACGCAGCCAAGACATGCACCTACACCGCAGGCCATCCTTTCTTCAAGTGAGATGTAAGCCTTCATACCATGTTCCTTAGCGTATGCCTTTATTCCTCTAAGCATAGGCATAGGTCCGCAGGCAAATATAACATCGCCGCTTACTCCATTTTCTTTGATTGCATCTATTACTGTACCCTTGGTTCCAAGGCTTCCATCATCTGTAGAAATATATACCTGACCAAGCTTATCGAACTCATCCTTAAGGAAGGTATTCTTGTTAGCATATCCAAGAACCATAACCTTTTCACACTGTAAAGACTTTGCCGCAAGAAGCATAGGAGGTATACCAATACCACCACCAATAACTATAACCTTCTTGCCTTCTAAAGACTTATTAAGCGGAATTAGTTCACAGTTAGAACTTTCTTCATTGTAGCCACATGCTGCTTTCTCATAGCCATTACCAAGAACTCCGATAACTGATACCTTATCTCCCTTTTTAAGTTTAGATATAAGGTCTGTACCGCCGCCGCTTACTCTATAAACCATGCGAAGGAGATTCTCATCGCTTTTAACATCGCAAATAGATATTGGTCTTGCAAGAAGTTTTGTACCATCTCCTGTAAAAACTCCGATAAACTGACCTGCCTTAGCCTGGCTGGCCATAGATGTTTCAATCCATAATGAATAGATTCCATCAGTAAGCATTTCCTGGCTATATACTGTAGCCTCTTCTTTTCTTTTCGACATAATAATCCTTCCTTAATGTGTTTACATATTAAGCCTTGTAAACTACATTACCTCCACAAATTGTATATTTCACTACTCCATCGAATTCCTTACCTGTAAATGGAGTATTAACTGCCTTACTAGCGTATGAATTATATGTTATCTTCTCATTTTCTGCAAATATACATATATCTGCTGGATAACCTTCTTTAATTATTCCAGTCTTAAGGTTGTATACCTTAGCTGGTCCAAGACTCATTCTCTTCATAACAAGAGGAAGTGGTAAACCTTCCTTATGTACAAGAGTTGTAATTGCAAGGCTAAGGCTTGTCTCAAGTCCTGTTATACCACTTGGTGCCTCTGTAAGACCCTTGTCCTTTTCTTCCTTGCTGTGAGGTGCATGGTCAGTTGCAATCATATCAACTGTGCCATCTCTAAGTCCCTCTACTATAGCCTTCCTGTCCGCTTCTTCTCTAAGAGGTGGATTCATCTTAGCATAGGTCTTATATTCTACAGCTGCCTCCTCAGTAAGTGTAAAATGATGCGGTGTAGCCTCTGCATGGATATTGTCCTTGTCAGATTTAGCTTTAGCCTGTCTTACAAGTTCTACACCTTCCTTAGAGCTTATGTGCTGAATATCAATAATACCACCTGTTTTAAGAGCTATCTCAAGGTCTCTCTTTATTAGGTCTATCTCTGCATCTCTTGGTGCTCCAACGATTCCAAGTTTCTTTGCTGCTTCTCCTGCATTGTAGCCCGGGTTAGTAATAAACGCTGGATTCTCTTCATGAAATGATACTGGTACGCCAAGTCTCTTAGAATTCTCAAGTGCCTTAGTTACGATTCCCTGGTCCATAATAGGAAGTCCGTCATCCGTAAAGCCTGCTGCACCTTTTGATAAGAGAGAGTCCATATCAACCATCTCTTTGCCCTGCATACCCTTTGTTATAGTGCAGGCGCTAAGCACATTGATACCAGTCTTTCTGCCCTTATCCAAAACATATGAAAGAGTCTCTTCATTATCGATAACTGGCTTAGTGTTAGCCATCATAACTACAGTTGTGAAGCCGCCTCTTTTAGCTGCAGCTGCTCCGGTATCAATATCTTCCTTGTATGTTAATCCAGGATCACGAAAATGCACGTGGACATCAATAAGGCCAGGGGCCACAATAAGACCACTGGCATCTATTACTTCATCTGCTTCTACGTTAGATTCAGAAGAAGCATCTTTAATTATTTTTTCAATTATTCCATCCTTGCATACAAGGTCCGCCTTATAACTTGTTTCTCCTTCTGTGTCTATAACTGTTCCGTTCTTAATTAATAAACTACTCATCTTTTATTATTTCCTTTAGTAAATTAATTGCTCCGTTGTAATCTATACTTTCAAGGCATCTATATACACCCTTGATTACACGAAGTGTATTCTCATCAAGCCTGTAATCCATAAGTTCTTCTATCTTGTACTTTGCTGCAACATGTTCAAAGTCTTTAGCATAATTCCTTATAGTTATAAGCTTACCATTTAATTCTTCTGGGCTAATAATCTTAAGTCCAAGATTCTCTTCCTTGTCGTCTCCTCTTTGGAGCTCAACCTGGAATAGATATTCTTCTATTATAGCCTTAACATTATTCCACTCATTTGATAGGTTTGCAAATTCTTCTTTTGCAGTATCTAACCTATATTCTCTTCCTGCCATCTCATGGTTATAGGCAATAGAAGATAGGTTAGTAGCACCTATAGTCTTGGCACTTGTCTTTATACCATATGCTTCCAGGCCATAGTTTCTACTAATTTCTTCAATTTTCTCTGGCTCTTTACCAGCTTTTTCAAGAAGCATCTGAAGCTTGTCTATAGCATCTGATTTTACAAATGACGCAAGGGCATCATTATAGGCTTCAAGGTTACTTCCTACATTCTTAAGACCTGTAACAACATTGATATTCTTCTTTTCAAGATACTTTTCTGCAAGCTTAAGCTTTTCCTTATACTGCTGGTCTTCATCTCTTGCAAGATCCTCAACCGATGTATTTACAAAACTTACCTTATTAGCTGGAAGATACTTAATTAAGATACCTTCAAGTCTGGCAAAATCAACTGGCTTTGCCACATAATCCGAGAAGCCCTTTGACAGGTACATCTCCTTGGCCCCTTTAATAGCATTGGCAGTAACTGCAACAACTGGAGTATTTTTATTTAAATTAGTTGGGTCAGAAACTATTCTTTCAAATGTTTCTATACCGTCCATCTGAGGCATCATATGGTCCATAAGAATCAGGTCATAGCGGTTGGACTTAGTACTTTCAAGAGCTGCCTGACCGCTAAGAACAGTAACAACATTGATACCTGTATCCTTAAGAAGATTCTCAATAACACTAAGATTCATCTGGTTATCATCTACTACCAGCACACTACAGTTTGGAGCTTCAAATGCCTTATGGTATGCATAAACCTGATTCTGATGCGACTCATAATATCGCTCAAAGTCGCCAATATAGCCGCTTTCTGCTATACCCTGTTTGAATGAACATGAGAAGGTAGATCCTCTACCGTAGGTACTCTTAACATTAATAACACCATTCATCTTAGAGATTATTTCTTTTGTAATCTTAAGACCAAGACCGGTACCTTCTATAGTTCTATTCTTATTCTCATCAAAACGTGTGAATGGTTCAAAGAGGTTCGGAATATCATCCTTAGCAATACCACAACCTGTATCTGTTACAGCTATCTGGATATCACATGTTTCGTCATCTATTCTTGAAGCGATGATTCTAAGGATAATCCTACCTTTACTTGTATACTTAATAGCATTGGATAATAGGTTATTAAGCACCTGCTTAACTCTTACATCATCACCTATAAGCTTCTTAGGAAGCTTAGGGTCTATATCCTGAATAAACTTAAGTCCCTTCTCTTTAGCCCTGAAGGTCATAACACTGACTACGTCAAAAAGAAGTTTCTTAGTATCATATGTCGTAGGATCAATCTCCATATTGCCTGCTTCTATCTTTGAAAAATCAAGAATATCGCTAACAATATTAAGAAGGTTTCCTCCTGCAGTTCTTATATCAGAAGCATATTTTACAAGACTCTTATCTCGTGTCTCACGAAGAATCATCTCATTCATACCAAGAATAGTATTGATAGGAGTTCTTATCTCGTGACTCATATTAGCAAGAAAGTCCGATTTTGCCTTACTTGCTTCCATAGCTGTCTTAATACTTGCCTGAAGTTTGTTAGTTGTAAGATACTGCTCTGTCTTATCGTAAACAAATGCTACATATCCTGTTTTTTCTTCTCTTTCATCAAAGAGAGTACTAACTGTCACTTTGCAGATTGATTCCTTACTCTGGCATCTGACATCGTTTAGTTCATGAATATTATCAAGATTATCATCAGGTATGACAAAATAATCTTTAAGTTTCTTTCCCTTAGCGCTTTCTTCGTTTGTAAACAGGAAGTTCTCAGCGCATTTATTCATATAAGAAAGTTTCTCATCTTTATCAAAGACAAGTATAGGTACATCCATGTTGTTATATATAAAACTGGAAATACTGTATATAGAGAAGGAGTTATCCTTAGGCTTTATAAAGGTCATATATAAAGATATACATGAGAAAAACTGAAGGATAGGAGCAAGTGGAAGATATACATCTGTTATAGTAGGAATAATAACTACAACTATTACCTGCACCAAACAAATAGTTAAATACCAAGACAGGCCTGCAGATACATTGCGTTTTTTACTCTTCATACTTCTTCTTAAAAGCAAAGTAGCAATGGCAATAACGTACATAAGAGCCAGCGTCTTAAATACTGTATGAACTATCTTATATCCTTTACCCGTCTGGTAATTAAGGTTACCTTGAGTTGCATTTCGAACTACCTGTCCCTGAACAGTTGAAGATAAAATCACAATAAATACTGCAAAGAGAAGGAAGAAGAAAAATATAACCTTTCCAACCATCTTGTTTGTGAAAGCAGCTTCAGTAAATAAATAGATATTAAAGATAATACAGACTATTAGAGCTAAAGACGTAATAATAGATAATGCATTATTAAGCTTTGCATTATTAAGAAGGAGTATTACAACATAGGAAACAGTACAAGCCAGGTTACTACCGCATATGGCTGAAAATGCATAGTTTATACGCCTATTCCCTTGCAGATTAGTCTTGGATAGTGCTGTTATGATTAATGAAATATTTACTACGCCGCAAAGCAGCATAATAAAAGAAAATGTAATATTCATACACCTGTTTCCCCGTTTATACCCCTGTTACACAATTATAATATTATATTTTATTTAGCAGCCCTGTATGCCTCCAGCATTTGCTCTCTAACAGTATCGCTAAGAGCCTTCTTTTCCTCCATAGATAATGAAGCTGTATCAATAGGAGGAAGAACAGTAACTGTAACCTTAGCAGGCTTTATCTTTGGAAAATGAGCTTCCAAAATATCTTCTGTATTGTTAAATACTATTGGTACAAGTTTACACTTAGCCTTCTCCGCAATCTTGAATGAACCCTTGTGGAACTCAAGCATATCATCCTCAGATTTATTTCTTGTACCTTCTGGGCAGATACCAATTGATACACCGTCATTAATTCGTGCGGCTGCATCTTTAATCATCTCCATACCTGCACGAAGGTCTTTTCTATCTAAGAACAAACATTCCTTAAGTTTCATCCACCAGGTAAAGATGAAGAGCTTCTCCATCTCCTTCTTAGCAACAAATGCTATAGGACCATGTGTCATGCTGTTAGTTATTATTATATCAAATATGCTTCTGTGATTGAGTATATAAAGTACAGATTCATCTTTAGGAAGGTTTTCAAGTCCCTTATATGTAATCTTAGCTCCAGATATTACCTGTACAGTCTTAAGATAGAATTTAACAAGTCCCTGTGTATATGCTCTTTTTGCCTTCTTTGAAAATAGACCAATCAAAAGACCTATTGGGATAATCACAAGTGATAAGAGTAAAACTATAAATACATATAATACTGCTAATATAAATCTGATCATTCTTATTTACCTTCCTTAAGCCATTCTACGATTTTATCAAAATGCATGGCATGTGATGCCTTAACTAAAATAGCGTCGCCTGTTCTTATTATAGAATCTGACTTTGCCTTTTCTATAAACTCATCTACAGTATCAAAGTGGAGTCTTTCCATACCTTCAGCACCCTCATAGGTATTCTTTGAGTACTCTCCGATACAGATAATTAAGTCTATACCATTATCTTTAACATTCTTTCCTGTATCAAAGTGGAGCTTGTCATTGTCATCTCCAAGTTCATACATATCACCAAGTATGGCAACCTTTCTTGTAGAGGCGCCGCTTAGCATCTTAACCGCTGCCCCAACTGATGTTGGATTAGCATTGTAGCAGTCATCTATAATGGTATAGCCATTCTCTTTAATAATATTATTTCTTCCTGCTGTAGGACGGCATCTATCTATACCTGCTGCAATCTCCTCATCGCTAAGATTGAAGTACTTACCAATAGCAGTTGCTACTACAGCCTTAAGAAGCATATGTTCACCAGGAATATGAACGCATACCGGAATAGCCTTGTTGTCATACAAGATCTTAGCCTTACTTCCTTCTAAGGAATCAGCCTCTATTTCGTCAGCCCTGTAATCGGCCTCTTTATTCCAGATACCGTAAGATATAGTTTTCTTTCCATTAACTGTATCTAATGCTTTAAGCTTATCATCATCTTTATTGATGAAGACCTGTCCATCTTTATCAAGGCATTCGAATATCTCTGATTTAGCCTTAAGAACTCCGTCTCTGTCTCCAAGGTTCTCAAGGTGACAGTCACCTATGTTAGTCATAACAACTAAGTTTGGCTTTACTACATGAGTAAGTCTGCTCATCTCACCAAAGTGGTTGATACCCATCTCTACAACAGCTATCTGGTGCTCATCTCTAATTCTAAGAATAGTAAGTGGTACCCCAATCTCATTGTTATAATTTCCCTGAGTCTTAAGTACGCTATACTTTTCTTCAAGAACTGTTGCTATAAACTCTTTTGTACTGGTTTTACCAACACTGCCGGTAATACCTATTATCTTTATCTTGTCACCAAGACACTCTCTATAATATGTTGCAATAGCTGTAAGTGCCTTAAAGGAATCTTCAACCTGTATGCATGGTCCCTTTGGATTTTCTGGCATATCCTGGCATATTACACCAAGAGCGCCTTTTTCAAAAACAGCATCTATAAAGCTATGACCGTCTACTCTTTCACCCTTTGTAGCAATAAAGATATCTCCCTTTCCTACAAGTCTCGAGTCAATGTATATTCCTTCTGCTTCTTTGCCATCTTCCTTATAATCTTTAGGAAGATAAAGCTTACCGCCGCAGGCCAAGGCAATATTTTCAAGGGTTAGCTGACGCATCTTTTCTATATTCTCCTAGTTCTATGAATTATGATTCCATTAATTTTGTTCAGGAACCTTATATTTAACATCAATACTTGAAAGGATAAATAATTCCTCAGCCCTGTAGTAGAGATAGTTATCTCCTTCAAGAATCTCATCTTTAAGATAATCTCTGCTATCCTCATTCTCACCACATAAGTAGTGCATATGATTTTGAATAACAGTTCTGTATTCCTTATTGGTTATAAGATAATTCATATAACTCATAACCAGCATATCTTCTAATATTTTAACATGAATATCCTCATTAGATGAAATATTCTGGCTAATAAAATAATTATCTTTGCTTGTGGAATTTGATATATTTTCTGCTTTTTTGGCATATGAATTGATTATGCCAGTACATATAGATATATCTGCAGCTTTACTGGTGGTTAAATAAGCAAAATCCCCTATAAAGTTACTGGTATCAGGATATGCTTCTTTATGTTCATTGCACTTTATGCCATAGTCTTCAATACCTGTAGTTTTATATAAACAAGCATCTGCCATATAGCAGTATTCTTTGTTGTAATCCTCAACCTGTGATAAGGTCACATATTTATAGGCAGTTTCCGAGCTGTAGAGGCATTTGTCTGCAAGGTCACCGTCGTACTGCCTGTAACATCTGGCAAAATTAGCAAGGGCTGCTGCATATACTAAAGTAGCATCATTACTATCTTCTCCTCTTGTCCATACTGGGTCATCTGCTTCAGGGTTATCGCTATGACCAGATACAGCTACTGCACCAATAGATTCCTGCATAGTAAGTAGAAAGCTTGCACTATTTCTTGCTGCATCTAATACATCTGCAATACCATTGCCGTCAAGGTCTTCAAAGTAGTCTGGATTAAGTTCATAAGCCATAAGCATAAGAGATAGTGCCTGGCTTTCATTTATCACGTCTCTGTCAGCAGCTGCCTGATGAGAAATAATATCTTCTACAGCCTGGTTACGCATAGAAGAATATATGTCATCGCTTATCTTAAAATCATAAGAACGGCCAATAATATCTGTCTGGGCATAATAGGTTCCCGGCTCAGTTAATGAAGAAATATCTGCGTAGTAATGATATCCCTCCTCTGATGTTGTTTCTATTAAATCTGTAGTTAAGACAACCTCTCCTGAGGCAGCATCCACTATGCTACAGCCAGATAAAGGCTTGTCGCATACAAAGATAATAGTCTTATCCTCATCGCTTTTATAGCCCTGCATATCCACTAAGATTCCTGGCTTGGACTCTGGAACTTCATATGATAAGCCTTCTGTTCCAGCGATATCATCATACATAACTTCAGGAAGGGCCTGATCTATAATTGTACTTTCTTCTTTATCATCTTCTTTGCCACATGCGGATAACAATACCATCAGTGTCAAAAAGACTATCACTGTTTTTTTCATACCCTTTATTATACAGCAAACCCCACTGTAACAAAAGAAATCCTATATCTGTTAATATGCACTTTGTAGCCACACCAAATGCTACTTGTCAAGGGTTTGTTGTACCACTCTCGGTAATCGACTGATTTCATTCAAAACTTCACATTTTATACCGTTAATTGCATCATTTACTGTCAGCTCTCCCTTAAGTATTCCAAAGATAAACGGAGCAAGTTTATCAAGTAATTCTGGCTGATATGCCATAATATAATCATCTGTTTCCATTTCCGCCATTCTCCAAAACCTGTAATTAATCATGGTAGTAATAGATATGTCATATCCTTCGTCCTCTGTCAGATACATACGTGGTGTATAAAGTATCTGAGGATCGTACCATCTGTCACCTCCATCGCTTAATTCCATAAAGACCCTTGCATTGATATAATTCAATAGTCTGAGCAAATCCTGTCTGCATTTACTCTTATTGCATATCTCAGCTCCCATTTGGTTATAATACACTCGGGCTTCTGCGGCTTTATCAAAAAGCCGGATGCATCCTTCCGTAAAACCTCCCGGTGCATTCTCACACATGAATACAAATTTAAACCTGACGGCTCCAAGATCAATGTCTTTCTTATAAGGAATCGAGAAATCTCTTAGATATCTTTCCAGCCAGTATGCTACCCGCTCCGAATCCCTTTTCCTCTTTGCATAGTTCTCGGTAAGTTCTACCGGAAAATGCGTTATAGGGATTCTTTCCACAGTCAAATCCCTGCCGGAGCCATAGTGAATCTCTTCATACTCTGCTGTTTTAAGCTCATCTGCTTTCGGAATTCTGATATGGTTCTTTTCAAGTAATTCTTCTACGGATAGAGACTTCTTGAGTAACGTATTTACCTCTATTTTTACTGCCACATTCTGTTTTCTTCCATTTGCTATGTTTTTAAGCTTAAGCCCTACCCACTCATTTTTACTGTATGGCAACTGCAGTCCCATATTGTCCGGAGCATCATAAATCATACCTTCATCGCCGATGGAAGTTCTTTCAAGATAAAATAACTCCTCCCTGCTCTCAGAAGCATCACATTTGTCATAAAACAGATAATGCTCATCAAGACTCTCTAAAAGCTTATACAGCTCCCAAATTTCATTGCTTGTAATCTCCTTTGGTTTGTTCATGTCATTAATCTTCATAACCGTTTACCTCCTTTGCCATTTCGTGTTTTTCCATTGCTTTCTTACGAGCCTCCAGTATATTTATCATGTATGTTAATGCCTCACTAATTTCAGCTTCTTCATTAAGATTTTTACCTTTTCCGGGGTGAAGACTCTTAAGAAGCGGGATGACATGATCTTGATCAATAATTCCGTCCCTAAATCCAGCCTCCAATCTTTCACGCTTTACCCACTTAACCGCATCTAATTTCTGCATACTTTTCACATCAGACTCTGCGCCCTCCTGCTCAAAGTATTTTCCGAACCAATCCCTGTCAAAAATATGATAAAGCATGGGCGGCACTTCATCATATAAGCTGACTCTTCCTATACCATATACTTTGCAGGTGTATCTTGCCTTGTTCATCGCCCTGTCCGGAAGCAAAATATAATTGCATCTAAGTTCGGCAAGCTCAAGGAATCTATCCAGAAGTCGTACCAAATTGTGCTTAGGCGGAAGATAGGCATCCCTGTCATCTGCAAGGAGCTTCAGATAATGATTTTTATCACCTTCCGCTGCATATTTACAGAATCTGATTCCATACTCCTTGTTTAAGCAATTCACAGCCCAGCTGATTGGTGTCCAGGCACTCATCAGTGTATCCGCTCTAAGGTCTCCGTTAAAATAAAGACAGTCAAGATCGTTCTTTTGTCTCCATTCATCAAAGCGTGTTTTCCATTCTTCTGAATCCTCCCACCGTGGTTCCGTTTCACGTCCCTTCATCCAGTACAGGCAAAAATTCTTAAGATGATTGTTACTGTAATCATTTCCAAGATACACTTTCATCATGTTCTGCATAATGTTTTTCTCCTTTTCCTCATTGATTTATTTATCTGCAACTAAAAAAGGACTGCGCTTTTGCAATCCGTCTTCAATAATATTATGGAATTTTATTTCTTCAGAATTTTAAAGTTGTTTAGAATCTATTCTTTTTTATGGCAAGTGAGGGACCACGAAAACCCAAAATCATAACATAGTCCATAACGATCAAATATCTTATCAAACTCCGTTTTTATGTGTCCTACAATCTCCGGAATTGATATGATTCCAGTTTTATCCAAGGCGCACTCCTTAATAAATTCCGTTTTTGCTTCTGAAACCATCTGCTTCCAAATTGGTTCAACGTCTTCTACACTCAAAGATTCCGATATTTCCATATCAGCAAGATATTCTTCATAGGTTCCATATCTCCGGTATGTAGGGGTTAGATTTTCTTCTCCTGTCTCATACGCTTCCCCGTTTACAAACTCCTGATATTCTTCCCAGGTATCGAAAACAAGAGGATCCCATGCTGTATAGTCAGGGTTATCAATTTTATCCTCCAATATTTTTGCCAAAAAATCCGAAGCATCGTTACATTCATATTTTTCATACAGGTAATCATCCAATATATCAGTATGATCAACAATATATTCCCATGCAGCTTTTGATATCTCAGATTTCCTTACCTCGTATGTATCATGCCCCAGCAACATATAAAGAGGGCCCTCATAAACCATATCCAGTATATGCTCAGGATTCGAAAAGCTTCTCCAAACTAGATTTCCTTCTTCATTCCTTTCATCTGTGATACCGCTTGTATAATCCTCTGGTTTAACATTCTGTTCAAACTCTGTGTAATTAAGGTCCCCATAAACGCTTGTTTTTTCTGTAGAATATGAATACCTGTTACCGTTTGCCAGGATTGTTGTACCATTCCATAATCCCCATTTTTGAAGGAACCTGATCAGGTCTGAGACCAATGTTCTTGTTTTTGAATCATCCATAATTTATTCACCTCACTTAAAAAGATAATCTACGCCTATGATTCTGCCCAAGTCATCAAATGCATCCATAACAGCTTTTTCTGAAGGATTGCCTTTTATATCTTTTTCTTGATGCTCAGGAAAATCATAATACGAAATATATCTTAATACATAATCGATATTCTTCTTCACAGACTCTGGGTATTCCGCATCAGAATAACAATTTTCTTCAAGGGTATATTTCATAAGATAATCCATTTTAAGAACCTCGTACAAAGCATCTACATTCTCTTTGCCAACATAGATAACTGCCTTTGAATCATCAGTGATTTCCATAAAGAGTTTTTCCTGAGGCACTGTTTCAATAAATTTTCTCACCTCGTAATAGCATTTTCTGTAAACTGCATATGGTGAGTTATCAATCCTCACAATATCCTCCATCTTATCCTCTGAATACCAACGTCTTATTACCATATTAACCTCCTCCATTTTGCTTCAAAATATTTGTAACAAAAAAGAACTGTCTTTCGACAATTCTCTTTCAATTTAATTCGCATATCTCGTCATAATCTTCAAACATAATTCGGATATCGTCTTCCTCACTCTCAACATGGTAATGCCCTGCATACCAACCTTCCCGAAGATTAAGCTTATCATAAATCTGCTGAAACCATTTTTCAGTGCTTTTATCTACCTTTGACTGATCGATTCCCGGTATAAAGCTCCAAACCGGCTCGGCTTCTATAGGCACGGTATGAGATAAAACTATATCAACTGTCCAATTTACCGCTTCAAGCTTCTCCTCGACATAGCTCTTTATGGTTTCATCCGGCTGTTCCGACTCAAACCACTGAAGCCCGTTATTCAAACGATAATATTTATCAACACTATAAGCGCCACCAATTGCTATTACGGATTTGCCATTAAAATCATAAATCTCTCCGTCCTTAGCAAAAAGTATATTGGGATAACCTTCTTCGACATAAACAACGCCTCCATTCCAAATAACCTCTTCATAATCTCCATCCGCTTCCCACGGTCTTGCCTCGTGATTTCCGTGGATGCAAAACAGCGTTATCGGCAAGTGAATCAGTTCGTTTTTCAAGTCTCTGTCTCTGGCGTCAAGGTAATAATTAATCCCTGCATCACCAAGAATAATCATGACATCATCAGTGTCTGTTCCATTTGTTTCACAGAATTCTGCAATCCTTGAAAAATCCCCATGTGTATCTCCTGTAATATAATAATGCATATCGTCGTCCTCCTTTTTGGGTCTTTATGTTACAACCATATTATGGATTCCCTCATATTCAAAAAATTGAAGATGGCAATATTTACAAGAGATTTTTCTCTCTCAATTTCAATCTTGTATCCTTAGCACTTATATGAAGTATCCCAGTTCCTCCGTAGCTTACCCAGTCATCTATATTGGTTTTAAGATCATCGATCAAAATGCTGTCCTTACCAGTACAGAAATTTTTCTTTTCTTCTCTATATACAATATTCACCTTAAGAGTTGGCAATAATATGCGGTGTGCCCATGCTATCTTGTCTTCGCCTGCAGTTATAATACCTCTCTTTGGTTTGGGAATTCCTGTAAGAATCTCGCATTTATCTCCGTATTTACCATAGATTTCGTTAAAAAGATCTACCGCACCAGGCATCGGCTCAAGTTTGTCATAAAAATGTCCGACCTCACGTATCTTTTCCCACATCAGGTCGTCTTCTTCCTTGGAGCGATGCTCTCCCTGAACAAGTGGTTTTAAACCGCACAACATTGTTACGCCGCCGTCAAAATCTGCAAGAACTCCATCCATATCGAAATAAATTTTTTCTATCATAGGGCACCTCCTAAAAAAGTTTTTTCGGTTACACCTATATTATGGAATTATTCTTTTTCAAAATTTTGAAGATAAAGACTTTATTACATTTTTTCTATCCCTTTCCAGTCCTTAAGCATACTCTTTATCTCGTTTGTCTTTTTACTTAATATCTTGGGACAACAGTATGGTTGCCTAAACCTGACATTATTCGGGAATTGTTCGATACTGTGTTTTGCTCGTATTAGGGAACAAATTCATTCTTTTACTCTCTAAAACAAGCATAATATTCATTCCATACAAAATAACCCGGTATAATCTGAACATTAAAAATTTCCAAAGCTTCCTCGTCAGGCAAAGCCTCTTTATACCTTCTGGCACAAAGTTCCTTATCCTTATCTCTGAAAATTTTAAGAGCCTCTTCTGGCATTTTATTTGGATAATCATTAATAATTAATGTTTCATCTAAATATAATACAGGAACTTCTACATCAAAATTATTTGCTTTATTTAGCTTATAGGCGAAAAGGAAAAATACAGCTTTTTCTTCGTTATCCTTTCTGCTTTCTCCTTCTTTTATAAGCTCTTGAATTACAGTTTTTCTTTGATCTTCAGAATAAAAATCATCAATTCCGAGTTGAAAAAACTTTCTTAATTCTCGTATAATTTCTTTTGGATGTTCATTGTCTCTTCTTTTTTTGATAAAATTAAGACATGTTTCTAATCTTTCATTAAAATTATTCATTTAATCCTCCATATTATATGCTATCGGCAGTCAAAATCCCTCTCTTTGGTTTGGGAATTCCTGTAAGGATTTCGCATTTATCTCAGTATTTACCATAGATTTCGTTAATAAGATCTAACGCACCAGGCATCGGCTCAAGTCTGTCATAAAAAAATGTCCGACCTCACGTATCTTTTCCCACATTAAATCATCTTCTTCCCTGGAGCGATGCTCTCCCTGAACAAGTGGTTTTAAACCACACAACAATGTTACGCCGCCGTCAAAATCTGCAAGAAATCCATCCATATCGAAATAAATTTTTTCTATCATAGGGCACCTCTATAAAATAATGTTTTTCGTTTACACCTATATTATGGAATTAGGTATCTTCAAGATTTTGAAAAACTCCCTTAGAGATTGTGCGAATAAAAATCTATTATAGGAAATTTTTCACCCAGCAGATTGCCGATTTCTCTTTCGACAGAATTACGTTCTGCCGTATAATACCCATGACACTCTTTACTTAACCACGGAATCGGAATAATAAAAACAACTGACTCATCCCACTCGAGGTTTGCTTTTTCAACCAATTTTCCGGATTTATTTGAATTATTCCAATATCTGTTGATATCACGCCCTGCCCCAACAACTCCAATATATCTTCCATTTTTATCATTACTTTTTGCAAATTTGATCCATATAATATGACCTTCGTTAATAAGATTATAGTCTCTTGCAATTTCTTTATAGCGAATTTTACCTCGTTGTCTTGGATTATCAACCTTAATTACTGTGTATTTATTTTCTACTAACAGCTTTTCTATATCGCATATATTATTCACAGGTTCCCTATTCGCCTGATTACAGGCTTCTTTCTCACGTGTCTCCATGTTAACCATATAAAACCTCCAGTAATTTAGAATTCTCACGAATACTGCTACGTATCTCCTCATCCATAATCTCTACCTTAATGCCATACTGCATAGCCCAGTGTACGATCATGGAAGGAGATGTCCGAACCTTAACAATGTCATACCGAATTTCATTTCCTTCTTCATCCGCACCGGTAACCTCATCCACCTTTTCATAATGATCGCCAAACCAGTCATGAATAATGGTATAATCCGTATCTTTTATCTTGATTCTGATATCCTGTGGCTTATCATACGCCATGTTAAGATGTTCAGCCAAATACTTTTCAGGATTCCAGTCTGAGTTAAATATTGGAAGTCCTTCGAATTCAGTAAGCCTAACAGGAACGATTTTACCTTCTTCATCTGATACGATTTCCACATCAGTCATCAAATCCACTCGATAATGCCACACACGGGTATCACCTTTTTTAAGACCGATACAGTAATAGTTATCATGATAGACCACCAAATGATACGGGCTCAACTCATGGATATATTCGCTCGTCGGTACCAATTCGTGCTCCGCATTATAACGATTAAATTTAAATCGCACCTGAGCCAGATTGTTTACTGCATATTGAAGTGTCTTCAGGCTATTTGCCAGCTTTTCCCTGTCAGAAGACTTTTTCCCTGTAAACCTGCCATGTACGGCGCGGGGATTAAACTTAAGATTCTTTCCATCCCAATATGGAGTGGTGTAATACTTTCCGGTAAGATCACATATCTTACTGATCAGTTTTTCCTTCTCACTATCAGAGAGCATATCCGAAAAGCTGATAATCTGGATAAGTCGGTCTGTTTCTTCATACTCAAATGGATGCACGTAGAAAAGTCCATTCAGAACAGGGGCAGAGCCTGACTCCACTTTCTGAGAACTGCTCTTATCAGGCTTAATCTTTTTATTCAGCTTATCCTCTGTATATCCGTCATATTTTATTCTGTAATCACTGTCATTTTCATCTGTGTATTTCCCGGGATTGAGCTCCAATAAGATTTCTGCAACGATTTTGTTAAATGTATTATCTACCGGCACCGATGTATTGTTTTTATATCTGCCGATACGGTAAAGTCGCAGCAGACGCTTCAGTTCTTCCTTAGTCACCGTATGCTTTTCATC
This sequence comes from Lachnospiraceae bacterium NC2008, assembly GCA_000687675.1. GTDB lineage: Bacteria > Bacillota > Clostridia > Lachnospirales > Lachnospiraceae > NK4A136. Next base: position 183,738 of record JHWS01000006.1, on the reverse strand, counting down.
GGTAGTCTGTCTCAGTATTTCAAGTATCTGAAGGGTGGTTCTCTCATTGCTGTACCCTCCAAGCTCGGATATACCGTTATCAGAAAGCAGCTTCTCCAGTTCTTCTTTTCTATCCTCTTCATACTTTAGAAGTCCTGATATCTCCGACATCCGGTTAAGATTATCCTCGCCGGATATTTCCGATTCCGCCCCATCACTGTGCTTTTTCCTCATGAGCGCATAAGAAAGCACATTTTCCGATATTCCGGATTCATCATCAATTGAAACCCGCGAAATAACAGGACTTTCAGTTTCACAAGGTTCACTCTTCTTTTTTGGTTTCGGTCTCTCTGTAAGCCCCAGTGGATTAAGCAGAAAGTCCAGTTCTTTTGATATCTCTCCATTTATATAATAAGTCGCATAGGTCAATAGTTTTCCATTTTCGGGTTTATAGTTTTTTATAGAATTAACAAAGCCCTGCCAACCGGCCATATACAGATCATCTTCAAAGACTATACGCTCTGCATCTGACATACAAAATTTCATCAATTTATCCTGACAGCATTTATGAATATAGTTCTCGAAATTATGATATATTCTTTCCCATGCATCATTATTTCCGGATTTGATTTCCTCTATCAAACCCTCGATTTCGTGATCTGTTAGATAATTCATTTATCTTTCCCTCCAATACTCATATCATCGGAAAATGCCTCATGGCATCCTCAACACCTTTTTAGAAGCAAAAATCAGTGGATGTGTTTTGCATTAACATATTTTGTTGCTCTTGCACTTCCAAGTTTTTTTATTGCCCCGTCTTTTACCATTTTTCCAAGGACAGCCTCTACAGTCGTGGGGCTCACATCAGGCAGATAGCCACAGATCTCAGACTTTGAAATCGGCAATACACTGTTAAGTACCGTTTGTTCTATCCTCTCAGTTTTTTTCCGTTTTTTTCCGTTTACCGTAGAAAACCTTTTGTCAAGTTCCTTATAACACTTATACAATGTTGAAAGGAAATTCTTCATAAATTCCGTATAGGAGTTTTCGTTCGTATGCCATCCTTTAGATGAATCCTGAAGAGCACCATAATAGTAGTCTTTTGACTGATTAATCTGTTCCTCGAAAGAAACATATTTGCCGATATTGAATCCACTCTTGTACATTAGCAAAAGCGTCAGCAATCTTGAAACACGTCCATTGCCATCATAATTCGCAACACAAGTCAAACACAATCATCCTAAATTTTCGGTGCTTTTTTCATCAGGTTCAATAATAGATAGTTCTTCATAGTCATCTTGGCTATCAGTAAAACCACGCCTCAAATAATTATGACCACCATCAACAAAAACCCTTTTACAAGAACAATACTTAAAATCGTGCCTGTGAGTTGATTCTATTACATCACCACAAGTTTTACATTTGATACAGTTTTTAATAATCATAATAAACACCTCCAAGCTCTCGAATGATAGCTCGGAAGAAATAAATAATCAATTATATTTCTATAATGTTTCAATTACATAATTTTGACTATTTCATTAGCTATATTATTAATAACTGGAACAACTACCGAATTACCAGCTTGTTTATATAGTCTAGTGTTAGCCATATCTTTCGGCAATTTAAAAGTTTTTGGAAAGCCTTGAATTAAAAAGCATTCCATAGGTGTCAATTTTCTTATACCGTGTTTAACTTTTACCAGTGGCACATTATGACCACCTGTTCCCATATTTGCGGTTAAAGTTGGGCAAACATTACTTTTATTTTCACGAACATAAATACGGCGCCATTGATAAACAGTATTTGTTTTTGTCATATCATTTACAAGCGTGTCATAGAATGGACATTTGTCAGTATAGTAATACTTGCTATCCTGTTTTTTATTAAAATCAATGACATCATTAAGTTTAGTAGTCAATTTTACAGGGTCAGGGAAATTGAATTTATTGTATAAATCTTCATCACGAAAAGCTACGATATAAATTCTTTCTCTATTTTGTGGAATGTTTCCATAATTCATAGCATTAAGAACTTGATATTTTACTTTATAACCAGCATTGTGCAGACAATCCAAAATAACCCTGAAAGTATTGCCGTTATCGTGTCCAACTAAATTTTTTACATTCTCAAGAAATATGATTTTAGGCTTTTTTTCTACAAAGATACGTTCAAGCTGGAAGAATAATTCGCCACGTCCCTTTTTATCTTTGAACCCTTCACGATAACCAGCAATAGAAAAAGCCTGACAAGGAAAACCAGCTAACATTACATCAAAATCAGGAATTTCTTCTGTTTTAACCGTATTAATATCCCTACAATCAACTTTTATAGAGCTGTTTTCTTGATATGTTTTTACCGCATATTCATCAAATTCATTTGCATAAACAACTTCAAATTTTCCAGTTTGTTCAAACCCCAAATCAATACCACCTACACCAGCAAAAAATGATGCACATTTTAATTTTTTCATAAATACCTCCTTGAATTGCGGCGCGCCGCTTTTTATATGTTTGAAAGAAAAAAGGAATGCTCCTTTTTCCTTTCATAAATTCTTTGGTCGTTCGATTGTTTTATCCCTTATATTAAAGATTGCATCAGGTTGAAGATTATTCGGAACTATAATCTTTTCCTGAATGGAAAATCTTGGGCGACGACCTTCTTTTTGTTGGTCTTCAACAGTTTGTTTACTGTTGACTTTGATTTTGCCTAATTCTGTTGAATTAATGCCTAATCTGTAAATCTTTAATAAATCATTGTACTTATCTAATCTTGCAAATACTAATTCGTCAAAATGTTCACTTGGGCTGAAACTGTTCGGGGCAGAATCTTCATCAGCACTGCAACCTTTAATTTCAATAATTATCGGTTTACCCTTATCATCATAATCAACAGCATCGCCACCAGATGAATTTTTGTTTACAAAAAAATCCAGCGCGTAAGCCGCCATATATTCAGATATTTCACTTGGAAAATTAATTCCTCTTGTTCCTGATAATGTTTTAATTTCAGCATCAAGTTGTTTCCAGTGAAAATAGGTATCAATGACAGTCTTAATTCTTTGACTATCTACCTTGACCAGCTCCATTTTTTCAATTTTTTCTTGCATACACGTTAAAGTGAGCATTCCTTTAATCGTAAATTTCATTATATCATATTTCGTTTACTATTTCATCAGCTGTATGGTGTTATAGATTTCTAGTTTATATCTATCACTAACCCCAAAAGAAAATGTAGTCGTTTTTGCTTCTGCCTGTTTATATTTCAATCTCGTTATTGTTTCTATTGTTATAAATAAATCTGTCTGCTATTCGTTCCATTAATCTACGTGCGAACGAAGGCACTAAATTGTAAATCTGTGCGAACAGGTCATCTAATACTGATTTGAGTTCTTCGTGTTCGGCTTCTATCTGATAAAGTCGACAAACCTCCTCAACCTCCATTGATTGTAATTCCTTATGTTGTTGTTCCAATCGTTGAATATCGTGTGTTAATGATGATTTGTATTCATTTAAGTCCTTGTGTGTTGCTGTTGAACCTTTAATTCCACCCTCTATATCGTATTTTTTCAAAACCGTATTAATATATGATTGCTCGCGTTCAGATTGAATTTTAGCCCCTGTACAACATTTTGCTCCTTCTTTTGTATGGTCATAGAAAAACTTACTATTAGCCAGCTTACCCCCTTTTTCATCACAAGTCGGAAGAAATACTATATGATGATGCGGTGTACTTTCCCCGCGAAAATGTCCGCAACTTATTGCTATTTTAAATGAAGGAAAATGTTGCTTAAACCAAGCCTCATTATCTTCACACCACGCTCTATACAATGTTTCATCATTACGAAACCTGTCCCCTTCTTCCTTGGGCAAATAGAAGACGTACTCTCTCATCAAAACTTGGTCCTTTCCGATACGGTGCAGACGCCCCTTGCCATCGGGAGTTCCATAGTATTCCGTTGTTTTCTTCAAATATTCTTGGATATTTCTGTTATACTCAGCGTTTGACAAACACTTCTTCAATCTTTTCTTTTCGTAATCGAACGGACCTGTTATGTCTTCACAGATTTGCATAACATAATTATTGCATACCTCATCTTGTTTATGATTTATGTATTCGTGTGCTTCAAGCACTTCTTCTATAATCTTCTTACTATATGTATTATTTAATTTACAAACCTTCGAATTGATACGATTACCACCAGCCATTTCTATTCCCCCCTTAAAATATCAAACACTTTGTGTTCGCTTACGAACACGTTTTGGAATTCACCAAAACGCCCGTAAGCTACTTTTAAAAAAGTAGCAAAACAAACTAAGTTGAAGTTTTTATTACTTCAACTTAGTTGCCGCTGTCATCATTATCATTTTTACGGGCAGCAGCAAAAGCTCCTAACGACGTCTTTCCCTTCATCGTTGCAATAGCATTTGACAGCGTTCGTATAGTTTCTGTTTTCTCCTTATCATCTTTATTACGCTTTTCCCAGAGAAACTCGTCCAAATTTTTCAGCGAATTTATTCCTAATGCATCAAGCGACTGCTTTCCTGTTTCAATATCATATTCGTGTTCTTTTTCTGCACGATATTGCGAGATTATTCTGTACACTTCTGATTCTGTGTTAGCTAGTTCCTCAATAATGTTGTTTATACAACTCTGTGTAATCTTTTCATAGGGAACTAGGTCGGCATAGTTCGCAGGTAGCTCATCTTTTAAAGCCGAAACACAATCAACATATTTCTCTATATTTGATTCTTCAAGTTCTATCAAAGCATAATATATTCGAATAACATATCCAGAAATAACATCATAATACTCTTTTCGTAAATCTGGTTTGGTAATAAATACTGTATATTCTTGTGTGATATCCTTATGGCAATCACTATTAAACATATCCCGAAGTTTAAAAATAATCTTTTTCATTGTATTCATACTTTTACCTCGCTGTTTCATATGCTGTGTTATTAACATAGCTGTCAATGTCATTTATACAATTTTTCTTAGCTTCTTCTATACCTTCATATGATGCAACTGGTTCGAGAACAACACAGTATGCTTTTACATTTTCGTAATACAAAATATGTTCAATATAAAGAATGATTTTGTTTTCTGTTTTAAATACAATCAGCCAAAAATGATATGTTCCATTATCAATATCTATATAATCATCGAATTGTGCTCGCCAACACTCAAATTCGTCTAATGCCACTTCTATTGTCTTTCCTAAAAATACCTGTTCTTTATTTTTCATCTTTGTTCTCCTCCTAAAAGTAATATGATTGATATCACATAATACACAATGAAAAAACAGGTGCAAGATACCTGCACCTGTCATACTCTTTCTTGTTTTTTTGTTAGAATACCCTACACAGTATTCCTTCACTGGTCGAAATTGCATCAGTACGTTCATTTAATGCTTCTAAAACATACTCGGTCAATTCATCTTTTGACATTTCAGTCCAATCATCAGGCACTTCAATATCATACATTCTCACAAACTCTTCTGGGCTTTGTTCGTAATAATCGCAACACCAAGCAATAACGTCAAACTCAAACACTTCTGAACTATCAAAACACGCTCTGCGATACTCATCGTATAGTTCCCAAAAGTAAGTGTATGCGTCTAGACTGTAATGGTCGCGGTCTGCCTCGACAAATAATTGTTTTACATCGTATTCTGATTCTGGAATTCTAATCATAAAAAACACCTCCTTGTTTTTAAATTTTTTTATTTACACACGTAATATGACCGATAGAAATAAAACTGTTTTGTCTAGTACAGCTAAAATTTCAAAAAGTGCCTTTTTACGCGGTTTTACGACAAATATAAAAAAAATATTTTTTTCGAAAATAAAAAAAAGCCTTTCGGCTTTTTAAAAAATCAGGTCATCTGTGGTCTTACTGTCAATATCCAACTGCTTCAACTCACCGTCATAAATCAACAATTCATCTGATAAATAATCTTCGGCGTTATCCTGCATTACAACATCACGATTAACCGAACTCACCATTGCTTTGACATTATCCAACCCTATACTTAACGCGTCTGTTTCTTTCATAATTAAGATTTCGTGTATGCTACTAGGAAGAATAATCAGATTATCATTTAACTGTTTTTTAATGTTGTCTAACATATCTGGATATAACATAGCTGCATTAGATTGCCTTTGTGTACTCAAAACAAATAGCATACCGTCAGCACCTTCAAACATTTCTTTTTTGATACGGTTTCTTAACTCATCTTCTTGAACATCTGGGTACTGATGTCGATATTCATCAAGAAGAATATCTATAAGAACTTCGCTAATAGAACGAAATGTTGCTCGGTCCATAAGAACTGAATTCTTTTGGGCATCTCGTAATAATTCTTCTGTGGTTACATTTCCCCAGATATTGAGATGGTCATTCGTTACTTTTATATTTGCATTTTGTGATACTGACACTTTGAAGGTAATCATAAGGTCGTTTGTAATAGGAATATTAGCAAGGTTAGAACCAGCATTCATATTTCGATTTACTATCTCAAACATAATCCTGCTTTTGACCCAATCTAAGTCCGTAAAGTTAGCGATATCAAAATCAATTCCGCGTTCCTGTTCTTTTCGAAAACGGTCGCATATTAATTCAGCAAATTCTTCTGGCGAATACTTAACTCTTTCTTGTTCCGATAGATAAAATGTCGGTGCTATGTCATTGCCTTCTTCTTTGATAATAAAACCGTCTAATAGCACCCCATTGTTTTTCCTTACTTGTTTGTATTGTGCTTCGCAGTTCGCTGGCAATAATACTTCCAAATTCTTTAATGCTTTATCTATATATTTGTCCATATTCACGTCCCCCTTTCAATAATAGTATGTGTTTCAAATAAGGTCTTATGCAAAAAAAACGTGGCAAAATATTCGCCCTTAGATATGAAATAATAAAATAAAATTTTTTCTTCTTATTTTATTTCAATCGAGCATATTTATGATGAACACAAAACTGTAAGTATGAAAAAACAGAAAAGACAGTCCCTTATGTTTGGCACATAGCAGAAGTAAAGAATTTGTCGGCAAAAGAAAAAAAGGAAAATAGAAAAACCTATGAAAAGGCGTTCTTTCATAGTATATTTTTTGCTCTCATTTTTTTGTTTTTTTATACCTAAGTAACTGAGTACTGGAAGTGATCTGGCACTCACAGAAGTAAAGTATTTTTAGTAACGAAGGAAATAGGGTACATAAAGTACCAGCTAAGGTGTAAAGGCTACCTTAGAACAAAGTACATAGGTAGGCACCCTAGCTTTTAAACACAAGAATTAGGAGGTATTCAATTATGTCAAACGGAGTTAATAAAGCACGATTAAAAAAATGCAAGTGTATTTCTGTAAAGGATTACTTGTTATCAATCGACCCAGATAAGTATAGATTAAGCAAAGATGGTCAATCCTTGATTTACAAGTCAAACCCAGACTATGTAATATATGACAATCATGGATATATCTTTACAGACGGTTGTACGCACCCCAGACGTGATAATATAGACGTTATTCGCGATATGTACGGCTATGGCTTCATCGAAGCGGTAGAAGCATTAGAAAAATGGCAGGCTTCTCAAATGCCTGCCGATGATGATGGATTTATGACCATACCTGACGGTATAGACTCACTGATAGAAACAAATTAAAAAGAAGCGGTGGAACACTCCACCGCTTTCTTTATTCTACAAGTTCTTTAAGCATCTTTATTCCTTCCACTGAATAGAAACATTACCATCTTTATCAAGTAAAATCTTATCAACTAATATACGAAGTAAAGTTTGTCGATGTTCAGTATTTAAACTTAAATAATCAACTTGCTTTGACATTTTAGTAATTTCATCTAATCCAAAACGTCTATCATAAATATCTGATTTATTAATACCAAGATTTCTTTGTAATTCAAGTTCATTTAGCTTGTTTTGAATTTCTTCAAGTCTTGAACTTGCAACAACAGCACCAACTTCACCAGATTCAACAAGCTGTAATAGTCTTTCTTGTCTAATAGTTAAATCTTTGATTTCCTTGTTAATCTTATTAATACGTTTTTCAGTTTCCTTACGTTTAGTATCAATGTTATCAAGATAAGCTTGAACTTCTACACCAACAGCATTACGAACTTCATCAAGCTTTACACCAGCAAGAGAAACTGAACAAATCTTCTTTTGACTTCTACCAGTACAAGTAAAAGTTGGAAACTTTTGCATCTTAATAGCACTACCACATTCTTTACACTTAATTAAACCTGACAGCTCTTTTAAATTGTTATTTGGACTGTTATCTGATGAAAGTGAACTGTTTTGTGCTAAACGTTGCTGAACAATTATAAAAGTTTCAGAATCTATAACAGGCTTAACATTTGTAAGATAAACCGTGCAGCCCTTCAAATTTTCAACTTTACGAGACATATCTTTTTTGCCGATAAGTTCGCAGCTAACAGAGCCATTCCATTCTTTTTTATCATTAACAAAAATAACTTGTTTCGATTTATAGTATTGATATAATCTTTTATCAGCCTTAACATAAATCGGATTGCTTAAAATTCTACCTATTGTAGTTCTTGCAAAACCTTTGCCCTGATGCCCGTTAATACCTTCATCAATTAAATACTGTTGGATTTTTCCAAGTGATATATTTGAATTACTGGCATAAGTATTAAACATATATTTCACAGCATCAATTTCTTCTTCAACTGGTATTAAAGTTGGTTTACCCTCTGCATCTTTACCATTTGCAAAACCGAAGGGTGCTTTACCTGATGCCCAGCGTCCATCTTTAATACGATAATGGTAATTATCACGAACACGAACAACAGTGTTTTCACGCTCCATTTGAGCAAAGACAACTAAAATACCCATCATAGCACGTCCAATAATAGTAGTAGTATCAAAATTGTCTTCAAAACTAACAAACTCACAATTATGCGCTTGCATAATTTCATATAATTTATAAAAGTCTGTAATATTTCTGCTTATACGGTCAAGCTTATACACTACAACCTTTTTAATTAAATCGTGCTGAATATCATTCATCAATCTGATTAAATCAGGTCTGTCAGTGTTCTTACCGCTGAAACCTTTATCAGCATCATACACTAATGGATTTTTATTACATTTTGTTTTACACGCTTCAATTTGTGTTTCTATTGAAACGCTGTCTTTCTTGTCAACAGATTGCCTTGCATAGATTGCATCATACTTTTTTGCCATAATTCCTCCTTTTCTGGCAATAAAAAAAGCCTTGCCATATAGGTCAAGACCATTATAAAATCAATAATTTTTCAGCACAAGTAAAATCTTTGACCTATGCTGCGAGTTTATCAGCAAAAGGATGGATACATAAAAAATCAAGTATCACACACGGAATGAGCAAAAGTTTGTTGATACGCGAATTGTCCCTGGCATCAATATACGCGAGTATAAGCTGCTCCATCGCATCTTTCGTTTCAACTGCCGGTACAGGAGAAAAGCGAACCTTCCTTCGTCCGTATTCATCTATTTCAGCAATTATATTATCATCGGTTTTATACTGTCCGGCTCCTTCATATTCAGCTACTTCCGTCATAACCTGGTGCAGATGTAAAATAGTTTGTTCATTAATCCTTAAGCCTTCAAAAGAAGTGTGTATCTCATCCAGAGCATTTCTGTAACCGACTATCTCCATCTCGTTATGGTTTAACGGCGCACTGTTTCCTTCTACGATTTCTTTTATTCGAGCATCCGTTGTAATAATACCCTCAATCGCATTGGAGCCTTTAACAGATTGAATACGGGCTATCTTCTCCAGTTCAGTATAGACGGTCGCATTCCGTCCCCTTCTTTCCTCTGATATTGCATTAAGCGCAGAAATAGTGGATGTAAGGTTAACCAATTCTGCCGGCAATACGCCCTCATCCAAAAATGAGTAATCAAATATATGCATATATAACCTCCTTTTATTGCATATATATTAGCAAAAAATATGCAGATACTCAACCATTATCTGCATATCTTTCAATAATCATTATGCATTTATAATTACATTATACTTTATCTGTTAAGAATATTTTATCTTTATCCGATTATTAGTATATAAAATAGGCACCATGGATACAGATACAGCATATGCTTACGGATGAGCTATAGTGTCAAAGATTGGCTGCCCCTGGGCAGTTTATAATATAGGAAGCTGTATTAAGGTTAGAAGCACGATAGGGAGATCAACTTTCCAAGAAGGAAATTATGTGCATTTGGAGGGATCCCTAAAGGAGCTTCTTTTTTTGTACCCATTTGCCGGTAAATAGGCAGGATACCTGCCAGAAATGGAGGCAAATATGATAATAGAAAAATCCAATATGTCCATGGCATCGTCCAGGGCATACAAGTCATCAACTGTATCTGGTTCTTTATCTACTATTGGTGATAGCAATCTTGGCTCTTTAGTTAGCCATGTTACTACTTCCCTTGAAAATAACTTTAAAGACATACTTGATGACAAAGAGACACAGGAATCATCCGAAGACTCACTTAATGCAAAGACAAGCTTTGACAATGGGGAAATGATGCTTAAAGGAAGCAGGCTGTCGGATATAAGGAGACAGTCAAGGGAAACCATATCAACAAAGAGGATTAGAGAGATGACACTACTCTTTCTTCTTGAGAGGATAAGGAGAGCTTTGCATAAAAATGATATTAATTTTTCTAATGAGATGGATAGCTGGACTACGGAAGACGCTGACAGTTACAGTAAGGGAGGCACCACTCCTGATGGTCTTGTATATGGCGCAGACGGTTCTGTAGTTAAAAGCCCATATTCTGGATCTTTGGCTAAACAAAAACTTGAGGGTTCTGGGGCATTTTCTTTTGGTCAGATTATGGATTTTGCCAAAGGTGCATTTAAAATTCGTAACTCTATGGGTGGACTGTCTGCAGGTAATGGGTATGTAAGCCGTATAGATTTATATGACCACTATGAGGAGGAAAGTACTGAATTTAATACTGAAGGAGAGGTTGTTACCAGCGATGGTAGAAGACTTGGCTTTAACGTATCTCTTAAGATGTCACGTTCATTTCAGGAATCATATCTTGGTATTACTGAGCAGCCTTTTTCTGTAGCTGATCTCTGCGACCCACTGGTAATCAACCTTGATGACAATATTGCTTCAGTAACTGATCAGGAATTCACATTCGATATTGATAATGACGGTATAGTAGATACTATGAAGGCTCTTAATAAGAATAGTGGCTTTCTTGCACTGGATAAGAATGGGGATGGAAAGATTAATGATGGCTCTGAGCTATTTGGCACAAAGTCTGGTAATGGGTTTAAAGACCTGGCTGCATATGACCTTGATGGCAACGGCTGGATAGATGAAGCAGACGAAATCTTTGATAAGCTTCTTATATGGACTAAGGACGAGAATGGTAAGGATATGCTATATCATCTTAAAGACAAGGGAGTTGGAGCTATAAGTCTTGAAAGTATAGATACTGACTTTTCACTTAAAGATATTAAAGATGGTGCTACCAATGCTGTTATAAGGCAGACAGGCATATTCTTATATGAGAATGGCGGCGTTGGAACTATGCAGCATCTGGATTTGGCGACGTAAACCTTTCCCAGCCCTGTGCATAAAAAGAGCTTCTCAGAAGAGAAGCTCTTTTAAATATCTACGCTATCAGCGAGGTTTATCTGTTATTTCCAATATGGGCCGTATTCAACTTTGTTAGCTTCGTCTGGCTTGCCTTCAAGCGGGTAGGTCCAGTACTTGTTATAGAATCTGGCTACTTTTGGGTCCATATGGTCTATACCGCCAAATCTTGAGCCATCCCAGCGTCTTCCCATAATACCAAATACCAGCTGGGTTGTGCCGCCCATATGTATAGCCTGCTTGCCAGCTTTCTTGATTCTAGCTGCAAGAGCCATACCGTAAGCGCCGCAGCCAAGAAGTGCTATATCAAAATCAAGCTTAAGAATCTCTTCTGTCATAAAATCAAGAGCATCGAACCAGGTTTCAAACCTGTCATCTCTAAGGTCACCTACCGTAAGAAGAGACTTATATGTTATAAGTTCAAATTCAGGAAGTCTGTAGCTAGCATCATTAGCAATATCAGATGCCTTACTGCTATCAAGATAGGATTCATCCTTAGTAGCTTCTTTGCCACCAAAATCATCCCTATTAATAAAGAGCTTGTCTCTATTCTTATACTGGCTCTCTACTGTCTCTGTAAATGGTGTTACCACTAGCACCTTCTTACCTTTAAGAGCAGTAGTCCAGCTATTATCCATCTCACAGATATTATATACGCTAAAATCTTTTGCAGCCTTGGCTCTCTTATCCATGAATCTATTCATAAAGTAGTTTTCACAAAGTTCGTGAGATAGTCCAAGAAGGTCACAGACCTTTATTGACTCCTTCATGACTTCATTAAACTTATAGCCTAGAGAAGTATCATTAGGAAAAAAACCCGCGCAGTTATACACATTATCCATAACAGTCTGGTACTTATTCTTTTTACCAAACTCATACATACGCATAACAGCAAGTTCAAAGAAACCAAAACGGCTTGCCATAAATGGTTCACCGCTTTCAATTCTTTCCTTAACAAAAGCCGCTGCGTCTTCAAGACCCAGCACTTCCTGCTTACAGTATTTAGTTTTTAGCTTAAGTTTTGAACGCAGCACCTTATCTACTGCATACTTAAACCAAATAATCTTACTTTCCATATATTTCCTATAGTTCACAAGGTGAACTTTTTGTTATTACCTATGTCACCTGTCGTAAACCAGGCTCCCTTTGGTGTTTTCTTCTAGGAGAACTGCTTATTAACCTCTTCAAGCTCTTCTACAGTATCTATCTCTGTTATATCTCCAGCCTTAATCTCATGAATCTTTATCTTAAGACTATCCAGATTCTCATTAACCACATCATCCCAGAATAGGTTTTCAAAACCTTCTGTGTTGTATCTTGCTTCTATAAAGTCTGCCAGCTTATTTGCATCAGCCTTCTTAAAGAAGCTCATACCACACATGTTATAATCCCAGTTGCCGCCTTTGGCAATCTTTGTAATATAACCTACATCATCAAGCATAAATCCCCAGTCATCAGAATGCTGCTTATGCTGAGCTGTTCCAAAGTAGCCTGAATAATCAGCCCCAAGGTTTTTAACAAAGTTTACATCCTTTACAAAGAGGTCTGCCTCGCAGATATATGTATCATCAAGCTTAAGGGCTTCTCTTGCATAGTAGATAGATGAGATATTGTTTATTGTTTCATAGTCGCCATTCTTAATAATCTCAAGGTTATCATACTTGTCCTTAAGATAATCAAACTGGTCTCCTAGATATCCAACAACTACAAATATCTTCTCTACCCCTGCCTCTTTAAGAGTCTCAAGTACCGACTCAATCATAGGCTTATTATTTACTTTAATAAGTGGCTTAGGAGTTGTAAGTGTAAGTGGACGCATTCTTGTGCCCATACCTGAAGCCATCATAATTGCATTTGCCATAATTAATATCCTTTCGTAGCCATGCTGGCTCTAATCGAGCTGCAAAGAAATCTTTGCGGCTCGCCGTGCGGACCGGGTTCGCCGTCAGGCGATATATTCCTTACCCCGCTATAATATCGAGTGGGAAAGATTTATCTTTACCACTCGCCGTGCGGACCAGGTTCGCCGATAGGCGATATTTTCTTTACCAGGTCCTGTGCATAAAGAATATGCCACTACAATTATAGTGGCATATCAAAATTATAATTCATCTATAAGTGTGATAATCTGCTTAATTGGCATAAGTCTGTCATCAACTTCTTTAGCTCTGTGATACTTAAGAATATCCTTAGCTGTCTGCTCCATAGCAGGGAAAGCAGCTCTTGTAAGCTGGTTAGCGTAAATAACGATGTTGGCACCAGCCTTGCCAAGTTCTTCTTCAGTAATTGTATTGAATGATGAAGGAACAACTACTATAGGTGTTTCCTTATCTTTCTCTCTAAACTTCTGGCAGAATTCTACGATTTCTGCAGGATCCTTCTTACGAGAGTGAATCATGATACCGTCAGCACCAGCTTCAGTAAAGGCAAATGCTCTTGTAAGGGCATCTTCCATACCTCTCTCTAAGATAAGGCTTTCGATACGAGCGATAATCATAAAGTCATCTGTAAGCTGAACCTTCTTACCTGCTCTAATCTTCTCTGAGAAATGCTCGATAGAATCCTGTGTCTGCTCAACCTGAGTACCAAAAAGTGAATTCTTCTTAAGTCCTGTCTTATCTTCAATAATTACAGCACTTACACCCATTCTCTCAAGTGAACGAACTGTATATACGAAGTGCTCTGTAAGTCCGCCTGTATCTCCATCGAAGATAATTGGCTTTGTTGTAACTTCCATAACATCATCAATAGTTCTGAATCTTGATGTCATATCTACAAGTTCGATATCTGGCTTACCCTTTGCTGTAGAATCACAAAGTGATGATATCCACATAGCATCGAACTGGTCAAATTCACCGTCATGCTCTACTACAGTCTTCTCTGCAATAAGTCCTGTAAGACCAGAATGTGCTTCTATAGCCTTAACTACCGGACGAATCTTAAGAAGCTGACGAAGTCTCTTTCTTCTAAGTTCAGGAACTGCAAGCTTCTCACGAACCTTAGCATCCTCATGAGCTATCTCCTCATTGTATGAATAAGGAACATCTATAATCTTACCGCCATACTGGCTAAGACACTTTTCAACATTATCTCTTATTGCACTAAGTGGAGCTTCCTTCCAGTTATCACCATGGATAACATAGTCAGGCTTAAGTTCTTCAATTACCTTGTTATAAAGGACTGTATCCTGAATAACAACTTTACTTACACCATCAATAGCCTTAACCATCTCAAGACGTTCTTCGAATGTCTTAGTTGGAAAACGGTTATATCTGATCATAGCGTCATCTGTAAGAACACCTACGATAACTTCTCCGTACTTCTTAGCTTCATTAATGATGTTTAAATGTCCTGCATGAATAATATCAGTACAAAAACATGTATAAACTGTACTCATCTGTCTCTCCTTAATTATACTTTACTGGTACTGTTACATTATACTTCGAAAGTGCTTCTTTGAATACTACAAAGAAGTCTTCAATATCTTTTACATCTATAGCACCAAGGGAACATAGTCTGAACATTCCCTTCTTTTCAACCTTACCCGGATAGATAGTAAAGCCTCTCTCATAGCAATAATCGTGAACTTTGATAAAATCAAAGTTAGGATCATCTGGATATAGAGCAGCTGCAACTAACCCCGTAGAATTTTCCTTTGGAATATAAATCTTGAAACCAAGCTCTGAAAGTCCATCATAGATTGCATCAAAGACTCTGCTGTGTCTTGCCCACTTAGCTTCTTCGCCTTCTTCAAAGTACTCCTTAAGAGCCTGAATTGTAGAATAGATTGTCTGAACAGGTGGTGTAAAGTGCATCTCCCCTGTTTTCTCAAAGTAATCATACTGAAGGAAGAGGTTACAATAGTAGCTTCTCTTTGGATAAGAAGCTGACTTCTTAATAATCTCTGTATTACCAATGATAAATGAAAGACCTGTCATAGCCATAATACCCTTCTGGGCTGAAGCCATACAGAAATCGATATTATCTTTCTCAATATCTATAGGTCTCATAGCAAGTGTTGATGTTGTATCAACTACAAAGATTGCTCCATACTTATGAGCAAGAGCACCTATCTCACGAATAGGATTAAGAAGACCTGTACCTGTCTCATTGTGAGTTGTGTAAACAAGAGCTATATCACTATCAGCCTTAAGAGCCTCCTCAACCTTAGCAAGGTCTGCTGGAGTATCTATTGGAAGCTGTAAGTTAATATGTGGAAGTCCGTAGTACTGACACACTTCTACTGCTCTTGAAGAATATGCTCCATTATTAACAATAAGAGCTTTCTTATTCTCTGGAAGAAGTGAATTAAGACAGATATCAATATTAATAGTACCTGAACCACAGAAAAGTACACTTGTATATTTGTTAAGATCTCCGTGTACTATCTTAACAAGGTCCTCTCTAAGACCTTTCATAAGACCAGCGAACTCCTGCTCACGTGGACATATATCAGGAACTACCTGTGCTAACTTTACAGAATCTGTTGTGGTAGCAGGTCCTGGATTAAGCAATACATTTCTCTTTATGTTCATACCAATTCACTCCTTTTATTCTTTACTATAGTTATATCTCTTATTAGTTCATCTTTGGTGGCTGGTATTTGTCATAGAATGCTACATTAGCAATCTCTGTGCCATCAGGATTGTAGTAGATGTACCTGATAGTAATATCATCTGTTACACCTGTATTCTTACCCAGCTTCTGAATAAGCTCAGCAGCCTGTGGTCCAAGTGCATCGCTTAGTGAATCCTGATCAAGTACCTTATTATTTCTATAAGTGTACTTGTAAATCATCTCATTACCAACAACTTCAATTTCAACATTAGAATAGTAGTAATAATACTGAGGGCTTACTGCCTTCATATTCTCAGCAAGTTTTTCCTGAACCTCTTCTGAGGCATAGAATTCTTCAAGGGTCTTCTTGTTCTTCTTTTCTTTACCACAAGCCGTTAGCATAGTAAGTGCCAAGGCTAGTAGTAAAAATCTTACCAGCATCTTCTTTTTCATAATACTCTCTCTTACTTTCTTTCCCGGCAGGTTTCATACCTGCATAATATCCTTAATGTATGGTAGGGGCCATACATATACAACGCATATTATCTCTTACTAGCAGCAATAAGCTGTTTAATAATATATTTTGCACCAACCTCTGCAGATGTTCCTACATTGTAGAGATATTTTTCTCTGACAGCCTTAAGCGATTCTTTAGAATATACAGGCTGTGTAAGAAGCTTTTCTGCAACTTCGCCAAGTGTTCCAAGCTTATCAGTATCAACAGAGATACCAACCTGGTCTCTTGCCTCGATATCGAATGGCACAGTTTTAAGATCCTTATAATCAGGATTCATAATCTTCATAGGTGTGTTGATGAAGAGTGTTGGCTTAAGAGTTGTAAATGAATACTCATAAGCTATACCAGACCAGTCTGTTATAAGCACATCTGCATCAAATACTGTTTTATTAGATGAGAAATCAAGCTGAAGCTCGAAGTCATCATGTTCTTTATATTTATCGCCAAGCGCTTTTAGCTTAGCTTCAAAGTGTCGTACATACTGTGGATGAGGTCTAACTGTTATATGGTAGCCATGTCCAAGTAAGTTATCAAGAATCTCGTCAATGTAAGATTCCATAATATTATCCTGCTGCCATGATGGAGCGATAAGGATTTCTGGTGTGCGGTTGCCACCCTTTTGCTTGATAATATTATCCGGATTGCTATCATCTTCACTATGAGTTTTTTCATAGTTGGCAATCATATTATCGATAAGTGAATATCCGTATTCTACGATATTCTTCTTCTTAAGGTTATACACCTCTTCCATCTCACGCATCTCATCTGCCATAAGCTGATTTGTTGCGAAGATAGTATCAAAGTTATCAAGTGCATGCTTTCTAAGTGTCATATTGGCACTTGCTACAGCATGATCCATATAGATATATTCAATATCTTTTCTTACCATCGAACGCTTGATGTGATACTTCTGAAGGTCAGGCATAGTAAGTACTACTACATCTGCATCCATACGCATCATAGTGATGATAAGCTTGTTCTCGCCTATGTAATAAACCCTAAAGTGGTCTGAGGCAAGTTTGAATACTTCATCGTTAATATCACCTGTTATGTAATGAATAACGATATCTGTCTTCTTAAGTATAGTTTCAATAACATCTTTGAAATATTTATAGAAACCATTCTTTTCAGAATAGAATACAACCTGCTTACCGTGATATTTTTCAAATGCCTTAACATCTGCCTTCTCACGGGCAATTTCTTCTTTTGTTCTACCCTTACTATTTTCAGCCGCATACTTAGTAACTTTTTCAAGTTCCTGGCGGCTTGCTTCTAATGCATCATAGTCGATGTATTTCTTAGGATTAATGCAAACATTTAAGATATACATCTGAGCTATAGACATAAGGTTAGAGATAATCCAGTAAAAGCCTACGCCTGCTGTTACAAAGAAGCCAAGATAAAGGGAAAGAGCAACTGAGATGGAAAGTGTAATCATCTTGTTTGCTGTTCCCTGCTCTGACTGAAGTACATTCGAACGGTTCTGTGTAAAGCACATAAGCCATGCTGATAATGCAGCAACTACAGGAATAATTATTGTGATACCCATAGCCTTGCTTGGAATTAATCCAAAATCAAAGCCAAAGGATACTAATTTCATAGAATATCTGCATACACCGTTAACTGGTATAGTCTGTCTAATACCTTCAACAACACCCATAAGAATTACAAGCTGTGCAATTACAGGTATAAGATCAAGTGTTGCATGATAATGGTTCTCTTTGTAGAGGTTATACTGTTCCTCTGCAATCATATCCTTGTTACCAAAGCATTTTGCTTTGATTCTGTTCATAGCAGGATACATCTTAACCATCTTTATTGAGTTCTTCTGTACCATGATAGATATTGGAAGAAGAATTATTTTAGTTAACAATGTGAACAATATGATAGCAAGCGCGTAATCATTACAGAGCTTGTAACATATATTAAGTACGTATCCAAAAGCGATTCCTAAGTACTGCATCTTATATATCCCTTATCTTAAGAACTTATTAGTTCTCTTCCTTTTCATCTGCTGTTTCTGTAGCTGCTTCTTCGTCATCTGTAAAGTGGATTTCAGCCTTTTCTTCCTTCTTTCCTTTCTTGAAGAAAGCTGCAATCTTATGACGGAATACTGCAATAAGTGCACCGATAGCAACAACAACAGCTGCGATAGCCTGAATACCATATGTTACCGCACTAGGATCGATGTATGCGTGAACATTCATTGTAAGGATTACATAGAATCCTGTGAAGAAGTAAACAAACTTTCCGAGACCTAATAATACTTTTTTCATTTTAATTATCCTCCATATATTAACCGGTGACACTTGTTACCGGTATACATGGAAACAGCCGGTTAACAGCCATTTCCATAGTTATACTTTTTTAATGTTACAAATTACTTAACAACTATGTTAATAATCTTTCCTTTAACATAGATTTCCTTAACAATAGTCTTGCCTTCAATTGCCTTCTTAATGAAATCTGTTTCCTTGGCTTTAGCAAGAGCGCTATCCTGTGCTTCATCAACACCGATTGCAACTGTACCCTTAACCTTACCATTAATCTGAACACCGATTTCTACTGTATCTTCTACAAGTTCCTTCTCATCATATGTAGGCCACTTTTCGAATGCGATTGTGTCATTATGACCAAGTTCACTCCAGATTTCTTCACCTACGTGAGGAACGATACAAGAAAGCATCTTTATAAGACCTTCTGCATATTCTTTTGGACATGTACCAGCCTTGTATACAGCATTGACAAATATCATCATCTGAGAGATAGCTGTGTTAAATGCAAGTGCTTCAAAGTCATCAGTTACTTTCTTAACTGTCTGATGATATACCTTTGTAAGACTGCCATCATTAGTATCTGTAATATTCTCTGGGTTAGTAAAGAATGTCCATACTCTGTTAATGAACTTTCTAGCACCTTCAACACCCTGCTGACTCCATGGCTTAGAAACCTCAAGTGGTCCCATAAACATCTCATAGAGACGAAGTGTATCTGCACCGTAGTCATTAACTATATCTGAAGGGTTAACAACGAATTCTGGGAAACGCTTACCCATCTTGATACCGTTAGAACCAAGAATCATACCCTGGTGAACAAGTTTCTTAAATGGCTCTTTTGTAGGAGCAAGACCCTTGTCATATAAGTATCTGTTCCAGATACGTGAATACATAAGATGTCCAACAGCATGCTCAGGTCCACCTATATAAAGGTCAACAGGCATCCAGTGCTTAAGAAGTTCTGGGTCAGCGAACTTCTCATCGTTATCAGGATCAATATATCTAAGGAAGTACCATGATGAACCTGCACTACCTGGCATAGTAGAAGTTTCTCTCTTACCCTTTATGCCATTCTTATCATACTGCTTCCACTCCTCAGCATTCTCAAGTGGAGCCTGTCCGTTCTTACCCTTGTAGTCTTCAAGTTCTGGAAGGATAAGTGGAAGTTCACTGTCATCAAGTACATGAATCTTGCCATCTTCTCCGTGTACAACTGGAACTGGCTCACCCCAATATCTCTGACGAGCGAAGATCCATTCACGGAAGTGGTAGTTAACTGTTTCCTTGGCAATACCCATATCAACAAGTTTCTTTGTGATAGCTGGCTTAGCTTCTTCAACTGTAAGTCCTGTAAACTCTTCTGAGTTAATAAGCTTGTAGCCCTTGCCAAGATAATCATGCTTTTCAAATGCCTGACTAGTTACATCTACATGTCCAAGTTTCTCATCACCATCGATAACCTGAATCATATCAATGTTATGAGCCTGTGCATATTCGAAGTCACGCTGATCGTGTGTTGGAACAGCCATAACTGCACCTGTACCGTATGAAGCAAGAACGAAGTCACCGATGAACATACGAACTTCTTTACCATTAACAGGGTTGATACATGTAACACCCTTAAGCTCGCATCCTGACTTAGTCTTGTTTAGCTCTGTACGGTCCATATCGTTCTTCTTCTTAGTCTCTTCGATGTAAGCCTTAACTTCATCGATATTCTCAACTCTGTCAAGAAGACCTTCAACTATATCTCCATCTGGAGCAAGTACCATGAATGTAATACCGTATATTGTTTCAATACATGTTGTAAAGATTGAGAACTTGCCGCCGCCAACAATCTGGAACTCAACTTCAACACCTGTTGAACGTCCAATCCAGTTACGCTGAATAGCCTTAGTAGACTCTGGCCAGTCGATCTCATCAAGTCCTTCAAGAAGCTTCTCTGCAAATGCTGGCTGGTCAATAACCCATTGCTTCATGTTCTTACGAACTACTGGGTATCCACCACGCTCTGACTTACCATCAATAACTTCATCGTTAGAAAGAACTGTACCAAGTTCTTCACACCAGTTAACTGGCATATCAATATATTTTGCATATCCATCAAGATAAAGCTGTTTGAAGATCCACTGTGTCCACTTGTAGAACTTAGGATCAGATGTTGCAACCATCTTAGACCAGTCATAGTCAAAACCAAGCTCTTTAAGCTGCTTTGAGAATGTCTTTATGTTCTCCTGTGTAAATCCATTAGGATGGTTACCTGTTGTAACAGCGTACTGCTCAGCTGGAAGACCAAATGAATCGTATCCCATTGGGTGAAGGACATTGTAGCCCTGCATTCTCTTCATACGAGATACTATATCTGTAGCTGTGTATCCTTCAGGATGTCCTGCGTGAAGACCTACACCTGATGGGTATGGGAACATATCAAGAGCATAGAACTTAGGCTTAGAAAAGTCCCATACGTCTGTCTTAAATGTTTCATGTTCTTCCCAGTACTTCTGCCATTTTGGCTCAATTTCTTTAGGATTATATACTTTCTCGTCGTTTCTCATGATACTTAACGCTCCTTGTCAGCTAGTTAGCTGTAATAATATCTTAATTAATCAACACGGTTGTAGTTGATAAGACAACCCTTAAGGATAATCTGTCTTTCTTCATCTGTAAGTTCACCAAGTGTCATAGTAAACTCTTTAAGACCGCCGTCCTTAATAACATATGCCTTAATCTCTGAAGCTTTCTCTTCAACTGCCTTCTTAATACCTGGAAGGAAGATGAAATCAAGATTCTTAAATGGAAGTTCTCCTTCTGGAATAATAAATGGAAGCATACCCCAGTTAATAAGGTTTGATCTGTATCTCTTTGTAGCATATTCATTAGCGATGTTAGCCCATCCACCAAGTACCTTCTGGCAAGATGCAGCCTGCTCTCTTGCTGAACCATCACCTGGCTTAACAGCAAAGATTGTTGAACCAACACCAAGGTTATTATGATCAACATCTGCAAATGTCTTCTTAACTACTTCCATAGCCTCAGCAACTTCTGGAACTGCCTTACCAGCACACTCTCCAGCCTCAATTGCCTTCTGAGCCTTCTGAATTGCCTTAGCTCTACCTACGTATTCTGGATCCTTTCTTGAAAGTGCAAACTCAGCAAGTCCAAGTGGGTTAGATCTATATGATGATGTCTCACCTGAAGGAATAAGCTCATCTGTTGTTGTAACAGGGTCATGAATCTCTGATACAACCTTAAGAAGCATATTCTCTGGAAGAGCAACCATAGCTGGCCAGTCCTTAATGTTAGGACCAAACTTAATCTCTACGCTGTCATCTGCAAGGCCCTTTGAATCAAATACTCTGTTCTTATAAATAGTGTCATCAAATGAATACTTATACTGTCCAATCTTCTCTGGAACTTCTGTAGCTGGAGTAAGGAATCCCTTATTAGCTGCAGTAGCTGCGATTGAACGAGCATCCATAAGTGCAACTGATGAAATCTGACCGCTCTGAAGCTTAGAACCTTCACGGTTAGGGAAGTTACGTGTTGAATGTCTAATAGAGAAGCCGTTGTTAGATGGTGTATCACCAGCACCAAAGCAAGGTCCGCAGAATGCAGTCTTCATGATTGCACCTGTTTCCATAATCTTAGCTGCGCAGCCATTTCTAATAAGTTCCATATAAACTGGCATAGAAGCTGGATATACGCTAAGTGTAAACTCGTCTGGTCCAATAGATGCGCCATTTAAGATATCAGCTGCAGCGCAGATGTTCTCGAATCCACCACCTGCACAACCAGCGATAATACCCTGGTCAACATAGAACTTACCGTTCTTAATCTTGTCTGTAAGCTTATAATCAACTGCACCATCAAGTGATACAAGTGCACGCTTCTCTGTTTCATGAAGAATATCTTCAAGGTTAGCATTAACCTCTTCGATAGTGTATGCATTAGATGGGTGGAATGGCATAGCTATCATTGGCTTAATCTTAGAAAGATCAATTTCGATAACTCCATCATAATATGCAACATCACCAGGATTAAGTTCCTTATAATCTTCTGGTCTCTTATGAATATCATAGAATTCCTTAATCTTCTCATCTGTAGCCCAGATAGAAGAAAGGCAAGTTGTCTCTGTTGTCATAACATCTACACCGATACGGAAATCAGCTGAAAGATTCTTTACACCAGGACCAACGAATTCCATTACCTTATTCTTAACGTAGCCGTTCTTAAATACAGCGCCGATAATTGCGAGAGCAACGTCCTGAGGACCTACACCGCGAACAGGTTCTCCTGTCATATATACAGCTACAACACCTGGCATATTAATATCATATGTCTGGTTAAGAAGCTGCTTAACAAGCTCTGGACCTCCTTCGCCCATAGCCATAGTACCAAGAGCACCGTATCTTGTGTGAGAGTCAGAACCAAGAATCATACGTCCGCCGCCTGCAAGCATCTCTCTTGCAAACTGATGTATAACTGCCTGATGAGGTGGAACGTATACACCGCCGTACTTCTTAGCACATGAAAGACCAAACATGTGGTCATCTTCGTTGATAGTACCACCTACTGCACAAAGTGAGTTGTGGCAGTTTGTAAGTACATATGGAATAGGGAATTTCTTAAGGCCTGAAGCTCTTGCTGTCTGGATAATACCTACGAAAGTAATATCGTGGCTTGTAAGCTTATCGAACTTAATCTTAAGCTTATCCATATTGCCTGAAGTGTTGTGAGCCTCGAGGATGCTATATGCGATAGTATTCTTCTTAGCTTCTTCCTTTGTAATGTCTTTACCTGTCTTAGACTTTACTGCTGCTACTGCTTCAGCACTGTCTGCAACAAGTTCGCTTCCGCCTACAAGGTAAGCGCCGCCTTCGTACAAATTAATCATGTTGTAACTTCCCTTCTTTATTATTAGCCAGTCTCTACCGGCAACATTTACTACATTAATAATAGGAAGTCATGCGAATTTTTGGGCATGACAAATAGGGCATAAAAGCCCACAGAATATTATAGTGTTATTTACTTTGACTGTATAGTATGCGAAAAGTAAGAAAAAAACGGAAAAAAAAGATTTTCTTTATATCATTTTCCCAAATCAAGTAGAAGGTATCCTCTTACTCGCAGCGCAGGCTAGGTTCGCCAGAGGCGATAATTACCTATCCCAGCCCTGCACATAAAACACAAAAAGGCGGCTCCTTTTGGAGCCGCCTAGTAGTTAATTACATATATTATTTACGTCTAAGTGTAACCTTATCAAGTTTCCAGATTTCCTTAACGTATTCCTGGATAGTTCTATCAGATGTGAACTTACCTGAGCATGCTGTATTAAGAATAGCACTTCTCGCCCAGCTCTTCTCATCCTTGTATGCTGCCTCAACCTTGCGCTGAGCTTCTGCATAGCTTTCGAAATCCTTAAGGATGAAGTATGTATCAGCCTTAGAAGATGAAAGTGTATTAAGAAGAGAGTTGTAAAGTGGTCTGAATCTATCAGGATCATCCGGAGCAAATGTACCATTAATAAGCTGCATAAGTACACGTCTTACGTTAGGGTCATTGTTGAAGATTTCTGATGGGTTATATCCACCATAGTTCTCATAGTGAATTACTTCTTCTGAAGAAAGACCGAAGATAAATGCATTCTCCTTGCCAACTTCTTCAACGATTTCAACATTAGCACCATCCATAGTACCAATTGTAAGAGCACCGTTAAGCATGAACTTCATGTTACCTGTACCAGATGCTTCCTTAGAAGCTGTAGAAATCTGCTCTGATACATCAGCTGCAGCGAATATTATCTCTGCATTGGATACTCTGTAATCTTCGATAAATACAACCTTAAGACGTCCGTTGATATCAGGATCATTGTTAACAACATCAGCTACTGAGTTAATAAGCTTAATTGTAAGCTTAGCATTCATATAACCTGCTGCTGCCTTAGCACCAAAGATAAATGTTCTTGGATAGAAGTCCATATCAGGATTATCCTTAAGCTGGTTATAAAGATGCATAACGTGAAGGATGTTAAGAAGCTGTCTCTTGTATTCGTGAAGTCTCTTAACCTGTACATCGAAGATAGAACGTGGATCTACATCGATACCATTGTGCTCCTTAATGTACTTAGCAAGACGTACCTTGTTCTGGTACTTGATATTCATGAATTCCTGCTGAGCCTTCTCATCATCTGCATATACTTTAAGTTTATTAATCTTTGGAAGGTTTGTAATCCAGTCATCACCAATATGAGCTGTTACCCAATCGGCAAGAAGTGGGTTACCGTGAAGAAGAAATCTTCTCTGTGTAATACCATTAGTCTTGTTGTTGAACTTATCAGGGAACATCTCATAGAAGTCTTTAAGTTCCTGATTCTTTAAGATCTCTGTATGAAGTCTTGCAACACCGTTTACTGAGTAGCCAGCAACAATAGCAAGGTGAGCCATCTTAACCTGTCCATCGTAGATGATAGCCATCTTTCTAACCTTGTCCTGATTTCCAGGATACTTAGCTTCAACTTCGATAAGGAATCTTCTGTTGATTTCTTCAATAATCTGATATATACGAGGAAGAAGTCTAGAGAAGAGCTCGATAGGCCATTTCTCAAGTGCTTCTGACATAATTGTATGGTTAGTATAAGCACATGTCTTAGTTGTAACTTCCCATGCTTCATCCCATGTAAGATAATGCTCATCCATAAGGATACGCATAAGTTCTGCTATAGCAACTGTTGGGTGTGTATCGTTAAGCTGGAATGTAACCTTCTCATAGAACTTCTTAATGTCAC
The DNA here is from genome assembly GCA_000687675.1 of Lachnospiraceae bacterium NC2008. Taxonomy (GTDB): domain Bacteria; phylum Bacillota; class Clostridia; order Lachnospirales; family Lachnospiraceae; genus NK4A136. The sequence continues at coordinate 157,986 of JHWS01000006.1, read as the reverse complement.
TATGATTTCTCATGTATTTTGCAACAGCTTCCTGAACTGATGCTGAGATGAAGAAGTACTGCTGCTTAAGTCTAAGTTCCTTACCAGCATAGTGGTTATCGTTAGGATAAAGAACTTCTACAATGTTACGAGCAAGGTTTTCCTGCTCAACAGCCTTCTGGTAATCACCCTTATCAAATGAGTCAAGTCTGAATACGTCAATAGACTCTGCATCCCAGATACGAAGTGTATTAACGATACCATTGCCATAACCTACAACAGGTACATCATAAGGTATAGCCTTAACTGCCTGGTAACCTTCCTGGAAGTAGTTGTTTCTACCATTCTCATCTGTTCTGCAGCTTACATATCCGCCGAACTTAACTTCCTTGGCATATTCTGGACGGCGAAGTTCGAATGGGTTACCATTCTCAAGCCAGTTATCTGGTACCTCTACCTGATAACCATCTTTAATCTTCTGCTTGAACATACCATATCTGTAACGGATACCGCATCCATATGCACTGTATCCAAGTGTTGCAAGTGAATCAAGGAAACATGCTGCAAGACGGCCAAGACCACCGTTACCAAGTGCTGCATCTGGCTCCTGATCTTCGATAACGTTAATATCAAGGCCTAGTTCATCAAGAGCTTCAGCAACTGCCTTGTAGCCCTTCATATTGATCATCATGTTACCAAGAGCACGTCCCATAAGGAATTCCATCGAGAGATAGTAAACTGTCTTTGGATCCTTCTTCTCGTACTGCTTCTGTGTTTCAAGCCACATATCTACTACCTGATCTTTGATAGCATATGATACTGCCTGGAATATCTGCTGAGGAGTAGCTTCCTCAAGTGTCTTTCTATATAATGTCTTAATGTTATAGAGCACGCTTCTCTTAAAAAGGTCCTTGTCAAAAGAATCTCTTATAGTTGCTCCAGACGATGTAGTCGCCGCTGCTGCTTTCTTTGGCATTGTTCTTCCTCCGTTTTATTCCTTTTCCTACTTGTCATAATAACCAAGTGCTACTATTATACTGCAAATTAACCAAGATTAAAAGGCTTATATCCCTTAAATCATGGGAAGAATTGTATAAAATTAAGGCTTTCTTTTGTGCTTTTTATTCGAAGTTTTCAAAGAGTTTCATCTATTTGTATCTTCCCATTCAGCTATCCATACTAGAATTAAGGAAAAACTTTTTCTTCTTGTCATTTTTTTATGAACATGTTATCTTCTTCTCAAGCAGATTAATTCTAAATTATTCTATACATTCCGTATAATCTAAGATTCTAATTCAGAAATTCCTGCTTAATTCACATTATCAACAGAAATAAACAGGAGTTTTTTATAGGCAACTAGCTCCTGTGGCGTAAAGGAGGTTAAGATGCCTATGAATGAAAACATGAATAAGAAGCAATGGCACATGGGATTTTGTGGTGCCATAGAACTTGAATTCAGGCTAGAGAAAGACTTGCTTGAATTTAATCGAGAATTTCCACTTAGCAAAAAACCACTATCGATGGATATGTTAATCATTAAAAAGCGAACGGATGCCCAGCTGACTAATGAAATTGGCCGTATATTTAGAAAACATAATATTTTTGAGTATAAGAGTCCAGAAGCCAATCTTGGAGTAGATCAATTCTTTAAAGGTCTGGCTTATGCCTGCTTATACAAAAGTTTAGGAAAAACAGCTGACGAAATCAAATCTAGTGAGATTACACTGACATTTGTAAGGGATATTTTCCCTAGAAAACTAATGAACTGGCTGAGTAAAAATGGATATGCTGTTGATTGTAATATTCCTGGGATATACAATATAAATGGGAGTATTCCTTTTCCAGTTCAGATTATTATTTCGAAAGAACTAGATAATAGAAATCACCTGAGCCTAAAAGCTTTATCACAACACCTAGATATAGAGAGCGCAATGTATTTTGTCGATGAAATGAATCTTTATGAGAACCAAGGCGATAGGGAAAATGCTGATGCGGTTTTACGGATAAGCATAGATGCTAATAAAGAAGTATATGATAGAATTTTGGAGGATAAAAATATGTATCAGGCACTTAGAGAGTTAATGAAAGAAAAGATAGATGAAGAAGTACGGGTAAGTAAAGAAGAGGCAAGGGCCGAAGGACTAGCAGCAGGTGAAGAAAAAGGAATAGAAAAAGGAATAGCAAAGGGATTAGCAAAGGGATTAGCAAAGGGAAGAGCCGAAGGTGCAATAGAAGCTAATATTAACTCTATTAAGAATCTTATGACTAGTTTAAGCTTTACCCCAGAGCAGGCTATGGAGTCGATAGGTATACCTAGAAGCGAATATGCAAAGTATAAAAAAATGCTTTAATATAAAAGAATCCCAGCCTATAGCAGCTTGGGATTCTTTTAATTTACATTCCATAGTCTTTAATGTATTCATAAAAAAACGGAAGTGCCAAAGATATGTAGGCTTGATAAGACGCAACAATTCTTTATCTGCTTCTGTAAGTTCTTCTCATTTTTTTCATAAGCATATACCTTTTTATAATTCTTTATACTTTTTTCAATTATACATATGAATCTACTATGTATCTTTATATTTCTCCTATTCATATCAAGCAAAATATGGGAACATAAGACAAAAAGAGGTTATAATGATTACATAGTTCAAAACATACAATAAAGTGAGGATTTTAATGAAAGATTTCTATCACGGAATTGCTGCATTACTATTATTCGGTTTGATTCTTGCTATTGGCACTATTGTTTTAATTAATAAGTTGCACGATACACCAGTAATGAAAGATAACGATTATCAGCAAGCAGAAGCACAGCCATCTATGTCAAACAATATCAGCGATGATGGCTTACAAGTATCAGTTGACTATGAAAATGAAGTTAGCATTCCTAATGAAAATGCAACTAATATTCCTGATGAAGATGTAATTAGTGATACCAAGGAAAATGCTGCTAGTGAACCTGATGAAAAAACAGTAAGTGATTCTGATAATAATGCAATTACTGTTTCTGATGATAATGCAAATATTGTTCCTAAAGAAAACACAGTAAGCAAAGATAATGTTGATACAAGTATTACAGAATCTTCGTCATATCTTCTTGTTGGAGATAGCAGACTTGTTGGATTAAATCAGACAACTAATATTAGTAGCGATAGTAGATATGATGTCAAAGCTAAAAATGGTGAAGGTTACTCTTGGCTTACTAAACAGACATTGGATAGTTCAAAAACAATTGTTTTTATGCTTGGAGTGAATGATTTATATAAAGTACAATCATATGCTTCTTATTACAATAATCTAATAGCTAATGGCTACAGCATTATTTTCGTAACTGTGGCACCGGTTGATGAAGTCAAAGAGCATAAAAACGGGTATGAAGTTCTTAACGCAGATATTGACTCCTTTAACGATACGATTAAGAGAGAAGTCAATTGTACTATACTGGACTTGAATATGTATATGAAGCAACATGGTTTTGATACTGCTGATGGTGTCCACTATACAGCAGAAACATATCAGCTTATCTATGGTTTTCTAACTGATAATCTCAAATAAAACAAAATTACTCCGTGAGGTTTGGTAGTTAGTAAATTGCTCCAATACCTCTGTCATTGTCCATTGTCTGCAGATTATACAGAATTAGGACGTCTTCAACTTCCGGATGATCGTTTACGAACTGGGTAATGCTTCCGCGGTAATATCTAGGGTCAAACACCCATATAGTCTCATACTGGTCAATCATAAGTGGGATAAGACTATTTGCATAGCTGTCCTTTATGATTACTATAGATTTCCTTTCATTTCCGTCTGTCCTTGTAAGATCTGCATCTGGATTATCAATCCTTATGAGAGAATGCTGATTGTTAAGGAAAAGAGAGTATTTATCTTTTTTATCAAGATAGTCCATGTTATAAGGAGATGCAGATGTCTCCTTTGTATCTTCGTATGATACCACTAGGCTTTTATCCCAAGCGAGATTTTCGTATATCTCAATTGTGTCGGGATCTACTGAATAATCAACAACCTTTGACCAAGTAGTTCCATAGAAGCTATCAGAAACAGTAGTCATTTGGTCTTCTAAAGCAGAATTCACAGGAATGTTAAGATATGGCGCAAGAGCAAGATATCCCCTATATGCACCATACAAGGTCCAGTGATGATCGGTTCGGTAGAACATGTTATATCCGGCATCTTTACCTTCTTCAAGTGAATCCGTGATCCCTTCTACAATATTTATCCCACCTGATTTTTCACTACCTTCTAGTGCAATGATACCTTCTTTCAGATATTCAAAAGTATCCTGCTGCCCGGCTGGTTTCTGGGATAATAATACAGGCGGCATCTCATCCTCATAAATCTGATATGCTGTAGGAACTATCATCACTGTGATGTTCGCAGATTCTACACCATTATACAAGCGTCCCACTGCATCAATGAACTTTTCTTCATTTTGGGGTTCTTTATAATCATCAAGCAGCCTAGTCTGCCCATTCTTTTCCTTTGCATAGATAACGTCATTTATCTTTTGTTTTCCTTCGACTCTTGAAGCCAGTACAGATAACCCCAAAAGCTCATCTCTCATGGGAAACTGATCTGAAACGAAATTTTCAAAGGAATCTTGGAAACTTCCATCTAGAATACTTTTCTTCGAAGGTTCAGGACAGATTGCCAGCATCCTGTTTTCATTATCAGAAAACTCTCTCATAGGAAGCTCCAAAAATAAAACAGCAAACACGAAAAGTACAGCAATAGAAATAAAAACAGGGATGTCTTTTATGAAATTGTAGCCTTTGTTTTTTTTCATAACTAAAACCTAAAATATAAAAATGGATTATAGGAGTCTCTGACAAGGTTTGCGATACAAAGTATCAAAAGTCCCACAGAAACCATTCCGGTAATAAATGTGATAGTATTCTTCCCGTTTTCTCCGAGTTTTCCTATATATGCTTTTATCTTCGGGAATACCGGGAACATGAAAATAACCGCAAATACAATGATTGGAAGATAGTTTCCTAGTGCCCAAAGTATTTCAGGGCCTACTACCCTGTTACCTGCCATACCAAATGCGTATGTAAAGTAAGATCCGAATGCGGACATATCCTCAAAATAGAATATACCGAATCCGAAGATTACGATTATCAATGTATAAAAATGTCTCAGGAATTTTGGAGCTTTTTCAAGGAATCTTCCCCAAATGAATTTTTCAAGAACAAGCATCAGCCCATGGTATATTCCCCAGAGCACATAGTTCCAGAAGGCTCCATGCCATAATCCTGTAAGGAACCAGACAATCCCAAGATTGATAAGCTGCCTGAACCTGCCTTTACGATTTCCTCCAAGTGGAATATATACATAATCCCTAAACCATCCGGAAAGAGAGATGTGCCAGCGTCTCCAGAAATCGGTAATGGAAAGGGCAGACAGTGGGTAACGAAAGTTTTCATCAAAGTGGAATCCCATCATCAGTCCGAGGGCTATTGCCATATCCGAATAAGCACTAAAATCATAATAAAGCTGAAGTGTAAAGATTAAAAAGCCCAGCCATGCTCCCATGACAGAGATGCCCGAAACTCCCCTAAGGTAATCCCACAGTGCTCCCAGTTCGTTTGCAATTAGGACCTTTCTGAAAAGTCCTATAAGAAACCGTCTAAAACCGTTGGTAAAATTATCCATCGTCGTCTTACGATCAGTAAGTTCCTCTTTTATAAGGGAATAACGGACGATAGGTCCTGCGATAAGCTGTGAGAACATGGAGATATATGTAAGATATCGGAAAAAGTTTCTTTCCGCTTTCACTCTTCCCCTATAAACATCTATAGAGTAGCTTGTTGTCTGGAAGGTATAAAAACTAATCCCAATAGGAAGCGCAATACTAGGCAGATGAATAGCTGTACCAGCAACTCGGTTTATAGTACCAACAAAAAAATTGGCGTATTTCATTACACCCAGCAGTGAAATATTAATAAATAAAGCTATCCCGAGAAAAATCTTTCTACACGTCGGACGGTCATTAAATTTTTCAAGAAGAATGCCGTCAATAAAGTCTACTAGTGAAGAAATAATAAGGAGAAAAACACATTTTGGTTCTCCCCAGGCATAGAAAAAAAGACTGAAAATCAGAAGTATTGCATTTTGAATGCTAATCCCGATTCGGCCTGCTTTTTCTGACTTTATCTTTCCGAATATCAGTCCTACTGGAAAGTAAAAAAGAATCAGCGCCGTCAGAAAGAAGATTAAAAACAGGAGACTAGAAAAGACCATAGACAATCCTCCCTAACTAAAGGGCACTGTCTATGATCGAAAGGATTGCCTCACGATCCTGATGAATAATGAGATCTATATTTTTTCCGTTTCTACGTACTTTGGCTGCTTTCACCAGTTCGTTTGCTTCAGGGTTGTAGTTTTCCATCTCCGCACTCATCTGCTCCAAAACCATGTTAAGGCCATCTACCACTTCGTCTGCAGAAGCTTCGTCTTTAAGCCTGATAAGGATGATTGAATCAGTAGATGTAGAATCGACACATGAAGCAAAAACATAATCCTCCAGTTTAGAAGCATCGATTCCATAATAATTGAGCATAAAATCCTCATCCGCAAAGTACATTTCCGGAAGGGTAACACTTTCTGCAATTTTATTATAAAGATCCATAAGTGCTACTGGTTCTTTATTAGATTTATCTGGACCAGCTGTATCTTGTGAATCCTCTTCATTTTTTATTTTATCTTCGGATTTGCTGTCATCAGTATTCTTTTTAGCATCTTCAGCAGTTTTTGTACTGTCATCAGATTTAACATCATCCGATGCTTTTTTTGATTCGGGAGCAGCTTCACTAACTACTGATGGAGCCACCTCGGAATCTACCTGATTTGTTGAAGATGAAGGGTTCTTTTTACATCCGCTTAAAGCCAGAAGGCAACATACCATTCCAGCAAAAATTCTATATCTGATTACTTTGCTTTTCATAGTTTTATCCTGTCTTTTTTGGTATTTTCAAATTCTAATAGGCACCTGTTGCATAAGCTGTAAAAAATGGGTCCCATACTTGCGAATATGAAGTATAAGTCTGATGAACATATCGGTCTGAGCAGTATTCAGCCTTAAGATTTCCATTTGAATCAAGCAGATGCGAATTCAGGTCAAGATAATAAACGCCTCTCTGGGCTGCACCCTGAGAAAGGAGATAATTATATATATTGATGGTTGGATTATTCATCGCACCCTTGCTTGTACCTGCATATACAGGTGACATGCTTATAATATGAATTTCTTTTCCCGGATTTGCAGCCATGATCTTATCGACCAAAGCAAGAACATCATCAGAAGCAGGACCTGCATCCTTAACCACAAGGTCATTTGTTCCAAACATTATGAACACTCTGTCAACATCCATCTGAGAAATTGATTTCCAAACTGGTTGCTTTTTTCCTCTGTAAATAGGATGAAGCGAATCATTTTCATTCAGTGCATGAGCTGCTGAATAGCTGGCTGCCGCGAGAAATATTGCCGAAGATTCCGGAGAACTCTTTTGCTTTGCTAGATAATTTCTGTATCCGGCCATAACAGAATCTCCTACAAACACGCTTCTTGCAAAATATGCCGAAGCATCATTTGACGTTGTGCGTGGCACGCTAGCTGCAGGAGTTGCTGTAGCAGTTGGAGCCACCGGAGTTACTTTATCGGCACCGGCATAAGGAAGACGGCCTTCTTTTTTGCCATAGTTTAAATAGTGCTGATACATGTATTCTGGATTGTCGCTTCCATAAGCAGCAACCACGTCAGGGTTGTTCGCTGCATAATATTCTGGGTCAAATATACTGCCATCTGGCATAGTTTGTGGTTCTGCACATACTACAGCCACATTAGCAAAAATAGTAATTAATGCCATAAGCATTGCTGAAAAAATCTTTATCTTCTTCATAATGTGCTACTTCCTTTTACTTTTCTATGTTGAATTATACACCTTTTTAGGTGCATTGCATTAGAAAAGAACAACTTCTAAAACGATAGTTGTTCTTTTGCTATTATTTCAAAGTACTATTAAAATTTTACATTAAAACATATTGGTAATATTTTTCCATCAGCAGTAACTGTTCCTTTTATAGTTCCATTATTAAACACACAATTAACAAGCGGTGACCACGATTCATCAATACTATCTTTTACAGTCGCATTCCTAAGATTATATGTTGTATTATCTGGACATATTAATTCGAAATCAAATGTTTTATTAGCGTCTTGTGCATCAATTGGTATAAGGACATAAAATTCATATGTATTATCCCAATCGTTATAATATGCAGCTCCATCTAGTTCACCGGCAACATGTGCTTTACCATCCAATGTTAATACAAAATTACCAAAATCAACAGGTGGCATAGTAACAGGATTTATTGTTCCATCATCAGGATTGTGAACCCAAACTTGTCCACCATCATATTTAATATTTACATTGAAAGTTTGTGATTGAACAGGTGCCGGAGTACTTTCTACAGGTTCTTTTGTAGGTTCTGCAGAAGCCTCAGGCTTATCTGAATCTTTATTTTTATCAGTAGTCTCTTCTTTTGAAGTAGTTTTTACCTCATCTTTAGACACAGTTTCTGACTTAGAATCCTTTGTACTTTCTTCACTAACCTTCTTGTCTTCGTCTTGTGAAGTTTCTGTTGATTCCTTCACATCCTGAACTTCATTTTCATTTTGCACAGATACTTCTGTTTCAATAGATTCCTGCGATACACTTTGTGCCGCTTCGCCAGACTTATTACCACAAGCGGTAAGCGAAAGCATAAGTGCAGTTAAAACAACAGATACAATCTTTTTCTCTTTATCAGTTATTCCTTTATTACCTTTTTTCATAGTAAGTTTTCCCCTCTTCCTATTTGCCCTTAAAGATATGTCTTAAACTTAACATTAATATTAATGAAGGATTGGAGAACACTCCAACCCTTTCATTGTTTTAAAGTTAATATTTTACATCATTGCTCTAACATGATATTTAAGCTGGAAATTCTCATCGTTAGAACACAGTATCATTATTCCTTCAATAAAACCAATTATGGCAGGTATACCTGTCCAACAGAATAATAGACACAATAAACCTGTTCCTATTTTCCCTAAGTAAAAATTATGAGCTCCTATTCCACCTAAAAACAAACCTAACACCCCTGCTGCTACCTTACTTTTAACTGGCCAAGCAGGATTGATAGCTGTATACACCGGCTGAGGAGCAGCCTGCTGAATGATAATTGGCTGTGGTTGCTGATACATAGGCTGTTGATATACTGGCTGCTGCATTTGCTGAACAACCTGCTGGTGAACTAATTTTTCACCACAAAAACGACATTCTGATGCTCCTGGATTAATTGGAGCTCCACACTGCGGACATACATTTTCCGACATAACATTATCCCTCCAGATATTTATTTAATCCCCATAATGTAGATAGGGACAGAAATCAAACAATAGATAAATAAAACAATTAGATTAACAAGAAAAAATAAGTTATGAGGCATAGTTCTTACTAATCCCATATTAATTACGTCTAAAATAACAGTGTAGAAAACAGTGGTTCCAATTAGCGATGCCAGATATCCAACTTTAACCTTGCTTCCAAATATGTTCACCAATATAAAAAATGCTAATAATACAAATCCTATAATTTCAAAAACAAGCGCTGTAGCAAAATTATTTACTTTATCAATATGCAATACTGCAAAGAACGTAAATAGAATTATTGTTATATAAAAAGCCAGAAGTATTATTGTAAATATTGCAGTTATTCCTCTATTTTTCACTACTCCACCTTCTTTCCACATTCAGGACAGAACTTAACCCCTGGTGCAAGTTTTGTTCCGCATTCACATACTTTTTCTTTATAGCTATAGCCACACTCAGGGCAGAATTTTGCGCTTGCTGGAATTACTTTTCCGCAAGATACACAAGTTTTTGTTGTCTCTTTTTCAAGCGGATTACCTACCACATTTCCCATAGCCGAGCCCATGCCAAGAGCAGTTCCAAGTCCTATTCCCCCTGCTGCAAAAGCACCAGCCACACCACTTTCATTATTTGCAGCGCTTTCGTATACATCAAAGGATCTCTTTGTTGCATATCTTCCATCGCCCATAATTTCAAATGCTGCTTTATCTTCTAGAATCTTATTTATCTTTTCAAAATCTTCATCAGGGAAATTGATAGACTGAACATAGAAATTAGCCACTGTAAAACCATATTTCTCAAATTCAGGAGAAATTTGTTCTTTAACCTTAGTTGATAAAGCTTCTAATTGTGTTGAAATCTCAAGTGCAGAGATATGATTAGTGATAATAGCTTCTGCTATGGCTGACTTGGCCTTGATTACAAGTATTCCTCTGTAGTACTCTTTAATCTTATCAAAGCTGACAATATCGGACTTTTGCATTCCACCTATCAGTTCTTTAAAGAGTGTAGTAACATCAAGAACTTTAAGTCCCATCTGTCCAAAAGCTCGTATTCTTAATTTGACATAATATTTAGGATCGATTAGCTGTATTGGATCTGTTGTGCCCCAATTTATGTCCAATTTCATAGTAGTATTCAAGAAATATATTTCAGCACTAAATGGGGTTTGACCGCCAAACGGCAGATTAACAATTGTCTTTAGAATAGGGAGATTTCCCGTAGAAAGAGTATATGTTCCTGGATAGAAAACATCAGCAACCATACCTCCTTTTACAAAAATAGCTGTTTGTCCCTCTTGTACGATTAACTGTGAACCAAGAACTATTGAATCTGATGGATATTTGTATATAAGCCAGTCCCTGCTTTTTAATCCATCAAAACGAATTACACCAAGTATTGCCATAAGTAACCCCTCTCCCGCTTATAAATTGAAACCCTATTAGACATTTATAAAATGTCAGTAATACTGATTCCGTTCCTTCGTTTCATATAATAACATTTTGTAGATGTTTTTACAATAATAACGTCATTTTTCTGTAGGCTAATCAAGTGTTTACGTCTTTTAAATTATGTTCTATCGGAGGAATATATTTATGGATGAATTTGTTCGAAATCGTATAACACAACTGAGAATTAATAGAGGCATATCTGAATATCAACTTAGTTACGATTTGGGACATAGTAGAGGCTATATTAACAACATCTCTTCTGGAAAGACTCTTCCTTCTATGAGTGAGTTTTTCTATATTTGCGAATACTTTCAGATTACTCCTGCAGAATTCTTTGATAACAATCATTCAAATCCAGAACTTCTTTCAAAGGCAATAAAAGAAATAAAGTCCTTATCTGATGAGGATATGCTTCTTATTCTTACTTTGATTAAGAGGATAAAGAAATAAAAAAGAATCCCAAGCCGCTGAATGAGCCAGGGATTCTTTTATTACATACCATATTCTTTAATATACTCGTCAAAAAACGGAAGTGCCAAAGATATGTAAGCTTGCCTTGCGGTTATTATTCCTCTCTTCAATAATCTGTCTCTATATACAGAATAGTTATTAGGCTTCTTCATTTTCGAAATTATATCTTCACGTTTATTATCCTTTTTATCAATAATAAGACGTAGCAATTCTTTATCTTCTTCTGTTAGCTCTTCCCATATTTTTTCATAAGCATAAGCGAATAGTTCAGACTTTAAATCAGAGCATATCTCATCAATTGAATGTTTTTTGCCACTCTTAAAATACAAGATACCTAACTCTTGAAAAGCATATGCATATCCTTGAGTGAGTCTGGAAAGCTCCTTAGCCTCATCCATATTGACATCTAACTGTTTTTTATATGCTTCTGTCATTCTAACAAAATTTAAGTTTTCCATCTTTATGGTGGTTGCTCTTCTAAAGAATGTTAAATTGTTAACATTAGCAACTTGTTCTATGTTATCGTACAAACCGGTACAAACAAGATAAACAGAATATCCTTCACGTATCCACTTACCAAACTCTGCTGCAAAGACAAGCATATCTTTTGTTTTAGATACCTCATCTATACCAATCAGTACCTTATTTCCTTTTTGAGTTAACTCCTTTAAAGCTTCATCTAACTCAATACCAACATCAAAAAATCCATTTTGATTATCAGATGTAACTTGTACATTAGCTCCTGCACCTAGAATATTGGCAGATAATCCCGCACTTTTGCTTATCTTTTTATCTTTGATGAAGCCTTTTTTACTAAGTAGTGCAGCCATTTGCTGAAGCATATCCCTATTAACTGTTAGACTACAAACAATCCAACCTTCGTCTTCTCGCTGTTTACTATTAAACTCTTCTTCTATCTTTGCAAGAAGAACAGTTTTTCCCGAACCTCTAACACCTGTAATCTTATATACAGATTCTGATGGATTTTCATAACTGAAGTTTTCTATAATCTCCGAACTTTGATTTGTCGGGATATATATACTTGGTATTTTACTGAATGTTGTTGTAAATGGAATTTGCATAATTTTATACCTTTTTATAGTTCTTTATACTTTTTGAAACTTTTTATACCTTTTTATAGTTCTTTATACTTTTTTAATTATTTTATAGTTCTTTATACTTTTTTGTCAAATATTGTTGAGTAATATTTTTAGAACATAAAAAAGCCCCTTGGCAGTGCCAAGGGGCTAAAACTATACTTTTTTGCTTTATTTATTGTCTTCTACGCTTAAGAAATAGAGAAGTGTTCCTACGCCTAAGAATACGATAGAAATGATTACAAATACAAAACCTGCACTGTAGTTAACATAGTCTGATTTTGCAATCTTTCCACCTGAAATAAGCATGATTAATGTAAGAATAAAGTTATAGCAAGATATTAAAGTAATAAATAACTTCTTACCACCTGAGAATAACATTGCAATTGTTAAAATTGAAAGCGTCATAATAGCAATACCAAATGCGTCACCATTTCCGCCACTTACAAATTTGTTCGCATATTCTTTCTCATCATAAAGATCTGTCACATAATATGGGATAAGAAGTGAAATTATTAAGGTGGACTTTCCCCGCCCACAACTACTATAATATAGCACTTATCATCATAGTAGTTGTGGGCGGGGAAAGCCCAGCTAAATATATTAACTTAATGCCAGGCTATCCTTTTGCACTTTTTACTTGATACCGTCTGTTCTGAAGATGAACTTAACTGTACCCTGCTGTCCTTCTGCTATTCCAGCATATGACTGATAGTTTTCTGCTGCTGTCTTTATAGCATCTATACGGTCTACTAAATCCTCAGCATCTGTTACATATCCATCCATAACTTCGCTGATGCCTTCTTCCTTGAACTCCTTAACACCATCATCAAGCTTATGAGCGCCTTCAGATAATTCATCAATACCATTAGTAAGCTGGATTGTAGCGTCGTATAGTCTTGATGATCCATCAAGAATGGTTTGATTGTTAGCTATAAGTGTATTGCTGCCGTCGTATAATGTATTGGCACCATCAGCAAGCTGGCTTACACCATCTACAAGTGTTGTAGTACCATCGTTTAAAACTCTTGTTCCGTCATATAACTTCCAAAGGCCTTCTGATAAGCCGATAGCTCCTGTCTCAACCTTACCGGCACCTGTTCTAAGAGCTGCTATACCATCAGCTGTATCTGAACCAGATACCTTAGATTTCATACCATCAAGGGCTGCTATAGCACCATCTACCTGACCAAGACCTTTTTCAAGGCTTGCAATACCACCATCTATTTCTTCAAGAGTTGACCACATATCTACACTATTTTTACATGCTGCAATAACCTGATTTCTCTGACTCTTTAACTGCTGAAGTTTTTCCGATGCCTCATCATAAGTCATACCTGTTTTAGACTTAAAGCTGTCATATACATCCTGCTTAGCATCATCTATATTGCCGGCTATATCTTCTACACTGTTGCACATCTTGTTGATACCGTCATGAAGTTCCTTCATACCATCTTTAAGCTTTACTGATCCTTCATATGCGTCATTGGCACCATTCATAAGATTTGTAACTCCTGACTGGAAGGCTGGCATATTAGCACTTACTGTATCAATACCGTCCTTAACCTGTTTAATGCCTGCGTTTACACTAACAGAACCATCAAGATACTGGCTTACACCATCTGTAAGACTTGTTACACCATCAGAATAATCTTTAAATCCATCCTTAAGTGTATCTGTTCCTTCTGCAAGAACAGCTGCACCATCTGAAAGTTCATCTATACCTGTAATAACAGATGTAATTGTATCCTCGATAGAAGAGAAATCTATAGAACCATCTCCGAATGAAAGTGATCCAAGGTTAGTTACCACAGTCATAGTTGCTTCAAGTTCGAAATCCTTAACATCAGCTGATACTTCAAAGTAGTCAGGAATGTTGAGCCCAGGGGCATTTAAGCTGTCCTTAATTCCTGGAACTGCATAGCCAACAATGATAGAAGTGTTGCCATCCTGGATAGCCTTACCATTACTTACCTCTATGTTAGAGAAGTTGTCGTCAAGAATCATACCTGTAAATGCTACGAAAGGTACATAAACCTCACCTTCCTTAGCCTTATTTTCATAGTCAAATCTTATAGTTACATGACCATCTTTTCCAGCAAGCTTGTCTGGCTCAATCTCTTTGCCATCAAGATAGTAGGTAACTGCCTGACTAATAGGAAGCTCTGCATCTGTTGTTCCCTGATAGTAGATCTCGGAACCCTTTGCATCCCATGTAAGGCTGTCTCCATCCTGAGTAAATGTTTCATCGCCTTTAACATTCTTAATATCGCTAAGAGAAGATACATCCTTAATCTTATCCTTGCCATCTTTATTCTTAAGATGTTCAGAAACAATAACGCTTGATACATCACCCTTTGCATCGGAGATGATATATACCATCTCTTCCTTATCAGCATCCACAGTACTTATGGTAACATTCTTCTCAAGAGATGCCTTTAAATCATCAGACTCAATCTTGTCTACCTTGTCTTGACTTGTAGATGATGTATCATCTTTGTCCTTGCCGGCGCTGGCATTAAAGGCCCAGGCACCTGTTGCTATAATCATTGCTGACAAAGCACCGATAGCAGTTCTTGTAGCAACTTTTTTACTTATATGAATATTTTCTATATTTATCTTCTTAAGATTAAGTTTTTTCATAACTATCTCCTTTCCCATCTTATAATTGCTGAGTTTCATACGAACTGTCCTGGTTGTAAGTTAGCTTTACTTCTCTATTCTTTGGCTTAAATCCTATACTTGTATGGATGATGATCTTATCGAATACCATAAAGAATGTTGGAAGAACTGTAAGTACAACCACCATACTTATAAGAGCACCTCTTGCCATAAGTGAGCAAAGAGCGCTAATCATATCAATCTTTGAGTAGAGGCCTACACCAAATGTTGATGCAAAGAAGCTAAGAGCACTAACTATAATCGATTGAACCGAACCTGCAAGAGCATCGGTAACAGCTCCCTTCTTATCCATACCCGCTGCCCTGTTAACCTTGTATTTGTTGGTCATCAGTATTGCGTAGTCTACAGTAGAACCAAGCTGTATAGTTCCTATAACGATAGAGGCTACGAATGGCAGTGTTGTATGGGTGTAGTAAGGAATACCCATGTTTACAAATATTGCAAATTCTATAGTTGATACAAGTACGATTGGAATAGATATTGACTTAAATACAAACATGATAATCACGAAGATAACTCCGATAGATACTGCATTAACAGTATTAAAGTCTGTGTTTGTTATCTCTATAAGATCCTTGGTACAAGGTGCTTCACCAATAAGCATAGCCTTGTCATCATACTTGCTTATTACATCCTTAATCTGGCCGCACTGGGCATTAACCTCATCAGAAGCAACCTTATATTCGCTGGAAACCAGTATTAGCTGATACTTGTCAGATACCAGATTGTCCAGGATATCTGCTGCTAAAAACTCCTTTGGAAATGCTGGCCCAAGTATTGAGTCAACGCCTACAGCTGTCTTTACGCCGTCAAGTGTTTTAATCTCGCTTATCATATCCTTGGCATCTTTTGCTGTTAGATCTGAGCTGGCAAGAATCATATGAGTAGCACCCATATTAAAGTTCTCATCAAGCTTCTTATTGGCTGCAATACTATCAAGTGATTCTGGTAAGGTACCAGCAAGGTCGTAGTACACTTCTGTATGTGACTGACCATAGTAAGCAGGGCCAACTATAAGTAAGAACAATATAAGAATTACAAAGCGGAACTTTACTATAAATGGTGCTATCTTTCCAAGGTCTGGAATAATAGGTTTATGCTTTGTCTTTTCTATAATTCCGTTAAAGAGAAGAATCATAGAAGGTAATATTGTGACACAGCTGATAACGCCAAGTGCAACGCCCTTTGCCATTACTACACCCAGATCCAGGCCGAGCGTAAAGCTCATAAAACAGAGGGCAATAAAGCCTGCAATCGTTGTAACCGAACTTCCAACTACGGAAGTTATGGCATTTGCGATGGCATGGGCCATTGCCAGTTTGTTATCCCCAGAATAATTCTTCTGTTCATCCTGATAGCTGTGCCACAAGAATATGGAGTAATCCATGGTTACTCCAAGCTGTAATACTGCTGCAAGTGCCTGAGTAATATAGGAAATCTGTCCGAAGAAGATATTGCTTCCCATATTGTAGACAACGCTAAATCCAATATTTAATAAGAAGAATATTGGTATGATAAATGAGTCCATGGTAAGTGATAGAACAACTACCGCAAGAATAACTGCAAGAACTACATATATAGGTGTCTCACGGTCTGAAAGGTTCTTAGTATCAGTTACAACCGCAGCCATACCACTTACGAAGCAGTCCTTACTAACTACCTTTCTCATATCTCCGATAGCCTTCATAGTTTCATCTGCTGACATGGATGTGTCATACAAAACTGCTACAAGAGTTGAGTCCTGACTTTTATTATTGAAAAATTCATAGATGTCACTTGGAAGTAACTCCATAGGAATGGAAAGATCCATTATAGAGTCATACCAGATAGCATCCTTAACATGAGGGATATTAGCAATTTCCTGTCTCATGTTACTAATATCTTTAGGGTCCATATTTTCTACAACAACCAGAGAAAATGCCCCTGTTCCAAAGTCGTTAAGTAGAATATCCTGACCCTTCATAGTCTCAATATCCTTTGGAAGATATGAGAGAATATCATAGTTTACTCTTGTGTTAAAATACCCTATTGCCGATGGTATCAGGAGAGCAAGACTTATGATTAGGATTGGGATTCTAAACTTAACTATAAATTTTCCGATGTTTAACATCTCTTTACGCTCCTTCCTTATTAATAGTTCAAGGAAAACCCTCTGTTTGTTTCCTAATTCCATATAAGCAAAAAAATAACAGGGACTGAAGATTCAATCCCTGCAGTTTGTTGTTTATATTGCGACATTTTATTGTGTTTGTCGGATAATATTATTCATATTATATTGATTGTTAATGGCTTTAATACGTGCTGTAAAGTTTGTTTTGTTGTTTTGCATTTTATATTTGCATAGCTATATTTGAATAGCGTACATCTCAGCAAGAACTTCCTCCATAGAGTGCTTAAGAAGGTAGTCATATATCTTAGACATCTCCTTTGGAGATATGGTCATATCAGTCTTTATCCATTCCTTTATTACAAACATAAGTGAACGGGCATAGTATTCTGCAATAAGCCCTGGCGTAAGCCATGGATAGCTGTGACGCTTTCCTTCAGATTTGGCATCGACTACTTCCGTAAAGGCATTTTTAATACATTTGAGGGCTATACTCTCGAAAGAATTCTGACCTTCAACTAAGATTGCATTCTTGAAGAATTCCTTTTCCTTAGCGATACAGGAGAACATAAGGATAACCATTTCTGAGAAAAGTTCATTTTCAATAAGAGGCTTTACAGATTTTAAGATATCTTCTTCTATTATCCATTCAAGAATCTCATATTTATCATGAAAATGGTTATAAAAAGTAGTTCTGGTAACACCAGCCTTGTCTGTAATATCCTTTATTGTGATTTTTTCTATAGGACCCTTGCATAATAGTTCTTTAAATGACTGGGTCAGCTTTCTTTTAAGATCTTCCATATAAAACCTGCTGAATTTAAACCGAATAAAAAATGCCCCTTGAACTAATCCAAGGGGCAAAGATTACAATTAATTATTTATCATCAGAGCTGATAAAGTATCCAAGTATACCAATACCAAGGAATACAAGAGCGATGATAACAAATACATGTCCTACACCATAGCTGTCATGCATAGTCTTATGACCAGCAATAAGCATAATAAGTGTTATAAGGAAATTGTAAATAGAAGTAAGTGTTATAAATAACTTATTCTTAAGTGTAAATAAAGCAATAATAGTAAAGAGTGAGAGTGTCATAATGAGAAGTCCAAATGCATCTCCATCTCCACCATGAGCAATTCTGTTGTAGTGATATGTATCACCGTATCCTTCGATAGAAACATAAGGAAGAATAAGCGAAATAATTAAGAATGCATTGATGCAAGCGAATATAATCTTAATCACCTTTGCGTTCTGTCTAAGTGATGCCATATAATCTACTGGCTGATATGGCTGCTGTGCGTATGGCTGCTGATATCCTTGCTGCATAGGCTGCTGAACTGGAGCTGCCTGCTGTGGAGCTGCCTGCTGAGGTGCTGCCTGACCCATAGGTGCGCCGCACTTAGTACAGAAAGCTGATCCGTCTGGCATCTGAGCGCCACATTTTGTACAAAATGACATAATTTATTCCCTCCATAAAAAATGAATTATTAAGGTGGACTTTCCCCGCCCACAACTGCTTCTATTATACTTTCTATCATGTTAAAACACAAGAAAATTATGTAAACTTCACAATCCGCATCAAGTCTTTTAAAATTCTATTTTCTGTAACCTCTATATCACCTAACTAACTCTTATATCAGTTAAGGCTACCTGGTCACCGGACAGGGCTACATATACCTTTTCAGGCATTTCCTTAAAGTTTGTGATATTTTCTATGTATATTCCCTGATTTTCTGTCTTGAGAATAAACTGACTGCCCTTCTTTTCAAAGGTTACCTGGCATTCAACGCCCTCTTTATTTATCCTCTTCCACTCTTCCCAGCCTGGGAATTCCGGTTTCTTTTTCATGATAAACTTATTAGTGGCATATTCATCGTGTATATCATTCTCACCATTAACTTTAATCATGGTATATTCACGATAATTAGGACCGCCTATACTTCCATCATCAGAACTGTAAACAACTATATAAGGACAGTGCCATACCAGGCAGGCTCCCGGAAGTGACATAGTATTGAATTCGATTTTTAATCTGTTCTTAACTTCAACACCCTCTGTATAAGCTGAACGAGGTCTGTCTATCTGAACATTAGGAAGGTCAGCTTCAAGGTGATCAATATAGTTCACAGTGTCAACTATTCTTGGAATATCACCAAGAGCTATACTCTCACCAGTTAACTCAACACTAATATTAGTAAGTCTGCAGTTTTCACCAGTAAGACCGATAAATGCCGATGCAGAATTGTTAGGTAGAGCTACAACCACTTCCTTAGCATAGTCTTTTCCAATCATAGTAAGTCTTAGATGGTCTTCATATCTTCCTGCTATGATTTCAAAATGAGGCTTACCCTTCTTTCTTTCCTTCTTATCTTTATCCTCTATTTTCTTTTCTTCAATCTTTCTAGCACCAGTAGTTATGCTGTACTTATCGAACCATATCTCTCCATACTCATTGTACTTATAGCTCTGTATAGCCTTCTCATTATAGTGAGTTCTTCCATCATAAGAATCAAATAGAACTATAGAAGGAGCTGAGAAACCGTATCCAGCTTCAAGTGGCATATCACAGTCAAAGCCTACTTTGATAACACTATTATCAATAGGAATACCCTTAGAAACATTTACTCTGTATTCTCTACACTCTATCTCTTTTTCAAGTTTCTCTTCTTCAGATTCTCCTTCGCCATATTCTGAATCAAGAAGTTTGACCATAAGATCAGCATAATACGGATCAAAGATTTCGCCTGCTTCTTTTACAAAGAACTCTCTTGCCTCAAACTTCTGACGAGCTTCTTTATTTCTGCTATTGGTTGTCATATTTACATAAGCAGCTGCAACAGCAATAAGTCTTGCTACTTCTGGAATCTCATCTCCCTTAAGACCTTCAGGATATCCCTTTCCATCCCATCTTTCATAAGCATAATGGGCACCTCTGTAAAGATATGGATACTCGGTAATACAAGAGAGAATCTCTCCTCCTATAATCGGCTTATTCTTATATATCTTCAGATCTTCATCATCATATTCTGTTTCTTTATTAATGACACTATCTGGTAAGCCTATTAGACCTACATCATGAAGAAGACCTGCATAATATGCCTTCTCGCATTCTTCATCTGATTTTCCTGCATGAATAGCAAGTTTCTTAGAGTATTCAGCAATCTTCTTTGCCTTACCCTTTTCAAAATCATCTCTCTTTTCAATAGCAGATACAAATGCCTCTGCAGTCTGGCTAAAAAGAATATGCATTCTTTCCTGCTCACCAAGCATATTTTTAATCTCAATTTCATGAGCATGTTCAACAGTATTATTAATATCCAAATAGGTGAAAATATAGAGAGCTACTGATACTGCAACCATGGACATGTTAACAATAGATATTCCATACGTAAAAATCTGAAGTATACCACATGCTATAGGTACGAAAATATACAAGTTAAGAGAAATATATATCAGCTTACTGAATACCTTTCTGTACTGTCTTATAACTGTATACTGCATAATAGGACAGACAACAGGAATAATATAAGCTATTAAGAAACCACTGCCTCTATGATATGTATTGCTTTCATCAAAGTAATAATACAGACCTGTAAATGCTGAAATAACAGCAAGTATCATTCCAAGTAAAGAAAGAAGAGCAATTAACATAAGCCTTTTTGGCAAAGGTTTATTTTTCTCTCTGTTAATTATTAATTCTTTTAGATATAAGTTAAATGTAAAAACTATTCCTGAAGTAAGGAAAAAGACCATAAAGTTGCTGACTCTTACCATAATATAAGCCTTATGTGATAAATCACCAGCATATACATAAGCAAGTCTGTCAAACCATAGCAAAAAGAAGGCAATTAATTCCATGCCAATAAGTACAAGTTTTCTACTCTTAGAAAGAAATCTTGTAATAAGCAAAAGAAATACCAATATAAAGCAAGCACCGCAAAGCACCAGCATAAGATTCAATTGATGTGCTCTTATGAGTTCAATCATGTTACGCTCCTTTTATACCTTCAGCCCCTTTTATTTGTGAAGAATAAAATACTCCTGTAGTTTCTGTAATAGTTCAGCCTTTTGAATTCCCTTTAAGAAATATCCTTCAGGTTTAAGAGCAACTACCGCCATAACACTTTCCTTATCTCCCTTACCTGTAAGGAACATAACAGGAATGTTACTTGTCTCTGAATCACTTCGAAGCATCTCAAGAACCTGAGGTCCACTAGTTACAGGCATCTCGTGATCTAGAAGTATTAAGTCTACCTTATTCTTACCAAGCCACTTTATAGCCTGAAGTCCTGAATTGGCCATAGATACCTTATAAGTACCCTTGAGCCATTCCCTTATCATAGTAAGATACTGAGGATCGTCATCTACTACTAAGATACTTTTTCTAAACTCCCCTGACTCCAACTTGGCAAAATAGTCTGAAACAGTACTTGTGTAACTATTGTTATCAACAGGACGGAGAAAAGTTTTATATATAAGGTCACTGGCTACATGATCAACTATAAACTGAACCTCGTTCTGCTCACCGATTACTATCATCTGAAGGTTCTTTTCCTGCATATTATCTGTAAGGAAATGAAGTGCTTCATTTGATGGCTTATCACCCTCATCCATGAAAAGAGTTATTAATTCGACATCTTCAAGACTGGAATTAATATCATTAATTTCCCATTTAACGAAGTTGCAGACAAAACCTACATCCTGAACCTTCTTTACTAAAACTCTTGTTAAGAATGATTCTTTTTCACCAACAACAATCATCTTTTTTTGTGTCATGCCCTATCCTCCAAGTATTAATTCCCTAAAAGCGCTTCCATGCCATCCCAGTCAAATACCTTTAACATCTTTGACAATTCTTTAAACTTAGCTGCATCCTCTTCTGGAAGTTTATATTCAGATACCTGATCTAAGATCATCTCTACTGAATCATAATCCATCTGAGGAACTACTTCTTTAAGCGCCTGATATGCTTCCTTAAGCTCGCCCTCATCTATCATTTCTTTATCGTCTTGGTTCTCATCACTTTCATGAAGCTTAGCTAACTTCTCCTTATAAGCCTCATAATCATATAAGAACCTATCCTTATTATCCTCGATAAATGCTATATCCTCTTTATTACCTGCATCTTCAAGTTCCTGAGCAAGCTTTGAAAGTTCCATAGCACCTATGATTCTTGCAGAACTCTTAAGTGAATGTACCTTAATTGTATAAAGTCTTATATTACCTTCGTCATAAGAATCCTTAAGTACTTTAGCATTGCCCTCAATAGTATCAAGGAAAAGTCCAAGACCAAAGATATAACTTGATATACCACCAGAGTTCTTAATACCTTCATCTACGTTGATACCTTCAACATCATATATCCACTTCATATTCTCTGGCATCTCAGTTATCTCTTCGAAGTAATCATCTGACTCTGGCTTCTCCATAATTTCTTCTGGAAGATGCTTCATGATAGTCTTCTCTAAAGTCATACTATCAATTGGCTTGGCAAGATATCCATTGAAGCCTTTTGAAATATAGAATTCCTCGCCTGATGCAGCATTGGCTGTAAGAGCATATACCGGTAAATCCGGGTAGTCCTTACGAATAGCTGCGCAGGTTTCTATACCGTCCATACCTGGCATCATATGGTCAAGAAGAACTATGTTAAACTCTGTATCTTTAATTCTTTCCAGACACTCTTCACCACTTGAAGCTGTTGAAACAGCAACCTTAGTACCCTTAAGAAGTCCCTTAATAACGTTAAGGTTCATAGGGTTATCATCTACAACAAGTACATCAGCATCAGGTGCAACGAACTGTGGAACATATGGTCCACTTGTACTGTTGTCATCATGTTCTGTAAATAAACCTATTGGAGTAGAATCTGTAATCTTCTGAGGCAGAGTTAAGATAAACTCAGAACCCTTGCCATAATCGCTTTCACAAATCAGGCTACCACCCATAAGTTCAGCAAACTTTCTTGAAATATCAAGTCCAAGACCTGTTCCCTGGATACCACTATTTTTCTGTTCATCAAGTCGCTCATAAGCAGAGAAAAGTTTGTCCATATCTTCCTGCTTTACTCCTATACCTGTATCCTTAACAGATATGCGAAGTGTACACTGGTCATCTTCTCTTTCATCCATAGATACTAAAAGAGCAAAGCCACCTGATTCTGTATATTTAACAGCATTGGTAAGAAGGTTTAATACAACCTGCTTAATCTTACCCATATCACCGTAAAGTCTCTTTGGAAGTATCTCATCAACTACTACGTCGAATGTCAGCTCTTTCTCTATACTTCGTACCCTAATCATGGATACAATAGACCTAAACAAATCCTGAGTGTCATAGTCCTGCTCTACAAGATGCATCTTACCTGACTCAATCTTTGACATATCAAGAAGGTCATTAATAAGTGAAAGCAGTGACTCCGAAGCATTTCTAATATCGAATGCGTAGTTCATCATAGACATGAAATATGGCTTTGGAACTCCAGAGGCATCCTCTCGAAGGGCCATCTCATTCATACCCATTATGGTATTAATAGGGGTACGGATTTCATGAGACATATTGGCAAGGAAACGTGTCTTTGCTGTATTAGCTCTTTCTGCTTCTTCCTTGGCCTGTTTAATCTGATTATACTGCCTATCAATGACTGTAGTTTTAAGTACTTTCCATACGGTATAAGCAATTCCAAATGAAACTAACATAAAGAAGAACAATCTTATAATTGGATGCTCTAAGAACTTAGGCTTCTTTGTTAGCTTAATCTGATCTTCTACTAATACATTCTTACCTGTAGAATCTAAAACCTTAATATGTACTGTATAGTAACCATATTTAAGACCTGTGTATTCAAGTGGAACCAGCTCGCTTCTAGGTGCAGATATCCCTTCTTTTTCCTTACCCTCCATATAAACCTGTACCTGAGGATTAAGTAAAGAATAATCAAGAACAGCCGCACTAATTCGGATTCTTCCGCTGTTAGCTGGAATAGTATATGTTCCATCTGGATTAGGAACTATCTCCTTATCGCCACAATATATAGAACTAATTCCTATTTTAATTGGTAACTTACTATCTCTAAAATGCTCAGTATTTACCTTGCATATTCCATTTCTACCTGCAATATAAAGGAATCCATCCTGATCCATCTCACAGTAACCCTGAGATGTAGGTATTCCTGTCACACCATTATCAACTGTATATAATCTGTACTCTTCTACTTTGTCATAGATTAAGTCATCAGCATTTACAAGGTATAAACCATATGATGAAGTTATCCAAGCATTGTTTGCATCATCAAAATAGATGTCATAGTTATTGTTGTTAGGGAATGAGGTGATATTAGTAATAACATCATCCTTCATATACTGAATTGAGTTAGAAGTTACAAACCAGTATAGGTCTCTTTCCTGGTCCCACTTGATACGCATAACAACGTCACTGGTAAGACCATCATCTCTTCCTATGTTACGAACCTCATTGCCCTCTATTACATATATTCCATCACCATCTGTTCCGGCATATATAGCTCCATCTTTTCCTTCCTCAACCGAAAGGATAATAGTATCTTTTAATCCATCTTTTGCGCCAATGGTATTGATAACTCGGTTACCCTTAATCTCAGCAATACCACCATTGGTGCCAGCTAAAACAGTTCCCTCTTCAGTAACTGTAATAGACCTTATCTCATTATTAGGCATACCATCTTTAGTAATAAGGGATACTATCTCACCATCTTTTGTATAATGAATAACTCCATAATTATTAGTATATGTTGCAATCCAAAGGTCATCATCGGCACCCTTTTTAATGCAACGGATTCTTGTTGTTCCAAGATATTCAGTTAACTTATCTTCAACAACATTGTATTTCTTATCGATAATTTTAAGACCATCATCTGTACCTATATAAAGCTTGTTCTTATAGAGACAGGCTACATTGGCTACATCTTCATCAAGTCCTGCCTTCTCTGTAACATTTACAAAAGAATTAGTTACAAGCTTCATAGCTCCCTGAGTTGATGAGGCAAGCCACATATTACCCTGGTAGTCAGAGGTCATCATCTCTATACCGCTGTCTACAGGTATATTGTCTATAAGGTTGAATTTTCCTTCTATGTCTAGATATCCAATCTGAGTAGAAGATGAAAGCCATATTCTGTTACAGTCATAATTAATCCAGTGAAGACCCTTAAGTGGGGCAACATCTATATGTTCCATTCTTGATGCTGGATTACCAAACTGGCCATAATATAATGTACTTCCTTCAGTACCTATGTAAATCATGCCAGGCTTCTTTGGATCTGCCTTTATGGTAGTGATGTTTTCCATATCCAGATCCTTGCTGGTATATACTTCAGTTACAATCTTATTCTCAATACGGAATATCTTTCCGCTCTTAGTCTGACCGTAGATTTTTCCTTCTTTATCTATGTCTAATCTAAGAATTCTTTCATCATTAATTCTGTCATCATCAATAACATGAGTGAGGAAATTAGAATCAACATAACAGACACCTGCTATAGTTGCTACATACACATTGCCTTCTTTATCTTCAACAAAATCTCTTATAGAAGATGCAGGAAGACCATCCTTGTATGTAATATGAGTCTGGTCTGTTCCATCTATAACAACTATACCGTTATCATTGGTTCCAACCCAGATTCTTCCCTTACGGTCTTCATACATAGCACGGCCACTTGTAAGACCTGATGATGTATCCATCTTAGAAAATGAATTGCCATCATAACGCATGATGCCACTGTATCCACCAACCCAGATATAGCCATCAGAAGAACCTAAGATGCAGTTAGCATCTGACGTAGGTAGACCATTGGTTGCATCATATATTTTTGTAGAAAAGCCTACATCTCCTGCCTGACCTGTTGCTGAATAGCCACCGCCGCCTTGTAAGTCATCTTCATCTTCAGCATATGTTGGCACGGAAAAAACACCAGTTACAAAAACTATGATAACCAGAAGAATTATGCTAGTTAGTTTTTTCTTCTTCATCTTCCCCACAACAAACTCCTTTTATACGGTCTGATTATACTTTCTAAGGATAATCTTTACTTCTGGAAGTGCTTCCATAAATACTTCAACGCATTTTGGATCAAACTGTGTTCCTGAACCTTCTTCAAGAATAGCCAGTGCCTTCTCTATAGGAAATGCTGGCTTATATACTCGTGCAGATGAAAGGGCATCAAACACGTCGGCAACAGCCATAATACGTGCTGACAAAGGAATAACCTCTCCGTGAAGGCCTTCTGGATATCCCTTTCCATCCCATCTTTCATGATGGTAAGCTGCCATATTTCTAGCCTCTTTAAGGTAGTTCTCACCTTCAACTATCTTGATAGCCTTCTCCATAATTCGCTTACCAGCTGTAGTATGAGTCTTCATAATCTCATACTCTTCATCTGTAAGCTTACCTGGTTTATTAAGTACACTATCTGAAATATTAATCTTTCCTATATCATGAAGCGGCGCTGAACGAACAACGTCTGACATGAATTTAGGAGTAATCTTATGGGCGTAGTAACCCTTCTTTTTAAGTCCTTCTACTATAATCTTTACATAAGCTGCAGTCTTCTGAACATGGGCACCTGTATCAGAGTCACGGTTTTCAACAAGGTCCGCCATAGTCATAATAAGACCGTCCTGCATCTTGGCTGTTGAATCATTAAGTCGTCTAATACTACGGAGCTGCTCAGCCTGATTTTTGGTCATGCTGCTAGCCTTTTTATAAAGGTTCTCAATCTCATCACCAGTATGTATGCCAAGATTTCTAAACATCCTAACATCTTCATCCATACTTTCCTGAGTATTTGTTTTAGTACGAGCCATCTTATCCATACAGTTAACAAGAGAGTTAATTGGAATAATAATATGGTAGTCTGTAAGCCATATAGTAAATACACAAAGTAAGATAAAGAAGCCAAGGAATACTGATATCATCTCAGTAAGGAAGCTACGACTGTCTTTAACAAGTTTTGCCATATCTACGTCTGCTATGGCATAGCAAACACATCTACCATTGGAGTTATATACTGGCTTAGCTGCAGTAAGGAGATATCCGTACTCATCATTTGTTATAATAGGTTCCACTTCTTCACCTTTTAGAAGCTGCGGAATATATGGCGTAAATCCATCATCATAAGGAATAAAATCCCCAATTTGACCAGCAGGAGTATCCTCTGTTTCAACATCGAAAATTACTCTAAATCCTTCTGGTTCCATTTTATATACATATAAGTAAGATATTTCTGTTGAACTAAATAGAATCATACTAAGATCATGGAGAGTTTCTCTGTATTCTTCCATGTCTCCTTTATTCCTTATAAAGTCATCAACCAAATCTCCATCGATTACCTGAGTTGCAAGTTGTGCCGTTCCAAGGGCAAGATTTTTATGTTCATTGGTAGTCATCTTTTTATAAACATTAACACTTAGAATAGTACAAACAAGCGCTGCTGTTGCAAGAGAAAAGACAAGCACTAATAGAATCTTTATTCTAAGAGACAACTGTCTTACACCTGAAGTATCTTTCTTATTTAATTCTTCCCGAGAAAGTGGATTCTGTCTCCAGATATTAAAACTAAAATATTTGTATTTCTTAGCTGGAATAAAACGAAGTAAGACAAAAACAAGAAGAACTGTAACAGCCTTATCAGGAAGATCTGTTATAAGACTGGAAAGTACATGAGAAGTTCCATATCCAAAAAGACCTGTTTTATAGATAGTACCACTTAAAGATTCGCTGTCGAATGTTAAGCCTTCCATAAACCATGGAATAATAGAACCTAATCCACCACCTATAATGGTAAAGGAAATAACCATCCCTATATTGCCAAGAATCTTTTTATGCCATCCACGGCTGGCAAAAAATGAGGCAACAACAGCGATTATTACATTAAGCACACCATAATATAAGGCTGATGAATCTGAAATTGTTTTAATGATATTTGTAACGAAACCAACAAGAACACCTGGAAGGTATCCTCCCATAATGGCTACAGAAACAGTTCCAACTGTATCAAGATAAAGCGGTAGCTCCAGTATGTTTACAAGAAGGCTAAGAGTTATGTTAACCCCTACTGCAGCAACGCAAAGCAGAAATGCTGTTAGATTATGTCTTTTTTTTAATACATTTAGTGATTTGCTATTGTTCATTTTCTCCCCCTGTTAAAACAGATAGCAATATAAATTATTCTAGCACATTTTAATCATTATTAATAAATGAGCAACAGGTTTACTGTAAGATTTCCGTCTATAGCTTTAGCCTGAATCATAAGTGGAACATCATAAATGTTTACAAACTTAAGATCTACCTTTGTTCCTGAGATTGTTGCATCATATCCTGCAGGTAAATAATGAACAGGAAGTGAATGGGCATGTCTCTCAGTAGCAGGAAGGCCACAGTAACGCATAGCAGCATATAATGTAGAAGAAACCTGACAAATTCCTCCACCTATACCCTGCTCAACCTGACCGTTGTTATAGACAGTAGCCATAACGTAACCATTGGCAGTTGTTCTTGGCATAAGAGTTCTGGAATATGAAAACTCCTCACCAGGCATAACTATAGAACCGTTTATACTTTTAGCAGCAAGTTCTACATTAGTAGCTCTTGCAATTCTTGCATTGTAAGTAGTAGTGCAGGTGCTAATTTGCTGTGTTACAAATCCCGCGCAGCTACCTGGAACTACATCTACACTCTGCACATTAGGGTCAATAGCAAATCTCCCTTCTGCCTTGCCATAATCAACATAGTGTCTTACATATAAACTAAGATTGTTACCATATCCTGCAAGATCTGGATATTTATTCTTATATAAAAGAGGACAGAATGTCTTAGAACCACTTCTTCCTTCGTATGCACCTTTTGTAATGAAATGTGTAAGAAGAGCAATATAGTTGTTACCAACTTCTGCTACTACATCTGGATATGCGCTTGCATAGAAGTCCCCATCAAAGACTCTGTAATAGGCCATAACGTCCATACCACCTATAGCCTCAGCCTTCATCGGAATCATCACTACTGCAAAGAGCATAATGATTGCCATTAATAATGAAATACCCTTTTTCATCTTTATCTCCCAAAATAAATCTCATAAAGGCATCATCAATGCCCTTCGATTCTTGTAGTAAATATTATAATAGCAAATACTATATTTGTCATTGTAAATTAAGATGAAAGTATGGATATTTTAAGGGCAAATGTGTATGATAGATATTA
Organism: Lachnospiraceae bacterium NC2008; assembly: GCA_000687675.1. GTDB lineage: Bacteria > Bacillota > Clostridia > Lachnospirales > Lachnospiraceae > NK4A136. Next base: position 128,525 of record JHWS01000006.1, on the reverse strand, counting down.
GAATTTTTTATAGAAACAGAAGTAGGAGACATTATGCAGTACAAAACACAGGGCGTATGCTCACAGCTTATTAATTACGATATCGACGATAATGGTAAGGTTCGTAATGTTTCATTTGTAGGCGGTTGCAATGGTAACCTTCAAGGCATAGGTAAGCTTGTTGAAGGTATGAGCGCAGATGAAGTAATTGAAAGACTTGAAGGTATCAAGTGTGGATTTAAAAATACATCTTGCCCAGACCAGCTTGCTAAGGCTTTACAGGCATCGAAATCTTAACTGATTCGGAGATAATATAGGATGAAGAAAATAGTACTTACAGGTGGCGGAACAGCAGGACATGTTACACCTAATATTGCCCTTCTTCCATCACTTAAAGATGCAGGTTATGACATAACTTATATAGGTTCTTATGAAGGAATAGAAAAAAGACTTATTGCGGACTTTAATATTCCTTACCACGGTATCTCAACTGGTAAATTCAGAAGATATTTTGACCCTAAGAACTTCTCTGATCCTTTCAGAGTAATTAAAGGATACACAGAAGCAAAAAAACTTCTTAAAGAAATCCAGCCGGATGTTATATTCTCAAAAGGTGGATACGTTTCAGTTCCTGTTATTAAGGCAGCTTCAAAACTTAAGATTCCTTGTATCATACATGAATCCGACCTTACTCCAGGACTTGCTAACAGGCTTTGCTTATCTTCAGCAGATAAGATTTGCTGTAACTTCCCTGAAACTAAGAAACATGTTCCAGAAGACAAGTATGTGCTTACTGGCTCTCCAATTAGAAAAGAGCTTATGATGGGTAACAAGGAAGCAGCATATAAGATGTGCGGTTTCGACCCTAATATACCTGTTATTCTTGTTATAGGTGGTAGTCTTGGTGCAGGAGCTATCAATGCAGCTATAAGAGAAGCCCTTCCAAAGCTTCTTCAGGACTTCCAGGTATGTCACATATGTGGTAAGGACAAGATGGACAACCTTCTTCTTACAACACCTGGTTATGCCCAGTTCGAATATGTTAAGGCAGAACTTAAAGACCTATTTGCCATGGCAGATATAGTTGTATCTAGAGCCGGAGCCAATGCTATATGCGAGCTTCTTGCTCTTAGAATTCCAAATATACTTATTCCACTCCCTGCTAAATCAAGCCGAGGTGACCAGCTTCTTAATGCAGCTTCATTTGAAGCTCAGGGATTTAGTATGGTTATATATGAGGAAGAGCTTGACACAGATACACTTCTTGATAAGGTTCACGAACTTTTCTTTAACAAACAGCGCTATATTGATGTTATGAGTAAGTCAGGTATGCACGATTCAATTAATACGATTATGAAACTAATTGATGAGGCAGCAGAAAGACATATAGCAGAAAAAAATAAGTAATTCAAACGCCCGGCGTTAGCCGGGCGTTAATTATATTATTGTTCCCGGCTACGCCGGGCTTTTTGATTATGCCTCTAGCTCACGCAAGCATAATTAATAAATCCCCCAGCTTTCGCCGGGGGATTGCTTTTATTTAAGAAGCTCACACACTTCTTTAAGTTCTTCTTCAGATGGTTTTGTTGGTTCCCAAAGGATATGCTGTCCATCATCCTTATATCTTGGAATAACATGAAGGTGGAAGTGGTTAACTGTCTGACCAGCTGCTTCATTATTATTCTGTACAAGGTTAAGACCATCTGCTCCAAGCTTGTCCATCATCTTATTAGCAAGCTTCTTTGCAAGTATCATAGCCTTACCAGCAACCTGGTCATCAATCTCAAAAAGATTATCGTAGTGGTCCTTTGGAAGGATAAGGGCATGTCCCTTAGCTGCAGGTCCCATATCAAGGATTACTTTGAATGTATCATCTTCATATATAGCATTGGTTGGAATCTCACCATTTGCTAACTTACAAAATATGCAATCGTCTTTTTTCATCTTCTATACCTTCTTATCTAATTATTTAGTTCACTTTTTGAACAATTATTTCATAAATGGGAAGAATTCATCTATCTTTCTCATAAGAGCAAAGTTTCCTTTTGATGTAATACTTCCTTCCATAAAGCCACCGTTGAATGTCTTACGACCAGCTATTATCTCATCTAAGAATTCACTTGTAAGCGAGAATTCCACATCTGGATATGCCATATCAGCCTGCTTAACAGAAACATCACCGTTATCGATTTCTATGGCAATAGTCTTACCTGAGTCTGTAAGTGTCAACTTATACTTCTTATGCTCACCAGGTATTACCTTAAAACATGAAGTAAATGCATCGATGTAGTCTTCTATATTATCTTTCTTGTGACTGCCAAGTTTATCCTTAAAGAATCCTGCAAGAGCCTGTATATCCTTCTTCTGCTGATCAACGTATGTTTCGTCTGATACAAGCTCAGAAAGCTGTTCATTTTCCTGTTGAGTAAAAAGACTTACCTTAGTAGTATTAACCTTCTGAGTTACAACCCTGTTACTTGCTGGAAGACAGGTATTTTTCTGGTTAATGCTTCTATATATATTCTCAGCACTCTTTTCTATAAGTTCTATATACTTCTTATTGTTTTCAAGTTCACTGCTATCTGAGATATAACCGCAGATACCATCACAGGTTCTACCACCAAGTGTTTCCCATGCATTCTTAAGATCGAGAACTGCTTCCTTCTCACCGTAAGTAGTAGACATGATAACAGGTGCCATATATATATTTGCAATCTTTTCCTTATCACCATACAACCAGCAGGCGTCAAGAAAATTCATAATATATCCACCAACACCGTGCCACTCCACAGTAGATGCTAAAATAATACCATCTGCATCTTTAAGTGTCTGATGAAGTGTTGCAATCTGGCTTTTCTGATCATAGAGGTCAAACTTCTGAACCTTAACATTAAGTTCTTCAAAGACCTGCATCATCTTCTTTATTGCAAACAATGATGGATCGCCGATAACACCGCGACCACCATAATAAATATTAATCTTCATGTTTCCCTCCGAAATATACTACCTAGTATTCTAGCACAGATGAGGCTACATGCACACTTCCGGCAGTACAAATTCGTCTATATATTTAACAAATGCTTCCCCTGGTATAGGCTTAGAGAAGTAATATCCCTGGAAATAATCACACTTAAGACTTATAAGCTTCTTAATCTGCTCTTCCGTCTCAACACCTTCTACAACTATATGCATATCAAGTTTCTTGGCCATGTTGAAGATATTAGCAAGTGTAATATTAGCTTTAGCATTTTTATCAGCTGACCATAAGATACTCTTATCAATCTTGATAATAGAGAATGGTAAGTGATATAGATAAGAAATATTAGAATAACCTGTTCCATAATCATCAAGAGAAAGGTCAATTCCATTATCTACAAAACTGTTAATATTAAGCGACACAGCAGCATTGGTTGTCATAGCTGATGTTTCAGTAATCTCGAAATTAATCTGGTTAGGATGAATCTCGTACTGCTTCATAATATTCATGAATTCATCAGCAAGCTCATATTGCATACACTGTATGGCTGAAAGGTTAACTTCTATATATTTGATTCCTTTTTCCGCAAGTCTGTATTTTGATATAAAATCACAAACCTGTACGAATACAAAACGGCCTATTTCTAGGATATATCCTTCTCTTTCTGCAAGTGGGATAAATATCTCAGGGGAGATAAATCCAAGTTTTGGATCCTTAAGTCTTATGAGGGCTTCCGCAGCAACTATAGACTTATCTTTAGTTGAATAAATTGGCTGATAATATACCTCAAAATTATGCTCTTTAGTAGCTACTCTAACCGCCTCAAGAATCTCTGCTTCCTTATCTTCACGCTTATATATTGCTGCTTCAACATTCTGACCTATTTCAAGCTTATTAGCTGTGAAAAATCTAAGCATACCCTTATAATCATCTATTCCTTCTGCATCGTCAGGTGCATATAAGGTTGCCATACTTATTGGAATACGAACAGGAACATCATCAACACGCCATTCATCAAGGAATCTGTCCATAATACTTTCTCTTACTTTGATAACCTTATCTTTCTTTCTGTATTGTAAGAAGATGGCAAATGTCAGATTATCCAGTCTGTATACCCTTATACCTCTTTTAATACCTGTAATAAACTGATTGATTGACCGAAGTGTTGAGTTAACATCAATCTCTCCGAATGAATCATTCATAATATCCAGATCATGAAGTGTAAGGAATATTGTTGCAAACTGTCTACCTCTTGAATATTCAAGGGCAGCATTTTCAACCAGGTAAGATTTATGCATAGCATTGGATGAATCGTATACATCTTCAGGGCTCTTAAGTGAATAAAGAACCAGCATAACAACAAGAACAGTTGCAAACGGAACAACATCACTTCTGTGAAAGGTGTAACTGATAGCACCTGCCAAAACCATATTAAAGACCAAGATATGAATATATAGTTTCGTCTTTTTGTCTGTCACTTTGCGGTATAGCAGCATAACAAGCATCCAGCATAGTGAAAGATAAAGCACTAGTATGTAAGTCACTGGCCTAAAAGGTCCACTTATCATGTTATATTTCTTATCGAAAGTAAACATAAATCCAAACCATGGAGACAAAGCATATAAGCCTGCTACTATGGCACACGGAGCAAGTACATAGAGATGATGTCTGAAATCTACAAGAAAATCTTCACCGATAAGATAAACTATAAAAGCATTGAAAAATGCCATCATAATTATGATGCAGACAGGATTAAGAACAGCAAGAGAATATATTAATATCTTGCTTCCTTTAGCGATTATAGAAAAATATAATCCAATATGTGTTATGCATGTAAGGACAACCATGTCCATAATCCAGAAGCAGACGTTGTATGCGTGAACTAGACCACCCTTCTTTCCCTGATACACTAAAAGAAGAATAGCAACTAATACAAGTGCTACAACATCATAGCTTATGTCTGCATAGGTTATTGCCATCCGTTTTTACTCCTTTATCTCTACACTGGCTTAAGTGGGTCTTTGTTGTCTCCGAAGAGTCTGCTAGCCACATTAGAAGTCAGTGTTCTAAGCTTATTTTTCTTAACATTAGAAAGGTCTACTTCCTCATCAGCAGGAAGCATAGCATTCTCATTAAGAAGTCTCATAAATGTAACCTCATCAAGGTCTACATAGAAATATGAACCAATTTCATAATCACAGTTAAATTCAGAAACCATCTCGAATTCTTCTTCAGTAGAAATACCACCCATGATGGTCTTCATACTAAGTTCTTTTGCAAGGTCAAGCGTACTCTCAATAGTAATCTTAGCCTTCTCATTTTCTTCCATAGCTCTAACAACTTTGGAATCAATCTTAATATACTTAATTGGATATTCGTAAATAGAAGCAAGGTTTGTAAATCCGCTGCCATAATCATCAAGACAGAACTGGAATCCCATACTGCTTAAGATATCCATATGAGCTTCGAATGTATGGCTAACCTTAGAAACTATGTACTCAGATATCTGGAAGCAGATAAATGACGGGTCAATATCGTATTGAGAAAATACCTTGTTAACGCTGCCAATAAATTCATACTGAAGGCAGATTACAGACCTGATCTTTATTCCTACAAAAGATATGCCAAGCTTCTTAAAGTCATGTGATGAAATAAAGTTACATGCTTTATCGAAAAGAAGCATACCAAGTTTAATCATCTGACCTGAATTTTCAACATATTTCATAAGCTCAGTTTCTGAAACATAACCAAGCTCGCTGTCATAGAATCTTGAAGATATTTCGAAGCCGTTTATCTTTCCAAGTTTTGCTGAATATATAGGTGAAAATGTCAGCTCAAACTTGTCATTCTCAATAGCATCCATAAGGGCTGCTTTAATCTTCATGCCTCTTTCGAGAATGTTAAGGTTAAAGTCCTGCACGCCAAGAATCTCTCTGTCGAAGTTGCTGTTAAGAGTTTCATATATAAAGCCCATAACACCTTCAACATTGGCAAATCTGTTAAGAACAGGAACATGGCAGATATGAACCTTATAGTTAAGCTGATAGTTCTGTACTATCCAAGGCTGCTTAAATCTGTCATGAAGTTTCTTTTCTACCTTTGCTATCTCTATATCATCTTTTGCCTTAAAAGAAAGAACAAAGAGATTCTTCTCAACTCGGTATACTGTATAAGAATCATTAATAGACTTAAGGAAGTCTGCAATCTGACAAGCTACAGAGTGATTTTCTTCCTTAGAGTTATTACGCATAATTTCTTCAAAATCCTGAATAACTAAGGCTACAATATCCACATCTTCCTTTGTTGCTATGCAGCGACGCATAGTTTCATAGAAAGGGATCTTATTAAAAAGTCTTGTTTCCCTGTCTATCTGCTTGTATGGATTTTGGAAGAAATAGAAGAATAATGTAAGATCAATTGCTACTGCAAATGTCTCAAGTCTAAATGAAATATTGATTCCCTGGAAAAGCATACCAGCAAATACAACCACGATACCAAGAACATACATAGCCCTTTTTTGCAGCGGGTAAGACCTACGGAAAATAATAAGCGCTAAAATGATGTTAATCAGATAAAAAACAGTTACGCCGTATAGAACCAGCATACCGCTGCCTCTTTCAAAAGAACCATCTTCAAAATATTTTCCTGTTGTATGAAACGTCAGTGTATCCAGAAGAATATATGCTTGAACGGCAATAAGCGGTACTAAATATACAAGCTTAAGGGCTTTGGGAACCTGATACCATTCTCTGGCATTGGCAAGAAAATAAAAGAAAACTACTATAACAACAGCTACATGTGTTGATAGATATACATATGAAAAAGTGTATTCCAAAATCTGATTTGGATAGTATGAACGAAAATAAAAAACAATTATATCTGAAACTGCAGAAATGCCGTTTAAAACAAGGGCCAAGAAGAACGTAGTGTTCTGAAAGTTCCGAGTCTTTTTGGCAATAGAAAAAAACAATATTAAAACAAGAGAAATCACTGTTGCAGCAATTTCATAGTGTGGATTTATAAACATTGTAAACTCCCGCTACTAATTCCCCAAAATCTATATATATTTTAGCGTAGTAAAGCGAAAAATACAAGTTTTGAGGAGTATATGATTATCCCACTATATGTAGTAAAATTGTTCTGTACAAAACCATATTAAGGGATTTAGGGGAAAAGAATGAAAAAAGAAAAAACAACAGAATCTAAAGGAAGCATAATAAAACACCTTTTTGAGAGCCTTCTTGTATTTTTGGTTATCTTTTTGATGGCTAAAAATAATAAGCTTTCGTCGTTTGACTATATCCTTAAAGATGCTTTGTATCAGAAACCACGAGGAGTACAAAGCAACATAAAGATTATTGCAATCGATGAGAAAACACTTGATAGACTTGGCCGTATCGATACCTGGTCTCGCCAGACTTATGCAGATTTAATTAATACACTTAATGTTGATGACAAGACAAGACCTGCAGTAATCGGCTTCGATATTATCTTTGCCAGCGATGTTGATGAGGGAGATCAGGCTCTTTCTGATGCTGTTGCTGCTACTGATAATGTTGTAACTGGCTATCAATATAAATACGAAGACAGATATACAATAGGAGAAGGCGGACAAAAGATATTACAGATAGAATCAGTGGCAGGTCCTTATGCTTCTTTATCCAAAGCAAGTCCTTATAAGGGATATTTCAATATATCTCAGGATTCTGATGGTATCGTTAGAAGATTTAAAGTTCATGAATCTGATCCAAAAGAAGTTGCTGGGGCTGGTACTGTAACATCTTCATTTTCATATCAGGTGTATGACAGATACCTTAATGTAACAGGCAAGACTGCTGATTTAGCTGATAATATTCCAACAGATAAATATGGCAGAACTCTTATTAACTACTCAGGTAAGCCTGGAGACTATGAAGCTGTTTCTCTTGTTGATGTACTTGATGGAAATATTGACCCAAGGGCATTTACAGGAAGTATTGTGTTAGTTGGTGCCTATGCCCCAGGTATGCAGGATAGTTTCAATGTTCCTAACGGCGGCAGTGCCCAGATGTATGGAGTTGAGGTTCACGCTAATATAATTCAGGCTCTTTTACAGGGACGCTTTGCTGTTAATGCAAATCCTAATACAACTTCCCTTATATTCGCCTTTGTAGGTATGTTTGCTCACCTTATCTTTAGAAGAAGAAAGGTTTGGCTAAGCACTGTAGTGCTGGTTCTTGTTATTGGCGGTCAAATGTTTGCTGGTGTCTATTTCAATAATCATGGCCAGTCTATGAGCCTTATCTACCTTCCAATAGTAGTTATTATTTCTTATATATACTCAATCGCTCTTAGATACGTTACTGAAAGACGCAAACGTAAAAAGGTGTTAAATGCCTTTAAAAAGTACGTTGCACCGGAAATCGTTGAAGAACTTGCTAAAAAAGGTGAATTCAAGATTAAGCTTGGAGGCGAAAACAGAGATATAGCTGTTTTATTTGTTGATATCAGGGGATTTACAACTATGTCTGAAAAGTTAGAGCCAGAACAGGTTGTGGATATTCTTAACAGATATCTTGCTCTTACTACTAAAAGTATCTTCGATAATAAGGGTACTCTTGATAAATTCGTAGGCGACGCTACTATGGCAGTCTTTAACTCACCATTTGACCTTGAAGACTATGAATACAAGGCAGTTTGTGCAGCTCTTGATATAGTTGCAGGTGGTGAGGCTATTAAAGAAGAGTTTGAAGAAAAGTACGGCCAGAGCGTAGGCTTTGGTGTAGGTGTTAACTGTGGCCCAGCCGTTGTTGGTAACGTAGGCTGCGACTTTAGAATGGACTTTACTGCTATTGGAGATACAGTTAATACTGCTGCAAGACTTGAGGCCAATGCCAAGAGAGGTCAGGTATATATAAGTGAAGAGATGTACCGCAGACTTGAAGGTCGTATTGAGGTAGAAGAAGTTGGTATCATACCTCTTAAGGGTAAGAGTAACGGTATATTTGTATATAATGTTACAGGGCTTAAAGAGACTAAGAACACATAAATATGTTCTTGACGACCGCATTGTGGTATAACAGACGTTTCACGTCTGTTATCACTCAGCGTCGCCAAATGAACATAAGTGTTCACTTGGCTCGTGCTTTTGTGGTATAATTTCAATCGTAATTTATGTAAAAAGGAGTTTCCGGTTATCCGGAGAATAAAAAAAATGACATATAAAGAACCATACGTAATAGCTGAGATAGGCTGCAATCACATGGGTGATATAGAAATTGCAAAGTCTATGATAGACATGGCAGCAACTTTCTGTAAGGTTGATGCTGTAAAGTTCCAAAAGAGATGCAATAAGGAACTTCTTACTCCAGAGCAGTACAATGCTCCACATCCTAATCCAGCAAATTCATACGGAGCAACTTATGGTGAGCACAGAGAATTCTTAGAGTTTAATGTAGATCAGCATAGAGAGCTTCAGGAATACTGCAAGAAGATGGGAATCGAGTATTCTACTTCTGTTTGGGATCTTACTTCTGCGAAGGAAATAGCTTCTCTTAATCCTAAGTTTATTAAGATTCCTTCAGCTTCTAACAACAACACTGCTATGCTTGAGTGGCTTTGTGATAACTACCAGGGAGAGATTCAGATTTCCTTTGGTATGACAACACATGAAGAGGAAAAACAGATTGTTGAACTTTTCGAAAGAAAGGGAAGAAACAAAGATCTTATTATATATTGCTGTACATCAGGCTACCCAGTTCCTATGAAGGATGTATGTCTCCTTGAGATTACAAGACTTTATAAGGAATATGAAGACAGAGTTAAGGCTATAGGTTTTTCAGGCCACCACAACGGTATTGCTATAGATGTAGCTGCCTATACTCTTGGTGCTACTATGTTCGAAAGACATTTTACTCTTGATAGAACATGGAAGGGTACAGACCACGCAGCATCACTTGAACCAGATGGTATGCGCCGTCTTAAGAGAAATCTTGAGCAGACCTACGAAGCTCTTACATACAAGAGTCAGGAAATACTTCCTATCGAACAGGTTCAGCGTGATAAGTTAAAATACAGACAGAGATAGTATGAACAATACTGACATCAGAAATAGACTTATTTACATATTTTACTGGCTGGGAATCGTATGCGAATTCACAGTCAGTTTTTCGGGTTATGTAACAGGCGGCTATCATGAGCCTGTTATTATTATGGCAGGTATGGGCTTCTTCCTGCTAACTATCCTTACAGGGTATGATTATAAAAATATATTTAGTAAAAGCTCACTTTGTGAACTTGCTGTATATATTCTGATAGCTGTATATGGACTACTTTGCTATAAGGCTCAGCATAGTGCTCTTGTACTTCGTATAGGGCTTGCTCTTATAGCATCAAGAATCTATGGAGATAAGGAGCTTGTAAACAAGGTCATAAAGCTCTTCTTCTACGGAACTCTTTTGGTTATGGCCTTGGCCGCCCTGCTTTCAGCAATGGGACTTCATGGCCAGTTTTCTATATATCAAAACTTTAGACATGTTCCAGAAACAAGATACTGCTTTGGATTCTATCATCCTAACGGCTTTGCCCTATTTTATATCAGGCTTGCTCTTATGGCAGTATACTTATTTGCAGATAAGATAAAATGCTGGCTATCACCGGTTATCTTTATTATCTGCTCTGCGCCACTCTTACTTGCAAAGTCAAAGATGGCACTTGCTGCATATGCCCTTATGGCATTGTTAGCAATCCTATACACATTTTTAAAGAACAAGATAAAAGTAGTTTCTATAGTAACATTTGCAGTTGCTATTACAGAATATATATGCGGAGTTTTGTTACTTATACTTACCTATCAGGGTAACCTTTATGACAACACTCCAAAAGGCCGTTTTTTTATCTTTCTTAATGATGAAATTATGACTGGCAGACTTACCAGTATGATTCAGTCATTTGAAAAATATAAGGTCAATGCCTTCGGCTATGGTAATGTACTTGTTACATCTGAGAATGGATTTGTAAGCAGCCTATTTTCAGAAGGACTTATACTTCTGATAATTATGCTTGCAACTTTCCTTTATCTCTATATAAGGATGTATAAAAATAAAGATATAAAAGGGATGATTGTCCTTATCTGCGTATTTGCCTACCTTATAGCAGAAAGCTTCGCCCCATACTTTAACAAGAACCTTCTTTGGATGATGGCTATTGGATATTTATCAATAAGCCCTTCTAATTCAGAGAAAGATGCCTAATCAAATTATTAATCAGATTAAGAAGAGAGGAAACAATTTATGAAGGTACAGGATTTTGTAGATGCTTTAGGAGCAGATTTTTTCACAGGAGTTCCAGATTCTCAGCTTAAGGCTCTTTGTAACTATCTCATGAATACATATGGAATAGATGCTAAGCGCCACGTAATAGCTGCCAATGAAGGTAACTGTGCAGCACTTGCGGCAGGTTATCATATGGCTACAGGAAAGGTCCCTGTTGTATATATGCAGAACTCTGGAGAGGGTAACATCATAAACCCAGTTGCGTCTCTTCTTAATGATAATGTATATGCCATTCCAACTATCTTTGTTATAGGCTGGAGAGGTGAGCCGGGTATTCATGATGAACCTCAGCATGTATATCAGGGTATGGTTACTGTAAAACTCCTTGATGATATGGATATACAGTCATACGTTCTTGATAAAGAAACAAGCCTCGATGATCTTAAGGCTAAGATGGAAGAATTCAAAGGGCTTCTTGCTAAGGGTAAGCAGGTTGCTTTTGTAGTACGTAAGGGTGCTCTATCATATGATGAGAAGGTTGAATATAAGAATGACAATGCTATGGTTCGTGAGGAAATAGTTCGTCATATCGTTGCTGCTACAGGTGAGGACGTTATTGTCAGCACAACTGGTAAGGCAAGTAGAGAACTTTTCGAGATTCGTGAAGCCAATGGTCAGTCACACAAGTATGACTTCCTTACTGTAGGTTCTATGGGTCATGCTTCTTCTATCGCTCTTGGTGTTGCTGTTAATAAGCCAGACCGTAAGGTATGGTGTATAGATGGCGACGGTGCTGCTCTTATGCACCTTGGTGCTATGGCAGTTGTTGCTAATATTGCTCCAAAGAATATGGTTCATATTGTTATTAACAATGGTGCTCACGAAACAGTTGGTGGTATGCCAACAGTTGCCAGTGGTCTTAACGTAGCAAAGCTTGCTGAAACAATTGGTTATCCTAAGGCTGTCAGAGTTGATACATTTGAAGCTCTTGATAAGGCACTTAAAGATGCTGCAGAAGCTAAGGAACTTTCACTTATTGAAGTTCTCTGCTCTATCGGTGCAAGAGATGATCTTGGTCGCCCAACAACTACAGCTCTTGAAAATAAGGAAAACTTTATGAAGTTCCTTGCTGAATAAGTTAATTATAGAGCCCCGCTGGTAACAGCGGGGTATTTTAAGTTTATATATTGAAAGGTAAGAGCTCAGACAAATTGCATTCGCGATTTGTCTTCGTGGAGGTAAAACAATGGAAAATAAAGAAGCATTATTAGAAAAACTCAGAAATGAAAGTGGAAAAATCTTTGTTTTTGATATAGATGGAGTAATCGCTAAGATTAACCCATCACTTAACTACGCAGATACAGAGCCTATTACTGAGATGGTTAATGTAATTAACCGCCTCTATGACAATGGAAATCATATCATTCTATTTACTGCTCGTGGTTATAAGACAGGTATCGACTGGTCAGAAGTAACTAAGAAGCAGATGGCTGACTGGGGACTTAAATATCATGAGCTTAAGTTTGGTAAGCCTAATGCAGACTACTATATCGACGATAAGATGCTTGACTTGGAAGTATTAAAAGAGTTATAAGTTGGAAATCCCCCGGCTGCGCCGGGGGATTATATAAATTATGCTCGGCTATACTGGGAACAAAAACATAATTAACGCCCGGCGTTAGCCAGGCTTTTTCATTATAAGTTATCCTAAAATATACTTACACGCAAAATACAAAAGCAATATATGGGCTGGGTAGAAGGCGTAGAAAAAGTATTTGCTTACCTTTCCTCTTTCTCCCATATAGAATGCTATAATCGCCACATCTATAAATGCAAATAATTCAAAGTTATTGAAACTTGAAAGAACAATTACACCTGAAAGCATAGTCATACAATAGGCTTTATTCCTGGTCCAGGTCTCTATATACATATCATAGATTAAGTACATAATTATTATACAAAGAACACCACCCATACCATAGTCGGTATGAATCTCATCAGCTAATAGAACTGCTGAGCAGGATACAAGCATAGCGATACAGATAGGTGATAAGAACTTAAGTATAGATGTTCCCTTACCTGTGATACACTTCTTCATTTCCTGCTTTGCATAGGATAATCCCCATATGGCAATTAAACCAAGGAAAAGAGTAAAGAATACATTCTGGTACTTTGGATACCAGTACACATGCCTGTTAGCAAGATCAAAAGGTACTTCTGATATTAAGGCAAAGATAAGCAGTCTTGTGGCATACTTAAACTTACTTTTCGTGTGAAATAGCCCTTCCACCAACATAAAGCAAAAGAGAGGAAATGCCAGCCTGCCAATAGCCCTTATTATGAAATAGGTTATAAGAAGTGGATCTCCCGTTCCAGGCATATCTCCCATCTTCATCCTAACTGGATACTTAGCATTAACTTCGTGCCTTAAGATAAATGCCCCTATATGGTCTATAAACATAGTTATGATGGCAATATATTTTAATGTTGATTGTTTAATAGTTTTCATCTTTTATTTTGCTCGAAGCTGGTTGCAGGTAAAGTATATTATCTGATGTTCTTTAGAAAGATCTTCTAATAATCCAAGTCCAGCCTTAAGTTTCTCATCATCAAGATTTACATATGGATCATCAAATACAACGAATGGCTTTTCATCCTGATACATAGCATCTACAAATGCCATACGAAGTGCTATACCAGACATATCTCTAAGTCCCCTGCTTAAGAAGCCTGGCTTTCTAGGACTACCCTGCTCCGCAAACTCAAGATTAATATGAGCATCAAAGGCAAACTTATCATCAGATGCTTCTTTATCAAGAAGCTTGTAATATTTATTAAAGCCATCTGTAATTGGGCCTGTGTATTTCTTGGTAAGGTTAACCTTTGCCGCAGTCATAAAGTCCTTGGTTTTGTTAACTATATCAAGTTTATCTGCAATAAGCTGCTGCTCTTCTTCTTTTATTTCAAGAGCATTTTCATATGAAGCTGTTTCCTCTTTCTTAAGTCTAAAGTCGTCAAGTTCACGCTTGTAGGCTTCTATATTTCTGGACAGGTTCTCAAGCTCACTATGAATAGAAGCAAGCCTTGCTTCATTAACCTGCATAGATTCTGGTCCTTCTGGCTCTTTAAGGTTCTTAATTTCCTCTAGATCAGGAGTTTTATCCTCAAATATCTTAAGGTTCTCTGCTGCCTTATCATGTTCTGCTTTAGCTGCCTGGTATTCCCTAAGAAGGTCTCTTAATGAGTTAAGCTCAGTAATAGTCTTAGACGGTTCAATATCCTCATAACCGAACTTCTTCATAGATGTCTCTAATTTCTTTAAGCCATCTTCATAATCAGCCTTAAGCTTCTTATACTCTTCTTCCTTTTCCTTGTACTTCTCAAGTTCTTCTTTACCAGAAACCTTGATTTTTTCGTACTCTTCTATATCTTTCTTAAGGTTATAAAGTTCATTAACAACTGTATATTCATCAAGAGGAAGATTGTATCTAATAAAGAAATCCTCTGTATCGTTATAAACATCCTTTACAAATACTTCGCTGGATTCTATCTCACTTCTAAGAGCAACAAGGTGAGGATTAACTGGAAAGACCATATCCTTTGCAGTCTTCTTTTTAGATATTGCACCTACAAAAAGAACTATAGAAAGAGCAAAGCATACTAGTGCCGCCCCATATTCAATAATAAGAGTACTACCCTTTGGACTTGTTGCAAGGGCTAGTCCAAGCGCTACAAATCCAAGGATAAGCATAATAATTCCTAAAGTATTAGAAGTTTTGGCTGCAGACCTATATTTTTCCTGAGCCTTCTCCTTCTTATCGTCATCAATATCCATAAGAGTCTGAAGAGTGTCCTTCTTCTGAGAAAGTGAACCCTTCTGCTCGCTACGCTGACTCCACTGTTCTATAAGTCTTGATATCTCACTGTCTGTAGGAACTCCTGTTGCAAATTTAAGCTCATACTTTTCTATCTTTTCTGTAAGTTCCTTACCTCTTCCTACACTGTCGCTATCCTGATAGTCCTTAAGAGCATCTAGTTTTTCATGCATCTTATCAACAGAATTAGCAAGATTAATAGCCTCTTCTAATTCCTCTTTGGCTGGTACGCTTCCCTTAAAAGCTGCCATAGTCTTATCAAGATTTTCTTTTCTTTCTCTTTCCTGCCTTACAAATTCTTCATAGCGAAGCTTTGTTGCTTTGGCATCCTTGTAAACAGACATCTCTTTCTGCTTTTCATTTAACTTTGCCTGTTCTTCCTTAAGAGCAGCATAAGCCTTCTTATCAGCCTCACTCTTATCAAAGATTGCAGCTACTGCTTCATCTATTCCCTGTCCTTCCTTAATCTTTACTTTAAGGTCATTAATCTCACTTTTTATCTTAGATAGCTCACCAGTTTTTCTTGTAGCAGATAAATGATTCTTAGCCTCATCAAGAGCAGCTATAACAGTGCCATAACGGTTAAGGTCATCAGTATTATCAACCAGGTTACCCATCTTGGTATTAATACTGTCTGTTGCTTCTGTCTCACATGAGCTCTGAGATATAAAGGCAGATCTTACAAATGATTCGCTGTTAATTCCAAATAGTTCCTCACCAATATTCGAGGTAAAATCCTTACTTTCAAGTTTAGTCTCAAGGTCTCTAAGTAAGAAAGTATCATCCTTATCCTTCTGGCCAAAGCTTCTTTGAAGTTCATAAGATTTGCCTGAAGCTTCAAATGCTATACTTCCACCATAAGCACCACCCTGCCATGGGAAATAATGCTTTCTTTCATTTTCAAGTTCATCTCTCTTACCTTCATTATCAAAACCATAGAACATAACCTTAATAAATGTTGCTAAGGTTGACTTTCCAGTACCATTAGGAAGGCAGATAGTATTAAGCCCATCCTTAAAAGAAAAGTCTGCATCATGAAGTTTTCCAAAATTCTCTATATGTATACTTAATATCTTCATAGTATTAACCGTACCTTTCGAATAAAAGCCTATATTGTCCCTTATATCCTAGATAGATTCTCCCTTAAGAAGGCCTATTCCCATACGAATAACCTTGGCCTTAGTATCCTCATCAAGATCAGAGGCCTGTACTGTTCTAACAAATTCGCCCTTTAAGGATTCATCTAAAGCATAAGCATTGTAATCAACATGCATATTAGTTCTATCTTTGAACTTTATCATGTAATATTCCCCATCATATGCTTTAGTCAGGTAATCAATATCCACATTGGCATCCATAGAAACTGAGCCTACAAGTTCAACTTTTACAAGATCCTTGTCATCTATAGCTGCTTCCTGAAGGCAGTCCTTAACCTTACTTTCTATATCTGTTACAGACTCAAGATTAGAAACATCTGCCTCTACAAGGTGAAGCTTTCTATATGCAAATGGAACGAATTCGTGATTATATGTTTTATGTTCTTCATCAATATCAAGAAGAATAAAGCCATGGTCTCCGCATTCGTCAAAGCCTCTTCCCTCAAGTGCACCGCAGTATGCATATGTTCCTCTGGCATCAAGCTTACCTTCCTTATGCTCGTGAACATGACCAAGGGCAAGATAGTCTATACCTCTGTTAGAAAGGGCAGTAAGATTAATAATCTCTGTCTTATCCTTTCCCTCATAGTTACTTTCCTGACCATGAAGCATAACAATATTAAACTTATCCATGTTCAGGCTAAGTGTGTTGTAGATGCTGCCACTTCCAGTAAGTTCAGCTCCAGTAATATATACATCTGAATCTTTTACCTGATAGCTTGTAAACTTGTCTTCAAAAAGTTTCAGATTGTCTGGCTTCTCATCAAGGGAAGCTAAAAATGAATTATCATCATGATTGCCACGAATGTAGAAGAAATCTATATCAGGATGAGTGTCTATAGCATTTTTCACTACTTCCTGATCTGTTTTAGATACGATTTTTCTATCGAAAAGGTCTCCTGCAAGAAGTATGGCTGCTACCTGATTTTCCTCAGCGTAGTCCACCATACGGACGAATGTTTTTCTAATCTCAGCATTGCGCTCTTTAGCTTTTTCTTTAGAAAGATTAGCTTCCATCTTAGAATCCAGATGCTGATCTGCGCTATGTATAATCTTCACGGTAATCCCCCTTTACGTTTTATTTATATACCCAGTTTTGCTGTACCTTGTAGCTACATATGAATAACAAGGTATCAACTACTATCTTTATTAATGTCGGTCCTATTGGAAGGATGTAGTTTAGTCCATTGACTATTAAGGCTGAGGCTGTCATCAAAGCAATCCAAAGTATGAAGTACTTAGGTCCTGATGCGGAAGCCTTGGCTTTTGATTTAAACACCATCCTGTTAATGCTATAGTTGAATACTCCTGAACAGATTCTTGCCAGAACTGTTGATACTATTATGTAATAGACTGGCGTCACAGGCTTTAGAAAATGCTTTGCCAGCATAAAGAGCAGGATATCTACTATAAATGACCCAAAGGATGATAAGCAGAATTTTATAAATACCTTATAAATCTTTATTGAATCCACGATCGGATTAAAGTGAGATGATCTGTTGTTATCAATGTAAATAACTTCGATAGGAACTTCTACTAAGGGAAGATCCAGTTCTTTTATTTTCATAATACAGTTCATCTCATATTCGTAGCGTTCACCCTCGGTAGCTATGAATTCATCAATATACTTAATCGGAAGAACTCTCAGACCCGTCTGAGTATCTGTAAGAGTGATACTGCAAAAAAGCTTCATAAGCCTACTTGTAAGCCGGTTACCAAAGCGGCTTCTTGGAGGTATCTTGGACTCCGAGCCAAAATCACGGCATCCAAATACTGCAGATTCTGGATTTTCTAAGAACTTATTACAACAGGCTACAATATCGGTAACTATGTGCTGACCGTCTGCATCAGCTGTTACTACACCTTCTATTCCTTCAAGTCCTCTTATATATTCAAAACCTGTCTTAAGGGCACGGCCCTTACCTTTGTTCACTTCGTGAACTAATAATTTAATACCATCTGGTATCTTATCGAATACTTCGTTACTAGAAGAACCATCATTGACAACAACAATAGTTGAGAAGACATCTTTTAGTTCTTCCAGGAAAGGTATCATTTTTTCTTCTGGTTCATAAGCTGGAACCAGTAGTGCTATGTTGTCTATCATTAGGTCTCCATAAGGTTAATTTTGCGCATATTATAATCTTTAACCACACTATAATATTATACTTCTTTTATGTGTTATAATGCTAATGAAATTGATAATTTGCCTAATATAAAATGACGGTAAAATGAAGAAAAGATATAACGAAAATAACAATAGAATATACATCTGCCACACATTCTACCATGTGTATGTAGCATGTCTTAAAGAGTTTGGACAGTTTAGAAATCCTGCTAATAAAGATCAAAAATTTGTTCCTAAAGCTACTCTTGTTTTATCAAAGATGTCTAACAACTTCTGCGACTTGGCTGCTAGGGCAAAAGAAAGTGGTATCTTCAAAGATGTTATTGAATTCGATGAGAAAGACTATACCTTCTTCCCAGAGCTTATAGAGCTTAAAAAGGACAGAGGTTCATCGCTTAAGAACCTTCTTCAGCGCATAAAGTTCTGTAAAAGGATGGGACAGTTAGAAGAAGAATATGTACCTGTAGACTTTACTAAGTATGATGATATCTATGTCTTTTGCGATTCAGACCCTATAGGTTACTACCTGGCATATAAGAAGATTCGCTACCATGCTGTAGAGGATGGTCTCAACTGCCTTGTTTATAGAGATACTGCTTATGAAGACAATAAGGGTAACTTTAAGATAAAGAAGCTTATGGCCGCCCTTGGTATAATCTTTATACAAAATGGCTATAGCAAGTACTGCTTAGATATGGAAGTTAACGACTCTATGGTACTGGACAGGCCTATACCAAAGCTTGTTGAAGTTGAAAGAGAGTGGCTTATCCAAGGTCTTACTGATAAGGATAAAGAGATAATAGCCAAGATGTTTATAGCTAACATCGATGAGCTAAGTAGCAAACTTGCAAGCAGTAAAACATCGGGCAAGCCTATAGTTCTTATCTTATCAGAGCCTCTTTGTCAGGACCTAGAAGTAAGAAAGAAACTCTTTAAGGATATGATTAGTGAGCATGGTAATGTAGATGGGAAAGAAGCTCAGATAGTAATTAAGCCTCATCCTAGGGATTTATTAGACTACGAGAAAGAGTTTTCTGAACATATTATTTTAGACTCCCATTTTCCTATGGAGATACTTAACTTTATAGGGGCTGAGTTTGATAAGGTTGTTACAGTATATACAGTCCCATCTTCTATCCACTGTGCTAAAGAAAAGGTTTATCTTGGCAATGACTGGATGGACAGATATGAGGATCCAAGCCTTCACGCAAAAGTAAGTAATGCAGGAATGAAAGTTACAAAATAACACATAATACAAAATGTTATAACAATACGAAAAAAGCGTACCGCCTAGCGATACGCTTTTTATATTACCCTATAACCTATTATTCTTAGTCTTCATCTGGAAGAGATGTAGATTTCTTAACATGTACTTCTTCGTTGAAGCAATCGAAGATTCCATCCACTGTTTCTTTCCCTGGCTTAGGAGTAAATAAGCTAATGATAGGAACTATTACAAGTCCGCCTACCATAGCTACAACACCTGAGTTGATAGATGACTTAAATACATATGAAAGTATTGTTCCCCAACCAGAAACGTCTACCGCATTGATTGTGATAAACATCTGGATAAGAGCGATTGCGCAGCCCCAGATAAAGCATACTACTGTAGAAGCCTTTGTTATGCCCTTCCAGTAAAGTCCATAAAGGAATGGAGCAAGGAAGGCACCTGCTAAAGCACCCCAAGATACACCCATCATCTGAGCGATGAAAGTAACCTTAGGATTAGCGTCCTTAAATACTGCTATAACTGCAGATACAGCTATAAAGAATACAATAAATATTCTCATAATAGCAACCTGCTTCTTCTCAGTCATTTCCTTCTTCTTAAGAGGTTTAATAACATCAAGTGTAAATGTTGAGCTTGATGTAAGTACTAATGATGAAAGTGTAGACATAGAAGCTGAAAGTACAAGAACGATTACAATAGCTATAAGTATGTCTGGAAGAGTTGAAAGCATAGCTGGAATAATTGAATCAAAGAGTGGTACTCCTGGTCTGTCTGGATTCCACTTAATATCTGGTGATGATGCATATAAACGGCCGAAACCACCAAGGAAGTAGCAACCACCAGCAACTACAATTGCAAATACTGTTGATATAACAGTTCCTTTATGAATATCCTTCTCACTCTTAATTGCATAGAACTTTGCAACCATCTGAGGAAGTCCCCAAGTACCAAGTGATGTAAGAATAACTACAAATAAAAGAGCAAGTGGATCTGGACCAAAGAATGATGAATATGCACCAGACCAACCAGCGTCGCCTTCTATAGAAGCAAGTGTTTTAGAAGCTTCAAGGAGGCCACCATTGTTCATAACTACTGTTATAATAACAGCTGCAATACCAAAGAGCATAATCACGCCCTGAATAAAGTCGTTAATAGCAGTTGCCATATAACCACCAACTACAACGTAGATACCTGTAAAAATAGCCATAATAAGAATAACTACCCAGTATGGGATGTTAAATACAAGACCAAATAAACTTGAAAGTCCGTTGTAAAGCGATGCTGTATATGGAATGAGGAATATAAATACGATTACTGAAGCGAAAACCTTAAGTGGTACTGAATCGAATCTTTTACCAAAGAAATCTGGCATAGTCTTTGCATCAAGTTTCTGCGTCATGATTCTTGTTCTTCTACCAAGGATGTTCCAAGCCATAAGTGAACCGATAAAGGCATTGCCAAGTCCAGCCCATGTTGCTGACATACCAAAGTTCCAACCAAACTGACCAGCGTATCCAACAAAAATAACCGCAGAGAAATAAGATGTACCAAAGGCAAATGCTGTAAGCCAAGGACCTACGCTACGTCCACCAAGTACAAAGTCATTAACATTGCCTGCGTGCTTTCTTGAATAAAGACCCACAGCAATCATAACTGCAAAGAAGCATAAGATAAGAATAATCTTAAGAGCCATATTAATCTCTCCTCTTCATAAAAATTATCAGACCAAAGCCACAATATGCTGACTGACTAAAGATGTGGTGGCTGGCCTGAATAATACTAGATTGTATGCTTTGTTACGTTAAAGCGTTATGCTTTAACGCGTTAAAGCAACTGCAAAATTAATTATATATAAAAAGCGCTTTCCGCGTCAATAAGTCATAAGTGACATTTTTTCTATTATTTAATGTGAATTCTGCCTAATAGAATATAGAAAACCGCGTCAATAGGGTTCAGATTTATTTTTACGCGTTTTTTAGTTATTTTATATTTGACAGGAGATCATGACAAATTTCCTTTGCTCTGTCTGCCCAGGTCTGTCCCTTTGATGCAAATCCGTAGGCACTGTCAGCTATAGATTGAAGCTTATCTTCATCTTTAAGAGCTTCTATTATGTCATTGCCCAGCTTATCAAGATTACTTAGACTAAAACTGATATATGACTGTTCTGGCAGAGTTTCAGATATGTATGGATTAGTTTCTGTAGCTAAGACACTTCCCATAAGCATAGCATTGAAGATACGCTCGTGGCTTCCATCTTTAAACCATGGCATGGAATTAAGAAGGATCTTAGAATCTGCTATCTCTTCAAGAACTTTTTCAGGAGAGACCAATCCTCTGTAATCTACGTTGTCTCTCTTAATCCATTCGCATGACTCCCAGCCTCTACCGTAGATAACAAGAGGGGCGCCACTTTCTGCCACAGATTTTAAAGTCCTTTCTCTATAGTAAGAGCTTACTATTCTTTCGATGTAGCTGTTGGCAGAGATATAGAGAAGAAGCTGGTCTTCTGAAAGGTTTATATTATTAGAATGAAGTTGTTCTTCTATTACTTCTTCTATTGTTTTATCTGGATTAGCAATAAGATAATCGATTACATCCTTATTTATCTTTTCTGCGTCAAAGCTTACATTTGAAAAGTCAGGTTTTTGTGTATTGGCATAATCTGCGTAGAAGGATCCTGTGTAGATAACAGGTATGCTACGGTCTTTAATTGGTTTATATGGTTTGTCAGTATTTTCTACGCTTATAATAGGTTCGTCAGGTTTATAAAAAGCTCCTCCATGTGGAAGAAAGCCTGTTATACCTATATGTGGATAGAATCTTTGAACAAAGTTCATATGATTACGGTCTATGCAAAGAATAGCTCCATTTGCTGGGGCTGAAGTCAGAATCTTATGATACCAAAATGGATTATCTACAAGGATGTTGATAGTTGGGATGCCAAGAGTTTCCCAGACACTGGCACCTGAAGGGGTTTTTATTCCGAAAACATTGCTATTAAAACCAACCATAGCAGCTATGGTATGGCTTTCCATATAGTTATACAGCTTAGACATAGCATTAATAGAATCTGTTATGTCGAACCAGAATATGTCGTAGCCTTCTTCTTTAAAACCTTCGGCAAGTTCTCTGCTGAAAAGGTTAAGAGTCGGCAGATCAGTTTTAAATAAAACTATAGTTTGCAATGTTATTCCTCAATATGGCCTGAAGGTGTTTTATTACACCCAGTCTGATAGGGTTGTTGGGCCTGTTACTCGCTCCCAGTCCTGCTCACCACCGTTAATACAGAAGTCGCAACGTTTCATAGGATATAAAAGCTTAAGCTTAATATTCTCTGTAGTATTTTCACTATCGTATAGGTCTATACCTTCGTCCTCAGGAAGAGACTGGTCAAATTCCTTATTGAAAAACTTTGTTGTATAAGGGGCGTAACATGCAGCAATCTTGCCTTCGAAAATACAGTTACATGTTGCCTCAAAACAGCTATAGAAAAAGTCTTCATTACCATTAGGCTTAAGAGTAGTAGTCTTCATAAACTTATCCATCTTAGGTGACATGGTAAATGCAATATTCTTCTCTATCAAGAACTTCTTTACTTCCTCGATGGTTGGCTCAAGAGGTGGATAGTAGGATATATGAAAGAAAGCTATGTTTCTGTTCATAGTATCGATAAGCTCCTGGCTTATCTGTCTTACAAGAATTCCATTAGAAACTACGGTTATAACTGATGCCGGATACAGCTTCCTTGTATACTCAATAAATGCTGGAAGGTCAGGATTGAGTAATGGTTCTCCTCCTAGAATTCTAATTATTCCTATATCATCTATTTTGGATTTAAGGGTAGCCATATCCTTCTTCCATTTATCAAAATCCGTAAATACAGGCTCTTTTACAAGAGGAGAATAATGAGTACAGTACTTGCAGTTCATATTACAGTGATCTGCCACATGGAACTCAAGATAAGATAGATATGAGTCAGAAAGCATAGGAGTGATAAGGTCTCCAAGCTGTCCCTGGTCGTAACCTTCTACCATAGAAGACTTATCCATATTAAAACCTATGATAGATGTAAGTCTTTTTCCGTTATAAATATCATTAAGATTGATGCCATGCTTTATAAGCTTCTGAATTAAACTGTTATACTGCATGTAATATTCTTTTGGGATAACTATAGCAGCCAGTTCCTTTGAGGCATACTTAGAGGCAAACTCAGATAGAGATATTATGCCATCTTCCTGGTGGCCATCTGCAACCAGATAGCTGACAACTATCTCTTCTCCGTTACCCTGTCTTAAAAGATCTGAATATTCATTTTGTAAAAGCATTTTCATCTGGTGACTGTATTTCATATCACCGTAGACAGCTATATTAATCATATATTTTTCCTATTTTCAAAGACTTCTTTTCTAATAATTAAGCTGCGTCTTCTATTTCACAAGGTTCACAATATGAACTAATCTTCAAGAACTTTTTTCTTACTCACAAAGAAACTATACTCTCCACTATCAATAATATTACCCTTATCATCAGTAATTCTTATATCGTAAACAAGAATATGTTTTCCAGTCTTAAGCTTCATTGCTTCACAGTAGATATACTCTGTATTCTTTCCAGCTAACAAAAAGTTCATATGCGAAGTAATTGTCGACACATAGTAACCATTCATGCATGCAGTAGTGCCTGCGATAGTATCAGCAAATGAAAGCAAAGCTCCTCCATGAAAGTCTCCGTATGGATTACAAACCTCAGGTCTATATTTCATTCTTCCCTTACCATAATTAGGATTCAGCTCCAACACCTCTATACCAAGGGCCACGTTATAGGCATTGTCATAAGTTACCTTAAGCATCTTTTCCCTAAGGGCATTTACCTTTTCATCATCAATATGTCGCATAGCACACCTTTCCTTTTTTATACTTTTCCAGGTTTATTTTAATGTTATCATCCAGTCTGGGAGCCACTTCAGATTCTGAAGATAGGCATTATCGGTTGGAGCACCTGAGATAGCTGGATAGAATACCATAAAGAATATGGCGATTATAATCATGTATGTTGCGATTATATATTTGCTGTTCTTATCCCTCTTTATAAATATAGAAGCTGTGTAGCCCATAATCAACATGCCAAATACTGCAGATGGGAAGTAGTGGTAGATAAAAAGACAGCGGGATACCAGCATCCATGGCAGGTACTGGGCTATATAAGCTGTTACCAGAAACAGTGCTGTCCTATCTTTATGTTTAAATATTCTAAATATCATGTAGAGGATGGCTGGAAGCATAGGCCACCATATAGCTGGGTTACCCATAAGGCTTGAGGCACTGACTATATTGCCTTCCATCTCATCAAAGCTGTAAAGAAGCGGCTTTCCTATATAAGGCCATGTATACCACTTACTGCTGTAGAAGTGTGTAGCATCCAGATTAGCATGGTAGTCAATCATATCCTTTGTACATTTATACATCTTGAATAATAGATTTGGACTCTTAACATATTCTACAACTGGAATAAACGAAATTGTATATATAACAAATGGCAGCGCAACAAAGAATATAAGACACATTCCAAGTAACTTCTTCCAAGATTTCTTTGGAAAATGCTTGAGAGTATACCCTATAAATATAAGCCCCAGTCCTGCACCTGCGTAGATTCCTGTAAACTTTGTAGCTACAGCAAGACTCATGGCAAAGCCTGAGAGAATCAGGTACTTATATGCTTCTTTTGTATATGCCTGATCGTAGTCCTTTGTAGCAGTTTCCCCTATGTTGTGATTTACCTTCTTAAGGTATGTAAACATAAAGTAATACATAAGAAGAATAAACAGAGCTACAGGAATATCTATAGTAGATATTCTTGAAAGACCATAATGCATGCAGTCAAATGTTAGTAAAAAGCAGGTAAATATTGCTGCTAAGGTGCTGTCTGTAAGCCTCTTACCAAAGATGTACATTACTGGCACCATAAGAATACCCAATATAGCAACCATAAAGCGCCATCCAAATGGATTCATACCAAAGATGGCAATACCAATTGAAATAAGCTCCTTACCAAGATAAGGGTGTGTATTCTCATAGCATGTCATATGGTGAAGAAGCTCGTAGGCAGTTCTTCCATGATAAACCTCGTCGAAGTATGTTCCATCCATCTTAGTAGAATACTTTGGATGCATAGCCTCTTCATCAAATAGTTCTGGATAGGTATCAGCATTGGCTGGTCTTATAACATTTCCTGCAGGGTCTAAGCAAACAATCTCCTTGATGTCAGCAACATTATCTCTAAATACCAAGCCAAGATATCTTGTATAGTAACCTACATAAATCTTATTCCAGGCAAAGACACTTTTAACCTTAGCTTCTTTTTCTATAATCTCCCACTGACCAGTTGTTTCATTAAATACAGATAATGCCAGATTTCTGTCCTCGTAGGAACCAAGATAAATATCAAGATAGGCAATATCCATATAACTGCCAAGGTCGATAATCATCTCATTATCTGAAGGAGAGGAAAATACCTTGGATGTAGTAGGAGCATAGTTATTACCAAGTCTGACAAAAACCATGATTGCAAATGCTATAGTTAAAATAGCCATAGCAATAAAATCTGTTCTTGTTAAAAACTTTCCTCTTTGTTCACTTTGTGAATTAAGTTTAGTATGTTGTTTTGAATTAGTCTGTTTAATCTTTTTCTTATTGCTCATTTTCTATTGTTTCAAGGCTGGTATCCGCAATTAGTTTATATAAGTTATAGCCGATGTATACCAAAATAGCCCCGCTAAATATAGCTACATATTTTAACTTTATAACCTGCTGTCCTGTAAGATATGGCATAGCAGACAGAATAGATATAAGCATATATGAACATGCTAGCCATATTCTTTTTGGATTATATACTGCCAAAAAGATAGCTATTATATCAAGTAAGAAGCCATATCTGTCATGCATATGAGGAAGCGTATAAACCACAATATGGACAGTAAGTAAGGCTGTCATAATTTTTATCTCATTAATCATCTTAAACTTCTTTGTGTACATATAGTAAGCAAGAAGTCCAAGCAGGGCTATAGTAAGCATCATACCTGCACTTCCGAACTCATCAATATGATGCCATCCATCCATAGTTTCATCTATTAAATAGTATAGGTTTGGATAGTTTAGAGAACCCCATGGATAAAAATCTGCCTGATCAAAATAAATACGAAGAAGGTCCATTAGTGGTCTTCCGCAGAGCCAGGCAGGAACTTCCATAAGGAAATAAACAATTGGTATCCATATGAAATATCTGAATTTCACTGATTCATTCTTAAGCCACATAATAACTAAGAATGGTAAGAAGAATGCTCCCTGAAGTTTGAATGATATAGCTATACCTGTACATATAAGGCAGGCTCTACCCTTATCTCTTGCTAAGAAATATAAAGCATAGATTATAAAGCAGGAATAGATTATGTCACACTGAACCCAGTAACCGCTGTTAATTAAAACTGCTGGCGAAAGAAGTATAACCCCCATAGTGATAATAGCCTTGCGGACATTCTTAGTGAGGGTCAATATAACAAGAAGACCACCTATAGAAGCTATAAAATCAAATATATAAGATACGAGTTTTAATCCTGTAAAAGAATCATCTGTAATTACAGATACAAGACACATAAGATACATATATGGAGAATTATAATTAGATATCTCTTTAGCCAGAGAAGGGAATCCGCCCCCTGCTCTTATTTCATCCATCCAAGGGCGAAGAAATCCTTCATAATCAGCTGAAGAAATAGGAAATAAATCAATTCGTATAATCCAGCCAAATGCCATAAGGCATATGATAAATAATAAATCTACGATTTTGAAATTTACCCCAGCTATTCGAATATTTTTATTTATAACCCTGTCAAATACTCTTTCGTTCATAAATAATATTTTACAATAAAACAGCCACAAGTTCATCACTTGTGGCTGCTAAATCTTATTCTCTTCTTATCTTATTCTTCTTCGCTTTTCTTAGAGAAGAAATATGTTATACCGGCTACTACTACCATAGTAAATGCTGAACCAAAAATCATAAATGGAATGTTATTCTCACCTGTTCTTGGTGCCCCTGCAAGAGGTACATCTTCCTCTTCGATAGTAATAATTACAGGTGTTCCAGGAATAGTAGTTGGCTCATCAATATTTACAGTTATAGTATTGCTTGTAGGTACATATTCATCAGGAATACTTGTGATAGTAATAGTTACCTCTTTAGAATTCTCTGATGATCTTTCATATGTGTATGACACAGGAACTACAGTTGTTGTATTGGTATCTGGATTAGTTACTGTAGCTCTGCTTGTACCCTGTTTTGAGCTATTATTGTTATTTGTAGCAGGCGAAGCACTTGCTGACTGTGCAGGTGATGCACTCTGTGTTGGATCAGCCGTTGGTGGCACGCTTGCATCTGCAGAAGGACTAGGTGATTCTGTTGGATCTGTGCTTGGTGAAGCATTAGGTCCTGATACAGTAGTTGGCTCCTGTGAAGCACTTGGTCCTGACACTGTATTACCTGGCTCCTGAGTTGTAGTTGTTGTTGCCTCATTCTGATTTTCAGAATCATTATTTGTATCTCTCTGATTGTCTGTATCCTGGCCTACCTTGCTCTGGTTTTCAGAATCAGTATTTTGCTTTTTGTCGTTATCTGTCTTCTGATCTGATTTATTCTGGCTCTCAGATTTTGTTTCTTGGTTTGTATTAGTCTCTGTGTTCTGATCTGCCTTATTCTGGCTTTCAGATTTTGTATTTTGGTTTGTATTGTTTTCTGTGTTCTGATCTGCCTTATTTTGACTTTCAGAATCTGTATCTTGGTTTGTATTGTTTTCTGTGTTCTGATCTGCCTTATTTTGACTTTCAGATTCTTTTGTCTCTTCCGAATTATTTGCTGTTGGAACACCTGTTGGCTTCTGGTCAAAACCACACTGGTGAATCTCGCATCCATCGTTAACAACTTTATTAGAAATCACGTTACCATTGTGTGTAGCCTTAACTTCTACATAAGCATCTGGAGCAAGAATTACTCCTGCGTTCATAGAACCACCAAGAATAATCTGTCCGTTGTAATCTCCGAAGTTAAAGAGAACTTTCTCAGCCTTAGGGAATACTCCACCGCCTCCTTCTCTTTCTCCATCGATTCTAAACTCAGGATTACCGTCGCCGTTCAAATCACATGTTGTTGCTGGAATATCAGTTACGTTGATTACTAATGAATAGTTATCAGGATTAACTCTTTCAGCAGCTTCAACATTCCACTTATAGCTTCTTAAGTCAGAATATGAAACATTAACAACATTGTTGCCTTCCTGGCATATAATAACTTTTCTATCATTCTGGTCTACTATCTTTGTTACATCTGTAAGTGCAGACTTCATATGATTAGAATATGATTTAAGACTAGCAAACGCTTTATCAAAATCTATCTTCTGACTATCTTTAAGGTCTCTGACATGGTAAATCTTGTCAGATATTTCTACTATATGATTAACAACCTCAGAAGCCATTATCGTATCATCGATTACAATATGGTAAGTCTGTGCATTGTCATCACTTTTAATCTCAACATTATCAGGGAAAACAACTGGATATGGATTTTTCTTAGCCATATCTTTCTTTTCAAACTGCTTAAATTGACCATTTTGTCCAGCATTAATGTTTTCAAAATAATAATAATATGAACCATGTACAGCATCATCATAAACTCTGTCTGTTACACCAAAAGCATGATTACAAAGAGTAAAGTTCTTTGCTGCGATAGTACCTTCCATATGGTTCATATTAGAATAATCATTGGCAAATACAGCAAAACCTCCTGCAGAACCAAGATCTGTTTCTGAAGCATAAACAAAGTCAGGGATATCCTGCTTTACATCATTGCCTTCCTCAGCTGCTGCCCCTAGATTCATAGATCCAATAAATAGAACAGCACCCATAAAGCCCGCAAGAAGGCTTCTTGTCTTCCTGCTAAGTTTTAACCCTTTCATTACAATCTCCTTTCAATATATTATTAATCTCTCATTTCCCCCACTACAACTTAATGTTGTAGATTAATTTTCCTAGGACTACATACCTGTTCTCTCCGCTGCAGGTAGCCAGTGCTATGCACTTATCATCCCGGGTAAGACCTTCCCCATCAAAGTAAGAATTATTAGCCTTGAAAGCCTTAAGTTTTTCATATATCTGAACCTGATCATCCTCGCTTAACGCGTTAAATGACCAATGATCATTCTCATCCATCTCAAAGTCGTGTGATAACAGGTGGTCCGAGCTATATACGCTGCATGCCACGACCTCGTATATCTTTATATAGTTATCTGTATATATAAAGATATATTTATGTTTTTCTCTGTATTCTGGTTCTCGGTATTCATCTAAGGTTCCAAACATGGTGTCATTCTTCATGTTATGGCCGTAGATAACCGTCGCTGAATCTTCAAAATCCTTATGATTGTAATTCTCAATGTAAATACAACCTGGATACCCCTTGGATCCATCGATGTTGTGGTGAAGATAATAGTCATTATCTTCGGTGTCTTGCAGTATTGGATATGAAATAATAGTTTCTGGAATAGAAAGATATCCAACAACGTCGCAATTAATGTTACGGTATTGTTCAAGGTCTGGTTTACTGATTACATATTTTTCGTAAAATGCTTTATCCCCGCACCCATTGAGGAACTCATCAATTTGATTGTCCTCGTTCGCATTATTCTCACTAGTTGTCGAATCTGTAGAACCGTTATTTAATTGTTTGCTACCAGAGGTAGCTTTATCATCAGAGATACTTGTCCAAGCCTCCTGACTAAGATCGTCATATAACTTCTGATTCTCCTCATTTTTATGGTTATACCAGTGAAGGTAAATCCCATAACTTGCTCCCATGAGAATCATAAGACTCAGAAAGAGTATCATCTTAGGATACTTTTTAAAAAATTTAATCATCGCACACTAAAAATCGGAAAATCACCATAATCCCCCAACCCTAGTTACTACTATTATAATATGCGATAACATTTATTTAATCAACACTTGATTATTACAAAAAAATCATTGTTTATGCTGGTTTACATAATTTTAGCCGCCCATTATCCTGCAAGACAGAGCGGCCGCTTATCAATCGTCTAATATCGTCAAATACGCCTATTCTTTATCTTCCCAGTAAGTTAATCTTCTTCTCCATAAGCTCTGGATTTGTTGCGAATGAAAGTGCTGTCTTTGGTGTGATTCTGCCGGCCTTTAAGAGATTCATAAGGCTGGTATCCATAGCAATCATGTTGTTTTCAGCTGATGAAGCTATCATACCGTCTATCTGGTGAATCTTGGATTCACGAATCATATTACGGATAGCTGGAGTTAGTGTCATAACTTCAAATGCCGGAACGATGCTACCATCAACAGTAGGTACAAGCTGCTGTGATACAACTGCCTGAAGAACCATAGAAAGCTGAGTAGCTATCTGGTGCTGCTGGCTAGGTGGAAATGCATCTATGATACGGTCGATAGTGTTGCTAGCTCCGATAGTATGAAGTGTAGAAAGAACAAGGTGTCCTGTCTCTGCTGCAGTCATGGCAACGTTCATAGTCTCGTAATCTCTCATCTCACCAAGAAGGATAACATCCGGGCTCTGACGAAGAGATGCTCTAAGAGCTGTAAGATAAGAGTCAGAGTCTGTAATAATCTCTCTCTGGCTGACTATACACTGCTTGTGCTGATGAAGGTATTCGATAGGATCCTCAAGAGTGATGATATGACCTGGTCTTGTGTTGTTGATGTGGTCTATCATACAGGCAAGAGTAGTAGACTTACCACTACCTGCAGGTCCTGTAATAAGAACAAATCCCTTCTTCTTATCTGCAAAATTAATAATAGTTTCAGGAATACCCAGGTCTTCCGGCTTAGGTATACTGAACTTGATAACTCTGATTACTGCAGAAAGAGAACCTCTCTGCTTAAATGCATTGATACGGAATCTGGCAACACCTGGAAGTGCAAATGAGAAGTCATCATCACCATCTTCCATAAGTCTTGCAAGCTCACGGTTACGTGCAAGAAGATATATCTCGTTAACTAATCTTTGTGTATCATCAGGAAGAAGTCTTTCTCCCTCATCAACTATCTGACCATGTAATTTATATGAAAGAGGACGACCGGCTACGATAAATATATCCGATGCTCCTTCAGCTGTAATCTTCGCTAATGTCTCTTTGAATTCCATAATTGCCTCCCAAGGTATTTATACTTTTTAAAAATATAATATACCCCTAACAACTAGGGGTATTAAATATCGTATACTATTGGATTAAAAGATGAAGTGGTTCTTCCTCTGGCTCTTCGCCGCCTTCTGTAACTTTCTTCCAGCATACAATCTCTGATACACCTTCACCCTCAAATGAAAGTACTCTAAGTTTTGATAAGATATAGCTGTTATCATCTATAGGTGTCTTGTAAGAGATATATAATCCTTTAGCATTCTCAGTAATAGTAAGGTCATCCTGACCATCAAGATTATCTCTTACCATATCGTAGTATTCGTATATATCAATATATCTGTCCATTGTAAGAGTATGAACATTAACATTAAGAAGAATATCATTAATCGTAGCTGCTCTCTCCTGAGCCTTGGTATTAGCCTCATAGTAAAGCTGAGATCTGTCTGTTGCTTCTACAGTCAGCCTGTAATCAGATCTTGCCTGTACATAAGAAATAGTGGCAAATGTTACAAGTGCCAGCAGTACAAAAGTAACCAGAATAAGAGAGGTACCTACACTGAAGCCTCCCTCTTTCTTCTCTGCTATATTCTCTTTTTCATTATTTGTCTTAAATTTCATATCTAAAAATTATTAGCTTTCTTTGTATTGATACTGTATATCTCTTCTTTGTCCGATGTAACCTTGGCAGATATCTTAAGACATCCCTTAGTTTCATCATCCTCTGTAACATTAACTGTAAGGATATACTTACCATTATCCTCTACAGGATTAAAATCTTTATCGTAACTAACCACAAATGTATTAGCATCAGCGATAACTCCAGCTTCGTAGCACTTCTGAAGAGTTTCTATTGGTTCACTTGATGAACTAATTATATTAATAGCACTTTCGCATATGATAGCACTATTACTTATAGCCTGACTTTTCTCATCAGTAAGATGTGCATTGACAAAGAACTGTATGCATAAAGCACCGCACACCATGAAGAGTCCTATAGTTATTATGATTTCCATAAGGAATAATGAGGTTCTGGCTCTTTGCTGTTTATTCATGCCTTGACGCCTCCCCTACTATATTGTGATAAAATGACACCTGCTGTCCATCCTTATCAGTAACAACAATATTCATAAGACTATCTGTTACATATGAGACTTCAAGACCGGTAGCTGGAAGAATATCTGCACCGTTACTGTAATCAAAGTCCAGATCTGCAGGAGCAGTAATCTCCTTAAGATATCCATCAGCTATATACAGATATGTTATATAGTCTGTACCTTCTATGTTAGATGTAAGCTCTATAAGAGCATTGCCATCATAATCAGTAACATAGACAGCGTCTTTCTCATTATAGTTTTGAAGCTTATTATTTATATAATAGTACGCCGTACGCTTAGAATAGTTTCTGTCCATATCCCTTGTAGTACCTGAATAAATCTTAGTACCAAACAGTACCACAAAAAGAGCAGCAATCATAAATACTGCAAACAGTACAAGTATGAATATGAAGTCCACCACAAATCGGCGTCTCTTTGCAAAATCCACTTTTATTACCTTTCTTAGTCTTCTTTCTTAATTTCAACAATCATATACGATGGGTATATATTGGCACCTATCATCTCATAATCTATGATGTAATGTTCTTTATCATAGCTAAGACCATAGTGTTCTTCCATATATTCAACTGACTCCGGATAGGTACCCTCTACTGCGTAGCAGTGGGCTATATCCTTCTTAAGTGCTTCCTCAAGTACTGTCCTGTCATCAAGAGCAGAACTGTTAGATAACATAGATACTCCACAAAGGAAGACAACTATAACAACCACAAATATAATTATCGAAAACAATGTGGAAGAAACTATTTTCTTTTTTGAACGGTCATTATCAAATCTGTTCATAAAGTAAACCTTTTTCTTATCCTATGCTTGTCATGATACCTACAAGAGGAAGCATAACTGACATAAGTACCAAACATATAAATACTGAAAGAACTATAACAAGAGTTGGTTCTATGATAGCAATGGCATTGGATATTCTCTCATCAACTTCCTGCTCATATCCATCGGCGATACGCTCAAGAACCTTGTCCATGGCACCTGTTTTATAACCAACCATAAGCATCCTTGAATATGTATTAGAGAATATACCTGCTCTTCCAAGAGCATCAGATATAGTCTTTCCTTCTGCCATATACTCTTTACACTTGGCTATCTTATCCTGCATCTTCTTGTTATCTACAAGTCCAGCTATCATATCAAGACTTTCATCTATATCAAGACCTGCACTCATAGTCATAGCCATAGCAGAAGCAAATCTTCCTGAAGCAATCTTTTCAGATAGTATCCTTGTAACAATAAAACTGTTAAACATCTTATCCTTAAGCTTCTTTCCTGCCTTAGTCTTTGTAAGTACAAGGAAACATGCTACAAGCACAAGGAATATACATACGAATATAACCGAATACTTACTAAGAGCAGTTCCAACATTAAGAAGCCCCCTAGAAAAGCCTGTCATCTCACTTCCAAGTTCTGTAAATACCTTATTAAATATCGGAAGAACCTTGATAACAAGAACAAGGATAACAACAAGCATCATAGCGATTATGATAAATGGATATGTTACTGCGTTCTTAATACCCTTTGCTATATTCTCTTCACGTCTATAGTGAAACGCCAGCGAACGCATAACTTCATCAAGCTTACCTGACTTCTCACCAATCTCAACCATATCAAGAGCATACTTAGGAAATACCCTACTAGTTGCAAGAGCCTTATGGAATGAGCTTCCCTCATCGCATTTTTCCTGAATAAGTTCAAGAATCTCTCTGCCTTCTTCATTTTCTGTATCCTCATTCATAACCATGATACCTTCCATAGGTGAGATACCTGCGTCAAGTACCATAGCCATCTGGTCACAGAACATGGCCAGTTCTTCATTGTTAAGCTGCCTAATTTTCTTACTCATAAATACTCCTTTCGAAAGCGCCCCTTTTATATATGCCAACTTCCGATTAATACATATATTTTACAGTGTAATTACTTTTATTAGTAATAAAGTCCTTGGTTTCCTTACTTGAACTTGTAGAAGCAAATGTTGGATCCATAAGTGTCCAGTTTTTACCATCAAACTTAATTATCCCATCAATCCAGCCCTTATCTTTAACATAGACACTGATCCATGCATGGTAAGCATCTCCTGCATAACCTATCTCCAGCCTGGTTGGAATATTCTGACTTCTTAACATAGAAGCCATAACAGCTGCATAGTCAAAGCAGATACCGGTTTTAGAATCTAATACTGTATCTACTACCGGAAGGTAGCCGCTTGATACTGTTGCTGCCTTGTCATAATCATAGGTGAAATTTTTCACTACGTAGTGGTAAACTGCTTCAACTGCCTCTAAGTCTGTATCACAACCTGATACTAAAGAAGCCGCCTTAGTTACCACCTTGGAATTAGAATTGAAATTAACATACTGATTTGGATATAGATATGGTCCAAATGTATTAGTTATATTAAATGTTACATTCTCTGTATAAACTACAGCATACTGGTTTCCACCAATACCTTCATAGCAGCCAAGCTTATATGAGCCTGAACCACCTGTAAGAGGCATAACAGTTGCCACCCCAGTAGCTATCTTATATGTATATGCTGACTGTCCAGGTCCGGTAACCTGAAACTTAACATTGGTACTTGAACCCTTATAGGTAACAACAATATAACCTTCTGAATTATTAGAAATATCTACACTAACATAATCGTTGCCCTTAACATCTGTGCCAGGTGCTGTTGGTGTTAAAACATTAGATAAGTTAGTTCTTGGACTTGAGCCAACGCTCTCAACAGTTACAGCTTCTGCAGGCCCAGAATTACTATCCATAGTAACTTCTGTAGTATCACCTTTTTCTACTACATTAACCTGACCATCACCATCTTTAACATCTACAGGTTCAGAGCTTCCCTGATTAGAAGCTGTATCTTTATTCTCTTTATTATTATTATCTGTATTACCAGTACTCTGATTATCCTGAGCAGTAGATGGTGAAGCCTGCTCCACACTATTCTCAGTGCCATTAGCCGCACTACTATCAGCCCCAGCTTTACCACAGCCGGCGCATACAGATATTGTCATTATTAAAATGTAAGCAATAAGTCTATTCTTTCGCATACATCCTGCCCCAATAATACATAAAGTGCCTTATTAAATAACCTATAGCACATACCTATCTATATTATATTCTTATTTTATATAATTTTCCACTTAGATTCTTACCAAGCGTTAATCCCTACACCAGATTCCTTAGACATCCGCCCAAACAAGAAAATTCCCCCAGAAAAGCAAGGGCAGCCTTAACTGGGGGATACACATGTGTACACTATGGTACATCACAAGGGGAAAAGACGGAGTGCGTAGGTAGGAACGTGGAGGGGAGCAATCTTCCTTACTCACTTCACTCCGCCGAGGTGCTATATTTTGTTTTTGCCTGCCTCGAATATCACAGGCATGAAGCATTTTGTTTTATTGCCCGAAGGCATTTGCATATTATTCGTGTCTAAGCGCTTCGATAGGACTGAGTTTTGCAGCCTTCTTGGCAGGGTAGATACCAAAGAAGATACCTACTGCTGAAGAGAAGACGCTTGCGCCAAGCACTGTTACAATGTCGATTGTTGCCTTGAAATCAAGGAAGTATCCTACGATGCTGGCAAGAGCAACACCTGTGATGATACCGATGATACCGGCGCAAAGTGATATAAGTCCTGATTCTATAAGGAACTGAAGCATAATAGTTCCTGTTCTTGCTCCAAGTGCCTTACGAATACCGATTTCTCTGGTTCTTTCTGTAACTGATACCAGCATGATGGTCATAACTCCGATACCACCTACAAGAAGGGAGATACCGGCAACAACTACTACGAAGAGAGTAATTGTTCCCATAACGTTGTTGATCTGGTCCATAACTGAGTTGAAGTCCTGAATATTGATTACATTCTTACCTCGGCAGTCATGCTTTGATTCCATAATAGCCTGTATCTGTGCTGCAAGGAGAGCTGTATCAGCTGTTCCTGCTGTAAATACATAGAATCCTGAAAAACCATCTGCGGCAAAATCCCAGTTATATGCATCACCAAAGACTGTATATGGTATCTCCATTTCAACCTCATCCTCGTTATACATCATGTTGAACATCTTAGATGGATTAGCTTTACGGACACCTACTATGGTTATATCCATAACTTTACTGCCAAGTTCAACTTCTATCGGCATACCTACAACATCTGTAGTACCAAAAAGGGCTATGGCGCTTTTTTCTTTAATTACACATACACTCTTGTGCTCATTAACTTCTTCTTCAGTAAAGTATCTACCAGATAACATAGGGTCTTTGCTATATAGCTC
The DNA here is from genome assembly GCA_000687675.1 of Lachnospiraceae bacterium NC2008. Lineage (GTDB taxonomy): Bacteria > Bacillota > Clostridia > Lachnospirales > Lachnospiraceae > NK4A136. Next base: position 91,296 of record JHWS01000006.1, on the reverse strand, counting down.
AAGATCTTCTGTACCAGATGTTATCCAGGTGGTGAAAACACCCTTTTGACTTGTTGATGTTCCGTATGTATTGATTGTTGGCGTTGCTCCTAAAACACCATCAAGTTCTTCTATAGCCTCTAAATCATCAAAGCTAAAACTAACATCTTCAGCATCAGCATTGTTGCTGTTAATACCTACATACATCTGTCCACCAGCTAGTGAATCAAGGCTACCGCTTATCTCACCGCTAACACCGTTACCTAAGCTTATAATAAGAATAACTGAGGATACACCGATGATGATACCAAGCATAGTCAGGAATGTTCTGACCTTGTTGGACCGGATATTCATAAGCGCCAGTTTTATATATTCTTTAAACTGTCCCATAATACCACTCCTAATTATTCTTCTTCCTGGCGAACTTCACTGTAAGTTACTAATACCTGGCTACCGTCCTGAAGGCCTGTATTAATAAGTGTTATTACCTGATCGCCTTCTTTGATTCCTTCTACGATTTCTATCTCTGTACTTGATGTAATACCTGTCTTAACATAGACTTTCTTAGCAACATCACCCTCTACTATGTAGCAGAATTCGCCTTCTCTATCTACATTAACTGCTGAGATAGGAATGATGATTGTATCGTCATTCTTAGCTGTATGAATAGTTGCTTTACCTGAAATTCCAAGATATACGTAGTCATCTGGATCTTCGATTGAGATTGTTACATCTACAGTTGAAGCTGTACTGTTGGTATTATTAGCAGTTGTCTGTACTGTAGCGATTCTGGCAATATCCTCTATCTTACCTTTATATTCATGACCAGCAATTGTAATATCTGCTTCCTGGCCTACTGCTATCTTCTCAAGGTCAGCTCTACCTGCGCCATATACAAGATTGATGTCTGTTGCTGACTGAATAGTAAGTACTGCTGCACCTTCTGTTGTTGTTGCACCAGACTTTACTGATACAGCTGATACGATACCATCAAATTCTGCTACGATACCTTCCTGTGCTGAAGCAAGCTTGTTGTTTGCATCAGTTATCTGAAGATTTGTAAGTTCATTAGATGCTGTAAGAGCCTGTCTCTTAAAGTCATTAAGCTTAGATGCTTCTGAAGTAGACTTATTAGTCTTAGCTTCTGAAAGCATAGTGTTAAGTTTCTCAAGATCCTTCTTTGCAAGTCTAAGGAGCTCATCCTTGTTTTCTGATGCAGTAAAATCAGTAGAAAGTAGTGCTGACTCTGTTTTAAGCTGCTGGCCTACAGCATTGGCTTCAAGGATTAATGAATCATAATACTGAACATCATCAAGCTGATCTCCTACATTCATATAATTTGGATGATCCTGCTTGAACTTAGCTTCCTGTCTTTCAAGCTCCATGACAAGTCGGGTATTCTCATCCTGCTTTCTGATGTTATCTTCCTTCTTAGCATTGAGCTCGTCCTTGATTCCATTCTCTAAGGCATATATGTAATCTTCCTGAGCATCGATAGCTGCCTGTATCTCATCTACCTTAGAAGTTGCTGTTGTATATTTATTTCTAGCAGTGTTATCATCTGAGATTGTCGAAGCATATGTATCATTTTCAGCAAGAAGCTTAAGGTTGTTCTGGCTGATTGAAAGGTCGATACTTGACTGATCAAATGTTACAAGTACATCACCCTTCTTAACTGCGTCACCAACTTTAACATTAACCTGGTCAACCTTAACTGCTGTTGGTGCATAGTATGTAACTTCGCTATCACTCTTAACTGTACCGCTGGCTGTGATAACCTGCTCTATGCTTCCCTTGGCAGCTGCCATAGTTGTTACCTGAACTCTTGTGTCATTCTTGCTGTTAACTGCATTAATTACAATAAATGCTATGAATAATGCTATGACACCGATGATTATCCACTTTACTATCTTCTTTTTCTTCTTCTTATTCTTAGCCATGTTTTTACTCCTCTATACTAATATTTTCCACGTTACATAGCTGTATCTGCTGCTATAGCAGTTTCATTCATATCTACTGTCTCTACGGTCTGCTCTGTATTAGTTGCAATAGGAGCTTCCTGACCATAAGGCACAAAGTCCGGATTAATATAATCCGCTTCTATCTTTCCATCTTTAATCTTGATAATTCGCTGAGCCTGAGCTGCGATGTCATTATCGTGAGTAATGATGATAAGTGTTCTGTCCTGACTCTGAAGTTTCTTAAGTATGTTCATAACTTCAACTGTTGAGTTAGAGTCAAGGTTACCTGTTGGCTCATCTGCCAGAATAATAGGTGGTGCCTGAGCAATAGCTCTTGCTATAGCTACACGCTGCTGCTGACCACCTGACATCTCTGAAGGCTTGTGGTCCATTCTGTGTCCAAGACCTACGCTTTCAAGAGCTGCTTCTGAAAGTCTTTCTCTTTCGCTCTTTTTAACTTTTCTATATATAAGTGGCAGTTCCACGTTCTCAAATGCTGTCAGGTTAGCAATAAGGTTAAATCCCTGGAAGATAAATCCAATTTCTTTATTTCTAATATCTGACAGTTCATCATCATCAAGATCTGATACATCCTGTCCATTTAAGACGTAAGTTCCTGATGTTGGTACATCCAGGCATCCAAGCATATTCATAAGTGTAGATTTACCTGATCCTGAGTGACCTATTATGGCAATAAGCTCGTTACGGTATATATCAAGGCTTATACCATCTAAAGCTCTTACCTCATTTTCTCCTGGGTTATAGATCTTCTCCATATCCCTTATCTTTATTAAAGGTTCCATATTGTTCCTTTCTTGTTTATCTCCTATTTTTTTAAAGGAGAGGCTTCGAAGGGAAGTAATGGCTGCCCTTCGAAGCTTTATGAAGAACTAAATATTTAATTTATGTCTAATTAAATATCTGTTTATTATGTAGAATATTGCTCCAAATACTGATGTAAGTACTATGACAAAGAGTGCTACTGTTGGAACATCTACACCATAATATTTATAACCATCAATGTATCCTGTTCTCGATGGATCAATTTTACTTGCAACCGAATTAGCAACATTCATTATTACGATATAAAAACCTATGAAGATTACTGTACCAAGAGCTTTCTTTCTCTTATTAGCAAGATTTCCAAATGCCATAGCAAGGAAGATCATGATATATCCGCAAATTGATGTTATGATTGCTGCTATTCCCATCCATAAAACCATACCTATAAGAGAAGTTCCAAAAAATGCCTGTGCTCTTTCATTAACCTCACCAAAATGCTTAAAGATATATGCTATGTCTTCAATTACTAAATCATTACTGATATATATTATGATAAACATATCAATAAGTGACACAAGTGCTGCAATAAGCGACCAAATTGTTGCTGAGATTACCTTCGACCAGTAGATAACTCTTGTATCTATTGGAAGAGTGTGTGTGAAATATCCCTGTTCTGAATAGATTGTGTTCCAATATCTCTTAAGGTTGATTGCAAATGTTCCTATATTAACCGCTCCAAGAGATACTCCAATAAGCACTGAAGAAATCAAAGTGTAAAGAAAAGGCATACTCTGCTTATTACTCATCGAAATAAATATACCAAAGTTAACGCTTGCAAAGATTGATATAAGGAAGAACATAAGTGGTACTTTTGCTGCTTCTTTGAATTCATATTTAAAATATTTCATATTAGTTCTCCCCCTTTCCATCTTCCATAAACGCTCTTAAGGCTGGATCTGCAAATCTAAAGTTCTCTCTAAAGTAAGCATCTACGCTCATTCCGTTGTTTGCTCTGATGTCATCAACTGTCATCTGACCAACGATGTGGCTGTCATTAATGAAGATTACCTGATCTAATATGTTCTCAATATCTGCTATAAGGTGAGTAGAAATGAGAATTGTTGCATTAGAATCATAGTTATCAAGAATAACCTTAAGAATGAAATCTCTTGCTGCTGGGTCAACACCGGCGATAGGCTCATCTAAGATGTAGAGCTGTGCTCTTCTTGACATAACAAGTACTAACTGAACCTTTTCCTTTGTACCCTTTGAAAGATGCTTAAGAGGCTTCTTTGTATCTATGCGAAGTCTGTTAAACATGTCGTAAGCTCTGTTCATATCGAAGTCAGGATAGAAAAGTGCAAATGTCTTTGCAATATTTTCTACTGTCTTACTCATATCAAGATAGTTAATATCTGGAAGATATGAAATCATAGCCTTGCTCTGAACGCCTACCGGATTACCTCCTACAAGAATCTGACCCTCCTCCTGTACGAGAAGTCCGTTTAATAATTTTATAAGTGTTGTCTTACCACTTCCGTTAGGTCCAAGAAGACCTACAATGTGTCCGCTCTCCACTGCGAAGTTTACATTGTCAAGTGCAACTGTGTTACCATAACGTTTTGTAACATTCTGACACTGGATTAATGTACTCATTTGATTGCTCCTTTCACTAGTTCTAATATCTCTTCCCCTTTAACATCGAGGGCCTTCATGTCCTCAACGAATTTCTTTACTGTTTTATCCACCGCGCTTTCATTTGCTCTCTGGATATCTGAAACATTGTCAGTTACGAACTTACCACTTGTTCTGTTGGTATAGATCAGACCTGTGTGCTCCAGTTCCTGCAGAGCCCTCTGCATAGTATTAGGATTAACGCCTGCTGCCATGGCTAATTCTCTTACGGATGGAATCTTGTCTCCTGGCTTGTAAACTCCAGTTACTATGTCATTTTGTAATCTTTCTACAACCTGTATGAAAATAGGTTTGTTAGAATCAAATTCCCATGCCATATCTTTCCTCACTTTCTTTTGTTATTTTAGCCAGTTAATTCGGCATTAACTGAGTTTTCACTAATTTGGTGCATTTTTGCACTGTTTTATTGTACTATTGTATTGCTCTACTGCTGTACTAGGTAAATAGTACAATGATACGTTAAGTATGTCAACACTATTTTTTAAATTTTTTGATATTTTTTCAAAAACCCACTGTTTTCAAGGCTTATCGGCCAGCATTTTTTTATAAATAATAGGAAAATGTGGAAAGATAACTGTATTAAGGATATAATTGTGACTATCTTTTAAGACTTTTATGAAAGGCATATAAATATGTATAAGATAATGACAGTTGATGAGGCGGTGGACCTTATTAATGAAGGAGATGTAATCTGCACCAACTCATTTCTTGGAATAGAAAACCCTGTAGAACTACACGAGGGTATATATAAGAAGTTTAAGGCAACAGGTAAACCCTGCCACCTTACTATGATTTCCAGCGCAGGTTTTGGTGTATGGGATGAAAATGCCTGTGCAGAGCGCTATATAAGAGAAGGGGCAGTTGATAAGATTATCTGCGGGCATTTTGGTGCTATGTATTCTACAAAAATGCTGGTACTTCAGGATAAGTTCGAAGCCTACAATCTTCCACTTGGTTGCATATCCCATGCAATACGTGCTCAGGCTGGCGGTCTGCCTGGTGCACTTTCCAAGGTTGGACTTGATATTTTCGTTGACCCTAGAGTTGAGGGACCTGGCATCAACAACATATCTAAAGATGATTCTTTAGTTAAGAATGTAGAGGTTGATGGTGAGGAGTTTCTTTATTATAAGCTTCCTAAGATTAATGTAGCTCTTATGAAGGGTACTGCTGCAGATAATCGTGGCAATATCTCATTTGACGATATGTATATATCAGGTGACGCCCTGTCTATAGTACAGGCAGTTAAGGCTAACGGAGGTAAGGTTATCGTTCAGGTAGACCGTATTACTTCTACTCACTCAAGACCTCGTAACACAATTATTCCTGGCTGCTTTGTAGATGCAATTGTTGAAGTTAAGGCTAAGCCTAGACATGCAGCATTTGAATCACTGACTGGTAGCTTTGATATTCCTTATGACCAGTGGCAGGACTGGAATGAGATGCTTGAAGGCCGTACTGCTACTAAGTCAAATGCTGTAAACGTTGCAGCTAATATAATAGGTAGACGCGCTGCGAAAGAGCTTCGCCCTGAAGATATAGTTAATATAGGTGTTGGTATTCCTGAGATGGTTTCCAAGTACGCCCGTGAAAGTGGTATCCTGGATGATGTTACTCTTACAGTTGAGGCCGGTGGTATCGGTGGTTTCCCTGCTTCTGGTAAGGTCTTCGGTGCTGTTATAGGTGCTGAAGTTATGGTTGATATGGCAAACCAGTTTGACCTGTATAACAATGGAGGTCTTGATATCTGCTTTATGGGAGCGATTGCCGTGGATAAGTATGGTAATGTTAATGCTCACAGAGGGCCGGGAGCATTTGCAGGTATAGGTGGATTTGCTAATATTACTGCAAAGACTAAGACTGTTATCTTCTGCTGCACCTTTAATACTAAGGGACTTGTAGTAGAAGATCAGGATGAAAAGGTTACTATAAAGCAGGAAGGCTCCATAGCCAAGTTTGTAGATAAGGTTCACAGCGTAAGCTTCTCAGGAAAGCGTGCTCTTAAGAACGGACAGAGAGTCCTCTATGTTACTGAGCGCTGCGTATTTGAGCTTACAGATAAAGGGCTTAAGCTTACAGAGGTTTATCCTGGTGTGGATATTGAGAAGGATATACTTAGCCAGCTGCCATTTAAGGTTGAGGTTGATGAGAGCCTGTAGTTACAGGTAAAGATAGAGATTATAAGCGGTCTTGCACAGGCCGCTTTGTTTTTAATTATGAAGATAACGACACATAAGTACACAATGTCAAAAGTTAATACTGAACTTGTGGATGAGGGGCTTTTTGAGGCTGCCTGCCAGAAGTTTGTACACAGGGTACAAGGGGCTAATGGTATAGGGACACTTTCTGAGAAGACAGTTCATGCTGTGCTTAAGTACTATTACTGCCCTGATGAAGCTCATCATGAGGTTAAGATAGGCGACTATGTGGCAGATGCATGTATAGATGGGGAGATATATGAGATACAGTCTAAGGCATTCCACCTACTGCGGGGGAAGCTGACTGAGTTTCTTAAAGAATATGATGTGACTGTGATTTATCCGGTGGCTATAACCAAATTTTTAAGATATGTAGATCCAGATACTGGGGAGATTACTAGTCCTAAAAAGTCTTCCAAGAAGGGTAGCATATATGATGTGATTCCGGAATTATATGGAATAAAGGGCTTTCTTAATAGCCCGCGGCTTCATATTGTTATCTGCTTTATTGAGATGGAGGAATACAAGCTTCTTGATGGATATGGTAAGGACAGGAAGCACCATGCTACCAAGACAGACAGGATTCCAACTAAGATTATTGGGGAGTTTAGGATAGAGGAAGTTGCTGATTATCTTAAGCTGCTGCCAGAGGGGCTACCTGAGAGGTTTACAAATAAGGATATAAGCTTGCTAAGCGGGTATCATGTAAGCTACTGCCAGATGCTGACTAATATTCTTTCAAGCGTGGGGCTTATCAATAAAGTTGGTAAGGTTGGGAATGCTTTGCTTTATGAAATAGGTCACGCTGGCTGCTAGATCTTTGGTCCGTTCACAATAGATGTTAGTTTAATAAAAAAGGCGCAGGTTTCCTGCGCCTTAAGTAGTTTATGTATAAAGATAATTATAAGTTCATGCCACTGCGACCTTTGTACTCATCATACTGTTTGCCAAGAGTAAAGAGGTTGTATGGCATAAATACAAGAAATACTACCATTGCAAAACCAAGAAAGCTTACAGTTCCACCGTTTGATAAGATTACAATCATACTTATTATATATACAACTGCAGCAGCGATTCCAACGAACATATTAAGTGTAAAATAAGCTGCCACAGTAATTATAACTGATACAGTTAATAATGCTAACCATGTATAATTTGCTTTCAATACACTTTCATCAATTACAAGCCATGGATCTGCTTCTATTCTAGCTTTTTCTGATTCAATCGTAATTATGTTGATTATTAAAGTAGCTATACCCATAATTACTGCAACGAGGGTAGTTGATTTAAGGTTGTTCTTTAACTTTGTATTTTCAGGCTGGTTAAGGAATTCCTTCTTTGAAAGACCTGCTGGTGTTCCGTAATTACCAATTCCACTCTGTGCGAAAGCCTGTGGTGTCTGACCGTAAGTTGGCTGCTGACTATATGCCTGCTGCCCACCCATATTTGGGTTTACTGGTGCAGCCTGCTGAGGTGCTGCCTGTGCTGTAAGGTCTGCTCCGCAGCCTGTACAAAATCTACTACCATCTGGGTTCTGTGTTCCACATTGCTGACAAAATGCCATTGCGTTTTCCTCCGTTTTCTACTTTTAAAAATATTTTCCCTTTATAATGCCCTAATAAGTGCAACTTATTTACCTATATAAAATTATAGGCATAATTCATACTTTTACATAATATACTATATAAAATATAGTTTGCAATAATTATTTAACGTCTATTATGCTTCGTAGTCCATGCAAACTCTGCTAGCTGTATAAGGTCTAACCTTACCATCAGCTACAGCTACATGAGCTGGGTGAACTGCATATCCCTTAAGAGATGCCTCGTCTTCAAATGAAGAATCAAGCATAAGGTCACAGTTAGATGAAGCAAGTGGATCAATATTTACCTTTATATCTATCATTCCTGGTATCTGTCCCTTAAGCCCTTCAAGTCCTTCCTTTATACCTTTCTTTATATCAGCCTTCTGGGCATCTGAAAATTCATCTTTTAATGTCCAAAGAATTACATGTTTAACCATTTTTATATCCTCCAATAAAGATTTTCTACCCTTAAATCCTAACATTTTTACTATTGGCCAACAATATAAAAATACCCTGTTTCTAATATTCTATGAATTTTATTACCGCTACATGCCTAGATTTTACAAGGTTTTAAACTGTTTGTTGTAAATATATTTTATTTTTTGTAAATTATAGTTGACATTATGTAATGGTGATGTTATTCTATGCTTGTAAAGTATATATGACATTTTGTCAGCATGCATTTTGATAAAGGCTTCAAAGCTAGCAGGAAGCCAGCGTCATCCCGGGTATGTATAACTGACAGGATGCAAGAAACAGAAAAATTAAAATATCATTTTAAGATTTACATAGGAGGAAATTATTATGAGTACATCATATCTTTTAGGATTTGGAGTTGGTTTGGCACTTTGCCTTGTAGTTAGAATCTTCTTTAAGAAGAAACTTGATATGGATTCACGCTGCGCACAGCTTGATGAAAGACAGCAGATGGTAAATGGAAAGGCATACAAAGCAGCATGGTTCACATTAACTTTTACTATGCTTGTATATTCAATCATTACATCTGCTTTAGAAAAAGTATATGTTGAAAGTATGGTTGGTACATTTGCCTGCATAGGAATTAGTATCTTAGTCTTTGCTGGATATAGCATTTTCAATGATTCATATTATGGAATCAATGACAGATACAAAAAATATATTAGATTCTTCGGCTTTATGGGCCTTATGTTTGCTGTATCTGCTGTTATACAAATCGCTAGAGGACATCTTTTTGAAAACGGTGTAATTGGTGATACAGGTATGTTTATAGTAGGCGCTGTGATTATGCTTGGTGTAGTGATTATGACATTTATCCATAATGCAATGAATAAGAATGCTGAAGATTAATCAGGGAAAGTGAGGATTACAATATGAAGAATCTAAAGATAAAATCAGCCAGAGCTGCCCTGGATCTTTCTCAGCAGGAGCTGGCAGAAAAGGTTGGGGTATCCCGCCAGACAATTAATGCTATCGAAAAAGGTGACTACAATCCAACCATCAACCTATGCAGAGCTATATGCAAGGTTCTTGGTAAAACACTAGATGAACTCTTTTGGGAGGAATAAAATAAAGGCTTTGCACTGTATGTGCAAGGCCTTTTCTTATATAATGCCACGTTTGCAAAACATTCTTGGTCTATATTCCTAAAGTGGCTTTTCTCTATGAATTAGTGCCCTATTATGCTCTCAAACAAAGCCTGGCAGCCTCTTCTAATTTCGTCGTAAGCTCTTTCGAAGTTTCTTGTGTACCATGGGTCATCAATAAGAGCTGTAGGTGTATCTGTGTATTCCATAAGAGTATGAACCTTACCTTCTGGGTCTTCCCCAAGGATACGGTCTATGTAATACATATTCTCCCTATCCATGCCAATTATCAGATCATATTTATCATAGTCAGCTTTCTTTAGCTGGCGGGCTCTATGACTGCCAATAGGAATACCGTGATTCTCAAGAGCCTTCCTCATAGGAGGGTATATGGAATTACCTATCTCCTCTGTTGAAGTTGCAGCTGAATCGCAGCATATATAGCCTTCTTTATTATTTTCTTTGATTATGTAGTCCAGTATGTACTGGGCACTAACACTACGACAAATATTGCCGTGGCAGATGAATAAAACTTTTATAGGCATTTCTTACCTCCAAAACCGCATCAAATTGCTCCTGTTTGCGCCAATTTGCCAAGCTGCTGAAGCTTCAGTCATTTTACAGAAAAACTGGCCAAATGGCAAAACCAGGCAAAGTGTGGCAAATCTTGGCCGTGGGTTCACTTTCCTGTAAGTTTTAAGAATTTCTTATCGTTCATTTGCTCGTTTGTAACATACTCCCCATCATGGAATAACGCATAATTCGTAATCGGTGTCGGCGCATTCTGTGCTTCTTCTTTGCTTTCAAGATGTATTGCCTTGAATGCAATACCATTTTCTTTTGCCGTCTGCTCCAAAACCGGGACATATTTTGCATTGAACGGGCACTGATTCGTATAGTACAGAACATATCCCTTCTCTTCTATATGGGGATGTTTTGCACATTCCTTAAACACCGGAGCTTTTGCATTTTTATCGAACGGCATATACCAAAGCTGAATACCATTATCAGCTTCGTCGCTCACGACAAATCCTTTGTACTTCAGAAACTTCGGATCAGCCAGAAACGGTTTCTTCTTTGAAGCGCAAAGAATACAAAGCCCTTTTTTCCCCTTTTCCTTACTATCCTCGATGCAGGCAGTAAGTAGATCAGTAGAATATCCATGTCCTTTGAAAGAACCCGACACCCACAGACAGTCAATATACATATATCCGTCTGCCTCAATCGGAACCCATGCATTTTCCGCCGGGATATATTCGATAAAGCACTTTCCGCGCTCTACGCTCTTTAGGAAAACAAGTCCTTCGTCAAACCTCTCCGAAAGCCATGCCTTCTTAGAAGAAACCTGAACATCCTTATTATTAGATATTGCACAGCAAATATGCTCGTCTTCGATGTTATCTTTTGTTACCCGTATATATTCCATTACCGCTCCTTTCGATAAAATGCCAAGAAACACCTAAGCTCCTTGGCATAGATAGTATGATGTCAGGGTCAAGAGGTGCGTCAGCACCTTTCGGAATACATGATATAGTGTTTGAGCTTGCTCGGAAGTGCTATATCATGTATCCCAAAATGGCACGAAGTGCTTTTGACCCTGATATCATAGTTTTTACTCAATAGGGAAACATGCTTCCGTCACATACTCATCAGGATTCTGTGTCTGTGCAGGACTCACATGATAGATGTTGAACATTGGTCCGTTCATTTTGTAACCGTTTTCCTTGATCCATGACGCCACAGTTGCATATGCCTCACCCAACTGATTGTAGCTGCCTTTAATAATACAACTTGCAACTTTTACTTCAGGAAGAGTTTTAAACTTTACATGTTCCGTGTCGTTATAAGAACCACTCACGGTCATCCACACAATGATCTCGACATTTTCTTCCTTGTACTCAGGATCAAGAAACTCAGCCGCCAAAAGACATGGATCCGCCGGCACAAGATTCTTGCACTCGCTCATCATCGTATTCCAAAGCATGCCTTCATCCTCATAGTGAGGAACCACCATCTGAACCGTAGCCGCATATCTCTCCGGTATTGTTTTTACAGTTACATCAAAACTCATATTTTGCTCCTTCCTCAGCCTCTTTCTGGCTGTTTCCAGAAGCATCAGTTTGTACTCCGTTTCTTTGGAAAGCTTTGATAGTTCCTTCTGCCTCTCTGACAGAAATGCATCCATCTTTACTTTATCATCATAGCTGTCAAGGATCTTGATAATATCTGCAAGGGCAAAGCCCATATCCTTGAGTGATGTGATCCTTCCGATGGCAAAAAGCTGTTCCTCACGATAATAACGGTAACCGGTAAAATCATCTATTTCTGCCGGTTTCAAAAGTCCGATATCATCATAGTGGCGTAACATCCTGATGCTTACTCTGGATAGTTTTGAAAATTCGCCTATTTTAAGCATTTGTTTCTACCTCCATGGATGTTTTTCTTGAGCTCACTACAACGATAATCCCTCACATAATGTGAGAGTCAATATACATTTTTTAAGTTTTCATAAAACGAAAAACAGAAATGTCCAGATTGTAATATTCAATATTTCTTAGCTGGATAGGCAATAAATTAGTACCGCCTGCTGAACCTTTAGCAAATTTGATTTGAATTCATATCCAACAAAATAATCAGAATCAATAACATCATCCGTTACTTCTTCGCCTCTATAAAATGGAGGACAAGGATTAAGAACCGCACCTTTATTGGCTAATTCCATTAGGTCTTTGGTAAGCTGATAATCCTTGAAATCATCTATCATATTTGATGGAATAGAATCTGTACATATTACATCTTTCCCAACAATTACATCCCGCAAATTATCATCACAAGGTACTCCCGGAATGTGGTACTTGGGCGAGCTACACTGAGATAGCGAAAATCCGAATGCCTCTGCAGCCTCTTTCCATGCCTTGCCTATATTTCCATCTGTTCCAACAAACAAATATTTATCATTCAGATAATCAGCACGAATTTTGGAAAGTGCATATAAATCAGACATCATTTCACAGGGATGGTTATCATCTGTCATTGCATTTATAACAGGTATTGTCATTGCTTCTGCCATTTTATAAATCATATTGATGTCCGGATAACGCACTATAACTGCATCAGCCCAATTTTGTAGATATCCGCATACATCCCGGATATCTTCTTTTTTATCCAATGTTGCTGGATCAAATAATATGGATTGACCACCAAGAAGATATATCCCCTTTTCAAAAGACACTCTGGTTCTTATGCTGGATGCCGGGAAAAACATAATGACAGTCTTTTCCTTTAAAAAGGCATCATACCGCTCTATTGAATCAGCTATCTCGAATATCTCAAATAATTCATTTTTCTTAAAATCAGTAAGCTTTATAAAAGATTTCATTTCTTGCCCCTTGTCATTTATACTGAAAGTTATCCAACACAGAACCTTCTACAAGAGTCATAATCATTCCTCATTTATACTTTTATTGTATCTTCCAATTTTTCTCATAATTATAAAAAAGAAAATATATGAAGCAATGCATATCGGTCCGAATATAACAAAAGATGCCACATCAACTTCCACTCCCGATATTTTCATATATATTGCCATTGCCAAAACAGCTGTCACCAGAGTAACGGCCTTAACTATTATCACCGGTCCGAGAATATAGCCCAGCTTATGCTTTATCCTCAGAAGATAAGCTATCACAAAACACGCTGGTACTATTATCCCCATATCCATTGCCTGTATAACCAATGAAGTACAATTATCCAAACCAGCCGGAGCAGTATCCTTACCTATAGTTGGCACAATCCTGCCAATCCACATGAAGAATATCATAACACCGGAAACGAAAAGAAAAATCCGTAGCCCCTTCGTTGGCATGTCTGACTTCAAACGTTCAAGCTTAATCTCATCAAGGAGCATCATAACACAAAGAACAAATCCGTAAAATGATAATGTCATATTTGCCACATATAAAAGAAAGATGTCATTGTAGTACATTAGAAATGCATAGCTCATATATGTATATAGCATATATCCAAATAATCCTGTTAAAAGGAACTTTCCGATCATTCTTTCCTTCCTGATCATGAGAAGAGCTGCAATCATTCCGGGCACAATCAAAATGAGAGTCACCATGTCCTGTGCTATTGCCTGAACAGCACTAGAAACAGAGTTTCTTGCATATAGTCCCTTTCCATAAAGAGTTACTGTTTCTCCAAAAGTTGATATAACAGTTTTATCTGCCAATTCATTCTTTGTTATGAGCGGTAATACAGAACATATTACAGAAAACACGATTACAATAGTAGATATTATTACGACTATTTTCTTCCTATTCATTATTTTTTCCTCTTACATAATCAACAACTGGGTCAATAAATCTTTCCAACCAAATAAAAGGTAATATGTTACTCTTTTAAATAAAGTAACATATTACCTTTTATGCGTCAAGTTTGATTATATTTAAGGTAAATTGCACCTCAGCTATTTCAAAGGTGCAATTTTTGCACTTTGCACCCCAGGCAGATGCAACTTATTCCCTGTTACTGGTCATCATAAAGAACTGTTCAACATGATTCTTAATTGATTTCTCACATTCCTTTGCTCTTTCTGGCTCTCTGTCCCATATTCCCATATACATAATTACAGGGGCGTAGAACATAGCTGCCAGAGTTTTAGGGTTTCCCTCTTTTATTACGCCGGCCTTGATTAGTTGTTTAAATAGTTTTTCATCATATCCCAGCATAGCTTCTACATAGCGTCTTGTATACATCTGGCCAAGTTCACTGCTTTGGAACTGTGATATGGTCAGCATACGGCGTACCTGCTTTGAATATTCATCGGTCATGGAAAAACGGACAAATGTCAGAACATTCTCACATAGTCCTTTTGCAGAGATTTCACTATATACATCCAGGTCTTTTTTACTCAGCTTCTTGCTGTTATCTATGTAGTGAACCGACAATTTTTCTAAGAGGTCCTTATATTTTATTTCTGACTCTTCTATGATTTTGTCAAAAATCTCCTGCTTACTTTTATAATGCTTATATAAAGCCGCTTTAGATATTCCAAGAGGCGCAGCAATGTCACTCATGGATGTTCCGTCGTAGCCTTTCTCTGAAAACTGTTTAAGTGCTTCTTCAAGAATCATTTCTTTAGTATTCATTTATTCTTCTCCACAAATTCATCAAGTACATCATTTATCTCCTGGCTGTTTCCCGTCATGAGATGGCCTCCGCCAATAAAGAAAACAGCGGTGCAATCAGGAATCTCTTTACTCCAATACTTTGCTTTCTCTGGATCTGCCAGCTTATCATCTTCCGAATGAATAATTAGAACAGGTACTTTGAGAGTTCTTAAATTATAATTGTCGTAGTTATTGGTATGGTCCTTATTAACTACATCTCCGTCAAATACTATGCCTGCCTTTCGTTCTTTCATAGGCATAATCTGCTTTATTACACTTCTATCCATTCCCATGATTGGTTTAAATAGAGGACTGATTAACCACATGGCAAAATCATTGCACAATGCCTCTGGAGGTCCTGCCATCCCCTCAAAGGGTCCATCTGGTTTTTCTATTTCTGGATAACCTGAGCAGTATAAAACTAGCCCTTTACATCTTTCAGGATGCATCAAAGCAAATCTCTGAGCAACAGCCCCGCCAGCACTTGTTGCAACCAGGAAGGTTTTCTCTATGCCAAGTTCATCAAGTAATTCCACAAATGCTTCCACCTGCATATCTACTGTAGCATCTTTTGGTATATCACTTCCTGGATATCCAAATCTGGAAGGTGCTATAACTCTATAATCCCCAGTTCGACCACTAAGCACATCAAAACCCTGATCGTAGCCTCCTGTAATTCCATGAAATACAAGAAAAGACTCTCCCTCTCCTTCGTCTATATAGCTGATTTTTCCATAGGAAGTATTTACAGTCTTTGCTTTAGCTTTATAGGTAGCAAATCTGTCCAGAGCTATTTTTCGAACCACAATAAAATCTACGGCAAGAGCTAAAACAACAATTCCTAATATGCATAGTGCTATCATTTTTTTCTTACTCTTTTTTCTTTTCTTTTTATTATCCATATCTTACTTCACTCATCTTTTTACTAGGGCAATTAAAAAGTGACCGCTCGGTAACCTTATTATAGTTACCGGTCGGTCACTTATCAATTGCCTAATATATATGAGAAGCACCTGCATTCATGCTTATATTATGCCCCAACTATTCATTCATAGCATTTAAAATATTATCAATATTGGCATCTGTTAAATACCCCGAAGGTAATCTGCCTTTGTTTTTTGGATATCTTAATTTTTCCCTATTTTTACTTTCTTCCACTAATATATATGTAAAGAATCTTTCCCAACTAAAGTATTCTTTGCTTTCAATATGGTCAATCGGATTTTTCAAAATTGTATTTACATTTGAATTACCATTAAAGATAGCTGATTTTAAAATTAGCCACTCAAAACTTTCAGGTAAGAAAAAATCTATTTTCTTTTTACTCAACGACTTAAATCGCATCAACTCCTGAATCTCAGACCCCAGTGCTGCTGCGTCTGCAACAACAAGTATTTTGCTTTCTTCACATCTGTTTAACATAGGTAAAATATTACTCTTACCTTTAGACGTTTCGCAGTTCACATTCCATTTCCCTGATGCCTTTGTAAAGAACTGAAATCCTGATTTTGAATCCTCAACAATTATTAAATCATACGGAAAACTTGAAATATCTTTTACTGATACTTTGTTATAGAGTTTTTCTATTTTAGGTCTTCTGTCATTTTTTATAATCCTTTTTATTGCGTCAATACTATACGGTATTTCAGGTAATGGCTCTCTAGTAACAAAGACATAATAATTATCCGTATTTAATATAGCTCTTGCGAATTCGTGCTTATTTAAAAAATTAGTGCTTTCTTCAACAAATACTATACTATTATTAGTCCTTTCCAAGATGATATCCCAATTATTATCATCTAAAACAATACATGGCTTATCACACTTAAGTGTAATGCCACTTGCCTTACCTTCTCTGGAGTAATTCTTTACCATATTAACCAGCTTTGTTTTTCCTGTTCCACTATCTCCAGTTATTATGGTAACATTTCTTTCCAAATCAAATTTGAAAGCAATTTGTCTATTTTTTATAGAAAATGATATTTTACCCTTCATCTTTTACTCCCCCTTCAAATAGCGATGAGCAAGCATAAGAAACTCTGTGGCATCATTTATCTCTTTTCTTTTACCTTCATTAATAA
The DNA here is from genome assembly GCA_000687675.1 of Lachnospiraceae bacterium NC2008. GTDB lineage: Bacteria > Bacillota > Clostridia > Lachnospirales > Lachnospiraceae > NK4A136. Next base: position 74,278 of record JHWS01000006.1, on the reverse strand, counting down.
CTTTTACAGAAAAGTTTTTTCCAAAATCCATAGCATGATGTAAGGTTACTTTTATATCTCTGTCTTCTGCTAATTTCAATAAATATTTAGCGCAGTTATCGCCGCAATTAGATATATTAAAAATCTTATTTGGCATATTTTTAATCAACAATAAAGTTTTTACTCCAGCTGATAACTCTGTAGAAGAGAATGAACCAAATACATCGTTTTTTATTAAATCTGGGGCAATTACTTCCGATGAATCAATATCTTTAATTATTTCTTTGGCAAAATCGTCCATTACCCAATTTCTATCATATTGATTCTCATAAAACATCTCTGTATTATAAATTTCATCTGGAAGGCTTCCAAAATTAATTCGTAACATGCACTTTCTCCTTTTTATTCAAAAAATTTCCACATTAAACTATCAATTAACAACTCCGCACCATTCATTCCTTTTACACGACAACTATTGATTTATCTGGTGAAAAAATGTCTATCGAATACAATCTAATACACGTCTGTAATATTCGATATTCAACCACCAAATATCATATTCTGAAAAATCAAGCCCAATTGTCCTATTAGTAGGACTAACAAGTAACATTAGTTAGTTGTTAGCTTTTTCTTTGCCTTTCTTGGGTCTTCTGGTTTTTTTACATCTTCAGGCACAATCCAAGTATTAGCCGTAAAAATAGCCCCTTTTATTCGACCTTCTCTGCAAAGTGTAGTTACTCTTCTACGTGAAATATTCCATTTTTTAGCTATTTCTGTAGTTGATACGTATTCCACTATAGTCTCCTTTTTTGTGATAAAAAGTGTCGCTTTATATACAATAAACACTATTAATATTATATTCCTCATGAGGAATAGTTTCAATGATTGTTCAGGTGCAACTTATTCCCCTTTAAGTTCCTGAATCTCTTTGATGAGCTCGGCTTCCTTCTTGGTTTCAGAGAAAACTCTGTAGTAGAAGAAGCCTGCCAGGAAGATATATGGAATGGTAAATGAGCGGTAAAACTCAAACCATCCTCTTGGTTTTATTGGTTCAACAAATTTGCTAATTATAAGGAGCATAGCTCCGATAAGTAGGCATGCAATCAAGTACTGGGCAACCATCATAAATAAAGGGCTAAAGTTATCGAATAACTTATGAAGAAAAAGAACAAATGTTGCTATAGTACATGTTGCAAACATAACTAAAACGTTAAGGTTGTTAGTTTCTGTTCCTGCTAGCATATTTACTATTGCTCCTGTTACAGATACAAAGGTATATACACAGCAAAGCTCTAGGAGGAATTCTTTTACTTTTGCATTTTTTTCTTTTTTTGTTTCGTTCATTATCCCATCCTCCTCATTTTCTGAAGATAATCCTTGAAGCTTTTGTTATAACTTCGGTTGATGCAGATTTTATCACCATTGTCGAAAGAAGCGTAAACCTTCATATTTACCTCAGGCTTTAGCTGTTTAATTTTATATATGTTTATTAGGTTGGACTTTGAAACTCTGACAAAGCCGTAATTCCAAAGCATTTCCTCGCAGTTTGCCAAAGTATTCATTATGCGGAAAACTCCATCCTTGGTATAAGCAAAGAGCTTTCTGTCCACATAATCCAGGTAGTAGATTTCCTTGGCATCAAGTATTATTTCCTCCCCGTCGTCTATATCCTCGTCGGCAGGGCGTCCGCTTAAAGTTGGTCGTTCAGAATTAACTGTATCAATAAGCTGCTTAATAACTGGACGCATGTTGGTGTAGTGTATGTCCACCTTTTCTTCTTTTAAATTCTCATCCTGGAATAAGTTTAATTTCATTGTGATTCCTTATTTGTTGCTATTAAGGAAATCTTCAACACTGTCCATATATTCTTCTGGATAGTCGATGATTCCTTCAATATGTGCACTGTCAAAATGCACGATTGCTTTATTTTCGCATGCAACGTTATTATAAATCTTTTCAACCTGATTAGGAAGGCAGACCTCGTCTTTGTCTGAGCAAATGATAAGTGTTGGAATCATATCCTTCTTAACTACATTGATTGTATCTCCTTCGTCATAGTTGATACCATTAACAAGTCCCATATAAAGCTTACTTGTTCCTGTAAGGTAGTTAGCTGCGAAACTTTCTGTATTTCCATCACCAAACATCTCTTTAAGAATAAGCTCCATACCTGGAACTGGACTGTCACAGATAATTGCATCTGCTGCATTTACAGCACCTGGCTTTACATTAGAAGCGTAGATAGCTGTTGTCTGTGCTCCCATTGACTGACCGTGTACATAAACTGTTTTCTTACCAAGAGACACTCTTGCGTATTCAACCATAGCTTTCACATCAAGCTGCTCATTGATACCAAATGTTACTCTATCGTCAGCATTGGCACCGCATCCTCTCTGATCTATAGCGATTACGTCATAGCCTCTCTCAAGGTATCCTTCTGCAAGTGGTGCTACACAAGCTCTGTCACCGCCTGCACCGTGTACAAGGATTACAACTGTGTCACTATCGTTAGAATAATATGTTCCAGGAACTGTGTTTCCGTCTTCTGCTGTGGCGCTTACTTCTGTTCCCTTATATTCCTTTTCAAATGCCTGATAGTCATATCCCCAAACTTCCATCTGCTTTAAGCTGTTATCATGAGTATCTTTGCCTGCATTCTGGTGAAGAATCTGATCTGCAACATATCCGCCAAATGCAAATGAGCCAACGGCTACAAGTACTACTACTACGATTAATGTAATTATAATTCCCTTTTTTAATTTGTTCTTTTTCATGATTTTTATCTCCTTTGTAGGTCGTATTTATTTGATAAGCTAACTATAGCAAAGGAAATAATGCCATGTAGGCAAATATGCCCAAGTTGCATCTTGTCATGTCTAAGTTGCAAAAAAACATAAAATCGGCTGTTTTTGCCGTATGGTTTTATGCTTATAGCTTTGTGCTGTTGCCCTCGTATATTGCACTAAAAAAGCCCTCGGCTTTTAGCCGAGGGCTTCTGGTTTAAGTTAAATTACTTTGTAGTTTTGTTTTCCTTGTTCTTCTTGTTGATATCGTATGATACCTTACCAATTGTAAGTGCAACAACTACAAGGATTAACCACCACCACCAAGCGATTACTACACCATCTTCTGTTGCATCTGCAAGTGGAGTAGTAACTGGTGCCTTAACTTCCTTCTTGTCTTCAACCTTCTCTGCAGGAGCTGCTGAAAGAGGAACTTCATCTTCTGCAATTTCTACTGTTGCTTTCTTAGGAGCTGCCTTCTTCTTAGGAGTAGCATCCTTAGCATCTGTAGTCTTTGTAGTATTTGTAGTCTTCTTCACTGCATTCTTTACAGGAATATCTGTAAGAGGTACTGCATCATCGAAGAGTGTTGTGATTGGAGTTGTAATAATAAGTTCGTTTGTGTTCTGTACAGCTGGAGCATTAGCTACTGTATTTACTACAGGAGTTGTTGCTGGCTGTGAAGTTGTACTGCTTGAGCTGCTTGATGAGCTTGAGCTTGAAGATGTATTGAATCTTGAAAGGTCGATTGAATTAAGAAGATCTTCTGCATCTTTTACCTTCTTTTCAAGATCCGCTTTATCTTTCTCTGCCTGTTCAAGAACAGCGTATGCATCATCAAACTGCTTTTTAAGAGTAACATAATTATTATATGCAGTCTTATCAAGAACGCAATTACTAAGATTATTAATCTTTATTTGCAGACTATATACTCTATCTTCAGCACTCTTTACTGTTGCAAGAGCAGCCTGATACTTCTTAAAATTATCAGATGTAACCTTTGCTTCAAGTTCAGCATAGTTATCATACATATAATCGTTAGCTACTGCAGTTGGATTACGATCAGTTCCAACTTCCGCAATAAAGATTGCACCAGTTGCTAATTCATCGGCAATTGTGTTTCCTTCAGAAACATCGTTTGTACTCTTGATAATATAATTGTAAGCTTTATACTGTGTCTCACCCTTATCATCAGTATACTTTACAAAAAAGCAATTAGCTCTTCCACTTTTTTTATTATCAGAATCACTGTCTTTTGCATTATATTTTGACTGATATAAATAGTATTTATCACCATTTGCAGAATAAGATTCATTTTTACTGCTTTTATTTTGTGATACTACTCTAGCTTCTGGCTCTGAATATTTAGTACCATAACCTTTAAGTTTCTCTTTATCTTCAGCTGTAAAATTATCATTTACTTTGTTACCATCTTTATCTTTATAATAGCTAAGGAACTCGATATCTTTGAATCCTTCGTTCCTGAGCATATAGGTCACTTCTTCTACTAAGAGGTCCCTTCCTCCTAAAAATACACTATTATTTGGACTTGTTGCCTCTTCATTTAAAAGAATATAATCACCATCTACAGAATTATTGCTAATAGTTATAGCACATTCCTCAAAATTAAGTTTTTTATCTTTATATGGATATGATTTTTCTCCTATTTTATTAAGAGAATCTTTATAATATATAACCATTAATCCATGATACTGATTATATATAGCTGTAAGACCTTTTTCATTTTCCATAAGGAAATCTAAGCTAGCTTTGGCTTTATCAAGTTCATCCATAGCTTCACTCATTCTGTTATTTGCAGCTTCTAAAGCTTCACCAGCGGCTTTAATTTCATTTTCCGCCTCTTTATAAATCTTTTCTGCTTCTAAACAATTTGCAGAAATTGTCTCAGCAGCTGTTTTAGCGTTAGTATATGCAGTATTAGTTACTTCTAAACTTTCATTTGCTGCATCATAAGCAGACTGTGCATCATCTTTTGCCTTATAAGCGTCATCTTTTGAATTGCTTTCATTTGCAATTATAACATTGTCTTTTACGCTAGCTGTCTTATCAGTAATAACGTCAGAATTATTGCTTAAAGCATCTGTTAAAGCATTCTGATCATACTTAGTAAAATCAATGTCATTTGTGATCTTGTCACCTTCATCCTGTTTCTTAACACCTTCAATCATTGATGATTTTGCATTGTCAAGATTAGTAACTACACTAGTCTTAACAACTTCACCATTTTCATTCAAAGTGTCTTCTGAAAGAATTCCTGCAACGTTATCAAGCGAGTTAACTAATTCTACAACTTCTTTCTTCTCATTATCCTGAAGTCCATCAGTTGCATTACTTATAGTCGCACTTGCATCTTTAACAGCTTTCGAAGCAGTATCTTTACTAGAATCATCAGAAGCTGTCTCTTCTGAAACGTCATTTGCTTCAGTAATAATGTCAGCATTAGACTTTGGTGTCTCGCCATCCTCAGCAAAAGCTGTAATTGGCTGAGACGATGCTATCATAGCAGCTACAAGGCCTACAGACAGGAATCTGCGTAAGTTGTAAAGTCTTGCGTTTCTTCTCATCTTTTTTTCCCTCCTACATAAAATTTTTGCTTTTATGCCAAGCAAAAAAGCCTGGACACAACCCTTTCACTAGTTGAAATTTGTCTAGGCAAACATAGCAAGTAAAAAATCTCATTTAGTAAGGGTATTATATATGTTATTAACCGTTAATTCAAGCCTTTTTGTCTCTTTTATTAAAGAATTGTTACCAATAATAATTCTTTATCCTATTGTTCTTTTATGCTCATCAGCTATCTCTTTAACTTTATCGGCATTTTCTGAAAAAACCTTAACTATTTTTGGATCAAAATGTGTTCCCGAACCATCAACTATGATTTTCATAGCTTCTTCGAAAGTAAATGGTTTTTTATAGCTTCTGGTAGATACTAAAGCATCGAATACGTCTGATACTGCCATGATTCTGGCTGAAAGAGGTATCTCCTCTCCCTTCATGCCCACCGGATATCCCGTTCCGTCCCACTTTTCATGATGATATGTGGCAAGATTAAGTGCTTCGCTAAGGTAACCTGCATCTTTTGAAAGTGCCATAGCGCTTTCGATTATAGTCTTACCTTCTGTAGTATGTTTCTTCATCTGCTCATATTCTTCATCAGTCAGCCTTGCAGGTTTATTAAGGATAACATCAGAAACCTTAATCTTTCCTACATCGTGAAGAGGGGCTGAATTACATACATCCTTAATGTAATCGTCATTGACAACATCGGAATATACTCCATCCTCTTTAAGAAGCTGAAGGATAAGTTTTACATAGGCTGCTGTTTTCTTAACATGGTCGCCAGTGCATTTATCTCTGCTTTCTACCAGGTCGGCAAGGATATAGATAAGGCCATTTTGCATATTGGCAAGCTGGTCACCCTTTTGGTGAACTTCTTCAGCATACCTCACAGTATCACTCATGGTTTTAACAATCACGTGGTAAAGATTTTCTATCTCATCACCGGTTGTTATCTCAAGTTCTTTAAGTCTCTCAACGCTGGTTTCCAGAGAATCGTCGCTGTTATAGGCAAATTCACCTGCAGCAAATGTCATAGCATCCACTGGAAATGTCAGATGATATTCTGAAAACCACATGCAAAGTACAAGAACTAATATGAAGAACCCCATAAACAGAGATATTACTTTTGCAAGGAAGCTTATACCATTGAGCCTGATTTCTTCCATATTAATATCTGCTCCTGCATAACAAACACATTCACCCTTTGAATTAAATACAGGCTCATAGTCTGTAAGAAGCCAGCCATATGTATCATCAGTTATAATCGGATCTATACTTCCTCCCTTTAGCAAGGTAGGAACAAGCTCCATAAATGATTCATCAAATTCTATAACAGTTCCTGCCGGTGACCCGCTAACCTCTTCAGTATCAAGGTCAAATACTACATGGCAGCCGTCTTCCATAATCTTATATACATATACATACTCAATATATCCGGAACTATCCCTTATCTGGGTAAGCCTCTCCTTGGTTTCCTCATAACCATTAGCCTGTACACCATTTGTAAGATAGTCTTCCACCTTATCACCATCAACTGTAGATGCTGCCAGCTTGGCTATACTTCTTCCGGTTGCTTTATACTGGTCAATCGCAAAATTCTTATATATGTAGAAACTAATTGCTGTTGTTACTACAGCAACAAAAACCATAATACAGGTAATGATTACGATAATCCTGTTTCTAAGAGACATACCCTTCTTAGAAGCCTGTGTTGCCATCTTAATCTGAGACTTGGAAAGAGGCTTCTGACACCAATCGGTAAATGCCAGCTCCTCTGCTGCCTTCTTCGGTATCAGCTTCATAATGGCATAAGCTATTACAACAGTTATAGCCTTATCTAATAGATCAAGTTTAAAGTCATTCCATATCTGAGCCCAGAATCCAATATCACTTCCATATAGGAAATATGTAAGAACTGAACCTACGCAGCCTCCCATAAATGCCAGAACAGGAATAGTAAGCAGAGCTTTCCAAAACTTCTTATATAATCCTCTCTCAGCCATAAAGGAAATAGAGACAGCAATAAGAACACTTATTCCAGCATAGAATAAGTTTGTTGGATCTGCTGTTGAGTTAATAATATTGGTAACATATCCGACGAAGATGCCGGGAAGATATCCGCCCAGTACCGCACCAAGAGTAGTGCCGACATTGTCAACATAAAGAGGCCATCCCAAGCCTTTTACAAAGCGGTTTAGCACGATGTTGACAAGAATAAATAATATATATACAAAAATCAACCTAATCTTTGATTTACGTTTCACTACTAGTCCCCCCTATTAAGTTGTCCCTTTAAACTTTTATGCAATAATTATAGCACTTTCAAGGGATTGCGACACATTTTCTTTCACTTTATGAACAAATTATGTGAACATTTTCTATATGAAAAAAGAATGCCTTTTAAGCATCCTTTTCTCACCAAAAATCTAACAAATTCCCTTTTTACTTTGTAATCTTCTTTGGCCATTTGCAAATTCCTACTTCCAGGACCTTTTCCTCTTTTAAGTGGAAATCCGCATACCTGCAATACCAGCATCCCCTTATGCTTGGAATCGCTTCTTCTCTTGGAGTATAAGCAGGACATACATCCTCTGGCCAGACACTCCCATTCTTTTTTGGCACGTCATATTCGTGGACATTATCACCCATGGCAGATTCCTTTTCTATTTATTTTACTCTCTAAGCATAAGTTAGCACAAAAAAATAAAACAGGCAGTTCTCACACGGATTCTGGCCTGTTTTACACTAACTTTAACTTTTTCCAGCATTATGCTACAGTCTAAAGTCCATATATGCATCTGCAACTTCCCTGTATCTGCTCTTTGAAACAGGTATAGTTTCTTCGTTTCGAAGGACCAACTCAGTCTTTGAAAGCTTATCAATAGCTCCAACGTTAACTGCTATAGACTCATGGCAACGAACAAAGTCCTTACCTGGATGGTTGTTGTCCATATATTCCGTAAAGCCAATTCTAAGAGTTGGAGTTGAAACTGCATCCTCATTCTTAAGATGGTAGGTTACAACATGGTTGCTGTAATCAATATAAAGAATATCATCCAATCTCATAGTCTGAAGACCACCCTTAACCTTTACAGTAAGGGTTTTGTCATCATCAGTTCCTACTCTAGAGATTGCCATATCAAGTGTAGTAAATAACTTCTCCTCAGCAACTGGCTTAAGAATATAGTTAATTGGATTAACGTCAAATGACTCCAGGGCATATGAACTTTCAGATGTTGCAAATATAATCTGAGCATCTGGAAGATTCCATCTAAGTTCTCTTGCTGCCTCAATACCTGAAAGCATAGGCATAACAATATCAAGGATAAAGATATGTGGTCTAAAGTCCTCGCACTGGGCAATAAGATCATCTGGGTGATCAAAAACCTTAAGCTGAGCTTCTATGTTCTTTTCTTCAATATATTTCTTTACCAGACCCTCTACTCGATCCCTATCCTTCTGGTCATCGTCACATATTGCAATTCTAAGCATAATCTCTTCCTCCACCTAATGTGGTTAGCTAACATCCCATAACCCACAATACAATTAAACCATCATCAAACCATATCTTCAAGTTACTTAAGTAACAACCCAGACTCACTTCGGTAACATTTCCTATTTCTCAGTGTAGCGGGAAGGGGGACTATGGATAATTTGCGACATTAATTGCGGCGGAGCGGAAATCCGTCCCGAGTATCTTAGGCGCAAAGGCTTTCCTGAGCGTCTTAGAAACTTGTGGACTAGTTTCGCGGAGCGCTTTGCAATTAGGAGCAAATTATACATAGCCCCCTTCCCGCGTACCTAAACCAGAATATGAAAACACCCCGAAGCCGAAGCCTCAGGGTATTTTCATTTTCTCACGTTTTGTTATTGGGGGTTACAAAATGTGTATGTAAAAAAAGATTATTTACCAAACAACTTTTACGCTGCCAACTGTCTTTTCAGGTGCGAAATACATCTTTACTGGATCTCCAACCTTTAAGTTGTGGCTCTGCTGTTCACTAGCACTGATGCTTGTATCAGCAATTGTAATCTTCTGATATTCGTTATTCTGAAGAACACTGTTGTACCAAAGTAATCTAAGACTAATCTTATTTCCTTTATCAGTCATCTTTGCTACGATAGCATCCTGTACCCAGGCATCTTTCTCAACAAACTGAGGGTCTGTTCCTTTTAAGAAATCTACCTGCTGACCTGTAAGTTTTGAAACAAACTCCGCACATTCCTTCTGGTCATTTCTTCCAACAATAACTATTACTATTGCAAGTACCGCACAAACTCCTACTCCAATAAGTGTTCCCATGATTATTTCTCCTTCTTCTTAGTAAGAACGTAAATAACACCTATTATTAAACCTATTGCTGCTCCTGCGATTGCTCCCATGATTGTCAATTCCTTTCTTCTTATAATTGTTGATAAATTTGAATGTTTCTTAGATATGACATCGCTGAGGACGGGGGAATAAAGTAAAATTAGGGCACATTATGACATTAAAAAGGCCGTCCTCAGATGTCATAGTCTTATTGTAACGAAAAAAATAAAGCGGAACCAAATTACACTGATTTGGTCCCACTTTACACTTCTTTGAATAATTAACCTATTGTATTAAGATCCTGTTCCGTTATATCTTGATGCACCAAGCATCCAGAGCTTGTAGCTTCCGTAAAAGAAGATAAGTCCTATTACTGGAGATAAGAGACTAAGAAGTCCTACCTCATCAGGTCTTAAGATTATCATACTTGGATAGTAAGCTATAAATGCTATAGGTATCATAAATGTAAAGATAAACTTAAATACTGCATTGAAGATTGTTATAGGATACTTTGCGTAGTCCTTGAATTTAAATGCAAGCTCAAGTATGAAGTATGAGTTCTCCATCCAGAAGCAGGCTGCTGCCGCAGCATTTTGCAGGGCTATCATAAAGAGGGATGCAGTTATAAGGAATAAGATTAGCTTAATTAAAACTACTGCGTTAACTGCAAGTCCAAGCTTACCCCAGGCATAAACCAAAGTACCTATACCAAATGCCAGCTGGCCAAGACCTTTAACATCAAATACTTCTGACTGGAAGTAGAAGAAAAGGTTAATTGGTCTAAAATAGTACTTTATAAAGTCGCCGCTATATACAAACATACGCAGGCTCCAGTTGTTATCAAAGAGACACTGAACTGGTGTAATAGCTATAAGTGAGAATCCATAGAGGAATAACATCTCGTAGTATCCCCAGCCGTTGATGCTTGGGAAGTTACGAAACATAATCCAGAAGGATACGAAGCCGGCAACATTGGTAAGTATCATACCAAGTGTAGATATTATAAAGTCTGAGCGGTAGCTCATCTTGGACTTAATATCCTGACCTATAATCTTAAAATATATCTTTAAATAAAAACCTAATCCACGTTTTTTATTCATAGTAATTCTCCTAATTCAACGAGCATTTGCCAATTTTGCAAATGCGTAAGTTAAGCCCCGAAGGTGCTTAACTTTAGCCTCCATTTACAGTTACCTGTCTTACTGATATCTTCCAGAAGATATGACTAAGGATAGTAAGTCCTACAGCCCATCCAAGCTGGATAAGGAGTTTCTCCATAACCATGGCACTGTCCCCATTACCATTAAGAAGTATTGTAAGAGGTGAATCGTATATAGCTACAAATGGAAGTACATTAACAACATTCTTCACTGCTTCTGGGAAGAATGCTATAGGAATAGTTGCACCTGAAAGGAGGAGCACTATAACCTGCTTCATCATGTTGATACCCCAGATAGATTCAGTAAAGAAACAGATGTTACCTACCATAAAGTCAATCTGGAAGTTGATTATCATGGCAAGTGCTACCGAAACCACAAAGTAGGCAAGGTTAATACCAAGCGGTATGGTTCCATGTGTTACTATAGCTACAACGATAAATGTTGGAAGTACTGTAGTTAAGAAGCCTACAATCAAACTTCCTGACAGTTCCCAAAAGAGATAATGTCTGTATTCCATAGGCTTAAGCATATAAACTACTATGTCGCCCTTTTGAATATTACGACCTATCTCCCAGACAACATACATCTCCATAAAGCCGTACAAGGCTGAGGCAAGTACCAGGTAAACCATAGTAGACTCAAATGTCATGCCATTAACTACATCAGTACCTGCGCTGTGGAAGATTGCCTTCCAGAGATAATATATAAGTATCAGATATAAAAGATTACCGATTATCTTAACGTAAAGTGACAATCTGTAATGCAATGCTTCTATAATACCCATACGGGTTAAAGTAAAATATTTTCGAAGTCCCATATTAATCATTCCCTTCTACTAGTGCATTTGCCTTTTTATGGATTAAATGCACGCGGATATACTTTTCTACTTTTAGATTCCACCTTCGTAAATCTTCTTAATAACTTCCTCTGTTGAAATCTCTTCAAGCTGCATATCTCTGATGTCATGCAGGCTCTGAACCTTAGAAAGTACGTCTAAAACCTTAATCTTATCTTCGTTAACAAGAAGGTTAATCCATTCATTGTCGTCACTTATAGATACCTTAATATCAAGGTCTTTAAGTTCTTTCTCAAGCTCATCTGCTGCCAGCTTTATTTCTTCCTTTGGTCTAATCTTAAGTGTACGATATGAACCAAAGAAGCCGCGAAGGTGCTGGATATCATTGTCATAAAGCTTCTTACCCTTATCGATAATAACTATACGGCGGCAAAGTGCATCAACATCCCCCATATCATGAGTAGTAAGAATAACTGTTGTGTTCTTCTTTTTATTAAGCTCTAAGATAAGCTCTCGGATCTTGCTCTTCATAGATACGTCAAGACCGATAGTAGGCTCATCTAAAAATACAATCTTAGGATTATGTAAGAATGCTGCCAGGATATCACTTAAAGTACGCTGACCAAGTGACATCTGTCTTACCGGTTTATGAAGAAGCATATCAAGGTCAACCATAGTTCCATATATATCAAGCATATCCTTGTAGTCCTTATCAGGAATCTGGTAGATATCCTTAAGGAGCTTGAATGACTCTACAAGTGGGAGAGCCCACCAAAGCTGTGATCTCTGACCAAATACAACACCGATGTCCTCGCAGTTCTTCTTTCTTTCCTTATATGGTACGCGGCCATTGACAATAAGTTCTCCGCTTGATGGCTCAAGTACACCTGTCATCATCTTTATAGTAGTAGACTTACCAGCACCATTAGGTCCAAGGTAACCAACTATCTCACCCTGGCCAACGTTCATAGATATATCATCTACGGCCTTGACAATTTTATAGTCTCTGGAAAATAAGTCTTTAAAACTTCCCTTAATACCTTCGTGACGGTTTAATACTTTAAATTCTTTTGTAAGTCCTTTAATTTCGATTACGTTTTCCATATTAATCACCTATTTTTTCTGAATAAAACTACTGACAGATACAATATTAGTACAAATAATGCATCTGTCAGATAAATACACTGAATCATGTTAGATTTACACTAGATTTAACGTGAATTAATTATTTTTTCTCTTAACTCTGTGCATCTGCAGCCTCCTGGATGTCATCAAAGCTAAGAGTCTGCTTAAGTCCTCCTGCCTTGTTAATGCTTGAGATTAGAAGCTGATTCTTGAGTGTCTCCTCGTCAGCTATATCCACACCTTTTATATCTTCTTTCTTAATTGATATTGTTTGTGGTACTGCTGCCGTAAGGTCAAATACATTGTCCGAGAATATGCCATCTCCATCCTTAAGATCAAGCATAACAAATGGTGTAAATGTATCACTTTCAAGAGTGATATTAAATAAGTCTTCCTTTTCTTCTATGCTTACCTTGATATTGCTATCTTTAAGTGCCAAGTGCTTATATGGCAGGAAGATATATGTCTCGTGTCTTAGTCTCTTATCTGTATATTCAAATGCTGCATCAACGTATACATTTTCAGCCCCATTTCTATCTATATATCTTGAGAAGTCTCTAGGGCCAAACTTATGAACCTTGCCAGGAAGTACATGGGCACTTTCATCGTAGTGAGCTATCTCACGTCCATCCATATCATACATGGTAAGGCGGCACTTAACTCCTGTTGAGTCTGCGCTGTCATTAACTACATAAGGTGTAACAGCTATCTCATTATGAGTAAGCTTGCCATACTTCTTTTCAACTGGTGGCTCCAAAACTAAGCTCTGGCTTATAGGCTCGAAGAAGCGCTTAGCCATATAGTGAAGGGCCTTGTATCTACCGAAGTAGTCCACGCTGGACCAGCTAACTCCTGGCCAGATATCGTTAAACTGCCAGTAAAGTGTACCCATACAGATACCCCTTATCCTACGGAAATGCTCTACTCCAGTTTTGATAGCCATACCCTGAAGTATCTGGCTTATGTATAAGAGGTCTTCAAACTTGCTTGGATATAAGAAGTTCTCTGACATATAGGCCATGATTCTGGCATTGCCCTTAGGGTCTTTCTGATGACTTTCAAATGCTTTAGAGAAAACATTTCTATCAGATGGTTCACAAAATGAACTAACAGTCTTAATACCCGGATATGACTGCACACCAAACTCAGAAAGGAATCTTGGACTGTGCTTGGTATATTCGTCAAATGACTTACCACCGTGCCATACATCCCAAAGGTGAGTATCTCCTACCTGTTCCTTTTCAGGGTGGTCAAAACTTCCCACTGATGAAGGAGATGATGGCCAGTAGAAGGTATCCTCATCCATCTTTCTAACTGCTTTAGGAAGAAGGTATTCAAATATCTTAATATAATCAGCCTTAAGTCTTCTTGGATTATCGGCAAAGCTGTCCCAGTTTTCCCATGCTGTCTCTATCTCATTGTTGCCACATAATAGTCCAAGGCAGGCATGGTGACGAATTCGGCGTACATTGTCCTTGGTTTCAGCGATTATATTTCTCTCAAAGTGGTCATCAAGTTCATAGGCCTTGCAGGCAAACATAAGGTCCTGCCATACTATGATGCCGTACTGGTCACAGAGGTCGTAGAAATAATCATCAGGATAATATCCGCCACCCCACACTCTAAGGCAGTTAAAGTTAGCATAGTGGGCAGCTTTAATCAATTCTTCTGTCTTTTCTTTATTAATTCTTGTATAGATAGCATCCTGTGGTACGTAGTTAGCACCTCTGGCAAATACCTTGACGCCGTTAACTACAAAGGCAAATTCCTTGCCATACTGGTCTTCCTCAGTAGATACTTCCATAGTTCTAAGGCCTATACGCATAGACTTCTTATCATATAGCTTGCCAGCCTTGCTGACTTTAATAGTTAAGTCGTAAAGATACTGGTCCCCCAGGCCATGCGGCCACCAAAGCTGTGGTCTGTCTACTGGTATCTCTATAGTATTCTCACCTATATCTGTCATGGTTTTGCCAGCCTTAGGCATACGAATCATAGTTCTTATCGGCTGCTGATTGCCAAAAAGGACTTCAATATCGATAGGTATGTTATCAACTATTTTAAGAATTGGATCTATATAGAGAGTTACGCTATTCTCCTCAAAGTACTGCTTAACTATTACATCTACTATACGGGACTTGGAATAGCTTTGAAGCTCAACATCCCTGAAGATACCCATATCAGGAAGCTTTGGAGCAAAGTCCCAGCCAAATGAGCAGTGAGCCTTACGAATAAGGTGACTTCCATCGTCATTTCCTGTCTGAGAAGCTTTAGCTTCTTCTATATATTTGTATGGGGAATGGAGCACAAGTTTAAGTTCATTAGCTCCTGGTCTTACTAAACCTTTAATCGAAAAACGATATGTCCTGTGCATATCGTCGATGCTAGAGAGTAACTCTCCGTTTAAATATATGTCTGCTATAGTGTCTACACCGTAAAATACAAGGTCTACCTCGTCTTCACGAAGGTGCTCCCCTGTAATCTGAAGCATACGGGTAAGTTCATAGTCTTCCTTAAAGAATTCCTCTATCTCTTTCTGGTTATCTACTACGTAAGGGTCTTCAATAAGCTTCTTCTCTATAAGCATTTCTATAAGTGTGCCTGGCACATTAACGTCATAGAGATTGCCGCTTCGAAGAGCTTTCATCTTCCATATTCCGCCTAGGTTTTCTTTTAGCATATAATTCCTCGCTTTATGTATGTCTGCCGTTACTTGAATTATCCGTGGTTTTGGGGCCGCTTTTGGCCTTTTGGACTTTATTATTTTACTTCGCCGGCATTTAACTGTTTAAGGTATTCCTCGTACTTATCAGTCATAATGTATCTGTTATCAAGGGTCTTAAGAACATCCTTAATCTGATACTTTTCATATTCCTTACCTTCAATAAGGTTGTGAATAGTATTGTCACTGAAGTTTAAGATAAATGGTCTAAGGATATCGTCGGTATTCTCAGTAAGAACTATACCCTTTTCTCCATTTTCGAACTGCACTGAGCAGCCTACCGGAACTATGTAGATAGCCTTGGTAAGGGCTCTGACTACAGTGCTGTTTAGCCCACAGCCCGGCTGCTTGATTGCCTTATAGGCTTCTATATCCGACTTAGGCTCCTGGCCATACTTCATAGCTGTCAGATTATCAAATGTGTAGGCTACCTTAAGAACTTCTACAGATGAATCAACCTTCTTGCCACCTGTAAGAATAGAATTCTTGAGGTCTTTTATGTCTCTAAGTAAGTATGAGATGTTCTTTGATATGTTGGAATTAAGGTCCATAACATCTCTAAGATCCTTATATCCGTCGTCTCTGAATTTATAGATACGCTTAATCTCTTCTTCTGTAAGGTCTTCCTGTGGTTTCATAAGAAGTTCCTTTGGAATATCTAGGCTTCCTATATCATGAAGAAGGGCAGCAACTATTATGTCATGGAAGGTATCTCCCTTAAGCTCAAGCTTGCCAGCTATAACAGCCGAAAGGATAGCTACGTTAAGAGAGTGCTTATACACAGTATCCTCTGGACTTCTAAGATTCTGTGTAAAGGTAATCTTACCCCTCCTGTCACCAAATCTCTTAGTAATCTCAAGGACCAGTGTTTCCAGCTTATCAGGCTGCTTACCTGCTTTAATTGTTGAAAGGATTTCTTTAAGACTAAAGACAGAAACAGTCTGGAATCTTTCGAACTCTCTGTCTTCCTCAGTAAGTGGAGGCAGTGGCTCTGCCTCTTCAAGAATATATATACCTATCAGGTCGAAGTTTTTAATACTTTCAATACCCTGGCTTGTAAGCTTAGTGTCACGCTCATAAAGCATAACACCAGTTTTATTATATATAGGTTTTGCAAGACGCATCCCTATCTTAAGCTTCTCTGTTGGTACGAATTTCATAGTCTATACCCCCGTCCTTCTAGTCTACGCTGCCGCCATCTAAACTGCCCATCAGATTCATGCAGTTTATTTTGAATCAACACATTGATAATTGCCAAGCATATTGCCGGCGGTACCTTCTCCGCTAGCTATCCTTGTAATCCCTTATGATTATAACATTGTCAAAATCATAGTTAAAGTAAATCCCGTCAATACAAGCTTTGCAGAGGCTATGTTCATATTTTGTTCATATTTTATTATATTTATGTTAACGCCGAGAATACTGTTTATTCACAGTGTTTATATATTATAATCTCATAAGTTCAAGAAAAACGATTTATTCTTCATTTTAAAACTATATATTACAGTTTATTTTGCAAAACGAAAAAACTTTTTCATAATAAAAGCCAGGTACTAGGGGGTACCTGGCTTCCTCCCTTTTATGGGGGGATTTTAATTTTTTATAATTATTTTTTTCCATTCCAAAAGTGCCTGCTTTGGTATTAAAATTCTAGCACTTAAATTTTTTTCATCATAATCATCAAATATGACATTACCATTATTTAAATCATATGTACAATTATGGGCTATAGAATTTCTTAGATGTCTAAAAAGACACACCATTCTGTTCTCTTTAGCTATTACCTTAACTTGTCCATCTTCTTGGATGTTAATATTAACACTTTGCTTTATAACTGCCCTAGGGTGCACAATACATATTTTTTCTCCTTCTAACCCCATCGCATTAATCGTTTCTGATATTTTACTGCTTTTTAATATACAAAATTTCTCTAAACTAGCTGCTTTAAGCATTTTTCTTTCTAATGCAGACAAACTCTTTTGTCCTGAACATCCTGACCAACCATATTGTTTTAAATGCTTTTGACCAAAATCAGATTTTTGATTATCATTTTTTAAAATAAGTGGATGAAACAAATAAAAATCCATTATTTCTCTTAAATCATTTTTATCATATATCTCTGATAATGATTTAACACACTCTTTAATATTTACTTTGTTTTCGTCACATTGATGAACATTATTTTTGTTATAAGGCATAAATAATTCTCTCTACTTTATAACTTTCTTAAAAACTATGTGTAAGTACTTCAACTTTATATTCTCCTTCTGGCACATCAAATAAAGGAATAGAAATAAATGTATCAATATACCCGTAGCCATTCTCATCAATTTTTACATGCTTATGCTCATACGTATCAAAAATCAAATTACCATCCTTATCCCTAAAGTTGAAATCCAATGATAAAGATACATCATCCTTAGTTTCCACAGCATGTTGATTTTTTTGTATAACTTCAGCCGAATAATAAAGTTTTATTTCTGGCACTCTACCAGGTAATACATCATATGATAAATTATATATATGAATATCTGCATCATTATTTGGGCCAAATTCATTTAAATCCCAGGAATCGTTTATATTTGATATTGTATAATCACCTTTTTCATAATCAGACTTACTATCATTTGATTTTACATTAACAGAACTGCTATCATTGCCAATTGTAATATGAATAGTATTATCCTCTAAATCTTTTTGCAATACGTCTAGCTCATCTTCTGCATCTAATAATACCTTATAATTTGAAACCTGTTTTTTTACATTTTTATCAAGTTTGTCGTATTTTTCTCTAGCTCTTTCAATAGTATATTCATCATCGAGATCCACATCGCCAATTTTGTCTATTTCTTCAATAACATTTTGTGCATCTGGGTCTATCTCTTTCTTCTTGCTTCCACAACCTGCCATAATAACAGTTAAACTTAATAATATTATTAGTTTTCTAACCTTCATATTTTTTCTCCCTTTTCTAATACAATATTCAATAAAAAAAGTCTGATGTTACTTCGCCTAATCCAAAAATTATTCAATAATTTTTACCAAAACATCTAAACCATTATCAGGATGAAAAGTCCAAGAAATCTCATAATCGCCACATGTTTCTACTCGTCTTCCCATTAATGCAGTCGTTGTTTCCATTTCACGCATGATTACATCAGGAATCTCTAGTTCTTCTAGTACGGTATGAATATCCTCTAATGCATCACTATCTAAGCTATCTTCGGCATCAATAAATAAACTCATTCCGTCTGAAGATAACATAGTACCTTTAGCTATACATTTTTCACTAACACTTTTTAGTTTATCTTTTGCTGTTTCACCTTTTTTCGCTGGAGTTATTACTTTTAGCGCTATTACTATAGAAACTACAATAACCACAATAACAGCAATTATACTTATCAGTTTTATTACTCTTTTTTTATTTTCTTTTATATTTTTGTTATCTGATTTACCATTTTCCGATGCGAAAATGTTATCCGTTGTAATACTACTTTCGTTACCGCATTTAGGGCAAAATTCCTGTTCTTCTTCAAATGAAGTTCCGCATTTTACACATATTTTCATTTTTTCTATCTCCTAATTGATTGTCACCGAGTCTTCTCCTATTTTATTCCCTTTACTGTCATAGAAATATATGGTGCATGTTCCAGTTAAATTGTATATATTATATGAATCGAGTCCCCAGCTAACCCATCCTGTTCCTCCACTCCTGTAATCATTCAATTTACTCTTTCTTGTACTTGCTCCACCATAAGTCAATTTGCAGTATATTGCTTCACTACCATTAGGAGTTCCTCCTGTTACTTTAAAATGAAAATACCAATCATCGTAATATCGTAATGACGAGCAATTATTTGTTCCATTCTCACTATTATTTATTGCAGTAACCTTTACTTTCCATGCATATAAATCGTTATATATCTTCGTAGAATCAGAGTAGCCTGCATCCTTTAATGCTTTTAAATAGTTATATGTAGTAAGATCATCTGCTTTTTTATTTGCCTTCACATAAGCATATTTAGCCTCATTAATCTTATCCTTGCTATCTTTATAATTACCCAATGACCCCAATAAATAAACAGCGTTTATATAATCCTTATTATCAATGAGTTCAAGAGCATGTTCATATTTTGAGTCTTCTAAATAACTAATGGAATTTTCGTAATCTCCAGCTCTTTCAAAGTACGTTACAGCAGATTCATAATTTTTGGAGTCATAAAAATCCTTTGCAGCTAAATAAGATGCCTCTACACACTTATCTTCACTATCTTCATAATTATTAGATCTAAGATCATCAAAAGCATCACTAGCTTCCTTATATTTCTTCTGAGTCATACATTCATTAGCATACAAGTACTGTGATTTTTGTTTTTTTTCTATACAATCCTCATAATCGTCTAATTCGTAATACAATGAATATGCTGTGTAATAATCATTAGAATCTAAAGCATTTTCTGCTAGCATATACTTTGATTTTTTTAGCCATTCTTTAGAATCCGAATAATCAAAAATAGCAAGTTCTTTAAATATTTTACGTGCACCGTCATAATCCTTTGCATCAAATTTTGCAATAGCCTCTCTATAATCTGCCTCTTTTCTACAATTAGATGCTTTTTTATCACTATCTTGATATGACGAAATTCGTTTGTATTCATTTGCTGCTTCAGTGAATTGCTCTTGATTTTCAAGATATTCTGCTTTTTTATATATTGTTTCTATTGCTTTATCTGCACTATCCTTATAATCTCCTAGTGCAATATATGTATTGTACGCAGAATCAAATTCATTATTTTTAACATCACTAGCAGCTTGGTTGTAACGAATTAGCGGTATTAAATGCCAACCTATACCATATACAGCTCCCGCAATTAGAATTATTGCTACTAATGAAAGCAAAATTCTTTTTTTCCGTTTTTTACTAGTTTCCCTTTTTTGTGCTATCCGAGTTTCTTCTTTTTTCCGATTTTCTTCTAAAATCCTCTTGGTCTCTGCAATTATTGTTTCTGGCTGGTATAACGACTGTTGCTCGATAATACCTATATTGCACTTGTAGCATGTTTTTTCTTCTATAGCGTTAGTCGCTCCACATGTACATCTCCATACCCGCTCACCAACAACAGGAACAAATTTTGCAAGCTTTGTAGTTTTTTTTGCATAATAATTTACCGCTTCCTTCGTTCCTAGTGCATTAATCAACAAGCTTTGCGTCGGTATTGTTGTATAAGATTCTTCGCATTCCTCCATGCTTTGATCTTCAAATAATATTTTTTTAATAACAATATCTATACTTCTGACATTCCTATTTGTAATAGGTATAAGTGTTGTCTGTCCAAAAACTGATTCTCGACTAGTTTTTAAATCAAGTAATTGAAATCCTTCTACACCTTCTGTCACATTACCCCATATATCCCATGCCACAACATCTAACAAAATTGCTTTAATCGATTTGTTTGTTAAACTTCTAAAGGCACATTGAGCAAATAATGTATCATCTAATTGATTTTTTAATAATGTTATTTTTTCAATGAGTATTGGTACTTTATTTTGAAGTTTGCTTTCCGCTGCATTATAGATTATTTCTAGGTTACTAGTTTCATTAGTTGTTATTTCTGTCTCAATCTGCTCTACTGAGCTGTTAGATGCATCTTTTTCATGTTTTGTAATTTTATTTTGATTAATAACTATATCAATAGAACCACTACATCCAGGTGTTGTACATCCTTCATTTGCTTGCCAGCATGACAAATGATGTGGCACCATACAGGTATTGCAAACTACAATAGTGTCATTCTTTTTTAATTTTTTCTTACAATATGGACATTTTTTTCCTATATATTTATTCTTCACGCCTTCCCTCCCCACAGTTATGGCAAGGATTTATACTACCTTTGACTATCTCTGTTTAAAGTTCTTCTTTAATTTTCTGTCTTAATATCGCTTAATGATACCCCTGCATCTGAAGCCACCTTTTCAGCCTCTTTTTCAACCTGTGCTGCTGAAAGGTTAAAATCCATTTCCTCATATACAAAATCGCTTAAATCACTTTGTGAACTAGAACTAGGCTTTGAAGGACAGTTACTCACCATTGCATTTAAAGATGATTTCAAAGAAGAAAGATTTGAATCACTTCCACATAAATCTGCTGCCTTTTTATAAATATTTGCTGCTTCATTATATTTTTTAGCTGCCTCAACGAAAATATCGTACATATCATCTAATGATTGAGCATTATCAACCCTGCTAGAATATGCAACAGCCTCATTAAAGACTTTTGTTCCCTCATTAATCTTTTTGATAACATCTTTAGAGTTATCTTCTTTCTCTTCAGTATCTACCTTTTTAGTCTCTGTTTTTTTCTCAGATTCAGTAGTATCTCTACTTTCTTCTTTTTCTGTAGATGTTTCATCAGAATTATGTTTAACATAATCCTTATCACATCCAACAAATGAAAGACATAAAGCACATAATAACGCTACAATTACTTTCTTTTTCATTTCGAAACGCTCCCTTTTTCTATGAAAATAATCAATAAAAAAGTAGTGGTGAGAACCGCTGTCAAGTGGTTCTCACCACTACTATACGTAGTATAATAGTGCGCTTTTTAGCGCATTTTCGTTTTTTTATTTTTCACCTATATTGGCTGTATGAGGCTAATTTGGCCTTATACGCTTATTGCAAACTTACGTTCGGTATTATATAATATTTCTAAGCAAAGGTATAACCTTAGCGGTAGGCGGTTGCCCTCTCCTCTAGAGGGTTATGCCCTCTAATCTGAAAAAGAAAGGAGGGATGGCCATGGTTAGTTACTCTGATTTAATTCAGTTTTGTATCTTAATTGTTGCTATTGTTAGTCTTGTTTATAAGATTGCACATAAAAAATAATCGCCAGCCCTCTAAACTTGCGATTATTTTTTACTAAAATATAGAGGCAACCGTCTATCGGTTATGCCTTTGTGATTTAATTATAACATTAATTTAATTGAAGTCAAATATGATAATTTAATAAAAGCAGGGACTGCTACCGCAGTCCCTGCTTTTATGTTTATATTAGGTTTTAATGAAATGATTTAAGAAACTCTCTCTGCTGCTGACAACTCAGCACTATCATCAAAAAAATCAGGTTGGGTTGAGATGAAATATACAACATCGGAGGTTGTAAGATTATCATTATTATTAAGGTAATCGAGTAATACTTTTAAATGTTCTGGCTTTTCCTTTGCATAGTGAACAGTGCCATATATAAAGTCTTCATATACATCAGGTAAAGCATTCAATTTTGTTAATAATTCTTGCATAGTTGCCTCCTTTCATCAAATATACTTTTTTCGATAGATATTGTAATCATTATATCCATGATTTTCGAAAAAATAAATACAATATCTATCACGCAATTCCAAAGATCTGTGCATGCAAAATATACGGCTTTGATACTTAGCGTAATATAGGCTATTAATCTCATGAATGATTTTAGAGTATTCCTTAGGCGAAAGAATTACTGGACTAAAATCAAAGAAAAAGCCAATAGCATCCAATATTCTTTTGTTATACATTTTTCCTCCTTTCGTTAGAAATTAAAATGTGGAAAACCTGCAGATAAAATCTGCATCTTGGAACGACCGTTCCCTGAATGAATTGAATATATCATATTATGTACAATCTTGTAAATATTTCCGTGCAAAACAGGTTTATATTAGTGATAGTATAGGCCTGTTTTATTTTGGAATATATAATAATAACTATATAAAAGGTATTGATTATAAAACGTATTTTAGGAGATTGTTATGGATAAGAATGTTGGAATAATTGGATATGGAAGTATGGGGAAAATGCTTCTTAACAAATTTAGTCAGGCTAAGATTGTGGAAAGCCAGGCTTTATTTGTTGCAAATCGTACTGTTTCAAAGATAGAGGAAGCTAATGACAGATATACTATATGCAAGAACAATATTGAATTAGCTAAAAACTCAGATATTATTTTTATCTGCCTTAGGCCAATTGATATTAAACCTGTTTTAGAAGAAATTGCGCCATATCTAAGAAAGGATTGTTTGTTGGTTTCTCTTAATGGCAGTGTGTCATTTGCAAACCTTGAGAAAATCACTAAATGCAAGTTCGCCAAGGTTATTCCAAGCGTAACTGCTGAGATTAATCAGTCACAGACTTTAATTTCCTATAATGATTTAATTACCGAAGAAGACAAAAATCTGTTAAATGAACTTCTTTCTACTATAGGTAATGTTATCGAACTTCCAGAAAATGAACTTGGTATGGGGTCTGAACTAGTAAGCTGTATGCCAGGCTTTATTGCCTCCATGTTTGATGTGGTATGCCAGTCAGCAAAGAAGCATACTTCTATTCCTGATGATCAGATAGAAGAAATGGTACTGGACACCATGTGCGCAACTGGCCAGCTTATGCTTGAAAATAACATGTCTTTTGAAGATGTTGTTTCAAGAGTAGCTACTAAAGGAGGTATTACTGAAGTAGGCTCACAGGTTATATACGAAGGATTTCCAAAAACTGCAGATGAGATGTTTGAAAAGACATTAGAGAAACGTAGACAGACAGCAGACGCTGCTACGAAGTCATTTAACGAAAAAGACTAAGTTTTAGGCTTAGTCTTTTTCGTAATATACAATATCCATAAGGTCGCTTATCTTATCGATTTGTCCGGTTTGGTGGTAGCCAAGTTTTTCATATAAGTGGCAATTGCCCTTTTCCTGCAGTATGGTATCCAGGCACCAGTTGTTTTCGCCGTAAATCTTTTCGGCTTCACGGATTGCCTGACCTGCATAGCCTTTATTTCTATATTCAGACATGATCCATATAGGTGAGATTCGTTTTCTGCTACCATCTTTTTTATCTATTATTCTTATAACTCCAACTTTAGCATTTTCAGCCACAATAAAATAATATGTTGACCAAGGCTGTTCAAACCTAGCTATCACTTTATCTATAGTGTCTGCCGCTGGACTTATATCATAGTCTTGATATTTCTCAAGAAGCCCCGAAAATGCCTCCACCTGCATCTTCCAAACAGTCTCTATATCTTCACGTTTTACAGGTACTAATTCTACGTTCATAAAAATTACCTCTCAAAACTATGTCTTTATTTCACATAAAAAAAATCGCCCGGCCTGACAACTTGGCGATTATTTTTTATCAAAAAGTTCAGGGCAACCGTCTATCGGTTATGCCTTTATGATTAAATTATAACATTAAATTGATTGAAGTCAAATATGATAATTTAAGAAAGGTCAAACATAAAAACAGGGACTGCGGTGCAGTCCCTGAAGTTTTATATAATGCTATATCTGTAAGATTAAGCCTGACCTGCTGAACCGAAGTTCTTGCAAAGATCAACAACCTTAGCTGTGATTGCATCGAAACCTGGCTTAAGAAGCTTACGTGGGTCATAACCCTTACCTTCTTTATCCTTACCATCTTCGATGTACTTACGTGTAGCTGCAGCGAACTCAAGCTGAAGCTCTGTGTTGATGTTAACCTTAGAAACACCAAGTGTTACAGCCTTGTGTACCTGATCAAATGGGATACCTGAACCACCGTGAAGAACGAGTGGCTTACCCTCTACAGCCTTGTCAATCTTGTCAAGCTGCTCGAAGTTAAGACCAGCCCAGTTTGCTGGATACTTACCGTGAATGTTACCGATACCAGCTGCAAGGAAATCTACACCAAGATCAGAGATTGTCTTACATTCTGCAGGATCAGCAAGCTCACCCATAGAAGCAACACCATCTTCTTCACCACCGATACCACCAACTTCGCACTCTACTGAGATTCCCTTAGAGTGTGCAAGATCGATGATCTCTTTAGACTTAGCCTTGTTCTCTTCGAAGTCAAAGTGTGAACCATCAAACATAACTGATGTGAAACCAACTTCGATACACTTCTTTGCTCCGTCGTATGTACCATGATCAAGGTGAAGAGCTACAGGAACTGTGATTCCCATTGAATCGTAAAGATCGTTGATAAGATCTACTACCATCTTGTATCCGCCCATGTACTTAGCTGCGCCTTCTGAAACCTGGATGATTGCAGGAGACTTTGCTTCCTCGATACCTGCTAAGATAGACTTTGTCCACTCAAGGTTGTTTGTGTTGAATGCAGGAATTGCATAGTGGCCTTCATGAGCCTTTTTAACCATTTCTGCTGCTGAAACTAATGCCATTTCAATTTACCTCCGTAAAATTATATTATTATCACGGTTATGTGCTAACTGTAGGCCCACGGCTTACTGCCAGCCATTCCGTTAAAAAATCCTTATATATGATAACACATTCTATATTTTATGAAAACATTTTTTTATATTGAAAAACATACACTTGTATAGAAAAATGCCCCTTGGCCAAGCCTTAGGGCATATATTTATTACGCTATCATATTTCCAGTATAGAGTGAGTAATACTTTCCCTTCTTCTCCATAAGTTCATCATGTGAACCTCTTTCGATAATACGTCCCTTCTCAAGAACCATGATACAGTCACTGTTCTTAATAGTAGATAATCTATGGGCAATTACAAAAGATGTTCTGCCATGCATAAGTTTGTCCATACCAGACTGAATAAGCTTCTCAGTTCTTGTATCAATAGAACTGGTTGCTTCATCAAGGATAAGAACTGGTGGATTAGCTATAGCCGCTCTTGCTATGGATAATAGCTGACGCTGACCCTGTGACAGGTTGGCGCCGTCACCAGTAAGCATAGTATCGTAGCCCTGTGGAAGTCTTGTGATAAAGCCGTGGGCATTGGCCAGTTTAGCTGCTGCTATAACTTCCTCTTCAGTAGCATCAAGCTTTCCAAACTTAATGTTGTCACGGACTGTACCTGTAAAGAGGTGGGTATCCTGAAGAACTATACCCAGTGAATGTCTAAGATCATCCTTCATAATCTTATTAATATTGATTCCGTCGTATCTGATCTTACCATCCTGTATGTAATAAAATCTGTTAATTAGGTTAGTAATTGTTGTCTTACCGGCACCTGTAGAACCGACAAATGCAATCTTCTGGCCAGGCTTAGCTTCCATAGTTATATTGTGGAGCACCATCTTGCTGTCATCATAGCCAAAGTCTACATCGTCAAATACCACGTCGCCTTCAAGTTTCTGGTAGGTTGTAGTTCCGTCAGCCTTGTGAAAATGCTTCCAGGCCCAGACACCTGTTACCTTATCAGACTCTGTAATCTTGCCATCTACTATGTTGGCATTCACAAGTTTAACGTAACCTTCATCTATCTCGTCCTTTTCATCTAAAAGGTCGAAAATTCGCTCTGCACCCGCAAGAGCCATAACCACACTGTTAAACTGCTGAGATATCTGCATAACAGGCATGTTAAATGTCTTATTAAGTGTAAGGAAGGAAACAATAGTACCAATTGTTATTCCTCCAATATGGCCAACTGCCATATATCCACCAGCTACAGCAATAATAACATAACCAAGGTTACCAAGCTGGGCATTGATTGGGCCCATAAGGTTGATAAACGAATTGGCATTTTTTGCTGACTGGAAGAGGTTCTCATTAAGTTCATCAAACTTCTCGATACCTTCCTGCTCATGGTTAAAGACCTTTACAACCTTCTGACCAGTAATATTCTCCTCGATAAAACCATTAATCTTACCAAGATTCATCTGCTGGGCAATAAAATTCTCGCTGGACCTCTTAACAACTTTCGCAGAGGTAAAGAGGGTCACACCAACCATAAGAAGGTTAATCAAAGTAAGAGGTATGCTAAGAATAATCATACATATCACTGTACCGATAACTGTAATAGAAGAGTTAATAAGCTGTGGCATACTCTGGCTAATCATTTGACGAAGTGTATCCACATCGTTGGTATAGACAGACATAATGTCACCGTGAGCATGTGTATCAAAGTACTTTATTGGAAGCTTCTCCATCTTGGTAAACAAGTCACTACGAAGTTTCTTAAGAGTACCCTGTGTAACATATACCATAATCTTGTTATAGCAAAATGATGAGCAAACACCTACAAGGTAAATACAGCCCATAAAAATAAGTGCCTTAACAAGCTTTGCGTATCCCTTCATCTCTCCCTTTTCAAGAGGAGTCATGTATTTATCAAAAAGTGTCTGAAGGAACATGTTACCAAAAAGAGATGCAAGTACCGACAGGATGATACAGATAATTACAATAACCATCTGCAACTTATATTTTGAAAAGCAATAGCTTATAAGTCTTGTAAATGTCTCCTTTGGATTCTTAAGCTTTGGCTTTGGTCCTATTCCCCTAGCTCTACCCATCTTAACTTCTTTTGCCTGAGGCTGTGCCATTATCTGTCACCTCCTTCTGTATTCTGGGACTTTACTGGGTCCCCTACTTCGTCGAAGTCACCACTTCCACCATTTTGCGATTCATATACATCTTTATAAATCTCATTCGTCTTAATTAGTTCATCATGTGAACCAATACCATTGATACGGCCTTCTTCCATAACTATGATACGGTCAGCAGCTTGGATACTTGATATACGCTGAGCGATAATAATCTTGGTTGTATCAGGTATCTCCTCTAAGAATCCCTTACGAATCTTAGCATCTGTTGCAGTATCAACAGCACTTGTAGAATCATCTAAGATAAGAATCTTAGGTTTCTTAAGAAGGGCTCTTGCTATACAAAGTCTCTGCTTCTGTCCACCAGAAACATTGCTACCACCCTGCTCTATATATGTATCATAACCATTTTCAAAGCCCTGTATAAATTCATCGGCGCAAGCAATCTTACATGCTGCCTGACATTCCTCTAAAGTAGCATCCTTATTACCCCAGCGAAGGTTATCTAATATAGTTCCTGAGAAAAGGACATTCTTCTGAAGAACAACAGCAACCTGGTCTCTAAGAACCTGAAGATCATATTCCTTAACATTCTTACCACCAACAAGAAGCTCACCTGCTGTTACATCATAAAGTCTGCTTATAAGGTTAACCAGACTGGACTTGGCAGAACCGGTTGGTCCTATGATACCTATAGTCTCTCCTGACCTAATATGAAGATTAATATCCTTAAGAACGGCTTCGCCCTTTCCATCAACAGCATATGAGAAATCAACATCCTTGAATTCAATATCACCATTTGCTACTGTCATAACTGGATTTTCAGGATTTGTAATGTCTGGCTCTTCCTTAATAACCTCGGCAATACGTTCTGCACTTGCCATACTCATTGATACCATAACGAATATCATAGACAGCATCATAAGGCTGAAAAGAATATTCATACAGTACTGAAGAAGGGTCATAAGTTTACCAGTTGTAAGAGCTCCAGCTGATATCATATGTGCGCCAACATAGCTGATAGATATAATACAGCCGTAGATAGTAAACATCATAACAGGCATATTGATAACTACCTTAGACTCAGCCTTAACAAACATCTTATAGATATTCTCGCTGGCCTTCTTAAACTTACTAACTTCATAGTCTTCACGAACATATGCCTTAACCACACGAATGGCATTGGTATTTTCCTGAACTGATTCATTAAGGTCATCGTACTTCTTAAACACCTGCCTGAAATACTTCATAGCCGAAATCATAAGAATGATAACTATAGTTGCAAGGAATATAACTGCGATTAAGTAAACGTTGGCTATCTTTGGAGATATAGAATAAGCCATAATCATGGCAACTATAAGACTGATAGGTGCACGAAATGCCATACGAAGAATCATCTGATAAGCATTCTGAATATTAGTTACGTCTGTTGTTAGTCTTGTAACCAAACCTGCTGTAGAAAACTTATCAATATTAGAAAATGAAAATGTCTGAATATTATCATACATCTTCTTTCTTAGATTTCTGGCAAAGCCTGTAGCCGCCTTAGCGCCAAATATACCACCAAGGCAACCTGAAATAAGGCCACCAAGTGCAAGAGCAAGCATAACTGCTCCCATCTTCCACACATATGGCATATTAGCCTGCTTTACGCCATTGTCTACGATAGCGCCAGAGCATAGTGGTATAAATGTCTCGAAGATAACTTCGAAAATCATACACAGAGGTGTTAGAATCGATTCTTTCTTAAATTCCTTAACCTCTTTGAGTAAGATTTTTACCATAGTCAAACCTCCTGACTAGTTGAAAACGGTTATTAATATATACAAACAGGGGACGTGACATATTCTTGACTGCGTATCCTGTACTGCAGATAGATTTGCGACATTTAATTGCCGTGGAGAGGAAATCCGTCCCGGATATCTTAGGCGCGAAGGCTTTCCTGAGCGTCTTAGATAGACGTGGACTAGTTCCTCGGAACGTTTGGCAATTAGGAGCAAATATATTTGCAGTACGAGGATATGCCTGCATAAACATATCCACGTCCCCATAACTATATTAGTTTAAAATAAAGTTCGTAAGGATTATTTGATTACAACCTTATCCCATGAATCAGCTGGTACAAGGGCAATATATGTCTTACCTGTGTTAAGCTGAATCTGCTCACCTGTCTTAGCATTGTAAAATACTGTAACTGCATTTTCCTGAAGCTTAGACCATGTAATTGGAATAGCCTTACCATCTGTAAGGTAGTAACCATCTGCATCTTCTGTAAGAACGTTGTAGATAAGGTATCCATGATCATCAAGCTGAGAGAAGCTACACTTCTGAAGGATAACATTCTTGAATGAAAGAACCTTATTGTCATCAAGTGGGTCTACGTGTTCGCTGCCATATTCAGAATAATCATAAGTCTTAGTAGTGTCGTTATAGTGAAGTTCTGATGAATTATGTGTGAACGGAAGCTCTACATCCTTAGCATCAAAGCTGTCTGCAAGTGTACCAAGATCAAGTTCTCCTTCATAGAATTCAAAGTGCTGTCCTGGATAGTAGTCGTTATATGTTTCTGAGTAACCTGCTTTAGATACTCTGTCAACAAGACCATCATATGTCTTACCTGTTGTAGGGTTCTTATATGTATCACTTGTTACATACTCTGTAAACTCTGAAGACTTACCATTTGAAAATCTTGCGAAACCACCACTTAAGTTGTTGTTATACTTCTTTGCAAGGTAATCATTGATGTAGAATGGGCCACCATCATGAATGAGGATAGCATTGTACTCTGCTGCAAGCATAACGTTTGTTGGACGTGTAGAACGTACTGAACCAAGCTGTTCAATATTCTTCCAATCCTTCATGACTACCATGAATCTTGTAATTCTGCCATTCATAGTAGAGTTCATAAGCTCATATACTACATCAGCGTCATTTAAACCATAGTGTGGAAGTGCTGTCTTCTCGTTATCAACCATAACTGCAATTGGTCTCTGGTCTTTGAGTTCCTCATCAATCCACTCATTAGTAAGCTCACTTCTGTACATACCTTCTGGAGCAACTTCACCTGGTGTAGGTGTCTGGTCAACAACCTCTTCAGCTGTAGAACCAACTGTTAAATCGATAGGTGCTACTGTGCTTTCAGGCTCACCCTTCTTATCCTTCTTACCGCATCCTGCTGTTACAACCATAGTAAGAGCAAGAACTGCAACTAAAAATCTGTATTTTTTCATTTCCCAATTCTCCTTTCATTTTTCGAAGAAAAGTCCAAGCCCCACTGGGTGAGGGGAGAATTTTTCTCCTTTCAAGTAATATATTTTTAGTCTCTCCTTATTTACCACTTTCGATGTAAGCAGCGATATCATTAAGAGCTTTCTCCTCATCGCTACCGTCACATATTAATGTGATTTCAGTACCTTTGGCTTCGCAGATGTTAAGCATCCCCATGATACTCTTTGCGTTAACCTTCTTAGTACCTATCTGTAAATGCACGCTGGCACTATACTTACAAGATTTCTGAACTAATACTGCAATCTCATTGGCATCAAGTCCGTTAGCCATGCCGATTGTCACTGTTTTCTTTAACATAAGCTCCTCCTAGTAACTTTTCCTCCGATATATTAACGTTCTCCATTCCTGCTTCGAAGTTCTTCAGCAATCTCAGAGAGACGTCTAAGTCTGTGATTAACTCCACTCTTTCCTACCGGTGGGTCAAGTAAAACGCCCAAATCCTTAAGTGGAGTATCCGGATTCTTAAGTCTTACGTCTGCCATATCCTTAAGTGCATCCGGCAGCTTCTCATATTCTTTATGTTCTATTATGTAATTTATATCATCAATCTGTCTTGTTGAAGCATTGACCGACTTTATGATATTGGCTGTCTCACAGTTAACTCTACGATTAAGAGTATTACGCATATTTTTAAGGATAATAACATTCTCCATATTCATAAGTGACACATGGGCACCCATGATATTAAGAAGGTCTACGATTGACTCTCCTTCCTTTACGTAAAGGACGAAGCCTTTTTTTCTGGTAGTTATCCTTGCTTCAATATCAAAATCAGCAATTATATTCTTTATCTGTTCTAACTGCCCCTGGTCAGATGAAGAGAACTCAAGATGATAACTCTTATCCGGGCTGGACATAGAACCTATACAAAGAAATGTTCCCTGTAAATATGCCCTCTTACAACAGCTGTTCTTTACAATCAGCGGTGACACTGTTTTGCCCTGCCTGCTGTCATACTTAACTGAACTGAGAATTTTTTGCATATCTTCTTTGTCAGTTATGCATATTTTATGCAAGGTTGTTTTGTTGAATATTTCCTGTTCAACCAATGCATTAATATTATATGTTTTTTTGATTAAAGTAAAGATTTTTCTTGCCAGGCTCTCGTTATCTGCTTTAAATACAAGGCTTTCACCAATTTCAGCCTCATTGAGCACATAGGCTGCCATTTCAGCCAGCTGGCAGTGTCTTGAGCCGTTAATATGCTTTTCAAGTTCTTCTTTAACTTCCTGTGAAAATGTCATACGAACCTTTCTTTTGGGCATCAATGGGTAAACTACTATCGAATATCTCTATGGTCTACAGAGATACCATACTTACCCTTATCTTTAAGCCTGTTATAAAGTTCATTGGCCAGCGTAACACTTCTATGCTGACCTCCTGTACAGCCGATACCGATTACCAGTTGGAGCTTACCTTCTTTAACATAATTAGGTATCAGAAAATTCACCATATCAGTTAATTTATCCAGGAAAATGCCTGCCTCATCAAAGCTCATGACATAATCCTGAACCGGCTTATCGTTACCGGTCAAAGGTTTTAATTCTTCTATATAATATGGATTAGGAAGGAATCTTACATCAAAGATAAGGTCTGCATCCTGAAGTATTCCATGCTTAAAGCCAAATGACTCAATACGAATCATCAGGTTATTATATTCTTCATTATTAACAAATATCTTGTTAAGTTCTTCTTTAAGAACTCTTGTAAGAAGATTAGAAGTATCAAAGACATAGTCTGACTTCTTCTTTATATTATTAAGGATTTCTCTTTCCTTACGAATACCATCAACTGCGCTGCCACCCATAGCAAGTGGGTGCATACGACGGCTTTCCTTATATCTTTGGATAAGGGTCTGCTCTGAAGCGTCCATAAAGATGATTTCATAGTCGTAACCGTTTTCTTTTAAACTTTTAAGAACATTCTCAGCATCCTTAAAGTTCTGGTCAGCTCTTACATCAAGGCCTATAGCAACCTTAGTTATCTCGCCGTTAGGTGTACTAAGGAGTTCGAAAAATTTATCGATTAAAGGAACTGGGAGGTTATCCACGCAGTAGAAGCCGATATCTTCAAGCATCTTCATGGCGGTACGTTTTCCTCCGCCGCTCATTCCTGTTACTATTACAAATCGCAAGGTTTTTTCCTTTCTTTTTTGCTACGCTAACGCTTGTGGTCTCTGTCAGTAGTAAATTTGCTCGTAATTGCCAAACGCTCCGAGAAACTAGTTCACGAATCTCTAAGACGCTCAGGAATACCTTCGCGCCTAAGATATTCGGAACGGATTTCCTCTCCGCGGCAATTAATGTCGCAAATTAACCACTGCCAGTGGTCACAAGCTGTCGTAATTAAAAAGTTAATATCTAGAACTCACCAAGTAATATAACTTCTGGCTCGAGAGTAATTCCGGTGGATTGGTTCACTGTGTGAACTACATGTTCCATGACCTGCTTTACTTCGGTGGCTTTGGCGCCGCCGGTATTCACTACGAAGCCGGCATGTTTATCACTGACCATAGCAGTACCAACTTTATAGCCTTTGAGGCCAGCATCTTCAATGAGCTTTGCTGCAAAATAGCCTTCCGGTCTTTTGAAGGTTGAGCCTGCTGATGGATATTCAAGAGGCTGCTTTTCTCTGCGCTTTGCTGCAAGATCGTCCATAATAGATTTAATTTCTTCTTTGGAACCTGGTTTAAGAGTAAGTTTTACATCTAAGACGATTCCCTTACGCTCTTTTAAAATACTATGTCTATATGACAGTTTAAGATCATCTAATGTAAGGGTTTCTATGGTTGGCTCATCTGGTTCAAGCCATAAGATACGGACAGCCTTTACTACGTCCTTCATCTCTGAGCCATAGGCTCCGGCATTCATAACGATAGCGCCGCCTATAGTTCCCGGTATACCTGAAGCGAATTCAAGGCCTGCTAAGCTGTTATCAAGAGCCATCTTTGCTACCTGGCTTAAAAGAAGTCCACTTCCTGCTATTATATTATTTCCGGATAAATGGATAGTATCGAATTCTCCTGAAAGCTGAAGCACCACTCCATCAAAGCCCTTATCACTTACAAGGATGTTTGAACCATTACCAAGGACAAAGTATTCCTGATTTTCTTCCCTTACAAGCTTTATGGTTTTAATCAGGTCTTCTTCACTGTTAACAATAGCGAAGTAACGGGCAGGCCCACCAATTCTAAATGTGGTGTGCATGCTCATAGGTTCATTTTCGAATACGTTCTCGTCACCGAGAATATTAATCAACTTGTTTAGCATGTTTAGTATTTATTCCTTTAGCTAAATTTAACGGAGCCTATATTATTTACGGGAAAACTTAAAGTTTCCTATAACGTAATAAAAGAATGCCGCTTAGCGGCATTCTTTAGCCGATTACTTATTTTACTTACTTTTTCTTAGTGGTCTTTTTAGCAGGTATTGTTTTTAATACCTGTGATGCATCCTGTAAAGTCTTTGTAAGATCGGTAATACGCTTATTTCCAAGTTTTTTATAAAGGATTCCTGTTAGTTCAAGAATCTTCTTATGTTCCTTTTCATAAGCTGTAGTTCCACGCTTTGTAATTGACAGTTCCTTCTTTCGCTTGTCATCTTTAGAAGCTTTGATAGATATGTACTGTCTTCCAGCCAGACCGGTTAGCACCCTGTTAACCTGTGACTTTAGCATACCGGTTTCTTCCAGTATATCTGTAGCTGTCAGTTTTAAAACTGGGTCTTTCTTCTTGCCGTAAGCATTTCTATATAAAAGTCCAAGCACCTTATATTCATTATAAGAAATGTTTGATAAAGGCTTGTCCTTTCGAATATCCTTGCTTACTGTAAGCCATGCATTAATTAATTCTTCGCAGGTTTCATTAACTGTTTTTGCCATAGTATACCCCCTTTACTATATATGACTACAACATGGTCCTCAGGACCTGCTTAATTGTTCCGAAAACATAGAGCTTCCGGATTTTACGATGTACAACTGCTATTTATCAAGTACAAGCTTAGCTGCACCGTAGATACCGGCGTCATTTCCAAGTTTTGCAAGAGCGAACTTTGTCTCCTTTGAACCATGGAATACATACTTTGTATAGCTTGGCTTAAGGTAATCGATAAGAACCTCACCAGCCTTGGATACGCCGCCACCGATAACGAATATCTCAGGATTTACTACGTCTGCTACACATGCAAGACCTTTGCCAAGATATTCACCGAATGTGTTAGCAACATCGATAGCTACGCTGTCGCCAACCTTAACTGCATCCCAAACTGTCTTGGAATTAACTTCACCATTTCTAAGCTGACTTGGCTTATCATCCTTTTTAAGTCTGATATTAGCAAGTCTTGTAACACCTGTAGCTGATGTATACTGCTCAAGGCAGCCCTTCTTACCACAGCCGCAAGTCTCTGTTTCATTGTCATCAACGTGGATATGTCCGATCTCACCGCCAGAACCTGTACCACCTGTAAGAATCTTACCATTAACAATGATACCACCACCAACGCCGGTACCAAGTGTAACAGCTACCATATTGTTGTAGCCCTTACCACCACCGCACCACATCTCACCAAGTGCAGCAACATTGGCATCGTTACCAGCCATAGCAGGTATACCATCAAGAAGCTGCTCCATCTCGCTCTTTACTGAGAATACGCCCCAGCCAAGGTTTGCAGCCTTATAGATAACACCATCGCTGCTTACTGGTCCAGGAACACCTATACCAACACCGATTACATCTTCTTTTGAAATATTCTTCTCAGCCATCTTACTTTTAATAGAAGCTGCAATATCAGGAAGAATCTGGCTGCCGCCGTTATCCTTAATTGTAGGAATCTCCCACTTCTCTATTAATTCGCCTTCTGGTGAAAAATAACCCATCTTTACAGTTGTTCCACCAAGATCTACACCAAATACTACTTTACTCATTGAAATTTATCCTCCAAAATTCTTAATTATTCTTCTTCTCTCTCTTCGTCTGTCTTATTCATATTAGCCTGGAATCTCTTATATAACTCATGGGCTGCATTGTAACCCATCTTCTTCTGTCTGTGATTTATGGCTGCTGCCTCAAGAATAAGAGCTATGTTACGACCAGGTCTTACTGGAATATTGTGGCAGATAACCTTATTTCCAAGGTACTCTGTGTACTCCTCGTCCATACCTATACGGTCATATTCTTTATCCTTAGACCAGTCCTCAAGCTTTACTACAAGGTCAATCTGCTGATCTTCCTTAACACTTGAAACACCAAACAAGGTCTTAACATCGATAATACCGATACCACGAAGCTCGATAAAATGCTTGGTTACCTCTGGTGACTTACCAATAAGTACCTCGTCACTCATCTTTCTGATTTCTACGGCATCATCTGTAACTAAACGGTGACCTCTCTTAATGAGCTCAAGAGCCGCCTCTGACTTACCGATACCACTTTCACCGGTGATTAAAACACCTTCACCGAAGATATCTACAAGTACACCGTGAACTGTGATACAAGGTGCTAACTTAGCATTGAGCCATCTGATAACCTCAGCCATAAATGCTGATGTTGCCTTGGATGTACTAAAGAGTGGTACTCCATGCTCTCTTGCTACTTCGATAAACTTTGCATTAGGCACAAGGTCTCTACAAAATACAATACCAGGTGTTGGATGTTCAAAGAAGGATTCGAATATCTCTGTCTTCTTATCCTCTGGGAGACCTTCCATATATGTATATTCTACAAAACCGATTATCTGAAGTCGTGTTGACTCGTAGTGTTCAAAATATCCAGCAAGCTGAAGCGCTGGTCTGTTAATATCCGGCTGGCTAATTTTAATTCCTGAAATATCTATATCAGGAGTAAGATTAGTCAGGTTCATCTTATCAATAAGTCTTTGCAATTTTATTGCTGCCATGTATGTAACCGTCCCTTTCTCATATATAGTTCACTGAGATAACCATCTGTTATTCTATCTGACATATAAATAATATCTTACTAATTATAACCTATTTTTAGGATATATTTGTAGTAGGTTTTAAGATTTATTTCTAAAGAAGTTATATATGGCCTCTGCTGCATTATTTGGGAGGCCTGCTTTCTCAATTAGTTCACTGATTGAAGCATCTTTAACCTCATCTATAGAGGCAAATGCCTTCATAATAGCCAGTCTTCTTGCCGGACCTACCCCTGGAATATCATCAAGCACTGATTTTACCTGATCTTTTCTGCGCAGGCTTCTGTGATAGGTTATGGCAAAGCGGTGAGCCTCATCCTGAATTCTGGTTATTAATTTAAAGCCCTCGGATGTGGTATCAATAGGCTGTTCCACATTATTATAGTATATACCTCTGGTTCTATGGTTATCATCCTTAACCATACCTGCCACCGGAACATTGATTCCAAGTTCATCGATAACTTCAAGGGCAATATTGACCTGACCTCTACCACCATCCATAAGTATAAGTGGCTTTTCTGGAATATCTACCAGATATCTTTCTTCTCCAGCTAAAGTGATTACTGGCTTGTCATCAGGGAAGCGTTTATTTCTTGAGGTGAATCTTCTATATATAGTTTCCCTCATGCAGGCATAATCATCAGGGCCTGCAACGGTTTTAATCTTGAACTTACGATAATCGCTTTTCTTGGCTTTACCATTCTCGAATACTACCATAGAGGCAACATTCTCAAAACCGGAAGTATTAGATATATCAAATGCCTCCATACGGCTGATATTTCTTAGTCCCAGCAATTTTTCTATCTCACTTACCGCACCAAGCGTTTTCTTATTCTCGTTTTGGATACGGTTTTTATCTTTAGTAAGAACCAGCATGGCATTTTCCCTGGCAAGGTCTACAAGTCTTTCTTTTTGGCCTATCTTAGGAACAAGCACATGGACTTTGCTTCCTCTTTTACCTGATAAAAAGTCGGTGACTATATCTATATCGCTTATTTCTTCTGAAAGCATAATAGTCTTAGGGATAAAAGAAGTTCCGCCGTAAAACTGTTTTACAAATTCTGACAGGGTTTCTTCATCAGCTCCAAGCTGCATATAGTAATGTTCTCTGCCTATCATACGGCCATTTCTAACAAAGAAGACCTGGACTACTGCCTCTTCACCTTCTCTTGCAATAGCGATTATATCCTTATCATCAAGGCTGGATGATTCTATCTTCTGTTTTTGGGTTACAGCCTTGATACTTTCGATTAGGTCTCTACACTCTGCTGCCTTTTCAAATTCAAGGTTTTCAGAGTAGGCTTCCATCTTTGCCTTAAGTTCTTTTACTACCCCAGCATAATTTCCAGACAAAAAGTCGATGGCTTTATCCACATTATCCATATAGGCTTCCTTTGTAATCTTGTTGATACAAGGGGCGCTGCACTGGTGAATATGGTAGTAAAGGCAGGATCCGGCTGTGGAAGATTCGATGTCGGTTTTTATTTTTGGGCTTGATGGGGCCTGAGAAGTTGTCTGCATATTATTACATCGTCTTAGGCCGTAAAGTTTATTTAGAAGTCCCATCACTTCTCTAACTTGGCTGGAATTGGTAAACGGGCCAAAGTACCTGGCCTTATCCCTCTTCATCTGTCTTACTATAGTTATTCTTGGGAAGTCTTCATTAACTGAGATCTTAATATATGGATAAGTTTTATCATCCATAAGCATAGTATTATACTTTGGACGATGTTCTTTGATTAGGTTGTTTTCCAGGACTAATGCTTCCAGTTCGGAGTCAGTGACTATATATTCAAACCTTTCTACCAGGCTTACCATCTTATCGATTTTTGGACCTCGGCCAATATTCTCACGAAAATAAGACCGTACCCTATTGCTTAGGTTCACGGCCTTGCCAACGTAGAGAATAGTGTCGTCGGCGTCACGCATAATATACACCCCAGGTTTGTCAGGGAGTTTTTTTAGTTCTTCCTTTAGGTTTTGGATCATGGTTTTGCGTAGGCCCCTGGGTGCTGGTGGGTATGATTTGCTCGTAATTGCCAGACGCTACGAGGAACTAGTTCACGAATATCTAAGACGCTCAGGAAAGCCTTCGCGCCCAAGATATTCGGAACGGATTTCCTCTCCGCGGCAATTAATGTCGCAAATCACACCCGCCAGTACCCTCGGGGCCATAGTAAAGCTATTTCTAAAATACAAATACTGCTCAGCGGGTGGCTGAGCAGTTGGTTAATTATTTGTTTTCGTCATCTTTGTAGATGCGGTCTTTAAGCATGTCTGAGAAGTATTTGTCTTTATCGGATTTAGGTTCCTCAGAGGAAGGGGTTTCCGTTTCTGGCGTAGGTGTGTCCTCTACCTCCTTGAAAGACATAATATTAATCTTCTCGTCGGCTACAGCTTCGAAGTTCTGACCTGTAGTTGGTTTTGTTGGTTCACTTTGTGAACCGGTTGAAGCATCCTGACTTTTTGATTCTTTTGAAGATGCATCAGAATCTTCGTCATACTTCTTTGAGAAGATTTCACGGGATTTTTCTTCATATTTACTCTTCTTCTCAGGCATAGGTATGCCCTTTTCTCTACAGAAGATTTCCATAAATTCGTGACCTGTGATAGTTTCTTTTTCAATAAGATATTCTGCTATCTTATCCATAACAGCTCTGTTTTCTTTGAGAAGTTTCTTAGCTTCCTTATAGCTTTCCTTAAGAATACGCATAACCTCTTCATCGATACCTGCTGCTGTTTCATCAGCACAGTTCATAACACCTCTACGGTCAAGGTATTCGCTTTCCACAGTTTCAAGCCCCATAAGACCAAATCTCTTTGTCATACCGAATCTTGTTACCATGGCTCTCGCTATCTTTGTAGCCTTCTCTATATCATTGGCAGCGCCTGTTGTTACTGTATCAAAGACAATATCTTCTGCAGCACGTCCACCAAGAAGGCTTACAAGCTCAGCTTCAAGTTCCTTCTTAGTCTGAGTAAACTTCTCTTCTTCAGGATAGCTTAAAACGTAGCCAAGAGCACCCATGGTTCTTGGAACGATAGTAATCTTCTGAACCGGTTCAGAATTCTTCTGAAGGGCTGAGATAAGAGCATGTCCAACCTCATGGTAAGTAACAATCTTACGCTCTTCCTTAGAAAGGATCCTATCCTTCTTTTCCTTACCCATGCTGACAAGTTCTACAGCATCGAGAAGGTCTTTCTGATTAACATATTGTCTATTACGCTTAACTGCAAGAATTGCAGCTTCATTGATCATATTGGCAAGGTCGGAACCTACAGCACCTACTGTAGCAAGACCGATTGCTTCAAGGTCAACTGTCTCATCCATAAGAACGTCTTTAGCATGCACCTTAAGAATATCGATACGACCCTTAAGATCCGGCTCTTCAACGATTACTCGTCTATCGAAACGTCCAGGACGAAGAAGGGCTTTATCAAGAATCTCCGGTCTGTTGGTTGCAGCCAGGATGATGATTCCCTTCTTTCCATCGAAACCATCCATCTCTGAAAGGAGCTGGTTAAGTGTCTGCTCTCTTTCTTCATTACCGCCGCCGTACTTAGAATCACGACTACGGCCGATGGCATCAATTTCATCTATGAAGATGATACATGGGGCATTTTTCTCGGCTTCTTTAAAGAGGTCACGAACACGAGACGCACCTACACCAACGTAGAGCTCGATAAAGTCTGAACCTGCAAGTGAGAAGAAAGGCACACCTGCTTCACCGGCAACAGCCTTGGCAAGAAGTGTCTTACCTGTTCCCGGAGGGCCTACTAAGAGAGCACCCTTAGGAAGCTTGGCACCGATTTTGCTATATTTTTCAGGATTATGAAGGAAGTCAACCACTTCAACAAGTGATTCCTTGGCTTCATCTTCACCGGCAACATCCTTGAATGTTACCCCTGTTTCCTTTTGAACGTACACTTTAGCATTGGATTTACCAACACCAAAGCCCATACCGCCGCCTTTACTCATACGTCTAAATAAGAAGCTTAGAAGTACCCACATAAGGACTATAGGAAGGACGTAGGTTAAGAGGATAGACATAATTATGCTTGAACCGTCCTCTACTGTTCCCTTAACTTCTACACCGTTTTCAAGAAGTCTCTGGGTAATAGTATCTGCGTCTTCGATAAGACCTGTGTAGTAGGTTACTGTTCCGCCGCCCATATTAAGGAAGCTTGAAGCCTTTGTAGCTCCAACCGGTGTGATAGTTACTCTGTCGCTTTCAATCACAGCCTTTTCAATCTTATTATCAGAAATCATCTGAACGAATTCGTTATAAGTGATTTCTTCATTGGTCTTATTGGCAAATGATCGCATAAAGTAACTGATAACCAGCAGTCCTATGATAGCGAATAGAAGGAAGCCTTTGATATTACGCTTATTCTCGTTGCCCCCATTCTTATCAGGACCATTACCGTTATTATTATTTTCGTTATTGATGTTGTTATTTTCTTCCACGATGTCCTCCATTCGTGTAGTTTATAAAGCAAATGCCCCCATTTATGCTTTAAAGGAACTACCTTATTTATGGTAAAGTTTTTTAGTTTGATATACTGGCTCGCAGGTTAAGTTAACTCCAAGTGTATGGAAGAGGTTAATATCAACCTGTGAAAGGATAACGCTTGAATGAACCTCGAGACCACGAAGCTTTGGAAGCTGGTCGAGGGCCTTCTTAGCATTGTCATCTGTAACTGCGCTAATTGAAAGAGCAAGAAGAATCTCTTCAATATGGAGCATAGGACTTTTATCTCCAAGGTGCTTAACCTTAAGGTCCTGCATAGGTCCTATGATATCCGGTGATAAGAGAAGGATGCTGTCATCCAGGCCTGCAAGCACTTTAAGAGCGTTAAGGAGCATAGCTGAAGATGCACCAAGAAGCTCGCTGGTCTTACCTGTGATAATAGTACCATCTTCAAGTTCGATTGCTGCTGCCGGCTCACCTGTTGCTTCAGCCTTGATATTTGCTGCGCTTATAACAGGTCTTGCGTCAATAGTGATGCCTGCCTGCTTCATAAGAAGCTCTATCTTCATAACCTCAGAGTTATCCCCTGTTCCCTGACGTTTACGGCACATAGCCTCATAATATCTACGGATGATTTCCTGCTTTGCAGCGCGCTGAACTGCATCATCATCAATGATGCCAAGTCCTGCCATATTAACACCCATATCTGTAGGTGACTTATATGGTGACTCTCCCATAATCTTCTCAAACATAGCATTGAGAACAGGGAAAATCTCTACGTCACGGTTATAATTAATAGTAGTCTTGCCATATGCCTCAAGGTGGAATGGGTCAATCATATTGACGTCATTGAGGTCAGCTGTTGCAGCCTCATATGCAAGGTTAACCGGATGCTTAAGAGGGATATTCCAGATTGGGAATGTCTCATACTTGGCATAACCGGCCTTGATTCCGCGCTTATATTCATGATACAGCTGTGACAGGCAAGTTGCCATCTTTCCTGAACCCGGGCCAGGAGCTGTAATAACTACAAGAGATCTTGTTGTTTCGATATAATCGTTCTTACCATAACCGTCATCACTTACTATAAATGGAATATCTGAAGGGTATCCCTCGATTGGATAGTGGCGATAAACCTTCATACCAAGTGATTCAAGTTTCTTCTGATAAGTAATAACATTAGGCTGTCCCTGGAATTTTGTAAGAACTACGCTTCCCACATAAAGTCCATAGCTTCTAAATGCATCAATAAGTCTAAGTACATCTACATCGTATGAGATACCAAGGTCACCGCGGACCTTATTCTTTGCAATATCTTCCGAGCTTATAACGATAACAATCTCAGCCTGGTCCTTAAGCTGGCAAAGCATGTTGATCTTACTATCTGGTTTGAAGCCAGGTAAAACTCTTGAGGCATGGTAGTCATCAAAGAGTTTGCCGCCGAATTCAAGGTAAAGCTTGCCGCCAAAGAAGGCGATACGCTCCTTGATTTTCTCAGACTGAAGTTTTAAGTATTTGTCATTGTCGAATCCAATTTTGTTCATGTGTTTGTTCTCCATTATTTTTTTCTTCCAGAGTCTTAATTATAGAAATACCTTTGCTCCTAATCGCCAAGCGCTCCGAGAAACTAATCCACGAGTATCTAAGACTCTCAGGAAAGCCTTCGAGCCTAAGATACTCGGGATGGATTTCCTCTCCGCGGCGATTAAACGTCGCAAATTTATTTCTATAACCAAGACTCTTGTTCTATGAATATGTTTAAATTCCTATAATATGACAACATTCTTCGTAGCTGGTGAAGATGTGGCCGTGGATGCCCATCTCACAGGCGCCTTGGACGTTGTCCTCTCTGTCGTCGAAGAAGAGGCACTGGTCTGGGTTGAGGCTATAGGTGTCGAGAATGTACTGGTAAATATCGTGATGTGGTTTAATCATTTTGACTTTACCGGATACTACTATACCATCTGCGTATTTTGGAAAAGTGAATACTTCCTTATCATGAAAGTCCCACATCCAATCCGGATAGTTACTTAAGATGTAGATGTTTAGGCCTGCTGCCTTAACCTGCTCCATCAGCTTTTCAGTATAGTCATACTGATAGATGATATCTTTTATATTCTTCATATCGAAGATTTTATCTACTATGGCTTCGTTACCAGGCAGATATTTCTTAATCATATCAAAGACTTCTTCCTTAGGAAGCTTGCCTTCATCAAGGTAATTCCATATACCACCTTTTACTACTTCTTCATCTATAATCCTGACTACTTCTTCAGAACCGCCAAGATCTCTTATATAGTTTTTATATCTGAATGCAACAAGTACATTACCTACGTCAAATATTACGTTCTTTATTGCCATATACTCTCCAACGCCCGCATTTTAAAAATACAGAGATTATTATACCACATAGGCGACGAGGAAAGAACACATTTATGTGTTCTTGACGACCGCGGTGTGATAACAACCGCTTGCGGTTGTTATACCACAAAGTGACGAGGAAAGAACATATTTATATGTTCTTGACGACCGCAGTGTGAAGATAATTACGAAGTAATTATCATAACACAGAGAATCAAATAAAATGTGATAATCATGTAAATTTTAATGATATACAACTAGAAAAGCC
Source organism: Lachnospiraceae bacterium NC2008 (assembly GCA_000687675.1). GTDB lineage: Bacteria > Bacillota > Clostridia > Lachnospirales > Lachnospiraceae > NK4A136. The sequence goes on along the minus strand of JHWS01000006.1, from coordinate 30,187 downwards.
CTTGGAGAGCGGCCACTCTCTAAGGGCTTGTTTTTTGTGTAGCCTTAAAACATCCGCTATTAATCGAATCCTATCTCTTAATTATATATTTGTAGATTGGATTACCCATAGACGAAAACTTCTCTTCGTACTCTGTCATAATATTCCCCACACTCATAATAGGATCATTATGTAAGTCGTAGGTTATGGCCTTAAGTTCCCACTTACTTTCAGCAACTTCTTCCTCAGCAAATGTAAATAAGTCCTTATTATCAGTCTTAAATTCAATCTGGCCGTCGGCCTGAAGAATAATATCATATCTCTCTAAAAACTGGTGGCTTGGAAGGCGACGCTTTGCGTGTCTGTCCTTAGGCCATGGATCCGAAAAATTAAGATAGATTCTGTCTACCTCACCTTTATCAAAGATATCCACAATATCCTCAGCATCCATTCTTATAAAGCATAGATTAGGAAGAGGGTCTGCTGCCATCTTCTCAAGGCCTCTAAGTAAAACAGTAGAATACTTTTCGATTCCAACATAATTAATATTAGGATTTTCCTTGGCAAGAGCCATAATAAATCTGCCCTTACCCATACCAATCTCTATTCTTACAGGGTTATCGTTGCCAAAATGCTCCTTCCACTTTCCCTTAAGAAGCTCTGGCTCGTGTATTACATAAGGGCTTGCAGCTATAACATCCCTTGAACCTGTTACATTTCTAAGTCTCATATATCCTCCGTGGCTGCCTGCCTTCACGCAAATATTGTCGCCTAGCCAGCTCTATTAATATCGGCACCGTGCCTGGTCGCAGCCTTCTCCTTAGTTGTTAAATATCGACCTATAGTGTATCATTTATAAGAATATATTTTCAACTTGAAATCATCTTTAACTAATTAATAATTACTACGCAGATAGATAGTTTACAGAGTGAACTAATTTATAGATATATTAATGAAGACCAATAATAGCAAATTTAAAGTTATAATATTGTACCTTCTCTGCCTTATTCTGGCATTTAACACATTTACCATGCAGGTATACGCTACCCAGGATGAGTTAGATGCGGAAGCGGAGGAGCGAAAGAATGAACCGGTAGACACCAATGAGATAGAGGGCTGGCCTCAGGGGCCTAAGATAGGCGCTGAGGGTGCTATCCTTATGGATGCCAATACTGGTGCTATTTTGTATGCCAAGAATATTGATGAGAGACTTTACCCAGCATCTACCACCAAGATTATGACCAGTCTTGTGGCCCTGGAAAACTGTAACCTTAACGATATTGTTACTGTTCATCAGTCTGCCATAGATGCCAATGCATCAGACGGTTCCAACATGGGACTATATGCAGGAGAGCAGCTTACACTTGAAGAGATTCTCTACGGTATCCTTATTAATTCGGCAAATGAAGGCTGCAATGCCGTTGCAGAACACATCTCAGGTTCTATTGATAACTACGTAGACCTTATGAATAAAAGGGCTAAAGAACTTGGCCTTAAGAATACACATTTTGTAAGCGCCAATGGTCTTCACGATGACAACCATTATACCAGCCCTCGGGACCTTGCCATTATCGCAAGGGAGTTCTTTAGTCACGATGTTCTTTGCAGGATGTCATCTACACCAAAGTATGTTATTCATGAGACAGCAAACCACAGGGAGCATTATCTTAATTCTCATAATAAGCTTCTTTCTGGTATGGATTATGAATATCAGTATCTCGTTGGTTCTAAAACAGGTTTCACTTCTAATTCAAGACAGACATTGGTTTCATGCGCCGAGAAGGACGGTATGAAGCTTATCTGCGTTATTATGAAGGAGGAAACCCCAAACCAGTTCACTGATACAGTGGCACTCTTTAACTATGGTTTCGACAACTTCACAGAAGTTAATATTAAGAATACCGATACAAGATATCAGCTCAGCGGGGCTTCTTATCTTCAGGAAGAGGACGGCTACTTTGGAAATACCATGCCTCTTACAGAGGTGGATAATGCCTCATATGTAACTCTTCCAGATGGGGTGGCATTTGAACAGCTGGATAGTGAGATTACCTATAACAATACTGCTGAGGGGGCATTTGCTTCTATATCATATTCTTATAAGGGGCAGAAGCTTGGAGCGGCAGATATAAAATATTCAGAAAGCCTGAATGATACCACTGATTTTTCTAAAGATTATAAGGGTCCTAAAGTTATCAATATTAAGACTGTTTTATTCAGGATTGTGGAAATATCTGCTCTTATGCTGGTTCTTATATCAGTTCTTGAGAGACTTCGTAAGGTTTATCTAGAAAGAAAGCGCCTTGCCAAGATTAGAAGGAGCCGTAAATCTTCATCTAGTCGTGGTGGTTTTTCTAAACGTCGTAGACCGGTTCATCACCGCCATAAAAAATGGTAAGCCATGTCTAAATAACGCTAATTACAGGGATTTTCTATGCAAAAATCCTGCAAAATCCTTGTTTTATGCCGTTTTCTTTATTATTCATTCAAACCACATTGTATTTTTTTAGCAAGTGAATATACTACAATCAAGGGATGAGGTTTTTAGCTAAAGGGGAGAATGCTAGAAACACGCAGTATGTTTTTACTGCATCAGCTTTTGCAGCTTGGGCCGCTGCAATCGGACATTAAAGAGGAGCACTATGAAAAACAAGGGATTTTCACTGGTAGAGCTTATTATTGTTATTGCAATAATGGCTATTTTAGTAGGTTTGATGGCACCACAGCTCATTAAGTATATTGAAAAGACTAACGTATCTTCTGATGAACAGTTACTTGATTCAGTATATCAGGCGCTTAGGTACGCAATTGTAGATTCTGAAGTACAGGCTGACGATGCTTCAAGAGCAATTATTGCTACATGGGATGGTACAGGTTATTTTACACTTGATTCACTTGAAGGTTCAGGAACAGTTCTTGAAGAATCTATGGAAGAGTCACTTGGATGGACTGGGCTTGATGCATCACATTATCTTCCAGCTATGAGATCTGCACATACAGCCAGTTCACAGATAAGATTCCAGTGCGATGGATTCGAAATCAAGGGTATGTGGATTACCAATACAGATAAGAAGGGTAAGAAAGATACATCACACTCACCATCAACATTTGATGATGCAGCAGGTGTAGTTATATCAGTACCAACATCAAAGTAAACCACTTGAGAGATGACAAATAGAGATTTATAATAAGCTGAGCAGGACAAAGTGCCTGCTCTATTTATTTTGTACATAAGGATTATTTATTGATAAAACGCGCTGATTAATATGGATAATAAGTTACAAAGTGATAATTTAATATCAGAAAAAGAAAAGGAAACAAATAATGCTTCTGACAAGGAGTATTCCAACTCCAAAGGCATGAATATGCTTTCAGGTTCCTTATGGAACAAGCTGATTATCTTTGCTCTTCCCCTGGCTGCAACCAGCATACTACAACAGCTTTTCAATGCAGTAGATACAGCAGTTGCAGGGCAGTATGCAGGTGACAATGCCTTAACGGCGGTAGGAGCAAATTCTGCTATTATTTCTGTTTTTGTTAATCTTTTTACCGGACTTTCAGTAGGTGCCAATGTTGTTATTGCAACTTTAATAGGTCAGAAAAAGAAAAAGGACGTGCCTAAGGTAGTTCATACTTCTATAGCTATTGCCCTATTATGCGGTATTGCTATAGCATTAGTGGGCTTCTTTATTGCAAGACCGGTGCTTAGGAAAACAGGTGTTGAAGAGGGGCAGGTCCTAAACCTTGCCACAATCTACCTTCAAATCTACTTTATGGGTATGCCGGCTATCTTAGTTTATAACTACGGGGCTGCCATACTTAGAAGTATAGGTGACACTAAAAGACCTATGTACGCTTTGGTATTCTCAGGGGTAGTCAATGTCATTCTTAACCTTCTGCTTGTTATAGTATTTAAGCTTTCTGTAGTTGGTGTTGCTGTTGCAACAGTGATTTCCAACATAATAAGTGCAGGTATAGTCGTATACACCCTTATGAAAAATGATAGTGAAATTCATCTTGATTTACGAAAGCTCTTTATAGACAAAAAATATTTTAAGAAGGTTTTGGCAATCGGCGCACCAGCCGGAATACAAGGGGCAGTATTCTCTTTGTCCAATGTACTTGTACAAACAGGTATTAATAGTTTTGGAAATGATGCTATATCAGGATCTTCAGTTGCTCTGACATTTGAATGTTTTTCATTCTATATATCAACTTCATTCAGCCAGGCAGCAGTTACCTTTGTTGGACAGAACTATGGGGCAGGCCAGTTTAAAAGATGCAGAAAAATATGCCGCATCGCCCTTTTAGAAGGCTTCCTGTTTACTGAACTGGCAAGCTTGTGTTTTATACTTGCCAGATATCCGCTAACAGAGATCTTTACAAGCAATAGCAATATTATCCACTACGCAATTATCCGTATGACTATGGTTATGCTTCTTGAAGGCCTTACAGGGCTATACGAAATACCTGGTGCTACCATCCGTGGTATGGGGCACTCATCAGTTCCGGCCATGATCACTATCTTTGGTACCGTAGGCTTTAGAGTATTGTGGCTTCATACTGTATTTAAGCGCTATCATTCGTTTAGGCTACTTATGCTTGTATATCCTTGCTCGTGGATATTCATCTTCACCATGATGATAACGGCCTACATAATAATTATTCGAAAAGAAGGAAGAGCCCACGCGGTGATGGGCTCCTAAAATGTAAAAAGAGCCAAACGGCTCTTTTTTAGTTTACACTATGAACTAATTTAAGTAGTGAAGTAACTTCGGATTAAAACAATTTCTCGCCGTCTTTTTCTACCTGGCGGATGACGTTGCAGACCTTGTCGTACTCGTTTTTGAGACGGGAGGTCTTCTTCTCCGAAGGGCATTTGTCCACGCGAAGCTCGTCAACTATCTCGGAGGCAATCTCGTGCACCTTATAAATAGCAAGGTTGCCGCTTCGGCTCTTGAATTTGTGCATATGGGTAAAGGCACCTTCAAGGTCATTCTTGCCGATGCACTCAATTCCCTGCTGAATATCTATATCGAAAGGAAACTGGAAGAGGTATCTTTTGAATATCTCTTCATTGTTCATAAATCTTTCTTTCGCTGCTGTAACATTGATGCCGCTATCAAACAGATCCATAATGGGCCTCCTTATTTTTTCTCAACATACTCATCGGTCTTCTCGATTAATGACCTGGACTTGGTAAATGCTGCAAGTATATCTTCTGAGAAGATGCCGCACTCACCTCTGGTAATCATAGAAAATGCCTGATCGAAGCTATAGCCATCACGCTGCACCTTATCAGAAACAAGAGCATCGAAGGTATCAACTATAGATATAATCTGGGCTTCGATAGGGATATCGTCTCCGTAAAGGTTATCAGGATAACCTTTGCCGTCATAGCGTTCGTGGTGGTGACGGATGATATTGTAAGCTGTTTCTATGTATTCCTTGTTCTGGAAGTCTTCGAATAAGGTAAGGACTTCGCAGCCCATAGTTGTATGAGACTTGATAACTTCATATTCATCAGCTGAGAGTCTGCCCGGTTTAAGTAAGATAGTATCCGGAATAGCAATCATACCTATATCATGAAGAGCTGATGCAGCTTCAATAAGCTCTATCTTCTTGGCTGTCAGGTCATATTTGTTAGGGAAGAGCTTCATAAGCATAGTACTTATGATTCGGGACATCTTCATAATACGCTTAACGTGGTTGTTAGGCTCTAAGTTACGGAATTCTACAACACTTGAAAGAACTTCCATAATACGTTCGTTGTATTCATCAAGTTTCTTATACTGATCCTTGATCTCACGGGTCTGCTTGTTGATTGTCTCTTTAAGCTCCGTCTTACTTTCATTAAGACGGATAGTATTATCAATACGTCCTCTTGCAACAACCGGTAAAAATGGCTTCTCAACAATATCGGCTGCCCCGTATTTAAAGCACTCTGCAATCTTTCGGCTGTCATTTTCCGCAGTCATAATGATAACAGGGATTATGTCAGTGATGCCCTTCTTGTTTAGTACACGAAGGAGGACATTGCCGTCAACTTCAGGCATAACAAGGTCTAAGAGAATGATAGCCACATTCTTGTAGTTTTTAGTAAGATAGGCCAGTGCCTCCTTGCCGTTACTGCAAGACTCTATCTTGTAGGCTCCGTCTCCGTATATTAATTTGATAAGTTCAACGCTAAGATCGTCATCGTCAATTACGAAAATGGTGTCTCTCATCACTGTCCTCCGTCTTTATCGCCGTATACTATCTTACGGCCGCTGCTCATAAATACAGGTGATTTAACATCTTCCTGTAAAAGTAACTTGTTACCATTGATTGAAACTGTTGTATTCTTGTAGGCCTCTTTGGTAGCAATAATCTTGTAACTTGATTTTTCCATAAGCTTAGCCCTGTATTCTTCAAGCTTAGTCTCCGTTTCCTCAAGCTGCTCTTTGTAGCCAGACATGATTCTTTGAAGTCTTTCGTAGGATGGGCTGGACCTGGCAACGTTGGCACCCATCTTGGCAATCATTTGCTCGATTGCCTCGTGAATCTTATCCATCTCACTTTCCAGCTGACGCTTTTCTGATTCAAGAGTCATATATGCTTCCTGCTCCTCACTGGAATTACCAATCTCCACATAAGTCTTGGCACCGGCCTTGGAACCGATAGTTGCTGTTTCTATGCCATTCTTGGCAAAGATATTACCGCCGCAGATAAGGGACTTTCGGCCCTGGGTTTTTATATAACCGCCACTTGTAACATCACTATTAAGAAGGTAGCCGATGGTAATATTGCCGCCTGCATCGAGAAAAGCATTCTCGCAAAATGCTGCCGTTATATCTCTTTTAGCTACAAAGCAGCTGTTCTCATCACCGTTAATACCGGATGAAACGATGATACTGCCGCCGGCATTGAACCTGGCAGCTTCAACGAAACCGTTGATGATAATATCGCCGGTAGCGTAGATTTGTGCATTGTCCTTTACGGAACCGTTAACGATAACCGTACCGTCAAAGGTTATAGGGTCTTCAACTCCTCTGATTTCCCTGTCAATTACAAGGTTATCAAGGATAGTTACCTCGCCGTCATTATAATTAACATAGCCACCCTTCCTCGCTGTATATTCGCCGGTTTCCTCGTTATAGAAGAGACTGTCATTTTCTACTACCGGAAGTTCTTTACCATACTCGCCTTTTATAGATATACCTGTAACAGTGCGGCCGTCGGCGCCTCTTTTAGCACCGTGATAAATCATAACAAGGTCTCCCTGATTTACTCTGGTAAAGTCGTTACCGGTAAAGTAATCTACTGTACCGTCTTCATTGATGACCGGTTTGTTGTCCTTATTGGTGTTGAATTTGTACTCGAAGTAACCGTCCTCACCCTGTACTGGAGCCAGGCCACGCATAACTGGAATCTTTACATTCTTCGGAAGATTGGCCAGGTTCTGTGGAAGTGCCTTACCGATAAAGCCTTCGGTTATATCATACTGCTTCATAAGCTTCTCAAGTTCAAACTTGGTAAATGTACTTGGAAGCTGTTTCTTAATGATTATGCCTGCCTCAAGGGCTCCCGGCTCAACATAGATATGGATATTGGTATCTGTGTCATCAAAGTCGTAAGCTAGGTCTGGGAACTGTGTCTCACCATACTTTGCGTGGAAGAGCTCTTCTCTCTTCTTCTTCATATCTGTTGGAGAGAGAATTATTCTGGCATAAGTTTCAACGTCAAGGCCATCCTGAAGGCCAAGGCGAATCTCACGCATCTGCCTCTCTGAAAAGTTTTTGTTAGTATAATAAGAAACGTCGATACCACGCTCCAGACCATAGCGGATCTCACGCATTTTCCTGCCGGATACCATAGGTGAATCATAGATAGAAACGTCAACTCTGTGGTCAAGTCCCTTGGCTATCTCCTCTAACTGAAGCTGGCAGTAGATCTTAGGGTCATAGTCATCGATGCTTTTTACATATACGGTTTCCTCTGATGCTTCCTCCAAGGAATCGATATCACTAATAATATCATCTATATTTTCGAACTCTTTTGGAGTTTCTTTATTCTCTTTTGTAAGGTTGGAAAATCCAGGCATATCGATGCCTGTAGAAGGTGAAAGTTTCTCCTGCTCATGTTCCTGCTGAACCTCGTCAAGGGCAGAAAGAAGGGAATCGGTATCAAATAGATAGTCTAAATCATTGTTAGTATCACTCACGATTTGCTCTCCTTTCCTGATTTTTCAGCAATCGTATGCAGGAAGCGGTCTAAGGTATCCTGGCTCTTGTCAGTGAAGCCGCCCTTAAAGATAAGCTGGGCGTGCTCAATCATACCTGGCGCCTGAAGTATAAGGATAATTAGGTTTTCTGTCTCGATAGTATCTACTATGCTGGTGTATTTGAATGCATAGCCGGCATTGCCAAATTTTACAGTTACCTGAACCGGAAGGAATTCAATAAATACAACGGCTTCCAGCCCTGGCGCTGCAGAGTTCTCATTACAAATCTTGCGGTAATTTATCCACTCGCTAAACTTATAGCCAAAGAATACGCTATAGGCAAATACTGCACCTAAGAAGAATAAAATAGGTGGAAGAACCTTGAAATTTAAGAAAACTTTAAGAGAAATGCCTGCTGCGATTAAAACCAGACTGATTATGGCCCAGGTTATGCGCAGTTTCTTTCTACGGGTGTAGAACATAGACTTGCAGTATTCTTTATGAAGTTTTCTTGTTAGCAAAAACTGGTTCTTAAATAATATAGTTGCCATGGTTATAACAAGCCTTGGGGCTATTTTTTACTATTCTGCGCTTCTGGCATCTTGCCAGGTATAGCATCTTTTGGAGTCTGCTTACGGTTTGCCTTGATAGACCTTTTCTTTTGCTTTAACTCCTCCACATCACTGATTGGACAGTAGGAGAGGAATTTCTCAGCATAATATTTACCAAACTCATTTTTCTTAATTCTTAGTTTTGCCTTAATAGGCCCGTGGACGCTACAGATAGCCGCCCCGTAGTAAACCTTGGAATTGGTCGAGTACCATCTTATCTTTGGTCTAAGTGCCCTGCCGTTACATCTTGGGCAGCCGATAGAGAGAATCTTGCGATTACCGGTTATATCCTCTCTCTGGTCGTAGCCAGTTGAAAGGTAGTAGGATTCCCTGCCCTGCGTATGACGGATCTCATCTTTGCTGGTCTTAGGCAAATGATATATGTCGTAAGTCACAGAGTTTTTAGTTACCTGTGACGGAAGTTCCTTGAAAATCTTAGCTGTATAGTATGCATCGGAATAAGCCCTATGAAATGCTATATCCTTATCAATCTCCATCATATCTACTGCTGCTTCGAGATTTCTTGTAGTATCTTCTTCCCTCTTGGCCTTGGCAAATATATGCTGGATATCATAGAAAGGAATAGGCCCATCTGACAATGGTTTCATACCAAAGTAATCCATATTACGCTGGAGTTCGGTAAGATCCTGAGGTCCCCAGCTACAGAACATCACATCCTCGCCGCACCAGTTGAGGAATCTTCTGCAAACATCTGTAAATGGGCTACCTTCCTTAAGGTCGCTCATCTTGATCTTTAGCATCTTCTGGGTATGCCAGTTTAATGTTTTGTAAACCTTTGGGCAAACGAGCTCATTGAATGAAGATATTATATTTTTATTCTCATCGAGCTTAACCGCACCGATTTCTATAATTTCAAACTGGAGTTTACGTTTCTCAGTTGACTTGATATCCGCCGGCTGGTTCCACTCAAGGTCAAATACGATATAATTCAAGGTTCTAGTCCAATCTATTTATAGTTATACGCATATTATTTTAGCATATTATGTCGACCATGGGTAGGTGGCGTGCACATTTTTTCTGAGGTGCGGGGATGTGTATGGGGGTAGGGATTTGCTCGTAATTGCCAAACGCTACGAGAAACTAATCCACGCTTCTCTAAGACGCTCAGGAGAGCCTTCGCGCCTAAGAGAATCGGGATGGATTTCCTCTCCGCGGCAATTAATGTCGCAAATCTTTCCCCCACACATATCCCCTAACGTCTTTTCAATATTTTTCCTAATGTGGACAGAAATAAAGGAAAGATCAATGTTATTGTGAAGTAGGTTATGAAGTTGCTTAATAGATATGCGGTTTTCTTTTGCATATTTCTAGATAGATCTGATGGGAGATTTTTGGACATATAGGTGAAGATAGCTATAGCGGCTATGGTGAATATTATGCGAAGTATGATGGTTTTTATGGATTTTTCGTAGGTTTTAGTTATATTTAGGTTGGTTAGGGTTGTTAGGAAAGTTGTGAAGGCTAGGGCTAGAAAGGCACCTATACCGGAATATGAATCTATAACCATCTTTTCTGGATTAACTAGGAGTTTTCCGTTTACATAGGTTAATGGATATGATTTGTTTTCGAAGTAAATTACACAAAGAACTGCTAATACGATAGATACTAACAGAACAATAAATGCTTTTTTATTTGAAGTTATAAATTGGTTTACTTTATGAACAATTATAATTACAGCAACAGAGCTTATGCAACCAACGATGATATCCTGTGGTGTATGTACTCCTGCATAGATACGGGAAAACATTACAAGGACTGCCATAGCGATACCTAATATAATCAAAAATTTATATATAATGTTTTGTTTTTTCTTTGCTAATGATGAGTATGATATGCCGAGGAATACTGTAGAGGCGTTGGTTGAGTGGCCGCTTGGGAAGGAATAGCCTGTTGCGGCTGGAAGAGCTGATGGTAAAGGTTTAATTTTAGGGCTTCTTATCCATGGGCGATAGATACAGGCAGTTAATTTAAGCGCTCCATTAACTAATCTACCGAAGGCATTGGTCTGGAAAAGAAAGAGGCCTAGTTTACTATCAAATCCATAGAAGACAATTATACATACAATACCAGTAATATAACTGGTTCCAAATTCAGTTACCTCAAGAAAGAATTTATCGAATAGACCTGATGTTTTATGTCTGAATGACTGAAGGGCTAGAAGGCAGTCTATATCTAAGTTAAAGTTCCCAGATGCAACTACCGTCATGCTAAATGCAGTAATCCCTGCTGTAAGAAGAATTAGAATTATAAGAACTATGTTTATAGTTTTATTATGTTTTCTTTCAAATTCTATATTATTCATTAGTAATCATAACCTTTGTGTAAGGTTCGGTTTTATCACGCATAATTTCAAGGCCTTTGATTAGGTCTTCAAGTGGAAATCTATGGCTGATAAGGTTTTCTGGGTGAATAAGCCCCTCAGAAAGCATACGAATAACTGTGTTCCAGTCATCGTGGTCTTCATGGGTAAAGGATGAATTCCATGTTCCGCAAAGATTTAGCTGGCTACGAAGGATCTTCCAATATGTATCACGAGGAAGTGTCATATCTGAAAAAGGATTGCCTACCGTGACTACTGTTCCTGCTGGCTTTGCAGACTCAAGGGCTTCTACCAAAGTCTCCTGTCTACCAACACATTCAAAGACAAAATCTGCATAGTTTCCATCTGTTCTTTCATATAGCCATGCAGTGTTTGCTTCAATATCTTTACCAATTTTGATATGGTCATCAGGAAGACCGATGCTGATAGCCTGATCTTTCTGGTAGCCTTTAGTTCCTATGGCATATACATCTATGCCCATAGCTGAGAGATGCATACAAACAAAGAGGCCGATGGTTCCAAGTCCGATTACAAGAGCCTTAGGGTGGTCAACCGTTTCATAGGGAGCGTCGTTAGTGCTGTTTGCTGCTATATCTGCTATCTTATCGTTTTTAGTATTCTGTTCATCAACATTCTGTAAAGATACAAAATCGTTTGAAGAACCTAATGATATTGTATTTTCTGAGTTTGCAGATAAGATTTCTGGCTGAGCTGCAGCAGGTTGATTTTCTGGAGAAAAATGAATATCAAGTCCTGTCTGGCGAATGGCATGCAGGGCTACAGCCATAGGTTCGAGCATAGCAGCTACTTCAAAGCTAACATTATCTGGAAGCTCTATAAGGTTCCAACGTGGTACTTTAACATACTCTGCATAGGCGCCGTCGCTTCTAGAACCAAGGTAATCGTAATGATTACACATCTCATACTTTTTTTCTAAGCACTGTGGGCACTTGCGGCAAGGTATAAGAGGGAATACTCCTACTCTTTTGCCCATCCATCTTGCTCCTACTCCTGGTGCACATACAACCTGACCGGCAAATTCGTGGCCCGGGATAAGGGGCATACTGTGGGCTCCGTTAGTGTAAATACGAGGAATATCAGAGCCGCAGATACCTGCTGCCTTGACTTCTACTAATACGTCGCCAAAGCTAAGCATAGGCTTAGGAACATCCTTGTATATTATATTTCCAACTGATTCTAAAACTTGTGCGTTCATTCGTTGTGCCTTCTTTGCATATATAAAATTATAAATAATGTACTATCTATGCTAAAAACTATTAAGGTAGTACGCTGTTTGAGCATTTATATTAAATTTGTTATTTTACTGAATTCTCAAATTTTTCTAAATCTGCCCTAGTAGTGATTTTATAGTTATTCTCATCCCCCGGAACCATGGCAATATCCATACCTGCTATGATTGCCGGCTCAGTAGAGCCGTTAATAGTAAGGATTTTATCTGGTAAGAGAGCCTTACAGGCAGCGTAATATTTCTGAAAGTTAAAAACTTCAGGTGCCTGACCAGCGTAGATTTTAGATCTATCGATAAGTTTAGTTACTTTTTTACCATCTTCGCTATAGTAAACAGTATCTTTCATAGGAAGCACAGGTAGAAGTCCATCGTGGCCTTCCATAGCCCCTAGATAAGAAGTTATCATCTCAGAAGTAAGATTAGGTCTTGCCGCATCATGGATGAAAACATTCGATGATGAAATATCACTTTGTGAAGTTTCTGCTAGTAATTGCATAGTAGCTTCAAGAGCACTATAGATTGACAGTTGACGGTTATTGCCAGGTTTAGCAAAGAAGACTTTTGTTTCTGAATTCAGATTTTCCAAAGTCTCTTGCACTTTTTCCTTCCACTCATCAGCTACAACTATAACTATCCCATCAATATCTTTATGCCCACACATAACCTCAAGGGAATATGTAATAATCATCTTCCCATTAATTTCTATATACTGTTTTGGTATATCACTTCCCAGCCTGGACCCTGTCCCTCCAGAAAGCAAAATCGCTATGTTCATGTGTTTAACACCTCGTTGACAAATAAAAAGCAACTAACCTTTGCGAGTATGGCGGTTGCTTTTTTTATGTCCAAACCGCTTATATTTCTAATTTACGAATCTTCTCAATCTGATCCTTGTACACATAGCCTTCTCTAAAGAGTAAGGTGGTGCCGAGGACGAAACCGTCTACCCCTTTTGGAGCGAACTCCAGAATCTTTTCGGCGCTGCAGGCGCCGTCCCAGTATACTTTAAAGCCCATCTCTTCCTTGAGTGGAAGGAGCTTGTCGTACTTTTTGCTGACGTATGGGAGGTACATCTGGCCTGCATTGCCCGGGTTAACTGACATAACCAGGACTTTGTCAACGATGTGGAGCATCTCCATAACAGTTTCTACGCTGGTTCCAGGGTTGATTGCGATGCCAGGAATCATGCCGGCATTGATAATTTTCTGGAGGGTTGTTGATGGGTGATACTCTGCTTCAGGATGGATATAAACCGTGTCGCCTTTTCGAAGTTTCTCAAGGAACAATCCTATGTTGTTATTAGGGTGCTCAAGCATAAGGTGGACATCCAGGGGCTTCTTTGTTGCCGAAGCGATAAATGCCATATCGTTAATAGACATAGCGAAGTTAGGCACGTAGCGGCCGTCCATAATATCAATATGGAAAGAGTCAACTCCTGCCTCCTCCAAATCTTCAACTTCCCTTGCAAGATGGCCATAATTGGCACACATCATAGAAGCATTGAGCTCAAAATTCATATTTATCCCCCTCGTATCAAATACTTTGTACATATTATAACGTATTTTCCCGCAACAAAAAAGGAACTCATCCCAATATGAAATGAGTTCCCATTATTATCATGTTTTATGCTTCCTTCTTCCAAAGTCCGTGAAGGTTGCAGTACTCATATACTGCCACTAACTCATCATCTGGAGTAAGGGCAAATGAGGCTTCAGGCTTCTCTCCTGGCTTAAGTTCCTTGAACTGGTAGCCATTCTTAGTCTCGATAGCAATCCACTGAATGAAATGCTCTGGCATCATAGGATGCTCTACCTCTCCAACTTTAGCATTTACGATATTGCCTTCTACTGTAAATACAGGAACATGCTTCTCGAAAGCTCCGTCTGTAGCGCCAGGAACGAGCTCTGTCATAGGCTCGCCGCAGCAGATAGTTGGAACTGCTACCCCATTGATAACTGCTATAACTTTACCGCAATGGTTACATTTGAAAAATTTAAGTGTCATAATCATACCCTCCAATTAAAATCATAGTCCAGCCGCGTGGCGGCTGATACTTCAATTCAAGTCTTAATAGTTATCTGCCTTAATCTCAAAATAAGACTGTGGGTGGTTGCATACAGGGCAAACCTCAGGTGCTTCCTTACCAATGACTATGTGGCCACAGTTGCCGCACTGCCATACGCAGTCACCGTCTCTTGAGAATACAAGCTTGTCTTCGATGTTCTTAAGAAGCTTTCTGTATCTTTCCTCATGCTCCTTTTCGATTGCTGCTACCCCTTCGAAAAGTTCAGCTATCTCATCGAATCCTTCCTCTCTTGCAGTCTTGGCAAATGCCGGATACATCTCCTGCCACTCATAAGACTCGCCTTCAGCGGCCTCCTTTAAGCAGTCAATAGTTGAGCCGATGCCTGTAAGAATCTTGTACCAGATCTTAGCATGCTCTTTCTCATTTTCAGCTGTTTCGAGGAAAATCTTAGAAATCTGGACGAAGCCGTCCTTCTTTGCTTTAGAAGCAAAATATGTATATTTGTTGCGCGCCTCTGACTCCCCTGCAAATGCTGCCTGAAGATTCTTCTCAGTTTGAGTACCTTTAAGGTCCTCTGCACGGCAACGCCATTTGTTATCTGACATATTGTGACCCCCTTTGTAAATTAGAAAAAATATTGATTAACAACAAACTAATTATAGCAAATTAAGTTTGGAAATACAGTGTATTTTATAGTATTTCTATAACCATTTTTCTTCAATCAATATACCTTCTTTATTAATGGACTCCAGAAGTTCACTTACTACTTAACTACCTTCTCAAAGTCAGCCTTTGGATGCTTACAAATTGGACAGATGAAGTCATCAGGAAGTTCCTCTCCAACGTACTCATATCCGCATATCTTGCAGCGCCATACTGTCTGGCCATCCTTAGTCTCCCCAACCTTCTCAGGCTTAGGCTTGATGTTGGACTGATAGTAGCCATAAGTTGCAGACTCAGCATCAGAGAGAACAACCATATCAGTTGGGACACCGATAAATAATGTATGTGAGCCAAGGTCAACTGTCTGCTTAACATCTATAGAGAAATAAGCATTTGTTCCCTTTGTAATATATGGGATACCATTCTCAGCATAGGCGCAGTCCTTGAAATCAGCGAACTTGTCTACATCTCTTCCTGACTGGAAACCAAAATGCTTGAAAAGGTCAAAGCTAGCCTCTTCACTAATCACAGAGATGTTAGCCTTCCTGGTCTCCATAACCATATCATGTGTATAATTAGCCTTATTCACAGCAAATGAAATCTGGTTAGGCTCTGAAGCCACCTGAATAGCTGTGTTTGTAATACATCCATTCTCCTTATCCCCTCTTTTTGCTGTTAAAACAAAAAGACCATAAGATAATTTGTACATCGCCTTGTTGTCCATGTGTGTCCCTCCTTATATGCTTTTAGTAACTATTATTTTATTTCCTAGAACGAACTATGTAAACAAAAAAGGAGGTATTGTTTACAACACCTCACTAGTTGTTATTAATTAGTTCTTCCTTGTATTTTTGTATCCTGTCATCCCATCTAAATCGCTGGATATTCTCATATCCGAGCTTAATATACTTGTCTCTAACCTCCGGTGATTCCATCTCTACCAGTGCCTTGGCCACGGCATTGTAGTCATCTGGATTAACGAGTATACCTGCACTACCAACCACTTCGGGAAGAGACGTTCTATTAGAACAAACTACCGGTACTCCAAGCTGCATAGCCTCTAACGGCGGAAAACCGAAGCCTTCATTAAGCGACATAAAGAGAAATGCCTGACTACCCTTAATCACAGCATACATGTCCTCATCTCGCTTGATATACTTATACCCCACAATCAGACTTCTCTCCTCAGGGGTAAATGCTATATGTTCTTCCTGAATCAAACGGTCTACACCATCATTGTCCAGACCTATGATATGAAGTCCTAAGATATTACTATCCTCCAAAGAGCATTTATCCTGATTAATTATTGATTCATTTTCCTGCCCTGACGTATGCATATCCAAATATGCCTTATACGCTTTTAATACTCCAAGGACATTCTTATGAGGAAGTTTGGAAGCTATGGCAGAAATATAAGGTCTATAGGGATGGCTCTGGCCTTTCGGATAATAACCCTCTTTAATTCCTGAAGCATCCATCTTATTTAGCCCAGAAAGGATAGGTATAACCTTGTTAGCATCCTTAAGTCCGGCAGTTTTAACTATGTCACTTCCAGCATATTCAGAAACAGTAATAACACGATATGCTTTCCTAGCAGATGCCTTAAGGCGCCACATAATATAATAGTTAGTCTTTCCCAGCACCCCTGGGAAATTCTTATGATAATAAAAAGGAATCATGTCATGAATAATGACATAATTTTTGGAAACACTCCTAAGCGGAAGGTATCCACGAGGAAAGAGGACCTTGTCAGGATTAATCTTCTTAATAGCCTTGTTAACTAAAACCAGCTCCCACATAGCACAGACAACCTGTGAGAGAGGATTATACTTAACCTCAACAAATTCTACTCCCTTGATATCAAAGTCCTCACGATTGTGTTTGTTACCAAGGACAACTATACGAGTAGCTGAATCAAGCCCAGACAGGTTATCCACCAGGTTCTTTGCAAGATTGTAGATTCCTATGCTTTTTCCAGTTCCTTTGACAAGTTTGAAACAATCTATAAGTAATATCAAGAATATGCTCCTTTATGTTTATTTTCCATTAAATAAAACCCAATCCTATCCCAAGGTTCTTATAACTCTGGCAGGATTGCCTACGATAACAGAACCTGGCGGAAATGTTCCAGCAACAACAGCACCGGCACCTACAACACATCCATCCCCAAGAACAGTGCCTTTGAGGATAAGAGCATTACATCCGATAAAACAGTTCTTGCCAATTACAATCTCCTTGGTTCCTATCCATTCTGCTCTAGAATCATCACCTTCTGGTGCGGTGCCCTGAAGAAGAGCATTTCTCTTCTCGTACTCGATAGGGTGAAAATCATTATCGAGAATCTTAGTATTACCACCTATGCAGGTATTATCGCCTATGGTTATGCCCCTGCGAGCATATATGGTTGCGCCGCTAATACCAACATTATCCCCAATTTTGATACGCGCTCCCTTACATCTAGTCACGATGATTGTTCTGGAATAAAGACCTACAAGATTAGATAAAAATGAGCTCTTTATCACACAGTTATCGCCTATCTCCAGGCTGGCACCCTTACGATTATAGATAAATGGTATTCCTTTAAGTTTTAGGTTTTTGCCATATTTTATTTTTTGAAGTTTATATAATAATTTCAATTTATATTTTTCTACTTTCACCAAACTTGCTAATAATTGTTATTTTACAACCTTTTCTATAACACCCTTAATTGCATTCGCTTCCTTTTGTTGCAAATATGCTTTGTTAAGTTTAGCTTTAGAATAAAACAAATATGTATCCTTTGTTTCTTCTGTAAGTAATGCAGTAAAGAATCTTTCCCAGCTGAAATATTTCTTACTTTCGATAAAATCATAAGGATGTTGCAGGATATCCTGTACTCTTGAACCATCAACTAATCCAGACTTTAATATAAGCCACTCAAATGATTCCGGAAGAAAATAAATTAGATTCTTAACCTTTCTAAGAGAAAGCACTCGTTCCATCTCCGGTCCAAAAGCAGCCCCATCAGCGATAACCAATATACTTTCATCTTTACATCCAATAATATGATCATATATGTTGGATTTTCCCTTTGCTGAAATACAACGAATGTTTTCTTTTTTACATAATGCTGAAAAAAACTGATATCCAGAATTAGAATCTTCAACAATCACTGTTTTCGGTTTTGTATATAATAGTTCTTCATTATAGATTTGGTAAAACTCAGTATATATCCTGTTAAATTCCTGATACTTTGTCTTTCTAGTAACGTTCTTCAGACCATATATCTCTTTTATACTGTATGGCAAATTAAAAAGAGTTTCTCTTGTTGCAATAACAAAATAATTGTCTGAAGATTTTACTGCCTTGGCAAAGTCCTTACTTGATATAAAGTTAAATCCCTCATCTAAAAAGATGATACTATCATGAATAGCCTTTATTTCATCTTCCCAGCGTAGTCCTGATAGTACGGTGCAGGCCTTATCACATGAAATATTGACTCCACTTGCTGGTCCATCCAAACTATACTGACGAACAAGATTAACCATGGTAGTCTTTCCTGTAGCACTATCGCCTCGAATTATGGTTATATTTCTATTAATTTGTAGTTTGAATTGTACCAAACTATTCTGAATGATAATCTGATAACTACCCTTCATTCCTGCTCCTAAATATAATAACCTGCATGCTGAACCAGCTCACTCATAGAATGAACTACAACGCCGTTATTTAAAATCTGTATATCAAATTTCCCATCGCCAAAATCCATAATATGTCTAAGGTTGATTGTTCTGTCCTCTTTCTTTGCCATATCAAGAAACCACCTAGCACAATTGTCTCCACAAGTAGTAGCATTGAAAACAATATCCGATTTGAAATATGTTAAAATCAATGTTTTAACTCCACCAGATAACTGATTTGGAGATATCATACCTAAAGCTTTGCTCTTAATTAGGTAATCATCAATAACCTCCGATTTATCAACACTTTTTATCATCTTACGCACATAGGCATCATCAAGCCATTCTTTTTGGAATACATTAGAAAAATATGTTGATGTATTATATATTGCATCTGGCATGTTGCCATAAAAAATATTTAGCATATTGTACCTCATAAACTAGTATTAACATTAACTTATCATTTCGAATAAAATAACTTTATCTGCCTTAAATCACAAATAAAATCCTCATACCTATTGTAATCTCTATATATTATATATCGAAATAACTATAACATCACTTCTGGCGATTTTTTTCTGATCTCTATTTTATTTTTAAATATACCGTCCCTCGTCCTTTACCTTTCTTTTGAATATAGCCATTTTCGACCATATTATTAAGCAAGGAAACTACTTTTGTTTTTCCCATTTTTGCCATACTAGCAAGCTCAGAACTAGAAAGGCTCATGTTTCCATATTTTCTCAGTAAGTTGTCTATTATTTGTTCATCACTAGACAGCTTACTTTCTTCCGACGATAAAGGTAACGTTATTTTAATCGAATTATCCATAACCTTAAATGTTGGTTTTATTGCACTATTTACATATGATTCTTGTATTCTTCTGATTCCTGTTCCAAAACGTTCTATCATATTTAAGCGTAAAAATACATTGCATAAAATAGGATTTCTAGGAATTGATAATCCACCGCTTAGGTATTCGTCAAGAGAAATTCCCTTTGGAAGCCCCCCTGGAGAAGTAATCTCTATTCTATCCTCAAACATAGAAACATTAATATGTGCTTCTACATCCCACACTCTATGTACCAATGCATTTGCTATTGCTTCTCTAAACGCCTCTTCCGGTAGTAGTTGCTTTTTCTCTCTTAAACTACCCGTTATCTCTTCGTACTGATAATACTTCCTATATTGCTCTAAGGCTTTATCATATTGATAAAGAACAGATTTATGATTAACAGTTTCTCTGTCCAAAATTATACTTATGCTTTCGCCAAATCTAACAATATCAATCCCTGGACAGGTATTATCATCTGCTAGCAATTCTGCTGCCTTATTATAACCATTATTATCACTGTACAATTCTAATGTTTTTAAAACGTCTTTAGATACTTGTTTTATGTTTAATAACTCATTAAGTTTTGTCCACAGTATATTAAATGTGAGTTTTTGTGTTGCCGACGGTAATTCCTCAAAAGATTTATTGTCTCCCTCAAGTACTAATCTGGACAGTTCAAATCTATCAACTGGAACGGAAGAAGTATCACTTCTCCTATATGCAGTTGAATTATATAAATATGGCTTATAAACGCCCTCAAATACCTTTAATGTAATTACTTTAGTTTTTTCATTTATTGATAAACAGTATTCAGGCATTGGAGATATATTATCGTTTATCATATTTTCTATGTTAAGACATTCCTTTTTAGGGTTTTCTATGCCAACAATGTTTTCATCATCGTCTATACCAAATATAATTTCGCCTTCTCCGTAATTTGCATATGCACTTACGGTTTTTAAAAATGTGCGTGTTACTGTCTTTTTATATTCAAGTTTACTGTTTTCTCTCATAATTCTATCCTCTTTCATTTCAAATATATCAAAAAACGAACGCAAAATCAAACGTATTTTTTTGCGTTCGTTTTTGCGTTCAAAATAAAACATTTATATATGCATACTATCATATTTTATAACTAGATAGTATGAATTATCCTATCTCAATCAATTTTTAATTCTTTTTTTATACACTTAATAACTTCTCAGAGTGAACTATTACAATTGCCTGCTTAATATATTCAAACAGGTTATAATCCTTCAAATCACGTTTTGAGTCTTATCTCTCCATCTTCTTCAGCCACAATCCACTTCTCATCATCAGGATATCCATGCCAAAAACCTTTTGGGCAGATACGGATGCCATCAGAAAGTAGAGCCGGTTTATAAGAAAATGAACTTTTACTTGTAATTAATATATCAGCTCTAACCATACGGATAAATGACTCCATAGGTGGCATATCAAGACAATAGTAGACCTGTCCATATTTTTCGTAAGACTCATAATCTTTCTTATCGCCCTGAGAGAAGATGAATAAGTTAATCTTCTTATCTTTTAATTTTGAAACTACCTGATCTAAAACCTTCTCATAATATTCATTAGAAAGCCATCTCATGGTTAGCTGCTTATCACCAGAAACCTGACCTGAATTAATGTCACCACGGCGAATATGGACGGCAATGTTAATAAAATCAACACCCTCTAGCTTATGATTGTTATCGTTTACCTGTTCAGAAACACTATCCACGCCCTTTGAGCTGTTCTTATGTAACAAAGCATCTGCGTGTTCTCCCAGCAACTTTTCATCATCTTTTCTAGCATCAGCCTCTTCAAACTTTCGCTTAATATATGGAATAACGCCATACTGTTTAGCATAGAATTCATCTATCTGGGTAAGTAATATAACCTTCTGACCAGACTGTTTATAGTAAGCCACTATAGCATCTAACATATCATTTCCCATAATGCTAATAGAAGGCATCTTTTTAACCTTATACCCCTGTCGTTTCAAGTCCTTAACAGTAAGCTCATTCTGTCCAAAGCCAAGAAATCTGTCCCAGTCCTTATCTACAAATGGAACATAGGCATGGCCTAAGCCATACTTAAGAGCAAGATGTAATCCACAGTTATAGTTAGCAATCTGATGGCCTATACCAGCACCCTGGTTAGGAATCTGAGCTATATAAACATTAATATCTGTTACAGTGTAGTCAGGATAATAAATTGGTTCTTCCTTATCAATATTATCAGAGGAAAGTGTACCCCCTTTAGTTAAGGAATCCTTATACTTCTTTCCCTGCCTATAGGTCTCATAAAACCTCAAAAACTTAGGCTCAAGGCCTAAGTCCTTAAATATAAACAAACGTGTTCTTCTATAAATTTTACTAGCAAGACTTGATTTATTTTTACTCAAAATCTAATCCTCTGTCTATTAATAAAATCAAACAATTAAAAAACTTAAAGTCCAAATTTCTTCTCCCACTTGTCCATCCTGTCCATATCACAGGTATCCTGGTCATACATGCCAAATGAGCCTTTATTATATACATTAAAATACTCAAACTCATCTGCAAAAAGCCATACGCCAAATGAACCGCCAGTCTCTCCACCTAAGAATCCATGACACTTACTAAGGGTAAGTATAGATGCAAGATATGATGCATTCATCTCTTTTGCAAATGATGCATAATCTTTCCTATGTCCTAGCTTATCTGTAATCTCTTCATCAAATCTCTTCTGAGGTATACTTGTAACCATATCCCCAAACTCAGCAGTAATAGCATTAAAAAGCTTCTGATCTTCTGTAGCTAAAAATATCTTATTAAAGCCATAAGTATCAATAGCCTTATGAGCATCTTCAATAACTTCGCTAATTGATGGCTGAATAGGATGGCCTACGGCAGTATTCTTGTTGTAATCAGTACCTCTAAGCATGATGCCCAGTACTTTAGAACCATCAAATATCTTCTCCTGATATGATGAGGCCAATGCCTCCATCTTTTCGTTAAGTTTAATATATCTTCTAACTATCTCTCGCCAATATGTTTTAGCATTATCATTATCTATGTTGTACGAGGTTATAGATGGACCTGTTGGGTTCTCTATAATAACCTTATTAGGAAGTTTCTTTACTTCCTCAAAAGATACTCCAGCCGGCTGTTTGAAATACAATTCCCAAGTATTAAGCTTTCCACGCTCAGCCTTAGTCTGGAAGATATTGTACTTAGTCTGCATATCTACAACAGGTATCATATCGTTAGTTATAGCATAATGAAGGCCTGCCATAACTTTAAAGAAGAGGCAGAACAAGCCACCCTCATCTGTATGGATACGCATAATGCAGTAGATATCCTTCTTGTCTCTGTATTTCTTAACAACACTACGGTTATGCATAGCAATAGTGTTGCGCTCTATCTCACGATAATCACCACTAAGTAGTGTTCTGGTTTTCCAATAAAAACTCTTTAAACTCATCTATGTTCTTTCTAATCAAAAATGTCTAATATAATAAATTGTAATCTATGCTTTAGACTATTACAAATGTTTATCAATTATATTAGTAATACTTAATCCTATGTTAAGCTTTTAAATCAATCAAAACATATTTTTTAATACATTTTACTCGGGCTTTTGTAATATTTACTTCTCACCCTGCATAACTTTAATCAAATCTTCCCTATCACCTTCATAAGTGTATGATACCTTTTCAGCACGATAGGTTAATGTTCTAACTCTCTTATCTCCGTCATGCCAGTCAAATATAGAAGTTCCATAATCAGTATAATTCTCTCCGATTAAGTCTAAGATAGTAGGCATAAAATCATCAGAAGAAACAGGTGCATCAGTTGTAACCATAGAATCGTGAGTCTCCCCAGCCCTCTTAATCAGGAATACGGGCTGTGGATCAAGATATTCTGGTGCCCAGCCATGGTCCGAAGTAACAATAATAGTTGTGTTGTCATATCTTCCCTGGTCTTTAAGTTCCTGTATGTATTTATCTACGATTACATCAAGACCCTGCTTGGTGATTTCCAAATCTGACTCTGATTCAGGCACTTCGCTTCCGTCCACTCCAAGAGTATAAGGTTCATGAATTCCTTCAATAAAGATAATATTAACCAGATTATTACATTCCTGACCTGTTCCGGTTGTTATCTTATCTTCTATGGTTAAACCTCTATCACAAAGATTCCTGTAGAATGCTGCGTTCTGGTAATCGCTAACACCTATCTCATATCCTGCTGTTCCAGAGAATGAAGTAGACATGACTTCAAACTTTGGTTTTACTGCGTATGGGAGGCATTTGTATAAGGACATCTTCTCAAGAAGCCTTACAGTTAAGCCTTTGTCTATGTGAAGAGGAACGCAGGATGCATTGTCCACCTTACCTATAAGGTTATCCATATCGCCTAGCATAGCATAAGCTTCTACGCTGTAATAGAAGTTTAGTGCATAACCCCTATCATGAAGAGTCTGATAAAAACTATTGCATGAATCTGTATGCCAAGCATATTCATTCCAGTCCTTATAGGAAGCTCCGTCCGCCTTCTTCATATCAGACACGTCTAAGTCCTCATCAATACCAGTAAGCAAATGTCTTACGGCAGGGAATGTGTAGGCATAATGTGAATCCATATTGTTGTAATAGGTGAAGTCTTTGAATTTATCAAGATATTCTGGATGGTCTTCCATAAGGCTCTCAAAGTGACCATTGGAATAACGATCAAGAATAAGGATAACGATATTGTCTCCTGAAGCCAGGCTATACTGATACTCTCCTGATAATGAAAAATGAGCATCTTCAGGCTTCTTCCAAGGATTGGATAAAAGCATAGATGCAATAGCAGTTAATTCAAGAAATGTAATAGCTAGAGCTATGTATGAATATACTTTTATATAATTCTTCTTAAGCAATGTAAGTGAAAGAACTATGACTATAGCAAAAACAGCTACCCAGATGATAGTGTTAGCAACCATCTTGCCTTGCAGCTTATCCCACTCCATCTTACCACCATCATCACGCATAAGGGTGGAATTAAGAAACATATTTTGGATATAGGACATAAGAGCAAAAGCAAATGTTAAAACATAAAGTGGCTTATAGATTTTCTCTGGAAGAATAGAAAAAATAAGGGTACCAACAATAATCCCCACTGCAGCTATTCCAAGAAGAATAGGAAAGAAGTCAGATATGCTAAAAAGAAGCTCATCCTTATTACCAACGTAGATTTCTAGTGGGCAAAGGAGAGCGTAGGTTACTGATAATATTAATAACAAATATAATGAATGTACTAATTTTTTTCTGTATTTCATACTTTCGAAAACCACTAATCTTCAATTAGTTCTAAAATCTGTTTTTCACTCCAATAGTCATTAGGAAATATCTTAAACGGTTCTTCTTTATGTTTTCGAAAGATTCTAAGAGGTTTATCTCCTGTATTATCATATATATGGAGAATATCACATAGATTTATCAATTCTCGTATGTTTTTCAACGATTTATAATATCTGTCTATTATTTTATCGACTGGAACATCGTGTCCACCCTGTTTAACTCTCGATTGTATTCTATATACGTTAAGTTCTGGATTTGCAGTCAAAACATAAATACATTTTATAAAGTAACCCTTTTCATGAGCTTTCTTAATAACATCTATGTTATATTTTGACGATAAAACTGTTTCAAACGAGAAATCTTCATTATTTTCTATTGCATTGTATCTTTTTTCTATAACATACTCTGCAGCCTCTTTGTTAGGTATTTTTGTTTCTTTTACAATATCGTCAGCATTGGTATATCCATCTAATTTTCCAAAATTGGCAGTAATAGTGCTTTTTCCAGAACCATTAGGTCCTGCAAATACTATTAGTAAAGGCTTTCTATTATCCATATACTTTTTCACCATTAGGGTATTCAAAATAAGGCTGATTTCTTTCTTTATCGTACCTAGCTATAGGTACTTCTGATTCTTTTGATTTCTTTATTGCAGCGTAAACAGCTTCTTTGACACGTGTGTCCATATCTTTATCACTACTTGTTCTTGTTCTATCAGTAGAATATATTTTTACTTCTATATCTTTTCCGTTGATAACTTTTTTTATCTGTTTCATAATCAAACCTCCCTAATTAACATTTTTAAGGTCTAAATTATCGCTTTTAAAATCATTTTCTTATAATTATTATAGCACGAATAACAATGACACATCATGAATAGTAACATAATTATATTTTTAAAATCTATAATTGATCTTCGTCAACCCCTAAAAGAATTAGTTCCTGTTTTATTAATTCAGCTAAACTGTCAAGAGCAATTTGTCTTGTTATACCATTTCTTTTTATAGTCAAACCATCCATTATATCAGTTCTAAATTTCTTTAATCCCTCAATATCTGCAGTATAAAATTCATTGAGATTTCCCATATAATATACTGCCTTAAAAGCACGACCAATATTATATAATCCTTGATTATTACTATTATTAATTAAATTATATAATTTATCAAAATCCAAATAATTAACAAATGTTCTTTGACTACAATAGTAATTTGCCTTTCTACGACAATGCTCTAAAAAAACATCTCCATTATAGTAAATATTTTCCTCTGCATGAATTTCTTTACTCAATACCTGATTTCTCAATTTACGTTCTCTTGAAATAGGCTTATATAATTTGTTATATTTATCTCTTATTTCCTCAGATGAAAAAGTTTTAGGAAATTCGTTTTCTTCTTGAATTTCCATATCATTATTTATCAAATTAATCATTGTATCTTTGATATTATTTATATTCCCATCATAGAGCCCTTTTTCTTGAAGAAATAATAGTAAAGAAAGGATATTAGAATAATCATAATATGCGTATTTATTCTCTTCTATTTCTAATTCTAAGCTGTCTATGGTCTTTCTAATCTCCACATCATCTAATAAGAACCAATCCCTTAGTTGTAATAATGATTTACCCTCTGAATGAATTTGAGGTGGATTGTCAACATCTTCTTGTTCTCTACGGACAATAATTGACCTACAAGCACGAGATAATTCTTTGTCATACCATACATCTCGATTAATCCATGCCTCAATAAAGCTGTACCTAAAGATATGATTATACTCATGACCTTCAAAGTAAACCATATCTTGATTTCCATAATTAGAACTTTGTTCTATTTTCTTATTTTTCTTTGATGCTCCAATTACCCAAATACTATATCGCAAAAAATCGCTTAAAATGTCTTCATAGTATTTTTCCTTTGGAAAGTACTTCGTTGTTTCATCATATATTTTTTTAAATGAAATTATCCATGATCTAATAATTCGTACATTTCGATTATCAGTCTCATTAAAGGCACTTACAATATCATTTTTATGATTTAATAAATATTCTTTATAGTGTTTCTCCTGAATTATCCCCTTTCTCTTTTCATTTCCACATATTAAATCTTCAATAACATCTACTAATACTGGGTAATATGAAAAAGTCTTACCAATTACCTTTTCTTTTATATCTTTATATAAATAGTTCTCTGAATATAATATCTCATTTAATTTTTTTACTTCTTCAACAGTAATCTCATTATTTGTATTTTTGCCTAGCTCATGTTTTTTTATTCTTCTATTATCTTCTTCTATATCTTCAACCACTTTTCGATTACCCGAAAGTACGGTGAGATATTTTCCTTCTATGTTTGTATTAGCATATATTTTGCCAATATTCTTCTCATCAGCTAAAATAATAACCTTACAATTACAATGTTCTATCAGATTATTAACAAAGCCGAAAAGTTCATTAATTGGAATAGTGCATCTTTCTAAATCATCAAAACATATTACCAAATTTTTGACAAATTTTGGTTTTTGTAATTTCTTAATTACCTTAGAAAAGTCTGTTGATATTGGACCTATTGAAAGTGAGAACGCACTACTAACTATGCCTACGACACCTGAAAAGAGTTTTATTCCTTTTTTAATATATTTATTTCTGTTTTTAACGTATAAAAAGCTAGCAATTAATTGCTTTGAAAGCGAATCAATATTAGAAATACCATAAAGAGAAATATAGACTTGATGCTTTCTTTCATTTTTTCCTGCCTCTATCGAATCTATCGCATCAACCAAATAATTTTCATACAGATATGTTTTTCCAGTCCCCCACGCGCCTTCAATTAATATAGCATAATTAGCATTCAGATCCCGGATATAACTAGTTACGGCTACTTCAATTTCTTCTGATGTCACTTTTATTTCTCCTATAACCATATAATATTAATAGCTATGCTTAATATATTTATGCTTTTATTCTTTCTATAAAAATACTAGTGGCTGAGTTCAATTTGTTTTAATTCTTCTATTAATTGGTTAATTTTAGATAAATAATCATTATACATATCTGATTTAGTTGAATCTTTAACTAAACCACTAATTGCCATTTCTAATTCACCTCTAAGTGTTCCTAATTCCTGACAAATGATAGAAAAACAAGGCTCAACTGGAGAATTAATTGGTTTAGACATGTTAATAATGTTTTGGGCTTTATTTATTGTTATATCAGCTTTTTTTAACAAATTTATATAATGATGTGGTGAAACAGCCATTTATTTTTATAATTATTAAAACCTAATAATTATGTTCCTTTCTTAATATTTCATTTACCTATATTATTACATTATTTTGCTTAATATTGGCATGATTATCTCCTTAATATCTGACTCCCCGTAAGTATTTTCAAGGACTATATCTGCTAATTTATCAATAACAATATCATAACTATATCCAGAATAAGATTTAAGAAAATCAATAATCACATCTAATTTTTTCTTTGCTACTTTTCTGGGATTATTACCATGACACTCTAAATAATCTTTATCCGATAAAACTGTTCTAATTTCACATTTAAATTCTTTTCTGATTGCACTAACAAGAGATGTACTTAAAGATTCTATTGACTCTACTATACATAACTCAGGGGTAAATCCAAGACTGTATATTAATTCTCTATTATCGTTATATAGTTTCTCTATTCTGTGAGTAGTATCACCAGGAATAGTAACCGAAAAAACATCTTCATCCCAAACAGCAAACACTTTTGCGCCCGAAAACAACATTCTTTTGGTCTCTATCGCCAATTTTGCAGTGTTTTCATATCCACCAACTGGTATAACTGAAACTGTAATAGTCGAGTACTTTTCTTCTTTTGTACATTTTCCCAGCATTTTCTTGAAAAGAATTTTAGCCATTTCATCTACAACAAAAAATAACTGCGTCTTCCTTAGCATTCTGTATATAATCTACACAACCTATTGCTTTTGCTGAATAACACGGATTAACTATGCTGAAGAAGCCCCGCTGCTTATTTTGTTCATTCTCTTCCAAATAATAATATATGATTTTTATCAGTTGCCTTTATCATCGTCACAGAATGAGTAGATATAATAACTGTAAGTTTTTTCTCGTCAGCTTTTTTCTTTAAGTACTCAAGAAAATTTTGCTGAATTCGAGGATGCAATGCCATTTCTGCTTCATCAATTAGTATTAGCGTATTCTCTTCTACAGTATGATTGACCGCCTAACAGTCCAGTCATATGTACCGTATATGAATGGTGAATCCTACCACTAGTCCTAGACTTTGAAAACCCAACAAAAAGATGGCTCACTTTCAAGCTAGCGTTAGGTGGTTCAAAATCAAATCAGCGCAATTTTTTTAGATTGACATTCATAGTTAGAAATTTCCTTGTTGTAATACTTGTAGAATCAAAAATAAAGCAATAGCTTCTATTTACGGTCATAATCTTAATAAATATTATTATTGACTATTTTTCGTTTCTAAATCATTCTCATAATCAGATCTCGCCCCCTCATCATACAGTTTCTGATTTGCACAATCATCAATATATTTTTCCAAATAATTACATACAGCCTTTGTATAATTATCTTTCCTTTTATTCTTTATACCCTCAAGTTCAACCTGTGCTCCTACGTTTGATTCACTAATTGTAACTTTTTCTAATAGTTTCCATACTCTTTCAGGCTCTTTACTATGGTTTAATAAGCAAATCATCTTCACAACAAAATTCGCATAATCGCCTTGTTTAATATCATCTGGAATACTCTTTTCGTACGTATGTATAGGGTGTTCTTCTGAATTTATAAGAGTAACACCTTCTTTTTTCGCTCTTTCTTCATTAATTTTATTAGCATAATTAAGAAAATCTGCAATGTCACTCGGAACTTCATAACGCCCAGCAACCGTTGGTTCCGTCCATTCATCAAAATCATAACGTAAGCGCTAAATAATCCGGTGGGTTGCATAGTTTCCCATCTTATACATATAGGTACAAGGGCTTCTGCCCATAAAATAAATATACCCCAGCCCATACGGACTGGAGCACATTGACAATTCACATATGATTAAGATTAGTTTAGTTCAAAGACTGCTTTTTGATGTTCTATAAAAAGTTTATTGATAGCACTTTGGCATTCTGGGTTCCAAGGACATAGCTTTTCAAGTTCTTCTTCTGGTGTTTGATTAGTAGGTGTTTTAAGCAAAAGGTACTTTAAGTAAAGATATATGTCTACATCATTTGCCTTAGCTGTTTCAACTAAAGAATAAACTAGTGAACTAGCTACAGC
>JHWS01000005.1 GCA_000687675.1 Lachnospiraceae bacterium NC2008 | reverse complement strand
AAAAGGAAAATCCAGAAAATCTATGATGATTCAAAGCAGAATTACGGCGCTCCTAAAATAGCTAAAGCACTACGTAAATCTGGTGAAACCATAAGTCAGCGCACTGTAGGTAAGTACATGCGTGAAATGGGCATTCGAGCACAATGGACTAAACCTTGGACAACTACTACCAGAGATTCTGATTTTAGCAAAGAACTCCACAACGTTCTTAATGAACAGTTTAATCCGGAACGTCCTAACGCTGTCTGGTGCACAGATATAACTTATATCTGGACTCATGATGGATTTGTATATCTTAACTGCGTTATGGACTTATATGCCAGAAAAATCATTGCCTGGACGCTTGCCGATACCATGGAAGTATCTACAGTTATTGAAACAATCAACAAAGCTAAGGCATGCCGCAACATCAGTCAACCTCTTATAATTCATTCTGATCGTGGCAGCCAGTACGTTTCAAATGCCTGGCGAGAAGCCACCGAAAAGATGCAGAGAAGTTATTCTCATAGCGGTTATCCTTACGATAATGCCTGCATCGAATCTTTCCATTCCTTGATAAAAAGAGAATGGCTTAACAGATTCAACATCATCAATTTCAAGCATGCATATAGGCTTGTTTTTGAGTATATTGAAACCTTTTATAATACCGTTAGAATTCACAGTCATTGTGATTACATGTCACCTAACGACTTCGAAAAACTGTATGAGAGGGTTATGTCTTTGCCAGCAGCTTAGCTGGCATGACTGCTCATTTTATTTTGTGCTAAATCTTGACGCAGGACCATTTTGTGTACCCAAAACATACTCATACAATTAAATAGACCTCTATATATACAGGCTACGATGCATGATAATCCAGATTAAGCGTACACAAAACACTGCTGCCGCAGTATGACTAAATAAGTGCTTACTCAAACTAAATTATCTAATATACATTCCTTCACCTATACGCTAAGCGCTCTTTCGTTTTTTTTATTATAATATGATTAAGCTCTACCTCTATTATTTTTAGTCCATCCTGTGGTTCAAGAAGAGGTTCATGTGATGCAAATCGAAAATAAATTAGATTTCTCTTATCTTCAATTGCCTGCTTAACATATGGTTCCATAAAAAGCTTGAATTCGTCTAGATTATCTACACGCCATACCACATTGTCACCTAAACGAATGTTGTCAAAGTGTTCATCCATCTGTGGTATTCCAGATAGAACCCTATCAAATGCTGCCATAGTAACCGCCTCCTCACTTAACCCCAGTAAATTAAATCAAATCATTTTGAAATCTAGATAGATGCTCGTACGGCAAGATAAGTCGTCCTCTATACAGTCCACATCCATCATTGATTAGATTATTATCCGCTGCGCCAAACATGTTGACATTAATCTTATTTAACTCTAGTCCTTGAAGCTTCATACCTCTTTCAAAGGCTTCATCAAAATAAAGATTTTCTCCTACAGGAATGGCCTCTCTTCTTGCTCTTTCGCATTCCTGCCTCTTTTCATATCCAAGGTGATTAGCTGGTCCAATCTCAGCAGTATCATCCATCTCTTTTGTTCTTATCTGCACTTCAATATTGCTACGTGAAGTATTATCAAAGAAGGCTATATGAAGAGACTGATAGCCAAACTCATTAGGATTTTCTACATAATCTCTATAATATTCTCTATATGGTTCTTCTATAGTTTTACTATATGTTTCTATTCCAGAAAGCTCTGGTTTGAACCCTCTTTCCTCTAGGAAGTCCGGTAAGGCATTGGCAATCTCATACAGGTACTTGCACTCTATTTCTGTTCTGTCCTCACCTTCTTTTAGGTGGCACTGAGGTAGTGATATAACAATACGATAGGCAATAAGATCCTTTATTCGTCCTATTCTGTCTTTTATTTCTGCAGCAGCTGGATACTTGCCGTGCTTACTATAATAGTCATAAATAAACTCAACTATATTTCCATTTATCTTCTCTTCTAAACGGATAAGAGATTTGATTCTCCCCTTAAATGTAAATGCCAGAAATGGATATTTATCAGCCATATATTTATAGAATTCTCTGATTTTCTGAGACTGTGCAGTTAAGAAATCATTATGCTCTAGAAGATCAATCATATGAAGAAGACAGTTGCTATGGGCAAGGTCAATACCATTATTATTCTTAATTGCACTTTCCTTAAGATCCTGAGAGTAACAATGAAGGATCTTAACTACAGTGTCGCCGCTGTATAAGTAGTCGTTTAATGAAATCATGGGTTATAATCCTTTCAAAAAAATAAAGCGGATTATCTCTAAAGATAATCCGCTCTGATTAACTAGATACATTATAACAAAAGCCATGAGCCAAGCCAAGATGTGAATTATTTATCATAAGTTATAACTTTATCTGTTAGTTTTCTAGACATTTCGTGTCTGGTCTTACGATTTTCTACGGTGTCAAAGACAATTGAAAAGTCGTAATCTTTTGGATAAAGTTCATCTGCCTTCACACGAAGTTTAACCCTCTTATGATTTATGTATATTTTTTTGTCTGGAAGCTGAACACGTAATATACCTTTATCATTAACAGGTTCGCAAACAATACCTATCTTCTTATCTGGATAAATCATCACACTGTCACCTACGCTGAATTTTTGTTCTAGGTAAGTGGATGAATGCGGCTTCTTATTTGCCTTGATTATTTTACTTCCTTCGTTCTTTTTAGTAGGTTTCTTTTCTCCTGCACTCTCGTATCTTTTGCATGCTTCTTTATTAGATGATAGGTCACGGCCCAGTAAAGTGCTATTTCCATAGGCAGCCTCTGAGGCAACCTTCAACATCTCTTTTGGCATGCCAAGTCTTTCAGCAATATAAAATGCACAGCTTTCTCCTGCTTCTCCTATTATCATCTCATAGGTTGGACGCAGGGTTTCCTTGTCAAATGCCATTCTGGCATTCATAATATGGTCAGTCTTTGAAGCATATTCCTTAATTTCTGGATAGTGAGTTGTTACTAGAAAATTAGCACCGCTCTTTCTAAGTTCTTCTAATATTGCAACAGCTATTCCCATACCCTCTGCTGGATCTGTTCCTGAACCAAGCTCATCCATAATTACCAGACTTTCCTGATTCACCTTGCCCAGTATATCAAGAACATTTTTAATATGAGCTGAGAAAGTTGAAAGATTCTCAGAAAGATTTTGACCATCTCCTATATCTGAAAGGTAGTTACTGTTCATGCATATATCAGCTTCCTTACAGGAAACATGAAGTCCACACTGGGCCATATAACATGTAAGCATAACAGTCTTAATAGCTACGGTTTTACCTCCAGTATTTGGACCGGTTATTACAATTCCATTAATATCACCATCACCCAGGCTAAAATTAAGTGGAACATTAACCGCCTTATCCATAAGAGGATGCCTTGCACTTTGAAGCTTTATACGTCTTTCAAGATTTATAGCTGGCTTCGTGCAGTCAAGTTCTATGCTGAGTTTTCCCTTAGAAAAAACAAAGTCAAGTTTCTCCATCATCTTGATATTTTCTTCAATTGTGGCAGCGCTGTCCGATACCATAGCAGTAAGGATGTAGAGAATCTTGTATACCTCATTCTCCTCATCTATACGAAGAAGTTCTAGTTCTTCATAGCATTTTGCAAGACCTACCGGCTCTATAAAGACTGTATTTCCTGTAGCAGATTTATCAATTACACTTCCTGGTATTTTGATTCTGTAGTCCTTCTTTACTGGAAGGCACACTCTACCATTTCTTGTAGTGTAATAAGAATCTGCCATATAAGCCTTGTTCTTACGGATAATTTCTTCTGCCTTCTGCTTCATAGATTCTTCCGTAGTTGTTATACGATTCCTAATTTCATAAAGTTCTTTAGTTGCTCTATCATCAACTTCCTCACTTCTAATCTGTCTGCTGATTTCATCTTTTAGTTCTGATAGTGGATTTAGATTTTCATCATAGTAAGCAAGTGAGTTTTCATACTGCTTTCCTCGTGATAGATAATTCATCATCCTTTCTACAGCAACAAGAACTTTTTCCACTCTTTCAAGCTGGTATGGTGTTAGGCACTTTCCTGTATCAGCTATGGTTAATATTTCTCTTATCTCTGTAACATTCTGCACCGGAGGATTGCCAAGTTTCTCTATAAGTGCTCGGCTGTCAGTAGTATCCTTAAGAGCCTTTCTTAGTTCTCTTTCATTTAGTATTATGTCAGCTTCACTTATCTTCTCTTTTGCATAATCTGTACTTGCCAGATTTGCCCACATATTTTTAATTTTGTCGAATTCTATTTGTATCTGTGTATTCATCTTTTACCTCTTTCATCATTCGAGCAGATTCTTAAACACCTTAGTGATAGTAGAGTCTCCCCTATGATTCCATTAGATTTGAATAAAAAAAACCATGATATCTTACGCCAAGATATCATGGTTAATAAATTCATATATATCAAAAAACAACCTCATAAAATGCGGCTTATTACCATAATATTATTAAGCGTAATCAAACAAACCTGTAGTATTCACCACTGGCAAACAATTTGTTGATTTGATGTCCATTGCAATATCATGTAGCCGAATTGCAATGTTTTACTCTACCACGCTTAACATAAAGCTCCTTTAAAATATTATGGTTAAACACATTTTATGTTCTATTTGGAATATATCATGTTAAAAATTTGATGTCAATCTATGAAAATCACATAGGAGTTCCCACTTCTATTAGATTCCCATCCAGATCATAAAATCTAACAACCTTCTGTCCCCAGCTATGAGTCATAAGGCGATTGACGTATTTTATGTATGGATAAAGTGTTTCTAGTTTTTGAACGAATGACTCTAGATCAGTTTCTTCAAAGTATAGTTCGGAGGAATTATTTTCTGGCACAATATCTTTTCCAAGGAATTCCTTCCAGTATTTTTCTTCTTGTAATACAAGACCTTCGGTAAGTATCATATTGCCATCATTATCTAAGATGGTATTAAGACCAAAGAGGTCATGGTAGAATTTCTTAGATTTTTCTATATCTTTGACTACTATAAGGATGTTTTTTAGTTTCATGGAATGCTCCTTAGTTCTCAAAAAAAATAATCGCCCCTGAGGCGATTATTTTTTAATCAATACAAAACGGACTAACCGTCTATCGGTAACACCTTTATGATGTAATGATAACATTATAAGTAGATTAAGTCAAAATGTTATTTTTTCTATGCTTCTTCTCTTGTGAATCGGAGGAATATTAGGTTTTCAATCGGAGAAATGTGAGATTGGCAATCGGAAAAATGCACGGGTTGTGATTATGTATGAACCGCACTGTTGAAAGAGCACAGCTCTATTAAAAAGCACATTGCATATGAAACTGGTGGCATTAAAACTGATGTAAAAAAATAATTTTTATTAGGCAAGAATTTAATTAATTAAATTAAAAAGGGCGATTATAAAATCGCCCTTAATGTTTGAAAAATATGCCATTATTTAATATCCATTGCTAATATAATCAACTTGTCTTTCTGCAAATACACCAGTTCCTGCTGGAACTAAGAAATAATCTTTATTTGAAAGACAATCATCCCAAGTTACATCTACGTCATACCAAACACCATCAATCATTACGCGATTCCATGCATGGTCCATCGTAGTACAATCTACAACGTATTGATTTTTAATTTCAAGGATACTTAATATTTTTGAAAATAATCCTGCATATCCTCCACATATGTACTGTGATGTTCCATTTTTAAAATTTTCAAATACACTTTCATTTTCCAAAAGCGCACCATAATTAGGAGCAACGTTACCATATGTTACTCTATTACAAATCTCATCGTGAATAACCGTAACAATTTCACGCTCAGTCATAGAATCATTAACAACTGAATTTAACCAGTCAATAAATTGTAAGTCACTATTCATTTTATTAATCAGCATTCCAGTTGTACTAGTGCTATAAAAGAAATTAGTAAAATTCTTACGTTCAGGATAAATGCCCGCTCTTGCAGTACGTCCTTCAAAACGACCTATATTTATATAATGATTAAAAAGAGCTTTATAATCAGTTCCAACAGTTGTTGCAAGGTCTGGATAGTTTGCTAAATAATAATTTGCATCAAAAAATACTGCTGGGTCATTTGTATAAACTTTTATTACATCCATAAAAAATGCGTCATATCTTGCTTGTGCTAAAGCACTTGATACATTGCCTACTTTTGGTGATATTGTAACAGCACCGTCATATGGAAGTCTTCCTTCCTTGATACCACAAGTCTTATAGTGATTATAAAGTGCAGCTGTATCAGTTCCAACAGCTGCGACAACATCTGGATTGTTTGCTGCATAATATTCAGGATCA
Organism: Lachnospiraceae bacterium NC2008; assembly: GCA_000687675.1. Classification (GTDB taxonomy): domain Bacteria; phylum Bacillota; class Clostridia; order Lachnospirales; family Lachnospiraceae; genus NK4A136. Next base: position 301,318 of record JHWS01000005.1, on the reverse strand, counting down.
AATACATTACCATCTGGCATGGTCTGTGGTGCTGCATATGCAACAGTCGCATTAGCAAAGATAGTAATCATTACTATAATCATTGCTGTAAAATTCTTGATTTTCTTCATAAGCTACTTCCCCTTTCAATTAAACAATGTATCTTTTTAGGTATGTTGTTTTTGTAATAAAAAAAAATTGCCAAAGTTGGCAATGCTAGAAATGCAACTGGCTACCATGTTACAGGCCCTATAGCTTTGCGTCACATTCTTTCAAATGCTTTGCCAATTTCTATTCTATCACCCCCCCAGAAAAATCAAGGGTTTTCAGGAATTTTGTCACACATCAATTCAAGATATTACTGCGAAGGCAGGAGGTACGTTATATCTGCGATGACTGAGAGAACCTCGATAAGCTACGGAATATCTGCGGGATTACAAGAGAAAACCTCGAATCCGCTTCGCTACTTCTCGGTCATCTCTTGCAATCCAATGGAATTCCAGATATTAAAAAATCCTCGAAAGCAAGTAAACTTGCTTCGAGGACTTTGTAACATCTGAAATCCCGCAGATATTCCTTATCTCTTTGAAAACTGTGGAGCTCTTCTGGCTGCCTTGAGACCGTATTTCTTTCTTTCTTTCATACGTGGGTCTCTTGTAAGGTATCCAGCCTTCTTAAGAACTGGTCTGAATTCCTCATCAACCTGAAGAAGTGCTCTAGCGATACCGTGTCTTACAGCACCAGCCTGGCCTGTGTATCCGCCACCCTTAACTGTAATCTTAGCATCATACTTCTCAGAACCATCGATAGCAACGAGTGGCTGACGAACGATAACCTTAAGTGTTTCAAGTCCGAAATACTCGTCGATTGTTCTGTTGTTTATAATGATTTCACCCTTACCAGGTGTTAAATATACTCTAGCGATAGATTTCTTTCTTCTACCTGTTCCGTAGAACTTCTTTGCAGCTGCTTTTTTAGCCATCTTTTATTCTCCTTTCAACCTCTAGTTAGAACTTTAATTCTTCAGGTTTCTGTGCAGCGTGATTGTGCTCTGCATCAGCGTATACGTGAAGCTTTGTAAACATTTCTCTTCCTAAAGGTCCCTTTGGAAGCATTCCTCTTACTGCATGCTCAATAACAAATACAGGATTCTTATCCATCATCTCTCTAAGAGTTGCCTCTTTAAGGCCTCCTACATAACCTGAGTGATGATAGTACATCTTCTGATCAAGCTTCTTACCTGTAACCTTGATATTCTTAGCGTTAACGATAATAACGTTATCACCTGTATCAATGTGAGGTGTGTATGTAGGCTTGTTCTTGCCTCTTAATATGTTGGCTACTTCTGTTGCAAGTCTACCAAGTGTATATCCTGTCGCATCAACTACGTACCATTTTCTTTCGATAGTTGAAGGACTAGCCATAAATGTCTTCATGTTGTTTCCTCCATAATAATTCATAAACTCGTGCACTCTGATAAACGATGTCCGGGCGCTTATCTTTATGCATTTGATTATCGGGTGCAAATCCGCTGGAAAGTTCAGATTTGCCGCCACAGTGATATATTATATTATTCAGCCATTCTAATGTCAATAGGTTTATTTTCCAATATTTTAGAAATGTCTGAATAGTATATCTGCATCCATAATTCCGTAATCCACTGTTCCAACCATCTTGGAATTCAGTACTATAACCTTAGCCAGTACATCCCAGTGAATCATCCTATATACTACATAAGAAATAAATACTGTTACAAATATTGCTAAGATTATATAAACAATAAGAAGAATCCAGAATTTTCTCTTGCTAGATGCTTCATCTGCATCTCTTTCTTTTTTCATTCTTTCCCACATCTCTTCCTCTTCAGGAGTAAGTGTGGTATCAGTATCTTTTACTACAGATAGCCTTCCATCCATTACAGATTTAAGGTCTGTCTTTTCTTTATTCTTTGTTTCTATCATAAAAATTCATATCCTATAAGTGTAAGTCCCTTGGCTGGGGCTGTAGGTCCAGCAGCTTCTCTGTTCTTTGCCTTAAGAGCATCTTCAATACTTTCTATGCTCATATGGCCTCTTCCTACTTCCATAAGTGATCCTGCTATGATTCTTACCATATTATATAGAAAACCATTGCCTGTAACTCGAATTATAACCTCGTTACCAGTTCTAGTCACGCCTATATCTGTTATAGTTCTTACTCTTGTTTCACTTTGTGCATTCACACTGCAATATGAAGTGAAATCATGTTCTCCAAGCAAAGCCTTTGAAGCCTTATCCATAGCCACCTCATCAAGTGGAAAATGACAATGATGGTAGTTATATCTCATAGTAGGAATCTCAAATTCCGTATTTAGTATACGATACTCATATGTTTTTTTTGTGTCGCATTTCCTAGGATGGAAAGAAAGATCAACTTCTTTACTTTTTTGTATCCTTATATCCTCTGGAAGAAGCTGATTAAGCACATATGGGTACTTTTCTCCTGGGATTCTTGAAACTGTATCAAACACAGCTATATTGCCAAGAGCATGAACTCCACTGTCAGTTCTGCTGGCACCTATAACTGCTATTTCTTCCCCAAGAAGATTACTAAGAGTGTCATTTAAAACCTTTTCAACTGTTATTGCCTCAGGCTGAAGCTGCCAGCCATGATAGTTAGTTCCATCATAAGCAACAACAAGCATAATACGTTTTAGGCCTTCTCTAGCATTTTCCATATTAACCTTTGTTTCATCGTTAACATTATTCATACTAATTACTGCATGTTGATACTTCCAGCAAGCGCTGCAGCATCTGTACTATCCTTTGGCGAAAGATATATAGCAAGGAAGATTATTATACCAAGGTAGGCAAACATCGTAATATAGGCAGCTGCGTCCCGCTTATGATATTTAAGTGGTTTCATCCTTGTTCTATTTTCACCGCCTCTGTAACATCTTGACTCCATAGCCAGTGTCAGTTCATTGGCCCTTCTAAATGAAGCTACAAATAAAGGTACTAAAACGGGGATATAATTCTTCACCCTTTTAACTATACTTCCATTTTCAAAGTCAGCGCCTCTGGCAAGCTGCGCCTTCATAATCTTATCAGTTTCTTCCATTAAGATAGGTATAAATCTAAGAGCTATGCTCATCATCATGGCTATCTCATGAACAGGCACCTTAATGTACTTAAGGGGATGCATAACACTTTCCAGGCCGTCAGTTAAGTTACTTGGCATAGTGGTAAATGTCATAATAGAACATCCTACAACCAGCATAATAAGTCTGCTAGCCATAAATGCCGCATTCCTTATACCTTCAAGTGTAATAACTAAAGCCTTCCATCGCCATAATACCGTCTCCCCTCTTGTGAAGAACATGTTGAATATCATGGTGATAATCAGGATATAGGTTATAGCCTTCATACCTCTGCAAATATACTTTATAGGTACCTTGCAAAGAAATATACACAGCATAAGAAAGGCAAATGCTATAGCATATACATATATGTTTTTACAAATAAATAGTGAAGCAATATATACAAAAGTTCCTATTATCTTGGTTCTTGGATCCATCCTGTGAATAGTTGAATCCGCGAAGTAATATTGCCCCAGGGTAATATCTCTAATCAACTTCTTATCTACCTAGTGCATGTAAAATCTCACTAACAGCCTCTTCGTTAGTTGTTATATTAGTATCTACGTCAAATCCCTTTTTACTTAAGTCTGCCATTAGATAAGATGCAAATGGCGCCTTAAGTCCTATTTTCTCAAGTTCATCATAATGAGCAAAAACTTTCTTTGGCTCGTCATTATATAATACATGACCATGATTCATAACTACTATCTTGTCTGCATAATTAGCAACATCTTCCATACTATGAGAAACAAGAATAATAGTAAGATTGGTCTCTTTCTGAATTTTCTTTATAAGATTAAATATTTCCTTCTGTCCCAGAGGGTCAAGTCCTGCTGTTGGTTCATCTAATATAAGTACCTCAGGTCTCATAGCAAGAATACCAGCTATAGCAACCTTCCTCTTTTGGCCTCCAGACAGGTTAAATGGAGACTGATAGAATATCTCATCATCAATACCAACAAGCTTCATCACTTCATAGCTTCTTAGTTCAGCTTCTTTCTTGCTAAGTCCCATATTAAGTGGGCCATAACAAACATCGCTAAAGCATGTCTCTCCAAAAAGCTGATGTTCTGGATACTGAAATACCAGTCCTACCTTCTGTCTAAGACTTCTTAAATCATACCCCTTTTCAAATATATCCTCTCCATTATAGTAGATAGTTCCACTATCAGGTTTAAGAATACCATTAAGATGCTGAATAAGGGTAGATTTACCGCAGCCAGTATGTCCTATAAGGCACACAAACTGTCCTTCTTCTATTACTATATTAACATCCTCAAAAGCAACTACTTCATGAGATGTACCTTTTTCATATTTATGTGTTAAATGATCAATTATAATCTTCATAATTATCTATTATTAAGCTTAGTCAGGGCTTCAACAAGTTCTTCCCTTGTTAATATATCTTCAGGAATATTTACTCCTTTCTCCCTAAGCATATGGGCTATGATAGTTGCAGGTGGAACATCAAGTCTAAGCTTTCTAAGCTTATCAACCTGTGAGAATATTTCTCTTGGGCTACCCGACATCTCTATCTTTCCCTTGTTCATAACAAATATCTTATCTGCAAGAACTGCCTCTTCCATGTTATGGGTTATTAATATGATAGATATGTTATTCTTTTTATTTAGCTCTGATATAGCATCTAATACGTCTTTTCTTCCTATAGGATCAAGCATAGCAGTTGGCTCGTCAAGAACTATACACTTTGGACGCATAGCCATAATACCTGCTATAGACACCCTTTGCTTCTGACCACCAGAAAGCTTATTAGGAGAAAAGTCTTTAAAATCATACATATTAACAGCTTTAAGGCTTGATATTACTCTTTCCCATATCTCGTCATGTTCTATACCGAGATTTTCTGGACCAAATCCAACATCCTCTTCAACAACCTGTCCTATAATCTGGTTGTCAGGATTTTGGAATACCATACCTACGCTCTGTCTAACATCAAATACATTATCCTCTTCTCTGGCATCCAGACCATCTACAAGAAGAGTTCCTTCTTCAGGATTAATTAAAGCATTAAAATGCTTTGCCAAGGTAGATTTACCAGATCCGTTATGTCCTAGTATGGCAATAAACTGCCCAGGACTAACATCAAGACTTACATCATCTACCGCTCTTGTTATGCCTTCAACGTTACCTTCTTCGTCACGTCTAATATATTCATATATTAAATTTCTTGCTTTAATTAAAGACATATATTATTACCGTAATTTCTAAAAATAAAGAGCATTCATACGAATGCTCTTTAAATAAATTATACTAACTCAATGATAACCATCATTGCTGCATCACCTTTACGCTGGCCAATCTTTACGATTCTTGTATAACCACCATTTCTTGATGCATACTTAGGTGCGATCTCATCAAATAACTTGTTGCTAAGATCAACCTTCTTTGTAGCCTTCTTCTTTCCAGGAGCAGCTGTAGGTACTTCTGTTACAGAATATAAAGTTTTAAGAAGCTGTCTTCTTGCATGAAGTCTTGAAGGGTTATCCTTCTTGATTTCCTTTTCAACTTCATCGAAAACTGTCTTTCCGTCTTTCTTTACTCTCTTGCCATCCTTGTCCTTAAGAGGAACCTTGGCTGTAACTTTTACCATTTCAAAGTTATCTTTTTCTTTAACTGCAAGTGCGATCATTGGTTCAACGATCTTCTGAACTTCTTTTGCTCTTGCTTCTGTTGTTGTAATTCTTCCGTTCTCGAGAAGCATAGTTACCTGATTTCTAAGTAATGCCTTTCTCTGGCTAGAAGTCTTACCGAGTTTTCTGTACATTGCCATATTTAATTTTCTCCTTTCATGGTACATCCGGCTTCGCTCTTTGGTCTTACATGCCGAACATAATCTTCCACTATATACAGCATTACCACCTTGTGCGCTTTGGTCTTACCAGGCGGCAATATCATAACGATGCATATGCATCAGTTACTTTAAATTAATCTTCCTGTGGGCTAAGCTCAAGTCCAAGTCCTTTAAGCTTTAATAAAACTTCGTCTAAAGACTTACGTCCAAGGTTACGAACCTTCATCATCTCTTCTGGTGTCTTGCTTGAAAGCTCAGATACAGTATTGATACCAGCTCTCTTAAGGCAGTTGTATGAACGAACTGATAATTCAAGTTCATCAATGCTCATCTCAAGAACTGTCTTCTTCTCATCATCTTCCTTATCGTTGATAACTGTTGCGTTAACAGCGCTTTCAGAAAGGTTGATGAATAATTTAAGATGCTCGCTAAGAACCTTTGCTGCAAGGCTAACAGCCTCATCTGGAGCAAGTGTTCCGTTTGTATATACATCAAGTGTAAGCTTGTCATAATCAGTAATCTGACCAACACGAGTATTCTCAACTGTCATATTTACACGCTCGATTGGTGTGTAGATAGAGTCAATTGCGATGCTTCCGATTGGACAATCATCCTTCTTATTCTTATCAGCGCTTACATATCCACGGCCTCTTGTAACTACAAGATCCATGTTAAGGCTACAATCCTTGCCACCGCTAAGTGTTGCGATTGTCTGATCCTGATTGATTACATATACATCTGCATCTTCAAATCTGATGTCAGATGCCTTAACAACGCCTGAACCTTCGAACTCGATGTGAGCCTTCTTTGGTTCGTCATTGTCGCTGTCATCCTTAATTGCTAAAGATTTGATGTTCATGATTATCTCAGTAACATCTTCTTTAACACCTGGAAGTGAAGCAAATTCATGTAACGCACCATCAATCTTAACCTGGCTAACTGCTACACCAGGAAGTGAAGCAAGCATTATTCTTCTAAGTGAGTTACCAAGAGTAATACCATAGCCTCTCTCTAATGGTTCGATAACGAATCTACCATATTTCTTATCCTCTGAGATCTCTGTAACTTCGATATTAGGGCTATCAAAATCAAATGCTAACATTTAACATCCTCCTTCTTCCATATACGGAAATAAATGATATATCTACTAACCACGAATTACTTAGAATATAACTCGACGATAAGCACCTCGTTAACTGGAATATCTATTGCGTCTCTTGTAGGAAGCTCCTTAATTGTTCCCTTCTTAGCTTCGTAATCTACGTCTAACCATTCTGGAACGATTCTTCCTTCTGTTACTTCGATGATATCCTTAAATCTCTGCATGCTCTTTGAGTTATCTACGATTTCGATAACATCGCCAGCCTTGCACTGATATGAAGGAACATTAACCTTCTTACCATTAACAAGTACATGCTTGTGATCTACAACCTGTCTAGCTTCCTTTCTTGTTCTAGCAAATCCCATTCTGAAGATTATGCTGTCAAGACGGCTCTCAAGAAGGATGATAAGGTTTGAACCTGTCATACCTGGCATACGGTCTGCCTTCTTGTAATAGTTACGGAAAGGCTTCTCTAATACGCCGTAGATGAATTTAGCTTTCTGCTTTTCTCTAAGCTGAAGACCATATTCACTAACCTTCTTGTTAGGGTTTCTAAGATTTCTTATAGACTCATTAACATGTCTGTCAAGTCTCTTGTTGATATTCTTCTTCTGACCATCAACCTCTTTCTTCCACTCGCTTGTATGAGTATATTTCTCAATACCAAGGTAAGAAGGATCGATGCCAAGTGCTCTACATCTTTTAAGAACAGGTACTCTATTAACTGCCATTCTTTTCTACCTCCAATTATAATTAGACACGACGTCTCTTAGGTGGACGACAACCATTGTGTGGAACTGGTGTAACATCCTTGATAGTTACAACTTCAAGGCCGTTAGCCTGTAATGCACGGATTGCTGCTTCACGTCCTGAGCCTGGTCCCTTAACGAATACGTCTACTGTCTTAAGGCCATGAATGAGAGCTGCTTTAGTTGCTGTTTCAGCTGCCATCTGTGCTGCATAAGGAGTAGATTTCTTTGAACCTCTAAATCCAAGTCCGCCTGCTGATGCCCAAGAAAGAGCATTACCTTCAGCATCTGTCAAAGTTACGATAGTATTATTGAAAGATGACTGAATATGAGCCTGACCATGTTCAACGTTTTTCTTGACACGCTTCTTAGTTACTTTCTTTGTTGATACTTTCTTTGCTGCTGCCATAATAAAACTAACCTACTTTCTAAATAAATAAAAATTCTATAAACTACTTATGGCAAGAATTACTTCTTCTTACCAGCTACAGTCTTCTTAGGTCCCTTACGTGTTCTAGCATTAGTCTTTGTTTTCTGACCACGAACTGGAAGACCTTTTCTATGACGGATACCACGATAGCATCCAATCTCCTGTAATCTCTTAATGTTAAGTGCGATTTCTCTTCTAAGATCACCTTCTACTGTGAATTCCTTATCGATTACTGCACTGATTTCCTTAACTTCGTCGTCTGTTAAATCTCTACAACGAGTATCTGGATTAACTTTAGCTGCTGCTAAAATCTTTGTTGCACTTACTCTACCAATACCGTAGATATATGTAAGTCCAATCTCGACACGTTTGTCTCTAGGTAAATCTACACCTGAAATACGAGCCATGTTTTTTTCCTCCGTTTAAATGGTGTTTGTACATATATAATATGTACGATTAACAGTTACTAATTGATTGGGGTCGCACCTTGCAACCCGGCCGGGTGTATCCCGACTTTGTCCGTTTCTGCAAAAGCAAAATACAAAAGAAACGGTATCAATCGCAAATGCCCGGTGGCACCGATTCCACCTCACATTTATCGATTAAACGACGCAGTTTATTGACGGATAAACTATGCGTCACAGCCGCTTACCATGTTCATAAGCTAATAGGAATAATTATCCCTGTCTCTGCTTATGCTTAGGATTCTCACAAATAATCATGATCTTCCCTTTTCTTTTGATGACTTTGCACTTTTCGCAAATAGGTTTTACTGATGATCTAACCTTCATGTTAAACCCTCCTTTCAAAAAAGTCCGTTTTAGATTATATCACGCCACTTTTTTTAATGCAAGGAATATTTTTGCATTAAGTTAAAGCAATCATGTGTATATTACTTATCTCTCCAGATGATTCTTCCCTTTGATAAATCGTATGGTGATAACTCAAGTGTAACCTTGTCACCAGGAAGAATCTTAATAAAGTTCTGTCTGAGCTTACCACTTATGTGAGCAAGTACTTCGTGTCCATTCTCAAGTTCAACTCTGAACATTGTGTTTGGAAGTTTTTCAGTAACAGTTCCTTCAATTTCGATTACGTCTGCTTTCGACATGCGTTTCCTCCATTTATAAATGTTATTAGCTAATTTATTAATACTTATTCTATAGTTAATACTTCTGGTTCTGAATCAGTTATAAGAATTGTATTCTCATAATGTGCTGATGGAAGTCCATCTTCAGCAACTACTGTCCAGTCATCATCAAGCCACTCAACGTCTGCTCTTCCTAAGTTAATCATAGGCTCAACTGCAAGAGTCATATTCTTCTGAAGCTTAGGACCTCTTCTTGTCTGTCTGAAGTTTGGAATCTGTGGATCTTCATGAAGCTGACAACCAACACCATGTCCAACTAATTCTCTTACGATTCCGTATCCAAACTGTGATATATAATCATCGATTGCATTGGAAATCTCAAAAAGATGATTTCCTGCTTTCGCATGCTTGATTCCTTCCCAGAAACTCTGCTCTGTTCTTTCAATAAGTTTGAGAAGATCATCTGAAACCTTACCTACTGGATAAGTTCTGGCTGCATCTGAATGATATCCTTTATATATAAGTCCTGCATCAAGACTTACTATATCTCCTTCTTGTAAGATATGCTCTCTGTGAGGTATACCATGTACAACCTCTTCATTAACTGATACACAGATTGCTGCAGGAAAGCCATTATAATTTTTGAAATTTGGTATACATCCTAAATCTCTAATAAGCTTTTCACCGAATGTATCAACATCCTTAGTTGATATTCCTGGTCTTATATACTGGCCAAGTTCTTTATGAACTTTAGCAAGTAACTTACATGACTTTCGAATAAGATCTACTTCTCTTTCAGATTTAATTAATATAGCCACTTATAACATCTCCTTAGATTATCCAAGAATATCTGTAATAGCCTTGAATACATCTTTCATATCTACAGTACCATCAACCTCTTTAAGAACCTTCTTATTATTATAGAAGTCAATGAGAGGCTGTGTCTGCTGATGATATACATTAAGTCTGTTCTTTACTGTCTCTTCCTTATCATCATCTCTAAGTACTAACTCGCTACCACACTTGTCACAGATTCCTTCCTTCTTTGGTGGAACGTGCTCGATGTGATATGTTGCACCGCATGAAAGACATGCTCTTCTACCTGACATTCTCTTGATGATGTTCTCATCTGGAACTTCTACGTTGATAGCGTAGTCAATCTTCTCACCAAGCTTTGTAAGTTCTGTATCAAGAACCTCAGCCTGAGGAATAGTTCTTGGGAAACCATCAAGTACGTATCCGTTCTTGCAATCTTCCTGAGCTACTCTGTCAAGAAGAATTCTAACTGTAAGTTCATCAGGAACAAGTTCACCCTTGTCCATATATGTCTTAGCTTCTTTACCAAGATCTGTACCATTCTTAATATTTGCTCTAAAGATATCACCTGTAGATACGTGTGGAATTCCGTATTTCTCAGCTATCATCTTAGCCTGTGTTCCTTTACCTGCACCAGGTGCACCTAACATAACGATTTTCATATTGTTCCTCCATAGATGTTTATATTTATTCGAGCTTTATAAGCCTCGATTATGTTCAAAGTCATATAACCCAAAGGACACTACGCAATACTGCGTAGTGTTCCCATGAATTATTTCATAATAATATTAACTATTTAAGAATCCCTTATAGTTACGTTCAAGCATCATTGTTTCGATCTGCTGCATAGTCTCAAGAATAACGCTTACGATAATTATAAGGCTTGTACCACCAAATGATACTGTTACTCCAAGTCTTGAAGTACAGAATGTTGGGATAAGTGCAACTATTATAAGTCCAACTGCTCCAACAAATATGATGTAATTTAATACAGAATTAAGATATTCTGTTGTTGGCTTACCTGGTCTTATACCTGGTACAAAACCACCACTCTTCTTCATATTATCTGAAATCAACATTGGGTTGAATGTTATTGATGTATAGAAATATGCGAAGAAGATTACAAGTAAAACATAAGCAAGTAAACCTAAGTTGTAGATGAAGTTGTCACCAGTCTTAAACCAGTTACTACTTACCATACATTTAAGGATCTTTCCACCAACGCCTACTCCAGTCTTAACACCAAGTAACTGGCATATAACTACTGGGAACTGCATAAGTGATGATGCAAAGATAATAGGCATAACTCCGGCTGTATTAACTCTAAGTGGAATATGAGATGTATTACCACCTATCATTCTGTTGCCCTGAACCTTTTTAGCATACTGAACAGGAATCTTTCTGATACCGTCGTTTAAAACTACAACTAATACTACTACTAATGCAATAATTGCTACAACGATGATACCTCTTACTGTTGCTGCACCAACGTTAGGGATTTCCTTGCCGTTAACCTCTACAAATCTCTGATATAATGTGTAAAGGTCTCTTGGCATACGAGAAATGATATTAATAGTAAGAACTATTGATATACCATTACCAACACCCTTGTCGGTAATTCTTTCACCAATCCACATAAGGAAGGCACTACCAGCTGTAAGAGCAGTTATGATAGATACCATACTAAGTACTGGATTAAGTCCCATCTGAAGCCAGCCATTGTTCTTAAAGTTAATTGCAAGGGCTGCACTTTCAAATATAGAAAGAGCAATAGTAACATATCTGGTAATTGCAGCCATCTTCTTTCTACCATCTTCGTCCTTATTCCATTCCTCAAACTTTGGAATAGCAATAGTAAGAAGCTGAATGATAATTGAAGATGTAATATATGGTGTAATACTTAAAGCAAATAAGGTCATTTCAGAGAATGAACCACCTGTAAATGCATCTAAGATATCAAGAGCTCCGTCTGCCTTGCTACTAAGATTTGCATACCATTCCTGGAATTTTGCAATATCAACGCCTGGAAGAGGAAGTGTTGATCCGATACGTATTACAACAAGCATTGCAAGAGTAAAGAATAATCTTTTTCTAACTTCTTTTACTTTTAATGCGTTTACAAATGTTTTGAACATTAGATCACCTCAGTTGTTCCACCTAAAGCTTCAATCTTTTCCTTTGCTGTTGCACTGAATGCATTAGCCTTAACGTCAAGCTTCTTTGTGAGCTCGCCGTTACCAAGAATCTTAACGCCATCCTTAGGATTTGATACGATACCTTTTTCAATTAATGTATCAACTGTTACTGTTGTACCATTGTCGAATACTTCAAGAGCGCTAACATTGATTGCAACGATCTCTAATGTATTGATATTCTTAAATCCTCTCTTAGGAATACGTCTGTATAAAGGCATCTGACCACCTTCGAAACCGATTCTAGGTGCTCCTGAACGAGCCTTCTGACCCTTATGTCCCTTACCTGCTGTCTTTCCGTTTCCTGAACCGTGACCACGACCACGTCTGAAGTTGTCACTGTGCTTTGAGCCTTCTGCTGGCTTTAAATTTGATAATTCCATTTTTAAGTCCTCCATTATTTAATCTGACGCTGCCTGAGTAACTATCTTATCTGGCAACTCGATACTTTTGAAACTGTAAATATTACAGTTCCGTAATTATTACATAACGATTGCCCTAACGGGCAACCGTTATTATAACATAATTATTCTTCTACCTTTAACATGTATCCAACCTGCTGGATCTGTCCTCTTGTAGATGCATTGTCCTTTAATGTAACTGTCTTATGCATCTTTGTAAGTCCCATTGCTTCAAGAGTTTTCTTATGCTTTGGAACTGCACCGATAGGAGACTTTACTAATGTAATCTTTAATGTCTTTTCTGCCATTTTCAATCTCCTCCTTATGCTCTAATCTCTTTAACATCTTTACCACGCTTAGCAGCAACCTCTTCTGGAGATTTAACTTCGCTTAAGCCTGTGATAGTTGCAAGAACAACGTTCTGCTTGTTGTTTGAACCAAGAGACTTTGTACGGATGTTCTTGATACCTGCAAGGTCACAAACCACACGGGCAGGACCACCAGCGATAACACCAGTACCTTCTGGAGCTCTTTTAAGAAGAACTTCAGCTGATCCAAACTTACCAATATAATCATGCTGAATACTATTATTCTCATCAAGTGCAACTGTTACAAGATTCTTAACAGCATCTTCCTTACCCTTACGAATTGCTTCAGGTATTTCCACAGCCTTACCAAGACCTGCACCTACATGGCCCTGACCGTCACCTACAACAACAAGTGCTGTAAATCTCATGTTACGACCACCCTTTGTTGTCTTAGTAACTCTCTTGATGGAAACAACTTTGTCATTTAATTCTAACTGACTTGCGTCAATGATTTCATGTCTCATTTATGTGTTTCCTCCTTAAAATTCTAAGCCAGCTTCTCTGGCTGCTTCTGCAAGTGCTGCTACCTTACCCTGGTAGATGTAACCACCTCTGTCAAATACGACAGCTGTGATACCTTTTTCTGATGCTCTCTTTGCAATAACTGTACCTAAGTATGCTGCTGCTTCAACATCATTTGTCTTCTTAAGATTGTCCTTAACGTCCTTCTCAAGTGTAGATGCTGCAACTAATGTCTTACCAACTGTATCGTCAATAATTTGAGCATACATATGATTATTACTTCTAAATACTGCGAGACGTGGTCTCTCAGCTGTACCGCTGAAACGGTTACGAATTTTCATGTGCTTTTTAACACGAATTGCTTGTCTTGATTCTTTTCTAACCATTACTGATACGCCCTCCTTATTTATTTCTTACCAGTCTTACCGACTTTACGTCTGATTGTCTCATCAACATACTTAATACCCTTACCCTTGTATGGTTCAGGTCTTCTCTTGTCTCTGATCTCAGCTGCAAACTGGCCGACTTTTTCTTTATCAACACCCTTAACAGTGATGATGTTACCTTCAACTACTGTTTCGATACCATCTGGATCAACCATTACTACTGGATGTGAGTAACCAAGTGAAAGGTTAAGGTTCTTACCCTGCTTAGCAGCTCTGTAACCTACACCGTTAACTTCAAGCTTCTTCTCGAAACCATTAGTAACACCGATAACCATGTTGTTAATAAGTGTTCTTGTTAAGCCATGAAGAGATTTGTTTCTCTTTAAGTCGTTAGGTCTGTTAACTACGACTTCGGCTCCTTCTAATTTGATTTCCATCTCTGAAGGTAATACTCTCTCGAGTGTTCCCTTAGGACCTTTTACAGTCACTTTGTTATTTTCTGCAATTTCAACTGTTACGCCAGCTGGAACTGCGATTGGCATTCTTCCTATACGTGACATGCCCGTACCTCCTATTTTGTGTATATAACTAACATATTGCATGATTGCAACACGTTTAAGAACTTAGAAGTAATATAACCTCTTAATTCTTACTACCAAACAAATGCTAATACTTCTCCACCAACGTTAAGCTTTCTAGCTTCCTTATCTGTAACGATACCCTGGTTAGTAGAGATGATTGCTATACCAAGACCACCAAGTACTCTTGGAAGCTCATCCTTGCCAGCGTATACACGAAGACCTGGCTTAGAGATTCTCTTGATACCTGTGATAATCTTGTCATTCTTATCAGCACCGTACTTTAATGCAATCTTGATCACATCAAATTTACCATCTTTAACAACTTCAAATTTCTTAATATAACCTTCATCTAACAGAATCTGTGCAATTGCAAGTTTCATTTTTGAAGAAGGAACATCAACTGTATCATGCTTTGCAGTGTTTGCATTACGGATTCTTGTAAGCATATCTGCAATTGGATCGCTCATTGTCATTTTGTTTTTTCCTCCTATAAATTCTACCAACTAGATTTCTTAACACCAGGAATCTGTCCCTTATATGCAAGTTCGCGGAAGCAAACTCGGCAAATACCGTATTTCTTTAATACAGAATGTGGACGACCACAAATTCTACAACGAGTATATGCTCTAGTTGAGAACTTAGGTGTACGCTGCTGTTTTATCTTCATTGCTGTTTTAGCCATGAATAAACCTCCTTATTAGACAAACGGACTATTATTTAGCAAATGGCATGTTAAATAATGTTAATAACTCACGTGCTTCTTCGTCAGTCTTTGCAGTTGTAACGATAATTACATCCATACCTCTGACTTTATCTACCTTATCGTACTCGATTTCAGGGAAGATAATCTGCTCTTTAATACCAAGTGCGTAGTTTCCTCTGCCGTCAAATGCGTCAGGATTAATACCTCTAAAGTCACGTACACGAGGAAGTGCAAGGTTTACAAGTCTATCAAGAAACTCATACATCTTCTCGCCACGAAGAGTTGTCTTACATCCAATGCCAAGACCTTCTCTGATTTTGAAGTTAGCGATAGAATTCTTTGCCTTTGTGATAACTGCCTTCTGACCTGTGATTGTTTCCATATCAGATACTGCAGCTTCAAGAATCTTTGCGTTATCCTTAGCTTCACCGACACCCATGTTGATAACGATCTTATCAATCTTAGGGATTTCCATTACATTTTTATATCCGAACTTCTTCTGCATGGCATCCATGATTTCGTTCTTATATACATCTTTAAGTCTACTCAATGTTTTTGGCCTCCTTCCCTAAAATTAATCGATTACATCGCCAGTAGCTTTAGCATAGCGAACTTTCTTACCATCAACTTCCTTGAAGCCTACTCTTGTAGCTTTTCCCTTATGAACAAGCATAACGTTTGAAATATCTACTGGAGCTTCCTTCTGAACAATACCGCCGTTCTGGTTTGTTGCAGATGGCTTCTCGTGCTTGCTTATCATGTTGATACCTTCAACAAGAACCTTGTTTTTCTTTGTATCTACTGATAAAACTTTACCTTCTTTACCTTTACCTTTTTCAGTGCTGCCTGTAATAACTCTTACAGTATCACCCTTCTTAATTTTCATCATAATAGGGGCACCTCCTTATAATACTTCAGGAGCAAGAGAAACGATCTTCATAAACTGTTTCTCACGAAGCTCTCTGGCTACTGGTCCAAAGATACGTGTTCCCTTAGGAGTCTTGTCATCTTTGATAATTACAGCAGCATTCTCGTCAAATTTAATATATGAACCATCTTTACGGTGAGCGCCGTGTACTGATCTTACTACAACAGCCTTTACAACATCACCTTTTTTTACAACGCCGCCGGGTGTTGCATCTTTAACCGAAGCTACGATAACATCACCGATATTGGCATATCTTCTTGTAGAACCACCTACAACGCGGATGCAAAGAAGTTCTCTAGCACCTGTATTGTCAGCGACTTTAAGTCTGGTTTCTTGCTGTACCATACTATTTTCTCCTTCCAAATTCAATTACTTGGTAATTGTATTTATTCGTAAATAAACTAATTGAACATTAATAAAATTATTTTGCTCTTTCAGTAATCTCAACAAGTCTCCATCTCTTATCTTTTGAAAGTGGTCTTGTCTCTACTACCTTTACAGTATCACCAATATGAGCTTCGTTGTTCTCATCGTGAGCTTTGAGCTTGTAAGTTCTCTTAACAATCTTGTTGTAAAGAGGATGCTTAACATGGTTTTCTACTGCAACAGTGATTGTCTTATCCATCTTATCACTGATTACTTTACCTGAACGTGTTTTTCTTAAATTTCTTTCTTCCACGATTTTCTCCTTCCTCAATCCTAAGATTATTATGCCTGAGCTTTAGTGTTAATAACTGTCTGAATACGAGCAATATTCTTACGAACATCCTTAATTCTTGATGTGTTATCTAACTGATTAGTAGCATTCTGAAATCTTAAATTGAAAAGTTCTTTCTTTGCAGCAACCAATTCCTGATTAAGCTCAGCTGTTGTTTTATTATTGAGCTCTTCAACATACTTATTAGTTTTCATTTGCTACACCACCTTCCAAGTCTGCTTTCGATACAACTTTACACTTGCATGGGAGCTTATGTGTTGCAAGACGAAGTGCTTCTCTTGCTACTTCTTCAGAAACACCTGCGATTTCGAACATTACACGTCCTGGCTTAACAACTGCTACCCAATATTCTACTGAACCTTTACCAGATCCCATACGAGTTCCTAAAGGCTTTGTAGTAACTGGCTTGTCTGGGAAAATCTTAATCCAAACTCTACCACCACGCTTGATATAACGTGTCATAGCAACTCTGGCTGCTTCTATCTGATTTGACTTTATCCAACATGGCTCTGTTGCAACGATACCATACTCACCATAGCTGATAGTATTGCCTCTTGATGCTTTTCCTGCCATGCTTCCACGAAACTGTTTACGACGTTTCACTCTTTTAGGCATTAACATTATTTATCGCTCCCTTCCTTTGAAGACGCCTTGTCTTCTTTGTTTCCCTTAGTAGGAAGTATCTCGCCTTTGTAGATCCATACCTTAACACCAAGTTTACCGTATGTTGTATCTGCCTCAGCGAATCCATAATCAATATCTGCTCTAAGTGTCTGAAGAGGAATAGTACCTTCACTGTAGAACTCGCTACGAGCCATATCAGCGCCACCAAGACGTCCTGATACTGCAGCCTTGATACCAAGTGCACCATTAAGTGAGTTACCCTTGTTATCCTTCTTCATTGTTCTAGACATACAAGACTTCATAGCACGTCTGAATGATACACGGTTCTCAAGCTGCTGAGCGATGTTCTCTGCAACGAGCTGTGCATCAGCGTCAGGCTTCTTAACTTCCTGAACGTCAAGACCGATGTCTTTTCTGCCGATAAATTTCTGAAGTTCCTTCTTAGTAGCTTCGATACCAGCGCCGCCCTTACCGATAACAACACCTGGCTTCTGTGTGTAAACTACTACGTCAACCTTCTCAGCCTTTCTAAGAATTTCGATCTTAGAAATACCAGCTGCGTAAAGTTTCTTCTTTAAAAACTTTCTGATGTTATAGTCTTCTACGAGGAAGTCAGCGAACTTGTCCTCTGAATACCATTTAGAATCCCAATCTTTGATTACACCGACTCTTAAGCCGTGTGGATTAACTTTCTGACCCATGCTTACTTAGCTCCTTTCTCATCAAGAACGATAGTGATGTGGCTTACTCTCTTTTCGATTCTGTAAGCTCTACCCTGAGCTCTTGGGTGTACTCTCTTCATTGTTGGTCCCTTATTAGCGAAGCACTGTGCAATGTAGAGGTTCTCTGGATTCATACCATTGTTGTTCTCTGCATTAGCGATTGCTGAGTCTAATAATTTCTTTATAATGCTTGAAGCGTATCTTGGATTGTACTCTAAGATTGCTTTAGCTGTTGTAACATCCTTGCCTCTGATAGCATCTAATACGAAGCATGCCTTCTGTACTGATACTCTTGCGTAAGATAACTTAGCGGAAGGTCTATTATCAACATTTGCGTTTCTTTCTCTCTTAATTTGAGATCTATGTCCTTTAGCCATAGTTTAATATCCTCCTATCTTACTTAACCTTTGACTTCTTATCGTCATTCTTGTGTCCCTTGAATGTTCTTGTTGCTACGAACTCTCCAAGTTTATGACCTACCATATCTTCTGTTATATATACAGGTACATGCTTACGTCCGTCATGAACCGCGATTGTATGTCCCACGAATGCTGGGAAAATTGTAGATCTTCTAGACCAAGTCTTGATTGCCTGCTTGTTGTTAGATGCGTTCATCTTATCAACTGCTTTAAGTAAGCTTGCATCTGCAAATGGTCCTTTTTTTAATGATCTTGCCATGATTATTCCTCCTTAATTATTCGGTAACTATTTGATTGCTCTACCGTCACGTCTTCTTACGATTAACTTGTTAGAAGCTTTCTTCTTCTTTCTAGTCTTGTAACCAAGTGCTGGTTTACCCCATGGTGTACATGGACCAGGACGACCAACAGGAGCCTTACCTTCACCACCACCGTGTGGATGGTCATTAGGGTTCATAACTGAACCACGGACTGTAGGTCTGATACCCATATGACGTATACGACCAGCCTTACCATAATTAACAAGGTTATGATCACCGTTACCGATAACACCGATTGATGCACGGCACTCGATTGGAACCATTCTCATTTCGCCTGATGGAAGACGAAGTGTTGCATACTTACCTTCCTTAGCCATAAGCTGTGCGCTGTTACCAGCACTACGAACCATCTGGCCACCCTTACCAGGAAGAAGTTCAATATTGTGAACTAATGTACCTACTGGAATCTTAGATAATGGTAAGCAGTTACCTGGCTTGATTTCAGCTGTTTCGCCGTTCATTACCTTCATTCCATCTGTAAGTCCCTGTGGTGCAAGGATATATGCCTTCTCGCCATCTGCGTAGCAGATAAGAGCGATGTTTGCTGTTCTGTTAGGATCGTATTCGATACCAACTACAGTTGCTGGAATACCATCTTTATTTCTCTTGAAATCAATAAGTCTATATTTCTGTCTGTTTCCGCCGCCGTGATGTCTAACAGTGATCTTACCCTGGTTGTTACGACCAGCTGTCTTCTTCTTTGATACAAGAAGTGCCTTCTCTGGTGTTGACTTTGTTACCTCAGAGAAATCAGAACCTGTCATGTTTCTTCTTGACGGTGTATAAGGGTTATATGTTTTGATACCCATGATAAATCTCCTTTTCTCACCTAATTTATTATCACACTTTAGTTGTGTCTAATTGCTTACATCTTAGAGTCCTGAGAAAATCTCGATCTCTTTGCTGTCTGCTGTAAGCGATACGATGGCTTTCTTTGTCTTAGCTGTCTTACCAAATGTCATGCCACGTCTCTTTGTCTTTCCATCAAGGTTCATTGTGTTAACCTTTGCAACCTTAACTCCATCAAACATCTTTTCAACTGCTTCTTTGATCTGAGTCTTGTTTGCTTCTGGATGTACTAAGAAGCTGTACTTTTTCTCGCCCATCTCAGCCATACTCTTTTCTGTTACAAGTGGCTGAAGGATTACGTCGTAATACTGAACTGCTGCCATTATGCGTACACCTCCTCGATTTTTTCTACAGCTGCCTTTGTAAGTACAACTGTACCTGCATTCATAACGTCATATACGTTAATTGTGCTTGTTAATGCTGTCTTAGCATCTGGAATGTTTCTTGCTGAAAGAATAACATTGTCATCCTTTTCATTTAAAACAACTAATGCCTTGTTAGCCTTAATGTTCTTAAGAACCTGAGCAAATGTCTTTGTCTTAATCTCATCAAGCTTAAGTTCATCAACAACGATAAGTTTCTGATCCTGAACCTTGCTTGTAAGTGCAGACTTAAGAGCTGCTCTCTTCTCTTTCTTATTTAACTTAAATGAATAATCTCTTGGTACTGGAGCGAATACAACTCCGCCGCCTGTCCACTGTGGAGATCTTGTAGAACCCTGACGAGCATGTCCTGTTCCCTTCTGTCTCCATGGTTTTCTTCCGCCACCAGAAACTTCTGAACGAGTCTTTGCTTTCTGTGTTCCCTGGCGATTATTTGCAAGCTGCTGTACAACTGCTAAGTGAACTAAGTGTTCGTTAATCTCTACACCGAATATTGCATCACTTAAGTCGATTGTTCCAACTTCTTTGCCTTCCATATTTACAACTGATACTGTTGCCATTGTAAGTTGTCCTCCTTTCAACTAAGCTTATGCTTCAGCCTTTGTAGTTTCTTTGATTGTTACTAATGCCTTCTTTGCTCCAGGTACTGCACCCTTTACAAGAAGAAGATTCTTCTCAGCGTCAACCTTTACGACTTCAAGGTTCTTTACAGTGATCTGTACGCAACCCATATGTCCTGGCATGTGCTTACCCTTGAATACTCTTGAAGGGCTTGAACAAGCACCGTTTGAACCAGCGTGACGGTGATACTTAGAACCGTGTGCCATAGGTCCTCTTGACTGACCATGTCTCTTAATAGCACCCTGGAAACCTTTACCTTTTGAAATAGCTGTTGCATCAATCTTGTCGCCTTCAGCGAAGATGTCAGCTTTGATTTCCTGAGCTACTGTATATTCTTCAGCGTTCTCGAATCTGAACTCTCTTAAGTATCTCTTTGCAGATACTCCTGCTTTCTTGAAAAGACCCTGCTGAGCTTTGTTAACACCATGTCTGTGTGCTATCTCTTTCTTGCCAGCCTTATCTTTGTTGATAATCTTTTCTTTCTTCTCTTCGAAACCAACCTGTACTGCCTTGTAACCATCATTGTCAACTGTCTTGACCTGTGTTACGTAGCATGGGCCTGCCTGAAGTACTGTTACTGGAATAAGGCTACCGTCTTCTGCGAAGATCTGAGTCATTCCAACTTTTGTTGCTAAAATTGCTTTCTTCATTTTTTCCTCCTTATTTCTACTAAAGCGGTATAGTTTCCTTCATCGTAGTTTGTTTACACAGGTATGAAACTCTCATCCGGAACCGGTAGGTTGCTGATTCCTACTGCCTTACTGGCTATACATAAAGTTAGTAGAGGTTTTTTTGTTACTTTTGATTACATCATCTTGATGCTTAAAAATACACCTGCTGGTATATCCATCTTCTGTAAAGATTCGATTATCTTCTGAGAAGGATTCATGATGTCGATGAGTCTCTTATGAGTTCTCTGCTCGAACTGCTCTCTTGAGTCCTTGTACTTGTGTACAGCTCTAAGAATAGTAACTACTTCCTTCTTTGTTGGAAGAGGTACTGGACCAGATGTCTCTCCACCATTCTTCTTAACTGTGTCAATAATCTTCTTTGCTGATGCATCTACTAGCTGATGATCATACGCTTTTAATGTGACTCTCATTTTCTGACTTGCCATAAAAAAAGTCGCCTCCTTTTCGCACTTATTATTTTTTGTAAGTACGACAAGCTGGTGACTGTACCACTTTCCCGTGTGTGTCCATCGCTTTCATTTTAAAAGCGCGTCCTCACGCGTCGTTTCTACTATATTGTAGACTGTTTAAGCTTTGTACAGTGACTTGCCGTCATATTATCTGACATTCGCTCCACGGAAAACCTATTACAGCTTTCGCCATAATAGCAACCTCACGCTTCATAGCTATCATGTCACAGCAATGATTAGTATAAATGTTTGATTTAAGGAATGCAAGTACTTTTTTCTATTTTTTTAATAAATTTTTCAATTATTTTTTGTGTATTTTATCAAATAGTGTTTCTTCTATATTATATGTACTAAATCTTGTGTTTTTCTCTTACTGTTATCCTTTTCTTCTATATATAAATATTATTTCTTCACCACCTTCCTTCTTTTATGCTACAATATCTTAAGTTTATATAAATAAGGAGAAAGAATCCATGTGGATTGCAGATAAATGGAAAGACTATGAGGTATTAGATACCTCTTCTGGAGAAAAATGCGAAAGATGGGGTGACTATATTCTAGTTAGACCTGATCCTCAGGTTATATGGAATACCCCTCATTGTATTAAAGAATGGAAACAAAAGAATGGCCACTACCACCGTTCTAACAAGGGTGGCGGCGAATGGGAATTCATAAGCCTTCCAAAGGAATGGCAGATTTCATATAATCTTCCTATTAATATAGAAGATAGTCGATTAACATTTAACCTTAAACCATTCTCATTTAAACATACAGGCCTGTTTCCAGAACAGGCAGTTAACTGGAATTGGTTTTCTTCTATTATTAATAAGAAGAAAGAAGAAAATCCTAATAAGGAAATAAAGATTCTTAACCTCTTTGCATATACTGGTGGTGCAACTCTATCAGCAGCTAAAGCAGGAGCATTTGTAACTCATGTAGATGCATCTAAAGGTATGGTTAACTGGGCTAAAGAAAATGCTCTTAGTTCAAACATCCCTGGAGACAGAATCAGATGGTTAGTTGATGACTGCGTAAAATTTGTTGAAAGAGAAATAAGACGTGGCAATAAATATGATGGAATCATAATGGACCCTCCATCATATGGAAGAGGACCTAAAGGTGAGATATGGAAGATAGAGGAATCTATATTCCCATTTGTAGAACTAAGCAGCCAGCTTCTCTCCGATGATCCGCTTTTCTTCCTTATAAATTCATATACAACAGGTCTGCAACCAGCAGTTCTTTCCTATATGATTAACACTGTTGTTACCAAAAAGCATGGTGGTAAGGTTGAAGCAGAGGAAATCGGACTACCAGTATCGTCCAACGGACTGGTTCTTCCTTGCGGCGCAAGCGGACGCTGGTCAAAATAACATTTGCACTTATCTTCGTTTTGTTGCTATTTGGCTATACATACCTAGTCCTGCTATAACAGCAAGCACCATAAGGTATGCCGAATTAGGTATTTCGAAGAATGAACTTGCGCAGGAAAGCATAAGCACACTTCCAAATGCTGAAGTAACTACCATAACTACATAGTCACCAAACCACATAGCAAAGATTCCTGCAATTGCCGCTACTATAAGAGCAACTATTACACCGGTCCTAACAATATCAGCAGCATCCTTTACTACTTTGCCAAAATTATCCTGACTCATAGTTATTATCTTATTAATAGAAGAAGACATATCAGATAATGATTTGTTTCCTTTTAAGCTATCTGCAATAATATGCTTCATGTCTGTAACAGACTCTGAACCAGACTGAACAGTAGCCACCGCCTTCTTCCAATATATCTGGAAGGTTACAAGAAAGGCTATTACGTTAGCAGATATATAATAAGTAATTCTATAATGCCTGTAGCCAAGATAGGCTCCTGCTACAGCCAAAACTACTGCAACAATATAAAGCCACTCTTTATCCAGCAAATATTCAAGCCTAAGTCCAAGATATCCGCAGAGTGCACCGCAGAGTAACATAGCAACAGTCTTATATATACTAAGTCCTCTTAAACATAACAGAATTCCTATAATAAGTTCTGCTGCTGCAAGTACATATATTGTATTCATTATATTTTCCTTTTTATTTTAATTCATATCGTATGTTTAGCTTATCCTCTGAAGCTTCTACACATCCATATGCTCCCGAGATAATCGGCATAGCAGGTGGAAGGTGTCCTATATCTGCGTCCATTATAATAGGAACATTGTACTTTCCAAGGATATCAGTAACTGCATTGTACTGATTAAGACCAAACATATCCTGTCCATACTGCATAGGTCTTCCAACTAAGAATCCTGCAGCGCGGCCGAACCATCCACTTCTATCAAGCTGCCACAAAGCTCGTCTTATAGAAAAAACATTAAGGTCGCAGCTTTCAAAGAACCATATGATTCCCTCATCACCATATTTATCGTTAAATGCTTTAACATAGTCGTATTTGGTGCCTACCAGATTACAAAGGCAGTCAAGACAGCCTCCAAGCAGTCTTCCTTTAAAGCTTGTACTATTTCTATCGCATCCGTAATAAACCAGAGATAATTTCTCAGTTGTATTATAAGGAACCAGTGGATTATCTTCAGTCTTTAATGATTCAAGCTCCCAGGTCCCATAGCTGGAAACTTCTAATTTCTTTCCTGTAAGAATGTCAAAAGAATCATGAATCGCCTGATGCCAAGGCTTCATCCCAAAATTGGATGCACACTGACCATATATAGCCGCGTGATCACAAATAGTATTTAATAAGAATGTAAAGTTGGTATTGTCAGAGTAGCCAATAAACCACTTAGGCTTAGAAGCTTTGATTTTAGAAAAGTCTACATAATCAATAGTCTCACACATAAGCTCTCCGCCGCCGGCAGGTATTAATATATCTGTGTCATCAGCAAGATAGCTTTCTGTAAGTTCTTTTCCGCAGTCATATGGATTAGTACTGATTCCTATACCGTCGCCCTTATAGCAGTTAGGTCCAATCACTGTCTTATAGCCCATCTCTTCAAAAGTAGCTACAGCGCTGTTAAAACCGCTTATATAAGGTTCTGTTGATGCTCCAAATGCTGGCGCAACAAAACCAATGCTTCCGCCTTCAGATAAAAAATCAGCATATTTCATTATTTCTTTTCCCTTGACTGCATCTGTAATTCTGGTGCAAATGTAGACACCTTAGTATTAGCTGGAACTGACTTTGTTACGAATGTATTACCAGCTACAACCGAATCATGTCCTACAACTGTATCTCCGCCAAGTATGGTTGTATTGGCATAGATTACAACATTGTCTTCTATTGTTGGATGTCTCTTAACTCCTGAAAGAGCCTGACCCTTCATAGTTGAAAGGGCACCAAGAGTAACACCCTGATATATTTTAACGTGATTACCTATAACGGTAGTCTCTCCGATAACGATACCTGTACCGTGGTCAATAAAGAAATACTCTCCGATATTTGCTCCTGGGTTAATATCTATTCCTGTCTTGCTGTGTGCATGCTCAGTCATGATTCTAGGAATAATAGGAACATTAAGTTCATATAATACATGAGCAATACGGTATACATATATTGCATATAATCCTGGATAAGAGAAGATGATTTCTTCTTTACTTGATGCTGCAGGATCTCCCTGAAGTTCAGCTTCAACATCTTTCATAATAAGTTTCTGAAGTGCTGGAAGTTCTTTAACAAATTCAAGAGCTATGCTCTCAGACTTATCGTCAGCATCTTTCACTTCCTGCCCATCAATCTTACCCTGATATTTAAGTGCTATCTTTATCTGCTTAAATAATCTTTCATATACTCCTGCAATAGTATTACCAGCAAAGTTACTAAGATTAACATAAGCAGTATTCTCTGTTCCAAAATAGCCTGGGAACATTACACGCCTAACTTCATTAATAATATAGATAATGTCTTCCCTGTTAGGCATCTTCATCTCTATATCAAGTTCAAACAGCCCTTGCTGCTTGTAATTTTCCTCAAGTTCATTTGCAATATTTGCAATTACATTTTTAGCGTTCATGTCTTCCTCCAAGTAAGTAACACTTCAGACTATAATCGTGATAATTTTATCATTCTGCCCCTTTATTTGCAAGAAAAGTGCCTTTTATAGCTATATATATAAGCTTACTTCATGATATAATTGTATAGGAATTTGAAGTATTCAAAAGGAGGAGTTACTTATATGTTTTGTTCAAAATGCGCAGCCCAGATACCTGATGATTCTATAACATGCCCTAACTGCGGCGCACCTGTTCCAAAGCTTGACGCTACAGTACCTCAGACTACCGTTTCTAATACTAGTCAGCCACAGGATAACAGTTATAACCCACAGGTTAATATGCAGATGCAACAGCCAAACATGCAGCAGCCAAATATGCAGCAGCCTGTGTATATTCCTAATTCAAATAACTATTACCAGCCTATGCCACAAAAGAGCAATAAAAAAGGTCTTTTCATAGGTCTTGGTATTGCAGCAGCTCTAATCATAGCTGCTATAGCAGTACTTCTAGTATTTCTTTTAAGCGATAAAAAGGAAACAGACAAAACACCTATAGCTAAATTTGTTTCCTGTGCCAAAAATACAACTTTTTCTGGATTTGATTTCAAGATAAAAGCTTACATCGAAGACAATAGTGGCAATATCAAGGAAAACAGTGCTGACATAACTGGTTTCTTTACTTTAGATATTAAGAATCATAAGATTCAAGGCTATTCAGAAACTATAGAACACGTAAAAAGCTACAATAACAACGGAAGCCGCCCCACAGAAGAAAAATCAGTTGATGCAACTTATATCAATGGTGAAGATCTTGGTTACGCCTACATACGATATGAGGACGGAGAAGAAGATTATTCTTATGGATATACAGAGTCATTCGAAGATGAATATTCATATTATGATGATTACGTAAACTTTAATGAAGATACCTTCTTTAATGCACTTAAGATATTAGCAAACAAAGATCTTGATAAAATTGATTATGTAGAGCTGTTAGATTCCTTTGGTGACATATCTTCTTACTGCAATATAATCATTAACCCTGAAGAAATAGATGATTGCATAGGAGCACTGATTAAGGCCTATGATGATAACAGAGATCAGCTTGGTTTCGAGAAGAATGGTAACACATACAGTTTTGACTTTACTCTTAAAGACCTTGTTGAAATAGGAAAGCCAGTACTCGATGAATATTTAAGCGGCCTTGCAAGAAAATATCTTAACGACGCATACGATGAAATAAATATGCGCGACCTTGAAGATATAAAGATTCAGCTTGAATACGATATAGAAGGAGATGCAATAACATACTTCGTTATTAAAGTTAAACCTGAAGGATACACAAGCAGCACTTATGTTATAGAGATAACACTTGATAATGTTGGAAGCTGTAAGAGCAAGCTTGATGATGATATCATAGAACTTATGGAAGAAAATAACTATTAAATCGAGTAGGAGGCCCCTCCTACTCGCTGCGCGGGATGCGTCCAGCAGAGCCAGAATAATTCACTGCACATCCCTGCGAATAAGAAAACCACCGGCACCCGGTGGTTTTCTTATTATAAATCTTTGAAATTAAAGTTTGCTTTTCCTGAAGCGTAATCTCCAACTATCTGGCCTGAGCCTCTAAGTTTATACTTATATGTTGTAAGACCTTCAAGACCAACAGGACCTCTTGCATGTATCTTACTGGTTGAGATACCAACTTCAGCACCAAATCCATATCTGAATCCATCTGCAAATCTTGTAGAACAATTCTGATATACGCCAGCAGAATCAACTAATTCCATAAACTTCTCAGCTGTCTTAGCATTCTCAGTAATAATAGCATCTGTATGATGTGAGCCGTAGGTATTGATATGGCTAATAGCTTCATCTACACCATCTACAAGTTTTATAGAAATAACCAGGTCAAGATATTCTGTATTAAACTCATCTTCATTCATAAGTTCAACACTGACTATATCATTAACTTCCTTAGTTCCGCGAAGCTTAACATGTCCTTTTTCTTCAAGATTCTTTGCTATCTTCTTAAGAGCTTCTTTATCCAGGCTTCTATCTACAAGAAGTGTCTCTGTAGCATTGCAGGCAGCTGTATACTGTGTCTTGGCATCAAGGATAATATTGCATGCCTTCTCTATATCAGCGTCCTTATCAATGTATGTATGACAGATACCATCAGCATGACCCATAACAGGAATCTTGGTGTTATTCATAATATACTGAACGAACTGGTTAGAGCCTCTAGGGATAATAAGGTCTACGCTCTTATTACATTCAAGAAGTTCATCTATCTCATTATGAGCTGTAACCTGTATCATACAGCCTTCTGGTGCGCCGCACTCTACTGCCGCCCCATAAATAAGTTCAAATAAGACCTTGTTAGTATTAGTTGTTTCCTTACCACCTTTAAGTACAGCACAGTTACCACTCTTAATACAAAGAGATGAAATCTGAACTAAAGCATCTGGTCTAGCTTCAAATATAATACCTATAACACCTATAGGACATGATACTCTCTCTAAGATAAGTCCTGTATCAAGCTGTCTCTTAAATATTGTTTTTCCAATAGGATCTGGAAGACTGATTAACTGATCTATACCCTTAGTAACGTCCTCAAGTTTATGTTCATCAAACTTAAGTCTTTTCATTACTGACTGAGCAATACCATCACTTGCTGCCTTGTCCATATCCATGGCATTGGCCTCGAATATCTTGCTGGCATTGGCTATTAAAACTTCCTTAACTCTGGCAAGAATCTTATTTCTAACATCAGCTGACAAACTAGCCATCTTAAAGCTGTCTGCCTTCATTATTCTAGTTAATTCTTTAACACTTTTCATATTGTCCATCTCTATACCTATTTATTACTGTTCCATTCCAAATATATTATCAAGAAGTGCATCTACCTCATCTGGAGTAATAGGCTTAAGAAGATATCCAGACGCATATATCTGGAATGCCTCAATAGCAAACTCCTTGGTAGAGCTTATAAATACAATCTTGCATGAAGGCTGTATACGCTTAACTTCCATAGCAAGAGATATACCATCCGCATCATCCATAAGAATGTCGAGAAATGCTATATCAACCTGCTCAGTCATAATATACTGAATGAATTCGTTAACATCTAAGAAAGCCTTCAAAAATTCTATTCTCTTTGTAGCTTTAATTATCTCCACATCCATGTCGAGACATAACTGTTCATCATCAATTATTACAGCTTTCATATGTAATCCCCTCGTTCTGCAAAGGATATCCCTAGTGGCACTCATTATAAAGAAATCCTATGCTTTTGTAAATGTTAATTGCCTATAATAGATAATACCTTATCAAGCACCGGTTCATTACCTCTTATAACAAGAGCTATGGCATATCTTGCCCTGTTAAGCCCGTGATATAACTGTCTAACCTTCTCTTCATTATCGAAACATCTTAGATAGTCGTCTGAGTCATATTCAAACATCCCATCTATAACCATAACTACCCTATCGAATTCTCTGCAGGTAGCTATACTTGCATCCACTTCACCAATATCATACTGGGCTCCGTCACTTCCTGATTTTATATACACGTAGCCCTGATTTTTATACATCCTTGTTAAGATTTCTTCTTCGTAGGATGAAGATGCAAAGGCTACTGACACTGAAGGATATGAGTTCCTTCTGTGATGCCCCTTAGGCTGCATCAGACACTGTATAAAGGATGACAGTTCTGAATTCATACGAATCCTGTTTGTCAGTTTATATTTTATAAATCCTTCTGTGGATTCAAGTATTGTAGAAAATTCATTAGGCGCTGCACTTTTTGATATTGCATCTTCGATATCATAGGAAATCACTAAGGGCAATGCCTTTTCCTTAGTAACCTTTATTAGATAATCAAGTTCTTCTCTAGTTAGCCTGTGGCCTTCATCTACAAATACTGCACTATATTCATCAAAGTTGGGATACAGCCCAGCTTCGAAGCCTTTGTAAAAATCTATCCTTTTAAGTCTGTCATTAAGAACTATAAGCTCATCTGGGTAGTAACCAAGATGCAGGACGCAAACCTTGTTTTCTTTGGTAGTTAATCCTTTAGCTATATCATAAAGCAAAAGTGTCTTACCAGTTCCAGGAAGTCCTGTAAATCCCTGAAGGGAATAACCTCCAGCACGGATTTTTTTAATTATGTGATACCTTATATCATTCTGCTGTGATGTAAGGAAATATTCATTGCTGAGAAACTTATCTGGATTAGTTAAAGGCGAGATTATAAATTCTTCTTCCTTGAAGTAATCCTCTGCATGGCAGTTATCCACCTTGCCCTGACCTTTTATATCTTCTGCTAACTGCTCAAAGTCTGTTTCTATGAGCCTCTTACCATTAGATAGTCTGACTAGTCTGTTCTTAGAACTAATAAATGTATATGAATGGATAGTTTTTCCAAGCATAGACAGATAGTATCTGTTTCTAATAAGCTGACGTTTTATCTTGTCATCATCAACATCGTAGCTTTTTAGTTCAATATTTATTACAAGATCTTCTGATATTCTTAATAAGTCAAACTCTTTTCCAAGTCTTGGAATATGAAAGGAGTAATAAAAATCTAGACCGTCTATGGTTCCAAGAACTTCTTCAAGCTTATTTGATAACATCCTTAGAGACTCAACTTCCCAGTCTTTTATCTTTAGTCCAAAGTCTCTCTTTGACATCTGCTTTTCTAAAACCTGTAATCTGTTAGGGTTGGATAATCTGGTTAGCGCGTATATATTTACACTCTTCATATATTATCCCCCTTCCCACACAAGTTTCTTTTAAGCTTATTTCTTCTTTCTAAACTTAGACGCAATCTGGCTCTTAGTTTTATTAAACTGGTGCATAGGCTTCTTAACTACATCAAGAACTTCAATAACCTTATTGGCATCCTTAAGTTTCTTCTGGTAGTCCCTGCCAACGTATACCATGTTACGTCTCTTAGCTTTATCTATATCCTGATCAAATATATTTCTTAAAAATGCATCCGCATAGTCTTCCTTAAGACATTCATGAGCCTGGAAGCCTTCTGGTGCAATCGGAGCCTTCATCATCTTTAGATAAAGGTCATCATTTTCATATATCTCTTTAACTCTGGCAACAACCTGATCAAAGTTTTCAAAATCCCTTGCCGATACAAATGACTCAGGATTGAACTCTTCCTTGATTCTGTCACTTCCCCAGTAAATAGGAATAGTACAAGCTGCAAATCCATCAAAGATTTTCTCTGTTGTATAACCACTCATAGCAGAGTTTTCAAATGCCATAGAAAATCTGTAATGAGATGCAAACTCTACCTTGTCTGCAACAGGTCCGCCAACATTGTTCCTATATCTTCCGCCTGAGTCTACTGGCATATATTTTTCAAGAGCATCTATCATAAGATCACGCTCAGCTGCAGCATATGGATTAGATATTACATAGTTACAAAACTTCTTCTTTGCAAGATAGTAATCATCTGAATGTGTATGCTTTTCCTTTGCCGCCTTGATACATTGATCGTACAAAGCATAGTGAGGAAGCCTAAGATATCTGTCCTCAAAATCAATATAGTGGAATCCCATAGAATAATCATATAGATTAAAATCCGGAATAATATTCTCACCTGTATAAAAAATCTTTACACAATCAGCATATTTAAAATGCTTGCGGCTAAAGCAGCTACAAAATACATAATCAGGATTGTCTGATATTTCTACATCATAATATTTATCTAAGATTCTTGAAAAGAAGTTGTCCTCCTTCTTAAATCCTGGCCAAAAATCTATATAGTTAATTTTTATCTTCTTTTTGCTCATTATAAAAATCAGTTCCTTTACCCGGCATAATCTTGGGCGCCTGCCAGTGCATCGCCCACAAAATAACTGCACCTATGCCCTACTATATTATAGTAAAGCGGCGCCATAAGGTATTATTCTATAATAGTAATCACATCGTCAAGTACATAATGGAAAGAAGGTGCCGATGAGCCTTCATTTTCTTTATATGGCTTAGTAAGACTTATAGTATCACTGGAGTTTAGTGGATCAGTTCCTGTAAAATCACCTACAAATACTTC
Source organism: Lachnospiraceae bacterium NC2008 (assembly GCA_000687675.1). Lineage (GTDB taxonomy): Bacteria > Bacillota > Clostridia > Lachnospirales > Lachnospiraceae > NK4A136. The sequence goes on along the minus strand of JHWS01000005.1, from coordinate 269,340 downwards.
AATACTCTTATTTTCAAAGCCTGCTATAAGCTTACTTTCTACCTCATCTGAGCCTTCTGTTGCAATGTTGTTATTAAGTTCAAGCATCTCTACCCATCCCTGATCAAAGCCAGCTCCCGCATCATTACCATTAATATCCGCTGCAAGGTCAGCTTCTATATCATGCCCTCTCATAACAGCGTCAACCGCTGAAACAATATATGGCTGCCAGTTAATTCTACAGCTAATAAGTGAACTTGTAGGTGCTACATCTACTGTACTTTGGTTATATCCCACATGGTAAACAGGATGGTCTACTGTAGCAGTTTCACAGGCAAGGGCTGGACCAATCGTATCTGATCCCTGAGAAATTATTATGCAGCCATTATTAATAAGTCTGCTTGCAGCCTTCTTCTCGAGATTATAATTATTCCAGCTGTTGGTATATATAACATTCATAGTTGCCTGTGGCACCTCTGAATGAACCCCCATGTAGAATGCTGTATATCCTGATATAACTTCAGCATAAGGGTAAGGTGCTACATATCCTACCTTTGCCTGATCAGCAGCAATAACTCCATCATTAATAAGTTCTTTCAGCTTCATACCTGCAATAACACCGCAGACATATCTGCCTTCATAGATATGTCCCATGAAAGTATGGTAGTTATCTAAAACAGGCTCATCTTTAATATTGTCACCAGTAGCCTGACAGAATTCTATATCTGGATACTTGGCAGCAAATTCCTTAACCGTTTCCTGATAGCCGTAACTTGTGGCAAATATAATATCGCATCCTTCATCTACAAGATGCTGAAGCGGAACCCCTTCATTGCCTTCAGTAACGTTGGTAATAGCATGAATCTTAACTTTATTACCATATGTGGTAGCCAGGTATTTTTCAACATTAATAAAGTTGGATGTATATGGTGTACTTTCATCACCAATATAAATAAAACCGACATCTACAACTTTCATGCCTTTTTCCTGTTTTACCTTTTTGTAATTGTTACCGCCAAAAATATATATAACTAAGAGGCAGCATAATAAGGTGATAATATAAACTCTTTTCACTAGGATTCTCCACAAATAGCTTCAATATCAATCTTTTTCTCATCAATAAGCTGAAGAAGTATCTCAACCAGTTCAGGATCAAATTGCTGTCCGCTACATCTCTTGAACTCTTCAATTACATAGTTAGGGTTAAGGTGTTTCCTGTATACACGGTTTGCAGTCATAGCGTCAAATGCATCTGCTACACCTATTATTCTTGCTTCAATTGGAATATCCTCGCCCTTAAGTCCTTCTGGGTATCCTTTACCATCATATCTTTCATGATGATAATGAGCACCTATAGCCACATCTTTAACAAGGGTAAAGTCATGTAGTATACTTGCACCTTTTACAGTATGAGACTTCATAATTGCATACTCTTCATCATCTAATTTCGATGGCTTATTAAGTACCCTGTCTGGAATACCAATCTTACCAATATCATGAAGAAGGGCCATGTTTCTTATACTTTCGACTTTTTCTTCGTCAAAGTCTAACTTTTGGGCTATCATAACCGAATATTCAGATACTCGCTGGGAGTGGTGAGCAGTATTAACATCCTTGGCATCGACAGTACGGGCAATAGCCAGGATGGTCTGATTACCCATCTCGATTTGGTTCTTGGCAAGTTCAAGTTCTTTCTGCTTAAAAGTAAGAGCTTTCTTAATCTGCATATGAACGAAGAAGGCTATAAACCAAGCTATGAATAAGAGGAGAACAAATATCATATAAATCTTGAAATAAGGATAATCATATATTTCCTTACCAATGATGATTGTATATATACCTTCCTCTACAACATTGCCTTTTTCCTGATCAAGTACGGCTATATGAAACTTGTATGTACCAGCTTCAAGGTTAGTATAAACAGCACCTGAAAGGTTGCTAAGCTGACAGACATATGGCTGCTCATCGAAGCCTTCCAGATAGTAGCTAATATAAGGATTTTCGATTGTATAATTAATAATCTCAGGAACAAATTCTATTCTGTTTATATCCTTACCAATATTAAGAGGAACTCCTCTTTCAATTGTGTAAGGAACATAGTTAAGTGTTACTTCCTTAACTGTCATACGGTAAGATTTAGAGCCCTTACTATATGACAGTGTATCAACTGCGAATACACCTAGGTCTGTAGATATATAGAGATTCTTATCATCCTCATCATAATAATTCCAAGAGTTACTTGTTATTCTTCCAGTAAGACCTGATCCAGAATTAAGGAGGGTATAGCTTACCTCATCTCCTGCAAGAAGCTGCGCTCTGTCTACTACATATATTCCTGCGCTGCCTAGGATGAACAGCTTACCTTTATCATTAATAGTAATATCAAAGTTGTTGAAATATGGTATGTTTGGAAGTTCTTTTACATTGCCATCTTTATCCATATAGCAGATGCCATTACTTGTAACGATAAATGAACTTTCGCCGTCAATATCAGTAACAGTTCTAAGGATAACTTCACTTGTAAGACCATCTTTTCTGCTTATGTGATCTACAACTTTTCCATTCTTAATTAAGTAAAGACCGGAACCATCTGTACCTGCAAGTATGGTTCCATCTGAAATCTGAGATAAAGTTAATGTTACTGTACTTGAAAATCCATCAGATCCTATTGGAATAGAATTAATAACTTCTTCTCCCTTGATATAGGCAAGTCCTTCGTCACTTGAAACTATAATAGTTCCATCAGAAAGTTCTTTACAAAGTCTTACTCGGTTACCTACTTCCGAGTTAGTAGAGTTGAACTTAACAATATCACTTCCACTAACCTTCCATATACCTTCTCCATAAGTGCATAACCAAAGATTATCTTTTGAATCTTTGATGATACACCTTATTCTTAAAGTACCAACTGCCTCTGTAAGGTCATTATCTACGTTTGCAAGGGTTTCCATATCGATAATATCAAGTCCCTGGTCAGTAGCAATATACATGAGACCGTCAAGCATGGTAACTGAATTGACCATAGCATCATCTAAGCCTGCCATAGCATAATAGTTTTTAAAGTTGGATTCACAAAGACAAAGAAGCCCCAGTCTTGATGATGTAAACCATATATTATCCTGGAAATCTACAAGAATCTGATCAATTGAATTGTTAAATGCCCCCGTATTAATTCTTACGTAGCCCCCATCATAAGTAAAATAACCTATGGCATTGTCAGAGCATACATAGTATTTATCACTCTTTTCATCATGATATATATCTTTTATATACTGAGCATCTTCAGTACTAATAGTTTTAACCTGACTAAGAACACCACCATTGACCTGGAATTCACATACATGGTTAAGTGATGTTCCTGCAAATAATCTGTCTTCCTCGTCAAAATAACAGCAGGTAAATACTTCATGAGCATTGCTGATGTCATACTCAGTAATAACTGTCCTGTCTTTGATAACATATAACTCACCTGCTGAGTTAACTGCTGCCACATAACCTCTGGTATCAGCAGCCATACTTTCTACTGAGCCTATATTTATCTTCTTATTTACTACACTAGGACCGCCAACAATAGAAACCATAGAGATTCCATCAGATGTTCCTATGTAGTAATATCCGTCTGAACTCTTAACTATATCTCCTATGGTATTAGAATTAATTCCATCTGACTGATCAAGTGTATATGCTATCTTCTCGTTAATACATATAGATAAACCATTGTCATTGGTTCCAATCCAGAGTCTTCCTTCCTCATCGACGAAGAGACAGTTAACACTTTTAACCTGACCAAAATCATCTCGCCATACAAACTCAGAACCATTATATTCATAAAGGCCTGCATAAGTACCGACCCATAATATACCGTCAGAAGTCTGAGCTATATCATTAGCCTCACCACATGGAATACCATTATGGCTGCTAAATATTCTTTGAACATATGAATTGTTGTCTCTTACTATTCCGTCAGCCGAATCAGCAGATACGCTGTTAGCAGATATTGTTACAGGGGCGTATAAAGAATCAGCTTTTGGTGCACCCTTTGTATTTATAGATAAGGCTGCAAATACACTGCCTGCTATTACAGTAAGTAAAACTATACTGGTAGCCTTCTGCCCCAGTTTTTTAACTATCTTTTTCTGAACTTTTTTATGGATTTTTGGTTCATCGATTAAATAGATTGTTTTAACAATAAAATATAAGATAAGAACGCTAACTAGTCTGTCTAAGAAATCTACATAAAACTCTCCAACTATAGCGCCAAAATTAATAGAAAACTGCCTATGAACAAGGAAGGCGCATACACCATCTCCCCATTTATTAGTACAGCTTCCATTACCAAAAAGAATATTAAGTGGCGAAGAAATAACAACAGCTACCAGTGTTAAAAGCACACTAAGAGACACAGACTTAAAAAATGATCTGGCAAAGTTTTTCCTCGCAAATATACCTACTATTATTCCTGTGGCAATACTAACCAAACCGTATGCATAGAAAAGAGGATCTAGTATACCATAGATTATAGCTGTAGTTGTTCCAACCATAGCACCACATACTGGTCCAAGGAAGTAAGCAGAAACTATAGTTCCTATCTCATCAAGCCACAGAGGTAGTTCATACTGCCTCGCCATCCCTTTAAGCGCAATATCACAAAGCAAACAGCCTAAGACAAATATAGCAACGTGATAGTTTTTCCATTTAGTAACTGTGCCCATGTTATCACCTAAAAGATTTTCTTAATCTTGTCTAATACGTCGCCTGCCTTGTCTGCTGATATTTTAGCCTTTACTCCAGCTACAACCTTATCAAGCATACCATCTGGAATATTAACACCTGATATACCTTCTACAGTTTTTTCAGGATCCTTCTTGAACTTATCAAGAATCTTTGGATCATTTTTTATCTTCTTTGTTGTCTTGTCAATTATCTCCTTAATGTCCATTATTTTCCCCTCACTTAACTATCGATAATTACAATAATTATACTACAAATTTACTCTACTGCATTAATCAGATTAAGGATTTCCTCCTTAATTTGACCATTAACTTTAGCCGCTTCTTCAGCGCAGTTTTGTTTACTGTAGAAGTAAAATTTTATCTTTGGTTCAGTACCACTTGGTCTGATTGCAAACCATGAATCATTTTCCAAAAACAGCCTGAGAGCATTCTGCTTTGGAATATCCTCGTAGCCGTTAATATAATCTATAACCTTACTTACTTTGATGCCTGCAACTTCTGATGGAATATTCTCTCTAAAATACTTCATCATTCTCTCTATACGCTTGCCGCCTTCGATTCCTTCAAGAACTATATTAGGTTCATCTTCTGCAAAGTAGCCATATTTTTCAAATATCTGACCAAGTACATCAAAGAGAGTCTTACCCTGCTTACGATAATATGCAGCTGCCTCTGCTACAAGCATACCAGCAGAGATACCATCCTTATCTCTTATATCCTCGCAGGCTGCATAGCCTACAGACTCTTCATAGCCAAATAAATACTTAAGACCATGCTCATGAAGATATGGAACCTTGCCACTAATATTCTTAAAGCCAGTAAGTGTTTCAAACATCTTAACCCCGTAATCCTCTGCCATAATAGAAGACAGTGAAGATGTAACTATAGACTTAACCATAGCTCCGTTAGATGGAAGTGTTCCAGCGCTCTTATGGCCCTCTAATATATAATTTACAAGAAGATAACCTGTCTGATTACCATTAAGCGGTATATAGTTACCATTATCATCTCTTATCTCTATAGCAAATCTATCAGCATCTGGATCAGTAGCCATAAGAAGTTCCGCCCCAAATTTCTTTCCATATTCCTCACTTAAGCGAAATGCCTTTGGGTCCTCCGGATTAGGATAGCCTACAGTAGTAAAGTCAGGGTCAGGATTTTCCTGCTCTGGTACTATCTTCCAGTTAGTAAACCCTCTGTCATTAAGCATCTGTCTAAATGGGATAGAACCGCAGCCGTTTAGTGGTGTATATACAAGAGGAATAGATAAGTCTAGTTCATCACCTTCATGAATAGCTAGTGACTCAATCTTATCAAGGTACTCTCTGTCATACTCCTGGCCAAGGACGGTGATTAAACCTTTCTTAACCCCCTCATCAAAGTCTGATGTCTTTATTCCTTTCCATATATCTACAGCATTAATCTTTTCAGTCATACCATCTGCAACAGATGAAGATACCTGACATCCATCTTCCCAATATGCCTTATATCCGTTATATTCCTTAGGATTATGAGATGCAGTAATATTGATACCAGCAATAGTACCAAGTCTTCTTACCATATAAGCAAGCTGTGGTGTTGGTCTTAAATCTGGAAATGTATAGGATTTAATTCCATTAGCTGCAAATATACCAGCTGCAAGTTTTGAGAATTCTTTTGAAAAGTGTCTTGGATCATGAGCAATAACAACACCCTTGTCCATAGCTTCCTTTCCTTTAGAAAGGATATAATCAGCTATACCCTGAGTAGCTTTGCCCACTGTGTATACATTCATACGATTGGTGCCAGCTCCGACTTTTCCTCTAAGTCCTGCTGTACCAAAAGAAAGATCTTTATAGAATCTGTCTTCCTTGTCCTCTTCTGTTATATTTAATAATTCCTTGTAAAGAGAATCATTAGAATCTAGATTTTGTAACCATTCATCATATTTTTCTTTATAGCCCATAGTATATCCTCCAATATAAGTATTATAACAAAAAACGTAGCAGCTTAGTGCTGCTACGCTCATTTTTACTTATTTTCTTTCATAAACTTCTTTATGCCTTTAAATGTAGATGGACTGATGATATGCTCTATTCGACAGGCATCTGTTTCTGCTACCTTAGGTGAAACACCTGCTGTCTTTTGTAAGAATGCTGTCAATGTCTGGTGTCTGTCATATACATCTGCTGCCTTCTTCTTACCCTTGTCTGTAAGGTTAATTTCCTTAGACTTTTCATCCATGAGAATGTATCCATCTTCTTTAAGGATACTCATAGCTCTACTTACACTTGGTCTTGAAAATCCTAAGGCTCTGGCAACATCAATAGAATAAACAACTCCATTAACCTTCTTTAACTTAAATATAGTTTCAATATAATCTTCTCCAGATTCTAACATAGCCATGTCATTTCCTCCCTATTACTACTCGCCATCAATAAGCTGATAAAGAATTCTATATAATTCGCCTGCATCCTCAGAAGAGAGGTTTACGCAGTTCTTTATCTTCTTTGGTATATCTCTTGCTTTATCTTTCATCTTTAAACCATCTTTTGTAAGAGATATTATTACTGTTCTTTCATCCTGCGGGCTACGTTTTCTGCTGATGTAGCCTTCTTTTTCCATCTTCTTAAGAAGTGGTGTAAGGGTACCGTTATCAAGGTGAAGTCTGGCTCCAATCTCTCCAACTGCAAGGTTATCATTTTCCCACAGAACCATAAATACTATAAACTGTGTATATGTTATACCAAGTGGTTTAAGAATAGGGGTATAAGCATTGATTATCTTTCTTGATGCTGCATATAAAGGAAAACAGAGTTGACTTCCAAGTTTAAGAGCATCATCAAGGCTGCTTGTATCTGTTTTTTTACTTTTCATCTTATTATGAATAATGTCCTTTCAATTATTCTTTTCTAATCCCCCATACATTATAACAGCGACTTCACTGCTTCTTCAACTTTTTTCATATCTTCAAGAGGTTCAAATCTTGCTACAACCTGGCCCTCACGGTCTACAAGGAACTTTGTAAAATTCCATTTGATATTAGGATTGTTCTTATAATCCTTATCTATAGCCTTAAGCATAACTCCCATAGCAAGAGCCTTAGGCCCCTTTCCAAATCCTTCAAATCCTTTTTCTGATTTAAGGAATGTGTAAAGAGGAAGCTCGTTCTCACCATTAACATCCGACTTCTTCATCTGAACAAACTTAGTATCATATTTAAGTGTGCAAAAGTTTCTGATTTCTTCGTCTGTTCCTGGTGTTTGTCCTGCAAACTGGTTGCATGGTACATCAATAATCTCTAAGCCTGATGGATTGTACTTCTCATACATATTCTCAAGGTCTTCGTACTGAGGTGTAAAGCCGCATCCTGTTGCTGTATTTACAACAAGAACCACCTTCCCTTTAAACTCAGACATAGAAACATCTTTTCCATCTACTCCTGGTACTGAATAATCATAAAAACTCATATTGTATCCTTCCTTTCTTATCTAGTTATACATATCCATGTATGCCACTAACTTTATTAAATAGATTTGTTTGTATTTGATTTAATGCAATTATATTGTATCAAATATATTCAAGTCAAGTTAAAAGCCTGTTGTTCACAGACTTTTAACAATTTAATAATTATAATCCTAAATCTTCCATAATTAGTTCCGGCACGATTCTATTATCACGCATAACATCTTCTACATTATATCTGTCTAAGAACTCTTTCTTTAATCCATAGTTAAATACCTTTATTTCAGATGGACCATAAAAGCTTGCTATCTTCTCACCAAATCCGCCACTTAGGATACCATCTTCCAAAGTCACAATCTTGGTATGATTGGTCTTAAGTTTTTCAAGAAGTTCAGTATCAAGACCTGTAATATATCTTGGGTTGATTAATGTAGGCTCAACTCCTGTAGCAGCTTCAATCTTTGCTGCAAGATCTTCTCCTATATTATAAAAATTGCCAAGTGCTATGATAGCAATACCGCTGCCTTCTTTAGTAACTTTATATTTATTAAGAGAGCTATAGTCTGTATCTACCTGCTCATCTGTATGTTTTACCGGGCCGCAAGGCATCCTGATAGCGACAGGATACTGATTCTGTTCTATACTCCAGTCCAGCATAGCCATATACTCTTCGTAGTTAACAGGTGCTAGATATACAAGATTAGGAATGTTAGACATCATAGGTATGTCGTATATTCCAAGATGTCCAACATCATTCAATCCATATACCGAAGCATTGCAATTTAAAAGTGTTGCAGCATTGCCATTAATACATAAGTCCTGTGATATCTGGTCATAGGTTCTTTGGAAGAATGTTGAGTTAGTTGCAAATATCGGCTTGCCACCATTCTTAGCTATACCAGATGCCATAGCTACAGCATGCTCTTCCGCTATTCCCACATCAACAAACTGACTTCCAGCTTCCTTTCTCTTATCTTCTGTGAAGCCAATAACTACAGGTACTGCTGCAACAAGAGTAACAACTTTTTCATCTTTTTTCATCTTATCAAGAAGATACTGACAGGTATTTCCTTCATAGGATTCTCCATTATATCCACCCTTTGGAGCGCCTGTTTCTGGGTCAAAAGGGCTGTGCCAGTGCCACTCTTCTCTATTAGTTTCTGCGTACTTATATCCCTTACCCTTTTGGGTATTAATATGAACTACTACCGGGTGGTCAATATCTTTAACCTTATTAAATGCCTGAATAAGGCTGGAAATATCATTGCCATCATTAACATAGATATAGTCAAGTCCCATAGCCTTAAACAGGTTACATTCGCTTTTTCCGCCACTTTCTCTTAAAGCTCTAAGATTACTGTATAGTCCACCATGATTTTCTGCTATGGACATATCATTATCATTAACAACTATGATAAAATTGCTTTTTAATTCAGATGCAAAATCAAGTCCTTCAAGAGCTTCTCCGCCACTTAATGAACCATCACCGATTATAGCTATGATATTCTCCTTAGCCCCTCTTAAGTCTCTTCCTTTGGCAAGGCCGCAGGCAAGGCTTACAGATGTAGATGTATGTCCTATATTAAAGAAATCATGAACACTTTCATCTGGGTTTGTATAGCCTGATATGTCGTTAAATCGAGAATCATCAAAATAGCCATATTTTCTTCCAGTTAATATCTTATGGGTATAACATTGATGCGATACATCAAAAACGAATTTGTCCACTGGTGAGTTAAAAACATAGTGAAGAGCTATGGTAGCTTCAACAATACCAAAGTTAGGTCCAAAATGTCCTCCTATTTTAGACAATCTATTCATAAGTCCCTGTCTTATCTCTGCTGCTAAATCATCAAGTTCTTCAATAGGCAGTTTCTTAAGATCTTCTGGTGAGTTAATCTTATCAAGAATCATATATAACCTCCTTTTGTTCTATTCCCCACATTTTTACGTATTACTGATATCATATCTTATTCAAAAAGAATAAGTAAAAGGACGCAGATAACTACGTCCTATTTCTAAACCTATTTTGTTATTCCAAGAATTTCTTTTGCCTTTGCAATTTCTTCCTTGCTTGGTGGTGTTACTCCATCAAGGGCATAAGGTATACCCATCTTCTTGTACTGAGCCACACCAAGAGTATGATATGGTAGCACTTCTGTTCTTTCTACAGTCTTAAGAGTCTTAATAAACTCAGCAAGTTTTGTAAGGTCTCCTTCATCTGTAGTTATACCTGGTACAAGCACGTGACGAATCCACATTGGCTTTCCATTGTCTGAAAGATATGATGCAAGGTCAAGGATATTCTCATTAGTAAATCCTGTAAGTTCTTTATGCTTACCAAGATCAATCTGCTTAATATCAAGAATAAAGAGATCTGTAAGTCCCATTAGTTCATTGAACTTTGAGAAGAATGGCTCTTCTCTTGTAAATGGATTACCTGATGTATCGAGGCAAGTATTGATACCCTTTGATTTTGCAACTTTGAAAAGATCAATAAGGAAATCAATCTGAAGAAGAGCTTCACCACCACTTACTGTGATACCGCCACCATTTCTCCAATATGTTTCGTATCTAAGAGCTTTCTCGATAGCTTCCTCAGCTTTCATAGGTGTACCACCATCCATACTCCATGTCTCTGGATTATGGCAGTACTTACATCTCATTTTGCAGCCCTGCATAAAGAAGATATATCTAAGTCCTGGTCCATCAGCTCCACCAAAGCTTTCTGTAGAATGAACCATACCAACTGCGCCTGTTAATTTCACATCATTCATACTCATATTCCTTTCTTAGTTATCAAACATAATCAAATATTACAAGAATACCCATATTTCATATATTCATTCTTCTAATATCAGACCTTCTTTTTTATAAAAGGCCCCAGAGGGGTAGTACTCTCTGGGGCCTATGAATTAATGTATCAATTATTCCGAAGAATCATCTAATTAAAGGTGATCATGGAATGTTCTTGAGATTACATCATCCTGCTGTTCCTTAGTAAGGTTGATGAACTTAACAGCGTAACCAGATACACGAATTGTGAAGTTAGCATATTCTGGCTTCTCTGGATGAGCCTGTGCATCACGAAGCTTCTCAATACCGAATACGTTAACGTTAAGGTGATGAGCACCCTGTGAGAAGTATCCGTCAAGAGCTCCTACAAGCTTATCTGCACGCTCGTTATCATCGTTACCAAGAGCACCTGGGTTAATTGTCTGAGTATTAGAAATACCATCAAGTGACCACTCATATGGAATCTTAGCAACTGAGTTAAGTGATGCAAGAAGACCCGATGTCTCAGCACCGTATGCTGGGTTAGCACCTGGTGAGAATGGTGTCCAAGCTGGACGTCCGTTAGGAAGCTCACCTGTGAACTTACCATATACAACGTTAGATGTAATAGTAAGAAGTGATGTTGTAGGCTCAGCATTTCTATATGTATGTCTCTTCTTGATGTCAGAGATGAACTCGTGAAGGAGCCATACACCGATGTTATCTGCACGGTCATCATCGTTACCATACTTAGGGAAGTCGCCTTCGATTTCGAAGTGCTCAGCAAGGCCTGTCTTCTCGTTTCTGATTACTTTAACCTTTGCATACTTAATAGCTGAAAGTGAATCGATAACGTGTGAGAAACCTGCGATACCTGTAGCAAATGTACGACGAAGGTCTGTATCGATAAGAGCTAATTCAGCTGATTCATAGTAATACTTATCATGCATGTAGTGGATAAGGTTGAGGATATTTACATAAAGTCCTGCTAACCAATCAAGTGCAACCTTATACTTAGCGACTACCTTGTCATAATCAAGGTACTCATCTGTGATAGGAGCCCATTCTGGAGCAACCTGAAGTGGTTCACCTGTTTCTTTATCAGCAAACTTAGGGTTCTCATCTTTACCACCGTTGATAGCGTAAAGAAGTGCCTTAGCAAGGTTAGCTCTAGCTCCGAAGAACTGCATCTCCTTACCTGTCTGTGTTGCAGATACGCAGCAGCAGATAGCATAGTCATCGCCCCAAATTGGCTTCATAACATCATCGTTCTCATACTGGATAGAAGATGTTGTAACTGAAATCTTAGCAGCATACTTCTTGAAACCATCCTGAAGATCTGGGCTCCAGAATACTGTTAAGTTAGGTTCTGGTGCAGGTCCCATGTTCTCAAGTGTATGTAAGAAACGGAAGTCGTTCTTTGTAACCATTGAACGTCCATCAACACCGATACCAGCCATATCAAGTGTAGCCCATACTGGGTCACCTGAGAAGAGTTCGTTGTATGACTTAATACGAGCGAACTTAACCATACGTAACTTCATTACGAAGTGGTCAACAAGTTCCTGTGCCTGTGACTCTGTGATAAGGCCCTTCTGAAGATCTCTCTCAACATAGATATCAAGGAATGTAGAGATACGACCAACTGACATAGCAGCGCCGTTCTGTGTCTTGATAGCTGCGAGGTATCCGAAGTATAACCACTGGAATGCTTCCTTAGCGTTTGTAGCTGGCTTAGAAATATCGAATCCGTATGACTGAGCCATAACTTTCATTTCTTTAAGTCTCTTGATCTGTTCTGAAACTTCTTCACGAAGACGAATAACGTCATCTGTCATGGTTCCATCGCCACAGTAGAGCTTATCCTGCTCCTTCCAAGCGATTAACTGATCGATACCGTAAAGAGCAACTCTTCTGTAGTCACCTACGATACGTCCACGACCATATGTATCAGGAAGACCTGTTACGATATGTGTCTTACGAGCAAGTCTCATCTCTGGTGTATAACCATCAAATACTGCGTCGTTGTGTGTCTTATGATATTCTGTGAATACCTTGTGAAGTTCTGGATTTGGCTTATATCCGTACATCTCAAGTGCTTCTTCAGCCATCTTGATACCACCGTATGGCATAAATGCTCTCTTAAGTGGTTCGTCTGTCTGAAGACCTACAACCTGCTCAAGATCCTTTAATGACTCATCGATGTATCCTGGTGCATATGCATTGATTGAAGATACTACGTCAGCGTCCTCTTTAAGAACACCACCGTTTTCTCTCTCTGCCTTCTGAAGTTCCTGAAGCTTGCCCCAGAGCTTGTTTGTAGCTTCTGTAGGTCCTTCAAGGAAGCTTTCATCGCCATTGTACATTGTGTAGTTCTTCTGGATGAAGTCTCTTACGTTACATTCTTCTCTCCAAAGTCTACCTTTGAATGATTCCCATGCCTGATTCTCTAACAACATGTTCTTTCCTCCTTGTTTATTTTAAAAATTAATTTGTATTTAAAATATTGTTATGAATAACAATACTCAATTACCAAATTTACGCTAGTTACCTGATAAGGTCAGCACTTGAAAGTATAGCATATAGCCTATGGGGTGTCAATTAACGAACGCCTTGCTACCGTGGGCTTTCAGGGTTACATAACACTCATTTTTACCGCCAGGTAGAGAGTGTTTTTTCTCCCCTTAAAATCCTGTAACTACTGTTTCTTTGCTTTTCTTATCTTTAATGCAATTATATTTTACGCAATATAATCTGTCAACATATATCCCGGATTGTACTCAAAAAAATACCAAACAGTTTCCTGTCTGGCATTTTTTGTTTTTATATATTTTTAATATTATGAAGAAGCTTATGACTGTGGCTGCCACTTAGCCCTTATTCTCTGCTGTTTCCGTATCTTTACTCCCTTATCTTTAATCTGTTTTGTAAATACTATGAAGTCTCCTATTACTATAAGCGCACATACAATCCAGATAATAGGCTCAAGTATACAGATTCCAAAGTATCCAAGCCATGGTGCAAGGAACTTAACAGCAACTACTTTCATAACAAACTCAACTATACTGCCTGTAATAGGAACAATCTTTCTGCCAACTCCCTGAAGGCTGCTTCTAAGTACAAGAAGTATACTAAGTACGAAGAAGAAAGGTATATTCCAAAGGATATATTTTGATGCTGTTGCTATTACTTCTGGATTTGATGTATTAGTAAGAGACTGAATAAGTGGCTTTCTAAATGCTAGTGCTATAACTAATGAAAGCAGGCTCCAAAATTCAGCAATAAGTATGCTGCACTTAATACCATTCTTAACTCTGTCCATCTTACCTGCTCCAAAGTTCTGGCTGGCAAATGTTGAAGATGCCATAGCTGTTGTACCAAGAAGCATCATAAATATGTCATCAATCTTTCTTGCTGCTGTATGGGCAGTAATTGTTGCCTTACCAAAGCTGTTAACAGCTCCCTGTAAGATAATTGATCCAACAGATACGATGGCATACATAAGTCCCATTGAAAGTCCAGTATTAACAAGTTCTATAATAAGAGCTCCATCCCATGACAGGTTCTTTTTTCTGAATATAAGGAAGTTACACTTATTAAGAGCGTATATAAAGCAAAGTACAACAGCAATTCCCTGAGATATAACTGTTGCATATGCTGCTCCTTCAACTCCCATATTGAATCCTTTAACAAGAAGGAAGTCGAGACCAACATTGATTAATGTTGATATTACAAGGAAATAAAGTGGTGCCTTGCTGTTTCCTATAGCACGCATCATACCTGCCATCATGTTGTAAGCAATAGTAATTACAAGGAATATAACAATTATTCTCATGTAAGCAACTGAGTTATCAATAATCTCATCAGGAGTATTTAAGTACTTCATAAGAGGTCTTATATAAATCAGACTTACCATCGTAAGGATTAGTGCCATGATGCCTGATAATACATAAGTAAGAGCTACCGACTTGTTCATCTCTTTTTCATTATCAGCTCCAAAGAATCTTGCAATGATAACTGCAAATCCATTGGTAATACCGCTTGCAAGTCCAATAAGAAGTCCATATACAGGTGTTACTGCACCAACTGCTGCTAAGGCATCATCTCCTAAGATATGGCCTATGATGGCAACGTCAGCTACGTTATATAACTGCTGAAATATGTTTCCAACAAGAATTGGAATTGCAAAGTATATGATACATTTAAATATGTTTCCTTCTGTCATTTTAATTGCATTTTTCATATCTTGATTCCGCCTTTCTGAGGCTAATTAAAGCAAAAAGCCGAAAGCATTTACAGCACATATCTTATATTTTAGTCAAATATCTTGTCTCTTTTTATTTATATGATACGATATATATATAATAAGAATTCCACTTACACTAATTTCGTACTATTTAACACTGAAACGAGATTTATGCTTTATTTATGAGGGTCTCTTATGAAAGAAAGTATGGATAAACAGGTTGCATACCTGGAATATACAAACAGAGAAAACAACTTCCATCATCACGGATACAGTGAAGATATGATGCAGTTTGTTTACTTAAAAGATGGTGATTTAAGATCGGTTGAACAAACAAAAAAGCTTATGGAATCAGGAAGTGCAGGTCATCTTTCTGATAACCCTGTAACCAATATGCTCTATCTAAATATATGTCACATAACCCTCTGCACAAGATTTGCTATTGAAGGAGGTATGGATCCTGAGAAGGCTTACAATGCCAGTGACCTGTTCATAAGAAGAGGGGATAAGTTGAAAACATACGAAGAGCAGGCTGCCCTAAGACTTGAAGTTACTGAATACTTCACCAAGCAGGTTGCTACAGTTAAAAAAGCTCACGTATTTTCAAAGCCAGTTGTTCAGTGCATGGACTACATACAATACCACCTCCACGAAGCTATACTTGTTACAGAGCTTGCGGATATGGTTGGTCTTAATGAGTCTTATTTATCTGTACTATTTAAAAGAGAAGTTGGTAAGAATATTACCGAATATGTTATGGATAGGCGTATGGAAGCTGCAGAGAATATGCTTAGTCTGTCTGATTTTTCTGTTGCAGAAATATCAGATATACTGCATTTTTCTTCTTACAGCCACTTCGCCAGAGTCTTTAAAAAATATTATAACGACAGTCCAAAGAGATATAGAAATGCTCACTATCAAACTACAATAATGAGAGATAAAAGTTTATAAAAGAGCTACTTAAGATGTTTGATTGTTTTTTCAACAACCTTCTTCTTATCAAAATGCTCTATCATACGTTCTCTTCCAAGTTTTCCCATCTCGCTTCTTTCTTCTACAGTTAGATTCATCATCTTTCTCATAGCATCTGCAAGACTTTTTTCATCTTTAACCCTAGTAAGAAAACCTGTAAGGCCGTCTTCCACCGCTTCCTTGCAGCCAGGAATATTAGTTGTAATAACCGGTCTTCCGCTTGAAGCGCATTCAAGATTAGTATTAGCCATTCCTTCATGCCATGATGGTAAAACAAATGCATGGGCCTTATGTATAAAAGGTCTTACATCTTCCTGATAACCGTGGTAGGTTAACCAGCCTGCCTTTTCATATTCATCCATCTTGTCCTTATAGTCTTCTTCATAGCCACCAAGGACATCAAGTTTACAGTTATAACCTTCAGAAGAAAGTTTATTCATAGCCTGGAATAGTTCATCTATTCCCTTTTCTTTCATAACTCTTCCAACAAATAAAAATCTGAATTCTTCATTATCCGCTGGATAGTCTGCAAAGCTATAGTGTTCAAGATTTACCCCCGCTCCGTTTAATAAACAGGTTCTTCTCTTTGGAACTATTCCTTCATTTACAAATAGTTCACGATTTGAACTATTTTCAAAGAAAACAACTTTTGCTTTTTTAAGAGCAACATTATACATAATAGTAACAAACTTTCTAAGAAGCTCGTTTCCTTCAAAAGCTGTTCCAAGTCCTGTTATATTAACTGCATATGGCACCTTCTTAAGTCTCGCTGCCAGGCCGCCATATATATTAGGTTTTATAGTATAAGTAATAACAAGGTCAGGCTTAACCTTACCAAGCATATTAAAATACTTTGAAAATAGTTTTATATCTGTAACCGGATTAATACCTCTACGATCAACAGGAGTATTTAAGAATTTACATCCTGCCTCCATAAGGGGTTTTACTAACTTTCCCTTTGGAAGAGATATGATTACTTCATTATCTTTAAGCAGCTCTCCTATCAGTTCTTTTCTAAACTGATAGAGACCTACATCATTATTTGCAAGAATTAAGATTCGACTCATATAACTTTCTTAGCTGGAACGCCTACATATGTTCCACTTTCTTCTATATTATCTACAACTACTGCACCTGCACCTATAGTGCAGTCACTGGTAATTGATACATTATTCTTAACTGCAGAGCCAACTCCAAGCATAGTTCTGGCTCCAACTGTTACTGTACCTGCTATATGGGCCCCAACCGATACATGAACAAAATCAGCTATAAGATTGTCATGTTCTACAACTGCTGCCGAGTTAATAATACAGTGTCTTCCAATCTTGGCACCGCTATTAATAATAGCCCCAGGCATAACAACAGTTCCTTCTCCGATAGCAACATCAATACCGCTAATCTGAGCTGATGGATGAATTGCTGTATAAAAAGGAGCCTTGATAGACTGGCTTATTCTTTCTCTTATTTCAGGATTACCTATAGCTATAACAAAGCTGGCGCCAATAACCTTATCATAATCACTTACTGACCCCATAATAGGATAACCACAAAATTCATATCCAAGAGATAAATCATCATCTAGAAAACCAAGAAGCTTATCCCCTGATTTATTAACAATATCAGCCACAACTTTTCCGTGGCCTGATGCTCCGATAATTACTACATTACTCATTATTTTTATTTCCCTTTATACTTATTAGTCTACTCATTCCCCTTAAAAGGTTCCATGGTAGCACTTCCATTTTCATTAATTCCTTCACGCTTTATTACAGCTAAGAATGTATCAAGAATAATCTTTAAATCACCCTTAAATGTTATATTGTCTACATACTGAACATCATAATCAAACTTCTCTTCCCAGCTAATAGCATTTCTACCATTGGCCTGAGCAAGTCCTGTAAGACCAGATCTTACTTCGTGGCGTCTGGCCTGATATGAATTATAAAGTGGAAGATATTGAACAAGAAGTGGTCTTGGACCAACCAGGGACATATCTCCCTTAACCATATTTATTAATTCAGGTAGTTCATCAAGTGAACTTTCTCTAAGTTTCTTACCAAAGCCTGTAAGTCTAACTTCATCAGGAAGCAGGTTACCATCAGCATCCTTCTCATCTGTCATACTTCTAAACTTATAGAGGTTGAATATCTTTCCGCCCTTACCTGGTCTTGCCTGCTTAAATAAAACAGGTGAGCCAAGCTTCTTTTTAACTAGGTATGATGTAACAAGCATAAGAGGAGAAAGAAGAACAAGAGCGCAAGTTGCTACAAAGCAGTCCAGTGGTCTTTTTACGTATTTTTCATATGGTCCATTATATCTGTGAACATGGCTCTTCTTTGTCTCTTTTTTCTGTCCTATCCTATCAAAGACAAATGCTATAGCTCCAGCTATAAGCCCAACCTTTACAGTAAATTTAACTATCTTTCCAATAATCTTCATCTTTAATTTCCAGTCTTATTCAAAGCATCTTTTTATTACGTCGATAACAGCGTCCTGCTGGTCAGGTGTCATCTTGTTATCAGAAGGAAGGCAAAGACCTCTTCTAAATATATCTGCGCCTACATCTGATATACTATCTGAACTGATATAAGCATTGGACTGTCCGCGTCCATTACCCCTGGCAGTTACAAACTTATGACTTCTATAAATTGGCTGAAGGTGCATAGGCTTCCAGATTGGACGGCCTTCAGCATTTAACATAGCAATTGCTTCTAAAAGCTCGTGAGGATTAGTTTTGCCTTTTTCACTTGTGTAAAGGTAGTCCTGGTCGCCGCGAACCATAGGTGACATAGCCTCCTCATCTATAAGAGCACATGAGAGCCAGAAGTTAGGTTTTGAATTAGCTTCGTCAAATGGATTCATCCTAATTGGAAGTCCCTTAAATCCTTCTTTGTATCTTTCATAAATTGCCTTCTTCTGAGCAATATGTTCTCCAAGGTAAGGGAACTGTCCTCTTACAACACCAGCTATAACATTACTCATACGATAGTTATAACCTATCTCCTCATGCTGATACCAAGGCGCTGCCTCTCTTGACTGAGTAGACCACTTACGAACCTTCTCAGCATCTTCTTTACTATCTGTTAGGAACATACCACCTGAAGAACCAGTGATAATCTTATTTCCATTAAATGATATGCAGTTATAATTTCCAAGAGAACCTGTCTGAACCCATGCTCCATCAAGCTTATACTCAGCGCCAAGGCTTTCTGCTGCATCTTCTATAATAAGTGCTCCATGAGCATCGCATATCTTCTTTATCTTATCCATCTTTGCTGGAGTACCATAAAGATGAGCTACTACAACAAGCTTTACATCAGGATACATGTCAAATGCCTTTTCAAGTGCATCTGGATTCATATTCCATGTGTCAGCTTCTGTATCAATAAAGACAGCCTCACCATTTTCATAAGCTATAGGATTAATAGTTGCATCAAAGGTCATATCTGTTGCGAATACCTTATGCCCCTGAAGTGTTCCTACCTCTGGTCTGGCCTGGCCATATAACTTTTCTCCAGCAAGCTTGGTTGCAAGGTGAAGAGCTGCTGTTCCGCATGAAAGAGCAACTGCGTATTTAACACCAACATAGGCAGCCACTTCTTCTTCAAGAGTATTGATATTGGCACCAACTGTACTCATCCAGTTAGTCTCATATGCCTCTGTCATATATTTAAGTTCTTCTCCGTGCATAGTTGGAGAGCTAAGATATAGTTTCTTTTCAAATGGTTTAATATCACCAATGTTCTTCATATTTTCTGTCTCGCTTCTAAAGTTTTTTCTATATTATAATCAATGTTCTTATGCCCGTAAATAATGCAAGGAGAACCTATAAGTTAGGTTCTCCTTTGTTTAGCTTTTAAATATTATATTTTTTTCTGCTTTTTCTCATTCTCGTTTCTTTCAAAAAAGTCGTCTACATTCTTAACTATTTCAGAAGGACTAAGAGATTTTAACATATATCCCTGTGGATGCAGAGCCATGGTTCCCATAACAGTTTCCTTGTCTCCCTTACTTGTAAGGAATATAACAGGAATATCTGCAAACTCCGTCTCCGTTCGTATCATCTCCAGAACCTGCTTACCATCAACAATAGGCATCTCATAATCGAGAAGTACAAGATCTGGAATCTTTCTGCTTATGTATTTTATTGCCATAATACCTGAGTTAGCAGGAACAACTACGTACTTGCTACCAAGCCAAGATTTTAGATTTCGAAGCATGGCTCCTGAGTCATCAAGAACCAGAATAGTCTTCTTACTCTTTCTTCCATCCTGCTCCACATAGTCTCTTATAACCAAAGCAGCTTCTTTAATATCCACAGGTCTTCTAAAGATATGTGTTACAGACTGGCTGGTAAGTAAAGACAAGGTATCCTCTATTCCATAATCACCTTCAATAAGGAATAATAGCAAGCTCTCTTCAATAACCTTATCTTTAATATATACAATTACATCTTTTTGTTCCTCGATACCAAAACCAGCATATACGATAATACCGTCGGCACCGTCAACAACAGCATTAATAGCGTTGATATTAGGATCTACTTCTATTAGATCCACCTCGTCAGAAGCAATATACTTTGCAAATGATTTAACTAGGAATCCCGCCTTGCTTCTCACTAACAGCAACTTCATCTTTGCCATTACAGTTTCTCCCCTTTTAACTTAGAAACAACTAGCACTTTCTTTTATTAACTTTTCAGTAAGATTGATAACCTCTTCCATAGCTACATCAGCTACTAAGGCATCCAATTCTTTTATGCCACTTACAAGAGCATCAGGTATAACTACACTGTTTAACTCTTTCATGGTTTTATCAGCACCATCTAGATTAAAGTCATCCATAGCTTCTTTTAAAGTTGTAAGAAGGCTAATAAAATCGTCTTTACTAATGTGCTTCTTTTCATCATTATCTGAATCAGCAATAGGCTTAAGTATATCTATAAATGATTTGTAATAAGCAAGTACCTGGTCAGTGCTTTCAAAAATCTCTTCATCGTCAAAGTGACCTTCCATCTCTTCGACTTTTTTAAACTTTTCAGAAAGCTCCAGGGCACCAATCATCCTGGCTGTATTCTTTAGGCCATGAACTTCTATAATAAGTTCCCTAACCTTACCCTCTAACATACAGCTTTCAATCTTTGAGCTTTTATTTTCAATTAGCTTATAGAAATCTACCAGACCACGAAGAAAGATTTCCTCCGAGCCTGAATTAGTGATTCCTGCCTGAACATCTATGCCCTCTATTTGTTCAGGAATCTGATTCTTATTCATTTGTATACTATTCCCCCGATTACCAACCTTAAAAATAAAGACACTTATCTTAATTATAAAGTTTAAGATATTTTACCACATTTTTTTAATAATTTCTCTAAAAATAATTAACATAAATTAAATAAACCCTATGTCAGCATGAAATTTGCCTCCATAGGGTTTTAATTTATATCATTGTATTATTTACTCCTGAGTTTTGTATGCTCCTCTAAGTAATTGTATACCCAGAATCATATCAAATCCTACAGCAGCAAATACACTGAATCTCTCTACTATACCAAAATACTGTTTAGGTACAGCTCCCGTACCTATAGCACCTATAAACATCATGGCTAAAGCTATAGCTGCCCAGATTGCAGTTTCTATATTTTTAGTCTTCCTGAAACCTCCAACTATAATGAGTATCAGCGAGACTATAGAAGTAACTACTACTGCTGCAGTTATAACATATACATGCATAATGTTTTGGAAACCCTTAATTTCTTTCCCCGCTTTAGAAAGTGGAAACATCTCATACCCTATACTTGATATCCAATTCATTATGGCAAATAAATAGATACCAGCTCTGAATATTTTATTTCCAGCTTTTGTAACTGAAACATATATGCATACAGCCATAACAGAAACAAGTCCTGTGGATCCATACAGTGCTGTAAGCTGTTTCCAAAGCATAAGTGATGGAGCTGTGTCTGCTGATAAATCACTTACTGCCTGGCTCATCCAGTCATATCCCGGATAGGCAAGTGGTGCAAATAGAACTCCTGCAAGATAGGATAAGAAATTAATAATTCCAAATATACCGCAAAATCTTAACTTCTTTAAGTAGTCTTCTTTCATGTAATATCTCCTAATATGTATGTGAAAAAAACTTATTAATATCTTCTAGACATATAATAAGGTATTCCCAAAAAGATTGCAACTATATATTCGTATTTTTACGACCGATTGGTAGTTTTTATTCTGAAGTGATATTAAAAGATAATTTGCATTGGGGTGTAAATTAAACCCTGGCTCTCCTGCTTAGGCCCCATATCAACGAAACCAAGTTTGTGATAAAAGCCTTCTGCATAAGTTGAGGAATTAACCGTTGCATATTCCAAATGATAATGACCTCTTATTTCTTTTAAGGCATAGTCCATAAGAGCTGAACCTATTCCCTGCTTATGAGCCTTGCTTTCAACAAATAGTAAAGATATATGATTTTTATTTCTAACACCTATTACACCTAACAGTTTTCCATCACTATCTTTAGCAAGGTAGAGTTTATAGAACCCTCTGCAAAACATCTTGTATAGGTTTTGATCTGAAATAAAGTTAAGAAAACTGTCTATGCCTTCCTGACTGTATTCTGGAGCTTCGTATATATTAAACACCCTCCAGGATAGAGCCATAGCATCTTCCCACTCTTCTGTTTTTGCTGGATATATTTTATATTCCATAAAGATTCCCTTTTATAGCTTTATTCCCTTTATCCCCTTTATTTTAGAGGTGGAATAGAGATTATAGAAGCCTGACTTCCTCTTTGTCCTTTAGTATATCTGTGAGACCAGAATTTGTCTGGATTACACATAGTACATTCATTAATTATTTCTATAAATTCTTCTTTTACTCCAAGCTGAGTAAAACGCTCTTTTATTATTCCTTTAAGGTTTAGTAAAAACTTGCACCGGATAATCTCTCCAGTTACTTTGTCAGTTTCCTTTTCATAAAACCTGCTGGCGGCACCGCCTATAAGTTTTTCTGCTGCCTCTACAACTTCACTTCCAACTTCAAAACAGGAAGCTTCTATTGCAGGTCCTATTGCTATATGTATATTCTCTTTTCTAGCTCCTAGAAGTACCATCTTATCTATGCCTTCTTTTTCTATATCTGCTACTGTACTTCTCCAGCCACAGTGAAGAGCACCTATAACTCCATGCTTTCTATCTTCTAAAAGAACAGGTACACAGTCTGCTGTAAATACTACAATAGGTACTCCAGGCTCATTAGTTACATATCCATCTACTTCATAGATATTACCTTTTCCATAAGCTACTCGAAGGTCCTTAGAAGTTGCAATGTGAACAGAATTACCATGAACCTGATTACCACATACAAAGTCTCTTTGCTTTATTCCAACAGATGATAAGAATCGATTATAATTCTCCCATACTCGTCTCCAATCATCTCCAAGTTTCATACCAAGGTTAAGTGACTTGTAAATACCTTCACTTACCCCGCCTGTTCTTGTTGAAAATCCATGAGGATAGGTTAATACATTACTCTTTATGGTATTAACCGGACTAGCAAGATTTTCACATCTTACAAGTTCATCCCCTTTATATTCCACAAGCATATCTATTCTATTCTGACCTTCTAAAAGAGGCTTAAGAAAGTATTTGTCTCCCTCCCATGTTGGAAGTTCAAGAACTTTATCCTTATGAACCCAGACAAGTTCTCCTTCATTGCAGTCTTCTATAAGGCTGCCATCATATCCATCTGCTGAATACAGATACATATCCTCAGCTTCATACTGGTCAGATATAAACTTTACAAGGCCGTGGCAGTGGTAGTTTGTAAGAGTAAGCCCTGTTTCTTCGTATACCTCACGAACTACGCACTGGTCAGGAGTCTCGCCCTCTTCAAGCTTGCCTCCAACTCCTATCCACTTTCCTTCATTAATATCATTAACCTTTTTTACTCTGTGAAGAAGAAGATATTCGTCCTTATTATTTTTTATATAGCAAAGTGTTGTAGCTATCATCTATATTCCTTTTACTTTACCCCGTGAAGCTCATTGAATTCTTTACTGGTAACTTCCATATGCTTTATAAATTCTCTTGAAGAGATTAGTTTGCAGCCTTGACCTCTTATAATAACTTGCTCAAGGCCATCAGAAGTTACAACTGTAATATCATATTTGCCTGCATGCTTATTAGCATATCGTTCTATATACTGGTCAGCTGTCTGAGCCTCTTTGGTATATACAACAGTAATATTATGATAAGGATTCTCCTCTGTTTTATGTCCCTTAAGCTTATATGCATCATAGACTACAATCAGATTTATTCCTGTAATAGCCTGATAGTTACATAATAAATCGTTAAGTTTGCCTGATGCTGCATTAAGCGACTCTTTTGCCAAACTTCCAAGTTCTTCCCAGGCAAATATAAGATTATATCCATCTACCAGCATATATTTTTCTTTGTATACAGTTCCCTTGTATACCACGTCAGTTACTGGTTTCGGTTTAGAAGGTCTATAGCCCCAGTTCTTTCTTTGCACGCTGGCATTGGCAAGTGAGTTTTGGGTTAGAATCTGGTCTATCTCCTCAGTTGATACAAATAAGTCATCATTAGTAGTTTTCTCGAATTGTTTCCTTTTTTCATTGGCAGCCTTAGACAGGTTAAGAGATTCCTTATCCGATATTAGAGAAGCTGTCCCAAGCGATTCATCGTATGCTACATGTTTATACTCATCCACCTGATTCCAAGGAATCACTGTACCTGCTCCATGCATACAAAATACTGAGTCAGGTGTATTTCTTATATCACTTTCCGGATTATACGGATGGGAAGCAATAACCTCCTCTTCGTTATGGCATAGCTCATAACCTGCAAGAGAAAGAGATAATTCTCCAAGTCCCTTAGAATAAGCAGTAACCTCTTTAAGATATCCATTCATAGTAGATACCGGGGCCTTGCCTGTAAGGGTAGTAAGGTTGTTTTCATAATCATTATCTGTAATGGAAGAGGTTCCATTCATAGAAGCTATATCAGTCATAGCCCTTCCCACAAGATTGTCAGGAATCCTGAGTGTATATTCATAGTATGGCTCTAGTATTCTGCAGGAACCCATTTCTCTTAGTTTCATAAGTCCCTGTCTTATACTTCTGTATGTTGCCTGTCTAAAGTCGCCGCCTTCAGTATGCTTAACATGAGCCTTACCTGCCACCAAAGTAAGTTTGACATCAGTAAGTGGTGCACCTATAAGAACACCTCTGTGCCACCGTTCCTGCATATGGGTAAGGATAAGTCTCTGCCAGTTCTTATCAAGCAGGTCAGTAGACAGGTCAGCGTCATACTCCATACCTGCACCTCTTTCAAGAGGTTCTAATTTAATCTGTGCTTCTGCATAGTGACGAAGCGGTTCAAAATGCCCTACGCCAATAGCTGAGCCGTCTATAGTTTCCTTGTAGCATATCTTTCCATCGCTAAAGGTTACATCAACTCCATATCTTGTAATAAGAGTATTCTTAAGAACCTCTGTCTGTATATCCCCCATAAGAGATACATTAATCTCTCTGGTTTCTGAGTTGTAGGCTACATTTAGTGAAGGGTCCTCATCCTGAAGCTCAGTTAAAATCTGTAGCATACGGGTATTATCCATATCCTTCGGATAATGAACTGCATAGGAAAGGGCCGGTGCCAACACCGAAGAAAACCTGTTTTTGGCACAGCCAAATGTATCACCTGCATGGGTACTATTAAGACCTGGAATAGCTACTACGTCACCTTTTGTAGCTTCAGATAAAGAAGTATATTTGATACCTGAATAAGCTCTAAGCTCATTAACCTTCTCTTCTCCAAGCATAGACTTAACCTTAAGAGAACCTGAGGTAACTTTTAAGTAGGTCAGCCTTTTTCCCTGATCATCATGACTTATCTTGTAAACCATGGCACCAAACTCATCCTGGTTTTGGTTAGCCTCATTTATAGGATTTATCTTTTTTAAAAAGTCTATAAATATGTCTACTCCCTGATTCTTAAGGGCTGAGCCAAAGAAAAGAGGGAATATCTTTCTTTCATAAAAAAGCTTATTAATGTCATCATTATTAAGACTTCCATCTGATAAGAATTTATCCATAATAGTCTCATCACATGAAGCCACATCTTCATATATGCTTTCTTCTGCTCTAGTTATATATTCTTCGTTTGAAAAGTCTGAGAATGCTACCACGCTGTCGGATAACTTAGACTTAATTTCTGATAAAAGTTTATCCGAAACTGTACCTGGCATATCCATCTTATTTACGAATATAAGGGTTGGAATATTATATATCTTTAGCAGGTTCCACAGAGTTTTGGTATGAGGTTGTACTCCTGAAGAACCGCTTATTAGCAGTATGGCAAAGTCAAGAACAGACAGTGCTCTTTCTGTTTCTGTACTAAAATCAACATGTCCCGGTGTATCTATAAGAATTAAGTCTGACGAGTCTGAAATAGGAAGTCTGGCATTCTTAGAATAGATGGTTATGCCTCGGCTTCTCTCTACCTGATCAGTATCAAGATATGTATTTTTCGAATCTACTCTACCTGCAGATTTTATAACCCCTGTATTAAATAAAAGGCTTTCTGATAAGGTTGTCTTACCAGCATCTACATGGGCAAGTATGCCTGCTACAAGATTATTTTTCATAGGATAATTATAACATAAAAAACTGCAGGACCATTAGGTCCTGCAGCCTATTAATTATTGTATTTCTTTATTAAAGATTACTTCTTGATAAGAAGGCTTTCACCTGTCATCTCTGCTGGCTGTGGAAGACCCATAACCTGAAGAAGTGTTGGAGCGATATCGCAAAGTCTACCGCCTTCTTTAATTGTGTATGAATCATCATAGTTGCAAAGGATGAATGGAACTGGGTTTGTTGTATGAGCTGTGTGAGGAGCATTGGTCTCCTTGTTCCACATCTGTTCTGCATTACCGTGGTCAGCGCAGATGAAGAGAACACCGTTCATCTTCATAACTGCATCAAATGCAGCACCAACGCACTCATCTACTCTCTCAACAGCCTTGATAGCTGCGTCAAGCTTACCTGTATGACCAACCATATCTGGGTTAGCAAAGTTGATGATGATTACATCATATGTACCAGATGTGATAGCTGCATCAAGCTTCTCGCTTACTTCTGGAGCACTCATCTCTGGCTTAAGGTCATATGTAGCAACCTTTGGTGAGTTAACAAGTGTACGATCCTCACCCTTATTAGGATCTTCAAGACCACCGTTGAAGAAGAATGTTACGTGAGCATACTTCTCTGTCTCAGCGATACGAAGCTGGTGAAGACCATTGTTTGCAAGATATTCACCAAATGTATTCTTAATTTCTGGCTTCTTGAATGCAACATACTTGTTACCGATTGTCTCATCATAATCCTTGAAGCATACATATGTAATAGGCATAAATCCGTTAGCTCTCTTAAGGAACTTAACGCACTTTGTATCACTAGCATCACCATCAGCTGCTGCAATATCAGCATCACTAAAGCAGAATGCCTTTGTGATTTCTCTTGCACGGTCAGGACGGAAGTTAAAGAAGATAACTGAGTCATTAGCCTTAACAGTGCTAAGTGGCTTACCTGCTTCATCAGTAATAACTGTTGGGATAACGAACTCATCTGTTACTTCTGCATCATATGAAGCCTGCATAGCAGCTACAGGGTCTGTAGCCTTGTTTCCTTCACCAAGAACAAGTGCATCATAAGACTTCTGGATACGATCCCAGTTGTTATCTCTGTCCATTGCATAATAACGACCATGAAGTGATGCAACCTTACCAACACCGATTTCTTTAATCTTAGCAACAAGTTCTTCAAGGTATCCCTTACCTGATGCAGGTGGAGTATCACGACCATCAAAGAATGGGTGAATATAAACATTTTCAAAATTCTGCTTCTTGCAAAGCTCAAGAATAGCATAAAGATGTGTATTGTGGCTGTGTACACCACCGTCTGAAAGAAGACCCCAAACATGAAGGTCTGAGTTATTCTTCTTACAGTTATCAATTGCACGAAGAAGTTCTTCATTCTCGAAGAACACACCATCTTCAATATACTTTGTAATAAGTGTAAGATCCTGATAGATGATACGGCCTGAACCGATATTCATATGTCCTACCTCTGAGTTACCCATCTGTCCGTCTGGAAGACCTACTGAAAGTCCTGATGCATAACCCTTAGCGAATGGATACTGTGCCATAAGCTTATCCATAACTGGTGTTTTTGCCATATAGATGGCATTATTCTCATGCTCGTCTGAAAGTCCATATCCATCGAGCACCATTAATACTACTGGTTTCTGACTCATATATTTTCTCCTTATAGAATAATGTGTATATTAGGCTGTCACTATTGACATATGCCCTACGTGGCTATGATTCATAGCAATTTATGATTCACAGCTACGAAATAAACCGTAACAATTATATAAGATATATTAAAAACTGTCCACAGAACTTTCAATTCTTGGACAGCTTTTTTGTGGAATTTTAGGTTGTTTTTCACAGTTTGTGTTAGCCGGAACTTACACAAACTTATTTAACTCAGCATTATATTCATAGTTAATAGAATTTAACTTTGCTTCAATCTCAGCTCTGTCAGCACCTTCTGAGGCGCAAAGTTCGTCAAGACTTGTATAGTTGTCGCGAAGCTGGGTATTAACATAGCTAAGAAGCATAACCGGATCCTTTGGCATAACTTATCTCCTATCATCTTATATTTTCAATATAATATATTATACATAGCCGCTGGCTTATATGTATATCTTAATCTGACAGTTTATCTTTCCTCTTCTGGAAAGACCACCTTCTGTCTCAAATCTAAACTTTCCTTTTCCTCTGACAGATATCTGGTCACCGGGATTTAAGCCTTTGGCATTTTCCGTGGTAAGCCTTCCGTTGATATAAACAAGTCCTTCTGGGAATAATGCGCAGGCTTCCTGTCTGGACAGGTTATATACTCTTGCTATAACAGCATCAGCTCTAATAGAGGATACCTGAATAAGCTTGTCTTCTGTTTTGGGTGTAGAGATAGATGAGACATCCTGACAAACCTGCACCTTAACTGTGGTGTGTTTTACTCTGGAAAGATTACTGATTATATATTCAGCTATAGTGTCAAGGCAAAATACACATGCTTCATTGTCACGGACAAATATATCTCCAAGGAGTTCTCTCTTTATTCCAAGATTCATAAGGGCTCCTAGAAAATCCCTATGACTTAAGTCATCGGAAAACTTCTTGTTTACCGGAAGTATTGAAAGGGCTGTGACAGGGTAGTCCTGACTATACCCTAAACTTTCCTCATTACCAAATCTTATAACCTTACGCTCAGCAAGTTCATAGCCGCCAAATGCCTCCGGATTAGCATAGTTTAACTCTTTTTCATGTTCATAATAGTCTGACAGCTGGGCCATATCCAGAAAATCCGTAAAGGTATACATACCGGAGTTATAGCTTCTGTCAGCAAGTTCTTTTAATCTTTTTATTTCCATAGAAGTATTATTCTCCTCGAACCAGTTTATGCACTTGGTCCACATACTGGTATGCATGATTTATGGAGAATTCTCCATGATAAAGTCTTGGTAGTACAGTTAGCTTGGAATCTGGTATCTTCTTTTGAATCTTTTGAGCCGATTCTTTGATTCCTTTTATTTCTTTCTGTCCAATATAGACATGTACTTTTGCCTGACAAGCATTAATTGCTTCATTTAGCTCATATGCTGTATTGGCCTGAAGAAAGGAAATCATATCCTTTTTCTTTATACCGCAGGTATCCTTGTAATAATCCTCAAACAGTTCTTTTTTCATATGAAGAGATTTAAACTGAAGTTTTGAGAACCATCTTAGCTTTATTAGCCCATAACTTAAGCCAAATGCAGGCCCTATCATAGCATGAGTAATCTTAGATGGAATTGCCATGGCACTTTCTACTAAGGCAAAGCTACAGATATCTTTTCTCTGCGAAAGTATCTCCAGCAGAACCTGGCCGCCAAGTGAAAGTCCACCCATCATTAATACTGAGCCGCCATAGTTTTCATCTATATATTTAATAATCTCTTTAGCATTGTCTTCTATTGAAGTAAATGGTCTATCACTTCCTGTGTGTCCATCTAGGATTGGAAGTATAATGTGAAACTCCTCCTGAAGAAGTTCAGCCACTTCCCTATAATTCCACCATGATAGTCCACCCCCATGAAGTAGTATTATCGTATCTTTTTTATCTGTACCGTATTCTTTGATTATCATTTTCTAGTCCTTAAATCGGTCCTCGTTTATGATACCCATAACAGGTTCACAGATATTATACCCCATATCTGTAGCTATTCTCAAAGCCTAGATTATGTCGTCTCTATTCCACCTGCTTCTCCCCTAAGCTGCATCAAGAAAATCTCTTTAAGATTAATAAATTCTCTTTCATATTTAGGGTGAAATTCTTTTAATTTAGAAACAACATATTCCCTTGAAAATGCCTGTAGGTAAACCTGTTCATTCCATATTGCGTCAATATACTGACTTATCAAATCTATTCCTTCCAGCTTCATATTAAGTTTAAAGACTGGGTAATCCATGGTAATAATATTATCCATAGGTGTAAACTTTGGATCATAGTATTTAAAGAATCCAGGGATAGCTTTTTCTACAGTATCTTTGTAATTTCGATTGTTATAACCATCAAAAAAGGTCATAAGTTTCTTATATTTTTCTTTGACAGTATCGACCTTTAATAGCACTGCTTCATAGCCTAGCTTATAGACTTCTTCTGCCGACAGATCATTCTGTCCCATTAGACTAGTGTTCCTGGTCTCAAAATGTGCCATAGCATACATAACTGCTGCCATAAGTTTTCTTGCTCTTTCAAAAGTAACTGATGAGCTTTCCTTTGATGTATATTCATCGGTTAATCTAGCTACTATGGGGAGGAGGTCTTCCATATCAAATAAAGATAATATATCTGCCATCCTACTTCTCCCTCCCAATTTTCTTGCAATACTTTCTTGCATCGCCGCATGCACTCCCAAGGAAACTATGGGAACCCGACCTTATATTTCTGGCGAATTCATCAAGGAAGGTATCTTCTAAGTAGTCTAAAGAACCGTGACATTCATCATCAAAAGCACTTCGCATAACCTCTATAAGTTCGTCATCAGTAAGTTCATCCAAGGATTCATTCTTGTATAGATAAAATATGCCTTGCAGTCTATTAATAGTTTCAACGTAGTTATTCTGGTCAATGTAATCCGAATCACAAAATGCAAATATAAGCCTATCAATTACCCCTTGTCCGAATTCAACACGTTGTTCTTCTAATAAACTTTCTCTCCTCTTTGCTAGTAAAAGCATGGTGTCCTGTTCTGTTAATCTAAGGCCAAACTTACATGTGTAATCATTGGTTTTTAGAATAAGTTCTGTCTGCTTTTTATCAGATAGTGTCAGCATAAATTCTTCTTTCATAAAGGCATATTTCCTTTCAAGAAACTAAAAAAGTGTATTAATCCAAACCCCTTATTATACAAGGGTCTTATACTTAATACACCATATCAAAGATGAGTTCTAGACTTGAAAAACAAAGGAAAATATGATAATGTAAGCCCATGGGAAGTGTGGCATAGCCGCACTTTTTTTGTTAATTTTAGAGATAACATTTTCAATATATAAGGATTTTTTATGAATAACAGTAACGAACAATACATCAGGATGACAACAGCACCTATTGGAAAACTGTTGTTATCTCTTTCTATACCAACCATTATAACTATGATGGTTACTAATATTTACAATATAGTTGATACAGCATTTATCGGAACTTTAGGTACAAGTCAAAGCGGAGCTGTAGGTGTTGTCTTTAGCTTTATGTGTATACTTCAGGCTGTAGCATTTATGTGCGGTCAGGGTGCCGGAAGTCTCATGTCCAGAAAACTTGGTGCTAAGAATAAGAAAGAAGCAACTATGTATACATCTACAGGCTTCTTCCTTTCATTTTTTATGGGACTAGCCATTGCAATACTTAGCTTTATCTTTATGGAGCCGCTTCTTGATATTTTAGGAAGTACTAAAACTATTGCACCTTATGCAAGAAGTTATATTATTTATATTCTTATTGCGGCACCATTTAACACAGCCAGTCTAACTATGAACAACCTTCTTAGATATGAGGGTAAAGCCAAGCTTGGAACTGTAGGTCTTATGGTTGGTGCAGTTCTTAATATATCAGGAGATGCCTTTTGTATATTTGAATTAAATATGGGAATAGCAGGTGCCGGACTATCAACTGCAGTATCACAGATAATTAGTTTTTGCATACTTCTTTATATGTTCTTAAAAGGAAAAACAGAAACTCAGATTAGCATAAAAGAGGTGGTACTTTCATCCTTTGTGCTTAAGGAGATAATGGGAACAGGTTTCCCAAGTCTTCTTAGACAGGGGCTTAATTCTATAGCTACTATGCTTCTTAACAATCAGGCAAAAGTATATGGTGATGCGGCAGTATCAGCTATGAGTATCGCTACAAGAATAAGCTTCATTGCTGTAGCTGTTGCTCTTGGTATCGGTCAAGGGTTCCAGCCTATTAGTTCATTTAACTATGGTGCCAAAAAATATGACAGAGTTAAGGAAGCATTTAAAAAGACACTAATTTCTTCTGAGGTGGTTATAACTATTACGTTGATTCCTATATTCATATATGCACCAACTCTGGTTCGCATGATGCGAGATGACGCGGATGTTATCGTTATTGCAGTAAGAGCCTTAAGGCTGATGTGTATAGGACTTGTGGTTACACCATTTACCATGGTTGTTGAGATGGGATTTCAAAGTACAGGAGCTAAACTATATGCAACTATGGCATCAAGCCTACGAAGCGGATTTATTCTGATTCCAGTACTGCTTATACTCTCTAAAACAAGAGGACTTAAGGGAATTCAGGAAGCCCAGCCCCTGGCATTTGTAATTACTGCTATCATATGTTTGTTCTTTTCACGAGTGTTTATAAATCGATTAAATAATAAAATGGCAACATAGCAATTTTATCCAATAAAAATCCTCCGCGAATTGATAGGGTTAACTTATCAAAAAGAACGGAGGATTTTTTTTATGAAAGAAACATTTGAAGCATTCAATGGCGGTGAGCTTAGGCTCCCAAATATGACAGTAAAGTTTGAGGATATACCTTGGTCAAAGCATCCAGTATTTGAGGGTGTTGAACTTAAACATATTCTTACTTCTAAAGAAACAGGTGGCGACTACAGTTTTCATCTTGTAAGAATCGCACCTGATAAAAGCATCTTAGACCATATTCATGACCCACAACTTGAAACTCATGAAGTTATCGCAGGCTATGGTACATGTGTTAATGACGGAAAAGAGATTGCTTATGAACCTGGGGTAATATCTATTATGCCTACTAAAGTTCACCATGCAGTTAATGCAGGTCCAGAAGGCTTATATCTATTCGCCAAGTTCTTCCCTGCCCTTTGCTAAAGAAGCCTTGTATTCAGTTGGTTTCATGCCTAGAACCTTTTGAAAGCATCTATCAAGGTGACTTTGGTCGCAGAAGCCTGCCTCATAAGTCACCTCAAGGATGCTTTTATCTTCTTCTAGAAGTTTTTGGGCTTTACGCACCTTACTTTGTATCTGAAATTGATGAGGAGTCAGGCCAAAGGCATGCTTAAACTTCCTTATCATGTGATATGGACTTATTCCGGCATCCTTTGCCATCTCTTCAATAAGATACATATTCTCAGGATTTTCCAAAATATTGTTCTGTAATTCTTTAAGAAGCTTATCATTATAATCAGTCGCAGTCTTTATGCAAAGAACAAGCATGGAATATGGCTGATTCTCTATAGTTTTAACTTCATGAAGTACATTAGGCTCGATTCTAAATTCGTCACCTGCTCTGCATATTAGATTGTCCTGCCCTATGGCTATACAAACAGTACCAGATTCCACATAACCTACAGTTAGATGTCCTGCGTGGGTATGCGGCTTGTAGCTTCTGGTGCTGTTATTGTAATGAACACATTCTATTTCATCATTTTTCTTACTGTAGGTAATATCATTCATGCTAGAATTCCACCAATTTTGTTCCTATTTTCTCTCGAAATCTTTCATCATGTTCAACCAGTATCATGGTTGGCTTATAGGTTTCTATTAGTTTCTCAAGCTGCATTCTTGAAAACACATCTATGAAGTTTAGTGGTTCATCCCATATGTAGATGTGGGCTGGTTTTATAAGACTTGCAGCTATAAGGACCTTCTTTTTCTGTCCCATAGAAAAGTCAGATATATCCTTGCCAAACTGATTTCTATCAAAGTCTAACTGACGCAGTAAAGACAGTAACAAAGTATAATCTACTCCATTAATTTCAGCATATTCCTGAAGGCTGCCCTTTAAGTGGCTGGTATCCTGGTTAATATAGGATATAGTAAGTCCTGATGCTACAGTAAGTTCGCCTTCTAGATTAATATCGCCTTCCTTTGCATGCTCATTATACCCTGCTTTTTCCAAAATAGCCTTGATTAATGAAGACTTGCCGCAGCCATTATGCCCTTTGAGAAAGAGCCTGTCACCATTACAAAGCTTAAGGTTTAGATGCTGAAATACCGTCTTATCCCCATAGCTTAATGATAAATCCCTGCACTCTATAAGAGCATCCTTATGATGAGTTAGTGGCATAAGCTTTAGGTCTGTTACACTTTCAATATCATTAAGAAGTCCCTCTTTCTCGGCAATCTCTCTTTGTATACGTTCCTGAGTGTTCTTTACTCTGGACTGCATCTTTTTTGTCTTGGCTCCAATATATGATCTGGTTGAAATACAGCGGTCATTTTCCTTTATTGGATCGTATCCTATCTTGGTATTTTCACTTTTTTCTGCCCATCTGGCTGTACGGTCAGCTGACGCTTTAAGTTTTCCAATTTCTCTTTTGTGTTTCTCATTTTCTGATATTGCGTATGCATCGGCCTTTTCCTTATTTTGCCACCAGGAAGTAAAATTGCCAGTTTGAACCTCTATTGATGCCCTGTTAAGAACAAGTACATGATCTGTGCAGGCATCTAACAGGTCTCTATCATGGGATACAAGGATAAATCCTTTCTTAGATGCCAGATAGTTTTTTATTATTTCGCGCCCATTAGAATCCAGGTGATTAGTTGGTTCATCTATTAGGAGAAAGTCATTTTCTCCTGAAAAGAGAACGGCAAGCATAACCTTGGTTCTTTCGCCAAAGCTAAGTGTTTTAACTGGTCTATATAAGACCTCTGCATCTAGCCCAAGCAAGGTAAGTTCGCAGATTACTCTCCATTCTTCTGCTCCCGGCTTCCACTTTTCTATAAGTTCAGAGGCTGTAACTTCCTCTTCTTCCACTGATACTTCATATGGAAAATAGTCAAAGTAAGCATCAGATATTATAGAGCCCGTATACTCGTATTTTCCAAGAAGCAGGTTAAGCAGTGTTGTCTTTCCTTTTCCATTTCTACCGATAAAACCAAGCTTCCAGTCAGTATCTATAGAGAATGAAACGCTATCAAATATGTTGTCAAAACTGCCTTCATAGGCATATGTTAAATTCGTAATTTTAATTAATGACATATCTTGGTCTCCCTTCTTAATTATATATCCTGGGCGGATAGCAAGGGAGTATCCGTAGGTAAAAAAATACCACAGAATAATCCTGTGGTATTAAAAAATCACTATATTACACAGAATCCACTATGAACTATTTCCTGCTAAACCGTCCCAGAGACGAGATTATTAACTTAATTATTAGCAAGAAACAATTTTCAATGGACTTCCTCCTTATGTATGTTTGTTAATTATTACAAGTTTCATTATGGACAATACAATACTAATTGTCAAATAATGGTGTAGAAAAATATCTTTCTGCTGTATCAGGTAGTATAGTTACTACTGTCTTTCCAGGCCCTAACTCTTTTGCCATTCTTAAGGCAGCATATACATTAGTACCACTGGAAATACCACACATAAGTCCCTCTTTTATTGCAAGATCCTTAGCTGTCTGAATTGCATCTTCGTCGGATACTATACATATGTCAGAATAAATATCCTGATTAAGGTTATCCGGAACGATACCATCACCTATTCCCATCTGAAGATGTGTTCCTATATTTCCACCAGCTAGTATAGCGGCATTATCAGGTTCAACAGCCCATATAGTGATATTAGGGTTCTGTGCC
Organism: Lachnospiraceae bacterium NC2008; assembly: GCA_000687675.1. GTDB lineage: Bacteria > Bacillota > Clostridia > Lachnospirales > Lachnospiraceae > NK4A136. Next base: position 232,963 of record JHWS01000005.1, on the reverse strand, counting down.
TTAAGTGTTTCACCTATACCTGAAATAGTTCCGCCAGTTCCTACGCCGCTGCAAAATCCATCAATTGGACCTCCCACCTGCTCTAATATCTCAAGAGCTGTATGGTGCTTATGAGCCCAGTTGTTTGCTGGATTAGAAAACTGCTGTGGAACATATACCTTAGGATTTTCCTTTTCCATCTTTAGTGCTGTCTGAAGGCACTCATCGATACATTTTCCTATATCACCATCATCATGTATAAGTATTACTTCAGCTCCGTAGTGCTTAACAAGTTTTCTTCTTTCTTCACTAACAGAGTCCGGCATAATGATTATAGTTTTATATCCTCTTACTGCACCAACTAGGGCAAGTCCTATACCCTGGTTTCCACTTGTTGGTTCAACAATTATTGAATCAGGCCCAATAAGCCCCTTCTTCTCAGCATCAAGAATCATATTGTAGGCTGTTCTTGTTTTTATGGAACCTCCTACATTAAGGCCTTCATACTTTACAAGTACTTCTGCACTTCCTTCCTCTACCATATTATTTAATCTTATAACAGGCGTATGACCCATAGCCTCTAATACATTGTTATAAATCATTTTTGTTCCTCCACGAAGAAAAATCACTTATGTGATTTTTCTGAGCTGGGAAATCGGCGCGCACGCGAAGCGTCTTTAATTCGCACCGATTTCTGTTTGAAAGAAAAGCGCATCAGCGTTTTCTTTCAAACTAATACCTCCAAAGGATATCTTAGGTATTATATCACATATCTATGTCTATTTGGTTACGACAGATAATAAAATAGGCAAGTCAGTTGTGTTTTACACTTTACCCGACTTGCCACACGATATTTATTATTCTCTCTGGTTAAAATCTGATTATGTTAACGGTTTACGGACGATTGTTATATTCTATCCTCTCTTCTTCAGTCTCCCATTCCATACCTTTTCCCTTGGTATGAGCCTTTGTTTCCTCCATTGGCATAGGTTTTCCAAAGTAATAACCCTGAGCCTTATCACAATTTATACTCTTTAAGAATTCATAATGTTCCTTAGTTTCTACACCTTCACAAAGCGGAAGTACCCCAAGAGATCTGGCACCATTAGCTATATATTTCATAATAGTAGCTGTCTTTGGATACTTATCATAGTTTCTAAGAAAAACCATATCCATCTTGAGAACATCAAACTCATACTCAACAATATTATTAAGTGAAGAGTATCCGCTTCCAAAATCATCAAGCCATACCTGATAGCCCTTGGCCCTCATCTTTCTGCACTCTTCCTGAATCTTACCTGGATTATCCTTTATGGCAGTTTCGGTAATCTCTAAGTCAATCATATTGATAGGGACATCATATTTTCTTCTTATTTCATCAACCTTACCAAAGATATCACAAAGTTCAAAGTCCATACAGGAGAAGTTTATGGACGCAGGAACTATAACATCTCCATTTTCTATTACTTTATGATAGTCCTTGCATACCTGTTCAGCCACGTATAAGTCAACCTTGTGAATGAGATGATAATTCTCAAGTGTCTCTATAAATGCCCCCGGTGGAAGCATACCTACATTAGGATCAATCCATCTAACCAGCGCTTCATAGCCACATATTTTACCAGTGCTCACTCTAACTACTGGCTGATAAAATACCTTAATATATTCATTCTCAATTGCTTCATCAATATGGTCTACAACGTACTGCTGCCTGCGAAGATTTTCTCTAAGTGAATCCTGATATACTTCTATGTTGATATCATGTCTACCTTTTATACTATTGCAGGCAAGTCTTGCATGGTCACAGGCAAGACCGATTTCTGTAAAGCGGTCTTCCATATAGTAGATACCCGCTTTGATTCTTACCCTCTTGGCCGCATCTTTAGAGTGAAGAACCTCATTGTAAACAGCCTCTGCCTTGGCTACTACACTTTCCTTGCTCCCCATTGAACATACAACAAAATGGTCATTAGAAAATCTTGATACTACAGCATCTGAAAATTCATTCTTAATAATCTTTGCCATATCACACAAAAGCTCATCTCCAAGAAGAAAGCCATTACGCTCATTGAAAAGCTTAAAGTTAGGAATATCAAAATGTATGATTGAGATGAATCTTCTACGATTCTCAGGTGATGCCATCAGCATCTGAACATTCTGATAAAAGAAAGACATATTGAAAAGTCCTGTAAGAGGATCTGTATCCTGATTCATAGAAAGTATCTCTGCTTCTGCCAGTGAATTCTTATTTCTATTAAGATACTCATTTTGGTCAACATCTACTATAAATACATAGAAAAAGCTTTTACCATTCTTTCCGTTAAGTAGGTGCCCAAAGTCTTCCAGGTACTTAATTTCCCCGTTCTTTGTTATCATTCTATATCTTACATAATCATGTCTCTTCTCCCCAAACAGAGTCTGAGCCTGAATCTGATTTTCTATTTTGTGTAAATCATCAGGATGAACCATACCCTTAAATGAGTTTCCAACATACTGTCTGAACTCTTCAAGAGTATCGCATTCATACAAATTTATAACGTTTTCATCTGCGAAAAGTATAGATTCTTCTTCATTGTTTTCATATATGAAGAAGCCTCCAGGAATACCTGTTGGAATGTGACCTCCAAGGAACTTTTTAAGACTTTCTTTTAGATATTTGTATCTTAGGAATTTTTCTTCATTTTGAAAATGATCTTCACGAGACTGTTCTGGATTATCTTCATAAGAAAGGACTTCGTCTCCAAACTGCTCACTGGTAAGATCGAAGGTTACACCATTAACCACGTTATAGCAGTGGAAATTGCCACCTTCACGTGGAATACCGTATACTTTGCCTCCGAAAATATCCTGAACTAAAAATGCAGTAATAGAGCATTGTCCAAGTGTCATATTATCCTTGCTCCACTGACTTCTAAGTCTAGGAGCAGCGGTATACTCGCACCATATATTTTTAAGTGCGTCAAATAGTTCTCTAGGGTTGTTAATGCCACTGTAATCAGTAGAAATTGGAGATACTAAAGCATTCTCCCAGCCATAAAACTTATAACCCATATTTAGTTCCCCTTCTTATACTACAAGCGCCTAAAGCGCATATTATCAATACAATCTCTATATTATCACTAACTTATAAACTATAAAACACCTAGAATTCTAATTCATTGGGTAAAATAATATGCCCCGGAAGGAGGGCAAACCTGCCAGGGCTATATTTATATTGCTAGAATTGAAGAGGGAATTACTATAACTTTCTATGACCCATTCCAAATCCTTATTCCTTTTTTCTTGATTCATTTGTCTTCCTCCTGGGTTTTCACATCCACAGGTCCCTTCGCGAATGGCCTTACATAATATACATGCGTGGGAAAGTAAAAAGGTGACATGTTTTCAAAAAAATATTATCAAAATTTGCAGATGCTGAAGATTACTACACTGATTTGGGTAGATATGGCACTTATGAAGTTTATTTATAATATTGATTACATGTAAGTTCGAAATATATAATGTTCTTGTTAATTTGAGGTGATTATTCATGAACAAAAAGCTTATATATATATTCGAATTACTTAATATTTTATTTATGGGAACTATGCTGGTTATTTCAGTAACTGGCACCTATCACCATATAGCCTGGTATAAAGTGTCCTTTGTTTCGATTATATGGTTTATTTGTTTTATCTTAGGATTTTTATTTTTAAGAAGGTGTGAATCATTTCTAGAAAAGCATAAGAAGGTTATTCTGGCAGCATATCTATTTTTGCTTTTTGCTGTCCTTTCTGCTGTCTCAATACTATTTGCTAATGCTCCAACTAGTGATTACGGAGAAGTATATGTAAACTCCCTTAATCTTATTTCTGGTAAAGAAGTTAACTGGTCTTATTTTGCCATGTTTAAAAACAATTATCTGTTACTGTTATTAATGGCTTTAATAAGACTCCCAGCCTATCTTATGGGCTTTGATGGAGCCTATTCAATTATTATAGTATCCGTTCTTTGCACCACATTAACGGCACTTCTAATATTTAAAATACTTGAACATTTTCAGTTTAAAGTATATGTATGCTTTTTAGCATTAATTGTTTACGCCTTATTTTTGCCTCTATATGGTTGTACATACGCTTTCTATTCTGACCAGGCTACCATCATGCTTACTCTACTTCCGATCTATCTCATTGTGTCTGACTTTGGAAAGCGTAGATGGGTATCCATTTTGAAAATCATACTTGTTGGATTGTTTGGATGTATGGCTTTCTGGTTAAAGGCAACTGCCATAATACCTATTATTGCTTTTACGATAGTGAAGCTTCTTACTTCATGCAACCGCAATATGCTTCGTCGTATTCTCTTATACTGCTGTTCATTTATATGTTTTTTTGCTTTATACGAATTAATTTGGAGAAGCTCTCCAGCAGCTAAGATGACTGATATGCATGTGCCTGTAATACACTGGATAGCTCTTGGCTCACACGGTCACGGAGACTGGACAGACAACTCTGACTATGGCTATAAACTGCTTGGAGCACCATCGATGGAAGCTAAGAAAGAGATTGCTTATTCATATTTAAAGCAGAACCGTGATGAAATGTTTTCTGTCACTCACATAGTAGAAAAAGCCCGTCACAACTTTGCCACAGGCTTTATGGGACTCTCTACATACATATATGAAGCAGATTCTCCTGCTTATCCATTTCTTTCTGCATATGGAGTTTATGGTGGATACACCATGATGATAGCAACAGGTATGTATTATCTACTCCTTTTGCTTAATATTATTGGAAGTGTGATTTCTATAATTAGACGAAAGCTAGATTGCTATAACATACTTGGACTTTTTGCCCGCATTTCCCTCTTTGGACTATTCCTCTTCCTTATGTTTTGGGAGGCTAATAACAGACAGCTTTATAACCATATCCCAATACTTGTAATTACAGGTATGACCACATTCTCGCAGTTATTTAATCAGCGCACCAATAGTCAGAAATAGATTTGATATCCAGAACTTTTTTCAACTGGTTACAATTTGTAACCAAACGGTCTCTATTATTCATAAATAAAAATATTTTGATAGAGAACAAAAGAATAAGATTACTAACAAGTATGAATCATGTAATGCTGCCATATTCATACTCTATATTCTTTATTTAGTGATGGATTGAAAAAGCAAACTCTTACCATCCTTTCTTTTCCAAATTCATCAATAATATACTTTTCGCTGACATCTTCGCTTTTTGCAAGCATAGCACCCATGATATTTTTCTGTTCTATACTTCCGATATAGGAACCGATAGAACAAAGCTTATTATCAAAGATGTCATTTAGTGTTTGAATAAACTCATCCCATTCACTCTCTATATCGTAATGGTGATGCCAATCGCCAAAGTAAATAGTACATTCCTTGCAGACATCTATTCCAAAGTTTGTACTACCTTGAGTCAAATCAAAGAAATACCAGTCATGTTGCTCTTTTTCATCGAATCCCGAAACATCTTCAGATGCTATTTTTCGTGTTCTTAAGATACAGTTGATCTCTTCTATTGGGTCCATACTATTTCGCCTCATTTTTGATTTGAATATGGCAGGCCTTCATGGCAGCAAGAGCAGTAGCATGTGACTCTGGTGTAACACCAGCACAGCCCTTTGCATCAACATAGATCTTTTTATTAGGTATCATTGCCTTAGTAAGTAATACATTGGAAATAACACATATATCTGTGCAAACGCCAACAAATTCAACATCGTCAATAATATCTTCATTTTCTGCCATCAGTTCAGCTAATTCTTTAGAACCGAATGTTTCTTTATCGATAATGTAATCAGCATTTTCTTCAGAATTTAATTCAGGTATGATTTCCCAGCCTTCTGTTCCTTTTATACAGTGTGGCACTGGAAGATTAGCTCCCTCTTCCGTTTCCATATAATCTTCACCATGTGTATCTCTTGTAAATATAACTGTGTAGCCAGCTTTTTTTGCATTTTCTATCTTCTCTTTCACATAAGGAACAATAGCTATCCCCTGCTCATTTCTTAATGCTCCTGTTATAAAATCATTTTGCATATCTACAACTACTAAAACCTTGCTCATATATATTCTCCTTCCATATTGACAACCTTATTGCGCATGTTTATACTAATCTCAAAAGAGAGGCGGTTTTCTACCGAAGGTAACTTTTAGTAATCCATCGGCTTACGCGCTTCTTTTTTTATATTTATCACATCATACAAATAATTACCAGTATCGTTGATTCTTACGATTATTGTCGCACTGTAGTAATTTAGTCTATATTCTTCACTCCCTTGTTCATAAACACGAATAGAGAAAAATGAATCATACCTATACCATCCCCCTATAGCATTTTTAGAGTGCTTAATATCTTTATTTTCTATCCATCTACGATTAAGTGCGTTTTCCAATAATTCAGGGATAATCTGAGATAAATTTGCCTTTACTTTTGCAAATGCCCCTCTCAGTTTACGGGTATATTGAGAATGAACGTATTCATCTGCAAATAAAGAGTTTATTTTAATCTCATCTCCAGTTTCCTTAACTATAATGGTTTTCCCTTCATATTTTCGCAAATAGTTCTCAACATCCGGCCATTGTATATTTTGTTTTCCTTTAAATATGATGTCTTGAATTTCATTATATTTCATTTTGATTATTATCTCCCTGTGAACGAAATTACTATCGGATTCACGATAAATAGGGCATTATTTCTACGCGCAATATATTTGAAATTTATTATGCTTAAATATATGACTGGAACATAAACAGATATTTCAAAAATCAGATATGATTATTAGACGACAAATAGTGTCAAACATAAGAAAAACTGCCTATGACGGTATGATATCATAAGCAGCACATAAACACAATTCAACTGGTGACAACATGTCACCGATAAGATTGGAATCACTCCACTTCTTACAACTTCTCTTCTTTATTAGTCATTTGGCATCTATTCCTATTTAATCATTATATAGTTCTACTGGGCCTGAATATATACACTGGCAATTTGTTGATGTTAAGGTATGAGGCTCGCTAGTAGAACCATTCTTATCCGTATTGTCTATGTATACAACCACAGCCGTATCCGAAACCCATATATAACTAAAGTCGCCTTCTTTTCTTCCTAGTGAAGTACTAATATTTTCGCTTAGCATAGAAGGATCATCAACCTTTGTTGATTTAAGAAAAGAATTCATATATATTTTTCCGCCTCTGGATAAATCAGAAATACGACCACTATCTCCTTCTTTAAATGGTATATAGAATAGTTATACCAAATATAGTGAAAAATGCTATAAAAAGCCTATTAGAAGCTTTGTATTAGATTTATCTTCTTTCTGTAATTGATTTCTTTTTGTATTCATTACACTCTTTACAATCCATAGGTTATGACACCAACAAAAGCAGATATACAAATAAGTAGTATGGGTGATATTCCCTTTTTTAATACTTTTCTTGTTCCAAAATAGACTACTGCAAGAGCAGCAGTAAGAACAAGGGATAGTATATCTGGTTTTACACTCAGTGAAATATTACTATTTTTTATTATCATCAAGATACCTGTTGACAGAATTATACCGATAATACAGGGCTTTAGGCCACCAAGTGCTGCTTTTACATACTTATTTTCCAAAAACCTTTTAAGCAGCACCATAATAAGTAGGATAATTAAGAATGCTGGAAGAACCACTGCCGTGGTAGCTATCAACGCTCCAAGGATTCCTCCTTTTGAACTTCCCACATAGGTTGCCATATTTACCATGATTGGTCCAGGCGTACTTTCACTTATGGCAATCATATAAGCAACCATCTCTTCATCCATCCAACCATGAGCCAGTACCACATCCCTTATTAGTGGAATAGCAGCATATGCACCGCCAAAGGAGAAGAAACCTACTTCGAGAAATCCAATTAGTAAATCAAGATAAATCATTCCTTTTCTCCCTCTTCTTAGCATGTGATTTCATAACAAACACGATTATTCCTATGAAGGCTGATACAAGCAAGAGTATCATGGATGAAATGTTAATTGAGTATATATCGATAAGCATCATTGCAAAAAAAGAACACGCCACTATTATTATTGGCATTGGTTTTTTCTTCATTTTTTGCAGCATTTTTACAGCTGCATCCACTATCAATATGCCAACTGCAATCTTTATCCCTCGGAAAGCATTTGCCACCCATGATATTTCAAGAAACTTATCAAAGTATTTAGATATCAAGAATAAGATTATAAATGAAGGCAGTACCATTCCGACTGTGGCAATTATAGCCCCGAGAAGTTTTCCTTTTTTATATCCTACATATGTGGCACAGTTTATTGCAACGGGACCTGGTGTTGATTCAGCGATTACTGTCATATCCATCATTTCATCATGAGTAATCCATTTTTTCTTTTCTACGCAATCATTCTCTATAAGAGAAATCATTGCATAACCTCCACCAAATGTGAACATCCCAATCTTGGCAAAGGTTAGAAACAAGTCTATAAGTATAGGCAAATCTCTATACCTCCCATAAAATACGCCTCATTCTAACACAATTTTAACGAAATAATAAAGAGGACATACGTCCTCTTTTAAACGTTGTTTTATCTTCTAATTATTTAGCTGGTTCCCACTTACAACGTACTGGTGAAACGATGGAACCGTCTTTTTTCATTTCAGCCATCGCTTTATCAACCGCTTTTCTGTCTAATAATATCATTCTGGCTACATACTATCTATTCTACGGTTTGGAACATACCTTCTTCAACGGTCTTTACCTGCTCATAGGTATAACCACAAAACTCTACAATTTGCTCTACAGTTTTACCGCGGGAGAGCATAGATTTTATTTGCTCGTTTCTGCCTTCCTCTATACCTTCAGCACGGCCTTGTGCTAAGCCTTCTTCTTTACCTTCAGCCCTTGCATCTTGTAGGATAATTCTTTCCTTCATAAACTCAGACCTCCATTTTTCATTCTTCCTTGCTTTATTAACTGCATCATTTATCTTTTTAGTCAGGTCATTATCTATTTGTTTTCTTTCAATATAATCATACAGTTTTCTAAGATTTTTGGGAATATCTATGCCCTTATAAGTACAATTATAAAATATTTTTCTAGTACCATCTTTAAGAAGTTTAAAAATAATTGGAACATAAGCAGGAATTTCAGAAATTAGATATGTTTATTAGACGGCAACTAGTGCCAAATATAAGAAAACTGCTTATGACGGTATGATATCATAAGCAGTATATAAATTCAATTTACATTTTAACAACGAATAATCAGACTTCATTTTCATTTGGTGACAATTTGTCACCAACTGGCTTTCTTCTTTCTACGAATCAAAAACGCAATGCATGTACCGATTGCCACACCAATAGTATTTAAGATTAAATCATCAACATCTGTATGTCTTCCAAGGCAAAAAAGCTGAGTCACTTCGACAAACAAAGAAAATCCAGCACCTGCCAATATGTTCTTTCTTATAGTATCAAGCTTGCTAAAGCAGATAGGCCACACGACACCAACAGGTATGAACATCATGATATTCCCAATAATGTTAATCATATAGCCATCATACCGGTCTACAAGAAAATAAAAAGGAATGATACTAATCATCTCATGGATATTATCTCCAAATCCTATCTTTAATGTCGGTATCTTTCCATCTTCAAGATGGAATCCGAAGTATACGAATCTGCTAATAACAATGATACACACATAGACTAAAAGCAACTGACATTCACGCTTTAATGAAAATGTCTTCGATTTTATTGCTATAGCCAAACGGGTAATAACCCATATTATTGATATAAAAATTAAAAGTTGAAAGTATGTGATTTCAAGCATTATGAAGTGCCCCTTTAGTTTTGCATTTAATCGTAATATCCTACTCCAAAGAGTATAGTTTCCATTTCTTCGTCAGGTAATTTCATCCTCCTATTGGTCCTGAACAATACACTTTGACAATTTTTCCATTCTTGTCAAATTCCATATTATAGCAAGAATAATCACCCGAATCATACATATCTTTGCCTGTGATCTGTTCTGTCATCAAGACCGCATATCCTGATCCATCCTCTCTCATGACATACTGCTCAAATATCTTATATTTTTGTTCTATGTCATTAATATCTTTTCCTAGGAATGCCCAATCATTAATCAGTGGATATGATTTATGTGAGCAGAGCCATATAGTAACTATGCACCCCAAAACTATTCCTGCAACTGTACCTATCCTTAAGGCTGTTCCAACATTTTTGTGCTTCTTCATCTTTAAAGCTATAAGAATAATTAGCGTAATTACTGATATTGAAATTGCAGCTAATAAAGCACAAACAACTAAATATATATTTATAATTTCCATATTTTCACTTTATGACCTCTACATTTCTGTAAATATTATTACATCAATCTTTCCTTAATAAAGTAAATAAGATGACAAGTGCCCCATAAAAGCATAACTAGCTGCTATTCTATTTCATATCCAGTAAATTCATCACCAGCTTAACCATGATATCCTTTTCGTCCGGATTCGATTCCGCAATCATAAGCGTAATAGCTACCAATTCACCGTCGCCAATACGCTTACTGCCATCTTTAAACAAAGCTTGATTCCTCTCCAAGAATTCCAGGAACAAGGAAGCTGCGATTCTTTTGCAACCATCTGCAAACGGATGATCCTTGATCATAAAATAAAGTAAGTTAGCCGCCTTTTCTTCAATAGTCGGGTAGGCATCTTCACCAAATACACTTTGGTATATTGCAGAAATAATCCCATTCACTTTTCCAACTTCTTTTTCTACACCGAAGACATCCGTATCAAAAGAATCCCTCATATGAGAAACCATCGTCATACAGTCATCATAAGTAATCCTATATACAGGAGCCTTTCCATCAGGTTTAACTATTGCTTGGTGATCATACTGATCTAACAACATCAAGGCATCTGTATACATATTTACGGCTTTTAAAATATCCTTTTCCTCGACATTTAATGCATCTGCCAACATTCGTGTTTGGATATCCACTGTCTTTTGTAATGCATGTAAGCGTTTCTCATTTATTGCATAGCCATCAATCATGTACTGCTTTAAGATTTTACTTGCCCACTGACGAAATTCGATACCCCGTTTTGATTTTACGCGGTAGCCTACAGATATAATGACATCTAAATTGTAATATTTGGGCGGTCTTGATGCACTATTTGTACTTCTGTCGAAAATTTCGACAGAAGTATTTTTCTCAAGTTCCCCTTCCTTGAAAATATTTCCAATATGGTACGCTATAGATGACCTAGCCGTATCAAATAGACTGCTCATTTGTTCTTGCGTCAGCCACACCGTATCTCCATCCATCGGGACTGACAACGTTACTTCCTTGTCTTTCGTTTCAAATAGTATAATCTCACTTTTTTTCACTAAAAACCCCTCCCGCGCATATTACTTTTTTCCGAATTTTTTTGATTTCTTCTTAGCTTATTATTCCCCTTCTTGATCATCGCTTTTGTCATTTATAGTTTCAATGAGACCTGTAACTAAATCTTGCAATTGGGCTGCATTTTTATTCGTGATTACAGGTTTTCCGGTCCTCTTTTCCACAGCCATTCGTGCTTCTCCCGCAGCTTCTCCACCTTCAATAGCGACCATCCGATTTTCCTCAAAAGACTCCGGTTGCTTTTGTTTAGATATTTCTGTAGTAGTAGCCTCAGCCAGCATATTAAGCACCAACTCCAATGTTGACATATTATCCCTGAGATTTTCCTTTTTCAAACCTTTATGATTCTTATACTGTCGCGTTGTCATCCCGGACCAGGCTTTCGTAATCTCATCTGTCAGGATTGCATATTCTACCCCTTTCTTTACGCAGCGTTTGTCCCACTCATCTGTTAGTTCTTTTCTTACCTGAATTGCCTGCAGGCGCTGATTGATCCACTCCCTTGAATAGCCCTTCTTAGCATAGGTTTCAAGTGCTCTCTCGATTGTCAGCTCCGGATCGATTACTTCCTCTATCCGCTCTCGACCTACCTGGGCCAGCCACAGCTTGAATGGTTCAGCTTTTTTCGAAGGAATAGATTGGATCAAGCGAAGCAATTGTTCGGTGTTTGCGACGTCAGTTAATCTTTTTTTGCCGTCTTGAGCAGTCATTTTCAAAGCGTGACAATTTGTCACGGTTTCATTCCCTTCCTCTTTTAATCTTTGCTTGAGTTTTCTCCAATAAGATGTTGGATCTTTGCTTTCAGAAAGCACACCAACTACATCCACAATCGAAAAATACCATTCTTCTTCATCCTCTATCCACGCCGTCCTAATGGGCTGGTCTTCAAATAATTGAACTCTATCATTCGTCATCTCCATATTCTTCCCCTTCCGCTTCTTCGTACTTTATTTGCTTATTTTCCTCAAGCAGCATAATATACGCCATCATTCTGACCAAATATTCCGGAGGAGCGCTTATTCCCTGTTCCCACTGCTGAAGAGTCCTTACGGGAATCCCGAATTTAGCTGAAAACTTACTTTGTGATAATCCGGTTTTCTTTCGTAATTCTTTTATCCTGTCAGAAATATTCATAACCATATCTCCAATCGTTTGTACTTTATTAAAGTATACTTTGATAAGGTATACTTTGTCAACGTATACTTTTTCATATCATCAGACTATTCGTTATCTGTAATATTTACTGGGCACAAAACTTCTTCAAGATTATTAGCGACATAATACCCCCAAACTAAAATCATAGCAGTAATCTCTACTCAAACTCCTATAATAGAACAGCCCAGCGTAATCGCTGGGCTATTCTTTATATCTACTGGGTAATGCTAGTTCTAAATCATCAAAATACATTAATGTTTAATACCGGTTACTTCTTCAGTTAGCAACGACACAAGGTATGTCTCAAACGATACAGCCATTACATCTTCATAACAGCTAAGGATATTATTGCCTTTACTAATAACAACTGGAAGTGTTGCTTCATCCCATAAGATATAATATTCCTTATCTTCATCTAGAGATATCTTATCATCATGAGAATATATTTTAGCCTTAGATACTAAAGATTCAACCTTCTTTATCTCATTATCTTCTTCACATATCCTATATGTTCCAAGTGCATCTAAGCATTCCTTAAGAAGTACATTTTTCTCTAAGGCAATATTCTTTTCTTTTATCTTTGCCTTTTCTTTTAAAAGTTCTAGTTTTTTCTTAGTTTCTGCATCCATATTAATATTTTTTAAATATAAATATCTATATCTCCAAGGTCATAGATATACCATCTACCGCTAATTTTGATTACTATCATTTCATCATCAAGTTCTTCATATTCATCCAGATAATAATGTGTATATACTACCGCAGCTTCATCTATTTCATTAGCTATGTAGCCTGTTTCATTATATATTCTATCAATTAAGTCATTATATTCTGAGTCTGTATATGTGTGATAACCAACGGCTGTATATCCAAAGTCATATTTAAGTTCACTGTTTTGTTCTAGCCACATCTCAATCTCTGAATAACTAGGTTTATCGAATGGTGGATAGCAGTCATATACAGTATCAGGATCACCATATAAGAATGCTTGAAAGAAGATATAGAATATATCTTCTGGATTACTAGAATATACACTTGCATCAGCTGGCATTGATTGATCATATGATGGTGCAGCTGTAGCTTCAACAGCTGGTGCTGGTGATTCTATCTTTTCACCTGGTCCTGAATAATCTCTTGAACTTGCTGAAGAAGAGCTATCCCCACTTTTTCTATTAGATGCCGCCGAATAACCAGAATCTCTTCCTGAGTTTCTTGATCTATCACCTTTATCATCTTTTTCAAATGGTTTCCAAACAAATAAGATTAAACAAGTCATTACAACAAGTATAGAAACAAACACTGAAACAGCTGCTACAATTACTGCTGTATTGTTTCCCTTATTTGCTGGATGCTGATACATATTTGGATTGTATCCTTGATTCATTATAGGCTGATTCTGCATAGGCTGTGCACCTGCTGGTGCTCCAAGTGGTGCTCCGCACTTGTTACAGAACATATTGTCATTTGGATTATCTGCGCCACATTTACCACAAAACATAGTTTTTCCTCTTTCTTTGTTTTACTTTATTCCTATTCCATTTAGTATATCACAGGTGATACCCCTACAATATACAAAAAGGCGCTATAGTTTATTACTATGACGCCTTTGTTAATTAATATTATATTCAAAGTAGTTTTAATTTGAAAGATAATTAACTAATTCGCTATATGTATACTTATACGAATTTACATCTTTTGCTTTAGAAAAATCATAATAATCACTTAAATCATACTTATCGACTTCATGATCACATTCTTCACCATCTACAGTATATCCATCAAAATCTGAACAACAATAATGAATTGGATTAAATCCTGAATTGGATAAAGCATATATGCTACAAACATAATAGTCAAAATTACGTTCACTAAAGCAAAGCATACCACTTCTTTCTACATATGAATCTATATCAAAATTCCTAGATCCAGCAATATCATCAACATCTACTAATTTTTGAACCTCACCGTTATGATAACTATAAATATATTCATGATTGTCACAATGTTCTACTTCAAAATAATATAGTACTAGTTCAGGTATATCATCATCTACATAAATAAAATCACCAGTCAAACTATTTTTATCTACAGTACTTTGATCAAAAGTCCACGCCTGAAAATCATTTTCTAAATAATTGAGATATGCCTTTTTCCATGAATCATCCGAAGAGCTAGATATGTTTTGATCCTCATTCAAATCATCTGCAATGTTAGAAATATTTTGATCTACATTTGTATCTGCTGAATTAGTATCTGTAACCGCAACTGTTTTGTCATAGTTAATCCAAGAAAATTCATCTTTAGTAGTGTCAGAAATATATTCTTGCTGCTCGTATACATTACCAGCGTATATATAAATCGGACACCAAATCGGTGCAGTTTCGCTTTGAGATGCTGTAGTAGAATAAATTAAACCTTTGTTAGTATAAACACTAACTGTTACACCATCATCTTCCATCCTAGATGAAGTTCCTTCTTTAACCATCTCTGAATCAGTTACATAGATAGTTCTTTTAAATTCATCACTTGCATTGTGAATATATAATAGTTCAAATGGCTCTGATGAACCATGATCTGCGTAAAGAAAAACATTCTGCTCACTATCAACTGGATGACCTATATTTACGTATTCATTTACCTTAGAATTAAATGCACATAAATCAACATCCTGGTCTCCTTTCCATGAAAGAAGAACCATTGCATCATCATTAGTAATTTCAGGAACTAAGGCAATTACATATTCTTTATCTTCATTAAGCTCATCTATTTCAATTTGACTTTCATTGTATCCATCTGCCGATATTTCAATAACATAATCTCTTGACTTTATATTTTCAAAATCAACAGTTCCATAATCAGATGAAAATTTTCCATCTACTATATCATCATACTTAAGCCTAACTTGCGCCCCTCTAATAGGTCCTGTCTCATTTGCACCAAGGACTTTTACAGATACATTATAATGTGATTTTACTCTAGTTCTTTTCTCATCCTTTGAACCACATCCGGTCACAATAACTGATGCAAGTATTAGCATTAGCAACACTTTTTTCATTTTCTTTTCTAAATTAAAAGTAATTTTATTCATCCGTATATCACCTATATAGATTTTTTAAAATGCAATATCCTTATAACCAACTTCTGCAAATCAGGAGAATTCATTAATCGTTTCAATCTATAATCCCCATTTCTCTATCAAAGTCATCAGCTTCAATCCATCCTTCTCTATTTGCTCTTTCTTCAGCTCTTTTAAGATCATTAGCAAGTGCCCTTGCAGCTCTTAATTTATCCAATTCATCCGCTTCAGCCACTGTCATAATTGTATAGGCGCCATGACCATTTCTCGTAAGATATACTCGATTTTTTTTATCAACTTCCTTAAGAACTTCTGTATAGTTTCTCAAATCTGAAATAGGCATAATACTTGGCATAAGGCACACACCTCCTATGTAAAATGTTATATTAATTTATAATTATAGTTTAATTAAAAAATACAATATGGACAGTATTATCACAAGTATATTTACGTGTTAATTTGCATGTTATATTTCTTTTTTTCTAGTTTATCAGCTATAATTTCCAATTTAATAAACTTCGATGAACGTCTAACTAGTTTACAGTTCTTGTCAGGATGGTTTACAACCATATCGTAAACTTTATTAGCACGATTCTCTATTGTATCAACATGAGCACGACACCACCTGAGCTGTTTCTGCATTAGCTGCTTATGTACTTTTATGTTAGACCTATCATTATCGTGGATAGTCAGGTCAACCTTACTGATAAATGGTTCATCGACAGGAATCATATTGTTGATATTTAATACTCCAATCAGTTTTGGGGCGCCATTATCGTCTTTCTTACTTTCATCAAATATCTTAAGAAGATCAACCTGACTTTTCATCGTCTTAAACTTAAACTTAGGAGACGTCAGTGGAATGCAGTATCTTCTCCCATTAAGTAACACAATCACACCAACAAAGGGACGTTTCTGTTTTCCACGCTGCGGTGATATAGACATAACATTATCATCTACTTTAGACAAATCCCTAATGTACTTCAAATCAATATAATAGAAGTCAATTACTTTCATTTACTCCTCCACTTACAACTAAAAATGGGCTGCATCATTAGATGCAGCCCATAAACTCCTTTTTTGCCGGTAGGGTTCCCGTCTTTTATAGTTCCCATTTATTTTATATGGTAGGGTTCCCATCTTTTAAAGTTCCCGTTTGTTTTATATGGTGGGGCTCCCATCTTTTAAAGTTCCCATTTTGCTTGGTAAGGAAACCAATTTACATCACTTAGATGTATTTTTATATTATGTTTATAGGCTTATGGTGTCAAGGGATATTTCATTTATGAATAATTTTATTTTGCGATAGCTGCTGCATATGCCATCTTTTTTAGCCCTTACACTGTATACCATTGGTATGTTGATATTATCATATTCCATTGGTATAATCAATACATATTTTCGAAAGTAATATCTAAGAGAAAGAGCAGCCAAAATATGAGCGTTTCATTGAATATCAACAGATTAAAAGAATGCAGAGAAAAAATAGGAATCAGTAAGATGGAGGCAGCAAAAAGGATGCAGCTCTCACAACCGGCATATTTACGATATGAATTTGGTACAAGAACTCCATCCCTTCAAACACTTTCTGTCATTGCAAATGTACTTAATACTTCAGTTGAATACTTGACTGAACAGTCCGATGATCCAGAACCAGTTATATTTACCATCTCTAAAGCAGATAATCCTGAATTATTTGAATTAATCAGCATTTGCAAGGATTCAAATGATACTATGCTTAAACGAATGATGTTATATGCTAAGAAAATAACCTCATCCAAATTATAAATTGTATACTACTTATCTATATAAATTCGCCATGCGATTTATTTCATCTTTCAATTCTTGTTTAAAATTAGAAGGTTTTAAAACCTTTACCCAAGAGCCTTGGCTAATCAAAAACATTTTTATACCGTCGCCATATACTTCTGCTTCTAGGGTATAAATACTATCTTTATGTTCAATAACCTTGGCAGTCGGAATTCTATCGAGTATTGCTTGTATTGAAGGACCAGAGAATTCAAATACTATCTTTCTGCTAGGACCAGGCCACATGAACTGGCTTTTTTGGCGAAGTAATCCTTCATTAACAATTTGGTCTTTTGAAAGCTTGAACTGTTCTCTATGAATAGAAATTTCTTTTATTCTATCAATTCTAAAATACAAAGGAATATTAGGTTTATTAGAGTTATTCCTATATGCAATAAGGTAAAAATAGTAATCGCAAAATATAATGGTTACAGGTATGATATCTCTTTTAACCTGTTCACGATTTATCTTTATATATGTAACTGTTATTATGTTGCGATTATCTATGCAATCTGTAATTTTCCATATATTATCTATAACGCTAGAACAATCTGAACCAATTTCTTTATAATGAAACATTTCTTTGCTTATTAGGCTTTCAAGTTTATTCCTGTCTATATATGTAGTGTTTTTCTTTAGTTTTTTTATTATTTCGGTTAAATCAGCATGATTAAATGCTCGGCTCCCTATAAGAACTTTTGTTATAGCAAGGAGTTCTTTATTCGAAAGGAACATATCCATTTTAAGAGAGTATGTATGGGTGGAGCTAGAGTACTCTAAATCAGCGTAGCCTAAAGTATCAATATGCTCTGCCAGAAATGTTTTAATCTCATTAATATCTCTTGTAATACTTCTAGATGATACATGGTATTCCTCAGAAAGTTTCTTTACAGAAAGAGATTCGCCTTTAATTGCTCTATAGAAAAGCTCCATAACCCTTTCTGATTTCATGCTTTTTAATTCTTCATTATTCATAGGGTGTTATCCTCAAAAATATTTCTAATAAAGTTATGCTATTAAGATTTTACTATGACAAAATATGTCATGCACTTAATATATTATAAACAAAAGATGTCAATAATACTATTTTAAGAAAGGAAGACAAACTATGGAATTAGAAACAGTAGAAGTAATAAATAATGAATCAGAAGAAACAGACGAAGTTAAAATTGAACCATTCTTTTTCTGTACTACGGAGAGAGCAAAAAAATTTCATCAATTATGGCGAGAAACAACTGAAAAGTTAAAAGGTAACAGAACTCAATTTGGAAATTATATTTTGAACCTTGAATATAAGAAAATAGGACCGATAGTATGTGGAGATACATTCATTCCTGTTGACCTAACAAATATTCATTCCACATGTAGAAGAAAGTTTGGAAAATACGATGTCTTAGTCTATGTGAATATTGAGGATCCAGATGAATACGGAAAGGGTATGGTATTCACAGAAAAAGGCATATTCTACTGGGAAAATGAAGGCGATAATATTACTGAGATAGATTATTCCAATATAGAAAATGTAGATTATAAGAAGAATACAGTAGAATTAAAACTAAAAAGAGAGGAGTCTTTCTTTATAAATCTTGGACAAACTGCTGATAACAAGCAATATGGAAGAAACATGTATAACTTTATAATGGAGATTCTTGACTATGATGATTTAGATTTATAAGAAATAGAAGAAAACTAAGTAAAAACAGCTCAGCATTTATTATGCTGAGCTGCCCTCTATTATAACCATTCTCACGTAAAAACATTCGACAATATAATATTTAAGATTACCTCAAACTACCAATTAAACAATCTTGAAATCTTTCTACCTACGTTTTTTATTCCATCCGCTATTTTTCTACCAGTATTTTTTATTCCCTCCCAGGCAACTTTTGCAGTGGTTTTAGCCACACTACATACTTTTTTTGCAGCAGAATATATCCCATCTCCCGTTTTTGAACCCGCTGAATATCCAACCATTCCACTAACAAATCCAGCAAATTTTACTACTGTCGCGATATATATATTACTTTTTTTAATGATTCCTTTTAGAAATGTAGTTACAAATTTTCTTGCTTTATCACTACACCACAAGCCCAAAATACTAGAAGTTGTCGTCCTTCCCATCTGATCAACACCTTGGGTGACTGTTAATTCACCACTTGCTACTTTTGATAAAACTTTGGCATTTTCAACACCAACACAAGCAATATTTGTAATACATTCTCCTGGGATATCTCTAGGAATACATTTAATAATTCCTTTTCTCGTAGCTACTTGTAGCGCTCCAGCTGTTACAGTTTTAACAGCGGTATCCTTCCCTGTTTTAATTGCCACTTCTACTAATTCATCAGCATGTAATTCTTCACCTTTAATTAATTTACTAGCAGCAATATAGCTTGTTGATAGTGCCACACTTTGTATAGCAGCAACCCCGGTTTTTTTACCAATTGCAAATGATAAATCTTTTATTGAGTAATCATTGTAGTCCATTGATGGCATAAGTCCATCATTTTGAGCAGCATTAGCCAGTTCTTTTAAATCACTTTTAGTACATTTTTTCCCTTTTACCCCAAAAGCATCTATACAATCTGTGATTGTTTTATTTGAGCCTTTTTTCTTAAAATAATCTTGAATCTCTTTTAGCTGTTCTGTTGGAACAATTATTCTTTGATTGTTATAATTTCCTCTTTCTATTAACGCTATTGTTGCTTGTGCATCTTTTCCAAACTTTAGCTGATAATTTTGATATTTTCCTGTATCAAAATTTGTTACTCTTAAATCTACAGAATTTGCACTATTTACACCTCTAACCTCAACTCTTACATTTTTTCCTTGCGCTAATGCACTTAAATCTGCCGTTTTTGCTATTAAATTTTCCGCGAGAATTCCATCAAGATTTGGATTCATATTTACTCTACGATTTCCATCACCTGTTGGAACTGTTAAAGCATTAGCAAGTTCTTCGTTTTTTGTATAAATATAGTCATCGAAAATTTTTAATTCATTAACAAATTCTTGCGTTGAAACGTTAGCTGATGTTTCTTCAATTTTATTCGCAAACCATTTTTCCTTAGAGATACCTTTTAAAGCCGCTTTATTTACTGATTCAAGATTTTTATCAAATTCCTCTATAGAATTAACAATATCCTTCGCTTCTTCTTCAGCTTCTTCTTTTGTAATTTCCGGAATCTCATTAACAAATATTTTTTCCAGCCATTCGGCATCAGATATATTGCCATCTTTCTCTTTATATTGAATAAGAAAATCTTTATAAAACCTCTTTAATTCAGTAGCTTCTACATTGGTTATAATCTCTATATTATTATCCATTGATTGCTTCACTCCTAGTTTGATGCCTTTTTAAACTTTCTCTTTTCGTATTCTTTGGCTAATTTATCAATTGAATCCTTCATAATTTCAGATAAAGAATTGGTATTTTTAATTGCAGTAACTATATCTTTAGTTTCAATACAATCCTTTTCATCTGCATAGGCAGTCTCTATAGAATCTTTAATTACTCCCTCGATATCTGCTCCACTAAAACCTACAGTTAATTTTACTAATTCATTTAAATTTATTTTTGATAAATCATTAGGTCTTCTTTTGTTAATATGAATTTCAAATATCTTTTTTCTTTCTTTATCGTTTGGAAGTTCAATATAAAAAATCTCATCAAATCTTCCTTTACGTATAAGTTCTGGTGGAAGCTGAGTAATATCATTTGCAGTAGCAACCACAAATGTTGAACTTTCTTTTTCTTGCATCCAAGTCAAAAAATTACCAAATAATCTTGTTGAAACTTCTCCACTTCCATTTCCATTAATTCCAGCAAAAGCTTTTTCTAATTCATCTATCCATAAAACACAAGGAGATATTGCATCCGCTAAAGAAATAGCTCGTCGTAAGTTTGCTTCTGACTCGCCTACATATTTACCTAACAACCTTCCCATATCTAATCTTAATAATGGAACTTTAAACAACTTAGCTGTTGCTTTTGCCGTTAATGATTTACCACAACCAGGAACTCCAGCAATTAAAACGCCTTTGGGTATATCTACCCCAAACCCCTTTGCTTTTTCAATATTTTTTAATACTTTTGCCTTACGATATAACCATGTTTTTAAATTATCTAAACCACCAATATCATCTATAGACTCATTTAATGGAATCATTTCAAGTATTCCAGCTTTTTTTATTATTTGGTTTTTTTGTTCTATAATTAATGCTAAGTCTGTATCTGATATCATTCCATCATCAGCATATGAAAGTCTTAATAGATTCGTTATTTCGTACTCAGTTAATCCCTTAAAAGCAATAGCTAGTTCATCAATTAAAGAATCTTCAATATTTTTTTTCATATATTTTTCACAGAAGTCAGTGATTATTATTTTTATTTCTTCAAAATTTAAATAATCCATTTCTATTATTGTTGTACATTTTTCAATTTCTCTAGGAATGATAATAGACGAAGAAACGATTATTATATTTGCATCTACCTCTTTATATATTAAATCCGCAATTCCTTTTATCTTAGATACAATTTCAGGATTTTCTAAATATGCATTTATATCTTTAAATAGAATTATTTTTCTTTCTAAAAATTCTTTTGATTTTAACAGGTTTAGCATAGAATTAAAGCTAAAATCCTCTATCATTGGTGTTTTATTTTCAAAATTCACATATCCATTCGTTCCATTCCACTCATATACTTCTCTATCCGTTTTTATTTCATCAATGATTTCATCAACCTTATTTTCCTCAAAAGAACATATATATATTATTGGAATTCCTGCATCAATATATCTTGATACCTTTTCTTTTAATGATCTACCTCCCATCTAAATATCCCCCTTATGCTCAATTTCATTTATAAAATCGTTAATTTTACCTATATATATTTTACTGACGGATAATATCATTTTATTAAAAGCCAAAAAATACTCACTCGTTGCAGTTTCAAGTATTTTTTCATAATAATCTATATAATAGTTTTTTACGTCGATGATATAACCACGCGTACCAAATCCTATATTTGATAATAATTTATCAACTTTTAATCCTTTTGATTCTTTATTTATAAAGTACTTCTTTATAAGCTCTTCATTTTTATTATTTATAATGTCCCCTATTTCTTTCTTCCATGTTTCATTAGTTATTATTTCTTTGTAATGGTTACTACAAGAATCAAGATACGTTTTTAGACTTTGATTTTTCTTCCATGTTTTAGCTAATATAAGATATTTTTTCAAAAAATTTGAACCAATATTAATTATGGACATTTCTAATGGTTTGTAATATTCTCTTGTATTAATTATCAGTTTATTTTTTTCATCACTATACTTGCTGTAAACCTTATCTCTTATTTGCTTACCACATTCCATACAAATATCATTTGAAAATAAATTTAACTTAAAACCCACTACCGCTTTAATAACAGCATCCACACTTGATTCAAGCATATATAAACTATGACAATTATATTTTTTTACTTCATTATTCTCATAATTCTTATCAATTAGGTCTTTTAAAGAAGTTTTAAGAGTTTTTACAAATTGCTTTAATTCTTCATTGGATGAACTATCCAAAGTAAGTATTTTACTGTTTTTATCAACCAGTTCATTATTTTTATTATCAAATATACAATTTTTAAAATTTGTTTGTAATTTACTAAAATCTATAGATAAATTACTTTCTAATGTTATTTTTACATCATCGATAATTCCTATGAAATGCAAATCTTCTTTAAAATCATTTAAAAAGAATTCATTTCCACAAAGAAAAATCGTTTTAATGTCTTCAGACAAAATGGTATCTAAATCGTCTTGATTGAAAGCAATTTCATTAATATTATTTTTATATTTTTCTATATCTACCTGATTTTTATACTCCTCCAATTTTTCTATTTTGTTTATATAGGTTTTTACAATTTGATCATATTCAGATTTATATTCAACAGAAAATAACTCGCAAATAATTTTTGAAAAATCTGGTGTTTTTACAGATATTTTTTTTAATTCATCTACTATCTGTTCCTCATATCTATCAATCAACCAATCTTCAAGTTTACCGCTATTTAAATGTTCAATTATTTTAATGATAGAAAAATTGCTTCTAAGCTCATCCATACTTCTCGCACAATTTCCATCTTTCATTTCTAGCGAAAATTTTATTCTTTTCATTTTTATATGTCCCCTTTTTTTGAAAAAAATTATAATAACTCTTCTCATAGTTCATTATATCACCCAAGAAAGATTAGTTTAGTTATTTCTTTCTTTAATCCTTCTTATAACATTCCGTTATTGTTTGAAAAGATACTCTTACAAATAATTCAAACAAAGAATAGCAAGCATAACATTTGCCCACCAACATTAGGCACCATCTCGCCTCCGCTTCGCTGCGGCTCGATGTATGTTGTCGTCAAATGAGATACGATTAATTAGGGCCTGCAAGGCAGGCTAACGGCAATAATAAAAACAGGTTGCTTTTTATGCAAGCATAAACGCGGCCTGTTTTTATTATCGCCACAGCACTTCGTGCTGCCTAATTAATCTATCTCATTTGACTCGTTATCACTCAAGCTCTATCGTTCCCGGTGGCTTACTTGTAAGATCATAGAATACTCTGTTTACCCCGCGAACTTCATTGATAACTCTGCTCATTACCTTCTGGAGGACATCCCATGGAATCTGGGCTGCTTCGGCGGTCATGAAGTCGATAGTTTTTACTGCACGGAGGGCTACAGCGTAGTCGTATGTTCTTTCGTCGCCCATAACACCTACTGACTGAAGGTTAGTAAGTGCTGCGTAGTACTGGTCTGGCATCCATGATGGATTGAAGTTACGAGCACGGTCAAAGATTTCATCTGGTGTGCTGCCTGATGACTTCTTCTCACCAAGATGTTCATTCTTCCACTCTTCTGCTGCCTTAGCTATCTCTTCTCTGTATATGAAGTCAGCTTCCTGTACGATACGTACCTTCTCAGCTGTTACCTCGCCTATAATACGGATACCAAGTCCTGGTCCAGGGAATGGCTGACGGAATACTAAGTGTTCTGGAATACCAAGTTCAAGACCTGCCTTACGTACCTCGTCTTTAAAAAGGTCTCTAAGTGGTTCGATGATTTCCTTAAAGTCTACGAAATCAGGAAGACCACCTACGTTGTGGTGAGATTTGATTACTGCTGACTCACCGCCAAGACCTGATTCAACTACATCAGGATATATAGTTCCCTGTGCAAGGAAGTCTACTTTGCCAATCTTCTTAGCTTCTTCCTCAAATACACGAATAAACTCTTCACCTATTATCTTACGCTTTCTTTCAGGCTCTGTTACGCCTGCAAGCTTGCTATAATATCTTTCCTGAGCATTGACTCTAATAAAGTTAAGGTCAAAGTTACCCTTAGGTCCAAATACTGCCTCAACTTCGTCGCCCTCGTCTTTTCTAAGAAGACCGTGGTCAACGAATACGCAGGTAAGCTGCTTACCTATAGCTCGTGAAAGAAGACCTGCTGCTACAGATGAATCTACTCCACCTGAAAGAGCAAGGAGAACTTTACCATCTCCAACCTTCTCCTTAATCGCCTTAACTGTACTTTCAACAAATGCATCCATCTTCCATGTTCCAGCACATCCGCAGATATTTCTAACGAAGTTATGAAGTATCTTTGTTCCTTCAAGTGTATGAAGAACCTCTGGATGGAACTGGATAAGATATAAGCTCTTATCTACATTCTGGGCTGCTGCCACTGGACAGCTTTCTGTATACGCTATAGAAGTAAATCCAGGTGCAAGTTTTGAAATATAGTCATTATGACTCATCCATACCTGAGTAACCTTAGTATTTCCTTCTTCAAACATAGGACCTGTTACATCGTCATACTTAAGGTACTTACCAGATAACTTCTCATTATCTGTTATTGGTCCTGCAAATGGCTGGTCAGCATTAAGTTCGAAACCTACGCCATCAAAAAGAGCAGCCTTGGTATTAACCAGTGTTCTTGTCTTTCCATACTCTCTGTTATCAGCTTTCTCGACCTTACCGCCAAGAACATGGGTCATAAGCTGAGCACCATAGCAAAGTCCAAGTACCGGACAGCCTATCTCGAAAAGTTCCTTAGTAGCAGAAGGTGCGCCTTCTTCATAGACGCTGTTAGGACCACCTGTTAAGATGATACCCTTTGGATTCATTGCCTTGATTTCAGCTAAGTCCTTCTTGTAAGAATAGATTTCGCAGTATACGTTACATTCACGTACACGTCTTGCTACCAGCTGGTTATACTGGCCGCCAAAATCAATAACGATTACTTTTTCTTCTGAATTAGTCATAGTTTTGATTGTTCCTTTATATTAATTTCCTATTGTTACCTTATTTAGCAATAAATGAATAAAGAAATATTATCACAAAACAGTGAAGAAAAAAAGGTAAAGTGCTAAGCTTTACCTTAATTCTTATGTTAGAAAATCTGCTGGCTGTTACATCTTTCTGATTCTGTCCACTGCCTCTTTAGTCTTCTCATAATCGCCAAATGCTGTCAGTCTAAAGTAGCCTTCACCATGAGGTCCAAAGCCTACACCTGGTGTACCAACAACCTGAGCCTTGTGAAGAAGTCTGTCAAAGAAGCTCCAGCTGTCTTCTCCTTCCGGAGTCTTAAGCCAGATATAAGGTGAGTTAACACCACCAAATATCTCATATCCCATAGACTTAAGTCCTTCGCCTATGTATCTGGCATTTCTCATATAATATTCTATTAATTCCTTAACCTGAGCCTTACCTTCTTCAGAATAAACTGCCTCACCAGCTCTCTGAACGATATAAGGTGCTCCGTTATACTTAGTACCGTGTCTTCTAGCCCAGAGGTCACGAAGCTTTACTCCTTCTACAACAAGGTCGTGAGGAACTACTGTATAACCAAGTCTAAGCCCTGTAAATCCAGCATTTTTAGAGAATGAATGAAGTTCTATTGCACAAGTCTTTGCACCCTGGCACTCATAGATAGAGTGTGGTACATCATCCTCTGAGATATATGCTTCATAAGCTGCATCATAGATAATTACTGAGCCTTCCTTGTTAGCATAATCAACCCATTCCTGAAGCTGAGCCTTGTTAATTGTTGTACCTGTTGGGTTATTAGGAAAGCAAAGGTATATGATGTCTACATGTCTCTTAGGGAATTCTGGTACGAAGTTGTTTTCCTTTGTACAAGGCATATATACAACCTCGCTCCACTGTCCAAGAGCCTCATCAAATACTCCTGTTCTACCTGCCATAACGTTAGAGTCTACATATACAGGATATACTGGGTCTGTAACTGCAATAACATTGTCCTTTGCAAATATCTCCTGAATATTACCACTGTCAGACTTTGCACCATCTGATACAAATATCTCATCATCTGCTATATCGCAGCCTCTTGCTCTGTAGTCATTGTCAGCTATAGCCTTTCTAAGAAAGTCATAACCAAGATCAGGTGCATATCCTCTGAATGTCTCCTGCTTAGCCATCTCATCTACAGCGCTGTGAAGTGCTTCGATAACCTTGGCTGGAAGTGGTCTTGTAACATCACCAATACCAAGACGTATAATCTTTGCATCACTGTTAGCTGCTTCAAATTCTCTTACTCTTCTTGCAATATCACTAAAGAGGTAGCTTCCTCTAAGTTTGCAATAATCATTATTTATCTTTGCCATCTTAAGGCCTCCATCATTTATACTTCTACAGTTCCTTCAAATACAGTAGCTGCAGGACCTGTCATATATATATGTCCATCCTCTTTGTTCCAAAGGATATCTACCTGTCCACCTATAACATGAACAGTAACTTCTCTATCCGTGTATCCTCCAAGTATACAAGCAACAGCTGTTGCACAGCATCCCGTACCACAGCACAGCGTCTCGCCGGTACCTCTTTCCCATACACGCATTCTTACATTCTTCTTATCAATAACACTTACAAATTCAGCATTGACTCTTTCTGGGAATATGCTGTCGTGCTCTATCTTGTCGCCGTATTCAAGAACCTTGTTAGGATCAGTAAAGAGAACAACGTGTGGGTTACCCATTGATACAGCAGTTGCTGTAAATGTCTCACCAGCTACAGTAAGCTTCTCTTCTATGTATTTATGCTTATCAGTAAGCACTGGTATATTCTTTGCTTCAAGAATAGGTTCTCCCATATCTACGCTTATCTTTTCAATCTGGCCATCTTTTAATATAAGCTTGATATACTTTATGGCACCCATACTCTCTATAGTAAATTCTTCGTTAGTTGTCATGCCATGGTCATATACATACTTAGCCACGCATCGTATTCCGTTACCACACATCTGAGAACGGCTTCCGTCAGCGTTATACATCTCCATCTCAAAGTCAGCTATCTTGGAAGGATTGATGAATATAAGTCCATCTGAACCTATTCCAAAGTGTCTGTCGCTTAGACTTTTAGCAAGATTTTCTTTTTTCTCTGGGCTGAATTCATAGTCGAATCCATTCACATAGATGTAGTCATTGCCGCATCCATGCATCTTTACAAATTTCATGTTCATATCTTTATCATCCCTTACTATAACAACGCATCACCGGTCATCATCAGTATCATCTGTGCCGACTCACTCATACTTCGTCCGCAGTCCATACTGGTCTTTTGAATATAGCGAAATGCCTCCGGCTCGCTCATACCATTTCTTTCCATAAGCACCGCCTTGGCTTTATCTATGACCTTACGCTCTGCCATACTCTTCTTTATAGGAATATCTTTCTTCTTCCTTATCTGCCGCACATAGCCTGAAGACATCATCTCGATAGAAGATATCAGTTCTCTTGGCTTGAATGGCATCATAAGCCTCACAGTATTATCCCTACACTCAAGTCCTGCATCCTTGGTTAGAAGCAGTATTCCGAAGAATTTTGGAAGGTATTCTGAGAGCTCCATATATCCCATATCACCCAGATTCTTGGTGCATATAACTACACCATAATCCAAGTTGTTGGCATTTCTAAGTACATCTGCCGCGTTCTGACATATATAGGTATCCATCATAAGACCATTAGCTGCAAGCATTTCTGCAATGCTGTTTGCATCATTACGTTTGGGCATAGCTATTAATATACTGCCCATACACAAGCCTCCTACATCTTCACAAGATACCTGTTAAGCTCCCAATCTGAAACCTGCTTCATATACTCATTCCACTCAGCTTTCTTGATGTTGTCATATAAATCAGCAAATTCTTTTCCAAGTGCATTTACTATCACCTTATCCTTACGCATATGACGAAGAGCATCATTAAGATTGCCTGGAAGAGTTCCTGAAGATACATTCATCTTCTTAGGGCTTATCTTATTCTTGATACCGTCAAGACCTGCTACTATACAAACTGCTATAGCAAGATAAGGATTAGCTGCTGTATCAGGGAATCTAAGTTCAACCTTACTTTCCCCAAAAACATTGGTATATTTTACCAGGCTGTTCTCACCATTATTGGTCCAGTTAACAAGACCTGGTGCTTCGAAGCCTGATAATATTCTCTTATATGAATTAACTATAGGATTAGTAATGGCACACATAGCCTGAGCATGCTCCATGATACCGCCAATAAAGTAGCTGGCCATATCTGACATACCTTCTTTACAGTCAAATACATTCTTGCCATCTTTAAGAAGAGTAAACTTAAGATGCATACCTGAGCCAGCTTCATCTGTTCTTGGCTTTGGCATAAATGTTGCATATAGCCCGAATCTCTTAGCAATAGATCTAACAGCAAACTTGAATGTCATAACTGCATCTGCTGTAGCTAAGCTTTCTCCCTCAGCAAAGTCTATCTCATGCTGAGCTGGTGCCTGTTCATGATGGGAAGATTCAATCTCGAATCCCATCTCTTCAAGTGTAAGAACCATATCTCTTCTGGCATTCTCACCAAAGTCTACTGGTCCTACATCAAGGTATCCTGCCTTCTCGTGTGAGACAGTTGTAGGATTACCATTATCATCTGTATGGAAAAGGAAAAATTCGCACTCAGGATTGATATTGAATTCATATCCTTCCTTAGCGGCTTCTTCCACTATATTCTTAAGTATTGTTCTTGGACTTAGTTCACATGGTGAACCATCTGAATTAACCACATCGCATATAATTTTTCCAACCTTGCCCTGCTGTGGTCTCCATGGAAGTATCACAAATGTATCAAGATCAGGTTTAAGATATAAGTCATTTGCGTAGTCATACATGTTATCAAAAAGGGCTGGGCCTTCAAAAGAATACTTATTATCCAGTACGCGTGAAAGCTGTCCTGGTGTTACTGCTATATTCTTAAGATTGCCAAACACATCGGTAAACTGAAGTCTAATAAACTCTATATCTTCATCCTCAATTAACTGGTAAAATTCTTCCCTGCTTCTCATCATTTGCTCCTTTCAAGTGCGATAACCTAGTTTTCAGTTATCGCATATGCACAAAGGCGCCAATATATTCCGCCTGATGCAGATATAGTATTGACGCCTTTGACAATGCTTATATGTTATATAATTTTGTGTTAATTTTTAAGGCTATTAACTATACAATACCCTGAGCCTTCATTGCATCAGCAACCTTAAGGAAACCAGCAATGTTAGCACCTGCAACATAATCACCTTCAAGACCATACTTCTTTGAAGCATCATCAAGGTTGTGGAAGATGTTAACCATGATATTCTTAAGCTTTGCATCAACTTCTTCGAATGTCCAAGAAAGTCTCTCAGAGTTCTGGCTCATCTCAAGTGCTGAAGTTGCAACACCTCCAGCATTTGCAGCCTTACCAGGAACGAAGAGAACCTTGTTCTCCTGGAAGTACTTTGTAGCTTCAAGTGTTGTAGGCATGTTAGCACCTTCGCAAACAGCGATTACGCCGTTAGCAACGAGCTTCTTAGCATCTTCAAGGTCAAGTTCGTTCTGTGTAGCACATGGAAGAGCGATATCAACCTTAACTTCCCACTGATTTGTTCCTTCTGTCTTCTTATCATGATACTGAGCAGATGGTCTCTTAGCAGCATATTCTGTAAGACGAGCTCTGTTAACTTCCTTAACTTCCTTAAGAAGAGCAACATCGATTCCTTCTGGATCATAAATCCAACCTGTAGAATCTGAACATGTAACTGGCTTAGCGCCAAGCTGCTGAGCCTTCTGGATAGCGTAGATTGCAACGTTACCAGAACCAGAAACAGCACATGTCTTACCTGCAATATCGATATTGTTGCACTTAAGCATCTCTTCTGTCATGTAGAGAAGACCATATCCTGTAGCTTCTGTACGAGCAAGTGATCCACCGTATGAAAGACCCTTACCTGTAAGAACACCTTCGTAAAGACCTGTAAGTCTCTTGTACTGACCATACATGAAACCGATCTCACGAGCACCTGTACCGATGTCACCAGCTGGAACGTCTGTATCAGCGCCGATATATTTGTGAAGCTCTGTCATGAAGCTCTGGCAGAATGCCATAACTTCTCTGTCTGACTTACCCTTAGGATCGAAGTCAGAACCACCCTTACCACCACCGATTGGAAGGCCTGTAAGTGAGTTCTTGAAGATCTGCTCAAAACCAAGGAACTTGATGATACCAAGGTTAACTGATGGATGAAGTCTAAGACCTCCCTTGTATGGTCCAATTGCTGAGTTGAACTGTACTCTCATTGCATTGTTAACCTGTACCTGACCCTTATCATCTACCCATGGTACTCTGAAAAGAATCTGACGCTCTGGTGTTGTAAGTCTCTCAAGAAGAGCGTCCTTTCTGTACTCTTCCTCATTAGCTTCGATAACAACACGAAGTGATTCAAGTACTTCCTTAACTGCCTGATGGAATTCAGGCTGAGCTGGGTTCTGAGCAACTACGCGCTCGTAAGTTTCGTCAACGTAAGACATGTGAATAATCCTCCTTAAAATAATATAATCTTTTTGTTAATTACTTTAGAACTTTAATGCCTTAAAGTCCCTATGTTTTAAAAAATGGCATCTTAAAAAATGTGCTATGTGCACTTTTTTAAGACGCCTTTGTCCAAGGAGAATTATATTATAGTGAAAAAACCTTTTCAAGTTTTTTTCGTCACTAAATAATCATGATTTTGAATTATTATTATCTTTTCATTCGATAATATCAATCACATTTTAATTTAGTCTATTATATTTAATTGTGTAAATCCTTGTATTTACTAGGCTTTACAGGTTGCTGTAACCCATAAGAGAAGTATCAACTGCTTTAGCAGCCTTTCTACCTTCTTCAAGTGCCCAAACAACAAGAGACTGTCCTCTTCTTGCATCACCAGCTGCAAAAACATTCTTCACGCTGGTCTTATAATCTTTATCATCTGCTGCTATGTTACTTCTTTCAGTCTTATCGACCTTGAAACCATCCATTACATAGCTTTCACATCCAAGGAAACCTGCTGCTATAAGAACTATATCTGCCTTAATCTCTTTTTCAGTTCCAGGAACCTGCTCCATAACAAAGCGTCCCTTTTCCTTATCAAACTTGCTTTCAAGTTCTATAGTCTTAACTGATTTAAGGTTACCCTTCTTATCTTTAACAAAGTCAGTAACTGTTGTTTTAAAGATTCTTGGATCTTCGCCATATACATAGGCTGCTTCTTCCTGACCGTAATCAGTCTTAAGAACCTTAGGCCACTCTGGCCATGGATTCTTATCTGTTCTCTTTAGAGGAGCCTTAGGCATCATCTCAAGCTGAGTTACATTGGCAGCACCAAGTCTAACACTTGTACCAACACAGTCATTACCCGTATCACCACCACCTATAACAACTACATGCTTACCCTTAAGAGAACCGAAGCTGTAATCTTCTGTGCTAATTATCTTAGCGCTGTCATAATCATTATCCATAAGCTTCTTGCTTACTTCTTTTAAAAAGTCTACTGCAAAGTAGATACCCTTAGCATCGCGGCCTGTAGCAGCAACATCTCTTGGATTCTTTGCACCAGTACAGATAATAACTCTGTCATACTTCTTTAATAAGTCAGCTGGCTTAACATCTTTACCAACATCTGCATTGCAGATAAATTCAACTCCAGCTTCCTTCATAAGTTCTACTCTTCTATCGATAGTACGCTTATCAAGTTTCATATTAGGAATACCGTATCTAAGAAGACCTCCGACTCTGTCATCTCTTTCATATACAGTAACCTTATGTCCTCTTCTGTTAAGGTAGAGAGCTGCAGAAAGACCTGCAGGGCCTGAGCCAATAACAGCAACACTCTTTCCAGTTCTAACCTTTGGAGCTGGTTCCTTTACAAGATCATGTTCGTATGCATAATCAATAATTGCTCCTTCATTTTCCTTTGTAGGAACTGGATTATCTTCACAGTGTCCCTGAGTACATGCTGCTTCACAAAGTGCAGGACACACTCTTGAAGTAAACTCTGGGAAAGGATGTGTCTTAGATATTCTTATATATGCCTGTTCATAGTTACCACTTGCAACAAGTTCATTAGTTTCTGGAACTAAGTTGTTAAGTGGACATCCTGAAGCCATACCAGAAATCATCATACCAGCCTGGCAGAATGGTACGCCGCATGACATACATCTTGATGCCTGACAGGTCTGTGAAGAGTAGTCAGCTTTTTTATGAAACTCTTCAAAATGTTTAATTCTATCTTCTGTAGTTAATATATTACCCATTGTACTATCTCCTTTCAGGCGCGCTTCTCAAGGCTTGTGTAGAATGCTTCAATCTGAGCCTTCTCTTCACTCATGCCCTGTTCCATATAATCTGCTGTAAGCTGAATCATCTTCTTATAATCAGCTGGAATAATCTTCTTGAATTTTGGAAGATAGTTTTCAAAGTCAGCTAATATTGCCTTTGCCTTAGCTGAGTTAGTATATTTAACATGGTTTTCAAGCATAGTCCTTAAGCTTTCCTTATCAGACTTAGCTGTAGGAGTTTCCATAAGAACCATCTCTTTATTAAGGTTACGATATAAGTGGTTGTCTTCATCAAGTACGTAAGCAATACCGCCGCTCATACCAGCCGCGAAGTTCTTACCTGTTGAACCAAGTATTACTGCAAGACCACCTGTCATGTATTCACATCCGTGCTCACCAACACCTTCAACAACTGTCTTGGCACCAGAGTTTCTTACACAGAATCTTTCACCTGCCATACCAGCGATATAAACTTCACCGCTTGTTGCACCATAAAGAGCAACGTTACCAGCTATGATATTGTTTTCTGCATCATATCCTGCATCTTCAGGAGCTTTAAGAATAAGCTTACCGCCTGAAAGCCCCTTACCGAAGTAGTCATTAGTATCACCTGTAAGGTTAAGTGTAAGACCTGATGGAATAAATGCACCGAAGCTCTGTCCACCTGCACCCTTACAGTTAATTACAATAGTATCTTCCTTAAGACCTTCATGATGATTTCTTGTAATCTCAGCGCCTATAAGTGTACCGAATGTTCTATCTGTATTAGTTACTTCTGTATCTATTACCTTGCTCTTACCAGCCTTAATTGCACTAACAAGACTCTTATCGTTATCCATGAGCATCTGATCTTTCTTAGAAGAAAGTTCAAAGTCATAAAGTGACTTGTTATCATACTGGCAAGCTTCATAATCGCTATTATCAACAATCTTGCTAAGATCAATCTTTCCAGCAGTTCCGATAGACTCTTTATCCTGCTTAATAAGATCTGTTCTACCAACAAGTTCATCAACAGTCTTTACACCAAGCTTAGCCATATATTCTCTAAGTTCTCTTGCAATAAAGATCATGAAGTTCTCAACATATTCTGGCTTACCAGCAAATCTCTTTCTAAGCTCTGGATTCTGAGTAGCAACACCGTAAGGACATGTATCCTGGTTACATACTCTCATCATGGCACAGCCAAGAGTTACAAGTGGAGCTGTAGCGAAACCGAATTCCTCAGCGCCGAGGATTGCTGCTATAGCCACGTCTCTTCCAGACATAAGCTTACCGTCTGTTTCGATAATAACTTTATTTCTAAGACCATTTCTCATAAGAGTCTGATGTGTCTCTGCAAGACCAAGCTCCCATGGAAGACCTGCATTGTGAATTGATGAAAGTGGAGCAGCACCTGTACCTCCGTCGTAACCAGAGATAAGGATTACTCCTGCACCCGCCTTGGCAACACCGGCTGCAATAGTACCTACACCTGTTTCAGAAACAAGCTTAACTGATATTCTTGCATCCTTATTGGCATTTTTAAGGTCATATATAAGCTGAGCAAGGTCCTCAATTGAATAAATATCATGATGAGGTGGTGGTGAGATAAGACTTACTCCTGGTGTTGAGTGTCTTGTCTTAGCAACCCAAGGATATACCTTCTTTCCTGGAAGGTGTCCACCTTCACCTGGCTTAGCACCCTGCGCTAACTTAATCTGAATTTCTTTTGCACTAATTAAATATCTGCTTGTAACACCGAATCTACCAGAGGCAACCTGCTTGATTGCAGAGCTTCTGTCATGGCTTGTTCCAGCACTTTCAAGTCTCTCATCACTTTCACCACCTTCGCCGGAGTTACTCTTTCCGTGAAGTTTGTTCATGGCTAGCGCTAGTGTTTCGTGGGCTTCTTCTGAGATAGAACCATATGACATAGCACCTGTCTTGAATCTCTTAACGATACTCTCTTCCGGTTCAACCTCTGATATATCTATACCCTTTGAAGGATAGTTAAAGTCCATAAGGTTTCTGATATAACCAGTTTCTTCTTTATCAACCATAGCTGTGTACTTCTTAAACTTATCATAGTCACCTTCTCTGGTTGACATCTGAAGCATATGAATTGTTTCAGGGTTGTATCTGTGATGCTCACCCTGAGATCTCATCTTATGTCTTCCCATAGAATCTATTGTCATATCACTTGCAAGTCCAAGTGGGTCAAATGCTTTCGAATGCTGCTTATCAATATTAAGAGCTATATCATCAAGGTTAAGACCACCGATTCTTGAAACTGTACCTGCAAAGTACTTATCAATAACACTTGAATCGATACCAACTGCCTCGAATATACGGCTACCCTGATATGACTGAAGTGTAGATATACCCATCTTAGATGCAATCTTTACGATACCTGAAAGAACTGCATTGTCATAATCAGAAACTGCAGCGTAGTAGTCCTTATCAAGAAGGTTATCTTCTATAAGCTGACCTATAGAAGCATGTGCAAGATAAGGGTTAACAGCGCAAGCACCGTATCCAAGAAGTGTTGCAAAATGGTGTACATTTCTTGGTTCACCTGTCTCTAAGATAAGTGACATGGCCATGCATTTCTTTGTTCTAACAAGGTGGTTATGAACTGCTGCTACACAAAGAAGCGAAGGAATAGCAACGTGGTTTTCATCTACACCTCTATCTGAAAGGACAAGGATATTAGCACCATCCTTATATGCTCTGTCAACTTCTACAAAAAGATGATCAATAGCCTTATCAAGTCTTGTTGACTTGTAGTAAAGCATAGATACCTTTTCAACCTTAAGACCTGGCTTATTAAGATGTGAAATCTTAAGCATATCAAGGTCAGAAAGAATTGGATTTCTAATCTTAAGTACATGGCAGTTTTCTGGCTTCTCTGAAAGAAGGTTACCATTCTTACCAACATATACCGTTGTTGCTGTAACGATTTTTTCTCTAACAGCATCGATTGGTGGGTTTGTAACCTGAGCAAATAACTGCTTGAAGTAATAGAAAAGAGGCTGGTTCTCTTTAGAAAGAACAGCAAGTGGTGTATCAACACCCATAGCTCCTATAGTCTCAGCTCCGCTAAGTGCCATCTTCCCAATCTGGTCTCTGTAATCTTCATATGTATATCCAAATGCTTTCTCAAGCTGCATAATTTCTTCTTTTGTATAAGAAGCAACTTTTTCATTTGGAACCTTGATATCTTTTAATGTATATAGATTGCTATCAAGCCATTCACCGTATGGCTCACGTCTTGCATATTTATCCTTAAGCTCTGTATCAATAATTACCTTACCCTGCTTTGTATCTATAAGAAGCATCTTTCCTGGGTGAAGTCTTTCTTTCTTAAGAACGTGCTTCTCATCAAGCTTAAGTACACCAACTTCTGAAGAAAGAATAAGCCTACCATCATCCATAAGGTAATATCTTGAAGGTCTAAGACCATTTCTATCAAGGATAGCACCCATAACATCACCATCTGAGAAGAGGATAGATGCTGGTCCGTCCCATGGCTCCATCATAGTAGCGTAGTACTGATAAAAGTCTCTTTCTTCCTGTGAGATTGTGTCGTTGTTTTCCCATGGTTCTGGAATAAGGATCATAGCTGCAAGTGCTGGATCCATACCGCCCATAATCATGAACTCAAGGGCATTGTCCAGCATAGCTGAATCCGAACCCTCAGTAGATATAATAGGAAG
Organism: Lachnospiraceae bacterium NC2008; assembly: GCA_000687675.1. Lineage (GTDB taxonomy): Bacteria > Bacillota > Clostridia > Lachnospirales > Lachnospiraceae > NK4A136. The sequence goes on along the minus strand of JHWS01000005.1, from coordinate 196,137 downwards.
AACCTTAGTAAGGTCTTCATCTGAAAATACGCCAAGTTCAAGAGTTTCCTCTCTTGCGCACATCTTATCAACGTTACCCTTGATTGTGTTGATTTCACCGTTGTGAACAACAAATCTGTTTGGATGAGCTCTAAGCCAGCTTGGATTAGTGTTAGTAGAGAATCTTGAATGAACAAGAGCTATAGCTGATTCATAATCAGCATCCTGAAGGTCAGCAAAAAAAGTTCTAAGCTGGCTAACAAGGAACATACCCTTGTAAACTATTGTTCTAGAAGAAAGTGAAGGTACATATGTAGCTTCATTAGACTGCTCAAATACACGTCTTACTATGTAAAGTTTTCTATCGAAATCAAGATCTGTCTTAGCGTCTGTTGGTCTTTCAATAAATCCCTGATAGATATCTGGGCAGCTATCAAGAGCCTTCTTACCAAGAACTTCTGGATATGTAGAAACTTTTCTCCATCCAAGGAATTTAAGTTTTTCCTTACGAGCTATAACCTCAAACATCTTCATAGCCTGATTTCTCCTAAGCTCGTCTGATGGGAAGAAGAACATACCTACACCGTATTCACGTTCTCCGCCAATAGCGATGTTCTCCTGCTCACAAACTTTCTTGAAAAACTTGTGTGGAATCTGAGTAAGGATACCTACACCATCACCAGTCTTTCCTTCTGCATCTTTACCGGCACGGTGCTCAAGATTCTCAACAATCTTAAGAGCATCTGCTACTACATCATGACTTTTCTTACCATATATATTTGTGATAGCTCCGATACCGCAGTTATCATGTTCAAAGCTTTGATCATATAATGTATTATTATTTTTCATGAGTTTCCTCCTGTTCTTTCTTCAAAAGAGCTGCGCTTACAAGTCCTCTGAATAATGGATGTGGGGCATCTGGTCTTGACTTGAATTCCGGATGTGCCTGAGTTGCTATGTAGTAAGGATGATCACTAAGTTCTACCATCTCTACTATTCTTCCATCAGGTGAAAGTCCGGAAAGAACCATACCGTTTTCCTCTAGGACAGTTCTATAATCATTGTTTACTTCGTATCTGTGTCTGTGTCTTTCAGTAATATCTGTCTTACCGTATATCTTGTAAGCAAGAGTTCCTTCTTTTAACTTACAAGGATATGAACCAAGTCTTAAGGTTCCACCCAGGTTTTCTACATCTTCCTGACCTGGAAGGAAGTTTATTACCGGGTTCTTTGTATCTGGGTCAAATTCAATACTTGTTGCATCCTTAAGTCCCAGAACATTTCTTGCAAATGCTATAATAGCAACCTGCATACCAAGGCAGATACCAAGGTAAGGAATCTTCTTCTTTCTTGCATACTCTGCAGTAAGTATCTTTCCTTCTATACCTCTTGTTCCGAATCCTCCCGGAACTATTACACCATCTATATCGTGAAGATATTCATCTATGGTATCTGGTGTTATCTCTTCGGAATCTATCCATCTAATCTGTACCGAAGATTCATTAGCTATACCACCGTGCTTAAGTGCTTCGGCTACGCTTAAATATGCATCGTGAAGTTCTACATACTTTCCTACAAGACCTATAATCACCGAGTGCTTTGGATGGTGGAAGGTATCCACCATCTTCTTCCACTCTGTAAGATTTGGAGTAGGACAGTCTATGTGAAGACATTCACATACTGCATCGGCTAATTTTTCATTCTCAAGCATAAGTGGAACTTCGTATAATGACTGAGCATCAAGGTTCTGTAGTATGTGCTCTTTCTTTACATTACAGAAAAGTGCCATCTTATCTCTCATGTTGTCATCAATAGGATAATCAGATCTGCAAACTAATATGTCTGGCCAAAGTCCCATACTCTGAAGACTCTTAACACTCATCTGTGCTGGCTTAGTCTTCATCTCTCCTGAAGCCTTAAGGTAAGGAATAAGAGTAACCTGTATAATAACTGCGTTATCTCTTCCAACCTCAGCCTGGAACTGTCTTATTGCCTCTAAGAATGGCTGACTTTCAATATCTCCAACAGTTCCGCCGATCTCGATAATTGATATTGTTTCTTCATCATCAGATTTGGCTTTATAGATTCTATCTTTTATCTCATTGGTAATATGTGGAATAACCTGTACGGTACCTCCGCCATAATCACCATGTCTTTCTTTATTAAGAACTGACCAGTATATCTTTCCAGTTGTTACGTTGGAGTTAAAATCAAGATTCTCATTAATGAATCTCTCATAGTGTCCAAGATCCAGGTCAGTTTCCGTTCCATCGTCTGTTACAAATACTTCACCATGCTGTATTGGGTTCATAGTTCCCGGATCCACGTTAATATATGGATCGAATTTCTGCATGGTTACGTGGTAGCCTCTGGCTTTAAGTAATCTTCCAAGAGAAGCAGCTGTGATGCCCTTACCAAGTCCTGATACAACACCACCTGTTACAAATACATACTTAACCATCTCTTTGCCTTTCTTCTTATTTCATCTTTTTTGCGCTAAATTTTTTTATATAAAAGTTTTTAACTTTTATATAAAGAAAAAAGGTGTCAACTGGCCTATACCAGCTGACACCTTTGTCTTTAAACTGTTATTCTTAATCTTTTTGTATTTAATTATTGACCACTTGCGCCGTAGTTCGAAAGAACTCTGGCAGATGGATCATTTACGTTACAACCTTCCCAGTTCTTGTTTGGCATCCAGAAGTCTACGACTGTCTTAGCACATCCTGGGTAATACTCTTCGAATATCTCTCTATAGAGAAGAGATTCTTTAGTAAATGGCTTAGCATAATCATATTTCTTAATTAGCGCTTCATATTCCTCATCAGAGTATTTCTCATTAGCATATTCCTTAAGGTAATCTACCATAGAATGTCCAACTGCATCAGAGAAGGCAGCCTTCTCTCTCATTAAGATGTCTTCTGGAAGATAATCTCCTTCGAATGCATGACGGAGTAAATACTTACCCTTGTTATATACATTCATCTTCTTAGCTGGGTCTATGCTCATAACATATGATACAAAATCAAGATCACCAAATGGTACTCTGGCCTCTAAAGAGTTAACTGATATACATCTGTCTGCTCTAAGTACATCGTACATATAAAGCTCTCTTACTCTCTTTTGAGATTCCTTCTGGAACTCTTCAGCACTAGGAGCGAAGTCTGTGTACTTATAACCGAATAACTCATCTGAAATCTCACCTGTAAGAAGCACTCTTACATCAGTATTTTCATGAATGGCCTTACATACAAGATACATACCAACACTTGCTCTTATAGTAGTAATATCATATGTACCAAGAATAGATATTACTGTAGGGAGTGCTTCGAGTACCTGCTCTTTTGTAATAATTACTTCTGTGTGGTCACTCTTAATATAATCAGCAACTTCTTTAGCATACTTAAGATCGATAGCATCTGTATTCATACCGATTGCAAATGTTCTTATTGGCTTATTAAGAAGCTTTGCTGCTACTGAACAAACAAGTGAAGAATCAAGACCACCTGAAAGAAGGAATCCTACTGGTGCATCTGCATCAAGTCTCTTCTCAATACCTTTAACAAGCTTGTCATGAATGTTCTTGCAAACTGTTTCAAGGTCATCCTTGTTGTACTCTTTTGTTTCAGCTATATCTCTATACTGAACAAACTGACCATCTTTATAATAATATCCTGGAGGAAATGCAAATACTTCTTTAACAAGACCTACAAGGTTCTTAGCCTCTGAAGCAAATACCATACCGCCCTCTTCATAATATCCAAAGAATAAAGGTCTTATTCCGATTGGATCTCTTGCTGCTATAAGACTCTTGCTTTCTGCATCATATATAACTACTGCATACTCAGCATCAAGCATCTTAAACATATCAGTTCCGTATTCTTCATATAATGGAAGAAGTATCTCACAGTCAGAATCTGACTTGAATGTATATCCCTTCTTCTCAAGGTCAGCCTTAAGTGGTCTGAATCCGTATATTTCACCATTGCAGACTACACGATTATTATTATTGTTATTATTGAATGGCTGCATACCATTCTCATCCAATCCCATAATCGCCAGTCTCTCAAATCCCAGTATAGCGCCATCAACTTCTTCGATGCGCTGCATATCAGGTCCTCTGGAGATGGTCTTATCAAAATGCTCTTTAAATTCGTCTTTTGAAAGACTACTGCCCATATATCCCATAATTGAACACATAAGCTTACCTCCTGTTTTTTTATTTTTGACACAGGCTCGCATACATGTTCAATGCATAAAAAAAGTCGGCAAAGAAATCGCATGCGACTCCTTTGCCGTTTTCATTCTTAAATACAATAAATCTAAAATAAAATGTTGTCAATAACTATCATTGATATTTTTTAATTTTTCTTTTCCCAAAGTCCAGTTGAAAAATATCTATCGCCTCTGTCAGGAAGCAAAATTACTATTCTTGCGTCCTTTGTCTCTTTTGCTAATTTTTTCCCTGCGGCAAATGCTGCTCCAGAAGATGAACCTGCAATTATACCTTCTTTTAAAGCAAGTTCCTTTGATCCGTTAAAGGCTTCTTCATCGTTAATCTTGATTACCTTATCCATCAAAGATATGTCTAAAGTCTCTGCTATAAAGTCATTGCCTATTCCTTCGATATTGTAATCTGCATGCTCACCGCCACCTATTGTTGATCCTACCGGATCTGCAAGCACTGCCTGTATATTAGGATTCTGCTCCTTAAGATATCTGACAACGCCTGTAAATGTTCCACCACTGCCTGCACCAAGAACTACATAATCAATCTTGCCCTCCATATCTTTATATATTTCAGGTCCTGTAGTTTCATAGTGTGCCTGTGGATTACTCTGATTTGTAAACTGCCCAAGAGCTATAGAATTAGGAATAGTTTCAAGAAGTTCTTTAGCCTTTCTTGTTGCTCCAAGCATACCCTCTTCTCTTGGTGTATTGATTATCTCGGCCCCCAGGGCCATCATAAGTTGCTGCTTTTCAATAGAAAACTTTGTTGGTACTGCAAATATTACTCTATATCCTTTATTAAGAGCTGCAAATGCAATTCCAAGTCCTGTATTACCTGCTGTTCCTTCAACTATTGTATAACCTGGTTTAAGAAGTCCTTTCTTTTCAGCATCTTCTATCATATATTTACCAACTCTGTCTTTAACACTTCCCATTGGGTTATAAAGTTCAAGCTTTGCAAATAATTTTGAAGGAAGTTCCTTATTAACCTCACTAAGCTGTACTATTGGTGTATTTCCTATAAGTTCATGCATGTTATCGTAATATGCCATTGTTTTATCTCCTTTATAATCTTTCTTTTATCCAGCTACCTACTGTCTTCGCAAGTTCTATTCTCTGTCCAGCAAATCCATGGTTAGCAGGAATCTCTTTATATTCAACTCTCTTATAATCTTTAAGTCTTTCATAAACTGGTCTAAGCATAAGTTCTGGTGGAGCAACTGTATCATGAGTTGCTGCTATTAAAAAAACATTCTTGTCTTCCAGTTTTTCTATGTTGTAGCCAATAGCAAGGTACTTGTAATTATTAAGAGCATTGTCATATACCTCGCTTGCAGATATTAACTTAAGGCATTGACCTTCTATCTCAATCATCTTAAAGAGTTCTTTTTCAAGGTCATTCTTAAATACAACTCCAAGATCATAGGCTGCCATAGCAGCTACACCCTTGATAAAGGAAAGTTCCTTAGCTGCATTAAGCACTGACATACCGCCCATACTATGACCTACAAGAAAGATATTGTTAGGGTCTATGCTATATTCATCTGTTATTGCTGGATTATGAGCCCATTTTGCAATAGCCACGATGTCGTCCTTAAGGTTAGTAAATAGGTAATTACCTTCACTTCCCCAGGCCCCTCTGTGGTTAACATGAACCACAACACAGCCCATTCTCATAAGTGCATATTCAAGGTCATTGTTTGTTGTATATCCAGGAAATCCATGGAACATAAGCACTGCTGGATATGGCTTCTCATATCTCTTATCAGGAGTAAGAATATAACCATAGAGATGGTTGCCACCGCTTATTATGTTTAATGGATAAGTATCAGGAAGATACTCACTGCTTTCATATGGAAGATCTATATATGCATTTTCTACTTTCATAATCATTCTCCTTAAAGAATAGGTCTTATGCCCTATAAGCTATCTGTCTACTGTTTATTTTCTTGACTTCTTTATTGCTCCGATGATGTCATCTGCAAGTTCCTTGGCATCTTCAATACCTACTGAAAGTCTGAGAAGTCCATCACCAAGTCCTGCTGCTTCTCTTATCTCCTTTGGAATAGAAGCATGTGTCATTGAAGCTGGATGCTCGATAAGAGATTCTACACCTCCAAGACTTTCTGCAAGAGTGATGATATTAAGTGATCTGAATAATGTATCTGTATCATGTCCATCTGTAAGTTCAAATGAAATCATAGCGCCGCCGTTCTTAGCCTGCTTTTTATTAATTTCATAGCCTGGATGCGACTCTAAACCTGGATAGTAAATCTTCTTAACATCTTCAAGCTTAGATAACTCATTTACTATGTACTCTGCATTGGCTACGTGACGGTCCAGTCTTACTCCAAGAGTCTTGATACCTCTTATTAATAAGAAAGAGTCAAATGGCTGAAGAATAGCACCGATAGCATTCTGCAAAAAGCCAATTTCCTGTGCAAGCTTTTCATCATTAACTACTACAAGACCAGCTATAAGGTCGCTGTGGCCTCCAAGATACTTTGTAGCACTATGGATTACGATATCAGCGCCAAGCTCAAGTGGTCTCTGAATATATGGTGTATAGAATGTATTATCAACGATTGTAAGAAGACCATGTGCCTTTGCTATCTTAGATGCACCTTCAATATCTGTAATACCAAGAAGTGGGTTAGAAGGTGTTTCGATATAGATAGCCTTAACTTTATCGTTAATTGCATCTTCTATATTCTTAAGGTTTGATGTATCTACCTGATGATATTTAATGTCGTATTTGCTAAATACCTTATCAAGTATTCTGAATGTTCCGCCGTATACGTCGTTAGATATAACAATTTCATCTCCTGGCTTAAAGAGGCTTACTACTGTTGATATAGCAGCAAGACCAGATGCAAATGCAAAGCCAAACTTACCATTTTCAAGTTCTGCTATAAGTTCTTCAAGGGCCTTTCTTGTTGGGTTACCACTTCTTGAGTATTCCCAGCCCTTATGCTTTCCAGGAACTTCCTGTCCATATGTACTTGTCTGATAGATAGGAACATTAACTGCTCCTGTATGTTCGTCGTTACTTATACCACCGTGAATTAATTTTGTTGAAATGTTGTTGTTACTATATTTGCTCATTGTTTTTCTCCTTTAAATTTCCTTTTTATTTCCTAGTAAAAAAATATCAGCCATATCCGCCTTATATTCTGCGTCTATGCCTGATTCATAAATTCTACTTTTTTAATACTAAATCAGATTAAGCTGGCCGCAGAAATATAAGGCTTTCTACACATACACATAGAAGGCATACACATACAGCACATTGCTTTAACTGATGAAGTTGTGATATATGATGATTTCTGCATCGGTTTAATCCTTTCGTTTTATTTACCTACTTGGTAGGTTGGTTATATATTAATCTATGCGGTAAGGTTTGTCAATAAGGGAGTATAAAAAAATTTTATTGCGGGAGTAGCGAAGACATAATCGCCGCAGCCTTGTAATATCTTTTTGCGTGAGTAGCGAGGAAACGCGGCATTTTTGCGCGATAGCGAAGACAAATCGCGGCAGCCTTGTAATATCAGAGATATTACAAGGCTGTCGCGGTGCTCTCCCAAAGAGCACCGTTACAAAAAAACAAGGTAGCTGCCTAATGTGCAAGCACATGGCAGCTACCTCATTTTTTTGTAGCGATTTTGTCTTCGCTACTCGCGCAAAAAGATTATATGGAAGACTACTCCACATCCTGAAGTGCGTCGTAGTTTTCTTCACCTGTTCTGATCTTTACAACACGCTCAACTGGGTAAACGAATACTTTACCGTCACCGATGTGGCCTGTGTAAAGCGCTTTCTTAGCAGTTTCGATAACAGACTGTACTGGTATCTTGCTAACGATAACTTCAACCTTAACCTTAGGAAGAAGTGTTGCATCCATTTCAACGCCTCGGTATTTCTCACCGGCACCTTTCTGGATACCACAACCCATAACCTGTGTTACTGTCATACCAGTTACACCAAGATCATTGAGGGCTTTTCTAAGAGTTTCATATCTTGAAAGCTTAGCAATAATAACAACTTTACTGATTCCTGTATCAGGAATAACCTTTGTAGCATCAACAACCTTAACGGAAGCATTTTTCTTAGCTTCAGAAGCTTCTTCGTAGTCTCCTTCACCAAGATCTGTGTTCTCGTTAACATCCATAGTACCTGATACATCCATGATAGAGAATCCAGCGTATGCTGATGGAAGACCATGCTCTGTTGCATCAAGACCTGTGATTTCTTCTTCTTCTGAAACTCTAAGTCCAAAGATTGCTTTGATAAGTGCATAAGCGATTGTAATTGTAACTGCTGTCCAGCCTGCTACAGCTGCAAAACCTAAAAGCTGAAGTCCAAGCTGATGGAAACCACCACCGTAGAAGAGACCTACTACACTGTCATTTCCAGGAGCTGTTGTTGTTGCAAAAAGACCTGTTGCGATTGTACCCCAAATACCATTTAAGCAGTGAACTGCAACAGCACCAACTGGGTCATCTACGTGAAGTTTATAATCAAGGAACCATACACCAAATACTACAAGGAGTCCGGCTACTGCACCTATGATGATTGCACCAAATGCATCTGTTACATCACAAGGAGCTGTGATTGCTACAAGACCTGCAAGTGAAGCGTTGAGACACATTGAAACATCTGGCTTACCATATTTGAGCCATGTGAAAATCATACATACTACAGTTGCAACTGCTGGAGCAATTGTTGTTGTAACTGTGATAGATGCAAGCTGTTCTACTGAAGTAGCTGCTGCACCGTTGAATCCGTACCAACCAAGCCAGAGGATGAATACACCAAGACCACCAACAAGAAGGTTACATCCTGGGAAAGCATTTACTTTAGTCTTTCCAGCTTTATCTTTTGTAAATTTACCAATACGAGGTCCTACAAAGATAGCACCGATAAGAGCTGCGATACCACCAACCATGTGAATAGCACATGAACCAGCGAAATCGTGGAATCCAAGTTCTGCTAACCAGCCGCCGCCCCAAATCCAGTGAGCTTCGATTGGATAGATAAGACCTGAAATAATTCCTGAATATACACAATATGAAAGGAACTTAGTTCTTTCAGCCATAGCACCTGAAACGATTGTTGCTGTTGTAGCACAGAATACTAAGTTGAAAGCGAAGTTTGACCAGTCAAAACTTTCATAGCTTGAGAAGATATCGAAACCAGGCTTACCAATAAGTCCTAGAACATCTTCTCCAAGTAATAAGCTGAAACCAATGAGGATAAACATTACAGTACCTATACAGAAGTCCATAAGGTTCTTCATAAGGATATTACCTGTATTCTTAGCTCTGGTAAAACCGCATTCTACCATCGCAAATCCTGCCTGCATCCAAAATACCAGTGCGGTTCCTATCAGGAACCAAACGCCGAATAGTTCGCCGCGAAATGATTCTAATAATTCTTCCATAATTATCACTCCTTTTGTTTATTTATGAAAAAACGCGCCTTCATATAGTTATATGAATCAGCGCGCCTTTGCATTAAGATTAGTAGTTATAAACAAAGGAGCGCTGGTTTTTTAACGATCAGCGCTCCTTTGCGAAAATATATTTTGTAGTTTTTTTACTATACGTAGAATAACATATCTGCATATGTTGGATATGGCTGAAGATCTGCTGGGAAGTATACTTCAACTGAATCAGCAACTTCTCTAATCTGTGCCATCTCTTCAAGAATCTTATCATGATACTGATATGCTCTCTTAAGAAGATCATCCATAGTTTCAGCCTTGTCTGTATCTTCTACAAGCTTCTCAGCATATGTGAAGAGTTCTTCATATGCACTATCAAGCTTCTTAGCAAGTGTCTTCTCAGCCTTAGCCTTAAGCCCCATTCTTTCCTTAGCTTCTATAGAAGCTGAAACCTTATCAGAGAACTTCATAAGAGTTGGTAAGAACTGTGCATAAAGCATATCCTGAAGTGTCTTACTTTCAATATGAAGAGTCTTGCAGTAGTTCTCAAGTAAGATTTCATATCTTGAGTTGATTTCTGGCTCTGTGAAGATATGATGCTTTGTAAAGAGTTCTACATTCTTCTTCTCTATAAATGTTGGAAGTACATCTGGTGTAGACTTAAGGTTGTATAAACCTCTCTTCTTAGCTTCTGCTACCCACTCATCTGTATATCCGTTACCGTTGAAGATAACTCTCTTATGCTTCTTGATTGTCTTCTTTACAAGTTTATGAACTGCATCCTCGATGCTGCCCTTTGACTTCTTAAGTTCATCATAGAACTGGCTAAGAGCTTCAGCAACTGCTGTGTTAAGGATGATGTTTGGAGTTGCAACTGAAGCGCTTGAACCAAGACTTCTGAACTCAAACTTATTACCTGTAAATGCAAATGGTGAAGTTCTGTTTCTATCTGTTGTATCTCTGAAGAAGTGTGGAAGTACTGTTGCACCTATATCCATCTTCTGAGCTTTCTTTGACTTGAAGAATGTATCATTCTCAATTGCATTAATTATCTCTGTAAGTTCATCACCAAGGAAGATTGAGATAATTGCAGGTGGTGCTTCGTTAGCTCCAAGTCTGTGATCGTTACCTGCACTTGCAACTGAAAGTCTAAGTAAATCTGCATATTCATCAACAGCTTTAATTACTGCGGTAAGGAATACTAAGAATGAGATGTTCTCTGCTGGTGTCTTACCAGGCTCAAGAAGGTTTGCACCCTTACTTGTTACCATTGACCAGTTGTTGTGCTTACCTGAACCATTGATTCCATCGAATGGCTTCTCATGAAGGAGACATACGAAACCGTGCTTATCAGCAACCTTCTTCATAACCTCCATTGTAAGCTGGTTATGGTCAACAGCTACGTTTGCTGTATCGAATACTGGTGCAAGCTCGTGCTGGCAAGGAGCAACTTCATTATGCTTTGTCTTAGCTGGAATACCAAGCTTCCAAAGTTCTTCATCAAGATCATGCATGAATGCTGCAACTCTTGGTCTGATTGCACCGAAGTAGTGATCTTCCATTTCCTGACCCTTAGGTGGCATAGCACCAAGAAGTGTTCTTCCTGTAAAGATAAGGTCTTTACGTTTTGCATATGCTGACTTCTCAATTAAGAAGTATTCCTGCTCAGGTCCGATTGTTGTTGATACTCTTGTAACATCTGATTGTCCAAGAAGACCAAGTACCTTTACTGCTTCATTGCTGAGAGCTTCCATTGATCTAAGAAGTGGTGTCTTCTTATCAAGTGCCTCTCCGCTGTATGAACAGAAAGCTGTTGGAATATATAATGTACCATCTTTAATAAATGCTGGTGAAGTAGGATCCCATGCTGTATATCCTCTTGCTTCGAATGTAGCTCTAAGTCCACCTGATGGGAAACTTGATGCATCAGGCTCACCCTTTACAAGTTCCTTACCTGAGAAATCCATGATTACTTCGCCATCACCTACTGGTGAGATGAAGCTGTCGTGCTTCTCTGCTGTAAAGCCTGTCATTGGCTGGAACCAATGTGTGTAATGTGTTGCACCATTTTCTACTGCCCATTCCTTCATTGCTACTGCAACTGAATTTGCAACATCAAGTTCAAGATGTGTTCCTGCATCAATGGTTTTGCGTAATGCCTTGTAAATATCCTTTGGAAGTTTATCTCGCATTACCTTGTCGTTAAATACTAAGCTACCGTATATCTCTGGTACTAAACTGCTCATTTAAACTTTTACCTCCTAATAGACTATAATCTTTTTGTAGATATTTCTTGGCGAGTGCGCATCTCGCATTGAAAATATTCTTGAATCCGTCCCGGCCTTAGCCGAGATAATTCACTTTGCGAATTTGTAAAAAAAAATGGCGCTTTGGAATTTAATCCAAAGCGCCTTCGCTTTTATGTGTCCTAATATAAATTCTATTTTTTTATTTGTCAATATTATTTTTAAAATTTTTTAAAAAATATTTTTTAGTTCATATTGTGAACTATTTGCTAAGAAGCATCCTATCGTTATCCAAACTCTCTCCAGCTCTTTGTTTGAACTCATTAAGAAGGTCATCCACTGTACACTTTTCTCTAGTCTCTCCTTCAATATCAAGAATAATCTTTCCAGAGTCCATCATGATAGTTCTGTTACCAAACTCCAGAGCTGCTCCCATATTGTGAGTAATCATCATACAGGTAAGATTTTCTTCTTCAACTACATTCTTGGTAATCTCCATTACCTTATCAGCTGTAGCAGGATCAAGAGCTGCTGTATGCTCATCAAGAAGTAAGAGTTTAGGTGGATTCATAGTAGCCATAAGAAGTGTAAGTGCCTGTCTCTGTCCACCTGAAAGAAGACCAACTGGCTGCTTCATTCTATCCTCAAGGCCCATATCAAGAAGAGCTAATTTTTCTCTAAAGAGACTCTTATCTTTCTTAGAGATGTGACTGAACCATCCGCCATGACCAGCTGCAAGTGCAAGGTTCTCCTCAATAGTCATTCCTGGAGCAGATCCAAGCATAGGATCCTGGAAAAGACGTCCTATACTTTTCGCTCTTATATGCTCAGGCAAGAGAGTAATATCCTTACCATCAAGTATGATATTACCGCTATCTGAATAAAAGTAACCTGAAATCATATTAAAGAGGGTTGATTTACCAGCACCATTAGAACCTATGATAGTGATAAAATCCCCAGGCTTAACATCAAGATTAATATCCGTAAGGGCTACTTTTTCATTAACTGTTCCGGCATTGAATACCTTGTTAACACCAATAAGCTGTAACATTATTTAGCCCTCCTTTTTGATGCAACCGACATCCTTCTAGTAAGGAGTGGAAACTGTTTCTTAAGGTAAGGAACAGCAATAAATATAATTACTATTACCGAAGAAACAAGTCTTAGCATATATGATGGAATATCCATTCTAAGTGCTAATGCATATACAAGTCTAAATATAACTGAACCTATTACCACACCTATAGCTCTTGTGGTTATTGAACGCTTTCCGAAGAAGGTATGTCCTATAAGAAGCGATGCTAGGGCTATTGTTACCATACCTGTTCCGATGTTAATATCAAAACTCTTTAGGCTCTGTCCCATAAGGCAGCCAGAAAGTGCAGTAAATGCATTGGCTACACCAAGACCAATAATAGTAATAATGGCTGGGTTAATAGATGATGATTTAACCATGGCCGGATTATTACCAGTTGCTCTTATAGCAAGACCAAGTCTTGTTTTTAAGAATAGGCTTAAAAAGATAACCGCTAATATTACAAATCCAGCAATAACAATTAGATTTGAATACTCATGTACTGGTGTATCTTTAAATGCATTTTTAGCAATAGAGAAAACTGTATCTTTTCCAAACAAGTTAAGTAAAGACTTTCCACCCATAATATGTATGTTAATAGACCAAAGGCCAGTATTAACTATAATTCCGGCAAGTAGTGAATCTATACCCATATATGTTTGTAAAAATGCTGTAAGTAAACCTGACAGAATTCCTGCTCCCATTGCTGCAAGTATTGCAAGATATGGGTGTCCCTGTAATACAACCATACCACCGACAACAGCTCCAAGAGTATAACAGCCGTCAGTAGAAAGATCGCATACATTAAGCATAGAATAGCTTAAATATAAAGCTAATACCGTTAAGGAGCAAATTAATCCAAGCTCCGTTGCATTTTGTAATAATGGGAGTATAGAACTCATGTCCATGTTTTATTATTCCTCAAAGCTTTCTGCAGTTTCGATACCCTGTACCTTTGTACAGTATGGTGCAAATGCTTCTGAAATCTTATCGTAATCATATCCAAGAAGCGCACATGTATCTGTATTAATTGTAGCTGTACCATTGTCAAATGTCATAACTGGTGTTGAAGCTACTTCTTTACCATTTACAAGAATGTCATAAATCATGTCAGCTGTATTTGATCCAAGGTTAGCATAATCTACACCGTATCCAAGGAAAGCACCATTAAGTGCGAATGAATCTGCACCTGTGTAATGTGGGATACCAGCATTGGCAAGCTGCTCATAGATTGAAAGTTCAGCTGTCATAATTGTGTTATCTGTAGGAGTGAATACTGCATCTACATCATCTGCAATAAGTTCTGATACTGCAAGCTGAACTTCAGCTACGTTAGTACCTGTACATTCAACATATGCGATACCCTTCTCATCAAGATATGCCTTAGCATCTGCAATTGCTGTTGTAGAAGCGTCCTGTCCTGCATCATATAAAAGACCAATCTTCTTAGCATCTGGATTCTGAACAAAGATAAGGTTCATAATTGATGCTGTATCAAGATAATCTGATGTACCTGTTACGTTCTTACCTGGCTTTTCAAGTGAATCTACAAGACCGCATGATAATGGGTCAGATACTGCCGCAAAAACAACTGGTGTCTGAGATTCTTCTGTTGCTGCCTGCATCTGCATAGCTACAGGTGTTGCAACACCAACCATAAGGTCTACCTTGTCAGTTTCAAAGTTTGTAATGATCTGGCTCATAAGAGCTGCATCTGCATTACAGTTATCATAAGAAATCTCAAACTTAACATTGTTCTGCTCACCGAGTTCGTTAAGTCTTGACTGGATATTATCAACTATCTGATTAAGTGAAGCATCATCAACGTAGTTACAGATACCTACTTTGTATGTCTTTACATCTCCTGATGTGGCTTCTTCCTTCTTACCACAAGCTACTGTTGAAAGCATAAGTGCTCCAGCCATGATTCCTGCGAAAATTCTTTTTACCATGTTCTTTTTCATAATTCGTTTTCCTTTCTCTTTTGAAATTTGCTTTCGCATTGATGATTTGGGACACCTTACCAATCGAGTAGGGGCGATGAAATCCCCCTACTCGCTGCGCGGCTCGCACCCAGCTTTAGCTGGGGAACTTCCTTGTGCGAGCCTGCGCATAAAAAAAACCTGTCCCACATACTAAATGCTGGGACAGGATATAATCTCCTGCGGTGCCACCCGGCTTGATCATCTTTCCCTTAAGAAAGGAGACCCACTTTAGCGCATACCATCATATGCTGACTTTGATTACGGAGAGTCTGCTCCGTCTTACATACTCAGGATTATCATCCTTTTCCGCTCGCCCTCGGAAGTCCATTCGATTAAATATTCATCACTGTAATCTCACCATCTACAGCTCTCTCATGATGAAGGGAAATAACTTACTACTCTTCCTCATCGGTTTACATGAGTAATTTAATCATAGTAAAAGATATGTGTCAAGATATAATTTAAAGAATCGCTCCTAGAGGTATTATCTACGGGCGCCGCGGCGCCAACGTCATTATATGGGCGAACGCGGACGCACATATAAACTCTCCCGCCATTGGCGGGGGGGTAAATATTCATTACCCTAGCGGGGAGCAAAACTAAATTGTATCTACGCTAATAGTTATCTCTTCAAGTACATCAAGAAGCACGCGTACTGTATCAAGTGAAGTAAATGTTGATACATTGTTCTCTATAGCACATCTTCTTATTGCAACACCATCTTCATAATGAACACCAGAAAGAATAGCTCTTGTATTAATCAGATAACTTACATAGCCTGCACGGATAGAATCAAGTACTTCATGGCTACCTTCTGATAACTTATGACGTACCTTAGTTCTTACACCATGTTCCTTAAGGAACTCAGCTGAACCTATAGTACCTTCAATGTTGAAACCTATATCATAGAATCTCTTAATAAGTGGAAGAGCCTCTTCCTTATCCTCATCTGCTAGTGTAACAAGTACAGTACCGTAGTTCTGAAGCTTAACTCCGGAAGCAACAAGTGCCTTGTACATAGCTCTATGAAGCTTGTCATCATAACCTATAGCCTCACCTGTAGACTTCATCTCAGGTGAAAGGTAAGCATCCATACCACGAAGCTTAGCAAATGAGAATGCTGGAGCCTTAACATACCAGCGCTTAGACTCATCTGGATATATAGTGAATATTCCCTGCTCTTTGAGTGTCTTACCAAGTATTACATTGGTAGCAATATCAGCAAGTGAATAGCCTGTTGCCTTAGAAAGGAATGGTACAGTTCTTGACGATCTAGGGTTAACCTCGATGATAAATACATTGTCATCTTCATCTACAATAAACTGGATATTAAAGAGACCTATAATACCTATACCAAGACCAAGCTGCTTACTGTATGTAAGTATGGTTCCCTTAACCTTATCCGATATAGAGTAAGGTGGATATACGCTCATAGAGTCACCAGAGTGTACACCGGTTCTTTCTACAAGTTCCATGATACCTGGTACAAATACATTCTGACCATCACAGATAGCATCAACTTCTACTTCCTTACCCTTGATATATTTATCTACAAGTACTGGCTTATCTTCGTCAATTTCAACGGCTGTCTTAAGATAATGTCTAAGGTCTTCTTCCTTAGATACAATCTGCATAGCACGTCCACCAAGTACGAAACTTGGACGCACAAGTACAGGATATCCAATCTCAGCTGCTGCCTTAACACCATCTTCGATATTAGTTACAGCACATCCCTTTGGCTGTGGTATACCTAAGCTTTCAAGAACCTTCTCGAATGAATCTCTGTTCTCAGCCTTATCAATAGCTTCACAGTCTGTACCTATAATCTTTACTCCTCTTTCCATAAGTGGCTGAGCAAGATTAATAGCAGTCTGTCCACCAAGTGAAGCAATAACTCCATCTGGCTTCTCAAGCTCAATAATATTCATAACATCTTCAACGCAAAGTGGCTCGAAATAGAGCTTGTCAGATGTTGTATAGTCTGTTGATACTGTTTCAGGGTTATTATTGATGATAATAGCCTCATATCCAGCCTTTTTTATAGTCATAACGGCATGAACCGTAGAATAGTCGAATTCTACACCTTGACCGATTCTGATAGGACCTGAACCAAGAACGATTACCTTCTTCTTATCAAGTACAACTGACTCATTTTCCTCTTCATATGTTGAATAGAAGTATGGAATATAGCTTTCAAACTCTGAAGCACAGGTATCAATCATCTTGTATACAGGGAACATCTTCTGTTCTTTTCTGTACTCATATACCTTAAGCTCTGTTGTATTCCAAAGTACTGCTATCTCTTTATCGCAGAAGCCCATACGCTTAGCCTGATATAAGACATCCTTATCAAATGGATGAGCTGCTACAACCTTCTCCATAGCTACTATGTTATTAAACACATCTATGAAGCGCTGGTCCATACCAGTCTTCTTACATATATCAGCTACCTTAGTATCTCTTCTAAGGAGTTCTGCTATGGCATATACTCTATCATCAGTACCTATGGCAATGTATTCCATAAGGTCTTCTGTTTTGTAATCATCAAACTTGCTGCTGTGAAGGTGGAAGAGACCTATCTCAAGTGATCTAACTGCCTTAAGTAAACTTTCTTCCATAGTACGGCCGACACTCATGGTCTCACCTGTAGCCTTCATCTGAGTGCTTAAGCTGTTGTTTGCATCAGCAAATTTATCAAATGGGAATCTTGGCATCTTTGTAACAACATAGTCAAGTGCTGGTTCAAATGATGCTGGTGTATTAGCAATCTGTATCTCATTAAGAAGCATACCTACAGATATCTTTGCAGATACTCTTGCTATAGGATAACCACTGGCTTTAGATGCAAGTGCTGATGATCTGGAAACTCGTGGGTTAACCTCAATAACATAATAGTCAAATGACTTAGGATCAAGAGCGAACTGAACATTACATCCACCCTCAATTTCAAGTGCTCTGATAATCTTAAGAGCGCTATCACGGAGCATATGATACTCTTTGTTTGCAAGTGTCTGTGATGGACATACAACTATTGAGTCACCTGTATGGATACCAACAGGATCGATATTCTCCATGTTACAGATAGTAATGGCAGTGTCATTGGCATCACGCATTACTTCGTATTCTATCTCTTTGTAGCCCTTAACAGATTTCTCAACAAGTGCCTGATTTACAGGGCTGAGTGCAAGGGCATTCTTAATAATTTCATCAAACTCTTCTCTGTTATCTGCGAAACCGCCACCTGTACCACCAAGTGTATACGCTGGTCTGATAACAACTGGGAAGCCTATCTTCTCTGCTGCAGCAACACCATCTTCGATGGTATTAACTACATATGAAGGAAGGACTGGCTCGCCTATAGACTCGCAAAGTTCCTTGAATAATTCTCTATCTTCTGCCTTCTCAATACTGTCTGACTTTGTACCAAGAAGCTTAACATTACATTCTCTAAGGACACCCTTCTTCTCAAGCTGCATAGCAAGGTTAAGACCTGTCTGACCACCAATACCTGGAAGGATTGCATCTGGTCTCTCATGTCTGATAATCTTGGCAATAAACTCAAGAGTAAGAGGCTCCATATAAATCTTATCTGCTATAGCCTTATCAGTCATGATAGTAGCAGGGTTAGAGTTACAAAGGATTACATAGTATCCTTCTTCTCTAAGTGAAAGACAAGCCTGAGTTCCTGCATAATCGAACTCTGCTGCCTGGCCGATAACTATAGGGCCTGAACCGATAACAAGTATCTTCTTAATATCATCTCTCTTAGGCATTAGCTTTGTCCTCCTTTGTCTTATTCATATTATCTATAAATTCCTCAAAGAGGTATGAGCTATCCTGTGGTCCAGGAGCACTTTCTGGGTGATACTGCACTGAGAACACTGTATCCTTTGTACACTCAACACCTTCGATAGTATTATCAAGAAGGTTGATATGTGTAGCTGTAAGGCCTGTGCCTTCTAAGCTGTCATCTTTAACTGCATATGAGTGGTTCTGAGATGTAATCTCAACAAGATTCTTCTTAAGATTCTTTACAGGGTGGTTACCACCTCTGTGACCGAACTTAAGCTTATATGTCTTTGCTCCATAAGCAAGAGATATAATCTGGTGTCCAAGACAGATACCAAATATTGGATACTTACCAATAAGATTCTTTATCGTAGCTATAGTAGCTGTAACATCCTCTGGATCTCCAGGTCCATTAGATATAAATATTCCATCTGGATTGTAGGCTGCTATCTTATCTGCTGGTGTATCAAAAGGAACTACTGTTATATCACAGCCCTTCTTATATAAGCAGCGAAGTATATTCTTCTTCATACCACAGTCGATAGCTACTACCTTAAGGCCATTTGCCTTACGCTCAGGTATACCAGCCTGTATATTAGTACAGCCAGGAAATGGCATAGCCTTTCCTTCCTGGTCATCAACGTAATCATATATTTCCTTTGTGCTTACCTTTGATACTGCATCTCTAGGCACTTCATATGCCTTAAGCTTATTAACTGTATCTTCAGTTGAAGCATCTATAGAAACGATACACGCTTTCATACAACCGTTATCTCTAATATGTCTTGCAAGTTTTCTTGTATCAAGTCCATAGATACCGGCTATCTCATACTTTTCCATAACTTCTGAAAGAGTATTGCTATATCTAAAGTTAGAAGGATAATCACAATAATCCCTCACTATCATTGCTGATATTGAAGGTCTTCCTGTTTCATAATCATCATCATTAATTCCGTAGTTACCAATAATTGGATATGTCATAACAACACCCTGATATGTATATGAAGGGTCTGATATAATCTCCTGATATCCAACCATGGATGTATTAAATACAATCTCAAAGAATTTATCTTCTGTATATCCAAAGCCTATACCCTGGTAGACAGAGCCATCTTCAAGAACAAGTTTCTTATTAACAGGTTTAAGCATATTATCCTGTCCCATCTTGTCTTTCACCTCTTTCAATTATTGCAGTATAGCCAAAAATACTGCTGACTTGTCTTCTATAATCTTTTTGTTTTTTTCCTAACTTTATATTGTATTACTAAACCTAGTGTTTTGGCAAAATATTTTTTTTAATTATTTTACGAACAATCTGCATTAAACTGGATAATTGTTATCAAAGCAGGCTTTACATATTGGAAGGTCTCCTGTCATCTCTTCCAAATCCTCAAGGTTCATATAACCAAGAGAATCTGCTCCTATTCTCTGTCTTATCTCTTCAGTTCCATATTCGTTAGCAATAAGTAGCGAGTTATCAGGCACATCAGTACCGTAATAACATGGATATAAGAATGGTGGAGAAGAGATTCTTACATGTATCTCCTTAGCACCACACTGTCTCATAGTCTTTATAAGATTAGCTATAGTTGTTCCTCTTACAATAGAGTCATCTATAAGGACAACCCTCTTATCTTTTACTACACTTTCTATTACAGATAACTTCATATGTACTGAAGCTTCTCTTTCTTCCTGAGAAGGTTTTATGAATGTTCTACCTATATAACTATTTTTGGAAAATGCCAGCTTAAATGGTATTCCAGACTCCTCAGCATATCCAACTGCTGCAGTTAAACCTGACTCTGGTACACCTGTAACAACGTCAGCTTCTACTGGATATCTCTTAGCTAGAGCCTTACCGCCTCTAATACGGGCATCATATACACTAATTCCATCGATTTTAGAATCTAATCTGGCAAAGTAAATATATTCAAATATGCAATGTGCTCTCTTAACAGGAACAGGAATATGCTTAGATACTATCCCTTCCTTAGTTATAACTATTATCTCACCCGGTTCTACATCTCTAACTAAAGTTGCTCCTACACTTGTTAAGGCAGCACTTTCTGAAGCCAGAACATATGCCTGACCTAATTTACCTATACAAAGTGGTTTGAGACCATAAGGATCTCTTACACCAACTAATTTTTGTGGACTCATAATAAGAAGCGCATAGCCGCCTTGAAGGTCACCTGCCACCTGACAGACTGCATCCTCTATAGATTCGCACTTCATACGCTTTTCAGCTATTGTATATGCCACAGCTTCTGAATCTGTAGTTCCATTAAAGAATACACCTTCATCAGTAAGTCTCTTTCTAAGCTCATCACCATTTTTAATATTTCCGTTATGAGCTAGAGCCAGGGTACCTTTAGCATAGCTAAAGCAGATTGGCTGGGCATTTTCCACGGTGCTGGCACCTGCTGTGGAATATCTGACGTGACCTATGCCAATATTGCCATGAAGTTTATCAAGAACATCTTTATGAAAAACCTCACTAACCAAGCCCATACCCTTATGGTTACAGATATTTCCTATTGGTCCATTGGTATCACATACAACTATACCAGCAGACTCCTGTCCCCTGTGCTGAAGGGCTACAAGTCCGTAGTATATGTACTTTGCAGCACTTATTTTTTCCGGGCTCCATATACCAAATACGCCACATTCTTCATGGATACTATCGTTTTCTATATTCATGCAGGTGTCTCCTTTATATTATTGTAGAAAAAATCTGTAAACAGATTTTTTCTGTTGCGATGCTCGTCATATATACACGCGTTACCGCGTATATATAATTTCTTATAAAAGTGTATTTGTGAATACAAGTATTCCCCATACACTTTTATAAGAAATTGCATCCAATCCTTGCTTGTATGCATGACTCGCTATACGCACAAAAAGGCACTTCGAGAAGGAATCTCGAAGCGCCTTTGCTTCATCTTTTGAAAGTTTATAATATGTTGATTAAAAAGTCAATTTAGAATAACTTCTCAACTAAGTCTATAACATCTATATTGAAAGACTTAAGTAAGATAATGATAAGAAGTATAGGAGCTATAAATTTAATCATAACCTTATAGAGAATCTTTCTTCCCATCTTCTCACCGTTCTTCTCAACTTCATCAATAACAGTCTTAGGCTTAACAATCCAACCAATAAGAAGGCAAGTACCGATAGCACTGATTGGCATAAGGACATTGTTAGAAACATAATCAAGAAGGTCAAGAATCTGACCACCCTTTACAGAGCCAAGATTTACTTCAAAGTACCAGATGTTATAACCAAGACATACAACGATACCAACAACTGCTGCAAGAACAGTCTCAATAGTTGTTGCCTTAACTCTTGATGTCTTGAACTGATCCATAAAGCTTGATACAACTGCTTCCATAATAGAGATAGCACTTGAAAGAGCTGCGAAGAATACCATGAAGAAGAATAATGCTCCTATGATATTACCTATCCAGCCCATACTCTTAAATACTCTTGGAAGAGTTACAAACATAAGGCTAGGACCAGATGCCTGCATACCTTCTTTACCCATGAATACATATACTGCTGGGATAATCATAACACCAGCAAGAAAAGCAACTGCTGTATCGAAGATTTCAATCTGGTTAACGCTCTTTGCAAGGTTAGAATCATCGCTAACATATGAACCGTATGCAATCATAATACCCATAGCAATACTTAAGCTATAGAAGAGCTGGCACATAGCATCAATTATAACATTGAATACCTGCTTTACTGTTGCATTCTGAAGGTCAGGTACAACATATATCTTAAGTCCTTCAAGACTTGTTCTCTTAACACCTGTATCTGGGTCTGTATATCCAATAGTAAGTACGTAACCAGCAATTATAAGTACAAGAATGATAAGGGCTGGCATAATAATCTTTGAAGACTTCTCAATACCAGAGTTAACACCCTTAAATATGATAAAAGCACAGCAAGCAAGGAATATAGCGAAGAAGATAATTGGCCACCACTGGTCTGTGATGAATCCACCAAAATATCCGTCTTTTGCTGCCTTGAAACCATTACCAGTGATAAATGCCACAAGGTACTTAAGTACCCAACCACCGATTACGCAGTAGTAAGGCATAATGATTATAGGAACTATACAAGATATAATTCCAAGAGGCTTCCAACCTTTTTTTATCTGTGAATATGCTGTAAGAGGACTGTTCTTAGTCTTACGACCGATAGCAACCTCTGATGTTAACATAGTAAAACCGAATGTTAATGCAAGTATTAAATAAATTACAAGGAAAAGGCCGCCACCATCCCTTGCTGCAAGATATGGGAATCTCCATATATTACCAAGGCCGACTGCGGAACCTGCTGCTGCAAGCACGAAACCTATTGATCCTTTAAAGGAACTTCTTTTTTCCATAAATTTCTCTCCCTATGTGTTTTTACCCGTAAAATCCCCGCATAGAAATCTACGCGGGGATTACAAGTAATTTAATATCTAGTCTAAATCAAATTATAAATTTTTATTTAATCAGCCTTTTTCAAGAGCAAGTGTTCTTGTTGTAAGATCACAAACTTCTGAAGGTCCGTAGTACTGGATAGCACCTGGATATGTGAATGCTGTTTCAACAGCCCACTGATCTCTGTGCTCAGCGAAGTACTTGAATGGCTTACCATCAAGCTCTACAAGAGCCTTTCTGATAACTGGCTTATCTTCACCGTTTCTTCTTTCGATGTTCATCATCTTTGTGATTGGCATACCACCTGCAACCCATTCCTCAGCTGGCTTAGAAAGGTTAGAAACCTTTGAAAGGTATCCTGTATAACCATACTGGATAAGCATGAATGCGTTGTAACCAAGTGAGTAGCAGTAATCTGCATCGAAGTTAGATGGGAATGCACATCTTCCTTCATAACCGAAGAAGTGATGAAGTGCATTGAATTTACCCTTATATGTACCAGCTTTCTTTCTCTCTTCAAGCTTAGCAGCTACAAGACCAGAAACAAGCTTCTCTGACTCGATGAGTGAAACCTGTACGTTACCGTGTGGATCTCTCTCAAGGAAGAGCTGCTGCTGGATAAGTGTTGGAAGGATGTCAAATACAGCGAATGACTCTGCTGTAAGACCAGCCTTGATGAAGTTATACTTAGCATCCCAGTTAGGAAGTGCATTGAACTCTTCTGTCTTCTTACCTGCAAGAAGTTCGTTGATTTCTGCAATAAGTACTGAGAACTCAGGAACGAATTCTACGATACCTTCTGGAATAATAGCTACACCGAAGTTATCACCATTAGCTGCTCTCTTAGCAACTGAATCAGCAACCTGATCAGCGATCTGAGAAAGTGACATCTTCTTAGCCTTTACTTCTTCACCGATAAGGCAGATGTTAGGCTGTGTTTCAAGTGCACACTCAAGAGCTACGTGAGAAGCGCTTCTTCCCATAACCTTTACGAAGTGCCAATACTTCTTAGCTGAATTAGCATCTCTTTCGATGTTACCGATAACTTCTGAGTATGTCTTTGTAGCTGTATCGAAACCGAATGAAGCTTCGATATCTTCGTTCTTAAGGTCACCATCGATTGTCTTAGGACATCCGATAACCTGTACACCTGTATTGTTTGCTGCCATATACTCAGCAAGAACTGCAGCATTAGTATTAGAATCATCACCACCGATGATAACGATAGCTGTAAGACCATGCTTCTTAGCTACTTCTGTAACAATCTTGAACTGCTCTTCTGTTTCAAGCTTTGTTCTACCAGAACCGATAATATCGAAACCACCTGTGTTTCTGTAAGCATCGATAAATGCATCATCGAACTCTACAAAATCATCATCGATAAGACCTGAAGGGCCGCCCTTGAAACCAAGAAGAACGTTGCTCTTATCAGTAGCCTTAAGTGCATCATAAAGACCACAAATTACGTTGTGTCCACCTGGTGCCTGACCACCTGAAAGGATAACACCTACAACCTGCTTCTTAGCAGCTGATGTGTTAGAACCCTTCTGGAATGTAATCTCTTCCTTACCATATGTGTTAGGGAAAAGTGCTTTAATCTTGTCCTGATCTGCAACTGAAGTTGTTGCATCTCCAACCTTTACGCAGATATCTGAGATACCATTTCTAAGCATACCTGGAAGCTTAGGGCTGTACTCATATCTTGCTTTCTGAAGTGGTGAAATATTCATTTCTTTTTCTCCTTTACAAAATATAATTTATTAATTAATTTTATTTATTTATCTTCCTTGCTTGCTGCCTTTGCTTCAAGAGCCTTTGGTGATGGCTTAACAAGGATAAGTGATACAAGAAGTGCTATTACGTAAAGTGCAAGTGTTACGTAAAGAACTGTCTGATAACCTGTTGGGTTGATGCTTGCTTTAGAACCATCTGAAAGTGTTACCTCTTCAAACTTACCGAAGTGGTTAACAATCCATGTTGCCATCTGGTTACCTGTAAGACCAGCCATAGCCCATGCTGATAAGCACATACCATGAACAGCAGAAATTGACTTCATACCAAAGTGGTCTGAAAGAAGTGTTGGAACGTTTGAGAAACCTCCGCCGTATCCAGCATTGACCATAATAAGAAGTGCTACACAAAGAACTACGATCTTAGCTGTAATACCAGTTGTAAGAACTGTAGCACCTGTAAGTGCAATTGAAAGAATGAAAATTATCTTATAGATTGTGTTTCTATCCTTGAAGTAATCAGCCCAAGCTGAGAACCCAAGACGACCTGCAGCATTGGCAATAGCTGTTACTGAACCAAGTGTAGCAGCAACACCAACTGTAAGTCCGATAGAGTTAAAGATTGCCTTCTCCTGAGAGATAAGAGCAAGACCACATGTAATGTTGATGTAGAACATTAACCAGATACCGATGAAAATCTTGTTTGAGAAAGAGAACTTGAAGTTCTTTCCAAGTGTCTTGAAGAAGTCGCCGATACCACCTTTTTCATGAGCTTCAACCCAGTCAGAAGGTTTTCTAAGAAGAAGATGTCCGATGAACATCATAACGCAGTAAACACCACCCATAATGAAGAACATATAAGCTGGGTTACCGTCGAACTTATCAAGTAACATCTGCATTACAGGAGTAGCGATAGCCTTAGCAAGACCGAAACCTGCAACTGCAAGACCTGTAGCAAGACCCTTCTTATCCTTGAACCAAAGCATAAGAGTCTTAACTGGTGAAAGGTAACCAGTACCAAGACCGATACCCATGATACAACCATAACATAAGAATATTAATGGAAGTGACTTTAAAAGAATAGCTGCACCTGTTCCTACCATACCTGTTGTAAAGCAGATTGTAGCAATAAGTGAAGATTTGTGAATATCCTTCTCAACAACATCTCCAAGGAATGCTGCAGACATACCAAGGAAGAAGATTGCTAATGAGAATGCCCACTGTACTGCACTTGCGTGTGCCTGAGCATTTTCAGCTCCATAGATGTACTTACCAATCTCAGCAGAGAAAGTTCCCCAGCAGTAAACAGTACCGATACTACAATGTAATAAAAGTGCTGGAATAGCTGCGCTGATCCACTTATTATCGCGCCAAGCAGCCACCTGGTTTGTTTTTGTTTCAGACATGTTTTTTACCTCTTTATTTGTTTTTTATTCATTGCGGTTATCCCAAAACACCGCAATCTACATTATACAATGAAACAAACTTCCAAGTAAAGAAAAATCATTGTTGTTTCCAAGAAATAATCTCGATTGTTCTTCTGTCATCTTTTCCAGCGAAGAACTTATCAATTACCTTCTGGAATATATCTATATCTGGACAAGCTGCTTTAAACAAAGTCATAGATGAATGAAGCTTAACATCATCTGGTGAGCCAAACACATGAGTAGCATCGCTGGTCTCAAGTCCAACAAGTGCCTCGCATATATCAAGCATATGCTTTCTAAGTGTTTCATCTTCCATATAAGCCTTAGCTTCATCAAGGTCCTGTATTGAATAGAATATTGATGTACGACTCTGACCAAGTCCTATTATCTGTGGAAATACGTACCACATCCAGTGAGACCTCTTGTAGCCCTCCTTAATCTCCTTAAGAGCCACATCATAGTCCTGTGCCTGTGCCTTTAAATACCTCGAAAAATCGTATGTTTTTTTCATGTAACCACCCATTCCTTTCATATTATCTATTCATAAATTGGAATCAAATATCCCAACTTAGTCTAGTTTCTTGGCTTCCAGTACTTAGAATTAATAAAGTATCCAATCATACCAAGTACTGCCATACATACCCTTCCTACAAATGCCGCCTGAGATGCTGGCGACCAGAACCTTGTTATAGTGCCATATATCAAACTTGTTCCAAGATAATAAACTGCTGAGTTCACAAAACTAGCAATTAATATGCAAACCAAAATATTAAGGTATTGATTAAAACCTTTCTTAACTGCCCTCTCAAAAAAGTGAAACATAAGCCATACTCCGGCTAAGCTTCCTGCTGCCGAAAAGAGGTATCCCAAAAATATGTTAAATGCCCCTTTTCCAAGTCCTGTGTATGACCAAGTTGCGAAAAGTTCTATTAAAGCACTAACCAAAATAGCAATAATGGTAGATATGGTCATATCCTTTGCATCTTTGGTGCTATAATCCTTAGCCTTATAGATTACTGCACAGATAAAAAGCGAATATAATATGGAATCTATTCCAAAGATAAGTCCGCCATGAACTACTGGTACTGACTCACTTGTATATATATTGGCACTTATGGCGCAGCCTATGGCAACAGATATAAGTGTTCTTGAATCTGATATATGTCTGAAGAATACTGTTAAGAAAGACCCTAATAAAGCAAATATAACTAAAAACAACATCGCTGTTACAAACCCTTTTCTAAAATGCAAAAAGTGTCAGTGGCATACCACTAACACTCCTCATATTGCATTAATTCATATTTTAAATGTGTGCCTTCACTTATTGTAGCTGGAAGTAATGCTCTAGCCACACATTTTTCATCTGTAGACTCTATATCTGTTCTTACAAGATATGCATAGTCTCCATCTATTCTAACTACTTCATAAAACCAAGTTTCCAAAGTAATGCCTCCAACTTCTTAATCCCATATTCTGAATAATCAGACAAGAATTATTTTAACATAAATGGAGGCAGCTTGCGAGCATTAATCTGCTCTGTATGTACCTAATACTTTATACATAAGGCAGTGCTTAGAAAGTTCTTTAAGCATACTCTTTCCTCGGTTATCATCTGGAGTTCCTTCAGCTTCAACATAGAAGTAATATTGCCATGCAAGTCCTTTAAGGGGTCTACTACGGAGAGCTTTCATATTAAAACCTTCATCACCGATAGCAGCTATGGCTTTGGCTAAAGCACCAGCCTCATGCTTAACTGTAAACATAAGGATAAACATGTTGTTGCCATTATTGCGATGCCCTGGATTTTCATTCTTAAGAATATAATCTGCATTAGAAGATAAGGTGGCTGTATCCTTATTGCTTTCTCCGATATATACACCTTCATCAGAAAAATGCGCTGTCTTCTTCTTTGAAAGAACTGCAAATCTTGTAGTATTGTCGTCACTCTCATTAATCTTATAATCAAGCACTTCAAGATCATATAAAAGCGCTGTCTCTGCACTTGCTATTGCAGCCAGACTCTTATCGCCTTTTTCTGATACCTGCTTTGCAGAATATGCAGTATTCTTAGCCTGAATCTTTTCAAAGCCATGTTCCTTAATATAGCCCCTGCACTGCTCAA
The DNA here is from genome assembly GCA_000687675.1 of Lachnospiraceae bacterium NC2008. Lineage (GTDB taxonomy): Bacteria > Bacillota > Clostridia > Lachnospirales > Lachnospiraceae > NK4A136. Next base: position 167,672 of record JHWS01000005.1, on the reverse strand, counting down.
GAGCCTGAGGATGAGATATAACAGTTTTTATATCTTCGATCTTAGCCCCCTTAATAGCAAGAAGGTTGTGAGTTACTCTAAGATAATATATTCCTACTACATTCAGATTGCCGCTAAACATAAGGTCCATGACGTGACCTACTTCTCCGGCATAACTGTTTTCAATTGGAAGCACGGCAAAGTCGCATGCATCATTAACCACGCTTTCGTATGCCTCACTAAAGTCGCTACACGCAACCATATTCATATCAGGAAAGATATTCTTTGCAGCAATATTGGCAAATGCCCCTTCAACTCCTGAATAAGCAATATTTAGTATCTTCCCCTGTTTAACGTCTTCCATTTTAGTTTCCCTTTCTAGGACCATGCTTTCATCTGCTATGCATATGGTAGATATTCCTACCTAACAGGTATGGTAACCTACGAGTGTATATTCTACACGATATTACTTCTCGTCCACAACCTGAAATATATAAAATTTCAGATAATATGAAGCTTCATCCCCAGACCAGAGTATAGGATGATCTGCTGCCTGAGTACGATATTCTATCTGGCGAAGGCGCTTATGAGCTGACCTTGCTGCCTGCATAATAACTGTTGTAAAGTTCTCGTAGTCCATAAAATGAGAACATGAACAGGTTGCAAAATAGCCACCGTCATTAACTAACTTAAGTCCCTGAATATTAATCTCACGGTAGCCCTTCATAGCCTGCTTAATCTTATCTCTTGTCTTGGTAAATGCTGGCGGATCTAGTATAACCACATCATACTTTTCTCCCTGTTCATTAAGCTTTGGAAGAAGATCAAGCACATCAGCCTGCTTGAATTCTACCCTGTCTGATAGACCATTTAAGCTGGCATTGCCCCTGGCCTGATTAACTGCAAGTTCCGATACATCATAACCTGTTACATGAGCTGCCCCGCCAAGTCCACAGTTTAAGGCAAATGAACCGGTGTGAGTAAAGCAGTCTATTACAGATAAGTCTGGATTAGTTTTTGCAAGACTTCTTACTAAGTTTTGCATAGCCATACGGTTCCCCTTTTGGTCAAGGAAAAAACCTGTCTTTTGTCCATTTTCAACATCAACAATATATTTAACACCATTCTCGGTTATAGTTACCTTTGTCTCAAATGGCTGGCCGATAAAGCCTTTTACCCTATCAAGACCTTCCTTAAGTCTAATCTTGGCATCGCTTCTTTCGTATACTCCACGAATCTTGATACCATCCTCTTCCATAAGTTTCTTAAGGTCATCTACTATCTCTTCCTTGAATCTGTCGATTCCCATAGCAAGAGATTCTACTACAAGTACATCCTCGTATTTATCAACTACAAGTCCAGGAAGGAAATCCGCCTCTCCAAATATTACTCTGCAGGAAGATGTATCTATTACAGCCTTTCTATATTCCCAGGCATCCTTAACTCTTTTCATAATAAAGTCTGAGTCTATGGCCTGATTCGGATTTCTGGTCATCATACGGATAGCTATAGTAGAGTTCATATTTATAAACCCTTTGCCCATTGGATAGCCATCAAAGTCATGGACCTCTATAATATCTCCATTTTCATACTGACCATCTATCCTATCGATTTCGTTATCATATATCCAGGCCCCACCAGCCTTAATAGTCCTACCCTGGCCTTTTTTAAGAATTACTACTGCTTGTCCCATATCGTCTCCATTTTTAGTATTTTATAACACTAGTTTTGTCAGTTCTTTTTCAAACATTTGCAAATCGCTCATATTATCAAATTCTTTATCAAGCGATGCTACTGTTTTCATAAGTACCTGATCATTAGTTATATATTTATTGCTAGATGCTTTAGGGAAGAATTCCTTACATACATTCTGCATATTGGACATATACTCCAAAGGAATGATTCCCCTGTTTGTATAAGCAAATACCAAAGTCTCTAAATAGAATGACTTTATAAAATAATATTCTATCTCATCATGGTATCTGTTATATAAATCAGTCCTTGCCATAAGATCCTCAAGAAGTTCAAGTTGAACTCTTGGATGTTCAAGAAGTCGTTTACCTAACTGGCTTGTCATGGTAGAATCCTGACGCCAGTGGTATTCATAATAATCTTCATCAAGCATCAGTATTTTATTTGCAAATAAGAAAAGGGGATAAACGAATTTCGGTTCTTCATATATTACCCCTTCTGCATACCATGAGGAGCATGTCCTTATTAGCTGTGTCTTATAAAATTTATTTGTACATCCAGCACTACCAATAGACAGGGTAAGTAACTTTTTACGGTTTACTTCATTATCAGCAAGTTCGTAAAGAGTCTCTTTACCAGTGATTATTCCAGTTTCTGGTATGCCCTTAAGATTATCATTTTCTTTTATATGTCTGTGTTTAAACTGAATAAGGTCGCAGCTAAACTTTTCGGCCTTGTTATATAAGCTGTCGCAGGTATCTTTTCTTAAGGTATCATCTGCATCAAGAAAAATAATATATTCGCCACTTGCATACTGAAGGCCAGCATTTCTCGCTCCGCCCTGTCTAACATTCTTATCAAGTTTTATAAGAAGTACACTTTCCGACGCTTCATTTTCTATTGCTTCAAGCATATTAACAGTTGCCCCTCCATCATCAGAGGCATCATCTACAAATATACATTCTAGATGCTCCAAGCACATGTTCTGATTCTTAATGGAATTCCAAGTCATGCCAAGACTATCCGCACAGTTATGACAAGGTATTATTATCGATATCTTTTTCTCCATATAGATTTATCATACCTCCGGCTGTAAATAGGATGCCAAAATATGACTTACCTTTTCTGCACCTGTTCTATTTAGATGATCAGAATCATAAAAGTCTTCAGCAGTAAAATACGTTGTATATTCTGTAAAATCTATTACTTCAACTTCGTAAGGAAGTTCATTTAATACATCATATATTTCAGTTTTAAAATTAGAATTTATGTAATCAATATATTCTTCTGTATGAGGCATAATTACAAAGATAGCCCTAATACCTTCTTTACTGCATAAATCAGCAATCTTTTTTAAGATCAGTTTATTTTCTTCGTATGATTCCTTATAATTTCTCTGCTTGTTATGCTGCTTCGCTCTTTCTTTAGCATATTCTCTTCTCTCATCTATACTAAGTTGCTCCCAGAAGATGTTATCTAATCTAAGCTTATTGTTTTTCTCTCTAGGAAGTATTCCATAGTAACTAGATTGAGCTAAAAATGCTTCTTCAGTGCTCTTCTCACATAGTTCTTTTATCAAAGCGTCAGAATACATATCTTTATCATATTCTGGCCAAAGAACCGTTGACTTATCCAACTCTCTTTGGAGATTATGAACTGCATCCTGTCCAAATAGTGGATAAAATACCCTATCTACCAAAAATGACTCATTTTTACTTTTTGATAAATCCTGATACAGGGCATAATAAGGAAGTTCGATGACTATGTTTCTTAACTTTTTCTTGTTAGAAGTAAGAAGTTTTTTAATATGCTCTTTATCATAATATAAATCCTGAGAAGAAGAACTAAGGTTAATATTCTCCTTTTTACCACCTGGTAAAACCTCTTCCAGGATTCCATTCATAGTATGGGACGAACCAACAACAGCCGTACTCACACCCTGACTAGCTATTTTCTTATGCATTGCAAGCAAATAACATAAATCATAGTTTAATGTTAGGTATGATTTTTGAATCTGTTTTAGACCATCAAAGTAGCTATCTATAACAGCTCCCGAATCTTTATAATCATCGAAATCTACATTTAAAATATCTATAATAGTTCTGCAAAGACCCTTCAACGGTTCGTTATCAAGAACAAAAGCCACTGAATCTCTACAAGCCTCAGCACTTATCTTAGGTAGTTTATTTTCATCTATCATCCTAAGTATTTGTACAAATGCCTCTTTATCATCGTGTGGAAATAGATAACCATTTACTCCTGGTTTAATTAATTCTGTAATACCATCTACCGGAGTTGCAATAACAGGCATACCACAAAGAAGTGCTTCTATCGCAACTAATGGCATAGTTTCTCTTTTTGAAGGTAGAACCAACCCGCAAGCATCTTGCGCCTGCGCCCATGGTTTTTCTAACCAGCCTGCAAATTCAACCCTATCCTTTATTCCAAGTTCTTCACATCTTCTATGAAGATTCTCTTTTATATTTGCATCTCCGTCTCCAATTATTTTCAGAGTCCAATCCTTTGGAGCAAGACCAAGGCTCTCAATTAAAAACGGTATGTTTTTCTCTTCTGAAAAACGTCCCACGAATAATAACTTCTTTGTATCTCTATTAGGATTAAAAGCAATATCTCCTATATCAACAGGATTATTGATTCTGTATATTAGAGCATGTTCTCCGATATGTTTTCTAATACTCTTTTCAATGTTGGAATTAATAGCAAGATGTGCATGTGCAGATTTAAGATCATTGTAATCCCCAAGATTTTCAGCCATATATACTTCAACTGCACCATGAAGCCATGATACAACTCTAGTATCATTTGAAACTGTCTGTCTTACTATAGGAACAAGCATAGGCCATCCCGCAACCAAGACAAGGTCAGCGCCTTCATGATGTTCTAAAAATTCGCCATATTCATTTTTAATTCCATGACGATTTGAAGGACTGTTTAAACAGTAGAATTCTATTTCATCTGGAAGCCAATTGTATCCACTATCAAGCATCTGAATAACACGCACCTGTGCTCCATTTTCTTTAAAGAACATAACTGTACGTTTAACAGCATTCTCGACTCCACCTTTATAACCTATGCCAATTACAACATCTATCTTTATGTTTGAAATTAACATCTTTTCATCCATGTATCTGCCCCCTTAAAGCTATACACTAACCAACTTCTTCCATCTCTTTTTCAGACTCTTTAATCATATTATCTACTAACTGGCCAGGAAGACCAACCACATTCTCAAAATCCCCATCAAAATGATCTATATACTTGCCAAAGATTCCCTGTATAGCATAGGAGCCTGCCTTGTCATCACATTCACCTGTTGCCACATACTGGTCTATCTCATCTTTAGTCATAGGCTTTACATATACATCTGTTTTTTCAGCCACACTCTTTATTATAGTTTCTTCTCCTTTAACTGTAATAAGTGTAACTCCTGTATATACCTGGTGAGCTCTTCCTGAAAGCATCTCTATCATGCAGGCTGCCTCATCTCTATCCCTTGGCTTTCCGAGAATTATATCCATTCCTGCATTGTCATCATATACAGCAACTATAGTATCAGCCCCTAATATATGAATCCCCTTATTAATATCCATATCCTTGCACGAAGGAACTAATCCATTAAGCACTTTATAAGCAACTTCTTCTGCCTTCTTAAATGAAAGTACTTTTACCACCTCAGCTGGACGAGTTTCATCTGTTTGTTCCTCGCCTTCTGCCTTCTCTATAGTAAATTCATACCCATATTTAGATATAATCTCCTTACGTCTCGGAGAACCTGAAGCAAGAATCAAACTATATTTATTCATCAACACAATTCCTTTCACTCTACAAAATAAGCGGTGCTATCGCACCGCTTACAGCAACTTATTTCATATATTACACTATATTACGCTAAACAGAAAGTCTTAACAAAGAAATCAATATGATTTTCTATCTTCTTCATAGCATCTTCTTTATTATTAGCATCTCTATCACTAAGAGCTATATACTCTGAAATAGGGAGAGCAAAAGTTATTGCTAATGTTTCCGGATCATAATCTTTCACAAGACCATCTTTAATCATCTCTTTAAATATGCCTGTATATAACCCAACCATATTCTCAATAGAGTATTTAGTAGCTAACTTTGCAAACCTTTCATTTCTAAACTGCTCAATAGTAAGAAGCCTTCTCATCTGAACTGCCTGTTCATTATTAAGAGTAAAACTTAAAAGTCCTAATGAATGTTCTTTTAAATCCTTGCCAGATCTGATAGCTCTTGGTGTGGATGCTATCCTATTCATATTACCCTTATATGCTTCTTCTGAAGTTGTAATAAGTGAATCAAGTAATGCCTCTTTGCCTTTAAAGTAGTTATAAAGGTTAGGCCCCTTAATACCGATAGCTTCTGCTATCTCATCAACGCTTGTGCCATCAAAGCCCTTTGTAGAGAAAAGCTTTAAGGCAGAATCCATAAGTTTTTCTTTTGTTGTTTTGTCGCCCATAATTACTTCATTACCTCATTAAAATCTTTTACGATTTTGAATCTACCATGGCCACGAACTGATTTAAGTTCTTATTGGCCAACCTTGCCAACTCGTCACTGTACCCAAATACGATACCTGGTCTTGTCTGGCCTATTATGCTACCAATGAACTGGCAAGCATCTTCACCTGGAGTTTTCTTAGAAAATCCACCTGTATTTGTAGATCCAAGAGTCTCCCAGTTACCAAATCTGTCTAATACGAGGAGTGAATGTGTCTTGTTATATGGGATAAAATACATAGTCGATTTAACAACTCTTGCATACATCCATATAATGTCTCTAACTGGAATAATCTTTACGCAGTGGAATCTGTAAACCATAATAAAATTAGGTGTTACAACTGCATCAAATACTTCGTTGCCATTAACGATCTCTCTATCAAAAAGTTCTAAGTCCTGAGGTGTTACTCTCTCCCAGCTAGCCTCCCATTCCTTACGAATTCCTTTGTTTAAAAGACCGTCTTTAAGACCTCCTTTTCTCTGCACATAAGTAGAGATATTTGGGTAATTTTGTAAGTTAATCATAGTAGTTCCTTCCTAACAATATTATAACATATATAATTAACCATCGTTAATAAACAATGGAATTATATCATATATATAGCCGTTGTAACCGGCATTTTTACTAACCTTTTATAGCATATATAATTTCAAAATTTATACTATTTGAAATTATTTCACAATATTTTCATATTTTATTTTTACAACCTTTTCCAAATCAGCTGGTGATAACTCAACCTGACATCCAAGTTTACCACCACTTACGAATATCTTATCCATATCCTTAGCTGAACAGTCCATAACAGTTGTAAACTGCTTCTTCATACCTATAGGAGAACATCCACCGTGAACATAGCCTGTAAGCGGAAGAAGTTCCTTTTGGGTAATCATCTCTATGTTCTTTTCTCCAACAGCAGCTGCTGCCTTCTTAAGATCAAGCTCCATCATAACTGGAACATCAAACACATAATGGTTTCCTGTTTTACCAACTGTTACTAAAGTCTTAAATACATGTGATGGATCTTCACCTAATATATCAGCAATCTGCTGCCCTGTAAGACTGCCATCAGGTTCATATGTATGCATCTGGTACTGAACCTTCTTAGCATCTAATACTCTGCAGACATTGGTCTTTTCCACTTTGTTTTTCATAACATTTGCCTTTCATATTTAGGTTATAGAACTATGCTTTAACAGCATATCTAAGCTTAGTAGAATGTGCTCTTGGATTACGATAACACTCTTCTTTAGATGGTCTGATAACATCATCTGCTATCTCAGAGTATATACCATCTTTCTTATACATCTTAAAAAATTGCTTAACCAGGCGGTCTTCTCCAGAATGAAATGTAAGAATAGCTGCTCTACCTCCTGAAGCAAGAGCATCTGGCAGTGCCTCTAAGAATTCATATAAAACATCCAGTTCCTGATTAACATCTATTCGGATAGCCTGAAATACTCTAGTACAAGATTTCTTAATAGCCTCTTTTTGCCCATCCTTATCAAGATTCTTTATATCTTTTTCATTAGATACAACTTCTTCAATGAGTGCTTTTAATTCAGCAGTTGTTTCAATAAACTTGTGGGCACGATTTCTCTTTTCTATAGCAGCAGCAATAGAATGAGCATATGGTTCGTCTGAATTTTCTATAAACATATTCTCAAGTTCATCTCTTGATAAAGACTTTATTCTCTCTGCTGCCGACTGGCCACTGCCTGGATTAAATCTAAGATCTAATGGCCCGTCCTCTCTCCATGAAAAACCTCTTTCTGGATTATCTATCTGCATAGAAGACACTCCAAGGTCAGCCATAATAAAATCAAAAGGACCATGTTCTGCTGCGACCTGCCCTATATTTCTAAAGTTAGTATGTATAGGAGTCCAAATATCCTCTCCGAAGCCTTTTGCCCTTACTCTCTCTGTTGTCTTAACTATCTCTATAGGGTCTATATCAAGAGAGTAAAGATGTCCACTACCTTCTAACTTTTCAAGAAGCTTACTAGTATGGCCGCCATATCCTAAAGTACAGTCAAGACCTGTCATACCTGGCTTAATCTTAAGCGCATCAAGAACCTCATCTACCATTATGGATATATGCATACCAGCAGGAGTGTTACCCTTATCAATAACATGCTGCATATGTTCCTTATACTTTTCAGGATTATGCTCTTTATATTTTTCACTGAATTTCTTAGGGTATTTACCGCTATAGCGAACTCTTCGCTTATGCCCAGTCTCCATATTCTGATTATCTTCCATCTATATTCCTCATATAAAAATGATTCAAAACTACGCCGCAAAAAAAGACGCAACTTCCAATATCCTTGAAAATTGCGTCTTAATAGTAACATGATTGTTGTCTGTCTGCCAGTTTATATTCCCTTATCAAATAAACCAGCTACTGAATCAGTAATAAGTCCACCATTACCATATAGGCTATTGTTTCTAATTACATCATTTGAAATGTTATTTGCTTTGTCAGCAATCTGAGCACCGTATGTTGCAGCTCCATTAAATAGATTCTTTAATGTTGCATCATCAGCATTCTTAAGCTTATCTCCATCTACTGAAAGCTTGCCATCAGTGCCTACGCTTATGCCAACCTTATCAAGCACCTTGGAAAATGTCTTAGTCATATCTTTCATATAACCTACATCCAAGCTAACATCTTTGTTATTAACTTTCGAAGCCTGACTAAGAACATCATTGTAATTCTCAGCAAAATCTTTAACTGCGCTTACAATCTTATCCTTATCTGTAACGCCTGCGGTCTGTTTCCACAAGTCATCACTTGCAAGCTTATCAACTGATTTCTTAAGTATATCAGCATCTTTCTTAAGAGTTGAAAGACCTGTCTTATCAGTATCCTTGCTGGTATCTGTTTTATTAGTAGTATCAGTCTTCTTATCTTCTTTAGAAGTCTTATCAACCTGTTCTGATTCTATTTTCTTCTTCTCTGCATAATAATTCTTTAGCAGTTTATTATAGCTGCCATTCTTGATTGAATCATAAGTTCCAAGATCAATAGAATCGAATATGCTGTCTGTTTTATTAGTTGCAAATAATGGCGATAGGTCAGTATTTGTATTTGAAATTCTCATAATGACACCTCCCCTTACAGCGTATATACTCTTTGGTGTATTACATTATACCACATTTCAATTATTATATCACTTATTTTGTTATCTATATATCGAAACTTTTCAAATAAAACTTGCTATCTATATATTAATTTTTAGATAAACGTATATTAGATATAGCACACTGATCTCCTGTAAGAGCAAAATATAATTCCTCTGTACCATCTAATATTACTGTAGTACTATCAAGAGCTATACCCAGATTTTCAGTCTTCATAATTACCTTATTACCTTCTCTTCGAATAGATATTTTACATTCAAGTCCCTGCTTGCATCTGTCCATCCATTCATTCCAGTTTTTAAAACTCTCTGTCTGATTAACTATAACATTGTTCTCAACAGGTTCTTCCGACTTCCAGTTTTCACCATCCATCTTTAGAAGCAAGAATTCTCTGAAATCCTCCGCATCAACTCTTCCATTCGAAGATGTAAAAATACTAAAATAAGGACAATGCCAAACAAGTCTGGCTGTAGGATAGCTGACTGCATGAAACCTGACAGTTATATCCTCATCCAGTCTGATACCCTTGGTTGTTGCAAATCTAGGTCCATCTATCTCTATATTAGGAATATCTCCAACTGGACAATTCTTTGTGTAACTAATTTCTTCAGCGATACGTGGAATAGCTTCAAACTCTGTATCAACTGTATCTGTATCAACTTTTATATTATAGATGTTGCAACGTTCCCCAGAAAATGCAAGAGAAACGTAACGGGATGTGTCTGGAAGAGCAAGTATAACATCAAAACATCTCTTCTCACTTGTAACTGATATGATTACATGATCTCTGTTTCTGACAGTTTCAATCTTATACATAAGTCCACGGTCAGAGATACTTGCATCATTCCACTGAGGATTAGCCGGAGCATCATGAAATCTGACTTCACTCTTTCGAACATTGCGCTCTATTACTGCTCCATCTGCTCTAATCTGAGCATACTCAAAGTAAAGTAAATCCTTGTTATTCTCCTCTCCGGGATGAACCTTAGCATCAAGAGAGTCAAATACTATAATAGTTGGGAAGCCCTGCCCATCAGCAGCTTCATTATCAGGTCTGCTTAAGAAGCGTATGTCAGTTTTCTTTCTGGTAACACATATACCATCTGTGCAGTCGTGATAGATACTTTCGCAGTGAACCCCATTACTTTTTGAAGCAGCTGCACCGGATACGCTCTCCTTCATCTTATATTCAATATCCATATCTATCATACGAATCATACTTCTTGCGAAGTTAGGATCAAACTGGGTTCCTATACCTTTTACCAGTTCTTCTCTAACAATATGCTGAGGAATAGCTGCTCTATAGCTTCTGTTGGATGTCATAGCATCATATGCATCAGCTACAGCAATGATTCTGGCAATTTCAGGAATCTCTTTTCCTTTAAGCCCTTCTGGATATCCCTTACCATCATATCTTTCATGATGATACTTTGCACCTATAACAAGATTTGGATATTCATTAACACTTTCAAGTATCTTAGAGCCTAGTACCGGATGCTGCTTTATCACATCATATTCTTCATCTGTAAGCCTTCCTTTTTTACTGATAATACTTACAGGTATACCTATCTTTCCAACATCATGAAGAAGCGCCACATAATATATCTCATCGCATTCCGCTGAACTCTTGCCGGCAAACTCTGCTATCTTTTTCGAATAATCGGCAACCCTGGCAGAGTGTCCATGAGTATATTCGTCCTTGGCATCGATTGAGTTTACAAGAGCTGTTGCAGTCTGTTCGAAAAGCCTGCGGGAGGTTTTTTCTACCCCTTCTTTTCTAAGCATAGTCACATGGAAAGATGTAAGAATGAAAACAATTCCGCCTACAATATACAGAGCTGATATTGTATCAATAAAGTCTCCTTCTCTTGAGTACTCCACAACAGTACTTGGATAATAATAACCAACTATCCAGCATATTGCAGTTACCAGAACATCTAAGAAAAGCATAATATACTTAAATACACCATCAAGTATAAATGCTACATATATAGTTCCAAGAAGCAGCCAAATTGGTGTTCCGCCAGATACACCGCCATTTGTAAAAAACATAGCCGGTAAGAAAACGAATACAACTATGATTGATAAAACTATTCTTGCTTTTTGGATTAAGTGTTTTTTATAGGAAACGTAAACATAGATAGTAAATGCTATAGCACCTAACAAAGTAGATATGGTTGCAATAAATGGTTCTCTCATTATAAGACCACATGGTACTGCAACAAATAAAGCTATAAGTACCACAGTTGAAAAAACCATATATGATTTTTCAGTCATATTTACATCAGGATTTAAAATATAACTTTGTATCCTGTTAATAAATCCCTTTAAACTTTTCATTTCCCCAATTCCCTTTATATAAAAAGTGAAAAAATCTCTCCTAACCTATTATTATACTTATTTTTAACGAATATTAACAGTATTTATGTAAATCACTAATTATATTTCATCAAAAAGGCTTAGCTGCACATTTTTTTCTGGCATATCTGCAATACTGTAAAAGCATTTATTAGGGTCTGAGATAATATTATGGTCCTTGCAATAGACTTTAAACAGGTTCATCAGCTTATCCCTATTAGGACTAGGCAGCTGGTAAGCATTGCCATAGTTTTTAATATATCTTTCCTTCATCCCCGGAAAATGCTTGTCCAGAGCCTGGTAGTAATATTCTCTGTCGCCTTCTCTAAGGGTAAGTCCCATATCATAACATATGATACCTTTAACTCCTACTCTGACACACTCTTCTAGAATCGATTGAATATTCTCTTCATTGTCATTAATATATGGCAGTATAGGTGTCATCCACACATAGGTAGGGATACCTCTTTTCTGCATCTCCTCTAAGACATCTATACGTCTTTTGGTATTGCATACATTTGGCTCTAATATGCTGCATAATTTATCGTCATAGGTAGTTAGAGTCATCTGAACTACTGCTTTTGTTTTTTGATTTATCTCATCTAACAGGTCTATGTCTCTAAGCACTCTGTCAGATTTTGTTAGCACCGAGGCTCCAAATTCATATCGATTGATAATCTCTAGACATCTTCTGGTAAGTTCCAGCTTTTCTTCACAGTGCATATATGGGTCTGACATGGCCCCAGTACCAATCATGCACTTTTGTCTTTTGGATTTTAATGCTCTTTCAAGAAGCTCCGGTGCATTTTCCTTAACTTCTATATCTTCAAATGCATGGGTAAACTGATAACATTTACTTCGGCTATCACAATATATACAGCCATGAGAACATCCACGATAGATATTCATCCCCTGGAATTTGTTATTTCCTGATATGATTCCTTTTGCCTTAACAAAATGCATATGTTAATCCTCTGTTTTTCTATCCAAGGCTATGAAACTGTTCCTACAATTTCTCATCAACTTTAGTACCTTTAACATCCTCTTCAACAAGTTTCATTCTGTTCATCATATCCTTTACTTCTTGCTGAGCTTCTTGAATCTTACTTCCTGGCCCCGATATTTCCTGAGCATTTTCTATAATGTCTTCGGTGAACTTTTCTTCTTCTTTTCTTCTTGCCTTGGCCTCGTCAATTTTTTCTTGAAGTTCCTCTGCCTTTTCCTTCTGCTCCTTGGCCTTCTCTTTCTCCTCTTCCTGCTTTTCTTCTACATAGTCCTTAGCTTCAGCCATAGCTATCTGAGCAATATCCTTGTTAGCTTCATCCATGATGTTTTCAGCCTCTTTATTAGCATCAACCATAGGATCATCTTTAAGGCGTTCCAGTTTAGTTTTTACTATTATTGCATTTTCAGTAACTACACCTTGCCTTGCTTCATACTCATCTGCTGCATATGGTTCTTCATATCCTTTAAGTTCAAGGGAACGTTCTTGATACTCAGTAAGCCCCTTTTCTTTTATCTCCTTAACCCTCAGCTGTTCTTCATAGCTAAGAATTGTTTTTGAACCGGCGAAATGAGACTCTTTTTCCTTTGCCAGAAGTTCCAGATTCTTTTCTTCCTGGCTATCCGGGTCCACCCCATATTCATCACGAAGTGCCTTCCTCTGACCTTCTAAATCTTTGATAGCCTTTCTATTCTCGCCTATAACCTCTTTATACTGACGAATCTTTCCTCTTCTTGTTTCAAGATCATCATCAATCTTCTTATCAGCATCATAAGCATCACCAATAATCTTTAGAGCTTGTTTCTTAGCCTGTGCCCTTTTTACACTCATAGGATCATTAGTTATTTTCAGAGAATTCCCATTAATTGATGTTGATTTTTTATTTGCATTGTCAGCCTTGTTTTTTTGTGTACCTGATGTTTTTAATGCTATATTTGACATTTCATTGTTACTTTGATTTACCTTCATTTCACCACTCCTTTTAAACTTTTTAATAACTTATTTACACTGCAAGGTCTACATGATTAATTGTGCCTACTTCTCCTGTACTTTCCTTTAGATAGATTCCTGTTTTCTTAATCTCTGCATTAAGATTATGCTGGTTGTCTTTTAAGCTATACTGAGTATCAGCATTCTTTAAATAGATTGCTCCAACATCTGCTTTTTTAAGATCAACAATCCTATCCTGGCCATTTTCATCTTTAGTCCATACTTTTAATTTTGAGAAAATGCTATCGTTCTCATCTATCCAGCCGTTGCCGTCTTCGTCATAGGTTGCTAAGTCCTTAAATCCATCTCCTGACTTAGTGCCAAATAATTCTGAGCCATCATTAATCTTGCCATCACCATTCTTATCAAGAGCTAAGAAACCTGAACCTTTGCCTGCAAATGATATTTCCTCGTTCTTACCATCTGCATCAAGATCAAAGAAGAACTTTTGGTCACTCACATGTCCAACATTAGTATCAAGATTTATCATCAATGGATCTGTTTTGATATATTCCTTTACTTCAAGCATATCTACACTCTCCATAAATGCCCTAGACATAGACACTTCAATGTTAAAATCTATACTTCTGCCATCCGCTGTCTTAACCATACCTGTTGATGCAAATGTTGTACTTTCAGCTTCTACATGGTATCCACTTGTAGCTGTAATCTTCTGCCATACTGTTCCTGAAGGTGTAGTTCCTACAGTTGGTCTATTTCCTAATGCCATAGGCTGTGCACCATTTTCTGATGGCTTAGCAGATACACCCGCTACAGCAAATGTAGTCTTTGACGCCATAGCAAAGCTAGAACTTTCCATCTTTCTAAATTCGGCTGAACGAAGGTCTGTAATATTAGAGTTTGACTTATCCTTAGATTCATCATCTTCTGGAACTTTCTCTCCTCTAAATGCTGCAAGAATACGCTTAATCATCTTGATTATGGAATCTTCATCAATAGTAGGCTGAAACTGTTCTTTAGTTTCATTAGCCTTCATCCTTTCAAGCATGTTTTGAACAGAACGAGCTTCTCCCTCCTTCTGTCTTTCCTTTTCTGCGTCTTTCTCCTGCTTCTCATAGATAAGCATAGATTCTTTTAGGTTATTACCACTGGATTCTTTTGAAATTGATAGAATAGCAGCCGCAGCATCTTTAGACTTGGCTACCTCAATTGTTGCAGACTCCTTATGTGTATAAGAGGTCTCTTGATGGCTGGAGGCCATCATAATAGAACTGCTTTGTATCTTCATACGGGACTCCTTTCCTATGAATGCGGCAAATCCTTTTGCCATAATACAATGTTTATATTTTTATTCGATTTTAGCGGATAAAAATGGTTTTCAGAATGTATATCGGATGATTGATTAGAAAAGTTTAGAGAAAAAATAATTTTTTTATAAAAACAGGAAGCACTAGATGTGCTTCCTTATTTTGCTTAATGCTTTTATTATTATCGGTTCTTTTTCTTTGGCTAAGCCTATTCAGGGTAAGTGAACCGTAGCTTACGGTGGAGCCTCCATGTGTGAGCCTGAAACTTCACATCACATCATAGGTCAATAATATATTAACATAAACATATCATTATTCAATAGATGTAAATTCATTACATATTCTAGTCGCATATTTATACAAGATTTGCATCTATGTATTCAATAAATGGTTTCTTCTTTACTTGGTCTTTATTTTGAAGATACCAGTCTGCTGATTCCTTTAGGCCTTCTTCTAGAGGTATGGTATTAGGGTATATCTTGCTCTGTTTGGTAACGTCTAAGTAATACTCATAGTTGTAAAAACTGAAATAATTTCTTTGCTCGATATCGTCATAAACGTTTACAAAAGTTGGAGTTTTACCTATTACCTTATAGCAGGCCGTTACCCAATCTTTGACTGAAATTGTTTCTTTATTTCCTACATTATAAACATGTTCTGATGGCTTATCTTTGATTATTACTTCCATAAGCTGGCACATGTCTTTCACGTGGAAGAACTGAAGATTCATATCACCATCTTTAGGTAGATAGAACTTTCTATCAGCAAGGGCACAATCAAATACAAATGCTTCACGATATACGTTGTTCATAGGGCCATAGAGATATGGTGGGCGTAGTATATATGCGTCAGGTACTCTTTCAAGTAATGCTTCTTCCGCTGCTATCTTATCAGTTCCATAAGCTCCCCAGAACTTGTTAGGTGCTTTTTCAGAGTCTTCCAAAAATGGCTGAGCACCATATTCTGGATATACTGCACTTGAGCTTATCATTATGTATTGGTCGAATGAGGCTAGGGCATCATAAAGATCAATTATATCCTCTGCATTATATGCTGTGATATCAGCAACTATGTCGAAGTGGATATCTTTAAGTATGTTTCCAAGATTATGTCTGTCGGCTTCTATAAGCTTTACGCCTGTTACTTGAGGTTTAGTGTTTCTGTTAAGGACGTAGACTTCATAGCCAGAATTAACGAAATACTGGGCCACGTATTTACTTACGAATGTTGATCCACCGGTAACTAATATCTTTTTCATATGATGCCTCCATATTGAAAATGCTCTATAGATATCATAGCAAAGAATAAAGGATAAATATCTCCTTCACTAATTTATATCGTTTTTGCACAAAAATAACATTATAGAGAATAATTTTTAATAATTGTACTGGGATTTTTGTATTATTTTAGAAAAAAGGTATCAAAATGGTATCACGAAGCAATTTCGTGATACTTTTTTTGTTTTTGAGGACAAAAAAAGGCTTTCAGAGAAAAACTCTGAAAGCCTTATAAATACTAGCTTAGTTATCTATTACCAAGTGATTACTCAATAATAGAAGCAACTCTACCAGAACCTACTGTACGTCCACCTTCACGGATAGCGAATGTAAGACCCTGCTCCATAGCGATTGGGTGGATGAGTTCGATTGTCATCTCTACGTTATCACCAGGCATGCACATTTCTGTACCTTCAGGAAGGTTACAAACACCTGTTACGTCTGTTGTTCTGAAGTAGAACTGTGGTCTATAGTTGTTGAAGAATGGTGTATGACGACCACCTTCATCCTTTGTTAATACATAAACCTGAGCTGTGAATTTCTTGTGGCATGTAACTGTTCCTGGCTTTGCAAGAACCTGACCTCTTTCGATGTCTGTTCTGTTGATACCACGAAGAAGTGCACCGATGTTATCACCAGCCTGAGCTTCGTCAAGCTGCTTTCTGAACATTTCGATACCAGTTACAACTGTCTTCTGCTTCTCTTCCTTAATACCAACGATTTCAAGTTCGTCGTTAAGGTGAAGTGTACCTCTCTCTACTCTACCTGTAGCAACTGTACCACGACCTGTGATTGTGAATACGTCTTCTACTGGCATAAGGAATGGCTTATCTGTATCTCTCTGAGGATCTGGAATGTATGAATCAACTGTATCCATAAGTTCCATAATCTTGTCACCCCACTCACCGTTAGGATCTTCAAGAGCCTTAAGAGCTGAACCCTTGATGATTGGGCAATCGTTGAAGTCATACTCAGCAAGCTGATCTGTAACTTCCATCTCAACGAGCTCGATAAGTTCTGGATCGTCAACCATATCGCACTTGTTAAGGAATACGATGATGTAAGGAACACCAACCTGTCTTGAAAGAAGGATATGCTCCTTTGTCTGAGCCATAACACCGTCTGTTGCAGCAACAACGAGGATAGCACCATCCATCTGAGCAGCACCAGTGATCATGTTCTTAACGTAGTCAGCATGGCCTGGGCAGTCAACGTGTGCATAGTGTCTCTTCTCTGTCTGATACTCGATATGAGCTGTAGAAATTGTGATACCTCTTTCTCTCTCTTCTGGAGCCTTATCGATATTCTCAAAATCTACCTTAGCGTTACCAGCAACTCTCTCTGCTAAAACTTTAGAGATAGCAGCTGTTAATGTTGTTTTACCGTGGTCAACGTGACCGATTGTACCGATGTTACAATGTGGCTTGGTTCTCTCGAATTTCTCTTTTGCCATTTTATTAATTCCTCCTAAAATAATTTACACTTTGCAAGTTATAACAACTATCAATGATTATATTAAAAATACATAACCTTTTCAAGCATATTTTTAACCCACACAGCATTTATTAGTAGCCAGGAAAACCGAAGTTTTCCTGACAAATAACTGTTATATATTACTTTCTGTCTGCAAGAACTTTGTCCTGTACGTTCTTTGGTACTGGCTCATACTTCTCGAAGAACATTGAGTAGTTACCACGTCCCTGTGTAGAAGAACGAAGTTCTGTAGAGTAACCGAACATCTCAGCAAGTGGAACAAGAGCTCTAACGATCTTACCACCACCGATATCGTCCATAGACTGTACCTGTCCACGCTTAGCGTTAAGTGAACCGATAACATCACCCATGTACTCTTCTGGCATAGTAACTTCAACCTTCATGATAGGCTCAAGAAGTACTGGGTTAGCCTTAGCCATAGCATCCTTGAATGCCATAGAACCAGCAATGTGGAATGCCATTTCTGAAGAGTCGACTTCATGGTATGAACCGTCGTATACGTTAGCATGTACACCAAGTACTGGGAATCCACCAAGGATACCGCTCTGAGCAGCTTCCTTAATACCTTCACCAACTGCTGGGATGTATTCCTTAGGAATAGCACCACCGACTACAGTAGACTCGAAGAGGAGTGTTGGTGGCTCGTTGATAAGTACATTAGCCTTAGGATCAACTTCGAAGTGATCACAGTTAGCTTCCATTGGAGTGAAGATAACTTTACAGTGACCATACTGTCCACGACCACCTGACTGCTTAGCGTACTTAGAATCAACTTCAACTTCCTTAGTAAATGCTTCCTTGTATGCAACCTGAGGTGCACCAACGTTAGCTTCTACCTTAAACTCTCTAAGAAGACGATCAACGATGATTTCAAGGTGGAGCTCACCCATACCTGCGATGATTGTCTGACCTGTTTCCTGATCTGTATGAGCACGGAATGTAGGATCTTCTTCAGCGAGCTTAGCAAGAGCTTCACCCATCTTAGCCTGACCGTCTTTAGACTTAGGCTCGATAGCAAGCTCGATAACTGGCTCTGGGAATTCCATAGACTCAAGGATTACAGGATGTGCTTCATCACAAATTGTATCACCTGTTGTAGTAACCTTAAGACCTACTGCAGCTGCGATATCACCTGAGTAAACCTTATCGATTTCTTTACGGTTGTTAGCATGCATCTGAAGGATACGACCAACTCTTTCCTTCTTATCTTTTGTTGCATTTAAAATGTAAGAACCTGAATTACATGTACCGCGGTATACACGGAAGAATGCAAGTTTACCTACGAATGGGTCTGTCATGATCTTGAATGCAAGAGCTGCGAATGGGCCATCATCTGTTGACTCAACTTCGATTTCGTTACCATCAAGGTCTGTACCCTTAATATGAGGTACGTCTGTTGGTGCAGGCATATATTCAACTATACCGTCGATAAGTTTCTGAACACCCTTGTTCTTATAAGCTGAACCAAGGAATACAGGAACTGCCTCATTGTT
This sequence comes from Lachnospiraceae bacterium NC2008, assembly GCA_000687675.1. Taxonomy (GTDB): domain Bacteria; phylum Bacillota; class Clostridia; order Lachnospirales; family Lachnospiraceae; genus NK4A136. The sequence continues at coordinate 148,435 of JHWS01000005.1, read as the reverse complement.
AATTGTAGCTTTACGAAGAACTGCCTTAAGCTGATCGATTGAAGGCTCGTTACCTTCAATGAACATCTCCATAAGTTCATCATCAAGTTCACAAATCTTTTCAACAAGGTTCTCATGCCACTTATTTGCAAGATCCTTGAGGTCATCAGGGATAGCTCCGATAGTAACATCTTCACCCTTGTCATCATTATAAATATATGACTCCATCTCAAAGAGGTCGATAAGACCCTTGAAGTCATCTTCAGCTCCGATAGGAATCTGAACTGGGATAGCATTCTTACCAAGACGATCGATGATTGTCTGTACTGACATGAAGAAGTCAGCACCCATCTTATCCATCTTGTTGATAAATGCCATACGTGGTACACCATATGTGTCAGCCTGACGCCATACGTTTTCTGACTGTGGTTCAACACCAGCCTTAGCATCGAATACACCTACAGCACCATCAAGTACACGAAGTGAACGCTCAACTTCTACTGTGAAGTCAACGTGTCCAGGTGTATCAATGATATTGATACGGTGTTCTAAAGCGCCCGGTTTAATCTTGTGGTGATCCTGAAGTGTCCAGTGTGCTGTTGTAGCAGCGGATGTGATAGTGATACCACGTTCCTTCTCCTGCTCCATCCAGTCCATTGTTGAAGCACCATCATGTGTTTCACCAATCTTATAGTTTACACCAGTATAATAAAGGATACGCTCTGTTAATGTTGTTTTACCAGCATCGATATGAGCCATGATACCAATATTTCTGGTTCTCTCTAATGGATATTCTCTTCCAGCCATTGGTTATCTCCTTTACTAGAATCTGTAGTGAGCAAAAGCCTTATTAGCTTCTGCCATCTTGTGCATATCTTCTTTACGCTTAACAGCTGCACCTGTGTTGTTTGCAGCGTCAAGGATTTCATTGGCAAGCTTATCTTCCATAGTCTTCTCGCCTCTCTTACGAGAGAACATTGTTAACCATCTTAAAGCTAATGCCTGTCTTCTGTCAGCTCTAACTTCGATAGGTACCTGGTATGTAGCACCTCCGATACGTCTAGCCTTAACTTCGAGGAGTGGCATAATGTTGTTCATAGCCTCACCGAAAACTTCGATTGCTGGCTTTCCACTCTTCTCTTCAATCTTTGCAAATGCTCCGTATACAATCTTCTGAGCGACACCCTTCTTACCATCTAACATAATGTTGTTGATAAGCTTGGTAACCACCTTGTCGTTGTATAAAGGATCTGCTAATACATCTCTTTTTTGAATATGTCCTTTACGTGGCACGGTTCTTCCCTCCTTAACTAGGTTTTTAATTCGTTAACTCATAGGTACTCACACTCTTTTACTAATGTGTACGCGCGGTTTTCTTTAAATACAATAATGTTTATAAATAACAGTCTTGCGAATCAGAATCCCAACACCTAATTAGTATATGTGGTACTCAAGCTTATTTCTTAGGTCTCTTAGCGCCGTATTTTGAACGAGCCTGCTTTCTGTTAGCAACACCTGCTGTATCAAGTGTACCTCTGATTACATGGTAACGTGTACCAGGTAAGTCCTTAACTCTTCCGCCTCTGATAAGTACAACAGAGTGCTCCTGAAGGTTATGACCTTCACCTGGAATGTAAGATGTTACTTCGATTCCGTTTGAAAGACGTACTCTGGCGATCTTTCTAAGAGCTGAGTTAGGTTTCTTAGGTGTAGCTGTCTTAACTGCTGTACAAACACCACGCTTCTGTGGAGAAGCTGTGTCGATAGCCTTCTTGTGTAAAGAGTTGTAACCCTTTAAGAGAGCTGGTGCAGTAGACTTCTTCTCAGATGTCTGACGACCTTTTCTAACTAACTGGTTAAATGTTGGCATTCTTTTCACCTCCTGTAATAGATTTGTTATATATGCTGCGTTTATCAGTACCTGTTTTGTTTGCCCATACCAAAAGCGTACAAAAACAACGCACTTCACGCACGCCTATTTATTATATGAATTCGCAAATGCAATGTCAATACAATATTTGTAGTTTTATAAAAAAAGCGGATGGCTTAGCCATCCGCTTTAATAACTAGTTGTAAGATTTATTCCTCTGAGAATGAAACCTCTTCTGCATCCTCTGCATCATCTTCGATGATTTCTGGCTGCTCTGTTTCAATCTTAACGTTGCGGTATCTATCAATACCTGTACCAGCAGGAATAAGTTTACCGATAATAACATTTTCCTTAAGACCGATAAGTTTATCAACCTTACCCTTGATAGCTGCATCTGTAAGAACCTTTGTTGTCTCCTGGAATGAAGCAGCAGACATGAATGATTCTGTTGCAAGAGCTGCCTTAGTAATACCAAGAATTACATCTGATACAACTGCTGGAGCCTTACCTTCAGCAATAAGAGCCTTATTAGTATCCTCAACTACAAGTCTGTCTACAAGTGATCCTGGAAGGAACTCTGTATCACCAGACTCATCAATACGCTGACGCTTAAGCATCTGACGTACGATAACTTCGATATGCTTATCTGCAAGATCAACACCCTGAAGACCATAAACCTTCTGAACTTCTCTGATGAGGTAGTTCTCTACAGCGTCAATCTTCTTAATCTCAAGAAGATCATGTGGGTTAATAGAACCTTCTGTAAGTTCGTCACCTGCTTCTACAACCTGTCCATCAAGAACCTTGATACGAGCACCGAAGTTGATTGTGTAATCCTTCTCCTTCTCGCCATCTCTGATTGTAATGATACGCTTGCTGTTCTTCTCACTGATTTCAACTGTACCGCCGAACTCTGCGATGATTGCAAGTCCCTTAGGTTTACGAGCCTCAAAAAGTTCCTCAACTCTAGGAAGACCCTGAGTAATATCGTTACCGGCAACACCACCAGTATGGAAAGTTCTCATGGTAAGCTGTGTACCAGGCTCACCGATTGACTGAGCTGCGATGATACCAACTGCTTCACCAACCTGAACTGCTTCACCAGTAGCCATGTTTGCACCGTAACACTTAGCACATATACCAACATGTGACTTACATGTAAGGATTGAACGAATCTTAACCTTTGTAATCTCAGAACCATCTTCGTTAACACCAGAAGATACAATCTTAGCTGCACGACTTGGTGTAATCATGTGGTTAGCCTTAACGATTACATTGCCATCTTTATCCTTAATCTCGTTAACAGAGTATCTACCCTTAATACGGTTTTCAAGTGTTTCAACAACATCCTTACCGTCTGTAAGAGCTTCTACATCAAAACCAACGATTTCATCTCTGTCTGCACAACAGTCTTTTTCTCTGATAATAAGTTCCTGACAAACATCAACCATTCGACGTGTAAGGTAACCAGAGTCGGCTGTACGAAGAGCTGTATCTGAAAGACCCTTACGAGCACCGTGAGCTGAGATGAAGTACTCAAGTACGTCAAGACCTTCACGGAAGTTAGACTTGATTGGGAGCTCGATTGTACGTCCTGATGTATCTGCCATAAGACCACGCATACCAGCGAGCTGCTTAATCTGCTGTTCAGAACCACGGGCACCTGAGTCAGCCATCATGAAGATGTTGTTATATTTATCAAGTCCAGCCATAAGTGCTTTTGTAAGCTGCTTATCTGTTTCTTCCCAAACTCTTACAACTCCACGATATCTCTCATCTTCAGTAATCATACCACGTCTGTAGTTAACACCGATCTGATCAACACGCTTCTGAGCTTCTTCAAGTAACTGTCCCTTAGCTTCTGGTACAGTCATATCTGAAATAGAAACTGTCATAGCTGCTCTAGTTGAGTACTTGTAACCTGTAGCCTTTACAAGGTCAAGTACTTCAGCTGTCTTTGTAGCACCATGAATGTTAATAACCTTTTCAAGAATCTTCTTAAGCTGCTTCTTACCAACGAGGAAGTCAACTTCTGGAAGAATCATATCTTCTCTTGTGTTTCTTTCAACAAAGCCAAGATCCTGTGGAAGAATCTCGTTGAATAAGAGACGACCAAGTGTTGATTCGATAACTCCTGTTACAGAATCATCTTCAGAAATCTTTCTTGTTACTCTTACCTTAATCTTTGCGTGAAGACCGATTACACCGTTCTCATATGCAAGGATTGCTTCGTTAATGTTCTTGAAGAACTTTCCTTCACCCTTCTCGCCAGGTCTTTCCTGTGTAAGATAGTAGATACCAAGTACCATATCCTGTGAAGGAACGGCAACAGGTGCACCATCTGAAGGCTTAAGTAAGTTGTTAGGCGAAAGAAGAAGGAATCTACATTCTGCCTGAGCCTCTGCTGTAAGTGGAAGGTGAACAGCCATCTGGTCACCATCGAAGTCAGCGTTGAAAGCTGTACATACGAGTGGATGAAGCTTAATAGCTTTACCTTCTACAAGGATAGGCTCAAATGCCTGAATACCAAGTCTGTGAAGTGTAGGTGCTCGGTTAAGCATAACTGGATGTTCTTTGATAACATCTTCAAGTACATCCCATACTTCATCAGCCATTCTATCAATATCTTTCTTTGCAGACTTAATGTTCTGGCAAATCTTTCTTGAAACAAGTTCTTTCATAACGAAAGGCTTGAAAAGTTCGATTGCCATTTCCTTAGGAAGACCGCACTGGTAAATCTTAAGTTCTGGACCTACTACGATAACTGAACGTCCTGAGTAGTCAACTCGCTTACCAAGAAGGTTTTGACGGAAACGACCAGACTTACCTTTAAGCATATCTGAAAGAGACTTAAGTGCTCTGTTACCAGGGCCTGTAACAGCTCTTCCACGTCTACCATTATCGATAAGAGCATCAACTGCTTCCTGAAGCATACGCTTCTCATTTCTGATGATGATGTCAGGAGCGCTAAGCTCTATAAGCTTGTTAAGACGGTTATTTCTATTAATGATTCTTCTATATAAATCATTAAGATCTGATGTTGCAAATCTACCACCATCGAGCTGAACCATAGGTCTAAGATCTGGTGGAATTACAGGGATAGCATCAAGGATCATCCAAGATGGCTTGTTTCCAGACTCTCTGAAAGCTTCAACAGCCTCAAGTCTCTTAACGATTTTTGCTCTCTTCTGTCCCTTTGAAGACTCGCTAGCGAGTTCTTCTTTAAGTTCTTCTGCTTCTTTATCAAGATCTATCTCTTCAAGAAGTTCCTTAATAGCTTCAGCACCCATACCTACGCGGAATTCGTTACCGTACTTCTCGAGGCATTCCTGATACTCACGCTCTGTAAGAATCTGCTTCTTTGTAAGATCTGTTGTTCCTGGATCAAGAACAATATAGTTAGCAAAATATAATACTTTTTCAAGTACTCTAGGAGTTAAGTCGAGGATAAGACCCATACGGCTTGGAATTCCCTTAAAGTACCAGATGTGTGAAACTGGTGCACAAAGTGCAATATGTCCCATACGCTCACGACGTACGCTTGACTTTGTTACTTCAACACCACACTTATCACATACAACGCCCTTGTAGCGAATCTTACGATACTTACCACAGTGGCACTCCCAGTCCTTGCTAGGTCCAAATATTCTTTCGCAGAATAATCCGTCCTTTTCAGGCTTAAGAGTTCTATAGTTGATAGTCTCAGGCTTTGTTACTTCGCCTCTTGACCATTCTTTAATTTTCTCAGGAGATGCAAGCCCAATCTTAATTGAGCTGAATGTTATCGGCTGATAATCATTATTCCTTATTACTGGCATTTCTATTTACTCCTTCCAATGTGATTGTTATAGATTACTGCTCATCCTCACCAACAAATGCTTCTTCAAAATCATCTTCTGCAGATAATTCATCAGGCTCGGCATCAACGAATTCACCTGACTCGTCGATTTCCTTTGTGCCGTATCCGTGTGAGCTAAGGTCTTCATTATCAAGACCTGCCTTGTCAGAACCCATCTCAAACTTGAACTCTGAATCATTGTATTCAATGTTCTCTTTGATTTCGACTTCATTGTCGTTCTCATCAAGTACCTTCATATCAAGTGCAAGTGCCTGCATTTCCTTAAGAAGTACCTTGAATGATTCTGGGATTCCTGGTTCAGGAATGTTTTCACCCTTAACAATCGCTTCATATGTCTTAACACGTCCAACAACGTCATCGGACTTAACAGTTAAGATTTCCTGAAGAGTATATGACGCACCGTAAGCTTCAAGTGCCCAAACTTCCATCTCACCGAAACGCTGTCCACCGAACTGTGCTTTACCACCGAGTGGCTGCTGTGTAACAAGTGAGTAAGGACCAGTTGAACGAGCGTGAATCTTATCATCTACAAGGTGATGGAGTTTGAGATAATGCATGTGACCAATTGTAACAGGGCTATCGAAATATTCACCTGTACGACCATCACGAAGTCTTACCTTACCATCTCTTGAAAGTGGAACGCCCTTCCAAAGCTGTCTGTGGTCTTTATTATCTTTAAGGTATGTAAATACCTCAGGTAATAATTCTGCTTTATGCTTGCTTTCAAATGTTCCGTCTTTCTTATCATACTTGCAATCTTTCTTAGCAAGCCATTCTTTAGCTTCTGCATCATCGAATGGAAGATTAACGTAATCATTTGCAAGATCAAGTGTATCCATGATGTCTTCCTCGTCAGCACCATCGAATACAGGAGTAGCTATGTTAAATCCAAGTGCCTTAGCAGCAAGACTTAAGTGGATTTCAAGTACCTGACCGATGTTCATACGCGAAGGAACACCAAGTGGGTTAAGTACGATATCAAGTGGTCTACCGTTTGGAAGATATGGCATATCTTCTACTGGAAGTACTCTGGAAACAACACCCTTGTTACCGTGACGACCAGCCATCTTATCACCAACGCTGATCTTTCTCTTCTGTGCAATGTAGATACGAACCTTCTGGTTTACTCCAGGGCTAAGCTCTGAATCGCCAGCTGCTCTTGAGAATACCTTGGCATCAACTACAACACCATATTCTCCGTGAGGTACCTTAAGTGATGTATCTCTAACTTCTCTTGCCTTCTCACCGAAGATTGCACGAAGAAGTCTTTCTTCTGGAGTAAGATCTGTCTCTCCCTTAGGAGTAACCTTACCAACAAGGATATCACCTGAACGAACCTCAGCACCAACACGAATGATACCTCTGTCATCAAGATCCTTAAGAGCGTCATCACCAACACCTGGGATATCTCTTGTAATCTCTTCTGGTCCGAGCTTTGTATCTCTTGCTTCTGTTTCGTACTCTTCTATATGTACTGATGTATAAACATCTTCACGAACAAGTCTTTCACTAAGAAGAACAGCATCCTCGTAGTTATAACCTTCCCAAGTCATGAAACCGATAAGTGGGTTCTTACCAAGACCAAGTTCACCGTTAGATGTTGAAGGACCATCTGCAATAACTTCGCCAGCATTGACATGGTTGCCCTTGAATACGATTGGCTTCTGGTTGTAACAGTTAGACTGGTTACTTCTCATGAATTTGTAAAGCTTGTACTCAATTGTCTTTCCGTCATCATCAGACTTAATTCTGATAAGCTGTGATGAAACATACTCAACTGTACCAGCCTTCTTAGCAACTACACATACGCCTGAGTCAACAGCTGCCTTTGTTTCCATACCTGTACCAACAACAGGAGTCTCTGTAAAGAGAAGTGGAACTGCCTGACGCTGCATGTTTGATCCCATAAGGGCACGGTTAGCATCGTCGTTCTCAAGGAATGGAATAAGTGCTGTAGCAACTGAGAATACCATCTTAGGCGATACATCCATATAATCAAATGCTGCCTTTGGATATTCCTGTGTCTCTTCACGATAACGACCAGATACCATCTTCTTAACGAAGTGACCCTTCTCGTCAAGCTTTTCATTAGCCTGAGCTACATGGTAGTTATCTTCTTCATCAGCTGTCATGTATACAACTTCATCTGTTACACATGGGTTCTCAGCGTCTGTTTTATCTATCTTACGATATGGAGCCTCAACGAAACCATATTCGTTAATTCTTGCATAAGATGCAAGTGAGTTAATAAGACCGATGTTAGGACCTTCAGGTGTCTCGATAGGACACATTCTACCGTAGTGAGTATAGTGTACGTCTCGAACTTCGAATCCGGCACGATCTCTTGAAAGACCACCAGGACCAAGTGCTGAAAGACGTCTCTTGTGAGTTAACTCACCAAGTGGGTTATTCTGATCCATGAACTGTGAAAGCTGTGATGAACCAAAGAATTCTTTGATTGCAGCCTGTACAGGTTTGATATTAATAAGAGCCTGTGGTGAAATTTCTTCATTATCATGTGCATCGTGTGTTGTCATTCTTTCACGAACAACTCTTTCCATACGAGAAAGGCCTATACGATACTGGTTCTGAAGAAGTTCTCCAACGGCACGAATACGACGGTTACCAAGATGATCGATATCATCATCTGTACCAACGCCATACTCAAGGTGCATATTATAGTTAATAGAAGCGATCATATCGCTCTTTGTAATGTGCTTTGGAATAAGGTTATGAACATTAGCTGCAATAGCATCTGCAAGCTTCTCTGGCTTATCCTGATATTCTCTAAGAATCTTCTTAAGAACTGGCCAGTAAACTCTCTCTGTGATACCAAGTGCCTTAGCATCAAGATCAAGCCATTCATTAATATCTACCATTAAGTTAGATATTACCTTAACATTTCTCTCTTCTGTCTGAATCATAACGCTCTCAACAGCTGAGTTCTGGATTGTATCAGCCATCTCAAGTGTAAGCTTCTCGCCCTTAGCAAATAATACTTCGCCTGTGAATGGGTTAAGAACATCCTCAGCAAGTACGTGACCTGCAATACGGCTACGAAGAGCTAATTTCTTATTGAATTTATAACGACCAACCTTAGCAAGGTCATATCTTCTAGCATCAAAGAATGTAGAAGTTACATATCCTTCTGCACTATCAACAGAGAAAGGTTCTCCTGGACGAACTTTGCTGTAAAGTTCCTTAAGACCTTCCTCATATGTCTTAGAAGCATCCTTCTCAAATGAAGCAAGAAGCTTAGGCTCCTCACCAAACATATTGATAATTTCTTCATTTGTACCAAGACCGATTGCACGTAAAAATACAGTGATAGGAACCTTTCTAGTTCTATCAACTCTTACATAGAAGATATCGTTAGAGTCTGTTTCGTACTCTAACCATGCTCCTCGGTTAGGAATTACAGTTGCTGAATAAAGCTTCTTACCAATCTTATCGTGTGTAATTCCGTAATATATACCTGGTGAACGGACTAACTGGCTTACGATAACACGTTCAGCTCCGTTGATTACGAAGGTACCTGTCTCTGTCATGAGTGGGAAGTTACCCATAAATATCTCATGTTCTTTGATCTCATCCTTATCCTGATTATAAAGACGAACCTTCACCTTAAGAGGAGCTTCATATGTAAGGTCTCTTTCCTTACATTCCTCGATGGTATGCTTGATTTCATCCTCAGCAAGCTGGAAATCCACGAACTCGAGACTTAAATGTCCGCCGTAATCCTGGATTGGAGATATATCGTCGAAAGCTTCTCTTAAACCTTCTTCGAGGAACCACTTATAAGAGTTCTTCTGAACTTCTATAAGGTTAGGCATCTCCAGAACTTCCTTCTGTCTTGAATAACTCATACGCATACTGTTGCCTTTTACAACTGGACGTATCCTATTCTTTTCCATTGATATTTCACCCCGTTCAAAATATTTTTTTGAATGGATTGCACGCTTTTTTTGAAAAAAGCACACAAAAAACCATCACACCACAAAGATGCAGTGTCCATATTACCACAAGAGGTGGTGTCACGTCAACATATTTATTTTTAATTTTGAAAATATTTTTGAATTAAGATTTTTATCTGAGTGAGGAATGAATTTCCTCGAAGCTCATTTTAATAATAATGGGAACCTGTTATTACAGGTTCCCAGAAATATTGGTTTAAATTACTTAAGTGTAACCTGAGCGCCAACTTCTTCAAGCTGCTTCTTGATTGATTCAGCTTCATCCTTAGAAGCGCCTTCCTTGATGTTCTTTGGAGCGCCTTCAACAAGTTCCTTAGACTCTTTAAGTCCAAGACCTGTGATTGTACGAACAACCTTGATAACATCCATCTTCTTCTCACCGAAGCTTGTAAGCTCAACGTCGTACTCAGACTTCTCTTCTGCACCACCTGCTGCAGGACCTGCTGCTGCTACAACAACACCTGCTGCTGCAGAAACACCGAACTCTTCCTCACATGCCTTTACAAGTTCATTTAATTCTAATACTGATAATTCTTTAACTGCATCAATAATTTCCTGTGTAGATAACTTTGCCATTATAATTTACCTCCGTTTATATTTTGGTTAATGTTAATTTTATAATAATTATTCAGCTGCTGGAGCTTCCTCTGCTGCTGGAGCTTCTGCTGCGCTAGCGCCACCTTTTTCAGCAAGCTGGTTCATAACGCGTGCGAAGTTTGTAATAGGTGACTGGAGAGAACCAAGTAACTTTGAAAGAAGTTCTTCTCTTGAAGGAATGCTAGCGATTGTTCCGATACCTGCTGCATCGTATGCCTGACCTTCAACGATACCACCTTTGATGTTAAGATTAGGAGCTGTCTTAGCGAATTTGCTAATCTCTCTTGCTGGTGCTGTAGCATCATCCTTTGAGATTGCGATTGCACTTGGTCCATTTAAGTACTCATTGAGCTTTTCGCAGTCTGTACCAGCAAATGCACGTTCCATCATCTTGTTCTTGTAAACCTTATACTTAACGCCTGCTTCACGAAGCTGTTTACGAAGCTGTGTATCTTCAGCAACTGTAAGACCACGAGCGTCTACGAGTACAACTGATGCTGCACCTTCAATAGCTTCAGCAATTTCTTTAACTATAGGTTCTTTTTCTGCAACTTTTGCCATTTCTTTACCTCCTTATAGATTTACTGCCGTCTTTCTTAGAAGGTTATATATCGGTATAACCGAATAAAAAACCCTTCGGAAACCGAAGGGATAAAATGTAATAATCAAAACACTTCTAATCCTCGGTAGGTATCTTTCGAGTTACGCCTTGCGGCACCTACTGTCTTCGGCATGGTTTTTGAAAACCTTTGTTAGAATATCATCGCTTATACACATTGTCAAGCATTTTTGTTATAATTTGTCCATGTTATTTAATTCTTATATTTTCATATTTTTATTTCTACCAATAACACTAATAGGATGGCATGGACTTAACCATATTAAAAAGTATAACTTGGCTATATGGTTTTTAACAGCTATGTCTCTTATTTTCTACGGTTATTTTAATATATCCTACAGTTTAATATTAATAGGAAGCATCGGACTTAACCATATAATAAGTAAGCTTATGGACAAATCCTCTTTATGGTCGAAGAAGCTACTATTAATACTAGGTGTAATCCTTAATCTTGGTATCCTTGGCTACTTTAAATATTATAACTTCTTTATAGATAATATTAACTCTGTTTTTCATCTTAATATTATAGGAAGAAACATCTTACTTCCACTTGGAATCAGTTTCTTTACCTTCCAGCAGCTTTCGTTTGTAATTGATAGATATAAGGGGGATGCTCCTTCTTACAATCTTACAGAGTACGCAGCATACGTTACTTTCTTCCCACAGCTCATAGCAGGGCCTATCGTATTACATAGTCAGCTTATTCCTCAGCTTTGTGATAAAAGCAAAAAGCATCTTAATATAGAAAGCTTTGAATACGGCATATGCTATTTTGTTCTTGGTTTATCTAAGAAGATACTTATCGCGGATCTTCTTGCTAGTCCTGTTAACTATGCATTCACAAATATAGCCGCTTTGGATACTCCATCTTCTATATTAGTTATTCTGGCATTTGCAATGGAAATCCTTTTTGACTTTAGCGGATATAGCGATATGGCCATCGGCCTTGGCAAGATGTTTGGAATCGAACTTCCTGTGAACTTTAACAGTCCTATGGCATCTCATACCATCAAGGAATTCTGGAAGAGGTGGCACATTACTCTGGGTAACTTTTTCACCAATTATGTGTATATACCACTTGGTGGAAGCCGTAAGGGAAAAGCTCGTACCCTTCTTAATGTAATTATCCTCTTTTCACTAAGTGGACTTTGGCACGGGGCCGATTGGACATATGTACTGTGGGGACTTATGCAGGCGGTGGCAATATGTATAGAAACAATCTTCCATATTAAAACTGGTAAAAATGCTATAGTAAGGGCTGTTCAAAATGCCTTTACATTCATCTACTTTAGCCTGTCGCTGGTCTTCTTTAGAAGTGACAATGTCCGCGATGCTCTTCTTTATTTTAAGAGGATGTTCTCTTTAGATTCTTATCATTATATATATACAGTTTGTAAGAGCGTATCTTTTAATGAAGGCTACGTTTTACAAAAATATATCCAAATGAGAAATGCTGGATATGAGGCTTATTACTTATTTGCTATTTTTATGATTACACTTGTTATCGCTATAATTCTTTCACTTGGAAAGTCACTTAAAGATAGAATGAGCACACGTAAGATTGGTACAAGGTATGCCTTGTTTATATCTATCTTATTTATATGGTGCGTTCTGTCTCTGGGAAGTGTATCAACTTTCCTGTATTTTAATTTTTAATTGAAGATAATATTACTTTTCTATAGAGGATTGATATGGAAAAAGTTAAAAAATCAAAAAAGCATAGTTTTATAAAAGGATTCATTATTTTCGCTGGAAGTCTTCTTGTTTTAGCAGGACTGGTTGTTTATATCTTTGATCCTTTTTATCATTACCACGCTCCATATTTTAATATGAAGCCAGTTCTTACTATGCCTGAGTACCAGGTTATGGGAACCATAAAAAACTTCCCTCACGATTCTTCTATCGTAGGTTCTTCTATGGCAGAGAATTTTGACAATAGTGATTTTGATAAGGCATTTGGATGCACAAGTATCAAGCTTATTAAGACAAGCGGAACAACTGGTCAGCTTCTTTATTATTTAAAAGAAGATTTAAAGAGAAATGAGATTAAGAATATTTTTTACAGTTTAGACGTATCAGCTTTAGAAGCTGAATATAAGGAAGATTTCCCTGACTCTTCTATGCCGCTTTATCTCTATGATGATAATCCATTCAATGATGTTCAGTACCTATTTAATAAGGATGTAATTTGCAAATATATTCCTTATATGCTTGCCCTGTCAGGTGACCCTTCATACAATGCCGGCAAGTCTTATAGCTTTGACAGTGATAAATCATTTTCTGCTTATGATGCTATTCTTCACTATGAAAGACCTGCGGAAGTTCTGGACTCAGTTCCAGAAAGCGAATATAAACCTATTGTTGATAGCAACATTAGCGCTTTAAAAGAAGTTGTTGAAGGTAACCCAGATACTACGTTTTACTTCTATATTCCTACTTATTCTTGCCTTTGGTGGGACAATGCCTATAGGATGGGACAAATAGATGAGACCTATTACGCTATAGAAGAAAGTGCCAAGGAGCTTACAGCTTACGATAATGTAGAGTTCTACTGTTTTATTGATGAGGAAGAAATATCAGATAACCTGAATTTATATATGGATGCCGTGCATTTTTCACCAGAAATAAATAACTGGATAGTGGGTCAGCTATCCAGTCATAATAAAGCTTATATTTTAAATTCTGATAATATAGAAAGTCGTATAGAAGAGATTAAATCATACGGAAGTCATGAGATAGAATACTCTTCTTCTATATTAGATAACTAATTATCTCCCTTGGTTATATACCCTTCATTATCAAAGCTTGCACTTGATGAGATACTTCTCATATAATCAAGAACTCGCTTTTTCTCATCTCCATGTAAGAGACTTGTCTTCATATTCTGCTGGATACAAGGTTCAAACTGAAGGGAATCTATACTACAATCCTCAAGATTAATATTAAGAGTAACCAAGCAGCTATCCAAAGTTTTAGAATTAAACCAGAAGTTTCCAAGGCTGTATACTACAGGTGTATCTTCGATGTAAGCTACTTCCTGAAGTACATGTGGATGGCAGCCTATTATAATATCCACTCCTGCCTCTACATACTGCTTAGCCTGTGGTTCCTGACACCAGTCAAGCTCATCAGTACTTTCTGTACCCCAGTGAATAAATAAGATAACGAAATCGCACTCGCTTTTAGCTTTCTTTATTTCTTCAATAAGTCTTTCAGGCTCCAAACATCTAAATACACCTGAAAGGTTATCTGTAGCACCTCTGGTATTAGGATTAGCATATCTTTCTATCTGTGTTGCACCGATAATAGCTATCTTCTTTCCACCAGCCACGAAGTAGTATGGCTGAGCCGCTTCATCTATATTATGTCCTGCACCAACATGAGGCATAGACACGCTGTCTAAGGTATCAAGTGTATCAAGAAAAGCTTCTTCACCATAATCAAATGTATGATTATTAGCAAGGGTAACTATATCAACACCCATATCATCAAGAAGCTTTGCTGAATTTGTAGGTGCTCTGAATGTATATGTTTTATCCGCCTGTGGTGTTCCCCTATCTGAATATGGAAACTCATTATTAATCATCATAATATCTGTTTCATGCATCTTATCTAAAAGATCTTTTGAGAAACATGTGTTAATATCTGAGCCTCTTGATAGGTAGCTGGAATATGTAGAATAACTCGGATCAAATAGAATATCCCCTGCAAATGAGATGCTTAGCACTCCTTCTTCTGAAGGATGTACTACAGTAGTATATGGTTCTCCCCCGTATAACTCCTCATCTGTAGGTTCTTTTATTTCATTTTCAGATATGGTATTGGCACTAACTGCTGGAATCTCTATCTCTGCGACCTGACTTTCAGGAGTCTCTACCTCTTCCGGTGCAGAAGTAGCTGCTTTATCGTCCAAGCTCTGCACATATTTGCTTCCAAATATAAAGATAAATACGCTTCCTAAAAGAACTACAGAAGCCAGAACTATCAGAAAGATTTTGATTTGCTTATTCATAGTGCCCTCGTTTACATAACATAGTTAAGATATATGATATCATTAATAACTATGTTAGTAAAGTAAGGGTTTTATTCTGGAAATCACCTATAATATCATGTTTACATAAGTACAACATGTTTGGTAATATTTGCAGGAGTATTACTCTTATCTTTATTAAATTTAAAAATCATACATCTGCGCCCAGGTTCTGCTTCATTATATTCATCTCTTGGTATACCCTGATATACTCTATCAACTCCATCATCATCTCTAATAGTAAAGTAACTGATTTTAGTCCTATACCCCCGTACTTTTCTTTTATCTATTAATGTTCCCACCATAACCTTGTATTCACCGAGTCTCATTTGTTTTAGTACACAAAAATCACTATAGCTAATTGTAAGATGTAGAACAATAATGGAGATTAATGCAATATACATTCCATACCTAAATACTGCTTCCATGTCAGAATTTGTAACCATACCGTAAACAAAGAAAGCGTCAATAATTAAACCTATCCCAAAGAATTTAATGTAGTAACTTTTTAATCGTGAATAAAGAATATCTGCATAAAACAATTCCGAAGTTGTTATAGGTCTAAACTCAGCACTTGTATTATTAGCTAACATTTTATCTTCAACAGGTTTACTCTTTTTCCTGTCATATTTTATTAGCACTATCACAAATATAGTGATGCCTAGCATTAAAAATCTAAAAAATAATGTCATAAAGTTTGTCACCTCGTATACTTTTAATAATCCCATTATATATTGTCTCTTGTCACCTAGTATTCCATTACACTAATTCAGCATATTTTTACACTATTATATTATAAGTATTAAAAAAGGCGTGGTTAAAACCACGCCTTAAATAACTTATACAGTTTGAATTAGAACTTAGCTGTGCTAACACGTACACCAGGTCCCATTGTAGAAGCAAGAGTGATGCTCTTCATGTACTGACCCTTAAGTGTGCTTGGCTTAGCCTTTACAAGTGCGTCCATAAGAGCTGTGAAGTTCTCCTTAAGCTGCTCTTCTGAGAAAGATGCCTTTCCGATTGGGCAGTGGATGATGTTGCTCTTATCAAGACGGTACTCAATCTTACCAGCCTTAATATCGTTGATAGCCTTAGTAACATCCATTGTTACTGTACCAGCCTTAGGGTTTGGCATAAGTCCCTTAGGACCAAGTACCTTACCAAGACGACCTACAACACCCATCATGTCAGGTGTAGCAACTACAACGTCGAAATCGAACCAACCATCGTTCTGGATCTTAGGAATGAGTTCCTCGCCACCTACGAAATCAGCACCTGCTGCCTGAGCTTCATCAAGCTTTGTACCCTTAGCGAATACAAGAACCTTAACAGTCTTACCTGTACCGTTAGGAAGTACTACAGCACCTCTGATCTGCTGCTCAGCGTGACGTCCATCACAACCTGTTCTGATGTGAACTTCAATTGTCTCATCGAACTTAGCTGTTGCTGTCTTCTTAACTGCTGCTACAGCTTCTTCTGGTTCGTAATATGTTGCGCGGTCGAATTCTTTCATTGCCGCATTGTATTTCTTTCCATGTTTCATTTACATTTCCTCCTTAGTGGTTTTAACGAATAAATCTTCCACGCAAGTCTTATTCTTCTACAGTAACGCCCATTGAACGGCATGTACCTGCGATCATTGACATTGCTGCTTCGAGTGATGCTGCATTAAGATCTGGCATCTTAAGCTCAGCGATTTCCTGAACCTTAGCCTTAGAAATTGTAGCAACCTTTGTCTTGTTAGGAACGCCTGAACCAGACTTAATGTTACAAGCTTTCTTAATAAGTACTGCAGCTGGAGGTGTCTTTGTAATAAAACTGAAACTCTTGTCTGCATAAACTGTGATTACAACAGGGATGATAAGATCACCCTTATCTGCTGTCTGTGCGTTGAACTGCTTTGTGAATTCAACGATGTTTACTCCGTGCTGACCAAGTGCTGGACCAACTGGTGGTGCTGGTGTTGCTTTGCCGGCAGGAATCTGTAATTTGATGTAACCTGATACTTTCTTTGCCATTTTGGCTTCCTCCTTAATATAATGTGGTAGTGGCGCAGTGTGATGCGTTTATCACGTACTTCTGCTTCCACATATGTAAATGAGTCCGAGATGCATTATACATCTATTACTCATGGACATCAATAATTAGATTAATCCATCTTCTTTACGTCTGAGAAACTAATCTCAAGTGGTGTCTCGTGACCAAACATCTCAACCTTAATAATAGCTGTCTGCTTGTTCTCATCGATTCTTGTAACAACACCTGTTGTGTCTTTCCAAGCACCGTCGATAACCATAACGACTTCTCCAACTTCGAAGTCTGCCTTCTGGATTTTCTCTTTCTCAAGAGTATCCATTTCCATCTCTTCAAGTGGAACTGGCTTACTTCCTGGTCCTACGAAACCTGTAACACCTCTTGTATTTCTAACAACATACCATGCATCATTGTCATCTGCATCCATATGAATAAGAACATATCCAGGGAAAAGCTTCTTCTGAACATTCTTCTTACCTGTTGTCTTAATCTCTACAACGTCCTGAGTTGGAACCTTTACTTCAAGAATCTTATCTTCAAGATGTCTGTTCTCTATAGCCTTTTCGATGTTGAGCTTAACTTTCTTTTCGTATCCAGAATATGTATGAACTACATACCAGCCCATACCTCTACCAGACTTGTTATCGCTCTGTCCGATATCATAATCTTCATCTATAGCAGGCTTGTCATCTGTGACTGCTGCTCTAACAGGCTTAAGGATTTCATCCATATCATCTTCGTCGTTCTTGAAGATGTTCTTAAGCTCGCCAAGTTTTTTAAGCTTAACGTTTTTTGAATCTGCCATTATACTGCTCCTTCGTAAAAAGTCTTCTAAGATGATTAGAAGTTAGTCAGGAAGTGAACTCCCTGAACACAAACAATATCTATAACCTTAATAAGTGCGCCAACTATTACTGAAATAAGGATAACAGCTACCGTTTCTTTAGCTGCTGTCTGCTTAGATGGCCAGGTTATCTTCTTGAATTCCTTCTTAAGTCCCTTGAAGAAGCTTGGCTTCTTTTTTGTTTCTTTTGAATCTCCCATAGTAACCTCCTATGAATATTCCCAAGATGTATGGGGGACTATTTTGTTTCTTTATGTAATGTATGCTTCTTGCAGAATCTGCAGTACTTGTTTGTTTCCATTCTGTCAGGATGGTTCTTCTTATCCTTTGTTGTGTCGTAGTTACGCTGCTGACATACTGTACATGCTAATGTAATTCTTGTACGCATATTTATTCCTCCAAATAATAATTCAACCTTATAATATAGTAAGAAAGCAATCTCCCAGGCATAACAAACAAGCTGATCCGAAACTTTTCATATATGCCAAATGCCCACGTCCGCACGCGGCACCATTCTTATGCGATAACGCACAAAAAAAAGAGGTTTTACTCTCTCGCAAAGAGTATCTTATCAAAGACCTCTATACCTGTCAACAGGTTTTTATATAAATATAACAAGAAGATAAACATGTTATAATATGCATACTATAATATATAGAAAGAAAAAGAATCGAAAGGGGTAATCATAATGAACAATCCTATAATCGAATTACTTGACAGCTCACTTCGTGCTGTTGAAGATAATCATTTTGATATAGCAGCCCAAAAATTAACTAACTTTGTTAATGAACACCCTGAACTCGTTGATGAACGTACACAGCATGAGTATTCTTTAATTCAAAAGCTTATGGAATACAAGGTTTCTTTACAGGATTTGGAAAGCATACGTGTATTAAAATGGTTATATACGTATTGTCAAAAAAAATATGCAACTGATGAAGTATGTGGTAATACCCCTATTTCTGATAGGCCTCTTCCATATGCTGATACTATCTGGTGGTGCTGGCTTCAGGGAATAGATAATGCCCCTCCTATAGTAAAAAGATGTTATGAATCTCTAGAAAAGTTAGGTCGTAAGATAATAATCCTTACTGAAGATAACCTTTATGATTATGTTGAATTTCCAGAACATGTAAAAAATGCCCGCGCCGAAGGAAAGATTAGCAACGCGCATTTTTCAGATCTTATAAGAGTTGACCTGTTAAGCAGACTTGGGGGATGTTGGATTGATGCCACCGTACTTTGTACAGGCACTAAAACCATTAATCGCATCCTTGAAAACTATCCTTTATTTTGCTATCGAGCAATTATGAAAAATGAAACAAGTTCAATTATTACTTATGACAGCTGGTTTATTTACTCTTCTAAACCTAGTTCTATCTTAACAGATACACGTAAGATGCTATATAAGTACTGGGAACAGGAAGATCGTCTGATGCATTATTTCCTTTTTCATATTATGTTCACCCTTGCAACTTGGAGACATCCAGAAGGATGTGCGAAGCTGCCTTTTTACAGCACAGAGCCTTGTCACATAATGCAAATGGAAATGTTTCATCCATTTTCTAAGTTACGATACCAAGAATTATGTGATATGAGTGATATCCATAAATTGACATATAAATATGATGAAAAAGATTTACATGATAATATGATGCTGGATTACATCCTCAAAAATAAAATATAGTATTTTATATAAAACTATTGTATTTCTTTTATTTTTAAGGTAATATATAATTAACTATGATTATGGGGTACTAGCCTCGAGCGTACGATAAAGGATTATCTGTACATTATTATAATGTATTTTGCTCACTATCAAGGAGGAAAGGAGGGCAAAGATATGGCTGATTACAGTTCTACAATATTAAGTAATGTTTACAATTACTATCAGACAAATTATTCTGTAAAGTCTTCAAGCAGATTTGATACACACAAGAAATCTGACCTTAAAGACATATACAATTCTATTGTTAGTGCAAGCAAAGAAGAGCCTGTCTATTTGCTTCGCCGTTCCCAGGATATAGCTAAATATACTATTGGTATGAAAGAGTCTGCTATGGAGCTCTCCAGAGATATCGCGTCTTATGGTGGCAAAGAAGCAGAGAATCTTTTCAATAATAATACTTTGTTCTCTTCTAACCCTGATCTTGTCAGTGTAGATTATATTAATAATGAAGAAGAGAACGAAAATATAGACGAAGTTACTATACACGTTGATAAACTGGCAAAGCCTCAGATTAACAGAGGTAAGTTCCTTGATACCGAATCTTTAGACATTAATCCTGGAACATACTCTTTCGACGTAGCTTCCGGTTCATCTAACTACGAATTACAGTTCACAATCAGTGAAGGCGATACTAATAAATCAATCCAGTCCAGACTGGCCAGACTTATAAACAGTTCCGGTATCGGCCTTAATGCTACTGTTGTACCAAGAGTAGATGCAACATCAGCTCTTGAGATTACATCTGTTTCTAACGGTAACGGAGATGAGAATGCACAGCCATTTGAAATATCTGATGAAGATACCAGTCAGAAACGTGGCATCATTGATTATCTTGGAATCAGGAACCTGTCTCAGAGCGCAAGCTGGGCTAAGTTTTCTATAGATGGTGAGGAATATACTTCACCAGATAACAGAATAGATATAGGTAACAAGTATCAAATCACTCTTAACAGTGAAAGCCAAAGTGAAGATGATACTGCAACTATAGGAACCAAACCAGATTTTGAAACCATAAAAGATACCGTTAAAGGTGTTGTTGGTTCCTACAATAAGTTTATAGAATCTGTTTCCAAATATACTGACAAGCAGCCTCGTACTTCTCTCCTGCTTGAGAATATGAGGTCGTCTTCTCAACATTATAAGGATTCACTCAGTGAACTTGGTATTACAGTTAACAAGGATGCAACTCTTTCTATTGATGAAGATAAATTATCGAAAACAATATCCGAACTAAAAGAAGACCAGGACCCTGCAGAACTTATAAAGGGATTTGCTCAGAGTACTCTTAGAAAGGTTAACCAGATACAGCTTAACCCTATGGATTATGTAGATAAGCGTATTGTTGCATATAAAAATCCGTCGACAGAGCATTTTGCAAACCCTTATGTGACAAGCGCTTACAGTGGTATGCTCTTCAACGGATACATGTAAATAATAATATTTGATTTAAGCTTATGCGAAGCTTGCTGTTGCTTCCTTAAGTTTTTCCAAGAATGGAATAATATCATCATTTATAGATGTCGCAATTGCTGCGGCATCTTTTGATTTATATGCTGTGCCAAGTTTATCAACTTTAGCATCTATATCTTTATTATCTATAACAGTGCCATCTGCATTAATGATTTCCTGTGTACCATTATATGCCTGGATAACCCAGTTAAAGCCATCCATATTCATACGAAGGTACTCCCAAGTATCCTCTTTAAAGTCACCACTAAGTTCATTAGCAGCATTCTTCATTCCAGGAATAAGATTTCCAAGATATTCGTTAATAGATGCAAGTGTTTCTTTCTGTAATTCTAAAATCTCGTCCATATAATCTCCCCGCTTTTGTAGTGTAAGAAACTTCTTTATACTATATCGTACATTATTCCCTGATACTTGAGTACTTATTTCGAATAATTTTCTGCCAAATCCTTATATTTTTTGCTTTCTTCTAAGAATATATCTCTCATATCCTCATCAATTTCTGCTTTTAGACTATAACAATCGGCCGCTGCTTCGCATGATAAAACATTTCCAGTTTTCGCATTTATGATAGGATGCGTTTCATTTATGGCATTATCAAACCATACAAGAGCTTCATCCGGATCTTTTCTTTCCAGATAGTACATTCCAATCTCATAACACATGTCCGATGAAGGTGTAGTACACATATCTTTAAGTGCCCACTTAAAAAACTCCCCATCTTCCTTCTTATATCTAAAATATCTAGCCAAAATCAGATAAGAATCTCTTCTTTCATCTTCACCATAAGCCTGATCATAGATTGAAGAAAAGAAGAAAGAAAATGCCTTTTCAAAATCTTCCTGACTTCCAGAAAGCATAAGTTCTCTGGCATACATCTTATGAAGTTTTGCTGAGAGATGTTCGCCTCGATCTAAGGCCGCCTGAAACACGCCAAAATCTCTACCAGAATGGTTAGAAATTGGCATATGAAGAATCTCAATGTCGCTATCATATACAAGTGGATTAAGATTAACTGATTCGTGTATTGGATCAATCCAGGTAAACTTTCTTAGCCTCTTATAAAGCTTCGGTCTAAGTTCCCTGTCATAGTTCTCTGTAGTAACATGGCTCTTTGTATTAAGATACCACATCTGAACTATCTCTATCTCTTCAAGAATATTCTGCTTTAAGTCAAGAAATAGTCTTCTATTATTCTCATCTAATACTTCGTCTGCATCTGCAGAATAGATATAGTCCATAGAGCATAATGAAAAAGCATAATTTCTTGCAGCTGCAAAGTCATTAATCCACTGAAAATCATAGATTTTGTCAGTGTACTTAGCTGCTATCTCCTTAGTAGAATCAGTCGAACCTGTATCTACTATAACAATCTCCTCAAATAAGCCCTTAAGCGATTCAAGGCATCTTTCTAAAACAGCTTCTTCATTTTTCACAATCATACAAAGACTAAAAGTCGCCATATTATCCCCTTTTATTAAAATCCTGTGCCTTACTATCAAGATAGTTCAGCACGCCTCATGGTGCTTAAGCAGATTGTTTCTCTTTTCTTATTATGCTTTCTCCAATTCCCATAAATATAAATACATATGGTGCAGAGCAGCATGTCTGATAACAGAAGAAATTGTGTCCTATATAAGCAAGGATGATAACAAGACATCCTATAGCTTCTGGTCTCTTATATGCTAAGCGTCCAAGTCTTGACGCTGATGAAATCATCATTCCAAGGTAAGCTGTAATTCCAAGAATACCTTCTGTAACTGTCATATTAAGAAACTCGTTATGGGCACATGCAAGTGTCTGACCGTGCCAGTATACAGAAACCAAGTCATTACAGTACTTGCTCATAGCAAGGCTAAAACAGTCTGGTCCAACACCTACAAAGAGGTCTTTTATAGAAGCATTATTAAGAGCTACAACTGCCATCTTCCAGTTAAAGCCTCTGTGGTTACCCCAGGCATCTGCAAAGTTAAAGAATCCACTATTGTACATCCCGCTCATTGATGCTGGAAGTTTATGGTTTGTTGTTAGGATTATAAGAAGTGCTACTAACCACAAAACAAATATAGCAGCTATAACCATAACCTTTCTAAGAATAACAAACTTCTTAACTTGGAACTTATATGTTCTTCTAAGCTTATCAAAGCTAAGGTGAAGTCCCACTCTATATGCGATATAAACCAGCACGAGAGCAATCCATATAATTAAGGTTGCTGTGCTATGGTTTAAGAACTGACATATAGCCTCTGTATCTGCTACGTGTTCTATAAGTCTTTCTGGGAACATGTCCTGTAACAAACCTACAAGTCTGAATGTTGTAAAAACAAGAACTGCAAGTTCCAAGAATCTAGAGAACTTCTCATTAGATTCAAGACCATACCAGAAAAATACCATAAAGATAAGAGTCAATGCTACGAATGCAGAATCAGAGTTAACTGTAACTATGGAAGCAGCTCCTACCATAACAAAAAGCCCATATATAAATGAGTTAATGCCATGTATTATCTTTTCTGATACCTTCTGCTCTCTAAGAATATCTCCTATAAGTCCATCTGGATTATCATCAAAATACCAGAACATACCAAGTGCATATATAAGAACCGCATAGCTTGAATACCAGCTTGTCTGACCAATAGTTGATACAAACTTCTCTATATCTGCTGGACTGATATCGTCATACATACCAAGAGGATCAAAACCAAATCTCATAAGTACTGCGAGTAAGCATACGATAAAACAGGTAAGCATACCCCACTTTAAGATAGGTCTGCTAAATCTGCCAAATCGTGAAATAAAGAAATACAGCAGTACAAATATAGTCTGGGCTATTAATCCCATGTTCCAATCTATATATCCATTAAGAGCCATATAATGATCAGAACTTAATAAATATGATAAGAATGATACTAATAAAAATCCAACTGCGAACCAGTCTGTAATCGAATACCCTTTAAAAATCTTTTCGTATGAGATTTCTTTGTAATATGCAACAAGCCACATTACTAGGGCAAGCATAAGAAGTATGGTAAATGCTCCAGAAACCTTATTGAAGAAGTTATATTTAGCCTCCCCCATGTTGAAGTACTTGTTTTCATAATATAGAGGATATACAACCAACAATAAAAATACATATATTGCTGTTAAAATCCCTAAAACATAATCTGCAAACTGCATTAAACCAGAAGACTTAACTTCTGCCTTTTTTAATTTCCCTTTCGAAGACACCTGTCTTTACCACCTATCTCTTATATTTCTTAACCAGTAGAAGGTCATCCATATAATCAAGAACCTTGTCCTGACCTGCATCATTAAGTTTAATATACTTATTTAGTACCTTTTCTTTAAGAAGTATGTCTCCTACCATACCACTTCCTAATCTTGAAAAGTCTACTGGATTCAATCCTAGTATATCACACATTTTAATAACACTTGAGTAGGCCATACCTTCAATACCTCTTTCTAAGGCTGAAGTAAGTGTGCTGTATGTTATGCCAGATGCTCCGGCGAATTTTCTAACACTGCCGTACTGATTAAGTATTTCTCTTCTTAGTATAGCAGTTTTATCTATCTTACTAATCATTGATTTTCCTTCCAGTCATATGCCATAAACTGGCTTTTCTTCAAATATTCGTCAACAAATATCTTTCTATATGTATCAAAAGCCCATACATTATCTTCAATCTTATCATCTATACACCAAGGTTTAAGCTGATTAGGAACAACTACCTTGTAGCCATGTTTTCTAAACTCAAAGGATTGAGCCAAATCAAAGTACAAATCTCCATCAAATAAATCTTCCCTCCAAGGAAGATCCTGTGATGTAACCATAATTAATCCCGACACGCATTCAACCTCTGTATAGCCATCCTCTTTTCTAAAAGCATAGGACTTAAAATCAATATTCTCATTGTCGTATGAATATAGGTTTCCTACACACTGAGAATATGACAGGATGCCACTTTTTGATAGCTTAGGTGCACCAACCACACCAAGCATACCTATCTTAGGATCCATACTAAAGACAGTTAAGATGTCACTTAGGAAATTTGGATTAATAATCATAACATCCTGTCTAAAGTAAATCTTATATTTTGCATCTGACTGGTTCATAGCCTGGTTATAGGCCTGAGCCATAGATTTACAATCATATATCGGAATGATATCCCTTGTATATCCTTCTGGCAGCCTCATCTTATTAAGATATAATGCAGCCTCTTTAAATTCAATCTCATCAGATATAGATACAATGAAACTTATCTTTTTGTTGTCTGTTTGTGTATCTAGCATGGCACCCTCTCCTCGCAGCGTGTCTTAACTCGTTTCATCTTATCTAAGAATTCATCCCTGCAATTATCCTCAATATTCCCTATAAGGTATAGCGCCTCTGTAAATCTGCACTCATGCTGATAATAGGTTGCAAGGGTAATTGCCACCTTGTCCTTATGGCCTACATCTGATGTAAGCAGAATCTGGCTAAGTGCCACTACAGATATACTATGTTCATTAATATAAGGGATTATTTCTTTACAAAGATTATCTCCAACTTCAAGTTGGATTCGCCTTAAGAACTGACATATACGTCTATATATTTTAGAAAAATCCTCTACATACTCCATACCATCGAATATGGTATATTCATTGCCTCTTTCAAGCTGGTATATATCCGCAGCCTTCTTAAAATAAGCAAGTTCAGAATCACAAGTCATAGCCTTATCATAATCACTACTATTAACAAGGCCCATAATATCTTCGTAAGCTCTTTCAGTTCTTTCCTGAAGTTTTTCATTGATACGACCTTTAAAAGAACAGCCAAGAGCTACTAGTACAGGCTTTGATTCTTTAAGAGCATTGTAAGAATCTTCAACGTATTTATTTATATCACCAATGGTGGATTCATCAATCTGAGCAGGTATAATCATATAGCATTTTCTCCCATATATATTATACTTTTACGCTCTAACCTTTGTAAATGTCAGTATAAGTAAAAATGCCACTATTCGAGTTGTGTGATATCACCACTTGAATAAATTACTGAACCCAAAGTAGGCTTCCCTCTTCTGAGAGATAGTCATTCAATATGTTACTTACAGCATCTTTTGAAGGGCCATTACCGAAGCGGTCGTTGTAGATAATGTAATCAAACGAATCCTTTAGGAATGGCAATTTTTGTTTAGTTATATCCATAAATAAAATATTAGTTTCAGCAGCAGAAAGAGCTATAGCCCCTTCCTCTTTTTCGATACCATATACGACTGAATTTGGATAGTTGTATTTTATCTTAGACAAGAAATTGCCTGTTCCACAACCAATCTCTAGCAGAGAAAACTTATCATATTTTCTATGATTAATCCTTTGAAGCATATTATCTTCTGGCTCAGTAATAACTGAATATGACAAGCAATCAAAGCCCCATTTCTTAGCAATATAGTTGTGATTTCTTTGCATAATATCATCGAGATCTGACCTCTTAATAAAACTTTGACTACCAGCATGATAAATAAATGCGTTATGGCATATTACAAGTTTATAACCAAACATCTTAAGCCCGAAACTCAAGTCATCATCTTCGCAGTAACCTGGTGAGAAACTTTCATCGAGTTTACCAATTTTATCAAAAGCTTCCCTCTTTATTAGCATCGCAAAACCACTAAGTCTATTAATATACTGATAAGGATTTCTTATTGAAACATTATTCTCTGAGGCGAATTTTAAATATCCTTCAATACTTGAGGCCTCAAAATCTAATCTCTGCTCTTTACCGCAATAGTTAGCAACAGCACCTGTAGCACCAATGCCCTCATCCTCGTATAACCCCATTCGTAGATAGAAAAGGGCATCATTAGTCATTCTTGTATCGTTATTTAATAAGAAAATATCGTTGCTTGGCTTTGCATATTCGATTCCTATGTTGCAGCCTTTTGGAAAGCCAACATTTTCCTTGTTTTTAATTAAAATTACATCATCCTGTTTTTCTAAATATTCTCTTACTCCATCATCAGAGTTGTTATCAACAACTACAATTTCATAAGAATCTTTGTAGCAGGTATTTCTTATACTTTCGATACACTTTTCCATCATGTATTTGCAATTATAAGAAACTATAACAAATGAGCACTTATTTACTGATACACTATGATTCTGCTTTAATAAAACAATCTTATTTTTGATAGCATCTAAATACACTTCATTCTTGCAATAGAATAAAGCCTGCTCGTACGCCAGATACGCTTGGTCAGGATTAGTATTTTCAAGATAATCGCCTAGATTGTTATATTTCATAAATGTATAATCATCGGCATTATCCGTGCTATTTGTGGCATCTGCTTTCTTGTCACTTGATGCAGAATCCCACTTTTCAATATAACCTTCTTTAAACTCTTCCTGAGCAGCTTCTAACATCTGCCTCGCTGATAATTTTGCCTGGTAGTCTGGATTATCAAATAAATTTTTGTGATCTTCTCTTACAGAATGTCCTTTTTCAAATGATATAGCAAAGAAGTCTTTTGCCAGCCAGTCATAATCTCTCTGGCATATTGTATCTAGATCAAAGAACTCACCCCCAAGTCTAAATGAATGCCAGTCACGTAATCTATATGCTGTAGGATCTGTAATGCATACAAATGAGCCATAGGTTTCAAATTCGCTAAAAGCAGTATTTTGAATCTTTTCTGCTGGTATTGCATGGATGATTTTCTTCCAGAAAGTATCACCCTCGATAGATGTGTTTTCCATGATTTTGCTTATCAAAGAGTTCATAATAGAGCATTTGAAAAGCATATGTTCAGATATAAAAGATTTTTCTATGAATTTCTTAAGCCCAGGAATAAGAATTCCCATAGTCTCAAAGTATTCTGCATGATATTCAGATTTTAAGTCTATATATGGCGTACCATCCTCTTTAAACATCTCAAAATGCCCGCAAGGCACTGTATCTCCATCCCAAGACATATAGTATTCATCCTGGCAAGTTTCTGCATATTGCATCTTAAGGAACTGCTGATAGTACCAACCTGTTACACCTCTTGGTAAATCATTATCTCCCAGAATAGGCTTCATATGTTCTTTCATAACCGCATGAACCTGATCAAATGGGATAATATCATTCTCGTTAACAAAGCCTAGTTCATTTATACCCAGTTCACTAACCTTCTTACTGACTTCCTCAGAACCTACAAATAGTATTTTTTTAGATGGTATCCTATCTGGATAATATTTATACTGACTTTTTAATCTATCAAAATCAGCAGGTGTAATAACGACAATTGTATCGAACTCTTTGTTCATAGTATCCCCCTATAAATTTCTAATCATATCCGCCATACGGTTGAGAATATTATGTGTATTCTTTACCTTCTCATATCCTTTAGCAGCAATATTACGTCTTATATCATCATGTTCAAGATAATATCCGCACTTATCTACTAATTCTTCTATAGATGAATATGCCTCTATATCTTCACCAATAGTAAACATATCAAGAAGTTCTTCCTGGAAATTGGTCATGCAAAAACCACCTGAAGAAAGAATATCGAATATTCTAAGTGGTAGCCCAGTCTCTATTGGACGCATGGTCATATTCAGATTTATCTTAGAAAGATTAAATATCTTAGGCATCTCAGTGAGAGTCTTAGCCTGGCCTTTGTTATTAACATTAACAAGTGGGCTTGTATCACTTAGAGTGTATAAATCCACCTTATAAAACTTCGCAAGTGTATTTAATGTGAGAACTCTTTCTCTATAAGCAAGTTCATAGCCCATATAAGCATGAGCAAGAAGAAATCTCTCCATAGGTTCAACTATAGACTCTGTATTATACTTTGCCATATATTTAGAAGCTTCATCTACAATCTTATCGGTTAAAGCCGACTCCATAAAGTTGGCCCCATACACTTTTAGCTGGGCCTCTATAACTCCATCTAAATATCCTTTTGCAAAAGGTTCCATATTATTCAGTTCAGGATATTTATTCTTCTCGCTATATAAAGAACCAACGAATGCTATATCAGAAAAAAACTTTTTTCTGTCGCTTTCAGAAATATCAGCAATGACTTTATCCATTCGCTCTACATCTGAAGCTAATGGAAGGTGAAATGCTCCGCTTTGATTATACTTTTGTACCCACTGATACTGATGGCGATCAAATAAGAATATTCTATTATATTCATTCTTTATCTCATTGCTAAAGAGTTCCAAAACAGGACAGTCTACGCTCCAGCACACATATTTAATGTGTAGCCTTTGACAAAGAGCTGAAATATCTGGATAAAAATTAATAGAAAAGACAAAAAGATATGGAGTTCCAGCATCCATATTAGAAAGAATAGCCTTGGAAACTAATTCAACACGCTGCGTTGGACTAATTTTTTTATTTGTTACTTCTTCATTTAGTTCATCGCAAGTAAGACCAAGCTTTGTAAAAGCTCCGATTACAGCTGGTTCATATATACTTCCGTATCTATATATAAGTATCTTCATAATCCTATATTCCCATCCTCTTGTCTCCTAAATATTATTATACTTTTACGTTATAACCTTTGTAAATGCCAGCATAAGCGAATACAAGTTATACATTTTTGTATTAAAAAAGCGGTCTCTTACGAAACCGCTTAATCTTTGTATTATCCTTAATGAATCATTAGCCGTTAAGGAGTGAAAGTACACTCTGGTTAGACTGATTAGCCTGAGCAAGCATTGATGTACCAGCCTGTGCAAGAATCTGGTTGTTAGAGTATCTAACCATCTCTGTTGCCATATCTGTATCACGGATAGCTGATTCAGCTGCTGTTGTGTTCTCAACTACGTTATCAAGATTCTTAATTGTATGCTCAAGTCTGTTCTGAACAGCACCGAGATCAGATCTTTGCTTAGAAACAGATGCAAGAGCTGTCTTAATCTTTCCGATAGCATCCTGAGCTGCTGCATTAGTTGAACCAGATACTGCTACTGAATCAACACCGATGCCTGTTGCATTCATAGCCACGATGTTAATTTCAATAAACTGACCTGCTTCTGCACCAACCTGAAGATTTCTATTTGTGAATGTACCATCAAGTAAGTTCTGCTCATTGAATGTTGTTGTTGAAGCAACACGGTTGATTTCTGACTTAAGTGCCTGTACTTCTGAATCAAGATATCCTCTATCAGCAGATGTCATTGTATCGTTAGAAGACTGAATAGCAAGTGTATTCATTCTCTGTAACATATCATGTACTTCTGCAAGAGCACCTTCAGCTGTCTGTACGCAAGAGATTCCATCCTGTGCGTTAGCGCTTGCCTGTGTTAAACCTTTAACCTGACGTCTCATCTTTTCTGAGATTGCAAGTCCTGCTGCATCATCAGCTGCACGGTTAATTCTATAACCTGATGATAACTTCTCAGTTGACTTTGCCTGAGAACCTGTTGTGATGCCTAACATTCTGTTGCTATTCATAGCTGTTAAGTTGTGCTGTACTACCATAATAATTTCCTCCTTGGACTAACTTTTCCTTATTGGTTAACTTATTTGGTTGACTACCAATCAACCTTCTGATATATATATCGGACCAAGTTCCATTTACTTAACACTTATTATTAAATTTTTTTTATTTTTTTATACATTTTTTCTTAAACCCTGTAATTACATAGCATTATAGGTTTTTCTTTATCAAATATTTTTTGCATAAGAGGGGACGGATCACCATAATATGCATCACATGCATCTGCAATTAAGCCTAGATTCCACTTATTAATATATCCGATTTTATTCTTTTCGAATCTCTCTTTTACTTTTACAAATGCTTCATATAAACTCTTATCAATGGCCGGCAATTCAGTTTCTATCGCTGAATCTATAGTCCATACAAGAGAAATATCCACATTCTTATCTTTAAACGTATCAAGAACTGACTGTATTTTCTTAATAGCCTGCTCTTTAAATTGATATAAAAGAGAAATATCTGTATAGAATATAACAATTTTCTTTGAAATATCTATCTGGTCTTTTAGAATATCTCTAGCTTTTTCTTTGGAATTATCTTTAAAAAGATTATTCTCATCTACATATATTTTTTCTTCGAAGATAGTTCTTACTTCTTGCCCATATTCCTCAGTTATTTTTTCTATATATACATCTTTTAATGCCTGACTTGCCAAAACAACCTTATCAGCGTTAATTACTCCAGGCATAAGACAGTAGTATTTCATATTGTAATACTGTCTTTCATCTTCTTTAGAAAAATCAAACTCTCTAAAATATGGAATATATATTAACTGCCCACAGCATCTTTTTAAATTATCAGAATAAAAAGCTGGATCAGTACTTATTGCCATATTGTAATTATCATATGGATTTTGTATGTAAATCACGTCTGGTGATAAAGCTTCTATATTTATAGAAGAATCTGTTAGCTCAATATCCTCAGGATAAGATTCTTCTTCAACATAATCACATATCTTACTTCCATCGTATTTTTTATAATATAAAGGCTGGGGTATAACATATATCTGATTATCAGGATCAGAAGCTAACTCTTCATATATCGGAAGGAATCTATCAAAATACTTTGCCTTGTAAAGTATAAACACATAGATATTTTTCTTTAATATATATTCATCAACTAACGAAGCTAACCTATCTACCTCTTCCTTTAGCTGTTCTTTTGTTTTTTCTCCCTGACTTGCTTCAAACAAAACTTCGCAAAAATATTCAAGGTTACGAATAAGTTCATAATCTGAACCTTTTACTTTTTCAAGATATTCTCCAAATTCTATAGTTATAGCCTGGCAGTCATTATAATTATCATAATTATTCCTTATAAAGTTAATATATTCCGAAGCTATTGTTTTAATAGGAGAGAGGCGTTCTTCTTTACTTATATCATTAATATCAGCTTTATAAACCGGAACAAAGTCTACGTCTTCACCTAAAAGTTTCCTTTGATTTTCATAGTATGGATAATCATGACCGGCACCGCTTTTATATGGGATATAATAAGTTCCAAATTTTCTGGAAAGAAGTTCGTGACTATATAATGGAATACTGATTTTAGTAGGACCATATTCTTTATATATAGCAGCAGAAAAGAACTCTCTTGGCATACTTCTGTGTTCAAATATTCCCCACGGCATCATCTGAGCTATACGAGTAGTTTCCCTGTTGTTATACCTTCTGCATATTTCCCTGGCAAGCTTATATAACTCAAGTCTGATATTATATAAAACATTATCATCATCCATATGTCCCGTCTTTAATATGTCTCTGATGCTGGTTAGCTCTATACGTAAATCCTTCTCGATATCATCTATAGCTTTTAATATATCTGTACCAACAAGATGTCTCTCAAAGATGAGATCCGCTGTGCTAAGTACTTTTTTTATATTGTCTGACTGAACAAGAGCTTCTTTATCATCATCAGGATAATTATCCAGAATAAAGATATCCAGACCTGCTCTATATGGAAAACCGTAGTGAGAGTCCATATATTCTTTAGTAAAATTCATTCTCTCATTAACAGTTAGATTAACGATAAACTGCCAGCAGGTATGGGTAGTTTCAAAATCTGTAAAGAAATAACCTTCCGGTAGTTCTTCCTCTGCATATTTTCTAAACTTTTCATATTCCCATCTCTTCATGGTTACATCCATATCATCATCCCATGGAATCATATCCCCATGCCTTACAGCTGATATCAATGTTCCCCACTCAGCAAAGTATTCTATATTATGTTTTTCGCAGATTTTAGTGAACTGAAATAAGACTTCCATCTGTACAGCCCAGCATCTCTTCATAAGAGATGGTACATAGAAGCCTCCTATTACTTCATCTTCAAAATAAGAATTGTCGAATATTAACTTGTCATATTCCCCTTTTGTATCTTTCAAATCCAGCTTAATACCTTATATTCTAATATCAAAATACTGTTGCCATCCTTATTATATCAAAACTTATGCCTTGTTTATAGCGTGTAATGTTCTATGCAAAGTAAAAGGGCTACTCTTACGAGTAGCCCTTTAGTGGTAGTTTTAATTAAGTTAACCAGTTTGAAAATTAGCCGAGAAGTGAAAGTACACTCTGGTTAGACTGGTTAGCCTGTGCAAGCATTGATGTACCTGCCTGACGAAGAATCTGGTTATTAGAGAATCTAACCATCTCTGTAGCCATATCTGTGTCACGGATAGCAGATTCAGCAGCTGTTGTGTTCTCAACTACGTTGTCGAGGTTCTTGATTGTGTGCTCGAGTCTGTTCTGAACAGCACCGAGATCAGATCTCTGCTTAGAAACTGAAGCAAGAGCTGTCTTAATACTTCTGATAGCTGTCTGAGCATCTGTGTTCTTTGAACCAGAAATTGCAACATCCTGGATACCTATACCAGATGTGCTCATCTTATTGATGTCCATCTTAATGAACTGACCTGCTTCTGCACCAACCTGAAGATTCTTGTTCTTGAAGTCGCCGTTAAGTAAGTTCTGCTCGTTGAATGTTGTTGTTGAAGCAACACGATCGATTTCTGACTTAAGTGCCTGAACTTCTTGATCAAGGTATCCTCTATCTGCAGTTGTCATTGTGTCGTTAGAAGCCTGAATAGCAAGTGTATTCATTCTCTGTAACATATCATGTACTTCTGCAAGAGCACCTTCTGCTGTCTGTACGCAAGAGATACCATCCTGTGCGTTTGCACTAGCCTGTGTTAAGCCCTTAACCTGACGTCTCATCTTTTCAGAGATTGCAAGTCCTGCTGCATCATCTGCTGCACGGTTAATCTTGTAACCTGAAGACAACTTCTCAGTTGACTTTGCCTGAGCGCCTGCTGTGATGCCTAACATTCTGTTACTGTTCATTGCTGTTAAATTGTGCTGTACTACCATAATTTTTTCCTCCTTGAAAATGTTTTTTGATGGTTGCATCCTTGCAACCTGTTATGTAGTAACTGGGAATTACTTCCCTTGTATTATATATATCGGAATAATATTCCGATACTTAATACCTAAAATAAATTTTTTTAAATTTTTTTATTATTCTTTTGTCTACCTCATATTACTTCTTGGTATCCATAAGCTGTGGGTCTATATAGTTAATCTTATTCATGCTATTATAGTACCCAGTCGCTATCTTGTTAGTCATCTTGTTAGAAGCAATCTGCTTTCTTTCCTTTGCAAATGCCTGCTCTATAGTATTCTTATTACGCTGTTCAAGAGCCATAAGCTTGGTGCTTCTTTCAGTAACTTCTTTAATAAGTTTCTGCATCTTCACAACATGAGATTTGTAAGCATCCTTATTTTTCTCTATATCAGCCTTTATATTATTATACACTATATCAAAGCCACTATCTAGCTTATCCAGCTCGTCAATAATTGCAGATTTTTCATCAACAATTTTGTCGAATTTTTCCCATTCAATTGTTTCAGAGCTTACTATATCTTTTTGCTGCTCTGATAATTCTATAAGCTGATCAAGCTTGTCACACTTTACAAGCAGACTGCTTTCAAGGCTTTCAATATAATTAGATGTCATACTGCGCCCTCACGCTCTTCTTTTACCTTCTTCATAACTTCTTTCCAGTTATCTCTCATAGAACGAAGATGTTCAACAACTTCCTTCATAATCTCTTCGTCTTTTGTTGCGTTAGCCTCAAGAAGTCTTCTAAGAAGATATCTGTAGATCTTATCGAATTCCTCTGCTACTGGATACTTTCTATTAAGAGTAGCTCTGAATTCATCTATGATTTTCTGAACTCTTATTATATTGTTATGAGCCTTTTCAATTTCTTTGTTTTCGATAGCTTCTATAGCTATGTTTCCGAATTTGATAGCTCCTTCGTAAAGCATAAGTGTAAGTTCTGCAGGTGAAGCAGTTAAAATCTTACTGTTTTTATACTGAGCATATGGATTTGCAAAACTCATCTAAATAATCCTCCGATACTAGAATCTATTATCAGCCGCCAAACATACCTGAGATAGCTGAGTTCTTGGAATCAATACTTGAAAGAAGTTTTTCCATGGTAGCAAACTTGGCATAATACTTATCTTCCATAGCTGTTACCTTATCTTCTAACTCTATTATCTTCTTATCCCACTCTGTTGCTTCAGTCTTAAGCTGTTTATCGTTATATACCTTATAGATACTGCTGAGAGATGAGCTTCCCATCTTCTCATACATGCCTTTATACATATCTCCAGAAAGCTGTGAGAAGAATGACATAACAGCTTCTGGATCCTGAGCTATCATAGCTTTAAGCTTATCTTCTTTTGAAGCTGTATTAGTATCATCTGGGTTACCATCAATATGAAGAGCATTTCTCTCGTCCTTTTCAGCCTCAAAGTAACTCATAGTAGCAATACCAAAATCAGAAAGGTACATGGTCTTGCCATTCACTTCAAATCCCTTGATAGAAGTAGTAGTCATAACATTCATAACATCATAGAGATTGCTGTCATTTCTAAGTAGAGAATCTTTTATCTTATTCTCCCATGCCTCAATCTCTTTCTCTGACATCTGTTCTTTCTGATCATCTGAAAGAGGTTCATAGCCCTTAGCAGAATCTGCATTGTAGAGCTTAGTCATCTCATTCATAAGGTCGTTATATTCTTTAATCATATCTTTAACAACATCATAGATACCATCATAGTCAGTATCTGTTGTTATAGTTATCTTCTCGTCAGGGTTCGATGGTACACCGCTTACAGTGTATGTAGAACCATTTATTGAGAATGAATTAGTATCTGATTTAAAGGTTACTCCGTTAAGTTCAAGTTGAGCACTTGATGCCTTAACCTTAACAGCTTTACCTCCCTCTTCCTTTGTAAGAAGACCAAGTTTTTTAAGTGCACCCTGACCACCATCTGTAATAGAGAAGTCATTACCTTCACCTGTAGACTTTGCAGAAAGGAATATTCTCTTATTTCCAGCATCGTAATTGGCGTTGACACCACATCCTTTAAGTGCATCTACAAGTTCACCCATAGTTGATACAACCTTAGTATCTGAGTCAGAACTTGAACCCCCTATCTGGATGGTTGTTTCCTTTCCTTCACCATCTTTAAACTTAATCTGGCTTCCTTCTCTTATATCAAGGGCAGTCATAAGATTGTCTTTATCAGAACCAACATTAATCTCTGATCCTGTAAGATATCCTGCAGAAGCAGTAGATATAATCTTAGCAGTCTGAACGCCTTTAGCAGCACCACTACCTGATATAACTGATAGGCAGCTATTGCTAGTAGTAGACTTAATCTTGGCATATGCACCGCTCATTCTGTCTTTTGCAAGTGTTCCAGAATAAAAACTATATATCTTGCTATTAAGAGACTTCCAAGCATCCTGAGTCCAGGTATTCTTTGTCTTTGCGTTCTTAGCATCCTGAACCTTCTTCTGAGCCTTAGATGTGTATGCACCGATAATAGCTTCTGTATCAAGACCAGAATTCATACCGGTAATTCTTACCATATTAGATGACATATCTACACACCTCCTTATCTCTTCTCATCGACAATAAGGCCTGCCATCTCCCAAATCTTTGCGATCATATCGAGAGTCTTTTCTGGTGGCAGTTCCTTAATAACTTTTTTAGTTTTCTTATCAACCATCTTAATGGTTATTCTATTGGTCTTCTCGTGAATACCAAATTCAGCCGATACACTGGTAGCTTTCTTATTAAGCTCCTGCATAGCAGCTTTAATTATGTCTTTTGAAGGAGCGTCTTCTTTCTGATTGCTATCCTGATTGCTATCAGCTTTTTCCTCGCTCTTCTTTACAGCCAGTGTATCTTTGTCTACCTGACTAACTACTTGTTCTAGTGTCTGACCTTCCGTGGTCTCTGATGCCTTGCTTACATTCTGTGACTGAGCCTGTACTGGCTGTGCCTGAAAGGTCATCGCGCTTGATAATGGTTCAATTGCCATCTTAATCACCTCCATGTGGATAAAGGTAGACCGTTAAGACCGGTTCTTAACAGCCTGAAATAATTCTTAACTTTTATATCGGTATATGTTTATAAATACTTAATACTTACCTAAAATAAATTTTTGAATGTATCCGGAGACTGTGAAGTCATAGCCTCCTTATTGCTTTCCTGAATCTGGAGATATACTTCTTTACGATATACAGGAATCTCCTTTGGAGCAGCTATGCCTAGCTTTACCTGGTCTCCTCTGATATCAAGTACAGTAATCTCTATATCATTGTTAATAAATATGGCTTCGCCTTTTTTTCTTGATAATGCTAACATGCTACTCACCTGCCTTTGTCATCTGTTCTTTTCTTGCCTGTAATATGTCATAAATATAATGCTTAACAGGAAGATCCTGATCTAAGATAATCTGGCAAGCTTTTCTCTCTTCAACGTTGATAACAAATGGCGCCTTAAGATTGACACTCATCTTCTTAATATCAGAAGGTACTGTAATTGTAACAAGTACAAGTACATTGTCTAATCCACCTATTGTCTTAAGAAGTTCATCATCAACTTCTGGATTATATTCTTCGCAAACTGTAAGAGGGTCTATAACAGGCATAGCAAAGTTAGGCTCCTGTACTGACTGAAGCCACTTAATACCATTGCTGTCACCAGCTTCTACATCATAGATAAGTGCAAAATCCTGAAGGTCAGGAAAACCTACTATTCCCTTTGGGAAATGAAGCATCTTGTCATCACTTATCGTAACTTCCCCAAATATTCTTGTGTTAATTACCATTCTAATACCCTGTCCTTTCTTTCAGAAAAGGCCACAAACCTTCCCCTTAACGTCTATTATAATTTTATCTCAAATATCCTATTTTTTCTACTTATTACAGATAATTAAGAAGTGTTTCTTTTATCATGTCACTGGTAGCCATAAGTGCTGCCTGATAGCTTACCTGAGCACTCGAAAGCTGAACTGCAACTTCGGTTGCATCTGCATCTTCATTCTCAGACTGAAGCGTCTTGAACGTTGTTGTCTGGCTTGATAGTCGGTTTTCTACAAGTTTTACCCTTGAAGCTCTGTTACCAACCATAGTAAGAGCTTCATTAGCAGAATCAAGGTATGACTGCATATATGTTATGCTCTTTGAAAACTTCTTCTGCATCTGGTCTTTAAGAAGTGATACAGCCTTATCAGCAGCATCCTTATCCTGCTGGATGGATTCTTTCTGAGCATCTGTATAACTTGTATCCTTAAGCATCTTAGCAAGTTTAGACTGAATTGCCTCTGCACCATCAAGCTGATTGGCAAGATCAATTATCTCTTTAACATCTCTTGTTACACCGTGCTTGAATATCTCGCCAGCTGTGGTATTAACTCTTGCACTCTGGTCAAAACCAACCTGATATTCAATAGACTGATCAAGGAGACCATTTTTATAGATATCTGGAATGTTATCTCCGTCTTCATCTTCATCGTTATATATTATTGTTTTGCCTTCTTTTGTTGTTTCTTCACAGTAGAAGTAATGCTGTGGCATAAGGTCTCCCCTATTCCAATTGTTCTTCTCATATGAAACCTCTAAAGAGATATCACCTGATTTAATCTTGTTATAAAGAGAATCCGATAATAATAATTCTCCTGTTGATTCAAGAAAAAACATCTTTTCTGCTGGTTCAGAGCTGATAGCCTCATATGCAGCCTCTTTATCAGCATATGATGTTGCTACAATGTTTGTTCCGTTTGAATCTGTAATAATAGGTGTACCTGTACCAGATAAATTATCATAAGCAAGCCTTATTCTGTAATATGTTGAAGAGGTAATCTGCTGCTCTTTCATCTGATGATTAGGAGTAACAGTATCGTCAAATGATGTCTCTGTAATATCTCCAAGAGATATAACACCATTATTAGTACCTATATATGTTTCCTGAGTAATAGAATCCTTGTCAAAGAATTCTTTTATCTTAAATTCTCTATCAGAATTTTCTTCGAATGTAAGAGGAGTCTCTGTTCTATATCCGGTAAAGATATATCTTCCTGCATAGTCGGAGTTACCAGTAGAATAAACCTCATCCTTAAGCTGCTTTAAGCTATTTATTATAATCTGTCTGTCACCAGTTGTAAGAGTGTCGTTAGAACCCTTTTCGCACTGAGTAACCATGTTCTTAACAACTTCCATAACAGTCTTAACCGATGATTCTGTAAGTTCAAGCCAGCTGTTAGCATCAGGAACATTCTTCTTATAGAACTGAGTTACCTGGCTGACATCACTACGAAGTCTAAGTGCTCTTATCGCTGTTACAGGATCTTCAGATGGCTTATAAATCTTCTTTCCTGTTGAAAGCTGTGTATTAAGAGTATCCTGTAAAACTTTGTTGTTATTAATATTTGATAATGCATTGTTCTGCATTACTTTATTAGTTATTCTCATACGCATATTCCTTTCTTTTATTCGAAGAAAGAATCATAATCCGTTATTATCTTATCTTCTATACACCGGTCTGAAGGATAAGTCTGTCATAGACCTCAGACAGTACCTGTATCATCTTGGAAGCCAGATTATACTGTTGTTGGAACTTTGTAAGATTTACTGCCTCTTCATCGTTATCAACACCGCTTACTGACAATCTCTGATTTTCTATAGAGGTCTTTAAATATGTATAGCTATCAGTAAAGTCCTGTGCTCTCTGTGTATTAAGTGCTACATCAGAAAGAATAGTTACAAGGAACTGATCAGCGCTACAACCTCTGAAACTCATTCCGCCATTATTTATATCGGCATTTGTTCCAAGATTTTTTAGTCTTAATAAGATATCATTTGAATCAGATCCAACATACTGAGAACTTCTTGTAGTCATAAGGCCTGGATCTTTAACAATATCCTTAGCAATCTTTAAGTTTCCAGCAGTCATCTGATAATAAGAATCATCTTTGTTGCCTATAGTAATTACATTACCAGCTATTCCTGTTTTCTCGTAAGAGTTGGCAAATGTATATTCACCGCCTGATATATCTTCAGCAACAAACATATTGCGTCCTGGTGTACCATCGTCTAAGACACCATCTTTTTCAATATTGTTAGCTGATCTTGCATATAATCTAACCCACTCATTCATCTGTGACATATAGTAAGGAATACCCTGATATGCAATTGATGAACCTACTGAAGCACTTACCTTCTTAGTAGCAAGTGATAAGTTAGCTGTATTAGTTTTATTTAGATCCTTATCAAGGTCAAATATATAAGTACACTTTCCTGTGTCCTCATCATATGTATATGTCCAGTCCTTGAAATAAAACTCGTTATTACCAAGCTTAATAATACCGCCTGTAGTAGTAAGGTTAACCTTGTTAAGATCAATAAGATAATCTTTATTAACCGAAACCGTTACCTTCTGATTTGAAACATCGACAGCTTCAACAGTACCTTTGAAACTTTCTCCGTTGTTACCATCTCTCATAGCAACAAGTCCGCCAAGTTTTCCACCAACTGTACCTGCATAAAGGTTAAGCTTATCACCCTTAGCTCTGTAATCTTCATTGGTCCACTCGTCGCCTACCTTAAAGTAAACATCGTATAAGCCATCCTTATCTGTCTGGTTTACTGCTTCATAATTCTGACGAGGAACACAGATAAGCTCGTTATAGTTGTTACCATCAACGATAGTCTGACCGCAAACCTTAACAAAATATCTGGTACCGCCTGTATCTCTTGCTTCATTGTTAGTATCTATTATTTCTGTTTCTTCAACATCTACTATAGCTATAGATGAAAGCTCGTCGATAAGAAGGTCTCTCTGGTCCCTAAGCTCATTAGCCATAGCGCCAGTATTCATCTCGATGATATTAATCTGTTTGTTAAGAGCAGCGACTTCCTGAGCCACAGAATTAATTCTGTCTATATATACCTTTATTTCCTGGTTTACATCGTCCTGAAGTTTCTGGAGATTGACATACATATCATTGAAATATGTAGTAAGATTGCCTGCAAAACCAACTGCCTGCTGCTTAACAGTAGTATCATTAGGGTTTTTAGCAAGCTCTGCGAGACCGTTTGTATATTCATCAAATATAGAACTGAAACCTTTAACCTTGGTATCATCTGAGAAGTAGTTCTCGATAGAATTCATATAGTATCTTTTAGAGTCATACTCACCGAGTTTAGAGTTGTTATTCCAATATTTCTCATCATAAAAATTATCTCTAACACGCTCTATGGCTATAGTTTCAACACCTGCACCAACACAGCCATATGTTGTAAATGAACGTATAGCTTCTGCTGCCTGGTTTGTAACAACCTGTCTGCTATATCCCTTTGTTTCGGCATTGGATACATTGTTTGCAGTTGTATTAAGAGCGGCATTGGATGCCTGTAAGCCTGTATATGCTGTATTTAATCCTAAGAAAGTAGATGACATATATGCCCTCCTTTATTATCTAGCCATAGTATTGATAATGTGTTCTGTACATTCATCAATAACGTTGATAAATCTACTTGCCGCATTGTATGCATTCTGGAATCTAATCATGTTGGCAAGTTCTTCGTCTGTAGATACACCAATCTGTCCCTGTCTGGTAGCTTCGATATTCTCTACCGTAAGGTCCTGGTTTTCTTTAAGCTGCTTATATACATTACCTGAGTTGGCAATCTGTCCAACCAGGTTAGCATAATATTCTGTAAGTGAAAGAGGATTAGTAAGCGTTGGATTTAATGTGTACTTCTTTACGTTAAACGCATCCTCAAGCATAGTAACTGTTTTATAATCCACATTGCCATCTTCCTTAATGAATCCAAGATGTGTTGGATACTGAAGAAGATCCTGGTTAACAACAATATTAGCTGCTGAGAACCACATACCTGACTCTGCAAGATAGTCTCCGTTGCTGTTCTTTGTATAGATACCAAGCTCCTTCCCTGTTGCATCTGTTACATAACAGAAACCATCTTTATAGGATCTTGAATATTTTGTTGTTGTTGTTCCTACACCAGCATCGCTTATATCTGTACCTGATATAAATTCTGGAACATTTGTATCAGCACATCCGATTCTGTGGAAAAGCTGAAGAGGATTGCCATCTTCATCCACAAGATAGTTACTTGAAAGTTCTGAATTAGATGCAAGCACATCATTGACTGCTGTAACTACGTTATGTACAAGAGCATCGAACTCTGACATAACATTCATCATAACCGACTCTTTTATATCATCGTAATCATCTTCATTAAGAAGGTCTGTCCAGTTTGCTCTGTGGTCGCCTCTTGCAAGAAGAACACTCTTAAGTTCTCCAAGATCAGTATCTATTGCAGATGAGATAGGTGTGTCAAAGTTATAAACTGGTGCTGTGGTAGCATCATATATCTTGTCCCCGTTTTCTGCTCTGGTAAACTTAGCACTGTCTGGCCAGAATACTGAATAGAAACCTGACTCATCTACTGTGTAAGCCATCTCATTAACTCTGTTCATCTGAACGAAATCGTGCTGCTCAAGCTTAACAAGAACATTTCCATAGTAATCTGTATCGTATGTAATATTTGCAAGCTTTGCTAATTCATCAAGAAGCTGATTTCTCTGGTCCTTAAGGTCATTAGCATGTTCAACCTTACCAGCCTCGATAGTTCTTATGCTGTTATTGAGTTCATAAATCTTGTGACCTATCTCATTGATTCTGTCAACATCATTCTTAACTGTTACGTTAAGTTTATCCTGATAGTCAGATAAGTCCTTATATACATTACCAGCAGCTTCGCAGAAGCTCTGTGCGTACTGTACGAACATAGACTGGCAAACTTCACTTGAAGGATCTTTTACAAGTTCTTCTATAGCAGTCCACATGTTGTTCATAGACTCATAGAAATTAGCTCCATCAAGTTCACCAAATACTTCTTCTATCTCTTCTATTGCTGCATAAGAGGCATCGTAAAAGCCACGTCTTCCTTCTTCCCTTCTAAAAGACGCGTCTACAAACTGATCACGTACCTGGCGTACCTCGCTTATATATACACCAAGACCGGTCTGCTTCATAGCAACACCGGTTTGACTCATGGATATTCTATTGTATTCTCTTGTACCGTAGCTTACCTGTTGTCTAACATAACCTGTTGTATCAGTATTGGTAATGTTATGAGCAGTTACATTAAGAGCTTCCTGACTGCCCTGTAATCCACTTGTACCTACATATAAATCCGCAAAAAGTGACATCTATGCCCCTCCGAGTATACTTACGATTTAGAATCGAATGTTTTCGTTCCACTTCCCATAATACTTCCAGTACTATAGGCTCCTCTATCATAATCCGCAGTCTCTGGCGCACGCCTAGCAGCCTGCAGGAGATTAATTTCAAAATTAACCATATCTATAGAGTTCTGTAATAACTCTCTGTTCTGTTCATTAATTCTCTTCATGTTATCAAGGGTAACCTTGAGTTTGTCATGAATCTCTCTAAGCTGTCCCTGCTCAGATGGTCTTGATGACATCATATCTATTAAGTCCGGAAGTTTAAGTTCCTGACCTGTATGATTTGTAACATCAGCTATATCCTTCATAGTCTGCATACGAAGCTTTTCAAACTTCTGTATCTCAGATACAACATTCTGTTCTTCTTCTGTTATCTTAGCTAGTCCATCAAGATCGTTTTTAATAATAATTGGTGTTTTCTTCTTGGAAAGTTCAATAAGAAGGCGATATGCCTCCTCTTCCTTTACAAGTACATCAATTATAGTTTCCATCAAACTTGCCATGTAAATTAGTACTCCTGATTAAAAAATGGTGCCTGGGCGTTTTACCGCCACAGACACCACGCTTAGCATAGCCATGTGTCTATATTAAGCGAGTGTCTGTGAAAACTTTTCTAAAAGTTTATCAGCAAAATCTTCCCCGCTAACATCATATGTACCATTAGCTATTGCAGCTTTGAGCTCATTAACTTTATCCATTCTTACATCTGGAGTCTTACTAAGGGCATCTTTAGCCACCTGTAAATCTTTCCCAGTGCTTGAGATATTAAGTTTGTCTCTAAAGCTTGATCCAGTTGCAGTACTTGTCTGTTTTGTAGCAGGTTTTGAAGCATTGTACAGCTGCTGAATCTGTGAATATGCCTCAATTCTCATACTCATGTCCTCCTTCCCTGGATAACTATTTTTTACTTTTCTGTAATAGTTATCGGACATTTATTCAAAATGTTTAGCATAATTTATAAAATTTTTTAAAAATTTTTTACTGGCCTAAAATTATGTAAACTCTAGGCCAGTTATGTAAACTTAAAACAAATTTATCAGCCTTATTTTGCTGCTTCATTAAGTTCTTTCTGAAGTTCTTCATCAAGAATAGTTGTACAGTTAGGGCATCTCTTAGCTGCAATATCTATAACGCTTACGCAGTATGGACACTTTTTAGTAGC
The DNA here is from genome assembly GCA_000687675.1 of Lachnospiraceae bacterium NC2008. Taxonomy (GTDB): domain Bacteria; phylum Bacillota; class Clostridia; order Lachnospirales; family Lachnospiraceae; genus NK4A136. The sequence continues at coordinate 104,155 of JHWS01000005.1, read as the reverse complement.
TGCTGTACCATCTTCTTTCTTCTTACCAACTGTCATAAGTCTGTTTATACCTCTTATAAGAAGGAAGAGGATAAATGCCATAATAAGGAAGTTAACTACAGAAGATATAAAGTCACCATAGTTAAATACTGCACCATTAATTGTGAATGTACCACCGATTACAACTGTACCATCTTCACCTGTCTTACCTGTAACAGCAGCAATAAGTGGTGATATAAAGTCACCTGTAAGTGCTGTAACGATGTTCTGGAAAGCAGCACCGATAATAACACCGACTGCAAGATCCATTACATTGCCCTTAAGTGCGAATTCCTTAAATTCTTTCATAAATTTCTTCATAACTTTCTTCTCCTTTTTACCCTTTAATTAATATGTCTATTTTCACCGGCCCCGAATCTTACTAATTCCATTCTTCCGGTTTCAGGTTCAAGAATAAGTGTGTCCCAGCTATCCTGTTTGACACTGTTTTCCTGTTTGTACCAGCGTACAGCCCCTCTTGGCTTAAATTTCTTGAAAAACTCAAGCTTACAGGAATTAACTGATACCATAGGAAATTCATAATCCTTAGATACAAAGTCTGCATGAGTATGACCATAGAATAAACCAAGTATCTTATACCCATTAAGTCCATTATAGTGTTCTAATATCTTTATAAATGCCTTGCCATTAAGTGTATGAACGCTTATGCAGTCATATCTGCCATCTGGAGTATCGTGAGTAAAGATAAGGAACTTTGTCCCTTTCTTTGCAGATTTAATAGCCTTCTTAAGCCACATAAGCTGGGCCATATCATAACCGTATCTAAAGAAACGATTGTTATTAAATGACTCAACAAATATAAGCCTTATGCCATATTCCTTAAAATCAACATAATAATCCAGGTAATCCTTCGAGCACTTTGGAATCTCATACACATCTCTCATCTCTTCTTTAGAATATACATGTAATGGATTCTTAAAGTAGTTATTGTCATGATTACCTATTGTGACATATACAGGGCAGCCTGTATTTCTTAGGTCTGAGATAATCTTCTTAGCATACTTCTCAGTAAGCCCTTTAGATAGCATACCATCTGTAAGGTCACCCAGATGAACTATTCCATCATAGTGAACAGCCTTAGCCATCTCATTAATATTGGTAGCTGTATCATCCCATGTTCCATTAACTGTATAGTGAGAATCTGCAACTAATAGTAAAGTGAGCGGATTCTTAAAAGACATCTGTATCTTTTCTATCTCAACTGATTTCTTTTCTATCTCTCTTCTAAACCAAGGTCTAACTATAGTCCCTGGTCTTTTTTCTTCCATAGGTTCATAAGCAACTATGGAGCCAACCTTCTTCCTATCTGCTTCAGTAAGTGGTCTGCCATCTCTCCTTATAACCACCACTCTAAAATATCTGTCTTTTCTTATAACAAAATCTGCATCCGAGAAACTTTCGTCATCAACATTTCTGGAATATATAGTCCAGTTAGCCTCTTTAGCATAGCCATATTCATAGATTAACTTCTTTAATCTTCTTGGAAAATAAAGAGCAACTGCAAATACATAATCCTTATCGAGTAGAAGAACCCTGTCTCCAGGCATACCCTGAATCTGTTCTTCAAGGGTCATATAATATTCATCATTTGGTATAAGGGTTCCATCTTTTCTGGATAGACCGCACTTATATGTAAGTTCTATCTTTTCCATAATATATTTATAAAAGTCCTACCTGAGTAAGCATCTTTTCTACAAGTTTTGTAATATTATACTCTTCTCTTACCTTCTTTAAGCCTGCTGCCGCTATTGCAGCTCTTTCCTCTTCATGAGCAATGTAGTAATGAGCCTTATCCCTATATTCATCCAGACAGCTAAATGTAACTATCTCTTTATCTTCATCAAATAGTTCTGATACTTCTTCCTGATAATTCGTTAAGACAAATCCACCAGCAGTCATAATATCTATAACTCTTTGAGGAATACCACTTTCTATAGACCTAAGAGTAATATTTAAATTAATCTTAGATGAAGCGAATATCTTATACATATCCTCTCTACATACAGGAGGATGAAGCTTGCACTTTAATACTTCCTTATATCTATCGGGATTGTGAGTAATAAGATTAACATCTAAATCATCTGTCCCATTAAGAATTGCTACTCTGTCTCTGCCTGAAAGTTCATTGGCAAATAACAAATTTTCAATCATATATGCCTTATCAAAAAGGTGATCATCAAAGCCCTTCTTATTTATAACCTGAAATAAAGCATCAACCTCATTAGGATAAAGTCTTCCAAATATAGAACCTTCCCTATAGTTACATGTCAGGCTTCCTAATATATTTTCTAGATGAGAAACCATAAAATCAGGCGCCCCATTTTTTACCTGGTTATAAAAAGGTGATTCATATATCTGTCCGATAAATGATATATCAAACTTATATGCACTAGGTGGTACAAATCCATAAGATTCATACTTTCTAATATTAGCAGGAAGAGGCATATGCCTTATATTAGTTACTCCTGCAGCCTTAAGTCTCTGACACTGCTTCTTATCAAAATGAAAAGGATAGCTTGTTTTGTAAGCTGCTTCTTTTCTATAAAGAGCAACCAGGGGTGAATCATATGTCCAGCTAAGATATGGTTTTCCTGCAATATGACAAGCCTCTGCAAGGGTTGCAGAAAAGTTTTGGGAAAATGCCAGGTCGTATCCTGCCAGTTCCTCCACCAAACTTTCTACCTTATCCTCTTCTACCGCATCAAGATCAACCAGGGTAGTAGACGACTCAACATCTATCCCCAGCTCGATTATCCCCCAGAGAATATCATCTCTTTGAATTGTAAGAGAGTGTACAAAAAGTATTCGCATTATATCTTTATAGCATTGTCCTTAAGTGTGTAGTCGCTTCTATCAAGAGAGAAGTTTACGTTATAGAATGGATCTCCATCATCTATAATCTTTCCGTATCTTTCTCTAAATTTATCGCACTCTGCCTGATAACGTTTAGCTGACTCACCATCCAAATCAGAACCTCTTGAATTAGACTCAAAGTGGAACAATTCTGCAAATGGTGTCCATATATTCCAGTATCCCTTTTGACGAAGTTTAAGACAGAAGTCCACATCATTAAGAGCTACTGCAAATTCCTCATCAAGACCGCCTACTTCATCCCAAAGCGACTTCTTAACTAAGAGGCAGGCTCCTGTTACAGCACTAACATCCTGAGCATAGCAAAGTCTTCCCATATAACCAAGATTTTCTTTATTAACCTTATAGTGGCTATGTCCTGCAGTTCTATGAGCACCAAGCCCAAGAACTATACCAGCATGCTGGATAGTATAGTCAGGATAATAAAGCTTGGCACCTACTGCACCAACGTCTTTTCTTGCTGCATACATGAGAAGCTCTTCCATCCAGTTAACAGTAATAACCTGTGTATCATTGTTAAGAAGAAGGATATACTCTCCTGTAGCAAAGCTTGCTGCAAAGTTATTAACCTTAGAATAATTAAACTTATCCTTATATGTTACAACCTTAATATTGTCATAGTTTTCAAGCTGCTTATAGTAAGCAAATGTTTTAGGATCAGTAGAATTATTCTCAGCTATGATAATCTCATAATTAGAATATGTAGACATCTCAAGAATAGATGTTATACACCTCTTAAGGTCATCTATATGATCCTTGTTAGCAATAATAATAGATATCTTCTCATCCTTAATTATAGGATACTTTATTCTAAATATTGTTTCGAATGCTCTGGTAGACTCTATCTCGAAATGGTTATAACCAATTCTTCTAAGATGGTCTGCAACAGCACCCTTAGCTGCATCTATAGCATATGACTTAGCATTGATATCTGCTGCCACGCTGCCCTTATGAGATCTCCAGTAGTAAAGAAGTCTTGGTATATGTACCACATGGTTAGCCATAGAAGTAAGTCTAAGAATCATATCGTGATCCTGACTTCCATCAAACTGACTTCTAAATAAAATAGGGTCTCCATCAGGTCCTATACCCTCTGCTGCTGCCATCCTCATAAGAAGTTCTCTAGAAAATACTGAGAAATGACAGATATAGTTATTAGCAATAAGGTTGTCCGGAGAATAATCCGGCTTAAAATGCAGGGTTATCATATTGTCGATAGAGTTTCCATGGAAGGTACACTCATCGCAGTAGATATAATCAGCATCCTTATCGCAGATTGCTTCCATGTAGTAGTAAAGTACTGAAGGATGAATAACATCATCATGGTCGAATAAGGCAATATAGTTACCTGTCGCCATCTTCACGCATTCATTGGTGTTACCAGATATACCAAGGTTCTTCTCAAGTTTCATATACTTGATACGGCTATCCTGAGACACATATTCCTGGCATCTAGCCCCTACTTCACTGTGCTTGTCATCGCTTCCATCTGCAAGACAAAGTTCCCACTTTTGATAAGTCTGGTTAATAACTGACTTAATCATGTCATCTAAGAAGTTAAGTGGTGTATTGTAAAGAGGTACGAGAATGGAGAAAGTTACATCCTTATCAAATACTCTTTCGCTCTGCTTCTTAGCCTGTTCCTCATTTGGAAAACTAAGAGTACCGTGCTGCTTTCTGGCTCTAAGTTCTACCTTCTTAGAAGAAAGCTTGCGGGCCATTCCCTTAAGGCCACCCTGATTCTTTATGCGGTCTTTTTGTCTTATAACAAAATGCATGCAGGATCTAAGTGGCTTAGAAGCCTTCCACATAGGATTGTTTTTAATCCTCTTTATCTGGGCCTCTTTAGCATTGACCTCTGCAACTGCTCCTGCAAGCTTACTAGATAAAAGAACATTCTTATATCTTTCTTCTTCAAGAGCCTTCTTATAATATTCTATATCCTTATTTTCTGACTCGCTCATTGCTGTCTCCTAATTCGAATAAACTATAGTTTTTTTGCCAGTTTCCTTGTGGACAAACATCATACCAAATTTAGCCTTGCTAAGCAGCATGGTATATCCCTGAATCCTTGCTGTGAATCCTGTAAGGTAAGGATATTTCTGGATTTTTATCGCTCTGGCTATATCTTCTCTGTACTTATCAAATATGCTTATCTGGTAGCATTTGTTGCCATCTGTCATAAGCAAATATCTATCGTACATGTAATTATCCTGGTCTGTTAAACTTCCCCAGCCTTCTACGTAAATATATTCATTATCAAGCTGTCTTATAACATCAATAAATACAAGAGCCTTAGGTCCCTTTCTTAGTGCCTTTCTCTCCAGGCCGTAAGAATTATCAGATGGTGTACTTATTTCTGTAACATCTGAAAGTAGGCTGTTGTCCTCATGAGGGTAAACATATTCAACGTTATATTCACCATCTAAACGGTTCTGCACTAGATGCTTGCTATAGAATGGGTCATATCCGTCAAATGCCGGATGCCTTGCGTATAAAATCTCTCTTTCTTCTAAAAGGCGAGCCTGCTTGCTTCCTGTTTCATCACTTCCACGGCTTACTGATTCATGATGGATATAAGCAATATCATTTCTTACAACGCTTACATAACCTTCTTCATAAAGAGAGAAGCATAAATCAACGTCATTATAAGCTACAGCTAGTTCTTCGCAGAATCCGCCGATATTATCAAACTTCTTTTTCTCAACTGCAAGTGCAGCACCAGTTACAGCTATAACATTGTATACTGCCTTGTTTCTACCATGATAGTAGTCTATAAGATTTCTATCATCTTCAAGACCACCTAGTTTGTGGGCTGGGCCAACGCCCATATTGGTTATACCGCAGTGCTGAATCTTAAAGCCACCTGGGTAGTATAACTTAACGCCTACTGCACCTACGTGCTTTTTAAGAGCATGGGCTGCTATGTTATAAAGAGAATCTTCTCCATGAACTGTTACATCATCATTTAAGAAGAAAAGCACATCCCCCTTAGCCTCTTTTGCACCCTTATTACACATACGTGAGAAGTTAAAATCTTCTTCTTCGTATAAGTATTTAGCCTTATATTTGTCACAAAGTTCTGTAACTTTGGCTTTGTTTTCTTCGTTAGAACCATTATCAACTATTATAATTTCAAATAGGATACGGTGCTCTGACTGTATTAATTTATCCAAAGTTCCAAGGCAGTTCTCTAATAGTTCTGGATGATCCTTAGAAGGAATGATTATAGAAACCAATGTATCTGGAGCCGCATCATATTTTGGATAAACATACTTATGATCCTCAGATAATTTATAGTGAGGATTGTGATAAAGAATCTTATCGATATGACCAACCTTCATATCTGGAGTAATTATACTGGTAAGTTCTTTATATAACTTCTCACCTGTTACACCTCTTAGATACTTCATTCTGGCAAATGAATCTCTTAAGACTACAGCATTGCCAAAATAGTTAAATGACATAAATGTGTCATAAGAAAAGTCCGGTTTAAACCAAGGTTCTGTTCTATTGCCATCCTTATCAAGATAGTCCTCATCACCGTAGCAAATATCAACATCTGGATGGGTTTCAAAATATTCTGCAACAATAGCTTCTGCATCCTCTGATGGTCCTGGACTTGCTGCTATAGAATCTTTTCTTTCATTACGCTTAATCCACATCTCATAAGGATGAGTTTGCATATGTAATTCTTTCTTGTATTGTTCAAGTATTGAACTATTGTCTGCCATATATATTCCTTCTTAGAAATATTATTTTGCCAGTTTCTGGCCTACCTCATACCCGCTTTCAAATGCAAAGTACAGGTTATATCCTCCGCATTCACCATTAAGGTCCAGTGCCTCTCCTGTAATATAGAGGTTCTTATGGTGGATACACATATAATTATCATCTATCTCAGAAAGTAGGATTCCTCCTGCCATAATCTGAGCATTCCTATAATCTCTAAGTCTTTCCATATGATGCTTAGATTTTTTGCACCATAGTGCAAGACTTTCTAAATCTTTATCAGCCACATTCTCCATAAGCTTATCTTCATGGATTCCTGCCATAGATAATGCGTACTTTAATATATTAATATTGGTAAATCCTGCCAAGGCATTAATAGCTCTGTATTTTGGATACATAGCCTTAATATCTGACAGCATATTTTTTAATTCTTCCTCTGTATTTTTAGGGAATAAATCTACTTCGAAATAGGCTTCCTTATAGTCGTATGGCACATGGCTTGATAGGTTGAAAACAGGTATTCCAGACAAACCATAGTCCGCAAACTGAAGCTCACCTGTATCTTCTGCCACAAGTTTCCCATCAGCGTAGAGTTTTATGCCTGCATCAACTCTTACTCCCTTAAGAGTCTTATAGTCGCCGACGCAAACAGCACCAGTTAAAGCTGGAAAAGTTCTTGATGACTTAAGTTCCAAACTTTTAATGAGTTCTCTTCCTGAGAAGGCATTCTCCTTATAGATACCTGCTCTTCCCCCAACAGCAAGAACTACTGCATCATAATTTTTGCCGTCTATGGTATAGCCTTCTGGGTTTACAACAATCTTATCGATATATTTATCTGTAATAACCTTTACAGAAGCTTTCTTAAGGACATTAGAAAGTACAGCGTATACTGATCTAGCCTGATTACTTACAGGATAGTAGTAGCCATCTCTTTCTTTAAGGCTAAGGCCAAGTCCTTTAAAGAAGTCTATAAGCTTATTGGCATCAAAGTTTTTAGAAATTGTATCTAATCTGTCAGTTTCAAATGAGCTATAATGCCTTTTTTCTGACACTCTACTGTTACAGATATTGCATTTACCGTTACCTGTAATAAGAATCTTGGATGCAATATCCTTCTGTCTTTCATATATAGTTATGTTGTTATTCTTATTTTTGCTGGCAGTTATGGCAGCTACTATACCTGACATACCTCCGCCTATGATAGCTATATTCATATCTATAGTATCCTTATTAGTTCACATAGTGAACTATATAATATCCTCAAGATTAATCTTCTTATATTCACCTGGTGCAAGATTATCGTCTAACTTAAGCTTACCCATACTGATACGCTTAAGATATAGCACCCTTGAGCCGCATGCCTCAAACATACGCTTTATCTGATGGAATCTTCCTTCATGTATAGTTATAGAATATGCTGGGTATGAACCATTAAACACTTCTTCTCCATCTTCAGAAAGATCATCTTTATGTGCATCTAAGATATAAGTCATAGGCTGACTATCATAAGCAATCTTACCAAGAGATGCTGGAAGGCAAGGCTTATCATCTCCTATGTCTATGCCTTTCTCCATCAGCTCTATATCTTTATCTGATAATGCTTTATCAGCTATAACTATATAGGTCTTGTCCACATGTTTCTTAGGGGATAACAGGTCATGGCAGAGAGGACCATCGTTAGTTATAAGAAGGAGTCCTTCTGTATCCTTATCCAGTCGTCCTACTGGGAATAAGCCCTTAATATTTTCTTCTTTAAGATAGGCTATAACTGTTTCGCTTAGCTTATCTCTTGTTGCGCTTACACAGCCTGCTGGCTTATTAAACATAAAGTAACGCAGCTTCTCATAGGTAACAGGAGCCCCGTCTAAGGTTACGCTGTCACTACCCTCGTTAATCTTCATAGCCGGGTCTTTAGCGATTTCATCATTAACTTTAACCCTGCCAGCCTTAATTATCTTCTTTAATTCGCTTCTTGTAGCTATATCACAATCAGCCAAAAACTTGTCTAAACGCATAGAAGTATTATAACACAAAGGCAGGAGCCAAGCGAGCGTTTACGCTCATTTGGCGACGCCTGACGATACCAATCGCTTGCGATTGGTATACCACAAGGCACGCAGGCATAACCACATTTATGTGTTCTTTCCTCGTCGCATACGTGTTATACTCATAGATGGAGTTTTGCTCCATATTAAACTAGAAAGCTGGTTGAATTATGAAATCTATGAATATAGTAGTTCTTGCAGGCGGTACAAGCACCGAGCGAGAAGTATCACTTATAACAGGTAAGGGCGTATACGAAGCTCTTAAAACAAAAGGACACAAGGTTGTTCTTATAGATGTATATCTTGGAGTTGAGGATGTAAACGTGGATAAAGTCTTCGATGATACAAGAGACTGGGCTGCTGGAATCGAAGCTATAGCTGCAAATGAGCCAGATATAGAAAAGTTCAAAGCCCTTAGAAAAGACGGTGGCAAGTGCTTCTTTGGCCCTAATGTAATAGAGATTTGTCAGAAAGCTGACGTAGTATTTATGGGACTTCATGGTGCCAACGGTGAAGACGGACGTATACAGGCCACTCTGGATCTCTACGGCATCCCATACACAGGTACAGATTACATATCAAGCGCTATCTGTATGGACAAGGGTATCACAAAGAAGTTCTTTAACATGGCTGGTATTCCCAATGCTAAAGGCTACGATATGAACCTTGATGAAGAATTCAAGGAAATAGGCTACCCTGTAGTGGTAAAGGTTAGCACTGGTGGTTCATCAGTTGGAACATATATCTGTAAAGACAGAGCCGAAGTAGACCATGCACTTAATGAAGCTAAGAAATTCGATGACAAGGTTGTTGTTGAAGAATTTATCAGAGGTAGAGAGTTTACCTGTGGTGTAGTTGATGGTAAAGCACTTCCTATTGTAGAAATAGCTCCTAAGGTTGGCTTCTACGACTTTGCCAATAAATATCAGGCAGGTCAGACCAATGATATCTGCCCTGCAGTTTTACCTGAAGATAAAACACTTGAAATCCAGCGTACAGCTGAAGAAGCTTACAAGGTTCTTAAGATTAAGAACTATGCAAGAATCGATTTTATGATGAATGAAAAAGGTGACATCTTCTGCCTTGAGGCTAATACACTTCCAGGTATGACTCCTACTTCACTTCTTCCTATGGAAGCTGCTGCCGTAGGCATCGATTACCCATCTCTTTGCGAAAAGCTAATAGAGATATCACTTAAAAGAAAATAAAGCAGGCTCTGTTATTTAAGCAATCGCAGCTACACCCCTGCCACATACAAAGCATAGTATTTGCAATTTCTCGCAGAAAAACAAAAAACTGCTTCCCAAAATCAGGAAGCAGTTTTATTTTTTCTCAAAATCTATCTCTTATGCAAGTGCCTGAGCAAGATCTTCGATAATATCATCTACATTTTCGATACCAACTGAGAATCTAACCATATCTGGGCTGATACCGCATGCTCTAAGCTCGTCATCTGTAAGCTGACGATGTGTTGATGATGCTGGGTGAAGTACGCATGTGTGAGCATCTGCAACGTGTGTAGCTACGATAGCAAGTTTAAGCTTCTTCATAAAGGCTTCAGCGCCTGCTCTTCCGCCCTTAACGCCAAATGAGATAACACCACATGTACCGTTAGGAAGATACTTCTTAGCTCTTTCATAGTACTTGTCACCTTCAAGACCTGGATATGTAACATACTCTACATTTGGATTCTCTGAGAGGAACTTGGCAACCTTTGTAGCATTCTCGCAGTGTCTCTGAACACGAACTGCAAGTGACTCAAGGCCAAGGTTAAGAATGTAGCTGTTATGAGGTGAAGGTATAGAACCAAGGTCTCTCATAAGCTGAGCTGTACACTTAGTGATAAATGCACCTTCCTTACCAAACTTCTCAGCGTATGTAATTCCGTGATATGACTCATCCGGTGTACAAAGTCCTGGGAACTTGTCAGCATGTGCCATCCAGTCGAACTTACCACTATCAACAATAACTCCGCCAACTGTTGCGTCGTGACCATCCATATACTTTGTAGTAGAGTGGATTACGATATCTGCTCCCCACTCAAAAGGTCTACAGTTAATTGGTGTTGCAAATGTATTGTCAACAATAAGAGGAACTCCGTGCTTATGAGCTGCTGTAGAGAACTTCTCAAAGTCAAATACTATAAGTGAAGGGTTTGCAATTGTCTCACCAAATACAACCTTAGTATTAGGCTTAAATGCTGCTTCAAGTTCTTCTGCTGTACAATCCGGTTCAACAAAAGTAAACTCGATTCCCATCTTTCTCATAGTTACGTTAAATAAGTTATATGTACCACCATAGATAGCTGATGAAGCTATAACGTGGTCCCCTGCATTAGCAAGGTTAAATACTGAGAAGAATGAAGCTGCCTGGCCTGAAGAAGTAAGCATAGCTGCTGTACCGCCTTCAAGTTCGCAAATCTTAGCTGCTACAAGGTCATTGGTTGGGTTCTGAAGTCTTGTGTAGAAATAACCTGTTGCCTCTAAGTCGAAAAGCTTAGCCATATCTTCACTAGTGTTATACTTGAATGTAGTGCTCTGCACTATAGGCATGAGTCTTGGCTCACCATTGCCTGGTGTATATCCGCCTTCTATACATTTTGTTTCCTGTCTCATCAATAAGCCTCCTATATAAACATTTGGTTATAATTATAATTTATAACACAGCTATAATCAAATTATACTGCTACTTAATTCCCTTTTTTTCTGCAATAGCTACGATTAAATTATTTTTGATAAAGTCCAAAACAGTATTATTCTCTGCTCTTGAAAGCAAATCATTGACCACTATATCAAATATCCCTGCATTTTGAAGTTCATCCATATTATCAGCTATCATCCTGCATCTGCATATATATGAATTAGCAGATGTAGTATTAACTCCCTTGTCGCAGTGATATACATCCATCAATGCTTCATTAACATAAGCAATCTTTCCAAGTTTAGATACCTTTACTGCAAAATCCCAATCTTCTATAGTTGCAAAAGACTCATCAAACCCACCAATCTTATTAAAAATATCTTTTTTCATAAGTATTGTAGGTGCCCCGATGGAATTTCTCAGCATCAGATAGTAATAAATATCACCATCTAAGTCTTCAACATTCTCATCCTCAGAAGGAAATCTGATGCTTATATCGCCCTTGTGATTCTCATAAGCACAGTAAACCATTGCAGCTTCCGGATCTTCATTATATTTTTTTATCTGCTTTTCCAGCTTATCTTTTCTCCATGCATCATCCGAATCATGAAAGGCTATCATATCATATTTTGCCTGGGATACACCATAGTTACGGGCATGGGATACTCCTTGATTCATTTCAAGTTTAATGTAACGTACCCTGTCATCATTTATCGATTCCACTACTTCTGAAGTATTATCTGTAGAGCCATCATCAACTACGATAACCTCAAGCTTATCGTATGTCTGATTAAGGACACTTTCTACGGAACGTTTTATAGTTCCTGCCCTGTTATAAGTTGGTATAATTACACTTACATACATATATTGTCCTCCATCAAGCTATATATTCTCAGCAGTTTCCTTTAATTTGGCCACAATATGTTCGTACTGATTTAGATATTCCTCAAATCCCTCTTCAATAATATGATATTCCCCGTCGGTTACAGCAAACTCATGCTTCTTTGATAATTCAGAAAATGCTATAGCGCCAAGGGTTCTGGCAGAGTTCTTAAGGCCATGAACTATAACCTTATAGGCCTCGTGTCTCTTCTCGTCATAGGCCTTCTTAAGACCCTCAACATTGCTATCATAGTCTTCTGCAAATGACTCAATAAGTTCCTTGTAAAAATCCTTATCATCAAGGCAGTATTCCATGGCAACATCTATATCTATATAATCAGATGAGCCGTCATCATTAAGATCATACTTATCAGCTCCTGCCATATTGCCGGCAACTATCTCTTCCTTAGCCGTAGACATAAAGCCTGCACCGGATTCTTCGTAGAGGTCACTTGCATGAAGAGCAGTCTCACCTTCGAATAAGTCATATCTTAAACTTGCTGCTGCATCCTTATACTTAAGCCTGTTTGCACAGTGCTCAGCAAGAACGCAGATAAGCTCGTTGTATCTAATAGGCTTTCCAATATATTCATCAAAGCCATTCTCAATAAATAGCTGTCTGTCTGGGTTAGCAGTTACCGCTATGATCCAGCTGTCATTATTAGGATTGTCGTAGTTGTCTCTTATAGCCTTGGCAACCTGAACGCCATCAATATCAGGCATCATATGGTCAAGAAGGATAACATCATACTTATTAGTAAGACTAAGCTTAACAGCTTCTGCACCACCGCCGCAAAGAGTAACCTTACAATTGGCATCCTTAAGATAGTTTTCAATAATCATAAGGTTAGTCTTATAATCATCTACTACCAGAACAGTAAGCCCTGCCAGGTCTACCTTCTCAAATGCCCCCTTATGAATCTGCCCCTCGGTTTTAGATAACTTAAGAAGGTCATCGATATATGCCATAAGATCATTACTGGCCTTGTTTGCATTGTCCGCATAGTTTAGTATGTTCTGATCCTTACATTCCTTCCTTATAAGCTCGTTCATACCTATGATGGTATTAATAGGAGTCTTTATCTCATGGGAGATGTTTGACAGAAATTCCATACGGGAGGCATTTTCCACTTCACTGTAGTGCTGCTCCCTTTCGAATTTTGTAACTCTTTCTCTTTCCTCTTCAACTGCCCTTGTAAGGTTATCCAGGTTATGAAGTTTCTCAAGTTCCCCAAGATGATACTGGATCATCTGACATGAACTTAGAATAAATGTCAGGAAATAGAGAATCGGAAATCTTTCTATAAAAGTTTCTGTATAGATACCTACATAGCAAGACTTAATAGGAGTCCAGAAAAGTATTATCACTAAAATCTGGAAATAAAATCCAAGAAGTATTCCAAATCTAACATCGAGAATATACATATAAAATATAGGAGCAATAAGTATCCACAAGATAGCAAAGCCTTCGCTGCTGCCTCTGATAGCATATAAAGAAAACAAAACTGCAGTCACTACCCAAAACAGCGTCATAGGAATATATCTGTTCCTATATCGCTTTACACTTATGATAGAAACAGCACTGACAAGGCATATTGTTAAAGTTGCCCCAACCATATCCCATCTTCCCAGGCCATAGTTAATTGCTAAGAATGCAAATGTTACCAGACAAATTAGCCAGGCTGTAACAGATATAATCTTAAAGTTTTCTTCTAGCTTTTCTCCCTGATATATATCAGTTTTTAATTTTTTTAAAAATTCCTGTAATTTTTTCATAACTTTATTCTCAAATTTTTTATTTAGGTATGTTAAAATATCTCTGTCAATATTATAATGTCTAGCAACAAGACTACGGAGCGGTGTATATGCGTATAGCCATAGTTGACGACCAGCAGGTCGAGACCAAGATATTAACAAAATATATCACAAAGTTCAAGGAAGAGTCAGGACTTGATAATCTTGAGGTATTTACCTTCAAGAACGCTGACGAATACCTTGCTTCATTCTCTGAGGGAGCATACGCTTTATCCTTCCTTGATATCCTTATGGATAATATGAACGGAGTAGAGCTTGCCCGGGCTATCAGAGAAAAAGATGAGGCTATGAAGATTGTCTTTTGTACTTCATCCAATGAGTATGCTGCTGAAAGCTACGAAGTTAATGCAAGTATGTATTTACTTAAGCCATATACCTACCAGCAGTTTAAAACTGTAATTAAAAGTGTACTTCCAAAGCAGCACTCAGCTAAGCTTGCGGTAGTACTTGAAGCTGGCACAAGAGTCATCCTCCGAAATATATTATATACTGATTACTTCAATCATAAAATCACTATACACTCAAAAGTTGGTGAAGATATGTATTTTAGAGGTAACCAGGCTGAGTTCGAAGAGTATTTTACAGACTACGATTTCATAGTTCCTTGTAACCGAGGTATCTTACTAAACCTCTTCGAGATAAAATCTGTAGATTCATCTTCGGTTACTATGAGTAACGGAGCTAATCTTCCGGTAAGCAGGAGCCATATCTCAAGTATCAAGGAAGGCTTCAAACGCTGCCAGATGATTAAGTTAAAAGAAAACTTATAATCTAAAAAATAAAACCCAGATTGCTTTTAACAATCTGGGTTTCTTAATTTTTACTTTACTTCAACATCTACAACTTCGATGTCTCTGTCTCCGGATAAGGTAATCGTTACGCTTTCAGTAATATTGCTTACATCAGATTCCGCATATGTTACCAGTTCCATGTTGGTGTTATATACAGCCCACTCAAGTGTATCTTTTCCCTGAATCCACTTTGCAGAAGCTGTCATAGACTTCTCATTAGGAACATCCCCAAGTACTACCTGCTCTCCGTAAAGAGCATCCTTTACTGCGAATCCCCCGATGTCTACACCGCATAAGTTAATAACTGTTATTTTTATATCTATGACTTTGGAAGATTGGTTGTCACTAACCGCGGTGTTATCGGAAGTCGAACTGTCTGCTTCCTGATTAACTGAAGCAGTATCCTCACTTACTGCAGCACTACTTCCCCCTATTTCTTCATCATTAACCCTATGGTTAATACTACAAGCTGTTAAAAGTAATGTACCCAATAATAATAGTGTGCATGTAAGTTTCTTTGGCATAATTATCTGTTATTCTTTCCCTTATTCTCGTTGTGCTTCTTAACACCCTTATATGTACCGAATGTTACTACTGAAGCAACTGCTAAGATGATTAACCATAACCATGAAACGCTTGATGTCTCATCCATGATATCCTTAGTAGAATCATTGCTTGCTACTCCAGGAGCAAGAGGTACCTTATCTTCATCGTCAAGTGATACGATTTCAAGATCCTCATCTATTGTATCATCTTCTACTTCTGGTGTAACCTTCTTTGGCTTATTATTTCCAGGTTTCTTTGCATCCTTAGCATCCTTGTCATCTGTTGTAGCCTTAGTATTTGTTGCCTTAACCTTCTTACCCGGCTTCTTAGCAGCATCTGTTATAGTATCAGGTGTTGCTGTAAGTGGTGTCTGATCTTCTGTTAATTCAACAATCTGCTGAGCTGGTGTAACAGGTCTTACAGGAGCTACTGGTAATACAGCTGGAGTAGGGTTGTTGTTTGTGTTGTTGTTGTTATTGTTGTTATTACCGTTGTTACTGCTGTTGCTTGATGACTTGTTTTTAAGACCGTCGAAAGCATTCTTTATATCATCAATTGCAGTCTTTCTACTACTGTAATCTGTAAGAGAAATACTCGCTTTCTTTTTCTCTAAATCATCAATCTTATCACTTACATCGCTTGCACTACTCTTAAGTTCCTCAATCTGTTTCTTTAAACTTCCTGCCTTTGTCTGAGCCTCACCAAGAGCAGTTGAAGCTACTGTTAACTGATCATTGAGATCTTTTAATGAATTCTGCTTAGCTGTTCTATCTGCCTCGTCCTTTGCTGCAGTATCTAAGAAGCCATTATCATATGTACTAACAGTACTTACTTTATCAGTATATTCAGCCTTTGCAGCTGCTATATGAGTTACTTCATCAACAGGCTTAATAGAAGATTCAACAACTGTATTTGTTGTATTTGTTGTCGTTTCTACCTTGGTGCCAGTAATCTTGTATGAGTATGGAACAATGACTTCTGATTTTGTTGTTATATCAGTTCTTACACCAGAAAGATTCTTTGTTTTAAGTAGTTCTTCAAGATTAAACTTTGCTTCTTCTTCTGAATTTCCAACAGCTTCAAATCTTGTACCTTTTACAACATATACTGTTGCAGTATTCCAATTTCCATCAATAACCTGGTAATCTACAATAAAACCTCCGTTTACCATTAGGTTATTTTTAACAGCATTCTGTAGATTTGTGCTCACTTTATCTTTGTCTTCTTTAAATAAATCAAGAAATGCAGACCAAGTTGTTTGATTTACTGTATCTGTTGATATTTTGGCATAATCAACGGTCCATGTTTTAGAAACTTCTTTATATTGCCAATCACTGTAAAACCAACCACCTTCATCTACCCAACCATAATTAGGTGTATTAGAAGCTCTAAGAACATACTTTGATCTTTCTTCCAAAAATCCACGTTTATTATTAGATTTGTTTAAAATATCGCCTACATTATACTCGTGATCATTTGAATTCTTAATAGTCTTCGTAAAAGTTTCCGTTTCAACAATACCTACTGCAGCTGTATACTGAGTTTCACCTTTATACTCTACATTTACTTTCTCATACCCATCTTTTTCATATTTTTCCTTTTCAGCATTTGCCGCACTCTCTGCGGAAGACTTATCAGCATACGTAGTTTTCGATTCAACATTTAATGAATTAGCAGTCTTTACTACAGTTGTAACATCACCTGTAACTTCGATAATGCCATTTTCATTTACTTTAATCGCTTTGTTTTCAATTCCAGTAACGTTGTTTTCACCAACCTTTACAACTTCCTGTAATCCACTAGATGCAAGATATGTTTTTCCATCTACTTCTATTATTGCACCTTTAGCATTTAAACTATTGTAATCAGAAACTGAAAGTGTTGTATTATTATCGCCATATACATAGTGTTCCACAACTGCTGGCTTTTCAAGAACAGTCTTGATTTCCTTTTCTTCAATGGTGATACCATTATCATTTTTATTATCAGTGCAAGAAAGATATATTTTTACATTTTCACCTTTACCATTAGTGTATGAAACTGGATAAACCCCATGCTCACCATCATATTCACCTATTACTATATTAGTAGCCTTAGCATCTTTACCAATAATATAATAGTCCTTAACAATTTCATCAAAAACTTCCTTCTTATTAGCATTTGCATCATTGTACTTATCTGCTAATTTTTCTGCTGCAGTTTTTGCAACAAGGTTCTTAGATGCTGACTGCACCTGACCTTTTAAAACTTCTACATTATTCTGAGCTATAGCAATTTCATCCTCTATTGCTTTAAGATCTTTTACACCATTACCTATTGCAGTTTCATAAGCCTTTAACTTACCTTCAAGATCACTCTTCGCAGAAGTATACTCTTTCATTTTTGAAGATAGATTATTCTGAGCCGTTTCAAAATCACCGTCAGCCTGATTTGCTTTTGCAATAGCCTCATTATATAGTGCCTGAACGTCTTCCTTATATTCTGCACCTTCTATTTTAGCTTTAATTTCATCAATTCTATTATAAAGCGTTTCCTGATTGTTATTCTCCTCTGTAACAATTTCACTAGCTTCGTCTACCTTATCTTCTAAGTTTTCTGTTGCAGTATCAACTTCACTTTTCTTTTCTACGATAGCATTAGCATCAGATTTAACATTTTCTTCTTTACCAGCTGCATTTTTTGTTGCTTCCTTTGCAGAAGATACTTCATCCTTCATTTCTTTTGTAGCAATATTATCTGCAAAATCAATTTTCTGAACTTCTGTATTAGCATTTTCTACAGCATCATTAGTTGGTTCTACTGCATCCTGCACTTCTTTTTCAGCTGATTTTTTCTGAGTTGTCTGAGCTACACCTTCATCATTGTTACCATCATTGCCTTCATTAGCAAGAGCTGTAAGTGGCATAGATGATGCAGCGATTGTTGCTGACATTGCAACTGCTGCTGCTCTAAGTGTTGCTTTTCTTAACTGATTTTTCATTTTTAATTCCTCCAAAGTCTTTCAAATAAAAATCTATACTTTACAAATCCTATTATAGGAAGAGTAACGAACGATAAATGACAGTTTAAGTATTTTTTTTGCAATTTGAGTAATTCGCGTAATTTTTTTACCTAAACATCTCTTAATACTATAATTTTGTTAAAAGCATATAAAAAGCTATCCACTGATTTGGATAGCTTTTACACTTAATTATCGTTAATTATTTATATGATATATCTTGCATTATATATTCTTTAATTTATAAATAAGTTCTCCATACTTCATTTCGAACTGTTCATGATTAGCGTCTACGTAGGCAAGATCCTTGGCTTTAACTGCTGCATCTATCTTAGTTGCAAGGTCGAATACTTCCATAGCACCTATTGTATGAGATGTAGACTTAAGAGAGTGGGCATGAAGCCTATACTCTTCATAACTCTTATTTTCATAAGCTTTCTTAAGTTTGTCTAAAAGATCTTGTTTTATATAAGCCTGAATCATCTTTTCATAGAAGTCTTCCTTGCCGGCACAGAACTTAAGGCCGGTTTCTACATCTAAGAAGTCGTACTTATCTCTAAGGCTTATATCCTTTGTAGCATCCTCATCGCCGCTAACCTTAACCCTTTTCTTCTTATTATTATGTAACTGATTTTCCTTATATGTATTGGAATTATCTTCCTCTATATCGTCGTATCTCTTATTCATAAATTCATCAGGACTAAGAGGTCTGTCTATCTTTTCCTGTGGAAGATACTTCTTAAGTGTGAGAAAAAGCTTATTTTCCTCAACCGGTTTAGAAAGGTAATCGTCAAATCCATATCCTAAGTACTCTTCTTTCATGCCAGCTATAGCATTGGCCGTAAGAACGATAATAGGTGTGTTCTTATTAGGTGATGAGTTATTCTTCTTATGTCTGTCAAAGACCTCCATACCATCTATACCAGGCATCATATGATCCAGGAAGACTATATCATACTGAGTCTTTGCCAGTTTATTAAGAGCTTCCTCACCGGAAAGGGCACTGTCTATCTGAATACCTACAGGTCGAAGAAGAGCCTTCATGACCTTAATATTCATATCTACATCATCTACTATAAGTATCTTGCCATCTCTTGCAGAGAAGTCCATGGCATTCTCCTCATGGTCAAGAACCTGAGCCTTGCTATTAAACTTGCCCATAGGGCTATCGTCGACTATACGCTGTGGTATACGGGCTGTGAATGTAGAACCCTTGCCGTATGCAGAGCTGACAAATATCTCGCCGCCCATAAGGGTAACAAGCTGTTTTGTAATCCTTAGACCAAGACCAGTGCCTTCGATATGCCTATTCTTAACAGTGTCCACTCTTTTGAAGGCCTCAAATAAAAGCTTCTGATTGTCTTCTGATATACCGATACCGGTATCTTCAACGCTGATTACAAGATTAATATTGTCAGGATCAAGGTGTTCCATGGAAATCTTAAGTACTACCCAGCCACACTCTGTGTATATGATGGCATTGTTAATAAGATTAACCATTATCTGCTTGATTCTGCTTTCGTCGCCGTAAAGAATATTTGGTATAGAAGAATCATTCTCAACCTGGAAGTCCAGATTCTTATCCTTGGCCTTATATGCCATGATGTTATATACACTTCGAATTACTTCTGTAAGGTTATAATCACTCTTTATAATCTCCATCTTTCCTGCTTCTATCTTCGAGAAGTCAAGAATCTCATTCACAAGATTGAGAAGAGTCTTACCTGCGCTATGCATATCAAGAAGATAGTTTTCTATATCAGGATCTTTATTGATTCGAAGAGCCGCCTCGTTAAGTCCCATGATTCCATTAATTGGAGTCCTTATCTCATGTGACATATTTGCAAGGAAGGCAGACTTGGACTTGTTGGCATTCTCAGCTTCTTCTTTCGCCTTTCCCAGTTCCTCAAGAGTTTCATTTAGTTTATAATAGTCCGGTGTCTCAAGAAGCAGGAAAACTATTAATATGGTAAATGCCACACCAAGTCCGACTAAAAGAACATTAGGAAATACTACAGTCTGAACAATATAGAATACGCCATCAAGAATAACGTAGGATGCAGCGCCAAAGACCTGCCGCCTGCTTGCTTTCTTTCTTCCTAATATAATAGTTACAGTAGCAAATATAATATAGTAGAAAGACACTACAAAGAATGTATAGTACAAGTCTCCGTGAGTATATAACCTGTTTTCATCGAAGTAGAAGTAGAACCCATAGAAGCAGTTAAGTATCTCAGTTAGAATAACAAATACTAAAAGGACGTGGTTAAAGATAATAATGAACCTATGAATATAAGTACCTATAGCCCGTCGAATATACACCGTAAAGAAGTGAGTCATAATAGCGGTTATAGAAAAATAAAGGCAGTTTAATACAATATTAAAATTAACTGGGAGAAAATGTGAAAAGCTTAGGCTCAAGCCTGTAGCTACATCAAGAGAGCACGACAAAAAAGTGACAACAACAAGACTTCTAAAATACCTGTTAAGCTCCGTCTTGTTCTTATACTGAATGGCATGGAATATCCACACCACTACAATAATTAATATTCCTATACATTCAAGACTTACGTTATATAACATATACACCCCTACCCCTAATACCTATATGCTACTTGCCGTATATATGTTATTTTACACCAAAAAAGTTATATATCCTATAGTAATCGTTAATTATTGCAATCAAGATATATCTTTGCCTTATTAACTAAAACCTGTCTGGAATATATAGACCTTGCTTCTATATATATATCATACTGGCCTTTTGGAAGAAGCCTTACCGGTATCCTTGCTACGAAGCCTGAAAGTTCTACATGAATCTGGTTATTGAGTATCTTTTCCACATCAGGTCTAAATCTTCTGGTGCAAGGCACTTCATAGCACCTGCAATCAGATTTAAGAATCATCCTATATGTATAATCTGCGCTATCAAGATTTCGAACATGAGCATGAAGGTCAACTAAGTAACATGGTTCCATTCCCTTATAGCCGTGCTTTTCAAGCATAGCGTGGTCCACACCTATGATAAGGGTCTCATTAATCTCCACTTCTGGATACTTCATAGAGAGTCTCTTAAGCTTAGAAACCGGTTCTACATTTCTATTCTCATAAGGAAGAGAGCAGTTATATTCACCGCTTACACCTGTCAGGTGCTTAGAATAATATGGGTCATAGTCGTAGTAATCAGGATGTTTGTCATACAATGCATCACCCTCAGCCTTAAGTCTAACCTTCTTGGCTTGATCCATATTGTCATCACCACGGGATAAAGACTCATGGTGATAAAGGATAACATCATTCCTAAGTATGTTATGATATCCGGCCTTATCAATCTTAAAGCAAAGGTCTACATCGTTATATGCCACCTTAAAATTCTCATCAAAATGCTCTACTTCTTCAAATATATCCCTCTTTACTAATAGGCAGGCCGCAGTTACACCAATCATATCGTAGTCGAATCTGTTATGTCCTGCATAATAAACTAAAGAATCATCTTCTCTAAGAAGCTTATGGGCAGGTCCCTCATACATATTGGTTATACCTGCGTGCTGTATAAGACTTGTTTCTGGATAAAGAAGCTTGGCACCTATAGCACCAGCCTGAGGTAATGCCCCAGCTGAAAGCATACGCTCTAGCCAATCAGCGCTTATAACTTCCATATCATCATTTAAGAATAAGAGATATGAACCCTTAGCCTTAGCTGCTCCTATATTGCACATCTTTGAGAAGTTAAAGTCCATCTCTTCATATATATAAGTAAAGCCATAGTGCATAGCCAGGCTTTCATATAAAGTTCTATTATTAATATTACTTCCGTTATCTATAAGGATAATCTCGTAATTAGCATAAGAAGAAAGCTTCTTTATAGATTCCACGCAGCGTTTTAATACGTCTGGGTGGTCTTTGGATGGGATAATGATACTTATCAGGCTATCTTCAGATATAGAATCAGCCATAACATGACCATAGCCATACTTGTCGGCTTCCATATGACCCTTAATACATCTTCTTATAAGAGCTGAATCCTTAATATCAAAGTAATCCTTCCCTGCAGTTGGATAATATAACTGATCCCAAGACTTATAGCCATGATATAAAACAAGGTCAACAAGACCTGCCTTTGATGAATCTGTCAGTTTTAATATCATGTCATATATATTCTTGAGGTAGTTACCTGTTTTAAGAAGTTGAATGTCTTTAAGAGCCTCAGTTCTAACTGCAAGAAGACTTCCCATATACATAAAACTAAGAAGTGTATTAGGTGAATATTCCGGTTTGAACCATGGATTAGAATAAGATACTTCTACTTTAGACTTGTCATCAGACTTACCATAGACCTGGTCTTCATGTGAATATAAAATATTTATTTCTTTATACTTTTCAAAATAGATAAGAAGTGCCTTGTATGCCTTCTTATCTATAATGCCATCTTCATTATAAAATATAATATAAGGTTGGCTTATAGTATCCAGCTTTATATCCTTAGTGCATTCCTGCATCTTAATAAGACAGAAACTACTTCCAGCAGTTTCATCTTCGTATTGTTTCTCTACCTTCTTATTCCAGTTCTCAAGATAGGTTCTGTAAGAATCCTTCTGACGGGCAAGAAGATCCTGGTACTTTTTTAGATGTCTCTTATGAATATGGTTTTGTATACTTTCTTTTATACTCATCTCTTTACTGGTCCTTAGACCTGCCCCTTTTATTTCTATGGATAAAAATTATTTGAAGTTTTCTACCATAGTTTCTGTAAGTTTACTTATCTCATATTCTATAGTAAGAAGACCTGATACAGGTTTCTTGAAATTGAAGATTACATTCGGATCCTTATGTGGGAATAAGTAGGTATTCTTAGTAAGGTTTACTCCGTTGGTCACCAGCTTCTTAAAAGGATATTTTTCCTGGTTTACATAAGTATCCCCTATTACAAGCATGGATTCGAGGTTGCAAAAATCGACTCTTACCGACTTTGTATCGTTTAGTTTAATCTCGATTATATTTTTATTATTGTCATTTTTTACTGGAGTTAAGAAGTAAGAAGTCTCCTCAGAAAATCCATTTTCTCCCTCTGGATAGATCTGAACTAACTTTTCTATATCCAAATTTTTGATTCTTTCAATAGCATTTGTAAGTGGAAGAACTTCATAATGGATAGCATCACGAAGCTGACTAAGGGACTTTCTACCACCTGTAACTTTCGCCTGAAAATTAATTTCATCTTGATTTAACTTTTCTGCATCATAGTTGTTTATATCAAGACTTGAAAGCACTTCATCCAAGTTAAAATTCTTTCTTTTTTCAGAACCTAACCTGTAAACATAGAGGGCTCTCTTCATAATATCCTCTGGTGGGATAGTAGAATTTTCTGACCATTCGTAGTCAATAAGCTTCCAATTGTCATTATTATCGATTAATATGTTAGAAAATACCATATCGTAGTCCGATATATTAGCACCTTTGTTATAAGTTAAATATAGATTAAACATTTTAATATAATCTATAAACTTATCTTTATCCCCTGCTTCAAGACAGTTATCAAGCTTATTCTCAAGAGTATCTCCTTCAAGATAAGGGAATGAAATTATACCATCTTCTTCCTTTTCTACAGGGCATACCAATAAATCTGAACCTTCATATCGTTTAATAAGAGCCTGACCATCATCATATATCTTATTAACATGGGCTTTAGATTTTTCTGAAAGAGCTACCTTTCTATAGCCTGGCTTACCATCCTTTGTAACCATATCTGTTCTTATGGCATAGGTCTCATCTCTGTCATTGGAATATTTTGCATAATTAATATCAAGTTCATCTCCAATAAGGACAAAATATGAATTGGAAAAGTAAGGGAACTGACCATCTCTTATTATGCTATCAAATGCATTCTTCTCATCAAAAAGAAGGATACGGTCCCTGTCAAAGTTACGAAGATTAGTAGTTAATTCTCCGATATTAGGGAGCCTCTTATCCGAAAATAAGGTGTGCATAAATTTGTAATCCGGATATGGATAATAGAAAGAATATGAAGAAACATCGCAATTCTTCATAATATCTTCAAGACCTGGTCTGGTAAATGTTCTTACCACACCACCATCTGGATAGTCTTCTATACCAGAAAAATAGGTACCAAGATGATCTTCCTGACAGCCAGCAAGATACTTAAGCCCCATTCTGTTCTCTATAGCAATAGCAATCCTACCACCTGGAGCAAGATGCTTCTTGATTATATTAAGAAATGTCTCATACGGGTTAGGAGAGTCAATATAAGCCTTGCCATACTCGAATACACCTATAAGACAGATATAGTCATAATCTGTATCAAGTGAAGGCTCTACATCCTGAAAATTACCAAGTTTAATAGTTATATTGTCTCTGTCTTTATTGCGATAAGCGTTAATTAAGCTACGCTTTTTAGATAAATCCACGCAGGTAAGCTGACCGCACTTAGCAGATAATGTGCCTGTTATAGCCCCGCAGCCGCTTCCTATCTCAAGAACCTTATCATTCTTAGATATAGGCAACCACTCTACAATATTGCCTCGTAGCGGCGATAAATGGTAAAGAATAGGCCAGTTCTTCTTATGTTCAATAATCTGGCCGTACTCATCATTATTCTTTACAATATCAAGAATCTCATCTTCTATAGCCCCGTCGCAGTAGAAGTCTTCCCCTGGATAGTGGGTTAAATCAAGTTTGATATTGCCAATCATTTCTATATTATCGCTCATGGTCTACCCTTCTATATATCTTCCACTGTTACCTTGGAATTCATATCGTAGTATCCTACTGTATCCTTGTCAGATATTACTGTAACATTTAATACATCATATAGTCTGTGATATACAGTAAATCCATCACCTTCATAGCCTGTTACACCAAAGCTAAGGAGGTATTCTCCTCCCTGAAGGTTCATATTCTGTTTGTAAGAGATATGCTTAACTGTACCTTTCTCGCAAGGCTCTAGGAAAGCCTTCTC
Organism: Lachnospiraceae bacterium NC2008; assembly: GCA_000687675.1. Taxonomy (GTDB): domain Bacteria; phylum Bacillota; class Clostridia; order Lachnospirales; family Lachnospiraceae; genus NK4A136. Next base: position 78,817 of record JHWS01000005.1, on the reverse strand, counting down.
AAACATAGTATTGGTACCGGTTATCTCCGTACCCTTAATATTCTTAAACGTATATGCAAAGATAGGAGCCTCAACATGCTCCATAAACTCTACTTCAAGATGGATAGTAAAGTCTGTTCCCTTGATAATAGCATTGGACTCTCTTCCATTCTCATCTGTAACATAATATTTACGGATAAGAGCCTTCTTAGAGCCATACTCAAGTGCATCATCAGGTCTGTCCGCCTTATCCTTCTTCTTATTAGCTGCTTCCATAAGCTCGCTGTCGTTAAGAAGACTGTCTTTGCCTTCTTCATTGAAGTTAGGCTCATACTGGCCTACAAGAACCTGCTTATATATGTCTATCATCTGCTTTGGAGTACCTTCTCCAAGCTTGGTTCCCTTGTTTAAAAGTACAACTCTGTCACAGTATTTTGCAATTGATGACAGGTCATGGCTAACAAAGAGAATAGTTTTACCCATCTCTTTGAATTCGTCGAACTTGTGGTAGCACTTAGCCTGGAAGAAGACATCTCCAACAGAAAGTGCTTCATCAACTATAAGTATCTCAGGCTCTATATTAATTGCCACTGCAAATGCCAGTCTTACAAACATACCAGATGAATATGTCTTAACCGGCTGGTGAACAAAGTCCCCTATATCAGCAAAATCAAGGATATCCTGCAGCTTCGCATCTATCTCCTTCTCAGAAAATCCCATCATGGTACCGTTAAGATAAATATTCTCAAGACCTGTGTATTCCATGTTAAACCCTGCACCAAGCTCAAGAAGAGCTGATATACGGCCATTCACATTAACTTCACCGCTTGTAGGGTTAAGAACACCTGTAATGATCTTAAGGATAGTAGACTTACCAGAACCATTAGTACCGATAATACCTACTGTCTCACCCTTTTTAATATCCATATTGATACCACTTAGGGCATAGTGCTCTGTATGAAGCTTCTTTCTTGTAAGATGAAGGGCTTCCTTCATACGATATGAAGACTTCTCATAGAGCTTATATATCTTTGTAAGGTCTTTTACTTCAATTGCAATATTCTCGTCCATAAGTAATTCCTTATTGATAATCTATGTGCCGCTTATAATACGTCGGCAAAATGAACCTTAAGTCTCTTGAATATAAGAGCACCGATTCCGAAAAATACACCTGTTACAATCCAGAAGAACATAGTTGAATAGAAGTCCTGGAAGAACCAGGTTTTCTCAAACATAGCACTTCTGTATCCATTAACCACATAGTATACAGGGTTAATCTTAAATAAGATCTGGAACTTGGCATTTTTACCAGATAAGAATGATATATCCCAAAGAATAGGTGTAGCCCACATACCAATCTGTAAGAAGATGTTGATAATCTGAGTTAAATCCCTAAAGAATATAACGATGGCGCATGTTGCATATGAAAGTGCAAGCACAAATATAAACATGCAGAGTGAATAATATATAATCTGTATAAGATAGATATCCGGTGTGTATCCATATACAAAGTAAAGGATAAGCATAACAGATACAAAGAATACATGGATAAATGTTGCACCAATTATCTTAATAATAGGCAGAATACTTATCTTGAATACCACCTTCTTTACTAAGTAGTTGTACTCAAGAAGCGCCTGTGTTCCCTGAATGATAGCTTCTGAGAAGTAAAACCAAGGAACAAGACCTGCTGTAAGCCACATAACATAAGGAGCCTCTATACCACTGGCAAGAAGCTGTGACCTGTTTTGGAATATTACATCAAATACAAAATAGTAAAGAGCAACAGTAACAACTGGCTGTAAAAGAGCCCAAAGGGCACCCATATATGAGCCAGCATATCTGGTTTTAAAATCATTCTTGGCAAGCTTCCAGATAAGCTTACGGTTCTGCATAAGTTCTCTAGGCAGAATCATAATCTTCTCATATAAAACAATATAGACAATAAGAGCTACTCCAATAATAGAGCAGGCAATTATTTTCTTAATAATCTCTTCTGTAGGATTAGCAAGAGGATTCTGATGTAAGATGATAATAAGCGCAAAAAGGGCAGCAAAGATACTTGCTACACTTACGCCTATCTTTTTAGAAAGAACTGGCAGTGACTCTTTCTTTTTCACTGCAGATTTGTCTTTTTTTGCCATTTACATGTTCTCCATGTACTGCTTAATTCCGCCCCACTTTGTATCCTTGTCAGAAAGGGTAAGCTCCATCCCCTCTTCTATAGGCCACTGTACACCTATATCTGGGTCATTGTATGCAAGACCACCCTCATCATTTGGATGATAGAAATCTGTGCATTTGTAGCAGAATTCTGCATAATCTGATAATACAAGGAAGCCATGAGCGAAGTTCTTAGGAATGAAGAACTGCTTCTTGTTCTCTGCTGAAAGACGAACTCCATACCACTTACCAAATGTCTTAGAGCCCTTTCTTAAATCAACAGCAACGTCAAATACTTCACCATTAACAACTCTAACAAGCTTATCCTGTGGATAGTTAATCTGGAAGTGAAGACCACGAAGTACACCTTTCTTTGATGCTGACTGGTTGTCCTGTACAAACTTCTCTGTTATACCAGCCTCTGCAAAGTCGTTATAATTATATGTCTCCATGAAGTAACCTCTAGAGTCACCAAATACTGTAGGTGTAATAATCTTAAGTCCTTCAATTTCACATGTTTCCACTGTTATCTTGCCCATAGCTAACAATATTCCTTTCAAAATAAACTATTTATTTATATTTTATATCAAGATCAACTTTAGTATTGATACCATCAATCATACCCTTTGAAGTATACTGCCATATATCGAAATCGCCAGTATATATTGGCTTTTCTCTATATTCAGCATCCCAGATTGAATAATCTGACAGGGCACTGGCATCTAAGTTATTATAAAGCCAGCTTCTACTGGCATATACACCAGACTTATATCCAGCAGATTCCATAGTCTTGCAAAATGCCTGACACACTGCTGTTCTTGTAGCCTTATCAAGTCCGTTGGCTCTGGCAGCTCCTCCGGCTTTCTCACTATCTATATATACAGGAAGGTCTATATCGTAGTCCTGTAACAGACTGATACACATAGAAGCCTCTTCAACAGCCTCCATCTCTGAAGTTGCCTGAGTAAAGAAGTATACACCTACTTCTATACCAGCTTCCTTAGCTCCCTTTATATTCTCTTCAAAATATGGATCCTCAACAAGTACACCTGTTGCAGAACCTCTGTAGCCACATCTTATAATGGCAAAATCTACACCTGAATCTTTAACTTTATACCAGTCTATAGACTTCTGCCACTTAGATACATCTATACCAAATGCCTTGCCTTCTGATGTTAGAAGGTTACTGTTTTCAGTATCATCTATATCATCATCTCCAGGCTCCTCGGCTGTATCTTCACTTTCCGGATTGATCTGGTCTTCAGTATATATATAATACGAAATATCATCTATAGTTGCGAACTCAAGACTATCCTTAACTGTAACCCTCATAGGTTCAGTAGGAACACTGTAACCGTCTATAGGCTTTAGGCTAACATAGTACTCACCTGCGTTAAGATCAGTAATCTTAATCATACCGTCTTTATCAAGGTCTTTGTACTCATCATTATCCACTTCAACATTGAAAGACTGGCCCCTTACCGGGTTACCTGCTTCATCTGTTATTACAAGTCTTATATCGTGAGATACGCTTGTAGCCAGCATATAGAGCTGGTCGCCCTTTGCTGTATTAATAGAAACAGAATTAACAGATACTTCTTTATCAAAGAAGGTATCATCATTAAGAAAGTCCAGATAAGAATTCTCAGCCACTTCCTCTGGCTGACTATTAACAGCCGCAGTAGGCTTCTTCTTATCTTCTTTATTCATAAGGGCAACAAGTCCAAATGCAAGCAAGATTATGCTTACAACAATGAAGATTGTGAGATTTCTGACCCTAGAGTCCATTAGCTACCTCTACAAGATATTTACCGTAATCTGTCTTCATAAGAGGCTCAGCAAGCTTAAGAAGCTGCTCCTTAGTAATAAAACCTCTCTTATAAGCAATTTCCTCTATGCAGGAAATATAAAGTCCCTGTCTCTTCTGGAAAGCAGCTACGAAATCTGCTGCATCAAGAAGGGCATCGTGATTACCTGTATCAAGCCAAGCAAAACCTCTTCCAAGTGTTTCAACATGGAGAGTACCACGGTTAAGATACTCGTTATTGATACTTGTAATCTCTATCTCACCTCTGGCTGAAGGCTTAACATTCTTAGCTATTTCAACTACATCATTATCATAGAAGTAAAGACCAGGTACTGCATAGTTACTCTTTGGGTGTTCTGGCTTCTCTTCAATAGATATAGCCATACCATTCTCGTCGAATTCAACTACACCATACTCTCTTGGGTCTCTTACATAGTAGCCAAAGATAGTCGCTCCTTTTTCCCTGGATGCAACATTTCTAAGAACCTTGCTAAAGCTCTGACCATAGAAGATGTTATCTCCAAGGATAAGGCATACGCTGTCATCCCCAATAAAGTCAGCACCTATGATAAATGCATCAGCAAGTCCTCTTGGAGTTTCCTGAATAGCATATGACATCTTAAGACCAAGTTCCTCACCTGTTCCAAAAAGTTCCTTAAATACAGGTAAATCTCTAGGAGTAGATATAATAAGTATCTCCTGAATACCTGCAAGCATAAGTATTGATAATGGATAATAAATCATCGGCTTATCATATACTGGCATAATCTGCTTTGATACTGCCTTGGTAAGTGGGTAAAGTCTTGTTCCTGAACCTCCTGCAAGGATAATTCCCTTCATATGTTCCCTCCTGTAATCTCAAAACCTTCTCTGAAAGTCTATAACATGTTAGATATGTTATTTGTTCTTGTACATATCCTCATAATATTTCTGATAATCACCGCTTGTAACATTCTTCATCCAGTCTTCATGCTCGAAGAACCACTGAATAGTAAGCTTGATACCATCCTTAAACATAGTTTCTGGATACCAGCCAAGATGTTCCTTAATCTTATCTGGTGCGATAGCGTAACGTCTGTCGTGACCCTTTCTGTCTTCTACATATGTAATAAGGTCTTTATTAATGTGAGCCTTTCTAGGGTCTGAATCAGGAAGCATCTCCTGAAGTGTCTCTAAGATAATATTGATAATCTCGATGTTCTGCTTCTCATTGTGACCACCGACATTGTATGTCTCGAATAATTTACCCTGTTCCTGAACCATATCAATAGCCTTAGCATGGTCCATAACATATAACCAGTCTCTTACATTCTTACCATCACCGTATACTGGAAGCTTCTTGCCCTGAAGAGCATTGTTAATAATAAGTGGAATAAGCTTCTCTGGGAACTGGTAAGGTCCATAGTTATTAGAGCAGTTAGTAATATTAGCTGGGAAATGATATGTATCCATATATGCCTTTACAAGCATATCTGATGAAGCCTTACTTGCTGAGTATGGGCTGTGTGGTTCATATGGGCTTGTCTCATAGAAGAATGCATTGTCATCATCTGGAAGAGAACCATATACCTCATCAGTTGATACGTGAAGAAACTTCTTTCCTTCCTTGAAGCTGCCGTCTGGAAGCTCCCAAGCAGCCTTAGCTGCATTAAGCATAACTGCTGTACCAAGTACATTAGTCTGTACGAATACTTCTGGGTTCTTGATACTTCTATCAACGTGGCTTTCTGCTGCGAAGTGTACTACTCTATCGATGTCATTTTCTTCAAAAATCTTTGTGATAGCTTCCTTATCGCAGATATTAGCCTTTACAAATGTATAGTTATCTCTGTTCTCAATATCCTTAAGATTCTCAAGGTTACCTGCATATGTTAATGCATCAACATTGATAATACGAATCTCATTGTCATACTTTTTGAACATGTAATGAATGTAGTTAGATCCGATAAATCCTGCGCCGCCTGTTACAAGATAAGTTCTCATTAGGTTAATTCTCCTTTGTTCCCGTTTTTAATATCCTAAATAGCTGATATTCATATCAACCTTGCCACTAATACCACTTACAGTACCCTTCTCTGTATGCTGCCACATATCATATCTGTTCGAGAATGAAGGAGCTGATGCATACTGAGCAAGCCATATCCTGTATCCGCTTAAAGTACCGTAACTCAAATTATCATTATACCATGATTTTGATGCATATACACCTGGTGTATATCCACCACTCTTAATTGTCTCGCAAAATGCCTTACATACTGCTGTTCTTGTAGCCTTATCAATTGAATCGGCACGTCCTCCAGCTCTTTCTGTATCGATAAATACTGGATAAGATACTCCCTTACCCTTTATAAGGCTAAGTACCATAGAAGCCTCTTCTACAGCTTCTACTTCGTTAACAGCCTGTGTGAAGAAGTAAACACCAACCTTGAGGCCAGCAGCATTGGCACCTGCTATATTAGCCTTGAACTTAGGGTCTTCTACAAGTACACCTGAAGATGAACCTCTGTATCCACATCTAATAATAACAAATGACACGCCGGAATTCTTTACTGCATTCCAGTCGATGTTACCGTTCCACTTAGATACGTCGATACCAATCTTACCATTCTTATCCATAGCAAGTATACCGTCTGATGTGAAGGAATACTTAACGCCCTGAATAACCTGGTCTCCTGTTACCTTGTTACCGTTCTTATCATAGTAGTAAACGTTGCCGTTAATTGTCTGCCATCCAGTATATTTATACTGTGTATCTCCTAAGATATAGAATTCAGATTCTGTATAGTAGTCTGCAAATGTTGCCTTTACATACTTACCATCTTTCTTGATATAAACCTGATTTCCATTCTTATCCTTAAGAAGAGATGTTGTATCTTTTTCTGGGTTATCTGAAACAGTAACTGTACATGTTACAGACTTAACTGTCTTGGCACTGTCAGTGAAGCTTGCTGTAATAGTAGCAGTTCCCTTCTTTACACCAGTAACCTTACCAGCTTCTACCTTGGCAACCTTCTCGTCTGAACTCTTCCAAGTAAATTTAGAAGCATCTGTAATCTTTGAATCATCACTCATAACTGCTGTAGCAACAAGTGAACCACTTGCTGATGTAGCAACCGAAAGTGTTGTCTTATCTATAGCAATAGACTTAATTGTAAGTTCGTTAATAGTAAGTTTAAGTGTTGCTGTCTTAGTTGTACCAGCCTTGTCCTTATATGAAACTGTGATGTTGGCTGTACCCTTAGCAACTGCAGTTACCTTACCTGTTGCATCTACTGTAGCTATCTTGTCATTGTCTGACTTGTATGTGAAGCCTGTTGTAACTTCTGTCTTATCTGACATCTTAGCCTTAGCAGCGATTGTATATGTACCACCTACTGAAAGCTTCTCATCTGTGCTTGTAAGTACCACCTCTGTAACTGTAGCATCTGCTGGTGTAGGAGTTGGTGTTGCTGTTGGTGTTGGAGTTACACTTGGTGATGGTGTAGCTGTTGGTGTTGGTGTAGGTGTTGCTGATTTTTCTGGTGATTGTGTTGGTGTTGTTGATGGCGACTGTGAAGCTGGTGTCTGTGAAGCCGGTGGTTCACTAGATGGTACTTCACTTGGCTCAGTAGAAGTATTTGGCGCTTCACTTTCTGTTCCCTCACCTGGTTCATACATAACACCTGGTCTGCAAAGTGGACTTGGTGCTGGCACTCTACCATCTACTGTATTATTAGTAAGACTCTTAACCTTAAGACTCTGTGGTACATAAGAAGCATATTCATTCTGGAATACAATATTATTCATAGAAGAATAAGATGGTTCATTAATTGAACTTTTTTCTATCTTAGAATAACCGTTATCAGAGCCATCAAGTGCTGTCTTAGTAGACTCAACGAATTCTACAGTATCTGTAAGTGTAGGAGTTTCTTCTACTACATCATTAACATTGATAGCTGTATCTTCCTGAGCTACATTGATCTCGCTTTCCTTCTTAATCTCATCAACTACGTCGATCTGCTGATATGAAATAGTATCTTTAATATTGATGGACTTTTCATAACCTGTGAATGTATAGCCATCTACAGGAACAATACTTACTTCATAATCTCCAGGTGTCATCTTATTCTTGTAGATGATACCGTCTTTATCTTCATCCTTAAGAGATGTTTCTTTATTCTTCTTATCTGTAAGAACAACTTCGAATACAACATCAGTAATAAGCTTACCGCTTCCTGTATCAGTAAACTTAATCTTTATATCCTTCTCAACTGATGTGAATGTTACTTTGATTTCATTAGTTGCAGGCTGAACTTCTTCCTCTTCTTCCTCAAGCTGTGGAAGGTTATTAGCATCAGCCATAGCAATAAGTCCCTGTTCACCAGGAACACCGATAGCAGAAAGCTGGCTTCCTGCATCATATAAACCTTTTTCTGAATTACCTGTTTTCTTATTTCCTACAAATACTACAAGTACGATTATTGCAATAACAAGAACAAGTACAGCACCACCTGCTATAGCATAATCTTCTGGTGACATAGTCTTAAGCTTAGCAAGTAAGATAGTAAAGATATTCTCTTTCTTACGTCCGTGGCGTCTTACTGAGCCGTTATCTTTTGAAGCTGCCTTAGATTTATCTGAAGACTTAGCCTTCTTTGCATTCTTATTAGAAGACTTTTTAGTTTCTTTATAATCTTCTTCATAATCATCTTCGTAGTCTTCTTCATAATCGCCATCTTCGTAATCATCCTGATATTTCTCGATAGCCTTGTTTCTCTTCTTAGATTCTTTTCTTGAATGAAGTTTTACAGGAGCGGCGTAAGCTTCTTCCTCTACATAATCGTCCTCTGCGTAGTCTTCCTCATAGCCTTCTTCATATCCATCATCTTCATATGTTACTTCTGGATATTCGTCCTGATAGTTAGCTGTAGTAACTGCCTGAGTCTCTTTCATAACGTCAAGAAGATCTACAGTATCTGTAGATATCTCACCTTCATATACCTGATTAGAAAGGTCTTCTTCATTAAGCTGAATCATACCTGTTCTGCCATCAAGCATATCGTCAACCTGAGCTGGCTCATATGCATCACCTGCTACGCTGTCATCTGTATAATCACTGCCATAGTCCTGGCTGTAATTCTCCTCTACATATTCACCTGATTCATCCGCATAGTCATCACCATATGCTTCTGAATTCTCAGCGTATTCTTCTCCGTATTCGTCACCATACTCTTCACCATATTCGTTACCGTAATCAGCATCGAGTCTGTTTCTTATTTCACTTGATGGTATTGTATCTGTCTCATCAAGATTAATAATGTCGAATTCGTCATTGTTTCTTCTAGTCATGTATTATTTAGCTCCTTTTTCCAAGTTGTAATAAAAATAGTTAGTCAGATGCTCGGCAATAAGCTGATTAGCCTTATCATTAGGATTGCCGTTTTCATCTATATATTCTTCATAATTTGAAGCATTGAACTTTATTCCAAAGTAGTTATCTACAAATGTTACACTATCTTGCTGGGCAACATTTGCCATGTTAACTATATACTCACCAACTCCGCCGTTGCCGTTATTCTTAACATCGGCACCAACAAGCTGTCCATTCTCATCCTCTGTTAAGAAGAATGATGGAGAGCAAACTATTATCTGTGCATTAGGATATGTAGCCCTAAGCATCTTAATAGTTAAATCAAGTCCACCTGATATTGAGTTTGGTGTACCGAATTCTTGCTCTGAATACTTGTCTTCGCCTTCAAGAGGTCTTCCAAGTAAGTAATCATTTCTACCTGCGCAAAGAACTATAATATCTGCTGTTGAATAATCAAGATATCTTGCCCAGTAGAGGAAATCGCTATACTTCTGCTTTATATCATCTGACATACTATTTAAAGCATTCTCAGCAAGATAGAAGTCGTTATTAATAAGGCAGGTTACAAAGTAATATGTACTAAATGCATCTTCTGGAATGTTATATGTCTTCTCACTAATTGAGAATGTCATACCTTCATACTGAGCAGACATAACATTACCGCCTGTAATTTCTTTAACCTTATAAGCAAGACTGGATGAATCTTCAACATTACCTACAGTTTCATCGCCCAGCATAATAATATTAAGCTGACCATCATCTACATAGCCTTCATTGTCTGCTGGGTTAAAGTAGATTGGAAAATCAAGAGACTCTGTATCCCAGTGTCCATTATTTTGTTTCTCAATATCTTCCTCTGTATATACGATTTTCTTGCCTTGATCCCATTTATGGATAACTAATATCATGATACCGATGATAAGAACTACTAATATAGCAAAACCAATATGGATGAACTTGGATTTGTCAGAAGTTTTTTCTTCTTCATCCTGGTCATCTTCTTCGTTTTCTATGTCTATCATCTCAAGATCATCTTCGTCTTCAGATGGTTCATCTTCGTAAATTTCTTCTTCGGAAATATCGCCTTCAGCTACCTGGTCGTATTCCTCAAGCATTTCCTCATATTCTTCTTTTACTTTATTCTTCTTCATAGGCAAGCATCCTTTCATGATTAAAGCCTGTACTGTCTTATATGTAATAAATGACTATACCGGCAATAATAATGCATACTCCAAGAACTTTTCTTAGTGTAATCTCTTCTTTAAAGAATATACGGCTTAAAATCATAACAAATATAAAGCCAAGTGATTCAAGAAGAGGTACAACTCTATATGCAAGATGTTTGTAAGCCATCATAGTAAGGAGAAGGGCTGTAAACATCATTCCATAGCCACATATAACATAAACATTCAGATACTGTCTTATAAAGTTAGGGTATTCCTTATTTGCCCCCTTCTTAAGAAGCATCTGTGAAAATGCTGCGATAATAATAGATGTAAGAGAAAGCACATATCCAATATTCATTACGCATCTGCCTCCTCTTTATTATTTTTCTTGTTGTCGCTGGTTCCGTCCATGTTAACAATCATGATACCTATCATAACAACAACTATGCCGATAGCATTGGCAACAGTAAGTTTCTCATGAAAGAAAACTATAGACCATACAAGGGACCAAAGAAGTGATGTTCCCTTATTGCAATATGCTATAGAAAGATCAATTCTCTTTATAATCTGCTGCCAGAGGATGGCATATATACCTAGAATAAATACATCTAGGGCATACATACCTATAAATTCAAAACTAAGTGTTGGATACTTGGAAGCAAGTTTTCCGCATATTCCTGACATAGTATAAACAACAACGCTAAGCTGCATAAAGATTAAAAAGAATATGCCAATCTTCTTTTTAGATTTTTTATTAGCTTTCTTATCAGAATCCTTATTAGATTCCCATGTACTCATATATTTCATATCCTCCTACGGATTTTAGAAGAGTAAATCCATTCTCTCCCGGGTCATCAAGCTGAGGTTTGCCAGCATTGATAACAAGATATTTTGTATTGTTGAATCTGCACTTGTCTGCAAGAAGTGAGAAATCTACATTGTCTGCAATCATAAGTTCAAAGAAGCCTGTTCTTATTCCCCATTTTTCATCATACTGTTCTCTGCCGTATGGCATACGGATGTTGATGTTGTACTGTCTTATGTCCGCAAGCATTTCATAAGGGACGGCTACCATGTAATGGTCCAGATCCAGTGTGTCTAAGTAATCAGCTACATCTACTGTACTTTGATTTATGTGGTACTCATTGGTAGCAAATTTAAATTCTGGGCTAATGGTATAAACCAGTTTTCCTCCAAGGAATAGTGCAAATATTAAAAGAAGGAAGCCTGTGATTCTATGATCCTTAACCAGCTCTGCTCCAACATAAGCTATGCCTATAGCCATAGGAAGTATCCAGAATACTCTCCAGTAGGAACCTGCATCAACATAGGTTGAGTACACATAATATAAAAGTGGGTTAAAGATAAGAAAAAGTATGCCAACTGTTCCATAAAGAATAATGGTCTTGTTGTTTCTATTCTTATCTTTAAGGGCAACGTAAGCCAGTGCCACAAAGAAAAGTGACATAAGTATACTCATACCAGTATATTGTGAATAATATCCAAATATCTTTCCTAATAGAGTCACTTAAGATTTCCTCACATAAATACATACAGGCCCATAAATATAAAGCCCGGTATCATAGTAATAAGTCCTGTAAGCACAATCCATAACTTCTTGTTTCTTATGGATATAACAACCATCATTACAAATGTATACATAAGCACAAGGAAGAGACCCAAACTGCTCATAAGGGCACAGGCAATATTAGCAATAAACATAACGAAATATATGCCAAATATCCTTCGCTTACTAACGTATTGTTTGCCAGAATGCTTTGCTAAAAGTAGTAAGAGGTAGGTTACAACTGGAATCATAAAGCTTATTACCAGCGACTTCCCCTGCCATATTCTGGTTAAAAAGAAGGTTTCCTTTGTATAGAATGATGCGCCGCCAAACATGGAAACAGCAGCAATTATAACCATAAAAGGTCCTATCTTTTCTCTATTATCTTCAAAAAGAAGACTGCCCACTTTGTAATATGCAAGATATGAAAGTGGTATTAAAAACAGCGGTAATACACTGTGTGCAACTATAGCTGCATGAAGGCTGCTTCTCTTTGATAAAAAGGCAATAAACATAGGAAATGGTGCCAATGCATGTCTGTAGTCAGGAGCACCAATTATGCCTGTATAAGCATCCATCCTATACATAGTTTCAAGCTGAGTTGATATCTGTGCATGGGTTATATAATATGCATCATCCCCATCTGGAGTCATATATATATATGACATAACCATCTGGAATATCATAAGGACTCCAAAGATAATCCAGGTAACGATGTCAGCCCTAGACATCTTCTTAAGAGATGGAAGTTCAATCCATTTATCAGATACCCCATTACCAATATCTACAATCTGAACTATAAGACCAGATATAGAAAGTATGCCCATGCAAATCATAAATGACCTGACAAGGTCTGATAAAAAGTAGCCTTTAATAATAAAAGGAACAGCTATTAACTGGAACACGGCACATGTTAGTACCCATCCCAGCATATAAGTTGTCCCTAGATGTCTTGGTCTCTTTTCCAGAAAAAAAGTTGGCAGTATCCCTACGCAAAATGGTGCTAAAACTAGCCAAAATATAAAACATACCACTATCTGCGCAATTGCCATATAAAATACTGTTCCTTATCGTCCTATGCAGTAATATTCAATTCCTGCATTCTTCATATCTTCTGGTTCGTAAAGATTTCTACCATCGTATACTACTGCAGACTTCATATTCCCAGTAAAGTCTTCAGCCTTGAGCTTCTTGATTTCGCTCCACTCTGTCATAATAAAGCAGATATCTGCATCTTTAAGTGCCTCTACTGCAGTATCTACATATTTGATACTTCCATTCAGGTTATCCCCTTCTGGATAGAATCTCTCAAAGTTCTTTCTTGCTACAGGGTCAAATGCCACTATGTTAGCACCTTCCTCTAAGAAAAGAGGTACATGCTTAAGTGATGAAGCCTCTCTAAGGTCATCTGTTCCGGCCTTAAATGCAAGTCCAAGTACGGCAACCTTAAGTCCCTTAAAGTCTACCCCTGCTGCCTTAGCTTTAGTATATAATCTCTTCTGCTGAAGGGCATTGACCTCGATGGCTGCTGATACAGTCTTAAGGTCATAGCCAAGGTCTGCTGCAAGTGACTTAAGAGCCTTAGTATCCTTAGGGAAACAGCTTCCGCCGTATCCAATACCAGGATTAAGGAATCTGTCACCGATACGAGCATCAAAACTCATACCATGAGCAACATCTTTAACATCTGCTCCTACAAGCTCACAAAGGTTAGCAAGGTCGTTCATATATGAAATCTTAAGTGCAAGGAAGTCATTACTTGCATACTTAATCATCTCAGCGCTACGTCTGTTAACTGATACAATAGGAACACCGAAATTTGCATATACCTTCTTAAGTGTTTCTTCTGCCTTCTTAGACTCTGTACCAATTACGATTCTTGATGCGTTAAGAGTATCTCTTACTGCTGTACCCTGAGCTAAAAACTCTGGGTTAGAAGCAACCTCTACATGAACATCATGTTTAAGGTTATCCTTAAGCATCTTCTCTATCTTCTCATTAGTTCCGATTGGAACTGTTGATTTAACTACTACAAGACAGTCTCTCTCAATAGAAGCAGCTATCTGTTCAACTACAGCCTTCACATATGAAAGGTTACAGCTTCCATCTGGCATCTCAGGTGTACCTACACCAATAAAGATAACCTCTGCATTCTTATAAGCAGACTGATAATCTGTTGTATATCTAATGTGACCTGATGCATAGTTCTTCTGCATAAGATCTTGAAGACCTTCTTCATAGATTGGAGAGATACCGCTCTCCATAATCTTAATCTTCTTCTCATCAACGTCTACACAAGTTACGCTATGACCTACTTCTGCGAGACATGTACCTGTAACAAGTCCAACATAACCAGTACCAGCTACTGCAATTTTCATCTCTTACTCCTTTATTCCCTTTAAGGAATTCCATTACTGGATTATTTATAAATATTTATCAAGATTATTATTTCTAAGTTTCTCTGTAATCTTCTTTATATCACCTGTTGATTCTTTACCGCAGATAAGTGTTGCATCTTCAGTGTCTACAATTACAAGGTCTTTAACACCTACAACTGCAAGAAGCTTATCAGAACCTTCGATAATACAGTTCTCAACATTATAAGTTACTGTGTTACCGTTCTGAACATTGCCCTCTTCATTTACAGGTTTAAGTCTTTCTACTGAAAGCCAGCTTCCTACATCGTCCCAGCCAAAGTCACCAGGTACAACGAAGATATTGCTTTCCTTCTCTAAGATACCGTAGTCAACTGATTCTGAAGGCATAGACTCAAACTGTTCATTAAGTACCTTCTCCTCATCAGCAGTACCGATGGCATCCTTTATAGCCATAAGGTGGTTATATATCTCTGTAAGGTTAGTTTTCATAGAACCAAGGATAGTTGATATCTTCCATGCGAACATACCTGAGTTCCACATATACTGCTTAGAAGCAAGATAGTCTTTAGCTGTAGCAAGGTCAGGCTTCTCAACAAATCTATCTACTGCGTATGCATCTCCATTCTTTGTATCAGGATTAAACTTAATATAGCCATATCCTGTTTCAGGTGCATTAGGTGTAATACCAATAGTTACTAGGTTATTATCCTGCTCAGCTATAGCAGCTGCACTCTTTAAAATACCTGCGAAGATATCCTCAAACTTAATAATATGATCACTTGGAAGTACAAGCATAACTGCATCATCATACTTCTTTGCTATATGAATAGCACCAAGGCCGATACAAGGAGCTGTATTTCTTCCCACTGGCTCGCAAAGGATATTCTCCTCTGGAAGTTTTGGAAGCTGCTCTTTTACTAATGCTTTATAAGCCTTATTTGTTGCAATATATATATCTTCCATATCAACTATAGGGAGAATTCTCTCTACAGTCTTCTGAATCATAGTCTTACCGTCGCCTGTTAGGCAAAGGAACTGTTTAGGATTGTTTTTGCGGCTTCTAGGCCAGAATCTCTCGCCCTTACCACCAGCCATAATTAATGCTGTAACCTTCATAGATATTCACCTTTCAACGTGATTTACATAACTTGGCACGCCGCCTTTTTACCACAAATTATAGTGGTTGATTTTCGGTGTACACACAAAGTTTATTATATAACAGTATGATTAGGGTGTCAAAAAATGTAAAGCCATCTTTATGTATTAGGTCTATTCCAGGCTGGGGTATGCCTATGAAACTGTATGAGCTCGTAATTGTGAAACGCTCCGAGGAACTAGTCCACAAAACAGTAAGACTCTCAGCAACGGCTTCGAGCCTAACTGTTTTGGGACGGATTTCCTCTCCGCCGCAATTAATGTCGCCCATCCAGTTCCATAGACATACCCCAGCCTTCAATGTCAGATATACATCCCCCCTCATAATGTAAACCGGAGGGAAGTGAAATCTTGACTGAAAACATAGGCTGGGCATATAATTACGGGCATAAATCACGGGTGAGGGCCGAATAAGGCCGTGGAGGTGAACCGGATGAGTTTCTCGATTACACTTAGTAATGTTCTTTTGATGCTGATGTATATGCTTCCAGGATATGCTTTGTATAAGACACATCATGCCAAGGCAGAGCATCTTTCTACACTTTCAGCAATATTAATATATATACTTGGACCTTGTATGATAATTAATGCATTTATCGATATGGATTATACAGGCAGGAAGATATATTATCTTGGGATGTTCTTAGTTGCATCTCTTGTAGTACAGATACTTTTTGTTTTGATTATGTATCTTGTTCTTAGAAAGAAGTTTCAGATAAGCAAATATAGAATATTAACTATAGGTTCAGTACTGGGTAATGTAGGATTCTTTGGTATGCCTCTGGTTAAGGCTTTATATCCAACCAGTCCTGAGGTGGCATGCTACTCTTCAATATTCGTAGTTTCTATGAACCTTATCGTGTTTACTCTGGGGGTATACTGTCTGACTATGGATAAGAAGTATATGACACCTAAGGCAGCTTTGTTAAATCCTACAACTGTAGCATTTTTCTTTGTATTAATTCTTGTTGCAACAGGTGTCAAAAATCATATTCCTGTTATAGTTCATGACTCAGTATCTCTTCTAGGAAGGATGACGACTCCGGTTTGTATGTTTATCCTTGGCATAAGGCTTGCAACCATAAAACCATCGGTTTTATTCTCCAACCCTTTTATATATCTTATATGCCTTTGTAAGCAGCTGGTATTCCCACTATTTGTATATGGCATAACACTTTGGATAAACCTCCCTATAACGTTTAGAGCCAGTCTGGTTGTACTTGCCGGAACACCTTGTGCTTCAATCATACTTAATCTGGCAGAGATTCATCACAGTGAGGAAAAACTTGCTGCTAACGTATTACTTGTCAGTACACTTAGCTGTATACTTACCCTGCCTCTTTTAACTTTCCTGTTTTAATATTATTTAGTATAGGATTAAGATACAAAAATCCCCTTAGAAATATTCTTCCTAAGGGGATTAGTTATATTATTCCATATTATCTTCTGAGTCTGTCAGTTCCTGGATATCACTCTGTTCTTCGCTTAAGTCTAAGCTTACATCTTCTGTTTCAGAAACATTATATGCATCGGTTAAGCTTATTCCCTCCGAAGTAGACTTAGCAGGCTTTCTTCGTTTCTTTTTAGCCTTTCCTTTTCGAGGCTCTTCTTCTACCGAAATAGTTCCACCTCCTACAGCTGCCAGTTGCAGGCCCATAGCTGCCTTCTGCTGTTCCATAAACTCCTTGGCATCATCCGGTACATCATCAAGATTTTCACTTCCAAGATCAACATCAAGAGGCGCCTTCTTAAAGAGTATGTCATACATAACAGGGATGATAAATAGGGTCATCAAGGTTGAATAAGCAAGACCACCTGCTATAACAAGTGCCATACCTCGTCCCATCTGACTACCCATATCATCGCCAAATATCATACTGGATTCAGCAAGGATAGTAGTTAAAGCTGTCATAAGGATAGGACGCATACGTGTCTTACCTGTAGCTATAAGGGCTGCATGTCTTTCCATACCGCCTTTTCTCAGCTGGTTGGTGTAATCAACGAAGACGATACCATTGTTAACAACCGTACCCAGTAGGACTATAAAGCCCATGATAGCAATAATAGATATCTGCTCTCCTGTTGCCCAAAGTACTAACATACCTCCGGTAAATGCCAGCGGAAGTGTAAAGATAACGATAAAGGGACTAAGCAGGCTCTGGAACTGTGCAACCATAACAAAGTAGATAAATGCTATACCCATAGCTATAAGAAGACTCATCTGCGTAACCATCTCATTAACAGATTCTGTCTCACCGCCCACTTCCATAGAGTAACCATCTGGCATGTCATATTTATCAAGAAGCGGCTGAAGCTTTCTCGAAAGAAGGGCTGTATTATAACCATCTTCTACAGCAGCAGATATAGTAATATATCTGGTCTGGTTCTTTCTGTTAATAGCACTATAACCATCCTGAGTTTCCATCTTGGCAAACTCTTTTAATTTGATTTCTTCTTCAGTAACCTTTCCTTCTGAATCAGTATTCTGAACTGTAAATGTATAATCAAGAATATTTTCAACAGTAATTGGATCAAGATCATTGACAACCTGAACCTCCATATCCTTACCGTTAATTGTTACAGTAATAGCCTGCTTTGATGTAGTCATCTTACCAGCAAGTTCCTGATAAATCTGGGCTACAGAAAGCCCCTTACTCATAGCGAAGTCTTTATCAATATTAAGATGTAGAACCTGGTCAGCTGCTTCCTGTCCATTGGAGATTTCAGTAAAGCCCTTAACCTGACCAACGATATCCATAATATCTTCACTTATTCCAAGAAGCTTATCCATATCATCGCCGTATACAGATATAGAAAGTCCAGAGCCTAGCATAGCATCCATAGACATAGTCTGCTCTATCTTAAGTTCTACCCCGTGCTTCTTACCAATCTCTTCCAAGGCAGAGTTAATACCTTCCACAACGCCGGCGCCAGCATTTTCATCTTCCGTAGTAATCATAACCGAATAGGTACGGAAATCATCCTGCCCCATATCTGCAAAGAGAGACGAGCCATCGCCTGTCATAATACCTACAGAGCCAACGCCATCTATAGCAGTGATATCCTCTATGATGACATCCATCTGCTTGTATACATCTTCACGCTTAGCATCTTCGTCAAATGTGATAGTTGCCTGAACCTGATTAGAAACCATGTTAGGGACCATAACGATACCCATTCTAAGAACCAGCCATACACTTAGTATCAAGAGGCCAAATGCTGCTGTTAATGGAATAATCTTCACCTTAAGAAAGAATCCAAGAACTTTTCCATATACATCCTGCACCTTATCAAAAAGAGGATGCTTCTTAGGCTTGGTCTTTCTAAGAAGGGTTGATGATGCTGCTGGTACAACAGTCATAGCGATGAATAATGACGCTAACAGACAGTAGATAATAGTAAGTGACATAGGAAGCATCAGTTCTCGTACAAGTCCTGTTGTAAATACCATAGGAACAAAGACGCAAACTGTTGTAAGTGTTGAAGATATAACAGCGCCTGCCACCTGCCTTGTACCCTGAACTGCAGCTCTTGGCGCTTCTACTCCTCGTCCTCGAAGTCGGTAGATATTCTCGATAACAACTATAGAGTTATCAACAAGCATACCTATACCAAGTGCCATACCTGAAAGGGACATCATGTTAAGAGATATTCCTGAGAAGTACATACACACAAGACAGGTAAGCACACTAAGAGGAATACTGATAGCAACTACTATAGTCGGCATAACATCTTTTAAGAAGATAGCAAGTATGATAATAGCAAGGATAGCACCGATAACCATGTTGTTAACAACGTTGCCAACAATCATCTCGATATAGTCACCCTGGTCCATCATAATCATGATGTTAAGGCCATCATACTTCTTCTCAAGTTTATCTATTGCCTTGTTACACGCCTTACTTACATCGTTAGTTCCGGCAGTAGAAGCCTTGAAAATAGACAGAATAACTGAATCTTCTGTTCCAAGCTTTGTATAGGTTGTATCTGCATTATTTATAATAGTTATATTTGCAACATCCTTAAGATGTACATCTCCTACACCATCAATATTGCAAAGAACCATATTCTCCATCTCATCTAAGCTATCAAAATTATCACCAATCTTAAGAAGCCATGAGTTGGAATTCTTATCATCAATGTAGCCGGCTGGCATCTCAAAGTTCTGGGCATATACAAGTCCAGAAAGAGTATCAAGTGTAAGAAGAGCATCGGCATTGGCCTTCTTAAGGGCATCTTCCTTCTGCTTTTCAAACTCATCTAAGCCGTCATAGTACTGCTCCCAGCCGTCATCAATCTGCTTCTGACCATCTTCTATCTGGTCCCAGCCAGATGTAAGCTGCTCTCTGGCAGAATCTATGGTATCCATAGCACTTTCAAGTTGTTTTCTAGATGCTTCAACAGTATTTTCCCCGTCTTTAATCTGAGCATCTGCCGCTGCAAACTCTGAAGAAGCCTTCATCTTAGCTTCTTCTATTGATGTATATGTAACTCCCAGATCCTCAAGGGCTGACTCGTACTTCTTAATAATCTCTTTTGTAACTTTTACCTCAAGTTCAAGAGATGTTTTTTCAGTTTCATATCTATCCTTAAGGTCTTCAGCTTTTTCTAGACCACTCTTAGCTGATTCAAGCTGAGATTTTTTAGTTACAAGACCTGATTTAACTGCACTAACTCCAGTAATGTAACCATCAATTTCACCCTTCGCCTGAGAATAGGTCATAGAGCTAGGTTCTGTATTATTAACTGGAAGTCCCTGCTGACCACTAGACGAAAGAGAATCGTTAATTTCTCCTATGGCAGTTCTTGCCCCATTAAGGGATCCTATTGCCATAACGTCAGAATCTATTAACTCATTGTCATTGCCATCAATACCTTCTTTACAATCCTCAAGTCCTTCGATAGCTGTATTCATACGATCAATAGCCGATGTCATCTGTGTAAGACCGCTTTCCATCTGCTGTCTTTCACTGGAAGATGGCATCTTCTCGTTAATCGTATCTATAGCCATCTCTGTAGCCTTAAGTGACGCTTCCTGGCTAACAAGCTGTGCCTGATATGTTTCAAGAGCTTCAAGATTTTCTGAAGCAGTTGCAAGTTCCTTATACGTTTCTTCCTGCTTTTCCTTTAACTCATCCTTGGCATCAGCTAGTTCCTTCTCAGCATCATCAAGTTCTTTCTGCCCATCTTTAATTTTCTGCTCATTGTCGGCAATTTCCTGCTCGCCGTCCTTAAGCTCCTGCTTGCCGTCATTAAGCTCCTTCTGGGCTTTTTCAAGTTCACTCTTAGCATCGTCAAGTTGCTCCATAGCTTCGTCTAACGCATCATTGGCCTTAGCAAGAATCTTGTCATTAAGTTCATCAACTTTTTTCTGATCAAGGTCTATAGAAACAGTCTCATTAATAAGACCTGTTGTAGATATGCTGGCAACACCGTCCTGCCTTTCAAGTTCAGGCTTAACAACTTCGTTTACAAAGTCAGACAGCTCGGTTATATCCTTTCCCTCATAACTGACAGCCACATATTCATTGGCCATCATATCAGTAGAAAGTTCCATGATAGAAGGTGTTCCACACTCCTCCGGAAATGCCGCACTGGTTGTATCTATAGCAGTAGATACCTTAACCATAACACTATCAAGGTCAGTACCATCCTCGAATTCAAGCTCTACAATACCGTAGTTTTCATAAGAGATACTAAAAACATTTTTAACACCTGATATAGTTCCAAGATTAGCCTCTAATGGTTCACACACCGTGGACTCTACCTTTTCAGGGCTGGCTCCTGGATATGTAGTAACAACAAGTATGTATGGCAGATTAATCTTAGGAAGCAGGTCCATCTGCATTTTCGTAAGACTGACATATCCAAGTAAAATAAGTGACGCAACCATAACCAGCACGGTAAATGGTTTCTTTACGCTCATTTTAGGCATTTTCTCTTTTCCTCCGCTATAGCGCGCCGTTAACGCACGTTAGTTTTTATAAGAATAAAAAGAGGACTGTAGTATATCTATCAGTCCCCATAATTATCTGATCATGCTTGTTTTGAAGCCTCTATTCGTTCTGCAAGTTTCTCAGGGCTCCATCTCATAATCTTCATGCCTTTACCATTGTTGGCAGCATGGAATCTTAGGTGCCAAACCTGCTTCAGATACTCGATTGTTACCTTTGTAGAAAGCTTAGATTCGCCATTTTCCCTGTCGTGGAATACGTAAGGTGTTTCAAGAACCTTCTTAACCTGACACATAGCGATTACTTCTATCATAATCTTCCAGCCTATTGGATTGAGCTGGGCTCCTTCAAGAAGTTCTCTCTTAACCATAAACAGTCCACTGGTAGGATCTGTAATCTTTCTAAGGCAAGGAAGAAGAATTTTTCCTATGTATCTTGCTGTGCCAGATACAAACTTTCTCCATAAGTTAAGTCCGCCATCTGAACCGCCAGGTATAAATCTGCTTGGTATAGCCATATCTGCACCTGCAAGCATAGCTGTATGCATATCGAGTAAAACCTCTGGTGGATGCTGAAGATCAGCGTCCATGCAGGCAACAAAATCGCCCTTTGCAAGGCTGAATCCTTTAACAACCGCAGTTGCAAGTCCCTTTTCGTTCTCTCTATGATGAAGTACTACTGTACTGTCACTCTTTGCTATCTCTTCAATAACAGCCGGAGTTTCATCCTTACTGTCATCTACAAATATAACTTCATGCTCTATTCCTGGAAGTGCCCCGTGAATTCTTTCAAGAAGCGGAGCAATATTGTCTTTTTCATTGTATGTTGGAATAACGATTGAAAGCATCTTCGCCTCCCTGACTAGTTTAATTCGGTCCATTCAATCTCGCCGGCATTCTTAATCTCATCTGTTATGCCAAACTCAGCTTCTCTGGACTTTAATACGGAATCAAGCTGATTACCGTCATAGTATGTTATATCATGTGAATCATATTTTTCGCAAGTAATATCATCAGGTATCACATAATTTTCACTTGGATCGATAAAAGCGAAGAAATATTTATTTCTGTATTCTTCTAAATATGCTTCATATTCGGCTTCATAGCCTTTTGAATCATCCCAGCTAAATTCCTCAAAGTTGTAAGCATCACATTCATAATAGCTATCACCGTCAGACCAGTCCTGATCATACTGAAGGTCTTCCGGCAAATATGAAGAAGGAATCTCTGCTCTTGGAAGACCATTATTGCCGTCCATAGTATATACATGGCTGACATTGCCATCTTTATCTATATATTTTATTGTATTAACAAAGAGAGCTGCTCCGCCTGAACCGGCATATACAACATAACCAGCCTGATTAATATCAGTCCAGAATCTGTAATATGTAAGTTCTACGTCTATAAGCTTAAGCTGACCACCAAAGTCTTTGATGATAAGTGTTGGCTGAAAAAATTCATCCCTGCCATCATCATCGCAGCAGACATCACATGTAACAGCCAGTTCCTTGTTACCATCAAGGCCGCAATCTATAAGTGAATACTTGATTCCTTCAATATGATATGTATCAAATAACTCTATATTCTTAGAAACCATATCAAGTAGGTCATCAAAGGAATAATCCCCTGCAGATGAGTAGATTCGATTGTTGTCAGGAGCTGTTACCAGCCCTTCACCATTCTTAATATAGTTCATGTATAAGGTTTCAGAATCAGCATCTACTGTTACAGTCTGCTGATCTGTTCCTGTGCTGTCTGTTTCCGGGGTTTCTGCTACTGAAGAAGTGCTGGAAGGAAGGACTATACTATCTACCTGCTTTTCTTTCTCTGGATTTTTGCCGCAGCCTGTTACTAAGGCTGCTGAAGTAATCGCCATAAGGGCAATTGTTGTTAATCTTTTCATATTCTCTCTCCTCATAACATCTTAATCAATCTAAAGACTAGACCATTTTATCACATCTGCATTAACGATATCATCTGTTATTCCAAACTCCTCATTTCTTGACTTAAGGACATCTTCAAGTTCCTGACCATCCAGACAATTTAAGCCGTTTTCATCGTATTTCTTACATTCTTCTTCGTCAGGCATCTGGCTCTCACCGCTCTGGTTCTTGAATGAGAATAAATAACCTTTTCTATAGTTGTCCATATACTTTTTATATTCATCGTCATAGTCTTTGATGGTATGCCAATAATAATCCTCAAAGTTATATACATCACATTCGAAGTACTTCTCAGAATCAGTCCATTCCTGTCCGTCTAACATATCGTCTGGCAGATAATCATCTGGAATCTCAGCATTTTTCAGCCCTGTGTTGGCATCTTTTGTATATACATGGTTAACTACACCATCTTTATCTATATATTTAATAGTCTCGTGGTGGATTTTTTCATTTGCATCACCACCGTAAACTATATACCCTGCCTGGTTCATAACCGTATTATATTTCCCATAAGATGTTTCGACGTCAATCAGCGACAGTTTTCCATCATAGGCCTTAACAACAAAAATACAAGGCATATAGTCATTTTCAACAGTATCATTATATAGCTTACATACTATAGCCAATTCTTTTTCTCCATCCAGTCCGCAGTCAATAAATGCGTAACCTACATCACCAATATGGCAGTTAGAGAAATTATCGTTATTTTTGGCCAGGTTATTAAGAAGGCCTTCCAAATCATAACTACCTTCAGATGAAAGCATCCTGTCACTTAAAGGTGTCTCTACAAGAACTCCCTTATCGCATAGAAACTCCCAGTATAACTTCTCCTCTTCAGTTAAAAGGCTAACATCGATATCTTCATAATTTCCTTTTCTTATGCCAGCTTCATTATTATCGCCTTCGTTATCCAAAATAGTTTCTACTGTCAGGGAATCCTCTGTCAAGCTACTATCTGCCGAATCAGAAGCTTTTTTATTACCCTTGCATGCGGTTAACGTACACGCCAAAACAAGAATAAGGAGTATCCGGTTATATCTCATTTTATGTTTCATTGTGTTATATATAACTTCCTTCTATTTTTTGCCATTACTGAGTATGCTTATACTCTATCATATTTCTTGATGACTTATATTTTAACCTTTGCTTCCACAAGTGCAAGTTTTTTCTAATAACGATATTAAACAAAAAGGGTGAACCTCACAGGCTCACCCAATAATTCCTATATTTTACTTAATTTATCTGCTAACCGCCTTTGTAAACAGCGAAACTATGCCAACTATTATAAGTAGTGGTAAAGCAAGATATATAAGACCTGCCAATGCCATCACTATAAGGATTCCCGGAAGGAACATCAGGAAAAATACCAGCTTAGTTATACCCCAGGCAGCTTTTAATGCAAATATGCCAAGTTTTCCAAATATTAAAAGCATAAATATTATAAATAAAGTAATCATAATCATTCTCCTCCATATATATCAATCCCTCTTGCTTATGATAATATGGTACACCCTATAGCTTAATATTTAATTTAAGAAAGATTAAAATTAGATTAAAAAATAAACCTGTCAGTTCCTAACCGTTATTTAACTGTGTTTTATTATTTTCTCTTAAATGACTTAAGGTAGTCCTTTTGCTGAGAGGTTATTCTATCGCTTTCCACAGCTTTTTGAATAGTTTTATTATGTGTCCATACATCCAGCTTGTTATCAGTTACATACGGCAAAACGCTGTCATACTGTTTAGCCAGTGCCGTAGCAAAATACCATGCGATCATCATATTGATATAGTATTCATCTGACCTAACCTTTGACACCATCTCCGGATATTTCTTATCAAAGTCTTCCTCAAGATAGTGCCTCATAAGATTGCCTATGGCAAATCGTACAGTATAGGTTTCTTTTGATTTAATCCATACCTTGATTTCTTTAAGTAATTTGTCTTTATTCTTTTTAAATGACTTTGGCGACAGCTGGTCGCAGGTTGCCCAGTTATTTACATACGGTAAGAAGTTATTAACTTCATTTATGCAAGTATCATAGTCCTTTATCTCTGCAATAATAAATGCATGAAGCTGATTTTCATCAAAGTACTTATGTGGAAGATTAGTTATAAACTCTTGATAATCATCTTCTTTAAATAGCTGCTTTGCAAACTTCTTAAGATCTGGTGTCCTTACACCTATGAAGTCTTCCAAAGTAAGATTTGGAGTAAGTTTAGCCTGAAAGGCAGCATATTTCTTATCCTGCATAGAGAATAAAGTTTTCTGTATATCGCTTTTTGTCATATCAGCCTCCTACCAAAGGAATTTTTAATACATGCCACAGCCCTGTCTCTCAGGCTGCTCTTTACCTGATACATAGCTGGCACGAAACTGCATGTTCACATCCTTAAGTTCCATCTCACCATCAATATAAGGCTGGTACATCTCTATAATTCCTGGCGCGCACCCATCACACCCACCTGATATGTTACCGATAGATTCCGCAACTATTCTTTCACGTTCTTCTTTTGTTGTATCTTTTATTAATATACTCATAATTTAAACTATTGTAATAAACTTAATACTGACTGCTTACTTTGATTAGCCTGAGCCATCATAGAAGTTCCGGCTTGCTCCAGAATGCTAAGATTTGAGAACCTTACCATTTCTTTTGCCATATCAGTATCACGTATTGCCGATTCTGCTGCCGTTGTATTTTCAACAACATTATCAAGATTTTTTATAGTATGTTCAAGTCTATTCTGCTGTGCGCCATAATAAGCTCTATATTTTGACACCTGATTAATAGCACCCTTTAGTGAAGTTATAGCCTTCCCCGCACCATTCTGTGTAGTTATGTCTATGTCACTTATGCCAAGCTTACCAGGTGTTACAGAATACAAATTCACATTAAGAAGTTGTCCTTCTTCAGCACCAACCTGCAATTGTAATACTCGATCAGGAGACTCAAAGTCCGCCGCCCTGATTCTTCCGCTATGTCCACCGTCTACAGAATAGAAAATTAATTTAGCTCCGTCAACAGCCACACTATTATCATGGCCTATATTTATATCATCAGCAGTACCATTCTTTAATAAAAGCTGGTCATCAATTGTTCTAGCCTGATTATAGATTGCATTAACAACCTCCTGTCCACTCGTCATATTTCTAATACCTATTGAAACCTCTGTATCAGGTTTAGATCCTCCACTAAGAAGTCTTGCTGACGATGTTGCTTCATCTGTAAACTTGAAAGTAAACAACTGACCACATCCTAGACTACAGGTTACACCAAATGACTTTCCTACAAGCTGTTGTATATTATTAGCATTAATATTAGAAAAGTCCATAGACTTTGAAACCCTATTTCTGCCATTAATGTATGCAGTTTCGTCAAAAGCTGCATTGGTGTAATCACCGCTTATGCCAATAAGAGCTGGTGCTTTAAATAATGGTATTTCATTAAATGTTGTATCGTTGGATATTCTTCCAATCTCACTAATAAGTTGATCTGTCTCCTGTTGAAGATATTCCCTGTCTTCTCTAGCGTTGGTATCGTTTGCTGACTGTACAGAAAGCACATTCATACGCTGAAGGATTTCATGCATCTCACCAAGGGCACCATCTGCAACCTGAACAAGGGAAATTCCATCCTGGGCATTGGCACTTGCCTGAGTAAGTCCCTTAATCTGTCTACGCATCTTCTCTGAAATAGCAAGGCCTGCTGCATCATCTGCTGCCCTGTTAATTTTATAGCCAGATGAAAGCTTCTCTGTAGATTTTTTCTTATCCGTATTATTAATGTTAAAACATCTCTGGGCATTCATTGCCAGAATATTATGTGCTATTACCATATATCCCCTCGAATAATGTACTTATATGTCCGTATATTAAGAAATCATTCTTCATAAGGTATAATCGGTTACTTACTGATAAATGTTTATAGCTTTTTTAATATTAATGTGAAAATGTCCTAGCTCGCACCCTTTAGGCTTTTGTGGTAAGATAGGGACATGAATGCAGAACTAAAAAATATAATTTCAAAAGATTTATATAGAAAAGGTATTGAGAAGCTTACTTTAAAAAAGAAGTTGTTTCTTGGTTTAGAGGATAAGCATCTTATTCAGTATAGAAAGGCCGCATACTACTATCAGAAGAATCCTTCTTCACTTAAAGCTAAGCTGGCTTGTCTTAAGCTTAATAGGATGGCTAGAAAGACTTTCATAAATATTCCTGCTACAGTTAAGGCTGGAGATGGCTTGTATATAGGTCATCTTGGAAGGATTATTATTAATCCTGATGTTACTCTTGGAAATAATGTTAACCTGTCTACTGGAATTACAATAGGTCAGGCTAATCGTGGTGATAAGAAGGGTGCTCCTACAATTGGTAATAATGTGTGGATTGGAACCAATGCAGTGATAGTTGGAAAAATAACTATCGGAGATGATGTTATGATTGCTCCAGGAACATTTGTTAACATGGACGTTCCAGCCCACTCTATAGTTCTTGGTAATCCGGGAGTAATCCATAATAAAGATAATGCTACAGAAGGTTATATTAATAGAACAGTATAATAAAAAAAGGACTTTCGTCCTTTTTTATTTTCTATCCATTACAGTTCCTTTTTCGTATGAGAACTGGTCTGTGATTTCAAATTCATCACCATCATAATCAAAGTGGTCTGTATCACCGAAGACATATATTCTTCTTATTCCCTCGCCGTAGTCTTCCACTATATCATCTAAGTCTCCGTCATCCACTTCTACAACCCGGCTTGGAGTATATCCTTGACGGATAAGATAGTAATCAAGCCAGCCTTCCTGAGTTACTTTACCAACTTCATCATAGCTGTTAAGAACAAGGATAACATCGTCATTTTCAATATCCCCTGCTTTAATAATATATTCAGCAAAGAAGTTATATCTGTCGTACTGGTAATATACTGCATCTTCATTCTTATCTATAAGATCTAAAGCAGTTCCAATAAATCCTACAGTAAGCACAGTTATCAAAGTGTAATATAATACTTTCTTATCCTTTATTTTACCAATAAGTTTAATTAACCCATCCAGATAATATGCAATAGAAAGAACCATATTAGGGAAGATTACAAAGAAGTATCTTCCTTCAAATAAGCCACCACCTGGATTAATATAGGCACTGTATATAAATATTACTCCAGTTATTGCAAGAGCTATTGCAACATTAAATACATGAATATTAAGGTAATCCTTAGTTACTATAGCCTTAATTATTGTATAGATAACTGACATACCCCAAATAGCAAGAAGTACTATGCTTCCGCTAAGAACATATCCAAACATATCTGCTACAGATACTAAGGTTGGAGGTGCTATCCAGAATGAACTTACATCTTTATCTGTAGTTGTAATTGCATATATAAACCAAACAGCAAAAATAAGACCACTTATAAGAAAAGGGATAAACATCTTAATATTCATTCTTTTCATAAATATGAATACCAAAACTCCAAGTCCTGTTATAGCCATAAAGAGCACTCCAAAGTAATGTGAAAATGCCAGAAGGATTCCTGCTACGGTAGTTAAAAACATGGATGACTTGATACCTTTATTATTAACATCATCAGTTTCAGTCTTCGTAGCACTAGTAATCTCGTAAAGCTTATAAAGCATATAGATAAAGAATACCGAGCTAAGTATCATTAATGAATAGGCTCTAAGGCAGGTTCCTACCTTAGCCATCATGGTTCTAGAAAGAAGAACTATAAATAAAGTGATGTATCCGCCCACTCTTCCAACAATCTTGTCTGCAAAT
The DNA here is from genome assembly GCA_000687675.1 of Lachnospiraceae bacterium NC2008. GTDB lineage: Bacteria > Bacillota > Clostridia > Lachnospirales > Lachnospiraceae > NK4A136. The sequence goes on along the minus strand of JHWS01000005.1, from coordinate 49,574 downwards.
TTAACAAGTAACACACAGGCTGCAATAGACATAATGATACTAGGAAGCAGAACCCAAAAATCATTAGCAGGAAGTAGATGATAAAAAGGATATGCAATCAATGTATAAAGAGGCAGGTTAGTTACCTCTATAGTTGCATAGTAATGGAACATATCAAAGATACTGATATCGCTTCTTATGTAGCCAAATATAGCTACTTCGTCATACCAGAATTCCTTGATTGTAGATATGAATATACCAAGCCCAAGCATAAGAGCCATGGCAACCCATATAGATATATTAAATATTTTATCGCTTAGTATTTTTTCTTTTATCTTCATTAAAACCTGTTGTAGTCTACGAGAATATCTCGCCATATTTTTCTTTTACACTATCAAATGAGAATATTGTAGTTATAAGCTTATCATATTCTTCTGTTATAGTGGCTGTGTCTGCCTTCTTAAGCATATCTCCGCTTAGTTCACTCCATGAACTAAATCCTATACCTGGCACCTTGTTACCCTTAAGTATGTCATCATAGGTTACAACAATAGAACCGGTAAAGACTGCCTCCTGCATAACACCAGATGTCTGGCGGTTATACTGAGTAGGATTATATGGAAGAACTGTATATTTTGCCTTTGAGATTATATCCAGATATTCACTATCTGACAGATATCTGTCTTCTATGGTAATATTGTCTGCTGCCACATCTTTAAGGCGCTGACACCTGTCCTTATCAAAGAATCTTCCTGCAATATATAATGGATAGCCTGTTTTGTTAAATGCTTCCACCATATCCTCAAGCTGCTTACCGCTATTCATAGTACCAAGGCAAACTGCTTTTTCTTCTTTTGGATTATTTCTTAAAGCATCATATTTATCAGGAATATAATAATAGTCAGGAACATAAACTGTCTTGCAGTTTTTAAATTTAAGATTAGGTCCTGTTGCTATTATTATATCTATCTTCTTCTGAGCCTTTTCAAATACCCACTGCTTAACCTTGCCTACAATGCCGTTGTGATATCCATCTAAGAAGAAAGTACATATTACCTTACTTCTAATCTTTTTGTGAAGAAAGATATAAAGCATAAGATAATATTCAACATTAAAGAACCAGATATAGTCAGAATCGTTATTCTTAACTGCTGCCTTTATATTCTTAAACATGCCCATCTTCTCGCTTAAGCGCTTAAAGAATGACTTGCCACTGGTCATAACAATTTGTTCACTTAGTAAACCAATATCATAATCCTTGTTAGAAGAACCAGCATCTGCATTGCCGCCCTGATTTTCCGGCGACGAACCCTTGCCCGAATCGCCAGTTTGGTCTGCCACAGACGAAGTCTTAAGTGAATCAATAATAACCTGTGGTGCATATATCTTTACATCATTATTCTTCTCTATGAAATTGTAATATTCCTTAAGTACCTTAGGACCGTGACCAACAGCTTTGCCGTCTCTGTCACATCTACCCTGGTACTCAACCATAGATATCTTAGCCATAAATCTATTCCATTAACTGTAAGCTTATATAAGCCTCACGCTGTGCTTCACTCCACAGCCCACTGAAATCCTCTGCAAAACCTATTTTCTCAGCTTACTCTTCTTATACATATACCCAGCTCTTAGCATCATATGCATAGCCTTTATACTTACCATCGAAAGACCTGCTGCCAGTCTGTTTCTAAGCTTAGCCTTACTATCATGAAGTACTCTGTACTGTAACTTTCTTATATCATCATATACTGCTGTAGTAAGTACTTTATTTCCTGTAGTAACTCCAGTCTCAGAAAGAATCTGGAAACAAGTTGAAAAATGTCTGCTGTATCCTGCTCCAAGAGATTCTCTGTAGTTATGAGCCAGATAGTTAACCATCTTTCTACTGTGCTTGAAGTAGTCGATATTTCTAACAGATGATGTAGAGAACATAGTATTATCACTTCTCTGGAAGTAGTTATAAAGTGGCTTATCTCCAAATGCCACTTTAGAAGCCTGTCCATATAGCTTATAGATAGTTCCCATATCCTCTGCCTTGGTTCCCTCAGGGAATGATACCTTGTCCCAAAGTTTCTTCTTAGAAAGACTTCCCCATGGAACAGACATAAAGTGTCTCTGATAAAGAAGATCCTCCATAGCCTCTATACCAGTCATAGACTTTCTAACCATCTCTACAGGTTCACTTTCAAGACAGTCTTCATTAAATACATTCTTATATCCACAGATAGCTATATCAGCGTTATATTCTGCTATAAGCTCTGCAAGATAAGAAAGATAAGTAGAATCTACTGTATCATCTGCATCAATAAAGCATACATAGTCACCCTTTGCATACTTTACTCCAATATTTCTAGCTGCAGCTGCACCTTCATTCTCCCTGTGAACTATCCTGACTCTCTCATCATTATAGGTATATGAATCTATCATAAGAGAACTTCTGTCAGTAGAACCATCATCAATAATAATAAGTTCAAAGTTCTTATATGTCTGAGCAAGTATAGATTCTACACATGCATCAATATATTCTTCAGCATTGTACATAGGTACAATTACACTAATCATCTTCATAATCTTTCCTCTATAAAACAGTTCTGCAGGATTCGCTAACTACATAGAATCTTTCCAGTATCCTCTTTCCTGCATATAATTCTTCATATCTTCAAAGGAATCGAATTCCTTCTTGTATCCATGTATACCAAAAGGAATCAGTCCCTTATCTATACTTTCTTTCAGATTATATTCTCTGGCAAATTTAAGTCCTGTATCTACGTCAGCAGGCTTAAAGCCACATCTGTTATACTGTCCAAATAGTCCGAAGAAAATATCCTCATTGCGCTTAAAGAACCAGTATATTTTTCTCCAGGCAAACTCTTTAATAAGTGCCTTAGACTTAGCAACGTTTCTTAAGCAGAAGCCTCCGTTACCCATGGAGATACCTTCCTTCTTAGCACAGCGTATCCTAAAGAAAGGAAATGACTTCTTCTTATGAAATGTCCACTCCCATATTCTTCTTTCAGGAATCCAAGGAGCACCGTAGTAGTCATATCCCATATCCATAAACTCATCAAGCATATCATTATTAGTCATAATACATGCGTCGTCCTGAGCAATAAGCATATAGTCGTACTTATTAAATGCGTCATAAAACTTAGTATCAAGTAGAAGGTGGTTATAAGACTTAACTCCAGTAAAAAACTTGTCTGCAAATCTTACATAAGTAACCTTTGGAAATTTATCTTCATACCAAGAAGTATTAAGATTTTCTGGACACACAAAGCAGATATCCCTATTAACAAGGATATCTACATACCTTGATAGGCAGCCCTCAGCATCCTTATCAAGCTCTGGCTTATAAATAGGTATTATCACTATGCATTTTTTCTTAATACTAGTTTCTGCCATTAAGAACTAATTCCTCTATAACCTCAACCATATGGTCCCAAGAGAATCTTGGAGACTCTTCTATAACATTATTAATGAATTCTTTCTGCTTATCCTCTTTATAGAATTTTATAATAGCCTCTGCTAATGCATCAGAATTCATACTTTCAACTACATATCCAGTCTTTCCATCAGTTACTACTTCAGGAAGGCCACCTACGTTAGTAGCAATAACAGGAAGATTAAATCCAAATGACACCTGAACTATAGCTGACTGAGTTGCAGATTCGTATGGACATACGCATATATCCGCAGCCGTATAATATGGCTGAATCTCTTCATCAGGAACATAACCGTCTCGAATAACAATATTATTCTCTACCTTATTCTCCTTGATGAGTTCCATATATTCATCCTTATGTCCTGCAAAATCGCCTACAACATAAAGCTTAATATCAGGATATTCTTCTATCACCTTAGGCATAGCCTTAATAAGATATGGAAGTCCCTTATATTTTCTAACAAGGCCGAAGAAAAGAAGCATCTTCTCATTTTCTTCTATACCAAGTTCTTTTCTCGCTTCCTCTCTTGTTATATCCCTAAGTTTAAATGCACTGTATGTTGGAATTACTGTTCTGCTGTACTTCATCTTAGGAAGAAGCTTTTTAAGGTCATCCTCATCAAGCTTAGAATGAACTATGGCATAGTCACCGTAACTAAGTGTTCCCTTTGTAAGCCACCTATCAAGAGGAAAACGCTCATGTGGAAGAACATTGTGATTAATATATACATTCCTGTATCCTTCCAGACTTCCAAGTATCCACTGATAGCAAGGCGCAAAGTATGGATGCCACCACTGGGTAATAATAAGATCAGGATTCATCTTTCTAATCTTATATGCTGATATTATCCAGTTAATTGGATTAGCAGTATTAATTAGGAACTGTGCATCCTCAATCTCAAAGGTCTTATTGCTGTAATCCCTTTGTTCCTTCTTAAACATAATCTTTGGATACTGCATGCTGTATGAGATACAGCTTGTATCATACTTCTTCTTAAATGCCTTAGTCATAAGACCTGTATAGTGAGCTATACCACCCTTGTATGGATATACAGGACCAATAATAGCAATCTTCTTTATATCATCAGATTCCTCAATATCTTTGCCAAGTCTGTCTCTGGCAATAATTCCGTATGGCTTAACCGAGAAGTCTTCTTTTCTATAGATAAGTCCGTAAAGCATAATCAGAATTACCATGTAGAAAAGAGGCATATTATAAATCATGTATCTGGTCTGACAGAAGATAAATGCTGCTGTTGAACCAACATTAATCATGATTCCAAAGAATACTGCTATAGCTGCGTATGCTATAGTTCTAGTTCTCTTCTTTACAAAGCAGGCTATGCCAAGTCCTATATAGGCAAGGAATGCTAACATAGCATATATGTCTAAGAGAGGATGTCTCTTAGCAACTGTATTAATAAGACCATCATACATAGATGACATATAAACCTTGGTATATTTTCCAATATTATCCATAAAGAGGCTCTTTACTATAACCTTACTCATACGGTCAGCTTCTGCCTCTGCTTCCATACCTTCGCTAAATCCATTATCTACTGCAAAGTCTATAAAGAGATTAGCTGTAGTATCTATAGTAATCTTATCGAAAGATTCAACGTAATGTGCATTCAGTTCACTTAGTGAACTACCTGCGTAGTTATATATAATCTCCTCCTTATCGAGAATCTCCATAGTCTTCATAAAGACTTCCCTGCTGGCTTCATCTTCTATAAGTTTCTCATCTTCTGGATCTGCTATATAAAGAGATGTAGTAAGAACAAGGTTCATATCTCTTGTGTTAGAAGCATAAGTTCCTCTAAGGCAGTAGTTATATACTCTTGTAACTAATCCTGCTAATAAGAAAGAAATCACAATAGCAACAACAGTTACAAGTAACTTTCTAAGATAATGTTTTCTGCCAATAAAGACAATAAATGTCACGGCAAACATAAGAACAAAGCCAATAGCCATCTGCTTTCTTATATCCATCATAAGACCTGTAAGCAGTGCCATCTGCCATATATACTTTGATCTGTTTGTATCTATAAACTTAAATAATAATCTAAAGAAGATAAGCCAAAGAGGTATGGCAAGAGCTTCTGTCTCTATACTGTTAGAATATGCTGCACCGCGAAGTGCTATGAACTGATTAAGAGCTGACACCCCTACATTAATAGCAACAAAAAGATAACCCATATAAGGTCTTAGCTTGTATCTAAGCATAAGATACTTAATGAGAGAATATACAGCATATATCATTAATATGTTTTGGAAAAATACTGCAACAGAAAGATAATGCTTAAGTCCAACTATCTTTCTAAAGAAAGCAAGGTATAAAGGATATACAGGTTCCCTTGCTGATATCATCCTGATATAACCATTAGAGTCGTCGCAAAGAGCTACTCCATATACAAAGAATAGTCCTAAATAGAATGCTGTTATTACTGCAAGCATAATATAGGCATGTATTCTATTAAAACTATACTGCCCCTTTTTAGAGACAGCAGTCATATTATCTTTCATAAAAATCCTCATCTATCGGCAATAAATTGCCTGATTATTTTACAAGGTCAAGAAGTATCTTCTCTACCCCGTCTATCATATCTTCCATCTTAAATGTCTTTGCAGGTACATCCTTAAATGCATCTATTCCCTTATCCATAACAGCCTTGATTCTATCCTCAAGCTGATCAGCATCCCTGTTAGCAAAATCAAGAACCTTGCCATAAGTTACTTCAGGAAGAGAACATCCATCACTGTAGATAAGTGGCGTTCCAAGCTGGCAGGCTTCAAGTGCACTAAAACCAAAGCCTTCTGTTATAGATGGAACTACTACATAATCAGCCTGCATAATGGCAGCCATAAGATCTGGTCTTCCAAGTGAGTGCTGGAATAGTACCTTATCTGATAAGCCTTCCTTTTCAATATGACTGATAAATGCCTTACGAAGATCCTTAGGCTCCTCACCAAGTACGAAACAGAACTTCACATCATCTGCAAAGGCATTCTTCTTCTTTAAGCTAAGAAGTGCCTTCTCATATACCTGTATTCCCTTAGTTTTACCAGGTCTACCATAATATAAAAAGATTCTGTCTGTAGCATTGAGCCCAAAGTATTCTCTAAGAGAAAAATCTGGATTAGCAAGTGAAGGATCAACCTCGTTAGCGTTATAGACTCTGATAACATTCTTGTTCTTACCACAGAACTTCTTAATATCTCTTGATGTGGAATCAGAAACAGAATGATAAACATCAAACTTCTGTCTGCATGACCACTGCTCAACCATGTAGAAGATAGTTGCATTAATAAAGTTATCGCACCAGTACCACTTATTACCTCTAACCTCGTGGATAGTTATAACAGATGGCTTCTTGTATTTTCTGGCAAGTCTGCTGGTTATAGCTGATGTTGTATAAGTTGAAGTATGAACTACGTCGCACCACTTAACAGCATCTACTATATCCTTCTTCTTTGGAAATGGATGTCCAAACATCTCCTTCCAAGGACAATACTTAACTTCTATTCCGTCAACTACCTTGTCTCCAAGATATTCTTCGCCAACATTTCTGGTAACCACTCTTACCTGATGTCCCTTGGCTACGAAGCCCTTTGCAAGGCAGTAAAACAGGTGCTCACCGCCTCCAACATATGGATAAAAGTGTGGCAATATCATAGCAATTTTCATGCTTAGTACCTTTCCTTTGAAAAATCAATCTATGCAGACCCTAGGTCTGTCCGTGAGTCCTTAAAGACTTGTAACTTCTATCTTTCCATTCTCAACCTTATAAAGAATATCGCAGTTCTCTATAGTCTTAAGTCTGTGAGCTATGATTACCATAGTTTTCTTACCCTTAAGAGAATTGATAGCTTCCATAATAGCTGCTTCTGTATCGTTATCAAGAGCAGAAGTTGCTTCGTCGAATACAAGAAGTTCTGGGTCATGATAAAGAGCTCTGGCAATACCGATTCTCTGTCTCTGACCGCCTGAAATTCTTACACCTCTGTCACCAATTACAGTATCTAAGCCTTCTGGAAGGGTTTTAATATATTCATCCATCTGGGCTTCCTTAAGTACTTCCCAGATTCTGTCTTCATCTGCATCCTTCTCATCTACGCCAAATGCAACATTGGCTCTTATAGTAGTATCAAGCATATAAATGTTCTGAGCTATATAACCTATATTAGAAAGCCATGCCTTATAATCTTCTTTAATGTCTTTATCATCGCAGAGAACCTTACCAGAAGAAGGTTCAAGAAGTCCAAGAAGTACATCGATAATAGTTGTCTTACCTGCTCCTGATGGACCAATAACACCTACAGACTTTCCAACTGGAATCTCCATATCAGCATTATCGAATATCTTTCTTTCAGTATTTGGATAAGCGTAAGTTATACCACTAAGCTTAATCATCTTATCTGGTCTGCAGCTACCCTGATTCTCCTTAAAGTCTGCATCCTTAAGGTTAACAATATTAAGGTTATCGCAAACGAAATTAAGTGATGGCTCATAATATGCAATAGTCGAAAGGAGGGTAGATATACGGTTAATACTTGGCATAAGTCTTACAGCTGCCAGTGCAAATGCTGAAAGCATAGGAAGCATAGTTATCATATCTCTTCCTGCACAAACGCAGATAAGCATATAACCAAGAAGTCCAACCATACATACTGCCTCTATAACAAGCTTAGGTGCATTGTTATATACGCTATATCTTCTTGTAATTCCAGCAAGCTTATAATAAGCATCTGAGAATGTCTTTAAGAAATAGTTCTCCTTAGCAGCTACCTTAACATCCTTAATACCAAAGATGCCCTGCTGCATCCACTTCATAGTAAGAACCTGCTGCTTAAGTCTTCCCTGTCCAAGTCGTCCAAGCACAGGCTTAATGATAAATACAATAACAGCAAGCATAATAACCATAAGAACAGCTATACACATAGTCATCTTAAAGTCTACTAAGAATAGAAGTACGCAGATACACGCTGCAACAGCAATCTCTGTAATAAGATACATAGCCTGCTGAACAAGCTCAAAAACATGAGGTATATCCTTGTTAATTGTTTGGAACATAGCATTTACATCAGCATTCAGATAAAACTCATATGGTCTGTTAAGGTAATCATTAAGAAGTCTTACTGATGTATCAGCCTCTGTAGATGATATAAATGATGCCTGACATCTGTACATAAAGAGCATGTAAACATTCTTTATAACAAAGATAGACATAGTAGCTATAAGCAAGAGTTTTACAAAGTCATCTGAATTTGTAATCTTAATTTCAAGAAAATCAAGAATGCCATGAACAGTACTATTGCTTAGTATAGTTTCTGGTGATACAACGGCAGATACTAAAGGAACTATAATAGATACTCCAAGAGTCTCAAGAAGGGCTCCGAAGAATATCATAATTATTAAGCCTGTTACTCTGCGCTTTTGTTTTTTATTAAATAATTGTTTTAATCTTCTATAAACGTTCATCTATACCTCTATTAGTTCACATTATGAACTTAATTTCTTATATTGATTCTGATACCACTGTTCAAGCATAAGAACATACCATACAAGTTCTGCCGGTTCCTTACCTTTAAGGAAGCCCTGCCATAAGCCCTTGCAGGCAGATTCATTTAAGAATCCATCCTTTGCAAATGTCAGCTCATTCATAAGAGATGCTGCCCAGTCTCCTGTTGTTCCAGATGTAAGCCATCTTCTAAGTGGGACAGCGAAACCAGTCTTTGGTCTATCCATAAGTTCCTTTGGAACATATCTATATAACATCTCTTTAAGAACTCTCTTTTGAACTCCGTTCTCAAACTTATAATTAATTGGAAGTGACAGAGCAAATTCTAAGACGTCTCTATCCAGCATAGGTATTCTATTTTCTAATGATACTCTCATACCTGCCCTATCAACCTTAACGAGAATATCATCTGTATGATAAAGAGTCAGGTCATCAAGCATCATGGAATTCATCTGACCCTTTAATAACATCTGACCAGAAACCTTAGGCTTAGTTCCTGTAAGCTTATCAAGGTAGGCTGATGTACAGGCAAGATAGTTTTTCATCTCTACAACATTCTTAGCCTTAAGACACATAGAGGCTCTATACATACTTCCCTTAGTAGAAGCAAATAATGAGCATAGGCCTGAGCCTGCACCCTTAACAAATCCCGGGAGTTTTCCTGTCTTATTCCAGAAAGGAAGTACCTTATCATAGGTTCTGTAGCCGCAGAAAAGTTCATCTCCTGCATCTCCGCTAAGAGATACTGTAACCTTACTTCTTGCAAGCTTACTTACCAGATAAGTTGGAATCTGTGATGAATCACCAAATGGTTCTCCATATATGTCTGATATTATTGGTATTACATCTGTAAGTTCTTTATCAGATACAACAAGCTCTGTATGGTCTGTACCAATATGCTTTGCTATATCTCTAGCAAAGTCAGCCTCGTTGTACTTCTTATCTTCAAAACCGATGGTAAATGACTTAACATTGCCAGGGTTAACCTTATTCATAAGGGCTACCACACTGGCTGAATCAATACCACCTGAAAGAAATGCCCCAAGAGGAACATCTGCAACCATCTGTCCCTTTACAGCTGCTGTCATAAGCCTGTCTAACTCTTCAACAGCTTCATCAAAGCTACCCTTAAAGCCATCTTCTTTTTCAGCAGCAATCTTTCTTATATCGTAATAAGAAGAAAGTTCTAAATCCTCTTCATTATGAGAATCCTTATCAACTCCCTTAAGAGTTAATATCTGTCCTGGAAGAAGCTTGTAGACTCCTTCATATATAGAATAAGGCGCTGCGATATATCCCCTTGTAAGGAATAAAGGTAGCACCTCTTTATTTATTTCTTTATTAAATCCTTCGTATGCTGTTATAGCCTGAATCTCAGAGGCAAATACAAAGCGACCATTAACTAAAGAGTAGTAAACAGATTTCTCTCCTACTCGGTCTCTAAAAAGGTATAAGCATTTATCCTTTTTATCAAAAAGAGCTACGGCAAACATACCCTTAACCATAGAAAGAGTCTTTGTTATGCCATAGTATTCAAGGCTTTCAAGAAGTATCTCTGTATCAGAAGTACCTCTGTAATCGATATGATGTCCTTCGCTCTCCATCATATTTTTAAGTATGTGAGCGTCGTAAATCTCACCATTGTAGCATATAACATATCTGCCACTAGCTGACACCATAGGCTGAGAGCCAGTTTCTGTTATATCTATAATGGATAATCTTCTATGTCCAAAAGTAAGACCGGTAGTCTCATCCATAAAGCAGCCATATGCATCTGGCCCTCTGTGGATGATAGAATCAGTCATAGCTTTTATAGTCTTTTCACGGTCTATATCTTTCGATATAAATCCTGCAATTCCGCACATTAAAGGTTCTCCTTATACCATGCAATTGCTAATTTGATACCCTTTGCAAAGTCGTAATCTGGATCATAGCCAAGAAGTTTCTTAGCCTTAGAAATATCAGCATTACTATGCTTAATATCACCTGGTCTGTCTGGTCCAAATATTGGCTCTTTCTTAATCTCAAGAGCTTCACAAAGGTCGTAGTAAATATCTATAAGGAATTCTCTTCCGCCGTAAGCTATGTTAAATGCCTGACCAGCTGCCTCTGAAGGTGCAAGACATGCCTTAAGGTTAGCTTCGATAACATTGTCAACGTATGTAAAGTCACGAGACTGCTTACCATCACCATTAATAGTAGGTGTCTCACCATGAAGAAGCTGTCTTATAAATCTAGGAATAACTGCAGCGTATGCTCCTTCTGGATCCTGTCTTCTACCAAAAACATTGAAATATCTAAGCCCATATGTATCAAGTCCGTAAAGCTTCTTATATAACTTTCCATACTCTTCACAGGCTCTCTTTGTTAATGCATATGGAGAAAGAAGGTTACCTTCCTGTCCTTCTACCTTAGGAAGTACTGGGTGGTCACCATATACTGATGAACTTGAAGCATATACAAACTTCTTAACGCCCTGTTGTCTAGAAGCTTCCATCATATTAAGAGTACCCCTGATGTTGTTCTCTTCGTAGAAAAGAGGCATCTCTATACTTCTTGGAACACTGCCCCAGGCAGCTTCATTCATAACATAATCGATACCTTCGCAGGCCTTCATACATGTATCAAGGTCCTTAATATCCCCTTTTATAAATGTGTAGCCCTTGCGTCCCATAAGAGCATCAACATTGGCCTGCTTACCTGTAGATAAGTCATCAAGACAGGTTACTTCATAACCAAGATCAAGAATAGCTTCACATATATTAGAGCCTATAAAACCAGCTCCACCTGTTACAAGGAATTTACTTCCTTCTGGAAATTTTAAATCTTTAAATCCCATATCTGCCTCCACAGCGTCAAATCATACAATTTGCTTACCTACAAACCGCTTTATTATAATCTCCAATAGAGATAATCTTTCTTAGCATCATATGCCTTTCTATCAAGGATTCCCTTAAGATCAAGAAGAACCTTCTTGTCTGCTCCTGCCTTGAAGAAGCCATCGATATCGCTATCTGTAAGTTTAGAGAACTGGTCATGACATACAGCTATAATAACTGCATCCATATCCTTCATATCATCCATAGACTGGAATGTTATACCATAAAGTCTCTTTGCTTCATCAGCATCAGCTGCTGGGTCAACAACAACTGGTGTGATACCATATTCCATAAGTTCGTTATAGATATCTATAACCTTAGTATTTCTAGTATCAGGGCAGTTCTCTTTAAATGTAAATCCAAGGATACCTACCTTAGCATTCTTAACTGGCTTATCAGCCTTAATTAAGGTCTTAACAAGGCTTTCTGCAACATACTTACCCATATCATCATTAATACGACGTCCTGAAAGGATAATCTGTGAATGATAGCCAAGCTGCTCAGCCTTATATGTTAAATAGTAAGGATCAACACCGATACAGTGTCCACCAACTAGTCCTGGGAAAAACTTAAGGAAGTTCCACTTTGTACCTGCTGCCTTAAGAACTGACTGTGTATCGATACCCATACGGTTAAAGATAATGGAAAGCTCATTCATAAATGCTATATTAATATCTCTCTGAGAGTTCTCAATAACCTTGGCAGCCTCAGCAACCTTGATGCTCTCTGCTCTATATACACCTGCTTCAACAACAAGTTCATATACCTTAGCTATAGTATCAAGTGTCTCTTCGTTCATACCTGATACAATCTTTGTAATAGTCTCAAGTCTGTGAACCTTATCACCTGGGTTAATACGCTCTGGTGAGTAACCAATAAAGAAGTCTTCGCCGCACTTAAGTCCTGATTCCTTCTCTAAGATAGGTACGCAGATATCTTCTGTAACACCTGGATATACAGTTGATTCAAATACAACTATGCTTCCCTTTGTTAAGTTCTGACCAAGGATTCTTGAAGCACCTTCTACAGGGCTAAGATCTGGTGTATGGTCATCATTAACTGGTGTTGGAACAGCAACGATATGGAACTTAGCTTCCTTAAGCTTTGCTGGGTCAGCAGTAAAATCAACCTTTGTATTCTTAATTACATCATTACCAACCTCATTAGTTGGGTCGATACCGCTCTTATATAAGTCAATCTTTGCAGCATTTAAGTCAAAACCAATAACATTAATCTTTCTTGCAAATGCTACAGCTATAGGCATACCTACATAGCCAAGTCCTACAAGTGAAAGCTTCTCTTCTCCATTAACTATCTTCTCATAAAGTCCCATAATTATATCCGTTCCTTTCTTTTTCGAATATATTCTCAAATATAATTTATATTATTCCCAATATATCTAGGGGATATTTATTCGTATAATAAGTCCTCATCATTGTCTGAGAGTTTTATAACCATAACATCATCTATTATCTTAACTGATGACATAGATGGCCAGTAGCCCATCTCTTTATATTCATCTGTCTGAGCTATCTCTTTTTCTTTATCAAGGGATGCCTTGCCATATCCAGTAGAAAGCATCTTATTCATATAGTTAACATATCCATTCTCACCAGTAATAAATATGTTAGATACAACACCTGACATCATAGGAGCATTGGTAACATACTCAGGCATCTGGTAGCATGAACCAACCATCATAACTTCCATCTCGCTGTCGTATCCATCAATCATCTCCATACGAGTCTCGATACGGTTAACTAATGTCTCACAGTTCTTATTAGCCATAAACATATTGTAGTACGCCTTGTTAGCTATAACTGTAAAGTTAAATGAGATATAAAGCATAACTGCTGCAGTTACTATCCAGAAGATATGCTTCTTAATATAATCCATTTTAATTAGTTCACTAAATGAACCATCGCCAAGATCAAGCTGGCCAATAAGAACTACAGGCATAAGGAATACCATCATAGTTCCGTAATCCATAATAGTTGTTGTATATGATACGCTTTCTGACAAGAACTCAAAGATATGAGTTGCTACAGGAAGCAGTCCGCAAAGTAGTATTACAAGAAGCCATCTTGAAGGATGCTTCCAAAGTTTTCTCTTAGTAATAAGAGTAAGAATAATAACTGCAACTATAAGGAACATAATTACATTAGTTACGTTATATCCTGTAAGTTTCCATCTAACAAGGAACACTCTTGCAAAGTCGATGTAGCATTCCTTAAGTTCATACCAGTAACGGATAAGTCCCTGCTTAGGCTTTTCTCCAAGTCCCATATAGGCTGCAAGACTGTGGTCTGTAATCTTCCATGCAATCTTAAGACCTATATAGTAGATACCGCAGCCTATACCTGCTGGTATAAGATAACCTAATCCCTTGTAAAGGACATCTTTAATCTTATACTTCTCATCAAGAAGCATAAGGATAAGTCTAATAAAGATAAGAACTATAGCTGCTGTTATAAATCCCTGGTAGAATGCCATACTTACTGCAAAGCAGATAGTAGCAGGAATATAGAAACGTTTCTTATCTTCTCTGTCTAAAAGATAAGCGTAGAGGCAGATAAGCATAAATCCAAAGTAGTAACCATCTGCTGTATACATATAAGCAAATGTTGAAGTAACAACTGGGTTACATACAACTATCCATGCCAGAAGAAGTCTTCTTATAGTTCCATCTACCTTAAACATCTCTGCTATGATACCAGAAGATAAGGCAAGAAAGATAATACACATAAGACCTATAAGCCATGAGAGCTCATAAGTACCTCTTATATACTCAACCTTAGGAAGCCAGTATCTACCAACTGAAATAGTCCATGATGGAGATATGGTATCAAGGTAGTTAAGTGAATCCTCACAAAGCATCCAGTTAGTAAGCCTGTACATATGAGTTGCAAGCCCAAGGATGATACCGAATATAAATGTATTAATAAATCTGTTTTTAAGGTTCATACTGTAAACAATTCCTCTTAAAGATTACTTGTTTCTGACTCTTCTATTTCTACAGCTTCTATTTCTTTACTTTCTGTCTCTTTAGCCTTTTTCTTATTTGTAAGAATAAGACCAAGACCAAATACAAATACCAGATACATAGAATACTGAGGTCTGCTTATCCATTCAGCAACCTGGCTAATAAAGCATGTTGTTATAATTAAGAAGGCAAAGAAATAGGTTTTATCTTTGTCATCTTCTCTAGCAAACATTATAACCGAATATAGGAATGCAAGCACATTAAATACTATGTAAAGAATACCTGCAATTATACCCAGCATATAGCCCACCATAATATATGAGTTGTGGGAATGAGCTATAATCTCACCCTTATCATTAAAGAGGTGGAATGGGTAATGTCCTGTCATATTGTAACGAGAAAGGAACATATGCCAGATCTCCATACGACCACTGGTTATATCTCTTCCGTCGAACTCTACCTTCTCAGTCTGTCCTTCAGACTGCTTGTCATCATCAAACTTGATAAGGATTCCCCATTTACCAAATACAGTTCTAAGATAAGAACCCATAGTAGTATATTTGGGTGAATACATAGAATCGCCAAAATGAACCTTGCTAGGATTGTTATCCTCGCCAACATATAATATTGGCTGATCTACATTGGCAGCATAATATGCTGGAATCCATCTAAGTCCAAGGTACGTAATATTAAATGTTAGAACAAGTGATAATATTGCAAAACCATACTTTGCAAATACACCTGCCTTCTTTTCCTTCTTCTTAGCAGCACCTACTACTTCCATAACAAGACCAAGGATAAATGCAAAGCCAAGGCCTGCAATAGTTGTTCTTGTATAGTTAAACATAGTTACGCTAAGCGTAATTCCAAGAAGTATGTAATAGATTACAAGAGCTGTAATCTTAATCCACTTTTTAACATCTGCCTTACTCCACCAGTTTGAAATCTTAACAAAGAAGGCAATAACAACGCAGGCAATATACTCGCCGCCGTTATTAGAGTTACTAAATACCAAGTCATATCTTTCAAGGTCGAAAGGTCTGTGACGCAGGCATTTGTACATAACATAAAAGAAAGAAAGTATGATGGCATCAAGGAGAGCCTGAATAATCATCTTTCTACGTTCTTTATTAGCAAGGATAAAGCTTATACCTATAACCTCTACTATAAAGAAAAGCATCTCATCATAGTGTCTCTTAAATAAAAGAATGCATAAGAAATACAGACCAAGTGTGCAGAGTAAGAAAGGATTATAGTTCTTAATCTGCTTCCATGACTTATTTTTAATTATGTGTCTGATAATGGATATAAGTATGACGCCCCAGATAAGTATAACTATCTTTCCCATTCTGATAATGTGTGGGAATTCGTAGTTATTAATATCGAATATCCAGTGCTTCTGATAAGCAAAGTGAGTAAATACATAGCAGACAGGAATATAAATTAAAGACCAAATATTAAGCCAGGTCTTAATATCCATATTAACTAAAACAAGAATACCAATGTTGTAGCAAAGAGGTCTAAACATCTCTGCCTGAACCATATTAGATGGTGCATTGGTAAATTCTATAGTTCTATAGATAGCTTCAAGAATAACTATGACGCTAATAATATATCTGTATGTATCAAGATTTTTCAGTCTTTTTACAAGATTGTTCATGAGAAGGATTACTCCTTATGATCTCCCTCTTTGTCTGAAGGGAGATAGTTTTGTTTAATAACATATTGTGGAGAGTTGTTCATACTAATATACATACGACCAACATATTCTCCAATAAGTCCAAGCATAATCATAATCATACCGCCAAAGAATACAAGTAGAGATGCAAGTGATGCGAATCCCACCTGACGGTCAGGAAGTACAAACTTCTGGACTATAATAACTATGCCGTATATGAAACCAGCTATTGCTGATAAACATCCTATAAATGTTGTTATTCTAAGTGGTTTAACAGAGAATGAAGTAAATCCATTCATCCAAAGGCCAAGTAATTTCTTAAGTGTATAGCCTGATGTTCCTATAGTTCTGGCTCTGTGATGTACATCAACATTAACAATATTGTTAGTAGATCTAAGAACAAGGCCAATAACATATGGATATGAATTCTCATATCTGATCATGTCATCAACTATATATCTCTTTGCTGCAAAGTAGCTTGAGATGTAGAGTTCCTTTGGCTTATTAAGCATGATTCTTGCCATCTCTTCATTAACATATGAGCCAAAGTTTCTAAATGGAGAATGTTTCTTCTTTGTATATCTTGCATAAGCAACGTCAGCTCCATCTTCAAGAGCCTTAAGAAGAAGTGGGCACTCATCTGCAGGTGTCTGTCCATCATCATCAAGACAAATTACCACATCACCCTTAGACTGGCGAAGCCCTGCCATAAGTGCAGAATGTTGGCCAAAGTTTCTTGCAAAATCAATTGCTGTTATATTGTTATGGCTTGCCACAAGGTCTTTAAGAACTTCTAATGTTCCATCTGGTGAGCAGTCATTTACAAGGATAATCTCATGGGTATAACCAGAGACTTTCTCCATAGTATCATCAATTTCTTTTACAACATCTGTAATTGTCTGCTCTGACCTGTAACAAGGTATTACAAAACTAATTAAACTCATTAATCCTTACGCTCCCGCGCTGTATCTTATGCCAAAATCGGCTATATTCTCTTCTCCATATATATAACCTTAACCTTAGAAGGAGTTTCCCCATCTTCTTCAGTAGTTATTATTTCGTATTCTTCAGACTTCTTAGTATAGCCCCTGCTTTCATAAAGCTTGGCTGCTCTTTCATTGCTTTCTATAACTCTAAGAGTCATAGTCTTAAGTCCAAGCCTCTTAGCTCCATATAGTTCAATAAGTTCCATGGCATCACCGCCATAGCCCTTACCAAGCATCTCTTCTTTACCTATAAAGATTCCAAATTCACCAGAAGCCGCCTCTTTATCAATATGGCTTATATACACGCTTCCGAATTCTTCACCTGAATCATTAAGTCCCATAATAAACTGAGCTACCTGACCAGTCTTAACCTTGTCATTAACCCATCTTTCATGAGTTTCTCTATCAAGTGGAATCCTATATATAAAGTTATCCATAACGAAATCTTTATTTCGCCAAGAGATTATATTATCAGTATCCCTATCATTAATAGGTCTTATGTATATTCTTTTACCAATAAGCTTTATCTGGTCATTAGTATTTATACACATAGAATACGCTGCCATCTTCACATGTTAGTGTTTCCTCCAGTGTAAATGCATGCTGAAGGTAATTCTCATAATCCTCTATCTGCCAGCCTACATCTTTTCTTGTAACTAATCTGCTAGAAGAATCAGCCAGACACTCCTTAATGTTATTAGAAAGTCCTGCTTTGGAAGTCTTCTTGTCTACAATAGGATGTCCGCTAAGCCAGCCACCAAAAATCATATAGTTTTCAAAGTCAGGCTTGTAGTCCTTAAAGACTTTTTCAGTTCTATAAACCGATGCATAAACATCCATAAAATAGAAATTCTGAGGATTATTTGCCATATAAGAGTATAACACATCCTCATTTTTATTTACAGTAAGCTGCTTTTCGTAGTCTGTGTGGAGATTTCCAAGGTTATAGTAGGCTCCAATCAGTAAAACCAAGGCTGTAACCATAGGAACCATCTTAGCAAGACTGTATTTCTTCTCATTAAGAGATAGTAAGGCCATAAATGCCAGTAATACAGCCGCTTCCATAATAAATAGTGAGCTTATTACTCTGGTAGGAAACCTTCCGTTATAGAAAAGGTATATGAAGAGTCCACTTCTAACTATTCCAAGGCCTATAAGGCTTATAAGCTGGAAGTATTTCTTATGTTTAATAATTAGAACTAATGCTGCTATATAAAGAATAGCAATCATATAGTTATAAGGGAAAAAGCTTATATCCTTAAAGACACTAGTCTTTTTAAGGACACTTTCCTTGTAGAGGTATATGGCACCTGCAAGATTTTCCTTAGAATTAGACGCTGCCTTGTATTTACTCATAGCCTTAACATCAGCAGTCATATCATTATCAAGCATGATATTATAGCTCTTAAGAAGGTCATACTCTGCCCTGTCGATACCATGATCACTATAGTAATTCATAGCCCCTATAGTTTCTCTAACACCTACATAGTCGTAGAGAGTAGTTCTATCCTCATTAAAGCTGGCATATTCTTTATAATCCTTTGATAAATATGGAATCTTATTTAATACAACCAAGAGGATAAATGCCCCTAAAAGAACATGTAAGAACTTGGCATATTTCTTCAGACTTGTTCTTAGCTTAGCTCCAAACTTCTTTTCCTCTGAACCATCCATCTCCCAAACAAGCTTTATTAAAAAAGCCACAAGGAAGAATGGGACCATCATATAGAATACTTTTTCGCGAATAAGATATGAAAGTAATATGAATACTAATGATGAGATGTTTGTTTTAAGAAGTTTTTCCTTGCTTGTGTTAGTAATAAATAGTGCAAGTCCTACTCCCCCGCAAAATGCTGCTAGAACAGTATAGTGAAGAAGGACTACCCCGCTAAGTATATAAGTAAAGAATACTACAAGTCCTATTCCAAACAGATATGCCTTAGAGTTTTTCTCTTCTCTTAAAGCAAGAAGCCTCTTAAGAATTAGATATATTCCTACGAAATAGCAGGCAATAAAAAATATTCCCATCCAGTTAATGGGGGGAATAATAGTATATAAAAGGGCTAGTATAAGCCCTATAGGAAAACTTAGATAGTATGTAAATGCGCAGGATTTCCCTGCAAATGTACCTGAAATTATACCCTGAATAGCCAAATCATCATTAAGAGCGTATGTAATATCAAAGCATATAATTGTTAATGCAAAGAGGATACATGTTGCAATGATACTTATGATTGATTCTTTTTTCAGGCATATTTTCATTATTTATAGAATTCCTTAATCTTATCTATTATGTAGAGATTTTGTTCTTTTGTAAGTCCGTAGTAGAGAGGAAGTCTTGTAAGTCTCTCACTTTCCTTTGTTGTGTATACGTCCTCACCGCTAAATCTACCAAGTTTCTTACCAGCTGGTGATGTGTGAAGAGGTATATAGTGGAAGACTGATAATATTTCATTCTCTTTTAGGAATGATATAAGTGCTGTTCTTTCAGTTATATCCTTAGCCTTTATGTAGAACATGTGAGCATTGTGAGTGCATCCTTCTGGAATAACTGGAAGTTCAATCTTACCAGCATCTGCAAGAGGCTTAAGTCCTTTATAGTAGGTATCCCAAATCTCAAGTCTTGCCTTATTAATCTCATCTGCCATCTCAAGCTGAGCGTAAAGATAAGCTGCATTCATATCACTAGGAAGATAGCTTGATCCAGCACTTACCCAGGTATATTTATCAACCTGACCTCTGAAAAACTTACTTCTGTCAGTACCCTTTTCTCTGATAATCTCAGCATCTTCAATATATTTATCATCTCGGATAAGAAGGGCGCCGCCTTCACCCATACTGTAGTTCTTAGTTTCATGGAAGCTGTAGCAACCAAAATCACCGATAGTTCCAAGAGCCTTGCCCTTATACTTAGCCATAACACCCTGAGCAGCATCTTCTATAACAAGAAGGTTATGGCGCTTAGCTATATCAAGTATAGTGTCCATCTCACATGCAACACCTGCATAGTGAACAGGAACTATAGCCTTGGTCTTTTCTGTGATAGCAGCTTCTATCTTAGTTTCATCTATGTTCATAGTGTCAGGTCTAATATCAACAAATACTACCTTGGCACCACGAAGTACAAATGCATCTGCAGTAGATACAAAAGTATATGAAGGCATAATTACTTCGTCGCCTTCTTTAATACCAGCAAGAAGAGCTGTCATCTCTGTAGCATGGGTACATGAAGTTGTAAGGAGGCATTTCTTTGCTCCAAATTTCTCTTCCATCCATGCATTGCACTTCTTAGTATATGCACCGTCACCGCATATCTTTTGGTTCTCAACGCATTCCTTTATATATTTCATCTCATTGCCTGTAAATGGAGGCACATTAAAATTAATCATCTTTTATTCCTCATTTGATGCAAGAACCATAAAATCTGCATTCATATAGTATGGTTCGTAATCATTCTCAAAGATATATTTTAACATAGTTTTATCTTTATAAGTATCACTAATATAAATATCAGAATAAGCATCCATCTTCATAATTATAAGCGGTTTTACTTTAGAAACCTCATTAAGTTCCTCTTCAAAATCCTTCTCGCTATAGCTATCAAGATCTGGCCAGCTAGTTGATATAGCGCAAGGCATCTCAAGTAAGTAGGAAGCGCCTGGGACGTTACCATAAAAGATAGCTTCCTTATTTCTATAGTCCGAAAGAACGATGCAAAGTTCATCAATATCTTCAGCATATAAGGTATCTGTCTTCATACCTTTCATGGTTTTGCTTTCAGATATAACAGTATCGTGACCTGTGCCCTGTTCCCCATCTACGAATACGTATCTAAGGTTAAACATTATTCCTATTGCAAGAAGCACTACTAAAAGAAATGCTCCGTAAGATGCGATAGGAAATACCTCTTTCTTATCTTTAAGTACTTTATATCCAAATCCTACAGTATATGGAAGACTTATGAACATAGAATTAATGATTGTAAATAAGTGATTATTGCTTCCAAGTGGAGTAATAAGTAAAAGAACTATTACTAGTGCTGCCATAGTCTTATCTTCCACAGAAAGGTCTTTACTAAAAAGAGCATATACAGCAGCTACAAACTGCCAGAATATAGCTAATACACAAAGTCCAAATATGGCACCATTATTATAAAACTTAGTTGTAAATACACCGTTACGATAGAAATAGTAAAAGAGCCCTGCAAGGCAGATTATATATCCACCTCTTTTAAGCAAAAGAAGCTTACCCTTAAATATTCTAAATCCTACAAAACCAAGAACTATTCCGAGAATAGATATAGCAAAGTATTTTACATTGCCAAGATAGTTATCAAAAATAACCCTAACCATCTCAGTAAGAGAATATCCGCCAGCATCACCTTCTGATGAAGATAAAGATAACATCCAGCTAACACACTCACCTATACCTTTAGTACCACCTGCAATTACCACAATTAATACAGATGTTGCAAGACCTGCTATATAACCGATTATGCAATATAAGGTTGGAATAAATGGTTTCTTTTTATTAAGATATGCCCCATACCATACTGCTAATATAAGAGCTACTTCAACCAGGTTAGATACTCTGACGAAGACATTTAACCCAAGTATTGCTCCAGCAAGAATATATAGTTTCTTACTGTCAGCAATTATTGCCTTATATAAAACAAGTGCTGCCAGAGTTAGAAGCAGGTATGTCAGGTAGTTGTAGAGAATAACGTTTGGACACCAGGTCATACATATAGCAATTATTTCGCCAATAAAAACCATGGCTGGATTATATATTTTTGATAATACAAGATAAGCTGCCAGAGCTGTTGCAGATATAACCATTCCGCAAAATAAGGTCATAAGGATCATCTTGTTTCCAGCAAGCTTAAGTAGGCCTGCTCCAAGAAGATTAGATAAGAATGTGGCATATTTCCAGCTACCTGTCATAGAGTCAAAGTACATGTAATTGCCAAGACTGTAGGTAGTATCTGAAAGATCCGCACCAAGATTAAATCCATATAATGGATAGATAAATAGAATTATTGGAAATATTATTTTAGGAAATAGTTTCTGAATTTTAACCATTTTCAGTTAAGCCTTATTATCCTTAAATACCCAGAGTTTACTGAATATGTAATTAAGTATGATAACTACAATTCCTACTATAAGCTTAGATACGATGTCATTCATCTTAAGGATATGAATCATAACAAAAAACATAACAAGCTCTACTAAGAAGGAGAAGATTCTGGCTGCAACAAACTGCCAGAACTCACGAAGCCTTGCAGCGAAGCCTGTTATAGTACTTCTAAATACAAAGTTTCTATTAGTCCAGTATGCAAAGAGAACTGCTGCTATCCAGGCGATAACATTGGCTGTCATCTCTGTAGTAGTTGCTCCCTTCTTCATAAATGCTATAAGGAAACAGTATGCACATCCAATATAGGCAATCCAGTTAACAACTGTAGCTGCTACGCCAAATATCAGATAGTCCATAATCTCTCTGTTGCCATAGTAAATCTTTAAAGCAAAGATAATTAACTTTCTAAATAAGTTAAATAAGAGAGTTCTAATAACATCAATGAGAATACCCAGTGTAAATATTGCAAGTACAACAAGAATCATATGAAGGATTCTGTATTTACCAAATACATTACCTACTCTAAGCATAACAATCCATGTGTATCTAATAGTGATGTGCTCATGGAAAAGATATACACCAAATGTAAATGGAGCTATTAAAGCAAGGTATCTTGTAATGAAGTTATCCTTGAACTTAGCATTTTTAAATATATAGAAGAGGCCAAGTGAACCTGTAAGTACAAGTACAAAGTTGTAGTTAGTAACCTTGTTATAGAGATAGAACTCTGGGAAAAGGTTATTAAGTGAAGCTGCCATATATCTATATACAAGTATGCCAAATGCACTAAGTATATATGCCATATAAGCATTAATCTTCTTCTCGAAGAAGTGGATACCGTAGATTCTTATATAACCAGCTATGATAAAGAGCACAAGGAACCATACAAAGCTTGTTCCAAGGTCATCAAGTGTTACATCGTATGGAATAATAGACTTTGCAAAGCAAAGTGGAATAAGAAGAAGGAAAATAAGCTTGCGGTGTGTACGCTGATCCATCATCCTCATAGCCTTAGTTAAGAAAGGCGAGAAGATATACATAATAATATAGGCAGTTGCAAACCAGTAGTGTCCCATAACAACAGGGAGAAGGATAAACTGCTTATATAAAACCATAGTATCATTAATACCAATCCAACCAAGAGCAATAGATACAAATGTAACAACTATACTGTAGAAGAATATCTGGCACCACAGTGCTGCCAGCTTAGATAATTTAAACTTCTTATCAACCATATAGTAGCCGCTTATAAGCACATATACGTTGACACATACTATACAGAGGCACTCAATAACCCAAAACGGGAATTCATACTTCTTAATATCAATATTAGCAGGAGCTATAAGTCCGCCCTTGCCGATATAGTGAAGAGTAATAACCATAAGCATAGCTATAACTCTAAGTATTTCAAAATTAACTTCTCTTGCAGGTTTAGGAATAGGTTTAGCCTTCTTTATAGATGTTTCATCTACATGTTTCTCATAAACCGCTCTATTTTCACTGGAAAGTTCAGATAAGGAATATCCAGATTCTTCGAATGTTTTTACTGAAGCAATATTATCCTTCTTAACTTCGCCGTAAAGGGTAATACCTTCTGGGAATCTTTTTACAGCCTCCTTCTCTACAAGAGAGAGCATCTTCTTTCCATAGCCTTCACCTCTGGCATCTGCATCAACCATATAAGAGATAACAGCACTGTTGCCCTTTGTGTAATCAAGTCTTATCTCACCAACTGGCATCATAAAGTCCATACAGATGAATAAGTCTCTGTTTTCATTCTCAAGGGTAGCATCAAACCAGTTACTATGGTCCTCAAATGAAACTTCATCACTATTAAACGAATTCATACGAGACAGCTTGTCATTGAACCATTCGAATGTCTTCTTCTTATCGAGTTTGTTAGCTTTTCTTAAATATAATTCCACTTTATTCTCCAGTGCTGCCTAGCGCAGCTGTCATAAACCTCTTATGAGGCACCCTTTTACATATTATGAAGTACCTTGTACTTAACTTCTGCTATAGCCCAGTCTTCTGGGGTATCTATATCCTGAACATTCATATCATCCTGCATATATGGCATAGTCTTATCCATAACTACCTTGCCCTGTTCTAAGAAAGACGAAACCTTCATACAGTAGAACTGGCCTGCATCATGATACATAGGCTCAAGATCCTGTGACCTCATAGGCATACACTCTGGATACTTAGGTGTAAGATAGCCATCCTTCATAATCACGCCTCTTTGCGGAGGGAATGAAAACTTTACTACAGGAAGAACTGTATCAGCTCCATTATCCTCTAGTATCTTCATAGCCTGGCCTATAGCCTCAGGTGTAACAAATGGTGCTGTTGGATATAAACAGCACATATATTCAAAGTTTTCTCCAAGCTTCTTATATTCATCTATAACTTCATTAAGAACATCTGCAGTTGTAGCAAAATCATTGGAAGTTTTCTCGCTTCTCATAAATGGAACCATAGCTCCATACTTCTTTGCTATCTGCGCGATTTCATCATCATCTGTGGAAACCATAACCTGATCAAACATGTTTGAAGCAATCGCTGCTTCGATAGTATAAGCAATAATAGGCTTTCCCAAGAATTCTTTTATATTCTTTCTAGGTATACGTTTGCTGCCTCCTCTGGCAGTTATAATTGCTATTGATTTCATACCTATTTTCTCTTTCTTAAGTTTCTATAAGCAAATAATAATATATAGTGCAAGAAGAATCTAAAGTTAGACTTCATCTGAATATCGATAAACTTCTTATCCTCTTCCTTCATCATAGACTCATAATATGGATTCTTCCTAAATTCCGGAAAATGCTCTATTATGTCCTTCTTTAAGTAGTCTGTATTCTTAAGCTTTCTATTCTTTCCTGAATACATATATGAGAAAAGGGTTCCTGAGTAGCAAAGTTCTGCATATCTGTACTCTATCTCATTACGATATTTATCATAGAAGCTTATGTCATCATGCATATCCTTGAAGATATAGACATTGGTCCTTCTATCCTTACACTCTTTAAGAAGCTCATGACCTGCTTTAACTCTATCAAGACAGCGCTCCCAAGTAACATGATGGGTAGTTGAGTCTGGAAGAGTAAGGTAATAATATAAAGCCTCATCTACTCTTTCAAACCTTTTAAAATACATAGACCAAAGAGGTCCTGCACAGTTATCTTCATAAAGTATATGCTCAGGGAATCTAAGATGATGATCCTCTATTACGCTTCGAAGATATATCTTAACAACCATGCTTCCGCTTCTAAGTATATGCTTGGCATGCTTCTCATCATCAAGTACACCTGTCTGGTCAGGAGTGTTATTAACTACATCCTGTCCATGTTCAAAGGTATATTTATCAACTATTGTATAATCGCAGCCTACAAGGTCAGCCCCTGTGGCATCAGCCTTATCAATAAGTTTCTTATACATATCAGGGCTAATCCAGTCATCGCTGTCTATAAAACCAACCCATTTACCGTTAGCTGCGTCAAGGCCTGCATTCTTAGCTCCGCCCTGTTTCTTATTATCTGGATAAGTAATAACCTTAACCTTATCTGGATAATTAGCCTTGTATTCTTCAAGTATGGATAATGACTCATCTGTAGATGCATCATTAACTGCTATAATCTCATAATCAGACAGGTTCTGATTAATAAGAGAATCCATACAATGTTTTAATTTGTCATCAGCTGCCATGTTATATACAGGCACGATTATGGATAATAACATCTAATATCTCCGCTAAAGGTGTCTTATACGTGGTAGTAATCTACAAGCTTCTTTACAGCTTCTATAACATCATTAACATCTTCATCTGTAAGAGAATAGTAAAGTGGAAGGCTCATAATACCTTCGTATATCTTCTCAGCTACTGGGCAGAGTCCCTTATTGTACCCAAGCTGTTCATAATATGGATGTCTGTATACTGGAATATAGTGAACATTGCAGCATATATTCTCAGCATTCATAGCATCGAAGAATTCTCTTCTTGTGCACTTAAGCTTATTAAGATCAAGTCTTAATATATAAAGATGTCTTGTAGTATCTGACTCAGCTATCTCCTTCTGAACGATAAGTCCGTCTACCTTGGAAAATGCTTCATCATAAATCTTTACAATCTGACTTCTGCGCTTTGAAAAAATCTCAAGCTTATCAAGCTGGCTTCCAAGAAGAGCTGCTTGCATATCAGTCATACGGTAGTTCATACCAAGACCTATCTGCTCATAATACCAAGGACCATCTGGCTCTCTTACCATTAAATCAGCTTCTCTTGTTATACCGTGAGATCTATAGAGATAAAGCCTCTTTGCAATCTCATCATCATTAGTCATAATAGCTCCGCCCTCGCCGCAGGTAACTGTCTTAACAGGGTGGAAAGAAAAAGTAGTAACGTCAGCAATAGAGCCAACCTTACGTCCCTTATATTTTGTACCTATAGAATGAGCTCCATCCTCTACGAGTTTGATTCCTTTTTCATGACATATGCTAAGAAGCTCATCAAGCTCTACAGCCTGTCCTGTAAAGTCTACTGCAACTACAGCCTTAGTCTTATCTGTAATCTTTTCTTTAACTGAAGCTGGGTCGATATTGTATGTTTCCTCATTAACATCAGCAAATACAACCTTAGCGCCGCAGTATAATCCACAGTTAGCAGATGCTGCAAATGTAAGTGGTGTAGTAATAATCTCATCACCTTCACCTACTCCTATTGCCTGAAGAGCAACATGAAGAGCTGCTGTACCATTAGAAATAAGGCAGGCATGTTTTGCATCTGTTATCTGGCAAAGTTTCTTCTCTACTTCTTCAATCTTAGGACCGCAGGTAAGATAATCGCTTTTTAATACCTCTACTACTGCATTAATATCCTTATCATCAATATACTGATGTCCATAATATAATTTCTTATCTCTTACAGGAGTTCCTCCTGCTATTGCTGGAATATTGTTCACTTTGTAAACCTCTTTATCGTATTTATACTTCAAGAAGATGCTTTGCTATGCGCTCTGCACCTTTACCATCAACAAGGCTTTGTAGCTTATCTGACATAAGCTGTCTTTTATCTTTATCAAATGACTTAAGCATATCTATAATGCCTGGGTAGGAGAAATTATTTCTTACATCCCCTGCATAGATAGCATAGCCTTCACTATCAAAAGACCATACATTGTAGTGCTGATTATCTGCAAATGAGAAGCAGATAGCTGGAAGTCCGCAGGATGCTGCTTCGTAAAGTGTTGTACCTCCTGCAGATATTATTATATCAGACTGGTCCATAACTTCCTTAAGACTAGGCTGAGTATTAAGTATAGTAATATTATCTGCATCCTTTGCCATCTCTATGAGTTTTTCTCTGTCTTCATGGAAGGAACCACAGATAAAGTTAAAGTTCACATCTTTAAGCTCAGAATCGTTCATAATGTGAACTAATATGTTAAGCATAAAGTGATAAATATCACTGCCACCTGTTACAACAAGTACATTCTTTATCTTTTCAGGAATCTGTCTTTTAACTATAGGCAGAAACTCTTTTCTTAGTGGAAAATACTTAGTTCCTAGAATTAAATCTGTTTCTGGATAATCTTTTTTGTAACAGAATTTATCTTTTGAATCTTCTGAAGACTGGGCAGCCTTCTCTGGCAGTCCCTCTGCATATATACTGTAGTTTATTATGCAGGATACAGGCCATATTCTTTCGTATAAGTCGTCGATATAAGAAAGGTAGGTCAGCTTATTAAGTGCTGCCATATAAGCCTCATTTACATAGTAGCTGTCTACTAAAAGGGACTTAATATTCTTCTCCTTAATAAGAGAAGTCAAAATCTCTATCTCGCCGTCGAAATCGTCCCATCTCCTATTAAGACAGATAACTTCATGGCCTCTTTCTTTAGGAAACCTTGTAGAACCTTCTTCTGCAACTATAAAAACAGCTCTGCCACCAAGCATTTTAACTGCATCAGCAATAGTGAGGCATCTTGCCATATGCCCCATCGCTGTTGTTACATTTGCTTCTGTACGAATATAAAGAGTATTCAAGTCCTAAATCCTTAAAAAAGGCAGCCCATAGGGATGCCTTTTATTATTCTTATATGGAACCAAGGTTCATATTAATCTAATTTCTTAAGTAATTCCTGAATCTGCTCAACTGTAAGCCACTCTGTATTATTACCAGAGCTATAAGAGAATCCTTCAGGAACTTTCTTGCCTGTTGGCTGTGGCATACGCTTTGTAGAGAATACCATCTGAGGATATACGATAAAGTGCTTATCATACTCATATGTTGTCATAGAGTCCTCAGTTGTAACCATAATCTCATGAAGTTTCTCGCCTTCTCTAATACCAACCTCAGGCATCTGGCATCCTGGAAGCATAGCCTGTGCAAGATCTGTAATCTTGAATGAAGGTATCTTAGAGATAAATGTCTCGCCGCCCTTTGCTTCAGCAAGAGCCTTGATAACAAGTTCTACGCCCTGTGTAAGGCTTATCCAGAATCTTGTCATTCTATAGTCAGTGATAGGAAGTTCCTTACCGCCATTATCGATTATGTTCTGGAAGAATGGGATTACTGAGCCTCTTGAGCCAGCAACATTACCATATCTAACAATTGAGAAGTTAAGGTCGCTTTCACCAGCATAAGCATTGGCAGCGATAAAGAGCTTATCAGAAACAAGCTTAGTACCACCGTAAAGGTTTACTGGGTTAACAGCTTTATCTGTTGAAAGAGCTACAACTTTGCTAACACCACAGTCAAGTGCTGCTTCGATAACGTTCATAGCACCATGGATATTAGTCTTGATAGCTTCATTAGGGTTGTATTCACATGCTGGAACCTGCTTAAGGGCAGCTGCGTGAATAATATAATCTACACCGTTAAGAGCTCTCTTAAGTCTCTCAACATCTCTTACATCACCGATGAAGAATCTGAGCTTATCCTTATACTCCTTGAACTCGTTCTGCATAAGGAACTGCTTAAACTCATCTCTTGAATATATAATAATCTTCTTAGGTTCATAATGTGTAAGGACATACTTTGTGAAGCATTTACCAAATGAACCTGTACCACCTGTGATTAAAATTGTTTTATTATTTAACATGTTTTCTCCATTCCCTGGGGAGTTTTCCCTCTCCGGTTATATCTCAAAATCCATAAGATTATAACATATTTTAGGATGTAAAGTAAATGATTTAGGTTTTGATAGGTGTCGGAGACTGGGTAAATGATTTGCTCCTCCACCTAGCCAATGAAAAAGAACGAGTTTTACTCGTTCTTTTAGCTTTCAAAGGATTTATCTTTTCGTTTCTTAAGCTTATAGATTGCGCGGCGCATCTCGACTTCGGCCTCAAGATATTCTTTGGTTGAGCGCTTTTGGAGGCGCTTTTCCTTTTCGAACTGAGCGTTCATCTTGGCTTCGGATTCATCTAGTTCGTCGTAGGTAAGGGCTGTGTCAGCAAGGATAAGGACATCATTGTCCTCGATTTTAACGATGCCTGCCGATAAGACAGCGTAGACCTTCTCCGGGTCTGAGGAGGTATCGCCTTCTGCAAGAGGGACAGTCATCTCCATCTCCCCTGGAACTATGGCTGCAATCATATTTCTATGATGAGCCTTGATACCATACTGACCATCTTCTACAGGAATTATGAGCGATGAGCAGGGACCGTTATAGAAGTCTCGCTCTGCTGTATGTATGTGAAGATTGAAATAATTCAACGATTATGCCTCTTTCTCTTCCATAGTCTTTGCCTTAGCATATACATCATCCAAGGTTCCAACATTGTAGAATGCCATCTCTGGTATATCATCTACTTCACCGTCAATAATAGCCTTGAAGCCTCTGATAGTTTCTTTTACAGGTACGTAAACCCCTGGGATACCGGTAAACTTCTCTGCCATAAATGTTGGCTGAGAAAGGAATCTCTGTATCTTACGAGCTCTATTTACTGTCTTCTTATCCTCATCGCTAAGTTCGTCCATACCAAGGATAGCGATGATATCCTGAAGCTCGCTATACTTTTGAAGTGTTTCCTGAACGCCTCTGGCAACCTTATAATGTTCTTCTCCTACTATATCCGCCTCTAAGATTCTTGAAGAAGATTCAAGAGGATCAACTGCAGGATAAAGTCCCTGCTCTGCGATTCTACGGCTAAGAACTGTAGTCGCATCAAGGTGGGAGAATGTTGTTGCAGGTGCAGGGTCTGTAAGGTCATCAGCAGGAACATATACAGCCTGAACTGATGTTATAGAACCACGCTTTGTAGAAGTGATTCTTTCCTGAAGAGAACCCATCTCCTCTGCAAGTGTTGGCTGGTATCCAACTGCTGAAGGCATACGTCCAAGAAGTGTTGATACTTCAGAACCTGCCTGTACGAAACGGAATATATTATCAATAAATAAAAGTACATCTTTATTCTGCTGGTCTCTAAAGTACTCAGCCATAGTAAGACCTGAAAGAGCAACTCTCATACGTACGCCTGGTGCTTCATTCATCTGGCCAAATACAAGGGCTGTCTTATCTGATACGCCGCTTTCAGCCATCTCATGCCACAGGTCATTACCCTCTCTGGATCTTTCTCCTACTCCGGCAAATATAGAATATCCGCCATGTTCCATAGCTACGTTATGAATAAGCTCCTGAATAAGAACTGTCTTACCTACACCGGCACCACCAAAGAGTCCTATCTTTCCTCCCTTTGGATATGGCTCAAGAAGGTCTACTACCTTGATACCTGTTTCCAGTATCTCAACTGCCGGCATCTGTTCCTCAAACTTTGGAGCTTTTCTATGAATAGACCATCTTTCTGTATCTTCAGGAATAGGAGTCCCTCCATCTATCGGTTCTCCTGTAACATTGAACATCCTTCCAAGGGTTATCTCACCAACAGGAACTGTGATACCGCTACCTGTAGCAGTTACTTCCATACCTCTTGCAAGGCCTTCACTTCCAGCAAGCATAATACATCTAACCATGGCTTCGCCAATATGCTGGGCTACTTCCATAACCAGTGTTTTTTCTCCAAGCTTAACCGTCAGGGCATCCTTAATACGTGGCAAATGCCCTTTTTCAAATTGTACGTCTATAACAGATCCTGATATCTGTATAATCTTTCCAGTCACCTTATCCGCTCCTTTTATAATTGCAAATCTGTCACTTACAGATTTTGGTATATCTATTGGTCTAAAGCAGCTTCCTGCGCCTTCTTACGCTTAAGTCTTGCCTTCTCAAGTTTCTTACGCTTAGCCTTGGCACCTGCTGCCACCTCAGTTATTTCCTGAGTTATAGCATTCTGTCTCATATGATTGTACTGAATCCTCAAATCGGAAATCAGTTTTTCTGCGTTAACATTGGCAGCGTCCATAGCCATCATTCTCGCATTTTGTTCACAACAGAAACTATCTACCAAAGCACTGTATATGAATCCCGAAACATAGCTAGGCATGATACTTTCAAGAAGTTTCTCCATATCAGGCTTGAATTCAAATTCGCACTTAATAGGCTTTTCTTCTGCGTGGTCTAGGAAGTCCCCTCTATGGAAAGGAAGGACTCTTATACTGCTTACCTGTTGCATGATAGAATTCTTCATGTCCGTGTAGATAACATATATCTTAGTAAGCTCACCCTTCCTGTACTTATCAAGAAGTAGTTCTGCTATCTCCTTAGCCCTTAAAATTGTAGGATTCTGGGCAGTATATAAAAAACTCTTTTCTATAGGTATGTTATGAATATCAAAGTAATGCCTTCCGGCTTCTCCGACTACAAAGAGTTTTCTTTCCTCAGGCTTCTTTCTCTTCATAAGAGCCATAGCCTCTTTGACAACATTCTGGTTGTAGGCACCAGCAAGTCCTTTATCAGCCGTTATAACCAGATAACCATATGTGCCCTTAATATCCTCATAAGCAGGTACCTCATCCGGTTTAACGCTTGGATTAGGCTCATTTACTTCCGCTATACCTACTCTTTTACCCTTCTTAGGTGGATAGAAGTAGATAGACTGAGTATCCGCCTTAGTTCTAAAGATTCGTTTTATCTCTGTCCTTAAGGCATCAAAATATGGTCTGGTATTGTCCAGTTCCATCTTAGCCTTGCGAAACTTGGTAGAAGATATAAGATACATGGCAGAGGTAATCTTCTGAGTATCCGCTACAGAACCTATTCTATTTTTGATTTCCTTCATGCCCGGCAATATTCTTACCCTCTACTAGACTAAAGTCTTAGCTACTTCTAGTATTCTTTCTTTATCTTCATCAGATAATTTTCCAGTGGAATCTATTCTGCTGCAAAGAGATGCTTCTTTATTATCAAAATGCTGAAGTATCTCATAAATCTTGTCATTAATCTCATTAAGAGGTACATCTATGAAAAGCTGATTCATAGCAACAACAAGTACTATAACCTGCTGATGTAGGTTATATGGTCTGTACTGTGGCTGTCTCAAGATTCTCATAAGTCCCTGACCATATCGAAGTCTGTTCTTAGTTGCATCATCAAGGTCACTTGAGAACTGGGTAAACACTTCCATCTCCCTATACTGAGCAAGGTCAAGACGAAGGGCACCAACTGCCTTCTTCATAGCCTTAGTCTGAGCTGCACCACCGACTCTGGATACTGAAAGACCTACATTGACTGCAGGACGCTGACCAGAGAAGAAGAGGTCACTCTCTAAGAAAATCTGACCATCAGTAATAGAAATAATATTAGTTGGAATATAAGCTGATACGTCACCAGCCTGTGTTTCTACAATAGGAAGGGCAGTAAGTGAACCGCCGCCTCTCTCATCACTTAGATGAGCAGATCTCTCAAGCAGTCTTGAATGAAGGTAGAAAACATCACCAGGATAAGCTTCTCGTCCAGGAGATCTGTCAAGAAGAAGACTAAGTGATCTGTAAGCTATAGCATGCTTAGAAAGATCATCATATACGATAAGTACATCTCTTCCCTTATCCATAAAGAACTCACCAATAGCAGTTCCTGCATATGGTGCAATATACTGAAGTGGTGCTGCATCTGACGCAGATGCATTGACGATTATGGTGTAATCCATAGCACCATGCTTCTTAAGAGTATTAGCAATCTGTGCTACAGAGCTGGCCTTCTGACCTATGGCAACGTAGATACAAACTACATCCTTACCCTTCTGATTAACTATAGTATCCATAGCAACAGCAGTCTTACCTGTCTGTCTGTCACCGATAATAAGCTCACGCTGACCTCTACCTATAGGGAACATAGAGTCAATAGATAAGATTCCTGTCTCCATAGGAGTATCAACTGGCTGTCTGTCTATAATAGCCGGCGCCGGATGCTCTATCTCCATATAGGCTTCTGAACTAATAGGTCCCTCGCCATCGATAGGACTTCCAAGAGCATCTACAACTCTTCCAAGCATAGCCTGACCAACAGATACGCCTGCAGTCTTTCTGGTTCTTCTAACCTTGCTGCCTTCGTATATATCTGAGTCATCATCAAATAAGATACAGCCTATCTCATCTGCTCTTAAATCAAGTACCATACCCTTGATGCCAGATTCAAACACAAGGATCTCGCCATATGTGGCATTGTTAAGACCAGATACAACAGCTATACCATCACCAACTGTAATAACATTACCTATCTCTTCCGGATCTGTAGATGGAGCAAAGTCTTCAATATTCTCACGTATAAGAGAGATAATATTGTCATTACTTCCTACAAGGTTCTCAAGTCTTTCCTTAAGCTGAAGGAAACGTCCCTTGTTGTTCCAATCATAGATATGGTCACCAACTACAAGTCTGAAACCACCAGGATAATCCTTGCTTTCTTTCCATTCAAGAAGGTACTCTTTACCATATTTATTTTTTAGCAGTTCAAGTATCTTAGTTTCCTGCTCCTTAGATGGAGCAAGAGAAGAATACACATATGCCTTATTTTCCATTCTTTACTCCATTTTTCCAGCCTGCTCGATAAATGAGTCATAGCTGTCTGATACATCACCTACTGCCACCTTGGCAGTTGCAAGACTAACCATCTCTGCTATATCACTCTTAGCCTGCTCAAGCATCCTGTCATGCTCGTCTTTAGCTTTCGACTTAGCTGTAGCGATAATAGCATCGCCATCTTCTCTTGCCTTCTTGATGATTTCTTCTTTTTCTTTTACAGCCTCATCAGTCATCTTGGTTCTGTCAGCTGCAATCTCTTCATCAGCCTTGGCAAGCTTCTCTTCATACATCTTCTTAGTATTATCAGCTTCTTCAAGATCAGCCTTAGCCTTGTCATCCATGTCTTTATAATATTTTGTTCTCTTCTCCATAAAATCCTTAATAGGCTTATAAAGTAAGAAATATAAAATTGCAAACAGAAGAACTACATTGAAGAGATGTAATAATATCTGTTGTAAATCAACATTAAGTGGTAATTTCATCTTCTATATCCTTTCATACACTAACTGGTTTTTGAAACCTATAGCATTACAGTACGAATATAATAAGGATTGCTACGATAAGTGCATATATGATAGCAGTCTCTATAAATACAAGACCAAGCATAAGGCTTGTTCTAATTGAACCTTCAGCTTCTGGCTGACGTGAGATACCCTCTGATGATTTTGCAATTGCGATACCCATACCAATAGCACCACCTAAACTTGCAAGACCGATAGCTATAGCAGCTGCAATCGATTTACCAGACTTTACTGATGCATCTGCACTTTCTTCTGTGATAGCTTCAGCTGTTACTGCTGTTTCTTCAGTAAAGTTAACACCTGCTGCCGATGCCTTAATTGGTTTTACAACTACCACTAATACTGCTGCAAGAACTGCAAGCATAGATAAACTCATAATTAACTTCTTCATTGTTAGCCCTCCAGTGCTTTATTTTGTAATTTGTTTTTTATACTTTTCTTATCTATCTTTTCTTTCTTCTCATGTTTCTCAGTAACTTCACCGTAAAATACCGAGGTTAGCATAGT
Source organism: Lachnospiraceae bacterium NC2008 (assembly GCA_000687675.1). Lineage (GTDB taxonomy): Bacteria > Bacillota > Clostridia > Lachnospirales > Lachnospiraceae > NK4A136. The sequence continues at coordinate 14,018 of JHWS01000005.1, read as the reverse complement.
TAATACATATGCCTGAATAAGTGCATGGAGAAGAGTAAAGAGCACACCTACTATAACCGGAAGCACAATACTTAGTGCTGTGTAATAATACACAAGTTCCGTAACAAGAGCACCACTAAGCAGGGCACCAAATAGTCGGAAGCTCATAGATATTGGAAGCGAGAATTCCTTAAGAGTCTTTCCTATACCCTTTATTCCGTTGCTGGCTATACCACCAAAAAGAATAATCAGGTATGAGAAACATCCCATACAGATAGCACCATTAATATCAGCAAGTGGCGCTGGAAGTGAGACGCTGTGGCCAGACACAGTTTCTGCCTGGAAGCCAAAGAGTTCAAATATGGTGCCCACAAAGATATACACACCTGCTGTAAATATATATGCTCCTACAAAGCCATGTCTATGAGGACTATTATCCTTGGAAAGCTTATCAAAGAAGCCTACCAGTTCCTCAAGAAGCATCTGGAACTTTCCAGGTACATACTTAAATCTTGGAATAACAAAGATACGCACTATAAGAGCGAATACAAAGAGTATTCCAGTAACCACATATGCAGATACAAGTCCTGGATTAACCTTGGCTATTCCAAAGAAATTCACCTGCATGGATTCATGTAGTACCGCATCCTGCATAGTTTCCTGAATAGACTCTGCTCTTGGCTCAGCACCTACTATAAAGGCACCTACCAGAGTAGCAACCATCAAGATACCAAGGATTACCGCACTGACAATTTTTCTCTTTTTTGTCATCGTTTTCCCACCTTCTAGGTACGGCAAAACTGCCGCGAAATATAGTCGTTTCCATCGACTTATTACATAAATAAAATTATAGCACTAACCTACGTTAATTCAACCCAGCTAGAATACCCTAACCTGGTAGGAGAACTCTTCCTGCCAGCTGCGCTAGGACGCGTCCATCAAAACTGAAAATTCACATCACACGCCCCTGCATATAACAAAAAGACCCTGCTGCTGGCAAGGTCCTTCAAACTATTTTCCTTCAAGAATAGCTTCAAGCGAAGCATTGTTCTTATCAATATATTCTTTCATAAATGCAGCTGCATCTTTTGACATATTAAGTGCAAGTTCATCATCTTTAAGGACTTTTATAATAGCATCAGCATAAGCCTGATAATCGTCTGCAACTATAGCAAAATGCTTGTCGCTCTTAAGTCCTCTTACGCCTACTGAATGTGTTACTACAGGCTTAGCGTGGCTTATAGCTTCGATAGACTTAATATTAAGTCCTGTTCCCTGATTAACCGGGTTGATAACAAGTCTTGCATCCTTATATGAATCCTCAATATCCTCAACATAGCCCATCTTCACATATTCATCACTATCAGGAATATGTTTACATATTGAACCAACTAATTTGAATGTATATGGAACCCCGCTCTTTTTTAGAAGTGGAAGGACATTGGCTATGAAGTCTTTTACACCCTGCTGGTTAACTACATAGTAACTTCCAAGGAAAAGAATAGTATCTGTCTTTGCAGCATAAGGCTCTGACACAGGCATATTCTCACCGATAGTTAAAACCTTAACCCCCTCTGGAACTATAGTCTTGAAGAATGCTTCCTCTTCTTCCTGTATAGCAACTACATAATCTGCACGCTTAAGTCCCTTTGCCTCTTCCTTCTTGTTAATAGCAAAGATGTAGTGTTTATATCCTACAGCATCATACATAGCCCTCTTAAAGGTAAATGCATTGACTGTATCTATAACCTTAGTTACACCATCCGGTACATAAAGCAGCGCCTTAGAAGTGTAGATATATTCGCACCAGACTATATCGTACTTCTTCTTTTCGAAGAGCTCCTTGATGCAAGCCCCAAGATCTGGACTTAGGCTTTCATCTATACTAAAGTTTCTGAATATCCATGGCATATGTAGAATCTCCAGGACAGCTCTTACCTTACGTTTAAGCCAGACATGGAATGGACGCTTCTTATTCTTAAATGTTATGAAGTGGTCCTCTCCGATGAATTCCTTAGTAAGTGCAGGATCTTCTTCTGGGTAAGTATGAAGAAAGAGGAAGTCTATATCGCAACCTGCTCCCCTCATCATATTGATAAGGTTATAAACTCTCTTTCTATTACCTCTTTCAAGAGGCATAATAATTGTATCTGATATAAAAAGTATCTTTTTACCTTGCATATTATCTTATCGCTTTCTCTATAAAATCTATCCAGGTCTTTGCTATAACCTCAGGTCTTGCCTGATCAGCTATAGCCTTAGCTTTATCTCCCATAGCTTCTGCTTCTTCAGGATGGTCTATAAGATAGCTTATCTTTTCTGCCATCTTCTCATCATCACCTACAGGAACAAGGAAGCCATTCTCCCCATCATTAATCAGGTAGTCCGGGCCGCCGCATGGACAATCAGTTGATACTACAGGAAGTCCCATAGCCATAGCTTCCATAAGTGCATTAGGCATACCTTCGTACTTAGAAGACAGAACAAAGACTGCTGCGTCTATCATAATCTTCTCAAGTTCATTAGAATTACCCATAAAGAGTACCCTATCCTGAAGTCCCTGTTTTCTTACATAATCTGACAGGATATCGAAGGTATTATCTTCACTTCTGTCACCGAAAAGCTGAAGTTTATAATCCGGATACTTATCCATTATCCTTTCAAATGCCTTAACTAGGGTAATCTGATCTTTAGCAACATTGAATCTTCCGGCTGTAGTTATTACCTTTCTCCGCTTTGCTGGTTTTGAAAGGTTTAGGAACTTTGTATTTAATGGGTTAAGTATAACTGTAGACTTATCCCCGATTTTCTTATCAAAGTATTCAAGGGCCTGCTGTGTTTGAAAGACACCGCCTGCTGTTTTCTTATATAGGTGGTTACCTAAAAACTTATGAGCTTTTGAGCCGTAGTCTGTAGCAGGGTCACTTCTTACGCTAAAGACTACTGGAACCTTGGTGCCCTTTGCTGCCATGGTGGCTCTATAGTTAGAGTTTCTTGTAAATGAAACTACTACGTCAGGCTTCTCCTTTAGGATTGCCTCTTTTAGTTTTTTAGTTCTAAGTGTTAACTTTTTAAATCTTGATAAAGATTCTTCCTCTTGGCTTAGACCTACATCTATACGTCTAGCACCTTCTGGCATAGGGTATTCGTCTGATGCGGTCCACTCTGTGGCTATTGCAACATCGATGCCTAGCTTTAGAAATTCAGTTGTTAGGTTCACAATTACTCTTTCGGCACCACCTTTGCCTAGGGAATTAATGTGAAATAAGAGTTTGTTCATTTATAATTCCTCATAAAACTTTGCCACCTTAGTTACATCGTAGCCGGCGTCTGCTACTTGCTGGTAAGTTGAAGTTTTTGTGTAGCCGGCAGATAGGTTAACTGCCTTTTTAGCCCAGTGGGCTGGGGCTTCATTAATAGACATAAAAGTTACGAGACCTGTTACATCTACTTCGGTCGTTACAGCGTCAGAGATGAGACAGCGGATGCCTGCGGCCTGAGCCTCGATAACTGAAAGAGGTAAGCCTTCGTAGATTGATGGGAAGATGAATAAGTCTGCCATCTGAAGAAGGTCTGGAACATCATGTCTTATACCTGTTAGGATTATCTTATCTTCAAGGCCAAGTTCTTTAATCTGAGTTTCCATCTCACTTCTAAGCGGGCCTTCGCCGATACAAAGGAGTCTTGCCTCTGGCTGAAGTTTTACTATCTCGTTAAATACTGATATTAAGTATTTATGATTTTTAACCGGTGAATATGAACCTACATGAGCATATACAGGGTGACCGGTTAGTTTCCACTCTTCCAGCTTCTGCTGACGTATGTCAGGGTTATATTCATTCTTTTTTATATCTATAGCATTCTTAATTACTGTGTAGTCTAAGTTTCCAAACATCCACTTACCCGCATTGTCCGAGCAGGCTATACGCATAGTTGGAACCTTGCCCATCCATGTTCTGAAGTACTTATGTAAGAGTTTAAGTTTTGTATTGGAAGAGTGAGACTGGAAGATACGGATTTTAGCTCCGCCCTTCTTAGCCGCAAGTAAGTCTACAACTGGAAAAGCATTATCAGAGTGTCTTATTGCTACCTGATAACCGCCTTCTTTTACTATATTTTTAATTTCATTGAAATTCTTAAAAGGATGTCTAGATTTACGCGATGTTAGATATACCTTACCCCCAAGAGATTCTATCTCCTTGCAGTAGTCTCTACTATCATCACGGTAATTAATGATAAAGTCGAACTGAACCTTACTTCTGTCCAGATTACGATATATATTCATTAAGAAAGTTTCTATGCCGCCAGGACACATAGTGCCGACGATATGAACTATACGTTTCATTTAATCTCCTTACCGCTGCCTTCAGCATCGGTTAAGTTATTACATAACTAGTTTTTCGTAGATACGTTTAAGCTTGCCTACCTGACTTGTAACATCGAAGCCTCTTTCTTTAAGCGCCTGACTTGCCTGCTCTATAGTTATATCTCTTGTACAATCATAAAGCTTTATTGCGTTTTTAGCCCATTTAACCGGTTCTTCGGACAGAGACTCATACTTTACAAGCCCTGTTACATCAACATCTTTAGTAATCACATCTGAGATAAGACAAGGTACTAAGCTGCTTTGTGCTTCTACTATAGTTCCTGGAAGGCCTTCATATTTTGAAGGGAATACAAGAACATCCATGTTAGCATAATAGTCTTTAACATTGGAACGGCCACCAGTAAAGATAACCTTATCAGCAAGGCCAAGTCCCTTTACCTTTTCCCGGATGTTATCCATCAGTGGGCCTTTACCAACCATCATAAGTACTGCATCATCTCTAAGTTTTGCAATCTCTGCAAAAACATCTATAAGAAAGGTATGATTCTTTACATCATTAAATCTTCCTACGTGACCTACTACGAATTTATCTGCAAGATTATATTCGTCACAGATTTTCTTTATCTCATCATCTTTATTGCAGGCAAATTTGTCTACATCGATAGCGTTTGGAATAACCCTAACTAAGCCCTTGTCATAGTTATCCTGACCAAAGACTGAGATAGCTGCTTCTGTAGAACAAGCCCACATATAGTCACACTTCTTATCTAAGTGCTTTGTAAGCATAAGTGTAAGATAACCACGAAGATCCTTATCTACTCCAGCACTTCTTGTATGAGCGATAGTTGCTTTAACTCCGCACTTTTTTGCAATCGGAAGGTAGATAGAGGCAGAGCTTGTGATGTGTCCCTGAACTATGTCTATCTCTGGATGAGAAGAAAAGAAATCTTTCATAGCCTTCTTATAAGCAGGTGTATTAACAAGATTGAATCTTGGAACTCTATAGATATTGGCACCAAGGCTCTTAGCTTCTTCCTCGTAAGCATCAGGTCCTAGGCTGTGAAGAAGGAAGTCATACTGAATCTTATCCCTATCAATATTTCTAAGGATATCCATTATTCTACTTTCGGCGCCACCTACATTAAGGCCGCCGAGAACCTGTAATACTACTATCTTACCGTCTTTCATTATGCATTGGCCTCTGGGTGGTATGTTGTAACAATAGACTTAATTGCAGTTCTAAGGCTATCCTCGTCATTGTTATAGCTTTGAACCATAATATTCTGTATATCAGTAATAAACTTATCTATCTCGAATTCAAGTGGCGCACCTATATAGATGAGCTGGTTAGGAGTCTTACCCATCTTCTCTTCATCCATAAGTTTCTCTTCGTAAAGCTTCTCGCCTGGACGAAGGCCAGTATATTCAATCTTAATATCTTCATCTGGCTTAAAACCAGAAAGCTTAATAAGGTTACGAGCAAGTGTAACTATCTTCATAGGCTCGCCCATATCAAGTACAAATATCTCACCTCCGTGAGCATAAGAACCAGCCTGAAGAACTAAACTTACAGCCTCAGGAATAGTCATAAAGTATCTGATAATATCAGGGTGAGTAACTGTTACTGGACCACCTGCAAGGATCTGCTTCTTAAAGAGTGGTATAACACTACCGTTACTTCCAAGTACATTGCCAAATCTAACAGCTACAAACTCAGTCTTGATATCTGAGGTTATATTCTCAGGAAGTTTTACATCCTCATCATCTGCATGAAGATAAAGGGCAGGTATATCTTTTGCTCTGCCTTCCTTGATCAATCTGTCAAATGTCTGAACTACCATCTCGCACATACGCTTGCTGGCTCCCATAACATTGGTTGGATTAACAGCTTTATCTGTAGAGATAAGAACGAATCTTTTACATCCATTCATCATAGCCGCATATGCTGTCTTATATGTTCCTATAACATTGTTCTTAATAGCTTCACATGGGCTGGCTTCCATAAGAGGCACATGCTTGTGAGCTGCTGCATGGTAAACAATGTCAGGCTTATATTTCTCAAATACTGAGAAGATACGCTTAGAATCTCTAACTGAACCTATAAGAGTAACAAGGTCAAGCTCCGGACATTTGATTTTAAGTTCTTGCTGGATATCGTAAGCATTGTTCTCATATACATCAAAGATAATAAGCTTCTTAGGCTTATGGTTGGCAATCTGTCTGCAGAGCTCACTACCTATAGAGCCGCCGCCACCTGTAACCATAATAGTCTTACCGGAAAGAGACTGGAGTATCTCCTCCATGTTAACCTTAACCGTCTCTCTGCCAAGGAGGTCTTCGATAGCAACATCCCTCATCTCCTTAACAGTAACTTCGCCTCTGGCAAGCTGTGAAAGTGATGGAAGGTCCTTAAGAGTACAGTCAGTTTCAGAACAGATATTAAGTATCTCTTTCTTATCAGCTCTTGATAACGAAGGGATAGAAACATAAATCTTGTTGATGTTATATTTCTTAACATTTACAAGGATGTCGTCACGACCACCTACAATAGGTACACCGTCGATATAGCGGTTCCACTTGTTCTTATTGTCATCGATGATACAGCAAACTCTGTCGCCTGTACGTCTCTGATGAGTAATATCACGAAGAATCATCTGACCAGCATCGCCAGCGCCGATAATCATAACATTCTGAACTGGGTAATCTCCTGAAGACGCACGCATCCTGTCTCTTTCAAGAAGAATGAATCTATATGAGAATCTAATACCTAAAACAAGCATAAGCTGAATGATCATACCAAATGTGTAATAGGTAATAGGCATACGCTGAATAGCCATACCAAGCGAGTCGTAAGTTGTAGGCATGCATTTGATAACTATGGTCATAGCTACTATATGACATACCGACGTAAACAAGCTGGCCACTGTTACCCTGGACAGTTCATTATAAGAAGCAAATCGCCAGATAGACTGATACAGCTTCATAACCCAGAAAATAATAACGCAAAATACACCATAGAATGGTGCAAATCTAACGAATAAATATAACCAAACTTCTGGAATCTCTGCATAGTGACAGTCGAACCTAAGCCAAAGTGCTAAGAAATAAGCCAGGTTAACCGCTATAAAGTCATAGATTGTAAGATATATAGAAACTGCCTGCCAGTGCTGGAGGAGTTTAGATTTTTTAACTTTAGTTTCTTTATTACTACTCATTATTATAATCCAATGCACGAGCCCTTATTGTGCAGCTTAATCTGCTGTGGGCATACCTAGAGGTATTTTACCATAAAATGAGCTGCCAAGCGACTATGGAATAATTACAGCCTGTGAATTGCCCAGATATCCACTACCAAAGAGGTAAATGATAAGGTCAGGTGACTTGTCAGTAATATACTGTCTCACATCTCTGTCAGTTGTATATCTAAGGTCAACTATATCAAGTTCACTGCACTGATTGGCCAAGAAAACTGAAACAGGCACAGCGCTGGAATCTCTAACGATAAGTACATGAGCCCCTTCTGGGTTATCATTATTAACTATCTCAAAGAGGTCATAGTCTTCTTTAAGATAAGTATAGTAAGCATAGTAGTCGTAGCTGTAATGGTCTACATTCTCATAATTAACAAATGCTTCCTCGAAGTTTCCTTCCTTATGGATACCTTGGGAAGGCACATCAAGAGTAAAGGAAGTTTCGAACTTAGGAAGGTAAAGCTCATATCCATCAAGTCCGGTATACATAGGTCCTGCCATCCTTCCATGAGTTCCAAGGAATACATCCTCATACTGCTTTATCTCATATGAATCAGGATTATAGGCCTCTTGATTAATAGGCATACCCTGGCCATTCATATAGTCACATATCTGCTGATAACAAAGGAATGCTCCGTTGTTTCTCCAGTGATGATCAGAAAGATAGAAGTAGCTAAACCAGTCCTGACCGCTATTTTCTAAAACATCTCTCATAGGAATTAATGAGATACCCTGGGATTTTATTTCCGATGTGATGCCATAATATTTATCTACAGCATAATCAACTACACCATCAGGAAGGTCTTCTGGTCCTCTTTGCTTTGGTGGAACAGCTACATATAAGAAATCTGCACCTATAGAGTCAGCTAAAGCCTTAGCTCCTGTAACGCCATCTACTGCCGGCTGATAGTTACTGTCCTGATCTGCCATAGTTGCATAGCCATTGTTAAGAAGAGTTACATCTTCATAAGTAGTAGTACCAAAAGCAAGCTTCTTACCCATCAGTTTCTGGATACCGCCCCAGGCAGTAATACCATAATCTTCTACTGTAGAAAGCTTATTAAGTCCTAGAATATGTCCTTCTGCTTCTTTGTTAGCTACAAACTCATAGGCATTGATAGCTGTAAAGAGGCATATTACCGCCAGGAAAACAAACAATATTAACTTGTGTGAATATGTTTTTTCTTTCATCTATTCCAATTATTAGCCAAGTATCTCTTCTACTACTTCCAAATCTGCCGGAAGCCAGTCTACTGCATCTCTTAGTTTATCATCTATAGGAAGCCACTTAGCTGCTTCATGTTCTATAAGTGTAAGCTCTCCAGATACAACTTCAGCCCAGAAAACATGCATAGTAATATGGAAAGTTGGATAGTCAGTATCAACCGTTTTAATTAACTGTCCAACTTCTATCTCTGTTTCAAGTTCTTCCTGTATCTCACGCTTAAGAGCATCTTCAGGGCTTTCCCCAGCTTCCATCTTGCCGCCAGGAAACTCCCACATATCCTTATAATCACCATACCCACGCTGAGTTGTGAAGATAGTGTTGTCTTTTTTTATAACTGCCGCTACGACTTCGATGTGTTTCATTTTTTTGCCCGCGCCATTACTCGGCATCAACAATTTCACTAAGTTGTTTGTCCATAACCTTAATTAGGTTTACAACCAACGCGTTACCCATCATAAATCTTCGTTTGTTCACAGGCATCTCAACAACTTCGCCTTTTACATCGCAATACTTTGTATGTCCTGTTGGGAATCCCTGTATTCTCTCTGTTTCTTCAGCTGTTAACAAACGAATCTTTCCAGTCTTTTTATCTTTTACAATATGAGTAGTTCTGCTAAAGCCACCTTCTGAAGTCAGCATAGTTCTCGCAGGTTTATCATATTCATCAATCATAGGAATTGCGCCTTCAGAGAAAATGTACTCATGACCATTGGCTGCAGTTCTTGGTAATTTCTTTGCTCCTTTAAGATACTGCCATGTCTGTCGCTCTTCCTTTGAAAGTCTGTTTATACTTTCATCACTGTGAGTTATATCTGGATATGTATAATATAATTTTTCTTCTGGTATAAAGTATTGTTTATCAACTTCTCCAGTTTCCATTACATCACCAAGTGTAATTTGTTTTCCACTATAGTTCGGTGTTGTTTTACATGTGTAAACTGTTCCATCTAACATCACACCTGAATTTTCAAAATCAAATTTAAAGTGGTCAGACAAATCTCCTAAACCATTTGGTAATTTTTCAATTTGTATCTTCTTGTTTTCAATTGGAATAATAGGAAATGACTTAGCAAAAAAGCCTTCCTTCTCAATAACATTGCCAATACATTCTCTATGCATCTCTTCGCCAAACATAGGATTGTATTTAATATTATCTAATACTTTTTTCGCATATTTTGTATCGTTACGATATGCAAAAATAAATGTTCTTCTTCTTCTCTGCTGGAAGCCATAGTCAGCAGCATTGATAACACGCCACTCTACTGTATAACCTTCATCTCTAAAACAAGCAAGAATAATACCAAAGTCACGTCCTCTTTGTTTTGCAGGTGACTTTAATAATCTATCAACATTTTCTAGAAGTACAAAAGGTGGTTGTTTTGCCTCAAGAGTTTCTCTAATAGACCACCAAAGAATACCCTTTTTACCTTCAAGCCCCTTTGATGTTGCAAGAGATGAAGCAACCGAATAATCCTGACAAGGGAATCCTCCTACAAGAAGAGAAAAGTCAGGAAGTGTTGATTTATCTACATCTTCTATATTTTCATTTGTAGTATCATTACCATTCTTGTCTAAGCAAGTACCGAAATGATATACATAACAATCATGTGCATATTGAGTATTCTTTTCAGCTGGCTCCCACTGACTGAACCATACTGTTTCCCATTTTTCTTTAGCATTATTTTCAGGTGAATACACTACGTTTTCATTTATGTTGTTAAGGCCGCAGCGAAATCCTCCTACGCCTGCAAATAATTCACATACAGTTTTTTTCATATAATAAATCCTTTAGTTTAGTACGTCCATTATATCAATTTTATGTTAACTGATCAACCTATTTTTTCCACAAATCATCTATCTGAAGAACAACATACTTATTGTTCAACCAGAAGCTCTGTGTTGTCATATATTCTCCATTAGGAAGCATATTTGCATCACGTTCGACATTGCCATATTCCTCTCCGTTATTAAAACGATAGGCAGCCTTTTGAGCATGTGGTCTAACATGAATGATCTCCGTAACAGATTTATTAGGAAGGTTGTTTTTAAAGCTTACTTTTCCATTACTATCTATACATTTTTCAAAAGTAATTTCATACTGAATAATTCTCTTGTACTCTTCCCACTCTCTTCTGGCAGTAATTTCCAAATCCTGATATGGCATATGCCATAATTTACTTCCTACCAGTCTATAGATATCACCTTCCCTTTTCCAAACAACAAAGAATAGTTTTGTTTCTTCAAAGTATTCATGAAAAGTAGAGTCTTCATATTCTTCTTTTATAATGTCTAGAAATTTAAAAGGCGGAAAAGACATGCTTTCAACTATTTTCTCATTTTCCTCAACCCTAACAGCCTTTACTTTAATATTTGCCTTAACAAATTCATCCGCATGTTCATCTCGTATTCCAAGGATCTTACAGGTTAATTCGTGCCACTGAGATTTATTATTGTTATACTCTCGTCCAAACTTTTCACATAGTTCTTTGTCTGTTTTTCCAACATAATCAGAAACAATCTCCTGTATTACATCTTCAAAAGTTTTTTCTTTAATCTGTATAGCATCTTTTATAATCGAGTTGTCAGAGTTTTTGCCCGCAATATAATGATTTAAGACATAAGTCATATAAGAGTTCTTAAAACTAAACGCTCTTTTTCTTGCAGGAATTTTATCCCCGTAATACTGTGGCACAGTACTTTTCTCAGCAGTCGCTCCTTTTGTACAAGCACCAAGATACATAGTATCTCCCTCAGACAATTCATGAGCAAGACCAGCCTTAATTTTAGTAACTATATAGTCATAATCTTGTTTTATTATTTCTAAGTCCGCTTCTGGTGGAGTAAATAATCTAACAAAGCCTATTTTATAGAGAAGATTGTCATTGAGTTGCTTATTTCTCCAATAATAAATAAGTAATATTAATCTTATCTTCTTCCAAAGGTGCGAATGATAAAAGTCATCCTCTACAGGCCCATTATAATTTATCATTGTGAGTACAAGTCTTTCACCTGCTCGTAGCTCGCCTTTTTTAGTTACCTCATATGGTGAAGCCTTCAGTTCTACTCCCACTTCTGCAAAATCAGCATCCTGCACTGAGTTTGCCTTATAACCAAAATAAACTTCCTCAAGGAGATTGCCTAATCCACCCTTACGAAGTTTATTTGCATATGCAGTTAACGCGTCAGAGTTTAGATGACTCTTTTCTTTTAAAACTTCTAAGAAAGTTTTATTTTCAAGCTGTACTGCATATTTATATATACTGTCGATATCATTAGGATTATATCCTAAATTCTTGTCTTCCAAAGCTTACCCCTTTACTATTGCACATTCAAAGAACTTCCGGCTGGTCCGTGTTCTTCGGGAATTCTCTATGTTTGCACAAAGACACGACCAATACCTATGTTATAGGCACTCCTCCCAGAACCGAAAGTACTTTAATATTATAGCATTTATTCGTTATTTCTGAATGATATTATATAGAGACTCCGGAAGGCATTTTCCTTCTTCAATTCCATTTTCAGCAATCCACTTTTCTGAAACTTCGCACTTAGTGCCGTCTTCAAGAACAAGTATTGCGTGAGGACCGTCTGCGTGCTCCTCACAGCCGTAGTCAGCTTCTAGTATTTCCTTTATTTTTTGTAAACTCATATTCTTTCTCCGTGATGTTTAGACAGAAAAATAGGACGCTGCCATAGCATCGCCCCGTCAAAAGCATATTTGCTTTTTTTTCTAAAAATTATTGTACACCAATTAGTTATTATTGTCATTCCAGTTGTGCTTTAACATTATGCCTTAGCAAACAGCTCCGCCTCAACTTGTTTTATGTACTCAATAGAAACATCTAGGTCTCCAGAAATCTCTTCGATATCTTTATGTCTTTTGAGCATACGAACAACACTGTTATGCTTTTCTTGGGCTATTCCTTCGGATTTGCCTTCTGCTCTTCCTTTAGCATGTCCCTCTTCAAAGCTTATATTTTTCTCATTTTTAATATGTTTTTGTTCGTCGTATTCATATATACATGAGTGCATAACAGCCTCCCGGTTCCTTAACAAGAAACCTTTTAACACATTATTATTAATACAATCATTGATTGCTTTGTTGATGGCATCATTCTTATGCATTTTAGCCTTAAGATTATCTCTAATCTCATCAACAAATATCATATATTCTTTAAGAGCTTTACAGGCATTTTTAATTTCATCATTCATGCCTCTATTAATATTATATACCATAATCTTAAGTTCTAGGGCAGGGTTTTCTGCTTTTTGCTCAAACATATCAGACAGCTTGTATTCAAACTTTTCTTCCAATCGTTCTGTCCCATTGTACAAGACTATAAAGTAGGGAGTTTTTATTTTAAGGATTCTCGAACTGTATATATCATCTTCTGCATGATCTCGACTATACATATCAGTAACGTAATATAAGTCTCTTAAGGGAAGGTTTGGATTTGGTGTACTTTGATGTTCGAAGATATTTAAGGATAACCTAAATATAAATGAAACATCATTTTTCTTGCTAAGATAAATTGCATTCTCCAGTGTGTTTATCTCGATTTCATTCTCATTTTTGTAATCAGTACCGTTAAATGCATTATACAGACTCAGAAGATTTTTCTTATTATTGAAAAGCATTCTAAATACACGGTCTTTATACTTGTCGTCCATTGCAACTTTAGTACCATTTTTCTTCTGGGTAAAAATCTTCCTAGAATGATTCCTATTCTTTTTTCTTCTTTTCATGTTGAAGTTCCTCCTGTTCTGCAGAAGGGCATGAAAAGGCCTTCTGCTGTTTATAAATATGTTTAAAGTGAAATTTGAAAGCAGAAGTTTTAGAATTGTTAGAAATTTTAGAAATTCTTAGAATTATTACATTGCTTTCGCAGATATTTATAACATATATTCCTTGATATTTCAAGGTAATCGAGTAGGAGGCGGTGACTAACCGCCGTCCTCTCACAACACCGTACGTACCGCTTGGTATACGGCGCTTTCAATAGTTGACGTGCACAGACTGATAGGCCGTGGCTAAATCATAGAAGCCACTGTTTATCAGTCTTTCTTTTGTCATAGCCATATTGACTGCGACTGTATGCGTGGTAAACCAATGACCACGCCGACTGTTACCAGCTATGTACGCCAAGTCCTCGGGTACACCCATCTTAATCAGATTTCGCACCTTTGTCTTGGGCTTCTTCCATTGTTTCCATATACACATACGAATTCTGTG